>JAIUNW010000016.1 GCA_020161535.1 Bacteroidota bacterium | reverse complement strand
GGGTTGGCTGGCAATGGCGGGGCGGGGTTGCTCGCAATGGCGGGGCGGGGTTGCTCGCAAAGATCGCAGAGGGACGGAGATAAAAATACCCGTCGGGTTGCACCCGACGGGTAGGTTATTTGAGATTGGATGGCCAGCGGTGGCTTACAGTATTTTGGCGCGTTCGTCTTTTACGCTGGCTGATTTGCGCAAGGCTTCAACGGAGCGATAGCCCGACATTTGGCGGGATTGCATCATCAGGGCTTTCCGCTGTTCGTCGATATTCACGCCGCCATCGGAGAGGGCAGATACGCGGTTTGTTTTCAGCACGAATACACCTGAATTGCCTGGAATGGCAGGCGAGGGCTTTGCCTGGTTTTCGGTATCGAAAGAAGCACCGACCACCTTGGGTTCCTGGCCGATACCGGCAACAAAGGGCGTAGAGAACCGAACACTGTCGGCCGTCATCACCGTCGTTTGCGTTGCCGCTGCAATGGCATCAAGTGTATTTGCGGTGCCGATTTTCTTCGTGATCACGCCGGCTTTTTTCTGGTTGCGGAGAATCAGTTCCAACTGCGGACGTGCTTTCGCTGCCGACACCGTTCCTTCTTTGTTGATTTCGGTGAGCATAGCGACTACATATTTATCGTCGATCGGAAACGGTTCAGATACATCCCCAATTTTGGCGTCGTTAATCCAACGAACCAAGGGGCGGCTGGCACCGACACCGGCAATTGTAATGTCGTTTGGTTTGATATCGGTCGCAAGCAATTTTGCGAGGTTGCCCTTGCTAACATTTTCGTCAAATGCTTTTGCGTTACGGCTTTCGCCGGCAAATTGGTTGGCCGCACCGGATGCAGCCTGGTCGGTGGCTACACTGGCGTTGATGGCGCGGCTCAGGTAGGCGACCTGGTAAGCGGGTTCAAAATTCTTTTGGCTCAACACCTCTATATAATGGTATCCAAAATCGGTCTTGACGATTTTTTTGTCGCCCGCAGTTCCCAGGAAAATCGCTTTGTAAAATTCAGGTGCCAGGTTGGTTTGAATAGAGCTGAAATCATAGGCCCCGCCTTTCTCTTTACTACCTTGGTCATCGCTGTATTGCAAGGCGAGTGCAGCAAAATCAGCGCCGCCTTTGATGGCCGCCGCTATGCTGTCAATTCTTGCTTTCGCCGTTGTATCGGCTACGGTTTGTGTGCTGATCAGAATATGACGGCACTTAACACTATCCGGAATATTTCTTTTTGAAATCATTTTTGCCAGCGCATAGGTACCTCCATCGAGATAGGGTCCATACACTGCGCCATCGGGCAATTCGCGAATGGTGTCTGCATGTGGCACCTGCAGTTTTGATTTCAACACATAGATATCGGCAAATTTTTGTTCACTGTTGTTGCGTACCAAAAAAGAGGCAGGATCGTTGCTGGCAATAAAATCCGGTTTCAGGGTTTCCAGGGCTGATCTAACAGCAGCACTGTCTCCTGCCGTCGGCGCGGCGCTGAAGCTAACATAGCTGATGCTGCGATTGGGCTCTTGTTTGAATTCTTCTTTGTGCTTATTGATATACTCCTGGATATCGCTGTCGGCCACTTTCACATCGGCCGAGCTATCACTAATGCTGGTATAAGGAACAGCCACATAATTAATAGCGGCAAGTGCGTTTTGGTCGGCGTTCATTTTTTCGGCCATCCATTTCGGCACATAGTATGTATTCGACAAGAGTGATACATATTTATCGCGCAGGCGGCTTTCCATGAGTGCCGGCAGGTATTGATTCGAAAAATTCTCGGCCACCTGGGGATTTGATTTCGAGAGATTGCGAATTGCGGCGCGGGCTGCATTGGCATCAAAGTTTCCGTCCTTATCGGAGAACTGTTGTTTCAGGTCGGCCGGCGGATTGGCACCGAACAAAATATCGTCGAGTTCTTTGGGTGTAACCGCCAGTCCGAGTTTCTCGTATTGACTAGTCAACACATTTTCTTCGATCAGTTGGTTCCACACCTGGTCTTGCACATTCTGGCGAATCATTTCATTCATCGGATAGCCGTTCGCCTTATATTGGTCTTCGGTTTGTTGAATGCGGGTCTGGTACTTCACATAGTCAAGCTTTTCGCCGTTGATTGAACCAACGGTATTGGCGTTGCCGCCAAATAATCCGCGGCCACTTTTTCCGACAAAGGCATCCATTAAAAGAAATCCAAGCAAGCTGAGCGCAATAATAATAAACACCGCCCAGGCAGCTTTGTCGCGGATGCTTTGAATAATAGACATGATGCTAGCTAATTAATATTATATAGGTTTTTCAAAAAAGAGGAGCGAAAATAAGCAAATTAGACATATGAACAAATTGGGGATAACCTCGCAAATTCGCGGCAATACTGGGTTTCGGCTGATTTTAGGTATGCAACTTTTTGTCGTGAAACAGCTTCTCACACAAGATGTTAATGAGCGCCGTTTTTGGTGGAAAAGCCGGGTTCAGCCATCCCGCGAAGCGGGGAAAATTTTGGTAAAACTTGGGTTGGTCCGGATTTTTAGGAAATAGGTTCTAACAATCGGGTCTTTTTACCCATCGATTTAACAGGGCCGTGCTAAAATGATTATACAGTGTTTTTGGTATCCACGGTTGTGGGAAAATGGCGGAAAGGCAATAGGAATAGGGTTTATTGGTTTTTATTGTATGTGAATTACTGTGGATAAGCTAGTACTTTTGAGGATTCCAAGGCGGTTTAAAATAGTTCTCCACCTATTCACAGTCCTAATAATAATAGGTTATTTATAAAATATTGTATTATAGTATTTATTATGGCAGATATCAACATAGCAAATGCGCAACTCGAATTGGGAAAAAAAGGTTTTCTTGACCTGGCGATTGATCCAACGATGGATTTGTTCAAGGAAATCGCGCGGTTGAAAAAAGAAAAAAATGCCATTGTGCTGGCGCACTATTACCAGGAAGCTGATATCCAGGATGTGGCCGATTATATCGGGGATAGCCTGGGCTTGGCGCAACAAGCGGAGAAGGCACAGGCAGATATCATTGTTTTTGCCGGGGTACATTTTATGGCGGAGACGGCTAAGATTCTGAATCCCACCAAGAAAGTATTGTTGCCCGATTTGAATGCCGGTTGTTCGCTGGCCGATTCGGCGCCGGCTGATCTGTTCAAAAAATTCAAAGCGAAATACCCGGATCATATTGTGATTTCTTATATCAACTGTACGGCTGATATCAAGGCCCTCAGTGATATCATTTGCACCAGCGGCAATGCCGAAAAAATTATTGAGAGTGTGCCGGCCGAGACGCCGATTATTTTTGCGCCCGACAAAAACCTGGGGGCTTACCTGAACAAGAAGACCGGCCGGAAAATGGTACTGTGGAACGGCGCCTGTATGGTGCATGAAATTTTTAGTCTCGAGAAAATCAGCAAACTTAAACTGCGTCACCCCGAAGCCAAGGTCATTGCGCATCCGGAATGTGAAGAGCCAATATTGCGTATTGCTGATTTCATTGGATCCACCACCCAGTTGCTGAAATATACCCAACAGGATTCGGGGCAAGCCTATATCGTGGCAACAGAAACGGGCATTTTGCACCAGATGCAGAAAGCGAGCCCCGAGAAGAATTTTATTCCTGCACCACCCGACAATAGTTGTGCTTGTAATGATTGCCCGCATATGAAACTCAATACGTTAGAAAAGCTTTACCTCTGTATGGAGTATGAGGCACCTGAAATTCTGATGGAAGAAAATCTGCGCCTGGCGGCCAAGAAGCCGATCGATCGGATGTTGGCCATCAGTCGGGCAGCTGGCTTAATTGGTTAATTTATACTATATTTGCATTTCTTATTTTGTTCTCCTCCTTTCTTGTGAGTAAGTGCTGAGTGCATGTAAGGCGGGTAAAGTGACTCGGTCAGCCTTACCGATTTTTATTATTAAAATTTATTGTTTTGAATTTTTCGCAATTAGCGGTCATTGAGCCTGTATTAAAGGCCCTGACCGACGCTGGGTATGTGGCACCCACGCCTATTCAGGAAAAAGCCATTCCGGTGGTATTACACCGCCATGATTTATTGGCCTGTGCCCAGACGGGTACGGGTAAAACCGCAGCTTTTGCCATTCCGGTATTGCAGTTACTGGCAGAAGACAGTGCGGGTGGAAAGAAATTAGACGGCATCCAGGTATTGGTGCTGACACCGACGCGTGAACTGGCCATCCAGGTGGAAGAAAGTTTCCGGGACTATGGTAAATACCTGCGCTTTAGAAGCATGACCTTGTTTGGGGGTGTTTCGCAAGTGCCACAGGTAGAGCAATTGAAACGCGGGGTAGAGATTTTGATTGCTACGCCGGGAAGATTGTTGGATTTGGTGGGACAGAAACTGGTGGACTTATCGAAGCTTCGGTATTTTATTCTCGACGAAGCCGATCGCATGCTTGATATGGGTTTTGTGCACGACGTAAAAAAAGTGTTGAAACTCATTCCCGCGAAGCGGCAGTCATTGTTCTTTTCAGCCACCATGCCAGCCGAGATTCGACAGTTGGCGGACACTATTCTGTTTAAACCCGAAACCGTGGCGGTAAACCCGGTGTCTTCTACGGCCGAGATCATTGCCCAGGAATTGCATTTTGTAGGTAAAGACGATAAGCGGGAATATTTGTTTGCGTTGTTGGAAGAACGACAAATTGATCCGGTGCTGGTGTTTACGCGTACCAAGTACGGCGCCGATAAACTGGCGAGGTTCCTGCACAAAAAAGGCATTGGTGCTGCGGCCATTCATGGCGACAAGAGCCAGGGTGCGCGGCAACTGGCGCTTAATAGCTTTAAAGCGGGCAAATTAAGGGCATTGATCGCGACGGACATCGCTGCCCGGGGGATCGACATTGACGAGCTTAAATGGGTTGTAAACTACGAAATCCCCAATGTGGCGGAGACCTATGTACACCGGATTGGCCGAACAGGCCGGGCGGGTTCTACTGGTACTGCCATTTCGCTCTGCGACCAGGAAGAACGAGCCTATATCAGGGATATTGAGAAGCTGATTGGCAAAAAGATTCCGCAGCGGGCGCTGAGATCGCTTGTATAGTACTGATTTTTATTAGATAATAAGTTATATAATATTATAACTTATTATCTTCCCATATAGACCATCAAGATTTGGACATCGCTGGGATTGATGCCGCTGATGCGGCTTGCCTGTCCCAGGGTTCTTGGTTTGATCTTCTTTAATTTTTCGCGGGCTTCATTGCTGATGGCGGCTACTTTGCTGTAGTCGAAACTGTCAGGAATTTCCAGCGATTCCATCTGGTTCATTCGGCTCACCAGTTCTTTTTCCTTTTCGATATAGACATCGTATTTCAGTTGTATTTCTGCCTGTTCCTGGGTTTCGGTGTCATATTGCTGGAGCGCTGCTTTGATGGCCGGGATTTGGCTGCTGATACCGCTCAGCGAAATATTGGGTCGCAATAAAACTTGTGCGAGTTTCTGTTTTTGATGCAGGGGTGCGGAGCCAACCGATTCAAGATAATCGTTGGCAGTTTGCGGGTCGAGAGAGATATCGGCCAGCAAGGTTTTAAGTTCGGTCGTGCCGTTCTTTTTAGCCAAAACTTTTTCCATTCTTTCCTGGCTCGCCAGGCCCATGCGATAGCTCATTTCAGTGAGGCGAAGGTCGGCATTGTCCTGGCGCAACAGGGTTCTAAATTCAGCCCGGCTGGTGAACATGCGGTAGGGCTCTTCTGTGCCTTTGCTAATCAGGTCATCGATCAGTACCCCGATATAAGCTTCGCTGCGTTTCAGTATAAAGGGCGCTTCCTCTTTTACTTTGAGGTGGGCATTGATTCCCGCCATGATGCCCTGGCAGGCTGCTTCTTCGTAGCCGGTGGTTCCGTTTATTTGCCCGGCGAAAAACAGGTTCGCTATTAATTTCGTTTCCAGCGTATAATTCAACTGCACGGGCGGGAAATAATCGTATTCAATGGCATAACCCGGGCGGAACATTTTCGCGTTTTCAAACCCTTTGATGCTGGTCAGGGCTTTGTATTGCACATCTTCCGGCAGGGAGGTGCTAAAGCCATTTACATAGATTTCTACGGTATGCCAGCCCTCGGGCTCTACAAAGATCTGGTGGCGTTCGCGGTCGGCGAAGCGGTTGATCTTGTCTTCGATACTCGGACAGTACCGCGGACCGACACCTTCAATTCGACCCGTGTACATGGGACTTCTATCAAACCCCGTCTTTAGAATGTCGTGGGTTTGCTGGTTGGTATAGCTGATATGGCAGCTTCGCTGGTCTTTAGGTTGCAGACTTGGTTTTTGGAGATAGGAAAAACCGGTGATGGTTTCATCACCCGGCTGCTCTTCCATCACGGCGTAATTGAGGCTTCTGCCATCAATACGGGGCGGGGTGCCGGTTTTGAGTCGGTCGGCTTCCATGCCCAACGCCACCAATTGTTCGGTAATGCCGGTCGCTGCTTTTTCGGCAACGCGACCGCCGCCGAAGGTCTTCTCTCCTATATGGATGATGCCGTTCAGAAAAGTACCGCTGGTAACCACCACCGCGCGGGCTTCGATTTCGTGTCCCAGTCCGGTGATCACCCCTTTCGCCCGCTGGTCTTTGATCAACAAACCCTTTACGGTATCTTGGTAAAAGTCAACATTGGGCGTGTTTTCCAGCAGTTCTCGCCAGGTGGCCGCGAACAACATGCGGTCGTTTTGGCTTCGCGGACTCCACATAGCGGGGCCTTTCGACAAGTTCAGCATCCTGAATTGGATCATGCTTTTGTCGGATACAATACCGGAATAGCCCCCCAGGGCGTCGATTTCCCGTACGATTTGGCCCTTGGCAATGCCGCCCATCGCGGGATTACAGCTCATTTGGGCAATGGTCTGCATATTCATGGTCACCAGTAGCACGGAGCTGCCCATATTGGCCGCCGCCGCGGCCGCCTCACAGCCGGCATGTCCGGCACCCACCACAATCACATCGTAAACAGGAAACATAGCAATGTTTGAGGGGCAAAAGTACGGCGGCGTGCTGGTATAAAGTAATGTGTAATCGGGTGGGTGTTTGTTCCACGTGGAACAGGGCGGGCCACACTACCCGTCGGGTCGCACCCGACGGGTACGGTTATGCCGGCCAGGCAATGGCTTGCCGGTTTGTTTACCGCACCGGTAAGGGGGTAACTTGCCGTACAGTTGCCACCCATTGGGTGAATTGCCTGGTTCCCGCGTCGTTCAAAGAAACTTGTATGAGGCCTTTGTTTCTACCTGTCGGGTCGCACCCGACAGGTACTTGGTTTACGCAAGGCGAGAAGCAATTACCCGACTTACATCCCTCGCCGGTTTCAGATGGAACCGAACCGCGCAGCAATCACCCTTTAGGCGGCGAGCCTGAACCCCAGGTTGTGAAAAACAGCACCCTTATAAGAACCCATTGATACTACCCGTCGGGTAAAGCCCGACGGGTCGCACCCGACGGGTAACTAACCCAGCCACCGAAAAAACCCGAAAAGCCAGTTTGTTCCACGTGAAACAAACCGGCGGCCGGTTTATTTTTTGGATTTGAAAGCCAGGTAGCGAGCAAGGTATTCGTCTTCTTTGGCCCGCATGGTTTTTTGCTGGGCGGGGCTTTTGTCTTTGTAGCCGCAGAAATGGAGCGCACCGTGAAAGAGTACCCGGTGGAGTTCGCGGGCAAAGGGCTCCCCTTCGGTGATGGCATTCTCTTTTACCCGGGGAATACTGATATAGACTTCACCTTCGAAGGGCTCGCCGGCGGCGGACAAAGGGAAGCTGATGATATCGGTATAAAAATCGTGCTGCAGAAACTGGCGGTTGATATCGAGCAGGTACGCATCGTCGCAGAAGATGTAGCGGAGACTTTTCAGCGGCATACCCTCCTTTCGGAAAAGCCGAACAATGAAGTCTTTACAGGCCCCGCGTTGCGGGAAACTAAAATCCCGCACGAGATAATGAAACTCAATAATATCGGTACTTTTGTTCATTGCCTGGCAAAAATCGTAAATCATTTCTAATGGCCATTCAGTCGACCACTGTGTTAAAGCGTTTGTCGGATATCGGGATCGGAAAAATAGCGGTGATCAAGAGTTTCGAAAACAACGAGATATTTTTAAAGCTCATGGAAATGGGCTGTGTTCCGGGGGAAAAAGTGCGCGTTGAGCAAAAAGCACCCCTGGGTGATCCGATCGCCATTACGGTGGCAGGGTATAACCTGAGCCTGCGCATCGACGAGGCCGAGAATATATTTGTGGAAGAGCTCTAAGTCGCATGGAAATCGGACTCTATTTTGGCTCTTTTAACCCCATCCATATTGGCCATTGTATCATTGCCAACTATGTTCGAACCCATACGCCTCTCCAGCAGGTCTGGCTGGTGGTGAGTCCGCAGAACCCCTTCAAGCCCGCAACTGGTTTACTCAACGAATACGACCGACTTCACCTGGTGAAAGCCGCGATCGAGGGCGTGGATGGCTTACACGCCTCCGATATCGAATTCCATTTACCCCGCCCCTCGTATACGATCGACACCCTGACCTACCTGGCAGAAAAATTTCCGCAACACCAATTCTCCATTGTGATGGGAAGCGATGGGTACCAAAACATTGAAAAATGGAAAAACGCACCCGTCTTGCTGGCGCGATATCCCATCTATGTATACCAGCGTCCCGGTTTTCTGGTGAGCCCCTACAGCGAAAAGACGACCATTGTGAATGCCCCCCTGCTTGATATTTCTGCCACCATTATCCGGCAAATGATCAAAGAAAACCAGGATATTAAATTCCTGGTGCCCGAGCCGGTGAGGCTAGAAATTGAAGCAAACAGATACTATAAATAGCTTATAATCAATCAATTGCAAATTTTTTGAATACCTAAAACGAGGTCCGATGAGGACGGTCGTTACACATAAATCGACTTAGTGCACTGGCTCGCCCACTGGTTTACCACAACAATTCGCCCATTGATTTCATGCGCCGACTCAACCATTAGTCGACCCCACCGCAAGCAAACTCGCACACGGCCGAATTGCTGTTTAATCTTGACAGAAACGCCAACACAAATGCCATCGACCGGTTGCCCTATTACCATAAGCATGGCATGCCCCAGCCGCTCGCGCTGCTATCCATCTCCCATCGTATTTTAGACACACAGCAAAAATTGCCTTTTTCGGCTATTGGCGCTTACAGGCTACTGCCCTGCCAGCCAATTAAGTATGCGTCGGTAAACTAATCCCCCGCAGGTTTTTGTACAATTCCATCGCATAAGAATCTGTCATGCCCGCCACAAAATCGATCACCGACAAAGCCTTTTCATAAGCGCCCGTCCCTGCCAGCCGATATTGTGCCGGTAGCAGTTGCAAGAGTTTTTTGTCTTTGTGGCTGGGCGCGGGCGACAACACGGCCGGAATAAAAGCCGACAGCAGCGATCGCATCACTTCATACCCGGCCAGTTCAATGCGCACCACGGTTTCATGGTTATAAATTTTGCGGATGGTTACCTGGTTGATCGCGTCCAAAGCCTGCCGCGCTTCGTCGTCAATGCCCTCGAGCAAAGAGCGGTTATACCTGCCCGTTAGTAAAGCTTTTTCGTTGTTCATAAACACTTCTGCACAGTGTATGACCAGGTAGTTGATGCATTGTGCGCGCAGAAAAGCGAGTTGTTCGCGCGGATCATTCCCCAATGCATCGAGAATGTTTTGAATGCGATCCATATTCTCCCGACGCAGTGCCCTCAATAAATTAAGTAACAAATCGATTGCGGTGGCAGATTCAATAATACCAAGCCGGTGCGCATCTTCCCAATCGATTACGCGGTAACAAATATCATCGGCCGCTTCCACCAGAAAAACGAAAGGATGTCGCTGGTAGAGCAAGGGATTTTCCTGCAAACGCGGCATCTGCAAAACCGATGCTATCTCGGCAAAAGCAGCCAGCTCCGATTGAAAGAAACCGTATTTTTTTGTCAGCAGGGTTTTGCCATCTGCCGCCAATGATTCGCCCGGGTATTTTACAATGGAGGCCAAAGTAGAATAGGTTAGCTGAAAGCCTCCTTTCTGCCGGTTGCCATAATGGTGCGTGAGTATGCGAAGCGCGTTGGCATTGCCTTCAAAATGGGTGAGGTCCTGCCACTCGGCTTTGTTGAAATGATTCGCCAGGGTTTCTCCCTGTAAGGAAACATTGGCCTGTTCCAAAAAATAAGTCGAGATGGCCGCTTCGCCGGAATGGCCAAAAGAAGGATTGCCAATATCATGTGCCAGGCAAGCCGCGGCTACCACGCTGCCCAGATCGACCTGGTAAAAACTGCGCGCTTCCTCGCGCAAGGTCGACCCCAGTTGTTTGATCATCTCCTCTCCCACGATCTTGCCCAGTGACCGGCCCACACTGGCTACTTCAAGTGAATGCGTTAAGCGATTGTGCACAAGAATTGGTCCCGGCAGCGGAAACACCTGTGTCTTATCTTGCAGCCGCCGAAAGGCAGAAGAAAAAATAAGTCGATCGTAATCTCTTTCATAGGGCGTGCGCGGGGCTGCAGAAATATAATCCTGCCCAAAACGTCGGTGCGAAAAACAATGGTTCCAATCCATGTAAAAGTTTCTGCGTCAAAGAAAAGCAATGACGATGTATTCTGCGTAAAAATGCTAATTTGATTTTTCCAATGAACGATCAGCCGCTTCATATCTACAGGGCATCCGCCGGTTCGGGAAAAACCTTTTTGCTTGCCTCCCGTTACCTGCTCTTGTTATTTGAGCATCCTTATAAATACCGCGAAATACTGGCGGTCACGTTTACCAACAAGGCCACTGAAGAAATGAAGAGCCGGATACTCGGTGAATTGAAAAGCCTGGCCGAAGGAAAAGAGAGTTTATACGCGCAGATCATTCGCGAAAAAAACCCGGCATTGCAGGGTCCACTGCTCCAGCAAAAAGCAGATGAAATCTACCGGCACATACTGCACGACTACTCCCGCTTTGCGGTGGGCACCATCGATAGTTTTGTGCAGCAGATCATTCGCGCTTTTGCTTTTGAAATCGGCCTGAACGCCGGCTATGAATTACAACTCAACAGCAACCTGGTTAAACAGGAACTGGCTGAAAGAATGTATTCACTGATCGACAGCAACCAGCACCTGCTGGGCTGGTTGATCGACCTGGCTGAAGAAAGAATCGATGCAGGCCAGAGTTGGGATTTCTCCAAAACCATGCTGGACCTGGCCAATGAAATATTCAAAGAAAGATTTACCCTTTTTGAAGAAAACCTGCGACAGATAGAAAACCCCGATGCGGTGTTCAGCCAATTGCGCCAGGGTTTGAAACAAGCCAGCGCCGTGTATGAAAATAAGATGCAATCACTGGGCGAAGAGGGCCTGGCCATTATTCAACAGCATGGCCTCGAGATAACCGATTTCAAAAACGGCAACAAGAGCTTTCCCAACTATTTCAATAAACTCGCCAACGGCAACCTGGAGGCGCCTACGCAAACCACCATGAGCACCGTCGATAACCTCAGCCAGTGGTCCACCAAAACGGTCAACAACAACGTACGCGAAAAAATAGAAGCGGTCTATCCCACCCTAAACGCCAAACTGCGGGAAGCCATCCGATATTTCGAAGAAAACAGCGTTGAATACAATACCCAAACCGCGGTATTCAAAAACATCGACAACCTAAACCTGTTGCGGGTGTTGGCTGATCAACTGGGTGATTATCGCCGGGAAACCAATAGCCTACTCATCAGTGATACCCATAGCCTGTTGCGCGAACTTACGCGCGACAACGATGCGCCGTTTATTTTTGAAAAAACAGGCAACCGTTTTCATCATTTTCTATTGGATGAATTCCAGGACACGAGTAGTTTTCAGTGGGAAAACTTTAAACCCCTGCTCGAACAATCCATTGCATCGGGTCATTTCAACCTGCTGGTGGGCGATGTAAAACAAGCCATCTATCGCTGGCGCAATGGCGACTGGCGACTCCTTTTATCCGGCGCCAAAAAAGGCTATCTCCCCGAACAAATTTTCGAGGGCAGCCTGCAGGAAAATTACCGCAGCGCCCCCGAGATCATCGCTTTCAACAATGCATTTTTTGCAGCAGCCCCTGCCATTTTGCAGGCACAGTTCAACAGTGAGATGCAGAACCTGGCAGATGAAGCGCTGTTGCAGCGCCTGCGCGACACACATTATTTCTCCATGATCACCGATGCCTACCAGGAAACCGCACAGGCTGTTCCTGCCAGTGCCTTGCCGGGCGGCGCGGTAGCCATCCGCTTTTTCAACCCCGGACGCAGCCGGTCGAACGATTGGCAGGAACCGGTGCTCTCGCAAGTTGCACTCGACATTGAAACGATGATCCTTGATCAGGGCATCCAACCCGGCGGCATCGCGCTGCTTACTCGCAACAACCGCGAAGCCCGGTACATCATCGATACCCTGTTGCAATACCAGCAACAACCAGCAGCGCGTTGCCAATACCCCATTTTATCGGCCGATGCGTTGCAACTCGATAACTCACCGGCTATTCAATTGCTGATGGCCGCGATCGCCTATTTATACAACCCCGATAACAAACTCGCGCGCGCAGAATTGATACAGGCCAATGCAGTTCGGCTGCAGCAGGATTTGTCTGACCCCGCCCTGTATCGATTGAACAAAGACAACACAAAAAACTTCCTGCCCGAAGCCTTTACCCGCCAGGAAGAAAGCCTCCGATGGGCTTCCCTGTTCGATGCGACGGAAATCTTGTTCCGCATTTTCGAATTGGACCGGTGGACCACCGAGCAGGCCTTCCTCTTACACTTCCGCGATTTGGTGAATGGTTTTTCCAAAAACGGAAAGTCGACCTACAGGGAATTTCTTGACTGGTGGCAGGACGATACTATCTCGAAAGCCTTGCCCTCCGTTGGCGGCAGTGCGGCAGTACAGGTAATGACCATCCACAAAGCAAAGGGCCTGGCTTTTGATGCGGTGTTATTGCCCTTTGCCAATTGGGAATTGGAAAACGACAAAGGAAATATCTGGTGTCAATATAAAAATGATGGTCCGCTCGAATGGGTGCCGATACGCCTGTCATCGGCCTTGCGGCAAACCCGCTTCGCGATCGACTACCAGGAAGAACAATTGTTATCGATCATGGATGCGCTGAACTTATTATATGTGGCCTTTACACGGGCAAGGCGACAACTGCGCATCTACGCACCGGAGCCGCCGGCAAAAGCAAACAAGATCAGCACCGTCGGCAACCTGTTGGCGACCATTACGGGTTATAATAACAGCCCTAGTGCCGATTATTTTGCAGCGATACCATTTACTGATTCGGCCTGGCTACAACCATACATACCTATCGCCCATAAGAACAAAGAAGAAACCAATACTATCTTCCTGGCGCCGAGAACCGCGGGCACTGCCGTGGCTGCACTTGAAGCCCCCGCACCGGATGAATGGTTGTTGGAAACGGCCGCATCGCCTGAACAAACCCGCGGCAAATTATTGCACCTGGCGCTGGAACGCATTCCGCACCACCGGGAGATGGATACCATATTACAAACAATGCGCAACGAGGGCTTACTGACAGACGAACAATTACCGGACCTGCGAGCGCGGCTGGAAAAAGTATTGCAACAACCCGCACTTGCCAAATGGTACAAGGGTCAATACAAAGTAATCAGCGAGCAACCGATATTATTAAAAGGCGGCGAAGTGCGCCGGCCCGATAAAGTTTTTTACAATGCGGAGGAAACCATTTTGATCGATTTTAAGTTTACCCGCATGGCCACAGCCGCGCATGCCCGGCAACTGGAAGAATACAAGGCCCTGCTGGAGCAAATGGGCTTCCCCGCGGTACAGGCATATCTATATTACGGCTTGCAGGAAACCCTGGTGCCCTTGCAGCAATTACCTCGTCAACAAGGAAACCTATTCAACTGATGCCGGCAAATGCTTTTTTATATGAGGTAGCGGAACATGCATACAAGCGTTTCGGAAAAGACCTGAGCCGGGTGGCATTTGTGTTTCCGAATAAACGTCCAGCGATTTATTTACGCAAATGGCTGGGCGAACTGATTGAAGAACCGATATGGAGTCCGCCGATGATGACGATCCACGAATTCATCTTTTCTTCCACCCATCGTTTACCGGCCGACAAACTGGTGTCGCGGTTCCTGCTCTTCGAAGCGTACGAAGAAGTATTCAGCGAAGCCAATGAGCCCTATAACAACCGTTTTGAAGATTTTTTCAATTTCAGCGAAATTCTGTTGAATGATTTTACTGAACTGGAAGCCAACGGTGCGTCTATCGGTGATGTATATGCGAACCTAAGGGCCATGGGTGAGCTCTCGGCCGGGCTCGATTACCTGACCGAAGAACAGCAGCGTTACCTCGAGCGATTCTGGTCGAGTTTTTCCATTCACCGGATGAGTCGGCAGCAAGAAAAATTCATCCGGCTCTGGGAGAAACTACCGGCCATCTATAACCGATTTTCGGAAAAACTGGCAAAGCAGGGATTGATCGACACTGGCACTGCGTACCGGGCCCTGGCAGCCGGCCAGCACGACAAGACCGATTTTGATGCGGCCTATAGTCATATTGCTTTTGTGGGCTTTAACGCCCTGAACCAGTCGGAGCAAAAAATTTTTACAAACTATAAAGAAGCGGGTCGTGCCTTGTTTTATTTTGATGCCGACCTGCATTATATCGATGACCCCTTGCAGGAGGCGGGACGCTTCATCAGGCGCAACCTGCAGCTTTTTGGCAACGAACTGGCGGCAGGCGATACCATCAGGTCATCAAAGAAGCGCATTGAAGTGTTGATGGTGGAGGGTGATGCGGCGCAGGCGGGACTGGTGCCACAACTATTGGCAGAGATTGAAGACCTGAAAACGCATCCCGA
This sequence comes from Bacteroidota bacterium, assembly GCA_020161535.1. Taxonomy (GTDB): domain Bacteria; phylum Bacteroidota; class Bacteroidia; order Chitinophagales; family Chitinophagaceae; genus Flavihumibacter. The sequence goes on along the minus strand of JAIUNW010000016.1, from coordinate 56,775 downwards.
AAAAACGGCCCTGTTGCTGGCCGATGAAAGCCAATTAGAGCCGGTGCTGCAGTCGTTACCGCCGGGTATAAAGGTCAATATCACCATGGGCTATGCGTTGAAACGATCGGTGATCTACCCACTCGTGTTGGCCTATTTAAAATATGCAGTGGGCGCTGCACAGCAGCAGAACAAATATGTTTTTTACGAACCAGTGTTTCAGTTGCTGGAACATCCCTGGTTACAGGCATACGAGCCGGCGGTGGCGCTGCGCAAGCAGCTACAGCAAGAAGTTAGTATTCGCATACCGGTATCGGCCTTGCTGGCAACAGGCGATCCACTGTTGCAAAAAATTTTTACACCGCTAACCGACCCCATGGCCTTGTTCGATGGCATCCGGAACCTGTTGCAATGGTGGTCGGGTGCCGGCAATAAAGCGCGACAAACAGACATGCTACGACAGCTGGCCACCGCCGCCTGGCAACAACTGAACCGCTTGGAAGGACTGCTGTCAACATTCAGTCAGCACTTGTCGATCGGGTTCGTGGCCGACACAATTCAAATGAGTCTTTTCAGTTTATCGGTTCCGCTCGAAGGCGAACCGCTGGAAGGGCTCCAGATCATGGGTTTGTTAGAGAGCCGCGGACTCGATTTTGAACAGTATATCCTGCTGCAGGTGAACGACGGCATTTTGCCAAAGCGGTCGGCTGCGCCTACTTTTTTGCCCGACAGCATTCGACGCGCTTACCAATTAAGTGTGCTTGAAAACCAGGACAGCATTTTTGCGTATGTGTTTTATCGTTTGTTGCAGCGGTCGTCGAGGGCGTGGATGACTTATAATACCCTGGTCACCGACCAGAGCACCGGCGAGCCCAGTCGCTTTTTGGCGCAACTGGCCTATGAAACCAAGATGGACCTGGTGAAGAAACAGGTTTCAATTCCATTGAAAGCGTATTGGAAAGAAGCCATCCAGGTGGAAAAAACGGAGCCGGTGTTGGGTTTGTTGAAACGGTTTACCAATGTGCACAAGAAGCTAACGCCCACAGCCATCAATAACTATCTTGACTGCCGACTGAAATTCTATTTTAGTCAGCTCGCTGAAATAAAAGAGCCCGAGGTTTTTCTGACCGAGCTCGATGCGAAAACAGTGGGTACCATTTTTCACCGGGTGCTGGAGAATTTGTATACCGATCTGGTGACACAGAAAAAAAGGGAGAAGGTCGATAAGGCCGACATTCAATACATGCGGGCGCAACTGCCAACAGCGTTGGACAAAGCGTTCAGTGAAGTACTAACCGGAACAGATAAACCCTTTGTGTTTAGCGGAAGCTTCCTGGTTTTGCGGGAGATTATTGCCAGCTACGCAAAAAAGGTATTGGCGGTTGATGAGGTCTACGCGCCATTTTCACTGGTGTCGATGGAAAGGCAGCTCGCGGTGCAGGTACCCATCACCGTTAGTGGGAAAAAAGAAATGATCTGGTTGGGGGGATATGTTGACCGGATTGACTGGAAGGAAGGCGTGTACCGCATCATCGACTATAAAACCGGCGCCGACGAAAGAAAGATTCAGTCGATAGCGTCTATGTTTGACCGGGAGAACCCCCAACGCAATAAAGCAGCCTTGCAGACCCTGGTATATGCCTGGGTATTGCAGCGGGAGGAGCGGGAAAAAATTTCGGTAGAAACCGGTATCTATGATGTACGGGCCATGGGTAAATCGCCCGAAGACTTCTCCTGGCAATTTGTGTTGAAGGAGACAGGCACCCCAGAAAAAATAGACCATCTTGCTTTCGCGCAGTATGAAGCAGCGATTTGGGAAAAACTGATGGAAGTCATTGTAGAAATATTCGATCCGTCCATACCTTTCAACCAAACCAACCTGGTGGAAAAATGTGTCCATTGTGCTTATAATAAACTCTGTAGCCGGTAATAATTAAATAATTTTATCGCCATGGTCCTCATGCGGCATGTTCCGTTTTTAAAGGCTGTATTGATGTATAGCCTGACCGCTTTTGGCGGACCGCAGGGTCATTTTAGTATGATGCTGAAAACATTTGTGCATCGCCGGCGCGACCTCAGCCAGGAGGAACTGGTTGAATACAATGCCTTCTGCCAATTGCTGCCCGGCGCATCTTCCACACAGGTGGTGACGCTAATCGGTTACAAACGCGGCGGCATACCGTTGGCTGTTCTCACTTTGTTGATTTGGATTTTACCCGCCTGTATATTAATGGGTGGCCTGAGTTTTCTGGTACGCTATTTCGACAGCCAGTCGGCCAAAAGCAATTTGTTTAGGTATATCGCGCCTATGACCATCGGTTTTCTGGCCTATGCGTCGATGATGGCGTTTAGGATGTCAATTCACAATACCATTACACGCGTAATCATGGTCATGACCGGGGCACTCACTTTTGCTTTTTTCAAAGCACCCTGGATGATTCCCCTGCTGATTATTGTGGGTGGCTTTGTGACCAATCTCAGCGATCGAAGAATTCCGCAAGTGCATGAAAAGCCACAAAAAATTAAATGGAGCAATATCTGGTTGTTCCTGGTGGTTTTTGCGTTGGCGGGTTTGCTCAGTGAACAAGCGCGTAAGCAAGACTGGCCGAATCGACGACCAATCAACCTGTTTGAGAATACCTATCGTTTTGGGAGCCTGGTGTTTGGCGGCGGACAAATGTTAGTGGCGATGATGTATGAACAGTTTGTGATCAGGCCGGAGTCAGATAAAGTGGTTCGCGAAAACCCCAATGTTGTTAAAATAAACCGCGATGAATTTTATACCGGCGCAGGTATGGTGCGTGCCATACCTGGCCCCGTGTTTTCTATTGCCTCATTTATGGGGGGCATTGCCATGAGCGACCGCGGCACGGGCTGGCAGGTTGCGGGTTGTATTATTGGAGCGGTGGCGATTTTTTTGCCCAGCTTGTTTCTTGTCTTGTTCTTTTTCCCGATCTGGAACAACCTGAAAAAATATGCGGTGGTGTTTCGAGCCCTGGAAGGCATCAACGCAACCGTGGTGGGTATTTTGATCGCCTCCTGCGTGTATATGTTGAAAGATATTTCGCTGCATGAATGGACCGAACATGGCTTTATGAATGTGATGGTGATTGCCGGTACCTGGGCCTTGTTGTTGTATTCGAAACTGCCTTCGCCCGTGATTGTAGGTATTTGCCTGCTGCTGGGCTATATCGCATAAAGCTATTTCACCTAAAGCTGTATCGCGAAAAAAGAGAGGCAGTCTTGCGCTGACTGCCTCATACCCAAAAAACCAACATACAAAAAACCATCTTGTTGCTGCTTACACCGCCATGACGGGAACGGGTGAAGCAGAAAATAAAAATCGTTCGAACAACCTGTTCAAAAAACCAGGCAGGCGACTTTCGGTGCCCGCTTCCACCAAAATCAGGTCAGCCCCTAGTTCGCGCGCATATCGAAGAGAAGCCTGCGCTATATTGTTGTTATCCGCCGGCAAAAACGCAATGGATAATTGGGTGTTCTCTGCCAGCAATTGTTTTGTTCTTTCGAGTAAATGAGAAGTTTGTTCGCCCACCAGAAAAACAGTTGCTTCCTGTTGCTCGGTCAGAAAGGAAGCGAAATGCATTTTGCGCAAAGGCAACTGGTCAGTAACCGGTAGAATAATGTTTTTGAAATGACCGGGCTGGTGACTGGCGGGAATATTGATCAGCGGACAACTCAATTCTTTGGCGAGCTTTTCAATATTCAATTTGAAAAACAAACGACTCCAGGGACGCGGTCGGTGTTGCTGCAGCATGACCAGGTCAATCACGTAGCGTTCGCAATAGTGCAAAATGAATTTGTGCGGATCAGTGGTAGCGCATTGGCTATGCAATAGATGGCCCTTGCCCAGTTGCGGAATCAGCCTGGTTTGTATTTCGCGGAGTTGCGCGGTAGCCTGTTGGCGTCGGTTGGCTGCCCAGCCGGGTCGCAATACATGTAACAAGTGGATATCACTGTTCAACAGATTCGCGAGCTGGATAGCCTGCGTCAACTGGTTTCCACAACGATCGAAGTCATCGAGCACAACCAATATCTGGTGAACGATTCTTTCCACCCGGTAAATTTGTGCCCTATTGGCCAAGCACTCAACAAACGGCGGTTAAAAGCAAATTAAATCCGGAAGCAATCGAGGGTGGGCAACTCAATTCGGAACGTGGTGACCTCAGTATCAGCAGACAACACATTAATTTGTCCCTTGTGTATATGGATGATGCGGCGGGCCAGGGCCAGGCCGAGTCCAAATCCTTTTTCGTGACTTGTTTTGGCCGCGCGGTAAAAAGGCTGAAAGATCTCTTCGATCTCTTCCTGTTCAATCGGATTGCCTTTGTTGATTACATCCACCTGGATATTGGTTTCAGAAAACCGGAGCAATACCCAGCTGCTGTGGTCGGGTGAATATTTGCAACCATTTTCAATAACATTGGAAAAAACACTGAACAAGAGATCGGCGTTTCCGAATACCATGAACTCTTTTTCGTCTTCGGGAAAGCCCTCAAAATGAAGCGCTACCTGGTATTCGGCCGAAAGTTTTTTCACCGCAGCAACCGATTTCAACAGCACTTCATCCAACCTGACTTCGTCGAGCTCAATGCTGCCCTTGTGTCCTGTTTTCGCAATTTCCAACAAGCTTTTGGTGAGCTGGCGCATCTGCTGCACATCTTCTTGTATCGAGACCAATACTGCGCGGTATTCTTCTTCCGCTCTTTTTTTCTGCAAGGTCACTTCCAGTTGTGAGGAAATCGACGTGAGTGGTGTAGACAATTCATGCGAAGCGTTGGAGATAAATCGACGCTGCGTGATGAAAGATTCCTGCATCCGGTTGAGGAGGTCGTTGAACGTGTTAGCGAGTTGAAACAATTCGTCCTGGCCGCTGCCCGCATAAATGCGCTGGCTAAGGTTATGGGTGCTGATATTTTGCACTTCTTCGATGATGGAGGTGATGGGCCGCACCAACTGGCGACTAAACAAAATACCCGTTGCCATGCTCAACAGGGTACCGGCAAACCAGGAGCCGATGAGGATCTTGCGCAGGTGGGTAAGCCATATTTGTCCGTCGGTATCTTCTGCCGCCACCACCACCACAAAGGGTGTAGGTGCATTTTTTTCGTACTGGCCAAAAGCATCGCGATCGCCCAGTCGAAAAGCCGTTTCGCCCTTGCCGATAATATACCGCAACTGTTCGTCTGATAACAGGAACTCATCTTCGGGCCGGCTGTTATATACATAGAGTCGCCGGTTGTTGCTGCTATAGATGTGCACAGATTTGCGGGTATAAAACTGCGAATTGCTGGAGTCAATGCTGGTTAGAATTCGCTGGCTGGAATCGCCGAACAGGCGAAACAGTTGCGCCACATTGTGTGAACGGCCATACAATCTTGTTTCAAAGTTGGCAGCGCGTTGCAGGGTGGAAAAATAATAAACAGAGAAGGCGGTCAGCAATAGCAATATTGCCACCAGAAAGGTGAATAGCAAGGTGATTTTAGTGCGGATGGTCACGTCAAACGCTTTCTTTCAGCACATAGCCCATGCCTACCTGCGTGTGGATCAGTTTCTGGTCGTAGTCGCGGTCAATTTTTTTGCGGAGAAAGTTTACATACACGTCAATCACATTGGTGCCGGTGTCAAAATCGATATCCCAAACATTCAGTGCGATATCGGCTCTTGACACCACCCGGTTTTTGTTTTTGATCATGTATTCCAGCAACTGGAATTCTTTCGCCGTTAACTGGATCGGATTGCCTGCCCGCGAAACCTCTTTGCTATCTAAGTTGATGACCAGATCGTTTACGCGAATATTTTTTCCGATGGTATGAACCGACTGCGTTCTTTTCAGCAAAGCCCTGATGCGCACCACGAGTTCAGCAAAGTCAAATGGCTTTACAATATAGTCATCTGCCCCTTTATTGAACCCTTCAATTTTGTCTTCGGTGCTGCCGAGTGCAGTCAGCATTAATACAGGTACCTGTTGGTTGGTGGATCGCACGTATTTCAACAGTTCGTAACCGTTCATGCCCGGCAGGTTGATGTCAGCGATGATGAAGTCATAATCGTGGTTGTCGAAAAGCTTGCGCGCGATGGCGCCATCATAGGCCAGGGTAACGGCGTATTGCTGTTCTTCCAATCCCTTTTTCAGGGTTTCGGCGATTTTCTTTTCATCTTCCACCAATAAAATGCTGATATCAGACATATGCAGAGAATTGATCGGTACTAAAGTAACAAATTACCCGCCCCGGGGTTGGGGCGCCCAAATTAGAATGACATTAAAAGGCTAAATTTGTCAGTTGCTGCTATCTGATTGATACAGATCGGTTTGTGACGCAAGCGACGCCCGGTACTTTTCAAAAATCCGTGATTTGGAGATAAAGCCCAGAAAACGGCGGTCGGCATCGAGTACCGGCAGGTACCAGCTTTGGGTAAGGTCCATTTTTTCCATGACTTTTTTCATGGGCTCGTCGGCCAGGATGATTTCAGGCGCTGGCTTCATGATCGAGCGAACCGTTGTTTTCCAGAAAGCGGCGGTATCGAACAATTGCTTTTTGACATCGTTGAGTTCAACAATACCCACAAAACGGTGATCGGCATCCACCACGGGATAGATATTGTGTTTGCTTTTTTTGATCAGCTCTACCAGGTCGTTCAGGCGTTTGTCTTGGTCGATGGTCTGGTATTCTTCGGTCAAAAAATCAAGCGGGCGGAGGCCGAACAAAATATTGTCTTCTTTGCGATGCGTATAAATCTGTCCCTCCAGGGCCAATTGCCGGGTCTCCATCGAATAGGGTTCAAAATTGCGGACGATAAAATAGGAAATGGCCGAAACAATCATCAGCGGAATGAATAATTCGTACCCATTGGTGATTTCGGCAATGAGGAAGATGGCGGTCAGCGGACAATACATCACCCCGCTTAGTACGCCTGCCATTCCTACCAAACTGAAATTGCCTTCGGGCAACTGTAACCATTTGCTGGCATTGGCCAGGCGGCTGATGAAAAAACCAAGGTAGGCGCCGACAAACAGCGAGGGGGCAAAGTTACCGCCGTTTCCGCCGGCACCGAGGGTGATACCGGCCGCCACGGGTTTCATCAAAATAATGGCACCGGCAAAGGCGATGAGTCCCCAGCCGTTGAGCAGGTGCCGGCCAAGAAATTTGTCGGTAATCAATTGCTGGTTGGCATTGGCCAGTAAACGAATGGTGTCATACCCTTCGCCATACAGCGGCGGAAAAACAAAGAGCAATACCACCAGCAGCGCGCCTGCCATAACTGCGCGGGTATAAGGTTTCACTTGCAAATCGTGGATGCGGCGCTCTACTTTCTTAAAGGTTCTGGAATAGTAAAGCGAAATAAAACCGGCGGCAAATCCGAGTAAAATATAAAAGGGCACATTGTGGTAATCAAAAGCCTGTTGCAGGCGGAAATTGAAAAGGGTTTCTTCCTGCAAAATGATTTTAGAACAGAGGGCGCCGGTAACCGAAGCGATCATCAGCGGAATAAAATAACTGACAACGGTTTCAGTAAGCAACACTTCAATGGCAAAGATCACACCCGCAATAGGGGCATTGAATACGGCCGAAATGCCGGCAGCGGCCCCACAGGCAATCAGCAAGGTGCGTTCGCGGTATTCCATGCCGTTTAGTCGCGCGGTATTGGAACCAATGGCTGCGCCCGTGGCCACAATGGGTGATTCCAAACCAACCGATCCGCCGAGTCCCACTGTCATGGAACTGGTAACAATATGTTTATAGGTATCGGCCAGCGGAATATACGCGGCTTTGCCGGCGATGGCGCGCAGCACCATGCCAATGCCTTTTTGGAGCAGGCCATTAAAAAAACGACGGGTGATAAAAACAGTGAGTATTAAACCAAGGGTTGGAAACAAAAGATAAACCAGGTCGGGTTTGCCCGGGCGTTTGATCCATTCGCCCACAAAATGAACCAGGGTTTTCAGCAGTACTGCGGCGAGGCCGGCGATTAGTCCGGTGATAACCGCGGCATACATCATGAATTGCAACCTGCTCAGCCGTTTTTTCAGGTAATCTAAAAAGAGCTGATAGGTTTTAACCAGGTGACGCATAGGCAATATTTAGACGGCGCACAGTTTTTTTGCGGCCAATTCAAGGGTTGAGTCAGCTTTTGCAAAACAAAAGCGAATCAGTTTGCTATCGGTTTTCTGCTGATAAAAAGCAGAAAGGGGAATGGTGGCCACGCCGTGTTGTCGGGTTAGCCATTCGGCAAAAGCCGCATCATTCCCATCATGGATGCGATGGTAGCGGGCGCATATAAAATAACTGCCGCCCGAATGCAGAAAATCGAAGCGGCTGTTTTGCAGGAGTGATAAAAAATAATCGCGTTTGGCCTGCATGGTCTTGCCCAGTTCGAGATAGGCTTCCCGGTGCTGCAAATAAGTTGCCAGGGCCACTTGTACCGGTGTGTGGCAACTAAAACAGTTGAACTGGTGCAGTTTTCTAAACAGGCTGCTAAGTGCGGGTGGTGCAACTGCATAGCCGATTTTCCAACCGGTGCAGTGATAGGTTTTGCCGAAAGAAAAACAGACAAAGGCACGTGCCCGCAAAACAGGATGCGCAAGAATAGACCGATGCGGCTGTTGGTCGAACACGAGGTGTTCATACACTTCATCGCTGATGATATAGAGCGGATGATCTTGTATAAGTTGTTGCAGCGCCGCGATATCATCGTCGTGCAAAATGGTGCCGGTGGGATTGTGCGGCGAGTTGATGATGATGGCACGGGTTCTTTCGGTAATAGCCGCAGTAACCTGTTGCCAGGGGATGCGGAATTGATCGGTCAGCGGAATCAATACGGGCTTGGCGCCATTCACTACAATATTCGGTATATAAGAATCATACGCCGGCTCAAATACGATCACTTCATCGCCCGGCTGCAACAAGCAAGTGAGGGCCGTATAGATGGCATAGGTGCCGCCGGGCGTAATAGTGATTTCTGTGGCTGGGTTAACGCGGGCGCCATAGAGAAAATCAATCTTTTCGGCGATGGCTTCGCGCAGCGGCAGCCATCCCGCCATAGGCGCATATTGGTTGTGCTGATCGCGCATGGCCTGGCAAACGAGATCGGTGAGCACCGGGCTCATGGAAAAATCGGGAAAGCCTTGTCCCAGGTTGATCGCGCCCGTTTCTGTAGCCAGGGCACTCATAGTGGTAAAGATGGTGGTGCCTACAAACGGCAGTTTGTCGGGAATGACTGACATCCGGCAAAAATAAGCATCAGCTTTGTGAACTGCGGGCATGTTCGCGGTAGTCAGATGGGCTGGCGCCGACCTGGTGCCGGAAGAATTTCGCAAAATTCGAATTGTCTTTGAAGTGCAGATAGTAAGCCACTTCGGCCACGGTCATATCTGTATTTTTTAACAAGGACTGGGCTTCGAGGATCAGTCGCTCCCGCACCAATTGCGCCGCTGTTTTGCCGGTTTGTTGTTTCAGCAGGTTGCTCAGGTAGGTGGGATGCAGGTGCAATTCGTTGGCTACATATTTTAAGGTGAGGGCCTTGTCTTTTTTGCCCTTGTTGAGTTCGATAAAATAATTGTTCAGCGATTGCAGGAAATTGTTGAGCGTGCTGTCTTTGCCATTGCTAATGGCCGGCGTATCGGCCACAAACATCGATTTGCATTCGTACAGGAAAATATTGAGGTAGTGATACAGCATCTTGAGCCGCTCGGGATGTTCGCTGTGTAACAGCGCGTACATCTGGTTGAGGTCGGTTAAGAGTTTTTCGCTTTGTGCGCTGTCGGGCGTTACCAGCAATCCGTTTTCGGTATGGAAGAAGCGGAATTCGCGGAAAATATATTCGCCTTGCGGGTATTGAAAAATAAAATCAGGCGTGAAGAAGAGAAGATAACCCTGCCAATCGTGCACATTCGCATATTGGCGAATATGCCAGGGAGAAGTAAAATACAGGGCACCTTTTTCTACTTTAAAAACCTGGTTGGAGATATTCAGTTCAAAACTGCCACCGGTCACCAAACCAATTACAAAAGCGTTCAGGCGAAAAGGGTTGCCGGCGCCGTCTTGGATTCGATTCGGAAAGTCTTCAAAACGTACCAAGTCGAAATGCGGTGATTTTGGTTCAGGGGCGCCGGAGGTATTTTTGAAAGACTCAACCAGGTTGTCAAAGTAAGCGATCTGTTTCTGCATGATGAAGAGTACACTTTATAATTAACTGATAAGTATAGCAGTTGCTTCAATTTCGATCAGGTATTCGGGAGCGATCAGCGCCTTCACTTCCACCATCGTGGTGCAGGGGCGAATATCCCGGAAAACCTCGCCGTGCGCCCGGCCATATTCTTCCCAGCGGCTGATATCGGTCACGAATAACCGGGTTCGAACCACATCTTTGACGTTTGAGCCGGCCGTTTCCAGCACTTTGGCAATTTTTTCCAGTATAAATTTTGTTTGGGCATAGGCATCGCCGGCGCCCACCACCTCGTTGTGCTCGTTGAGGGCAACGGTACCAGTTACTTCAATGGTATTTCCCACTTTTACGGCGCGGCTGTAGCCAACGCGATCTTCCCAGGGCGCGCCTGAGGCGTAATTGTATCTTGTCATTACATCCGTTTTGTACAAAGAGCAGCAGTTGTTCTGGCGGACGGGTTTCGGTAATGACCGAGGGCTTATGCAATATTACTGGTAAAAACAGTATAAAGGGCGGCACTAAAGATACCTTTCCCCCTTTTTCCTCTTCACCTCGGTAACGTAGTTTTTGATTTCCTGTTCTTTTGATTTTTGGCAAACCAGCAGAACATCGTTGGTATCCACCACTATAAAATCGTCGAGTCCCTGTAGCAAGACCAGTTTTTCGTTGGGAACATGCACCATGCACTTGGTGGCATCAATTACCACCACATTGTTGCCGGCAACGGCATTGTCGAGGTAGTCTTTGTCGAAATTATCGTAGGCACTATTCCAGGTACCCAGGTCGCTCCAGCCAAAAGAAGAGGGAATGACGTACACATTATTCGCCTTCTCCATGATGCCAAAATCGATCGAAATATTGGTGCATTGCGGATAAATCAGCTCCAGTGCGGCTTTTTCGCCCGGCGTGTTGAACTGTTCTTTTTCTGCATTAAAGAGTTCGTGAATCTCGGGCAGGTACTGTTCAAAAGCCGAAATGATGTTTTTTACCTGCCAAACAAAAATGCCGGCATTCCAGAGAAACTCGCCACTGCTTACAAAGGTTTTGGCCAATTCGAGGTTGGGCTTTTCCGTGAAGGTTTTCACCTTGTACACGTTGTCTGAAACGGCGTGTTGCTCAAACTGGATATAGCCGTAGCCGGTATTGGGATGCGTGGGATTGATGCCGAGTGTTATGAACGCGTTGTGTTTGTTGACGAAACTCAGGGCTTCGAGACAAACTTTTTTGAACGCAATGGTGTCGAGAATCAGGTGATCGGAAGGGGCTACAATCAGACTCGCCTTCGGGTCTTTCTGCAGGAGTTTGAAAGAGATATAAGCGATGCAGGGCGCGGTATTTTTGCGGGAAGGCTCGCCCAGGATGTTTTCTACCGGCAGGCCGGGCAGTTGTTCTTTTACAATGTCGGCGTATTCTTCAGACGTAACTACATAAATGTTTTCTTTGGGAATGAAGTCGGCATAGCGCTCGAAGGTCCACTGTATCAGGGTTTTACCCGTATTCAGAATATCAAGAAACTGTTTGGGATAGTCGGTACGGCTCATGGGCCAGAACCGGCTGCCAATGCCACCGGCCATAATCGCTACATAGTAGTGCTGATTCATTATAAGAGGCCTTCTTTGATTAAGTCGTGCAAATGTAACACACCGAGGTAGCGGTTGTTCTCTTCTACCACCACTAACTGGGTTATATCATGTCTTTTTAATGTTTCCAAGGCGTTCACGGCCAATTCGTCGGGGCCAATGGTTTTGGGCGATACCGTCATGATATCGGCCGCACTGACCTCGGTAAGCGACTGGTTTTGTTCGAGCATGCGGCGCAGGTCGCCATCGGTCACCACGCCCAACACGCTGTTATCCGCGCCACAAACAACGGTGATACCCAGCCGGCTTTTACTGATGGAGAGAATGGTCTCTTTCAGTTGGGCGCCGGGTTTCACCAGCGGTCGTTCATTGCTGGTGTACAGGTCGCGCACCCGCATATAGAGCCGCTTGCCCAGGTTGCCGCCGGGGTGAAAGCGGGCAAAATCCTGGCCATTGAAGCCGCTGAGTTCCATCAGGCAAACGGCGAGGGCATCGCCCATCACCATTTGGGCGGTAGTGGAGCTGGTGGGTGCCAGGTTATTGGGGCAGGCTTCTTTGCTAACGGTTGTATTCAACACAAAATCAGCCTGTTTGGCCAGAAAGGACTGGGTATTGCCCACCATGGCCAGCAGTTTGTTGCCAAAGCCTTTGATCAGGGGAACAAGGTATTTGATCTCGGGACTCTCGCCACTTTTGCTGACGATCATGACAATATCGTGCCGCTGGATCATGCCCAGGTCGCCGTGAATGGCATCGGCGGCATGCATATACAGCGAGGGCGTGCCGGTGGAATTGAGGGTGGCCACTATTTTTTGGGCCACGATGGCGCTTTTGCCGATGCCGCTGACCACCAGTCGGCCCGGTGTTTCTTTTACAGCGTTCACGGCTTGAACGAAATCGTTGTTGAGGCCGGGAATCAGGGCAGCAAGGGCCTCGGCTTCCAGGCGAACCGTCCGTTGTGCGATCTCAAGTATTTGGCTGCTGTTCATTATTGCCCCGCAAAACTAACTTTAAAAGCCATATTAACAGTCGGAATCGGGTAGAACGCCGGTTTTTGAGTAAATTCGCCGTCCGCCAAAACGGCTGTTCAGGACCTCCCTCCAGAGTCGCTGTTTTTTGGTACCTTAAGAGGGATTGCTTGTATGTGAGTCTGAAAACATCGTTCCATGGCAACAACTAGGAAGTCCGGGAAACCTGAAGCCAGCAAAAAACTGGCAAAATCATCCGGAAAATCAACTGCCGTCGCCGCTAAGCCGGCCACCACAAAAACCAGCAAAGCCGCTGCAGCTAAAAAAGCAGGTCATGGTGACCTCTTAGCAGCTTTGCTGACGCATTTTGGTTTTTCTCAATTCAAAGGAAAGCAGGAAGAGATTATTCAGTCGCTGATGAAGGGGCGCGACACCTTTGTGATCATGCCAACCGGCGGTGGCAAGAGCCTCTGTTACCAATTACCGGCGATGATGATGCCGGGCATTGCGATTATTGTATCGCCCTTGATTGCGTTGATGAAAAACCAGGTGGACCTGGTGCGCAGTTATAGCAGCAAAGACGATGTGGCGCATTTTCTGAATTCAACGCTTACGCGGAAAGAAACCCGCGAAGTACACGACGATTTGCAGAGCGGCAATACCAAGATGTTATATGTAGCGCCGGAAACCCTGACCAAGGCGGAGAACCTCAGTTTTTTCAGCGACCTGCCGATCTCTTTTTTTGCGGTGGATGAGGCGCATTGTATTTCTGAGTGGGGACATGATTTTCGCCCCGAGTACCGCCGCTTGCGCGAAATGATGGAGCAGATCAATGCATCGGTACCGGTGATCGCCCTAACGGCAACGGCTACCCCAAAAGTGCAGAGTGATATTGTGAAGAACCTCGACCTGCGCGATCCCGCTGTTTTTATTTCTTCTTTCAACCGCGATAATCTCTACTACGAAATACAGCCCAAGATCAGCAAGGAGCAGACTGTACGTAATATGGTTCGCTATATTGTGCAGAACAAGGGCAAGAGCGGCATCATTTATACACTGAACCGCAAAACGACCGAAGAGTTGGCCGACCTGTTGGTGGCCAATGGCATTAAAGCCGTTGCTTATCATGCGGGCCTCGATAGCAAGCTGCGCGCCGAAAGGCAGGATAAGTTTTTGAATGAAGACACCCAGGTGATTGTGGCAACGATTGCCTTCGGTATGGGCATTGACAAACCCGATGTGCGGTTTGTGATCCACTATAATATTCCAAAGAGCATCGAGAATTATTACCAGGAAACGGGTCGCGCGGGTCGCGATGGCCTGGAGGGCAATTGCATTTTATATTATTCGCACAAGGATGTGGCCAAACTGGAGCACCTGATGCGCGACAAGCCCTTGAGTGAGCGCGAAGTGGGTGCGCAGTTGATCAATGAAACGGTGGCGTATGCCGAGAGCGGGGTATGCCGGCGGAAAATGTTGCTGAGTTATTTTGGTGAAGCGTGGACGGTGGAGAATTGTGGTCATTGCGACAATTGCCGGCACCCGAAAGAGCAGGTAGAAGCCCGGGAAGATGCGGTGAAAGCGCTGAAGCTGGTGAAATACCTAGAGGGGCGCTTCAATACCGATTATGTGGTGAATATTTTGATTGGGCGGTTAACGCCGTCGAATAAAATGTATCGCCACGATACGATCGAGCTGTTCGGCGTGGGATCGGCGCAACCCGATCATTACTGGGGTTCGTTGATCAGGCAGTTATTGTTGGCGGGATTGATGAGCAAGGACATTGAAGAATATGGTTTGTTGAAATTGACGAAAACGGGCGAGGCTTTCCTGAAGAAGCCCCATTCGTTCAAGATTGTGCTCAATAATATTTTTGAAGACGGCGCTGATGACGATGACGACGCAGCAGATGCGGCTGATGCCACGGCTTCGGTGGTGGACGAGAAGTTGTTTGAGATGCTGAAAGAGCTGCGGCAGAAAGAGGCAAAGAAAAAGGGATTGCCGCCTTTTGTGATCTTTTTGGAGACCTCGCTGCAGGATATGGCGACCTTGTATCCCACCACGGTGGCGGAGCTAGACAAATGCCAGGGCGTGAGCAAGGGCAAGGCCCTGCGTTATGGCAAACCCTTTGTGGAAATGGTGGCCAAGTATGTGGAGGAGAATAATATTGAGAAGCCCGATGATTTTGTGATGAAGAGTGTGGTAAACAAGAGCGGGTTGAAAGTGTATATCATCCAGAATACCGATAAGCGGATTCCGCTGGAAACGATCGCTAAAAACAAAGAGTTGCGGTTGGATAGTTTGTTGGAGGAGATGGAGACGATTGCGGCCAGTGGTACGAAGTTGAACCTGGATTATGCGATTGATGAGATGCTGGATGAGTATGAGCAGGAGGAGATATTGGATTATTTCAAGGGTTGTGAGACCAGCAGTTTGCAGGTAGCGCAGGAGGAGATGGCGGATAGCAATTTTACCTGGGAGCAGTTGAAGATCATGCGGATTAAGTTTTTGGCGCAATACGGTATGTGAGACCGCGGTGGGAGATCGCGGGGTGGTTTTGCGTGGCGGCTTTCTGTTGGCCTTCTGTTGGTTTCGCGTGGAGACCGCAGGTTATTTCACACAGCGGCGGAGGGTTGGTTTCACACGGAGGCCTCGGAGGAACAGAGAATTCTAATGGGAGAAAGAGGGTAAAGAATGTGTAAAATTGGAAATCTTCCCCTATTTTTGCGTCCCTGTTGCGAAGGCAGGAATAAGGTGCGGTAGCTCAGTTGGTAGAGCAAAGGACTGAAAATCCTTGTGTCGCCGGTTCGATTCCGGCCCACACCACAACTTCAAAAGTCGCTTATAATCAATTGATTAGGCGGCTTTTTTATTTTTGGCTATTATAAAGCAAAGGTGAGTCGAGCGGCTTATATATATAATTTTACTATACGGCTTTTTCCTGTATCCACATGATAGCAACAAACAAGGGCGGCAAATGACCGCACAATTGAAACGAGGGCATTTAACAGCCTTAATAAAAAAGTAAAGTGGTTGACAGAGATCTACCAAATAATCATCTTCCCGGCCTGCCGCCAAAACCAGAAAATAGATGGGATTGTAGCTTTATTGAAACAGGCAGAAATATTCATTAAAGAAAAAACCCCAGATATATATTCAAAAGAATTACTTGAAATGGTTTTTAGACAACCGTATTCGATGCGAAAGTTTTTAGAAGATGCCGGCCTTGTTAAGAAAACTGCGGGCACCTACCTATCACAATTGGAAGATCTTGGCGTACTGACTGGATTGCGTGTAGGAAAAGATAATTGTTAAACTACACGAATTGAATCACCTGTATTTAGTTGAATCAACTACTAAAAAATAAAAGCGAAAACAATGAGTGAAAAAATAACGATCACAGCCACCGTACATGCGGATGCAAAAAAAACCTGGGACTACTATACCCAACCGGAAAAAATTACCAAATGGAATTTTGCCGATCCCTCCTGGCATTGTCCTTCGGCTTCAAATGACATGCGAGTAGGCGGTAAATATATCGCTCGTATGGAAGCGAAAGACGGCAGTTTCGGCTTTGATTTCGAAGCGATCTATGATGCGATAAAAGTCGGCGAAAGTTTTACGTATACCATGCCTGATGGCCGGCAGGTTGATGCTTTGTTCAAAAAGGAAGGCGGGGATAAAACAGCCGTCATTATATCTTTCGACCCAGAGGGCGAGAATCCGCTCGACCTTCAAAAAGCCGGTTGGCAAGCGATACTCGACAACTTCAAAAAATACACGGAGACCAACTAAGACGGGCCTTGCAAAACCTGTTACACCGCGGAGGGCTATCTTATGACAACCATATTGGTCATTTGTAACCGAGCACCACCGGTTCGCCTTCCTGGATGGCATGTTGTTGAAACTGGGCGAGTTCAGCGGGCGCGATGCAATTTACCGTGAAGCCGGCACGGCGCAAGCGGCTGGTATAATCGGGCAGGGTGTATATTCTTACATGGTCTTTTTGACCGAATAGTTTTGCTTGTTGAAGGGGGTCGGCGATGGAGCGGTCTTCGATGGTGGTGGGTAGTTTGGTTGACCAGGGCGCTTGCAGGATGGCGACGCCGTTTCTTTTCAGTACGCGGAATATTTCCTTCATCGCTTTTTCATCGTCGGGAATATGTTCGAGGATGTGGTTGGCGATGATGATGTCGAATTGTTCGTCGGGGAAATGCAATTGCGTGGCATCACCCTGCGCAATGGTTGGGTCAATGGTTTTGTAAAAGCCAGGCTCAAGGTCAATGGTTGTCACTGTTGCCTTCGAGTGTACATATTGGTAAAGTTTTTTTTCGGGCGAAAAGTGCAAAATGGATTTGCCTGCAAAATCGATGTAATAGTCAAGCACGTCTTTGATAAGTCGTTCCCTGTTCTTGCTTAAACAGTTTGGGCAAAAAACATTTTCACCAAAACCGGCAATGACTTTGTTGCCATAAATGGCTTGTTCAATATCAGCTGTTGGATATTCGGGTACAAAACGACGGTAGCTTGCGCCACAAAAATTGCACTCGAAACCACCGCCCTTGTATTTTCGATAACTGGTTTTATAGCGCAAACGCTGAAGAAAAGATAGAGAATCGCGAAACGCCGACTGAAGCGGGTGGTAAAGCCCCAGTTTTTTCAGCGATTGTTTGATGGATCCATTCATTTGCGGATTTCTTTCTTCATGCGCGGCACGTATGCATGAATAAAGCTATCGGATTTTGGTCAATCCGCGCAGGATGGCATTCTCATAAAAATCGGCAGTACGTTTTTGTGCAGTACTTCGTGTAGGCATACCCGTTCTGTTCTTATTCTCTGCTGCTGCAGGAAGCCGAATGAGTTGTATATGGTCTTTATCCAGGGCGGCGTAACCGAACTCGTAGCAGAAGTGGAAGGTGAGTCCGCGGTCGTCAATATGCGACTCGGTATGAAACTGAAAATGAAATCCGCGATCGAGTAAAATGGCCTTGTTCGCAACCAGCATGTTTTGGTTGCAGGCCATCAACCGGCTTAAGATCCGGCGGTTTTGTAACAGTTGTTCATTAACCTGGCTAACCAGGGTGCTGTCGTTTGATTTTTGGCGATAATGCCAGGCGCTGCGACAGTTGTCGTCGCAGAATTTTTTAGAGCGGCGGCCTTTCAACGGCGCGCTACAGTGTAAACAGTCCATGTGAAAATCTTTCAATAAAACTATTGGCGATGCCGGTCGCAAACAAGGGTGAAAACACGGGACTTACCGTATTAAACGTTTATTATCCGGCAACAAAGGGCGATCGCACGGATGTTTGCTGAAAATAAATACCATGAGTAAGAACAGAATTGTGCTGGAGGGGTTTCTGGGCGCTGACCCGGAAATGAAAATGACAACGAACAATCGCAAACGCTCGACGATGACGCTGGCCACCAATGAAGAGTACAAAAACGCGCAGGGTGAAACCGTCAAAGACACGCAATGGCACCAGTTGATCGCCTGGGGAAAACTGGCCGAACTGGCGAGTAGTTTTAAAAAGGGCGATAGAATGCAGGTGGCAGGCAAACTGGGTTACCGGCAATACGAAGACAAGAAAGGCCAACAGCGTACGGTTGCCGAAATCACGGTACTCGAAATTGCGGAAAAGAAAACCAGGGTATCCGTAGATTTAGGGGCTGATAATGAACACGGATAAAGAAAACCGCTTGTTTGAGCTGGCGGCGAGACTGGTGATGCATTCCGACCAACACCTTTTTCTCACGGGAAAAGCGGGTACGGGAAAGACTACTTTTTTGCAAAACATCCGGCGGAACAGCCGAAAGAAAATGGTGGTGCTGGCACCCACCGGCGTTGCTGCAATCAATGCCGGTGGCGTTACGGCCCACACTTTTTTTCAATTGCCGATGGGTGCGTTTGTACCGGGATTGGATCTGCCCGATAGTGGCCAGCACTTGTTTCACAACCGGCAGACCCTGCTCGGTAATTTGCGCCTGGCCGAATCCAAACGGGCCCTGATGGAAGAACTGGAGCTGCTGGTGATTGACGAAGTGAGTATGCTTCGCGCGGATATGCTCGATGCGATTGATGTGATACTTCGACAAGTGCGGCGCAAGCCCCGCACTGCATTTGGTGGTTTGCAAGTATTGCTGATTGGTGATCTTTTTCAGTTGCCGCCCGTGGTGCAGGAATCAGAATGGCATTTCTTGCAACAGTATTATGCGAGCCCCTATTTTTTCGACGCGCAGGTGTTTAAAGACTGCCAACTGCAGCAGATAGAACTGCAAAAAATCTACCGGCAAAAAGAAGCCCTGTTTATCGATATACTCAACAAAGTGCGACATGGGGCGATGGAGGCAAATGACCTGGTATTGTTGAATAGTAGATTATTGCCTGCGCCGGATGCGGGAAAAAGCGAAGGCCAATCGGTAGGCCGCGACACCATCCCCATTGTACTCAGCACGCATGTGCGACGCGCGGATGCAATTAATGTAAAAGCGCTGGCAGATTTGCCGGGGCCGGTGAATGAATATCCTGCTACGACCAAGGGCGATTTCAATGAGAAGTCTTACCCTGCCGATGCCCTGCTTTCGTTGAAGCCCGGCGCGCAGGTGATGATCATTAGAAATGACCGCGGCGAAGAACGCCGCTATTACAATGGGAAGATCGGGAAAGTGATTTCCTTGTCGGCCGAAACGGTAGAGATCCAGTTTCCCGACCAGGAAAAACCATTAAAACTGGAAAAGGAAACCTGGCGCAACCTGCGGTTTCGTCTCAATGCCGACAGCGATGAAATTGAAGAAGAAGAGTTGGGCAGTTTTACACAGTTTCCGCTTCGATTGGCCTGGGCCATTACGATTCACAAAAGCCAGGGACTCACTTTTGAAGAAGCCATTATTGACGCCGGTGCCGCTTTCGCAACGGGCCAGGTATATGTGGCGCTGTCGCGTTTGACCACGTTGGAAGGCTTGCATTTGCGCACTCCCATTACGGCAGAACAAATCAAAACCGATCCGCGGGTGATTGCATTTGCCGAAAAACAATCGGTCAGTGGCAATATGGAAGCGGCTCTCGAAAAGGCCGAAAGGGAATTTCTGTTGAATAATATGTTGAGTCCGTTTCGGATGGGGCATTTGCAGGAGATGGCGGAAAGGTGGCGGTTGCAAGTGACCACGAAAAAATCCGCTAGCCAGGAGGAGAAGATCCAATTTGCCAGGTTTTTGCTCGAGGCCTGCAACCAATTATTGCCGGTAGCACAAAAAACGGTGGACTATCTACACAGCTTGCAAGACAAGGCGGTTGCTGAAGGATTTCGTTTTTTGCGCGAAAGAACACAAGCCGGCGCCGATTATTTCTGTGCGCAAATCAACCGGGCCGTAGAAGAGCTCGATAAACACGCGCGGTTGATGCATGTTAGAAAAAAACAACAAAAATATTTGCAATCGCTCGCCTTGTTGAAGAAAGCCCTGGTCAAAAAAATCGCTGACCTGGCGCTGGCCGCAAAAATGGCCAACGGACTGGCCGATGGACTGCCCGTTAGCGAATTGCTGTTGTGGTTACAGCCAGCGCAGGCGACCACAACGGTACAGGCTTCTTCGGCATTGAACGACGAGTGGGCATCTGCTGCGGAAAAAAACCGCGCCCGTCGTCCCTCTGGTGAAACGGGTTCCGCTTTGATCAATGACAATGCCCGCCCATCGCCGAAAGAAAAAAGCAGCGATCCTGTGAGTAAAAAAACAAAACCGCCGAAAGGCGAAAGCGCCCGGTTGTCGCTGGCTTTGTTTGCTACCGGCAAATCAATGGTTGAAATTGCTGCCGAGCGACAAATGGCCGTTTCTACCATCGCCAATCACCTGGTAGATTGTATCGGTGCCGGCACGCTGGCGCTGGAAAAATTGGTGGAGCCGGAAAAGATTGACCTGATCCGGCAAGCGATCGAAAAAGCGGAGAGCCGGCAGTTGGGTTTGATAAAGGGCCTGCTGGACGATGCCATCGAATTCCATGAAATTAAGGCGGTGCTGGCCGCAGAAGGCTGAGTGATGCTGCTAAAGGCCAGTATAACAGCAAAAGGTTAATTAATGAATACCCGATATAAGCGCCGCCGCCTACTTTTGGCAAAAGGGTCTTCATGAAAAAACTATCCAGCATTGTTGCTTTACTTGTTTTAATAATAACTGCGTCTATAGAACCAGCCCGCGCCCAGGTATTGCCCCTGCGCGAACAGGCGGCCGTCATCAACAACAGTTTGAAAGAAAGATTTGACAAGCTGTTGCCGGCGTTGATGGATAGTACCGGTATTGATATGTGGGTGCTGATTTCGCGCGAATACAACGAAGACCCGATCCTGAAAACGATGTTGCCCGCAGAATGGTTGTCGGCCCGCCGCCGAACAATTTTGGTTTTTTATAGAAAGGGCACTGAACTGGAGAAGCTGGCCATTGCCCGCTATAATGTGGGCAGCCAGATCAAGGCCTCGTGGAACATGGAGAAGTTTCCCGACCAGTGGGACGCGCTGGTGAATCTTATTCAAAGCCGCGCCCCCCAAAAAATTGGCATCAATACCTGTGAACACCAGGCCCATGCCGACGGATTGGACCATACTGAATACACCCAATTCATGGCCAAGCTGCCGGCGGCATTGAAAAGCAGGGTGGTATCGGCCGAAGACCTCGGCATCCGCTGGCTGGAAACCCGCACCGATTTCGAAATGAACTATTATCCGCAACTGATCAATATTTCACACAAGATCATTGCCGAAGGCTTTTCGGAGAAAGTGATAACCCCCGGCATAACCACAACAGACGACCTCGTGTGGTGGTACCGCAACAAGATCCGCAGCCTGGGCCTGGATACCTGGTTCCAGCCTTCGGTCGATATCCAGCGCAAGGGTGCTGAAAGCAACCTGATCCTGCCCGGCGACCTGCTGCATGTAGATTTCGGGATCAGCTACCTGCGCTTGCAAACCGATATCCAGGAACACGCCTATGTATTACAGCCAGGTGAAAAAGAAGCACCGGCTTTTTTGGTGAAAGCCTTCGCCCAGGGCAATCGCCTGCAAGATATCTTGACCGGTAATTTCGCCTATGGCCGCACCGGCAACCAAATTTTGAAAGCCTCGCTCGAGCAGGCCAAAAAAGAAGGACTCACCCCATCGATCTACACCCATCCGATTGGTTTTCACGGCCATGCAGCAGGAACTACCATTGGTATGTGGGATATGCAGGGCGGTGTACCCGGCGCGGGCGATTATCCCATGCACTACAATACAGCCTATTCCATTGAGCTGAATTGCACCGTTCAACTGCCCGAATGGAACAAAAACATCCGAATTATGTTAGAACAAGACGGATTCTTTAATGAGAAAGGATTTCGTTATATTGATGGTAGGCAGAAAGAGATCTATCTCATTCCCCGGCCAGCAACCCAAATTGGAAACTAAAGGAAGCGACATGGATTTTAACTACAAGGAGTACCGGAAACACCTCGATGAACTAATGGCTGACAACAAAACCACCGGCCCTAACCAGGACGATTGGCTGGTGGATTACGCTAGATTGAATATTCAACGGATGAAACGCTGGGAAAACACCTGGCAACCCGAAGAAAAACAAGAGGAATTATTGCTCTCTATTGAAACGCCGATGACCTGGCTCACGCTCACCGAAGGCTGGTGTGGCGATGCGGCCCAGATCATCCCGATTATTGACAAGCTGGCCCAGGTCAATCCGCTGATTGAACACAAACTGGTTTTGCGCGATGAAAACCCGGCCCTGATGGATAAATTCCTCACCGATGGTGCCCGCGCGATTCCCAAAACAATTTTTATCGACACCGAAACCCAGTTGATCTATGGCAGCTGGGGGCCGCGTCCCCGGCCGGCCCGAGACCTCCTGAAAACTTTGATGGATAAAAAGGAATTGCCCAAAGAGGCGATTTACTCGCACTTGCATGCCTGGTATGCGCGCGACAAAGGCAATCATACTGCCCGCGAGTTCTTGCAGCATTTGGCCGAAGCACTGGTTAGGCGAGAAGCTGGTACGCCAATAAACTCATAAGATAGGCCAGCGCAGTCATGTAGGCCAATTGGATCATCGGCCATTTCCAACTGCGGGTTTCGCGTTTTACAATGGCAAGGGTACTCATGCACTGCATGGCCAGCAGGTAAAAAATCATCAGCGATACGCCCGAAGCCAGGGTGTACACGGGCGTGCCGTCTTCTCTTTTTGCCTGCTGCATTTTTTCACGCAGTAAAAGTTCGCCGCTGCTCTCATCGTCTTCCACACTGTAGAGCGTAGCCATGGTACCCACAAATACTTCGCGGGCAGCAAAAGACGTGATCAGGGCAATGCCGATTTTCCAGTCGTAACCCAGGGGCCGGATCACCGGTTCAATGGCCTTGCCCAAAATGCCTGCATAAGAATTCACCAGCTTGGCAGAACCAAATTCTTTCTCCAATACCGCCCGCTTCTGCTCTATTTCTTCGGGCGGTAAGGCCGGCGTGTTCACCGTAGTACCAGCTGCGTTGTATCGATCGTCGAAGTTTTTCAGCTGCGTTTCATAATCGGTTTGTACGGCCTGCATTCGGGTCGGCGGACCATACGTGCTCAGCGCCCACAACACCATGCTGATGATCATGATCACCCGGCCCGCATCCACCACAAAAATCCGGGCCTTCTGTACCATCGTAGTAAGCACATTGTTCCAGCGCGGGCCGCGATACATGGGCAGTTCGAGAATAAAGAAACTCTTCTCCTTTGATTTGATAAACCATTTGGCCACCCAGGCAACCGCCATGGCCATGGCGATGCCAAACAGGTAGAGACCCATCATCACCAGGCCGGGCAAACTAAAAAACCCAGCAATTCTTTTATCGGGAATAACCAACGCAATCAGAATGGTATAAACCGGTAATCGCGCACTGCAACTCATCAGTGGCGTTACCAGGATGGTTAACAAGCGCTCCTTGGTGTTTTCAATATTGCGCGCACTCATGATGGCTGGTACAGCACAGGCGAAGGCGCTGATCATGGGCATCACACTTTTTCCATTCAGTCCCACTTTTCGCATGAGCTTATCCGTTAGGAAACTGATCCGCGCCATATAACCAGTGTCTTCCAGTATGGTGGTGAGTCCGAATAAGATCATGATTTGCGGCACAAATACAACGATGCCACCAATGCCGGCTACCACGCCATTCACCAACAAATCAGCCCACCAGGTATCAGGTAAAGTACCCGTGAGCCAACTACTAAAGGCGCCGAAGCTCCACTCAATAAAATCCATCGGGTATTGCGCAATCAGGAATACGGCCTGGAAAAGTAAAAACAACACCAGCAATAAGATCACATAACCCCAAACGCGGTGAATGAGAATATTGTCGAGCTTTTCGGTAAACAAACTTTTCTGCAGCGGATCGGGCTCTACCACAGTTTGTTGCATAATCCCCTTAATGCGCGTGTATCGTTGCAGAATTTCTTCGGCCTGCGTTTTGGTGGGATTGAACTGGTTCTTTTTTTCTGCCGCTTCTATTTTGTTTTGTAACTGATCGGGCAGGTCAAAACTTTCGTGGTTGATCAATAAGTGGATGGCTTTATAATCACTCACTCTGCCGCCCACTATTGTTTTGATGTCGTCAACAGCCGTCATTGCGAGGTCTCTGTTCGCAATAAAATCTCGGGCCGGCGGCTGGTATTGGTGCAGGGCCGTAGCGGCCATCACTTTTTTTAATTGAGAGATGCCTTTGTTTTTCCGCGGATTGACCACGACCACCGGCACGCCCAGTTCGCGTTCGAGTCCGTCGGTATCAATCACCATCCCCTTGCTGCGCGCCAAATCCATCATGGTCAGCGCCACCACCACCGGAATTTTCAGGTCAATGATCTGTGAAACAAAAAGCAGGTTGCGTTTGAGGTTGGCGGCATCGGCCAACAAGACCAGTACATCAACCTTTACCTCAGGGTCTTGTTCCATCAGTACCTGGTAGGTCACCCATTCGTCGCCCCGCTTGGGATAGAGGCTATACGTACCGGGTAAGTCGATGACGGTGGCGCTCAATTGGTCGGTGAGCTGGGAGGTGCCGGTCTTTTTATCGACCGTAACGCCGGGAAAATTGCCGACTTTCTGGTGTAAGCCCGTCAATGCATTAAAAAGAGAGCTTTTGCCACTATTCGGATTCCCAACCAGGCCAATTTGAATCATGCATTCAATCTTCTAAATGGCAAAGGTATTGGAGTTGTGGCAAGAAGCCTTACGATTTCGGGAACTAGCTGTTTTGCACGTGAAAGCGGTGCAGGATGCGGTGAATCACGGGTGCCAGCAACAACCCGATATTGGTGATGAAAATAACACCACTAAACAGGGCGTAGGCCGACGAAAACAATTTTGCCTTGTCGCTGTGCATTTCCACCACGGGTCCCATGCCGCCCAACAGCATCGATGCATTGTGCAAGGAATCGATCCAGCTGTTGTCGTTGATCAGGTGAAACCCAAAAACCCCAATCAGCAGGCAAATGGAAATCACGAACATGCTTAACAACAGGTTAAAGGCCAGCCGCTTCACAAAGCGGCGGCGACTGAGCAGGGGCTGGTTGGCGTTTTCGAACATGGGGGGCATATCAGGTGGCCGGCAATAATTTTCCGTTGCCGAATACAGGAACCACCGGGGCTGAATCTGCCGTTAAGCAATAGCGGATGTCTTTTTCGAGCCCGTAGCCGCTCAGCCGGTGGTAGTGCGAAGCGTTGTGGGTTTTCATGAACTCGAACAGGTCGTTTTTGGCGGACAAATACAGCGCTTCCACCATCTGCGAAGAGTCGCAATTAATGCTGAACGCGTGTCGTATGCGATTTACAACGGCGCCGGCAAAAAGGCTGTCTTCCAGGTTCACCCGGTCTTTCCAGGCCGCACAGCCCAGTACCACATTCCGGTTTTGGGCCAACAGAAAATCGCAGACGGCCGACAGGTTGGGAAAGGAACCGGTAATCACCTGCGGGGCCCCGTTGGCTAGGGCCATGTGCAGCAATTTAGTGCCATTGGTGGTGGTCAATACCAGGGTTTTGCCTTCGATGAAAGACCGCGGGTATTCAAAAGGAGAATTGCCATACAACAAGCCATCCGCCACTTTACCATCTCTTTCTCCTGCCGTGATGCCGCCGATCTGTTCGCCAATCTCGATGCACAATGGCACGGAGTCGACCGGTATGATAGCGGCTGCGCCATTGTACAAGGCAGTGGCAATGGTGGAAGTAGCGCGAAGCACATCAATAATCACTACGATACTGTCGCTCAGGTCGTATAGGTGCAGAAGGGCGGGCGACAGGGAAGTGAATAGTTGCGGTTGCTTGCTCATGGGCAGCAAAAATAGGGTATAAAGTGCAGTGCTGCGGAGTCGAGACGCTTAATCGAGAAAGCGTTTCCATTGCTCGGATTCCGCCAGTTGCCGGATATGTTCGTTGCGCGTTTCGAGCAGGCGGGTCATGTATTTGCGCAGGTAGAAACGATCGATCATTTTACCCACCAGGCCAAAGGGCATTTCGTAATTGAAATAATCAATCATCAGCGTGCCGTTCTCGATGGGTTTGAAATGGTGTTCGTGCCGCATGCTGCGAAAATCGCCCTCCAGCATTTCGTCGGTGAAGGCCTCATTCTTTTTCATAGTGGTGATCTTCGACTTCAGCAGGCGCTGCTTACCCAGGTGTTTGGCTTTCCAGGTAACTGTTTCATCGAGATTGATGAGGCCCATGCGGGTGCCGGCAACGGCTTCTTCGCCGGTATGGCTCATCGATTTTTTATGCACTTCAATGCTTCTGCTCAGGTCGAAAACGCGGGCAGGTGGGGCTTTGACAAAGGTCGTCAGGTGAATTGTCGGCATAGGAAATGGAATAAGGGTTTGGTTGTCAACACCAAAAACTACACCAAATTATTACTATCGCTATTAAGTTGGTTAAACGACTTAAGCGAAAGGCATTTTAGTAACCACCGCCTTGAGTTTTTTGTCGCGCACTGCGATGCGGATCTCCGATCCGGGTGCAGCGTAACTGGTTTCTACATAACCCATACCAATGGCCTTGCCGAGGCTGGGTGCCTGGGTGCCGCTGGTTACCTTGCCGATCACGCGACCAGCCTCGTCTTCTATCAGATAGTCGTGCCGCGGAATGCCTTTGTCGACCATTTCAAAGCCAACCAGTTTACGGCCTACACCGGCTTCCTTTTGGGCAGCGAGGATGTCGCTGGCGGTGAAGGATTTGCTGAATTTCGTGATCCAGCCGAGTCCGCCTTCCAGCGGACTAGTGCTATCGTCGATATCATTGCCATAGAGGCAATAGCCCATTTCCAACCGCAGGGTATCGCGGGCGCCGAGGCCGATCGGTTTGATGCCGCTGGCCTTGCCTGCTTCAAAAATTGCCTCCCAGATTTTATCGGCTGCGCCATCACTGTCTTCAAAATAAATCTCCACGCCGCCCGCGCCGGTATAACCAGTGGCGCTGACCAGCACATTTTTTACGCCGGCAAATTCGCCTTTCGCAAACGTGTAGTATTTGAGGTTGAGGATGTCAAGGTCGGTGAGCGGCTGCAGGATCTTGCAGGCATTGGGTCCCTGGATGGCCAGCAGGCAGGTCTTTTCTGAAATATTGTGCATCTCCACGTTCTTGCTGTTGAAGCTGCTGATCCAATTCCAGTCTTTTTCGATATTGCTGGCATTCACCACCAGCATATATACCTTGTTTTCTTCGATGCAATACACAATCAGGTCGTCGACAATACCACCCTCTTTGTTGGTGAGCGCACTGTACTGGGCCTTGCCCGCGGTGAGTTTGGACGCATCGTTGGTGGTGATGCGCTGAATCAGGTCGAGCGCATCGGGCCCCTTCAGGATAAATTCTCCCATATGACTCACATCAAAAACGCCGGCATTTGTACGAACGGCGGCGTGCTCATCGTTAATTCCAGTGTAAGAAATGGGCATGTTGTAGCCGGCAAAAGGTGCCATTTTAGCACCAAGGGCCAGGTGTTTTGCGGTAAAAGGCGTGTTTTTCATGTTATTCTTGTGTCGCAAAATTAATTAATAGGTTAAAATTGAGCGGAATATATCCTGTTACCCCCTGAAATGATTAAATTCGTGCATATGTTGTTATTGGCTTCTGACCTGGATGGAACCTTTTTAGGTGGCAATCAACAAGAGAAAGAAGAGCTCTACCGGTTGATTGCAGCGAACCCGGCGGTGACCCTTGTTTTTGTAACCGGACGTGGAATGGGTACGGTACAACCGCTGCTGGACGATCCCTTTATCCCCAATCCTCACTATATTATTGCTGATGTGGGCGCCACCGTGGTGGATGGCCATAGCCTCGAACCCATCGAGCCCTTGCATTCGGAAATTGAGAAAAGATGGCCGGGCGCGGAAGCGGTGCACCAAAAAATGGCCGATCTGCCGGCACTTCGGCTGCAGCCGGTACCGATGGAGCGCCGGGTTTCTTATTTTTTAGATCCCGGTATTGATGTGTCAGCCGTTGAACGGCGCGCGGCCGAGATCGGTTGTGAAGTCACCGTTTCTGCAGGAAAATACATCGATGTGCTGCCAGGCGGCGTCAACAAAGGCTTTACCTTAAGGCACCTGATGGAGATGTTGCACGTACCGGAAGACGAAGTGCTGGTGGCAGGCGATACCCTGAATGATTTGTCGCTTTTTCAAACCGGCTATCGTGGCGTGGTAGTGGGTGGTGCCGAGCAGCGCTTGATTGAAGCGACCGCGGGACAAAGCCAGGTTTTCCAGGCCCAGCGCCACGGAGCCGGTGGTATTTTACAAGCCCTGTACCATTACAATACCATTCCTAACGGCATATAGCACCAGTCCGACGCGGCTGGTTACGTTTAATTTCGTGAACAACTGGTCGCGGTAGCCGTCAACACTCCTGGCACTCATGTTCAATTTTTCAGCGATTTCGCGATAGGTCAATTCAGTGCAGGCCAATGAAATAAACTCTCTTTCTTTCGACGTTAACAGCGTGCCTTTTTGTTTTGGCAGCAAAATTTTATGGCCGTGGATGGCGTAGCCTTTGTCGCGGATGTCTTCCAGGCATTGCCGCAATTCATCCGGCTCAGCATCTTTCGACAAAAAGCCATGGGCGCCCGCTTTGAGCAGTTGTACCACGGCCGTTTCACTTTCAAGCATACTTAAGATGAGCATACGGGTATCTGGCTGGTGGCGGCGAATCCAGTCGAGTGTTTCGAAACCATTCATCTGTGGCATACTAATATCCAACACAACAATGTCGGGCGCTTCAATGCTTTTCATTTGTTCGGCGTAATCGTTGCCGTTGGTAGATTCGTTTATCACTTCGAAATGTTCGAACCCAACGATGATGCGCACGAGTCCTTCGCGAAACAAAACATGGTCGTCGATCAGCGCTACCCGGGTTTTAGCTGGCATCATTACGGGGTAAATCTTAGTCGATGCATTGATTCGGTTTGTCGATCATAATTTACGGCAATGCGTTGAGAGAAAAGATGATCGAAAAAAAAATCCCCGGATACCACTCCGGGGATGTTCCAACTTCAACCCCGCCAACCATCCGATCGGCGGCCGGGTTGTTTACTGTTACAAATAACTACTGAGCATTAAAAGCGGTGATACATCGGTGGAAACAGATCCGCTGTGTGGGCGAAGCGAAACGGTTTCGTCTTCTTTTTCATCGGCGGGTTTTGTTTTCCCTTTGTGTTTTTTAAATTGGGTGCTATCTGTGTTGATGGTGCCTTCGCCTTCAATCTGCACACCATTGTCTTTGATCTTGAATTTGAAGCGACCTTCTTTCAATTCAACCGGGTCGAGGTCGTTGGTGCGCGTCAGCCCGTCGCGGGTCATTACATATTCCACATTGCTTGTCCACCCGAGGCTATTTCCCCAATCGTCGTTATCCCACTCTACATTAAAACCACGGCGGCGATTGGCGTTGATATTGAACCAGTCAAATTCTTCGAGGCTGCGATCGAGCTGAATTTTTTTGCCGATCGGCACTTCCACAACAATCATGACCTGCTGGTTGCGAAATTTATCTTTGCTGGTAATCGCGAAACCCCGGGGCAATTCAATCAGGCTGTCTTTTTGTGTCACCGGAAAGTTGATGCGTTGTGCCAGCTCTTTCGCTTTGCTATTGGTATTGCTGCGGCTGAAGCGCACAGAATACAAGTGATACAAAGAGTCTTTGCTTTTTACAACGTTGACGCGAACGTTTTTCATCATCACGCTGTCGTGGCTGAGTCCATAGAAAGGTGCATCACCATCCCAATCGAAAAAGGCATCGTCGCTGTAATAATGCGTTGTTGCGCCTACTGATTCGATATAGAGTTTATTGTTTGCGGGCTGGGTGATGGCGATCTGCTCTTCCACCCCTGCGCGGTTTTTGAAATTGCGAAAGAAGGCGCTGAACAGAAAGATGGTGCAAAGCAGGCCGATAAACCACAGGCTCGAGAAGGTATAACCGAGGTAACGGTTCTGGCTTCTTACACCCATGATGCGGCGTACCAGCCAGGTGATCAGGGCAATGATTGGCACCCCCAAAAATAGCAGGAGGCTCAGCCAGGCGAATGCGTTCTGCCAGAAGCCTTCCAAAAAGAAATCTTTGATGGGGAACACGGCCATGCCACCGAAGAGAATACCCATCAACACACCAAACAGTGCCAGGGCAATGATGGCGGCGATGAAGAGGAAGAAGGCTTTAAAGATGATGCCAATTACGTTTCCGACGCCAGACCTCGCGTTGCCGGCAGACCGGCCAAATTCAGCGCCGTACTGCATTCCCTGGCTGCCATATTGTTGGGCAGTTTGTTTCACTTCGTTACCCCAGTTCTGGGCGCGAGATTTAAAACCCTGTAAGTCTTCCTTTACGGTATCACGAATGGAATTCAGGTCGATGCGTTCGCCTTTCATCTCCAGTTTTTGCGCAGCGGTGCTGGCGTATGGTACCGCGATCCACAACACTACATATACAATGAAGAGGGTGGAGCCCAGGCCGGAGCTGATGATCCGCGGACCAAAACTCCAGTCCCAATCCCAGAACATGGCGTTGAAGCTACCGCCGACAATACCGAGTACAATGGGCAAGGCAAATATGAGGCGGGGAATCCAGGCCTGGATATCGAAATAAGAAGCGAGTCCGCCGCAAACACCGGCAATGACTTTGTCGTCAGGGTTTCTATACAAACGCTTGGTGATATTGGACGTCATCGATTCTGAAGGCACGATGATCCACAGTAATATATAGATCCAGAACAAAGCGCCGAACAGCAATACGAATACGATGCGCATAATGGCCGGGTCTAGGCCGAGGTAATTGGCCAGGCCGCTACATACACCACCAATGATTTTGTCGTCGGCGTTGCGACTGAAACGACCGCGGCGGTAAAAGCCCTGCGGTGGTACGGTCGATTGACCAGTCTGCGAAGATGAATTGTTTTGCTGGCTGCTTTGTGCGCTGTAAGCACTTTGCGGCTGGCTGCCCAGGTCAGCATCGGCGGCTTCAAAATCTTCGGGGCGACCCATATTGGCGATGATGGCATTCACATCGTCGTCGGTGATACAGGTAGCGCCTTTTTTGAGCCGGTCGGAAAAGAGCTCGGCAATGCGGCTTTCGATGTCGTTGAGAATCTCATTCCTGCCATCTTCGTTCGCAAAATAGATTCTGAGGCTCTCGGTATATTGCTTCAGCAGTTCATAGGCAGTTTCCTCGATGGGAATCACCCGACCCTGGAAGTTTATATTGATGACCTTTTTCATGATTGATAGTATTAGCAGGTTGAAGTTTAGTTGGTAATTGGTTGCTCAGGCGAATTGGGTAAGGAGTCCTGGCGGCTGGTCAGGGCTTTTACGCCGTTGGCCAGTTCTTTCCAGGTGGCTTCGAGTTCCTGGTAGAACGTGTTTCCCTTTTCGGTGAGGGAGAAATATTTGCGTGGTGGCCCCGAATTGCTTTCCACCCAACGGTAGGTGAGCATGTCGGCGTTTTTGAGCCGGGTCAGCAGCGGGTACAGGGTGCCCTCCAGGATCTGGAGGTTGGCCGCCCGCATCTCGTCGACGATATCACTCGGATAGGCTTCACCGCGACGGATAATGGAGAGTATACAGAATTCCAGTATTCCCTTCCGCATCTGGCTTTGTGTGTTTTCGATATTCATAACACGCTGGGTTTAATGGGCTGGCGGCAGTGGCCACTAACGTCAACCCGTGAATTTCTTTGACAATACAAACATAGGGAAGTTTTCAGTACTATGCAAACTAAAGTACCCGTTGATTGGCAGTAACTTTGATAGAACAATAACTGGTTTAGGCGGAAAGGCAGTGTGGATAAGGGTTTTAGCGATGACGACCGCTTGAAAAAAATTTTTCAGGAATGGATAGGCGGTCGTAAATGCCGGTTGAGCGGTAGTTGTTTTGCGGGTTTTACCCGTCGGGTGCAACCCGACGGGTGGAAGGAATTAGTCTTTTAAACCCGTATTGCTGGCAGGCTTGGGATAATTGATATCGCGCCGGTCGATGGCCCGGTTGGCGGGATACACTTCGTTGGCCGTATTGCCATCGTATAAGCGGCCGTTTTTCATGACGCGGTACACCGAATTGCTGTTGCGAATATTTTCCAGTGGGTTTTTATCGAGTATCACCAGGTCGGCCAGTTTGCCGGCTTCCAGCGATCCGAGGTCTTTGTCGAGCCCCAGGGCAGTAGCACCCTTGATGGTAGCGATCGACAATACTTCCCAGGGAGTCAATCCACCGGTTTGCATCGCCCACATTTCCCAATGATACCCCAGGCCCTGGAATTCGCCGTGGCTGCCAATGCCCGCTAGTCCGCCGGCATCCACCAGCGACTTCATATTCTTCGCGTGTTTCGGAAATACATATTCTTCGGGCATGAACCAGCCTGCGTCCACGCGGCGCGTTTTAGCGGCCAATTCTTCATAAGGCATGAAGTACTGCATTTTGGCATCGTGGTAGGGGTTCTCCGTTTCCCAGAAATACAGTTCAGCGAAAGGCCCACCATAGGAAACCAATAACGTAGGTGTTACGGCCATTTTTGCCGAAGAGATGGTATTGATCACGTCTTTGTACAGCGGATAAATTGGAATGGCGTGCTCGTGACTGGGATAACCATCGAGCAGGTTGGTCATGTTGAGTTTGTAATTGAGTCCGCCTTCAGTAGTAGGATGCAGTCCCTGGTTTTTTGCCGCCATAATGATCCACTGCCGCTGCTGCCGGTTGCCCGTCAGGTACATTTTGATGTACTGCGTGTGGTAGTATTTGCTGTACTGCTGCAAGATGCCTTCGGCCTGTGCAGAATCTTTCACGTTATAGGTCCAGAAACCAACGCCCGGACCCGTTGAATACAAGCGCGGCCCAATCATGGCACCTGATTCAACCATATCGCTGTAAGAAAGAATATCGGTGGTGGCGGTTTGTGGGTCCATGGTAGTGGTTACACCATAGGCAAGATTGCTGGCATAAATCCAAATCTGGCTTTTGTGCAAACCGAAATTGGGCCACATATGCGCGTGTGTATCAACAAAGCCCGGCACAATGGTTTTGCCGCTGCAGTCTATTTCCTGCGCTCCTGCCGGCTTACTGATACTGCCGCTGGGGCCTACCGCTTTGATGTGGTTGTTGACCACCAGGATATCACCAGATGTTATCACTTCATCGCCTTTCATGGTGATGAGTCGCGCATTTTTGAGCAAGACCGACGCTTGCGGAATATCACGGGCATAATAAATATTGATCGCCGTTTCGATCGCTTTATAACCAACTTCGGCGGCTTTTTTCGATGCACTGTCTTTCTTTAGCAGAACGCTGTCTTTCTTCACGAGACTGCTGTCGGTTTT
Source organism: Bacteroidota bacterium (assembly GCA_020161535.1). Taxonomy (GTDB): domain Bacteria; phylum Bacteroidota; class Bacteroidia; order Chitinophagales; family Chitinophagaceae; genus Flavihumibacter. The sequence goes on along the minus strand of JAIUNW010000016.1, from coordinate 23,214 downwards.
TATTTTCAAACTGTCTTTTCCCACTTTCAACAAAGAGTCGGCTTTCTTTTTGGCTTCAACTTTTTTGGCGAGGGCGACACTGTCTTCAAACGCTTTGGCCTTGTCGAGATCGTACACAAAATGCGCATTGCCGATGCTGTAATGCAATTTTTTGCCGTCGTTTTCCCAGGCAGGAAATTCACCGCCAATGGTGGTGATCTTCCGTGCGGGGAAAATCGCGTTGGCAGCATCGGCTACATTGATATTGATGGTTTTGCCGGTTTCAGGCAAGGATACCACATAGATTTCGTTGTTGATTTTTGCCAGGGCTCGTTTGCCGGTGGGCGACATGGTAATCACTGCTGCACTCGACGGCTGGCTCATTTCCATGCCTTCGCCCTGGGCTTCGGTAAGCAAACAGTCGTTGTTCGCTGGCTGGCCATTTTTAAAATTACTAATGCCATACGTAGTGATGCCGGTTACTTTCGCGATGATTTTTTCATCGCCGCCATCCCAGTTGATCGAAAGCAATTGCCCGTTGTTGTCGAGATAGATGCGGTTCTCGCCTTTTACAAAATGCGGATTGTAGCGATCCATGCATTTGTCGATCACCGTGATCTCGCCACCATTGGCCGGCATCCAGCACAATTCTTCTTCGTTGCTGTTGTACCCGGGCGAAATCGAATTTTTATAAGCCTGGGCCGAAGCACGTTGAAACACCAGGCGCTCGCCGCTGGGTGTAAACACAGCCGATTGATAGAGCGCAGGTGCTTTTGTCAATTGTATCGCGGGCGTCTTGCCATTAGCGCCCACTTTATACAAGTGCCCGCCTTCGGCCGTCCAGCTACTGAAAACAATGCTGTTTCCATCGGGCGACCAGGTGGGGAATGCTTCGGTAAACTGGTTGTTGGTCAGCCGGCGCGGTGTGCCTTTGGGATAGTCCATCACATACAAACGATCGAGGGCCGTGAAGGCCAGTTTTTTTCCATCGGGCGAAGGAACGGCATCGCGTATTTGTGTTACCAGGGCGTGACTGCTATCATTCACGGGATATTTCGTGTCGAGCAAGGGCCCGAGTTCAAGCGTGGCATCAACACTGAAGGGGATCTCGGTGATGGCACTACCGTCAATGGGTAAGCGCTTTATTTTTCCACCGAAAGAACAAAGCAGGGCCTTGCTATCGGGCGTAAATGTCATGCCCGGTAATACACCCATGGTAGCGATCGATTCCTGGTCGTCGCGCTGCACCGGATAAGCCAGCCATTTTTCTTCGCCCGATTGCAGGTCGCGCAGCACCAAGCCGGTTTTTTCTTCAAAGCGACTGCCATACACCAGCCATTTTCCATCTTTCGACAACACGGGGGTAAAAGCAGAACCATAACGCGAGGTGATGGTATTCAACTTGCCGTTCTTGCGATCGTATACGCCAATCTGGTATTGGGGCATCGGCGCGTTATAGGTCCACGAACCATTGCGTTGCGAAAAGTAAACATACCGACCGTCGGCACCGACCGCTGCATCAATGGTTTTCAGGCTGGCCGGCTGGTCGATCAATTGTACACCCGCACCACCGTCTTTGTGTACCATGTATAATTGTTGAACCAGTTTGCCTTTGGAATAAACCACAAACTCCCCATCAGGCGTCCAGGCGGCGTCGGTGAAATTGGCCGCAGGGTCTTTGGTCAAAGCAACGGTGTCCTGTTTTTCAGTATCGATGGTCCACAGGTTTTCACTGCCCGAACGATCAGACGTGAAAAGAATTTTTTTGCCATCGGGGCTGTAGCGCGGATGCGTGTCAAAGGCGAGGCCCTTGGTCACGATGGTTGCTTTTCCGCCGCTTGCAGGAATAGTATAAAGATCGCCCAGCAGATCGAAGACAATGGTTTTGCCATCGGGACTGATATCGAGCGAAATCCAGGTGCCCTCGGTAGTATGCAGGGGGATGGTTCGTTTGGGTTTTAATGGCAGGGTTTTGAATTCAGTATACACCGTGCTGTCTTTTTTGGTGGTGTCGGCCAGCCAGGGATTGTTTATGTCGGTGCGCGAAGCAGGTTGATGCCATCTGCCGCTGAAAGCGCGCGAGGGGAATAGAGAAACAGACAAAACAAGCGCAGCGATCAGGGTGCTTATCGAAAAAGCGCGGACGGGGTTCATACAGTTAGCGTTGGTTACTGCAAATATGAATGACAAAATCTGTGCGAAACCACCATTCGTATAATATTTTTCGGTTTTATGAAGAAGCGGGTGGTGGCCATTAACTTTGTGCCATGTTTTTGAAACGGGGGATGGCTTTTTTGGCGTTCGCAGGGTTGCTGTTTTCCTGCAACCGCAAACAGGCGCCGGCAACCAGTTCGCGGTCGATCAGCTATATACAGTTGAGCGGAGTCGATTATGCAGATGAAAGAAACTGGGCGGCCCTGCCGCAAATAGAAGACCCGTCTGACAGTGTGCCCGCACCACTGAAACCGGGGTATGTAAAAGACCATCGGGTGGATGTTTTTTTCCTTTACCCCACGTCGTACACCAATGCATCGGCACCTGAATGGAATGCGGCCATTGAAGACAGCGCCATCAACCACAAAACCGATTATTCTTCTATTCTTTACCAGGCCTCGGTGTTCAACGAGTTCGATGTGTATGCACCGCGTTACCGGCAGGCGAATATCCGGGCTTATTTTACGGCCGATACCATTTCGGCGCGTGCAGCGCTCGAACTGGCTTATGGTGACGTGCGAAAAGCGTTTCTGTATTACCTCGACCACAAGAACAATGGCCGACCCATCCTCATTGCCTCCCATAGCCAGGGAACCACCCACGCCAAAAAACTGTTGGCTGAATTTTTTGACGGGAAGCCATTGCAAAAACAATTGGTAGCTGCCTATATCGTCGGCTTGCCGGTAGCAGAGAATGCGTTTGCCCAAATTCCGGTTTGCCAGGACTCGACCCAAACAGGTTGTTTCCTTACCTGGCGCACCTTTAAAAAGGGATATGAACCCGATTACCAGGCGGCCTACCGGCAATCGGCGGTGGTGAATCCCCTAAGTTGGACCACCGATGAAACATTGGCCAGTGCTGGAATGAACAAGGGCGCGGTATTGCGCAATTTCAATCGGCTGGTGCCGCAGGTATGCAGTGCGCAAAAACATGAAGACCTGTTATGGGTGAGTAGACCACATTTTCCCGGTAGTATATTTTATCGCACCAAGAATTACCATGTTGGCGACTTCAACTTGTTTTACCTGAATGTGCGCGAAAATGTGCGTGCGCGGGTGCAGCACTATTTCGAAACGCAGGTTTCCAAAAACTAATTTTTAGAGAGGTAAGGATCAAGCGCCGCTAACAAATGTGTATCGTCAGACACGGCGTATTTCGACACTTTGTTGATCAGCATTTCATCCATCAGGTCTACAATATTGCCATAAGAAGAAGCGGCCGATGGGCAAATCAATACACTAAGTTCTTTCTTCTTTCCCAGGGGTTCGAGTTGCTTTTGTTTGGCGCGGATGATATCACCAATGCCATTGTTCAATGCGTAACCTGTTTGTTTGATCCGGTTGTTGGCTTTGGCCTCATCGAGGGTGCCGTCGAAATACCAAACCCGGTTATTGGCAGCAGGTACCAGGGTGAGGCTGGTGCTGGCGCCATAGCTGACCGGTGGCCCATCGGCCGGCAGGTAAAACCGCACCTCTTTCATTTCTGATAAGGTAGTGGTGAAAATAAAAAAGCTGATGAGCAAAAAGCCCAGGTCAACCATGGGGGTAAGGTCCACCCGCAGCGAGCGGCGCTTGCCTGCTGTGGCGTTGTTGATTTCGGCCATAAACTATTTTCAGTGAGATGCCGAAATAGTTTGAATGCACAAAGTGGTTAGAGATTTAAAAACATGCGCCGGATTAAAACTCTGCACTCTTCGGTGTACGCGGAAACGCAATCACATCCCTGATATTACCCATACCCGTAACAAATTGCACCATGCGCTCGAAGCCGAGACCAAAGCCTGCATGCGGCACGGTACCAAAGCGACGCGTATCAAGGTACCACCACAATTCATCGGCCGGTACACCCAATTGCTGCATGCGCGCGGTGAGTACATCAAGGCGTTCTTCGCGTTGTGAGCCGCCCACAATTTCGCCAATGCCGGGCGCCAATATATCCATCGCCGCAACAGTTTTGCCATCGTCGTTCAAGCGCATGTAAAACGATTTGATGGCCGCGGGATAATTCGTCACGATCACCGGTTTTTTGAAATGTTTTTCCACCAGGTAGCGTTCGTGTTCACTCTGCATATCAACACCCCATTTCACTTCGTACTGAAATTTTTTCTTCTTGTAGGCGGGCGATTGCAGCAGGATATCGATCGCTTCGGTATAAGTGATGCGTTCAAAATTATTGTTGAGTACAAACTCGAGTTTTTCGATGAGGCCAATCTCGCTGCGTTTGTCGGCGGGAAGAGACTTCTCCTCTTCTGCCAAACGCGCCGCGAGGAATTCAACGTCTTCGCGGTTCTTTTCCATCACATAACCGATGATGTACTTGATAAAGGCTTCGGCCAGGTTCATATTGTCTTCCAGGTCGTAAAAAGCCATTTCGGGTTCAATCATCCAGAACTCAGCAAGGTGTCGCGTAGTGTTGGAATTCTCCGCGCGAAACGTGGGGCCGAATGTATAGATATCGCCAAAGGCCGTGGCGCCGAGCTCGCCTTCCAGTTGACCGCTCACCGTGAGGTTGGTGGCGCGGCCAAAGAAATCGTCTTTAAAGTTGATGCTGCCGTCTTCGTTGCGCGGCGTGCCATCGAAGGGCAGGGTGGTAACGCGAAACATTTCACCCGCGCCTTCGGCATCACTGGCGGTGATGATGGGGGTGTGCAGGTACAAAAAGCCGCGGTCGTTGAAAAACTTGTGTATCGCAAAGGCCAGGCTGTGGCGAATGCGGAACACCGACCCAAAGGTATTGGTGCGAAAACGCAGGTGCGCGATTTCGCGTAAAAACTCCAGGCTGTGTTTTTTGGGTTGCAGCGGATAAGCTTCGGCATCGCTATCGCCGAGGATATCGAGCGTATCGGCTTTCAATTCCAGCTTCTGGCCCTTGCCCTGTGAAGGAATCACCGTGCCGGTAACTTTTAGCGCCGCACTGGTGGTGATCCGCTTTAGCGTGGCTTCGTCGAATGCACCCAGGGTCAACACCACTTGCAGGTTGGTATTGGTAGAGCCATCGTTCAGGGCCACAAACTGGTTGTTGCGGAAGGTCCGAACCCATCCCATCACAATAACTTCCTGCCCGGTTGGTTCCTGGGCCAGCAGATCCTTTATCTTGGTGCGCTTATTGAACATAGCCTATATTTAGGGAGGGCAAAGATAAAATTATCCCACTGATCATCATGCGTTTGGCTTTCTTTTCGACCCAATCTTACGACCGTACCTATTTTGACAAATACAACGAGGGCCATTCCATCCACTATATTCCGGTGGGCCTACAGGCAGACACGGTGCCGCTGGCAGCGGGCTGCGAGGGGGTTTGTGTGTTTGTGAACGACCGGCTCGATGCGGGGGTGATTCGTGATTTGAAAGCCCTGGGCCTGCGGCTGATTGCCTTGCGCTGCGCGGGATTTAATAATGTAGACCTGGAAGCGGCCCGGGCTGCGGGCATGGCCGTGGTGCGGGTGCCGGCCTATTCGCCGCATGCGGTGGCTGAACACGCCGTGGCCCTGATCATGGCCCTCAATCGCAAGACCCACAAGGCCTATAACCGCATCCGTGAAGGCAATTTTTCGCTCGAAAAACTAACCGGTTTCGACCTGTATGGAAAGACCGTGGGCGTGGTGGGCACGGGAAAAATCGGTGAGGCGTTTGCGAAAATTATGTTGGGTTTTGGTTGTCGCGTGTTGGCCCACGACTTGTATCTGCAACCAGGCCTGGTAGCGGCGGGCGTAGAATATGTATCGCTCGAGGCGCTTCTTACCCAGAGTTTAATCGTGTCGCTGCATTGTCCGCTGACCGAGCAAACCCATCACCTCATCAATGCCCAAACCCTGGCCCAGCTGCCGGCGGGTGCGATGTTGATCAATACCAGTCGCGGGGCGCTGATTGACACCGCCGCGGTGATCCGGTCGCTCAAGCATCGTCACCTGGGGTATCTTGGCATGGATGTGTATGAGCAGGAAGAAAAATTGTTCTTTAAAGACCATAGTGAGGAGTTGATTGAAGACGACCAGATCTTACGGTTGATGGGTTTTCCCAATGTGATGATCACGGCCCACCAGGGCTTTTTCACCGAAGAGGCATTGACACAAATTGCGCGGGTTACGCTTGATAATATTCGCCAGTTTGAAGCAGGCGAGCCGTTGAAAAACGCTGTGTGATGGGTATTTTGGGCGAAAAACTTGCGGATTTTGTTTGAAAGTGGTTATTTTTTACCTAACATTGCAATGGAAACAAGACGATTAGTGTTCTCCCGCTCTCAACTCGTCTCTTGTAGTACAGTCAAGTCTAACACACAATTTTCATTTTTTTTCAATTCAAGAAGTAAGACGGTTTTGAAATCTTACCAAAAGTACAAGTCTAAGTATGTATGACATTCTGCAACTGAACGATATGCTCGTTCCAGAGTTGCTCGATATCGCTGAGCAATTAAAGATCTCTCAGGCTAAGAAAATGGACAAACAGGCGTTGATCTATAAGATACTCGACGCACAAGCCATCTCTGCCAGCGAAGTAAAAGGCACGGACGCCGATAAAGGCAAAAGAAAACGCATCGTGAAGGCAACCACCGCCAACTCTACCGAAGAAGCGATTGTAGAAAGCGAGGAAAAGCCGGTTCGAAACGAATCGCGCAAAGTAGTAGTGAAGAAAGAAGATCCCGTAGCCAAAGAAGAAAAGCCGGTTGTTAAGCGTGGGCGGAAAAAGGCCGACGACAAAGCCACTGAATTACCGGGATTAGCTGAGCCAGGCATCAATAGCACCGTCGCTGCCGAGCCTGACTCACCCGCTGCCGCTCCCGAAACGCCGGCGCAAGCACCCCAAGGTGCTGCCGAGCCACAGCAATCACAACAGCCTCGCCCTCCATTTCAGAACCAGCCCCGTCGCGAACCCCGCGAAGTGTTCAATATTGAATTTGACGGCATCATTCCCGCCGAAGGCGTACTTGAAATGATGCCCGACGGATATGGTTTTTTGCGTAGCAGTGATTACAATTACCTGTCGTCGCCCGATGATGTATATGTATCGCCTTCACAAATCAAACTCTTTGGTTTGAAAACAGGTGATACGGTCAATGGCGCTGTACGTCCACCGAAAGAAGGCGAAAAATATTTTGCACTGCTGAAAGTAGATACCATCAATGGCCGTTCGCCCGAAGAAGTGCGCGACCGTGTGCCGTTTGAATATTTAACGCCCCTGTTCCCCTTTGAGAAATTGAATTTGTTCTGCGAACCCAATGGTTATAGCACGCGCATGATTGACCTGTTTACGCCGATTGGTAAAGGTCAGCGGGGATTGATTGTGGCGCAGCCCAAAGTTGGTAAGACGGTGTTGCTGAAAGAAATTGCCAACGCGATTTCTGCCAACCACCCTGAATGTTACCTGATGGTGGTGTTGATTGATGAACGTCCTGAAGAGGTGACTGATATGGAACGCAGCGTGAAAGCAGAAGTAATTGCTTCCACGTTTGATGAGCCGGCGGACAAACACGTAAAGGTATCGGCCATCGCTTTGCAGAAAGCGAAACGACTGGTGGAGTGCGGACATGATGTGGTTATTTTGCTCGATTCGATTACGCGTTTGGCGCGTGCGCACAACACGGTAGCGCCGTCGAGCGGTAAAGTGTTGAGTGGTGGTGTGGAAGCGAATGCGATGCAGAAGCCCAAGCAGTTTTTTGGCGCCGCGCGAAAGATTGAAAATGGCGGCTCGCTTACCATTTTGGCCACGGCCCTGATTGACACGGGTTCGAAAATGGATGAAGTGATCTTTGAAGAATTCAAGGGCACGGGAAATATGGAATTGCAATTGGATCGTCGACTGGCGAACCGTCGCATCTTCCCGGCCATCGACCTGGTGGCCTCTTCAACGCGTCGTGATGATTTGTTGCTGGATCGGGATGTATTGCGCCGCATGAATTTGTTGCGCGTGTTCCTGAATGATATGAATACGGAAGAAGCGATGACGGAATTGTTGAAGCGGATGCGTGGCACGAAGAGCAATGAGGAGTTTTTGGCGAGTATGAATGGATGAGCAAGAGTTTAAGGTTTAATGTTTAAGGTTTAAGGTTGCTGCCGCGGGCGAGGGGGTTGTGTAGGTGGGGCAGTGATTTGAGGATAATTTTGGGCGGGTGACGAGGGTCATCCGCCTTTTTGTTTGTTTTGGTTGGAGGTTTTGGAAAGCGATACATTCGCTGATTGATTAGTTATTGTTTTAGGAAGAGTTATAAGTATAATTAGAAAGGTAGACAGATGGCGGTGGTTTCATTGGATATAGAAGCGTTTTTGGCGCGGAGGTTGGCGGTGCCGGTGTTCGATGTACGGAGCCCGGGAGAATATCATCATGCGCATATTCCCGGCGCATATGCATTGCCGTTGTTTACGGATGACGAGAGAAAGGCTGTGGGTACGGCGTATAAGCAGGAGAGTCGCGAACAGGCGATTAAGATTGGACTGGATTATTTTGGGCCGAAGATGCGATCGATGGTGGAGGAAGTGGAGGCGGTGTTGGCGAAGTTGGCTGAGTCGAAGGGTGCGCTGGAGTCGAAAGAAGTGTTGGTGCATTGCTGGCGGGGCGGTATGCGCAGTGGCGGGGTGGCCTGGCTGCTGGATCTTTATGGGTTCAGGGTGTACACGCTGAAGGGCGGGTATAAAGTGTTTCGGCAGTGGGTGTTAACGCAATTGGCCTTGCCCTATACCATGAAAGTACTGGGTGGTTATACGGGTAGTGGTAAAACGGATTTGTTGTTGCGACTGTCGCGCTTGGGCGAAGCGGTTGTTGACCTGGAGGGCCTGGCGCATCATCGTGGCTCAGCCTTTGGGCACCTGGGGCAAGCTGCACAACCCAGCCAGGAGCAGTTTGAGAATGAACTCGCCTTGCAGTTGTATGCCTTAAAGGGGCAATCGTTTTGGGTGGAAGATGAAAGCATGCGCATTGGGAATATTCTGTTGCCGCAGCGCTTTGAACAACAGCTCCGGCAATCGCCGGTTTATTTTCTCGACATCGACTTTGAGAAAAGACTGGATTATTTGTTGCCGGCCTATGGTGGTTTTGACAAAGAAAAATTGATTGGCGCAGTGCTGCGCATTCAAAAGCGGCTTGGCGGACTCGAAACAAAACAAGCCGTCAATTATATTGTCGAGAATGATATTCGCAGTGCCTTTGCCATTTTGCTCAAGTATTACGACAAATGGTATGCGAAAAGTTTGCATAGCCGCGCGGCAACCGTCGAAATAACCAATATACCGCTCCCTGCGGTGGATGAAATTAGAAACGCACAGAAAATACTTTCTCTATGTCTATCAAATTGACCGCGTACTCGCATGGCGCGGGCTGCGGCTGCAAAATTGCGCCGCGCGTATTGTCTGATATCCTGCATACGGCACACAAACTGCCGGCGCCCGCCGCCTTGCTGGTGGGCAATGAAACCAGTGATGATGCAGCAGTTTATGACCTGGGCCATGGGCAGGCGCTGATCAGCACCACCGATTTTTTTATGCCGATTGTGGATGATCCGTTTACGTTTGGTCGCATTGCCGGTGCCAATGCCATCAGTGATGTATATGCGATGGGTGGTCGCCCCTTGGTGGCGATCGCGATACTGGGTTGGCCGGTCGACAAATTATCGCCCGAAATAGCGGGACAAGTCATGGAAGGCGGGCGATCGATTTGCGCCGAAGCGGGCATACCGTTGGCGGGCGGCCATAGCATCGACAACCCCGAACCAATTTTTGGGTTGTCGGTAAATGGCCTGGTCAATATTGCCGACCTGAAACGAAACGATACGGCGCGGGCGGGCGATGTGTTACTGTTGACCAAGCCGCTGGGCATTGGGGTGTTGTCGACCGCGCAAAAAAAAGGCATACTGCCGGCCGATGCGTATGAAAGAATGGCCTTGCAATTACAAACCCTCAACAAAGTGGGCGCAGCCTTGGGCGGTCTCAAAGGCGTGCATGCCATGACCGATGTAACCGGTTTCGGGCTCGGCGGACATTTGCTGGAAATGGCGCGGGGCGCGGGTTTGCAGGCGCAGGTGCAGTATAATAAGTTGCCGGTGATTGATGGCGTCAAAGAATTGATAGCAGAGAAAATAGCGCCCGGCGGTACCCATCGCAACTGGGCAAGTTATGGTTCGGCTATACATATCCGTGAGACCCTGCCAGTGGAAGAAGCAAAACTGCTGGTGGCCGATCCGCAGACCAATGGCGGCTTGTTGATAGCGGTTGATCCGGCGGCCCTGGGTGAAGTGAGGCAGTTGCTGAACGAGCAGGGTTTGGGCGCATTCGTTGAGCCGATTGGTTTGTTGCAGGCGTTGCAGTCGGGCGAGAAGCCTGCGTTATATGTAGCGTGAGCTTGGATGTTTGCTTACGGTAGAATGCGTCGCTTTGCGTGAAATTGGCGTACGTTGCTCGAGGGCTTTTGTATGAGATGGAAAACAGTTGCAGAAAAAGGGAAAACTGTTGTGTTAGCTGAACCGTTTATTGCCTCAACCCAGCAACGCATCAATCTTCTGCGCCAATTTCCGGTCTTTGTCGGTGACGGTGTTGCCTGCATCGTGGGTATTGAGCCAGATCTCGACCGTATTGTACACATTCGTCCACCGCGGGTGGTGATTCATCTTCTCTGCCGCCAGCGCCACGCGGGTCATAAAGGCAAAAGCCGCTGAAAAATCAGCAAACTCGAACCGGCGGTACAACGCATTGTCTTTTTCCTGCCACATAGTATAGTTTTTTTTACCCGTCGGGTTGCACCCGTCGGGTGCGACCCGACGGGTAGATTAGAAAATCAGGTGTTCTTTGTTGCGGATTTTTTCGTTGGTCATTTCCACCACCAGTTGCACGCCGGGAAAGCCGCGGATGGTTTGCGCGATTTCCTGGAGGGCATTGGGATCGGGCAGCTCGCCCTTGGTAAGCCAGAGAAAATCGAGGTGACGAAACTCGGGCAGCAGGTATTCGCCATCGTGCTGGTTGCGGTAGAGATAATGCACCAGGAACTGGCTGGGTTCAGCATACTCGTAAATGGGAAAATAATAATGCCGGTTTTTTTTGGTGAGCTGGATCTCGATGTCGACGTTGATGCGGAACTGAAAACGCAGGTTGCGGTTCAGGTGCCAGCAGAACTGGTAATCACGCACCGGCGCCACAATGCCCAGCAGGTGGGCATCTGCAAAAAAATCGCCGGTCATATCGTCAATCGCAAGCCGTAGGCGCATCGGGTGGTTCTTTTACCGGTTGTATAAAGGTAGGTTTGCCGGTTGCCAGTTTTCCAGTTGAGCAGAAAAAATCAAAACTCCACAGACGCTTCGTGTTCAGTATCGCCGCGTTTATACTTCACCGTTGTTTTATCGCCTTTTTTGAATTTACCCAGGGCCTTCATGTACTCCTCCACCGAGGGCGTAGCTATATCTCCCAGTTGGGTGATCACATCGCCGGCCACAATGCCCGCTTTGGCGGCCGGCCGGCCTTCGGTAACCCCCTCTACATGCACCCCTGATCCGCCGTAGGCGTAATCGGGCATAATGCCGAGGGTAACAGAGAAGCGGGTGCTGGTACCGGTGGACTGCTCACGGGTTTTCAAAAAGGCGAGTTTACTAGTTTTGGGTGTTTGCTGAATGAGTTGGTAGATGTATTGTACCACACGGTATTCGCCCTCGGCATTTAGCTTGTCGGCATCATCGCTGGGTTTGTGGTAGTCGGCGTGCGTGCCGGTGAAGAAGAACAATACCGGTATGTCTTTGCGATAGAAGCTGGTGTGGTCGGAGGGGCCCGTGCCACTGCTATCCACTTTAACGGCGAGGAATTTCGCAGCGGGCAGGTCTTTCATGCTTGTTTCCCAGGCGGGCGAAGTGCCATAACCGCCGATGCTGATGCCCTTGGTATCGGGATTCAGGCGGCCCACCATGTCCATATTGATCATATAATCGATTGAAGCCAGCGGCACTGTGGGGTGTTCCACAAAATATTTGGAGCCGAAGAGACCGAGTTCTTCGCCCGAAAAAGCAATGAAGAGGTAATTGACCGCTTTCGACCGATCACGTTTGGCTTTGATGAGCCGCGCCAATTCAATCAGGGCGGCGGTACCACTGGCATTGTCGTCGGCACCATTGTGAATTTGTGGGGTGCCGGTGCGCATTAGCGAGCCGCCATCTTCACCATAACCGAGGTGATCGTAGTGTGCGCCAATCACAATCGTTAAAGGCGCCTGGTTGTCGATATACCCAATCACGTTGTTGCCCGTGCGCTGTTTTTCCTGGAAGGCTGCCTTGAATTTAACTTCTACCGGCACGGTTTCGTCGGTGAAATAGGTGTCGGCTGTTTTTTTGGCGACATAAATGACCGGTATGGGCAGGGTTTCGCCTTTCTGTTTGCCATTGTACGCATAGTCGTCGTCGTTGTAAATGATCAATGCAGTGGCCCCTTTGGCAGCGGCAGTTTTTGTTTTGTCAACGATGGCCGATGCCAAATCGAAGTGCGGATTGCCTGTATTGGCCTGTTTTTCTTCAGCCAAATCGAGGAACCAGGGCATGCCAGCCTCTTTCAACGCGATCGATGGCATTTCTTCCACCGTTTTTTCGGGCGATAAGGGATGCACAAAAAACTGGTCTTTGGGTATTTCGTGACCATTCAAAAACAGAAAGCTGGTTTCTTTGTATTCTTTGCCATCGGCGATGGGAAAGGGTTGCAAAAACCCTTTTTCCCCCTTTGGCAACAGGCCAATGGCGGTGAATTGTTTGCTGATATAATCTGACGCGAGTTGCTCGCCCGATGTGCCTGCCCGCCGACCCTGGAGCTTGTCATCAGCCAGGTAATTGACATGCGATTGAATGGCGTCCACCACTAGTTTATCGGCCTTTTTCAATTTCTGGGCCGAAGCCGACAGGCTGGTAAAAGCCGTGATGGCCAAGAGCGCTGGAACAAACAATTTCATACTTACTGCACTTTAAACGACAAAGGTATTATGACAATGGCTAATACCGTGCCGTAAAAGCGAAGAAAATATATGGTTATCTGGTTCTCTTTCCTTTACTTTTGCAGATTGCCCTTGCCGCATCCGGGTTTAACAAAAAGGACGACGAATGGCGTTACCGCACCTTATTAAATATGTGTACACCAATGGTACTGATGAAGTAATCCGCAGAGGAAAAAAAATTCACGCCATCGGTTATGTTGAGCTGGTAGAGTATGATGAATTGCTGGGTTCGGTCACGTTTCGCGTGAAAGACGACAGCTATGCAACCTACTACAAGGTTTATATCCAGAAGTTCGCTGACCCGCGGGCTTTGTCGGTCAGGTGTTCCTGTCCGTATAACCTGGGCGACATCTGTCGGCACGAAGCCGCCTCGCTGATCCAGTTGCAGGAGATGCTCGACAAAAATTTGTTGCAGGCCGAAGAGGTGGAATACGACCAGCGCCACACCGTCATCAAGATGAAAACCATTGATCTGAAAACGATCAAGTTGTTGAGTGGCCCCGAAAATTTTACTGCAGCAGAAACCTATCTGCGAACCGGCAAAGCGAATATTGAATCAGCCGTAGATGAAGTGGTGAAAGCAAGGGTGGAGATCGATGGCAAAAACTACCCCGTTGTTATTCGCAAAAACGAAGAAAGAAATTTTGATACCAGTTGCGATTATGTAGATACCAAACATCCGCTGTGTTTGCCCAAGGTGATTGTGTTTCTGCAATTGTTGAATGCCTATGGCCCGAATTATTTTGATTCGATCCGCAACTGGGACAAAGAGAAAAACAAATTACTCGAAGCCTACGGCTATAGTTTGAACGACGACCTGAAGGGGAAATTTGAATTTGCGTATAAAGAAGGCAAACCTTTTTTGCGGGTGCTGGATAGTAGTATTAAGCGGATCAATCCCCTGCAGGCGCAGAAACCGAAACCGGTCGAAGTGGCCGTAGTAGCAGAAGAGGCCGAACCCGAAACCAGTTTCAAACTGAATGGTGCTGCGCAAAGAGTGGGCGTAGTATTGAACCTGCACCATCGCAGTTACCCCGGGTTTCAGTTTGAAGCCATCCAGGGCGAACCCGACGATGAACAAAAACAATTTGTGGGCAAGGTGGAGAAAACCGATCTCTCCAAATACGTGAATGTGGAATTGTTTCCTGAATCAGATCGCGCGTTGATTCCCGCACTGCGGCGCATCCAGGATAGTGAACTGACCAAGTACCTGAACCGCAATTCGCCCTTCAGTGGCATTTGGGAAAACATCATCCACCACGAAAGCGAAGAGCTGCCGGCTGAAACCAAACACCTGGTGGTGGAATATATGCAGCCGAAGTTGAAAAAGTTGCTGAACGAAGTGGCCGATAGTCCATTTGTTTTTATCCTGCCAACGGCCAAGCCATTTAAAACAGAAAACCTGGTACCACTCGGCATCGAAACCGACGTGCTGGTGCCTTTTTTCAAAGTACAACAGAAGAACAAGCAATACGAAATCAGTTGCTGGGTAAAGATCAATGGCGCCGATATCAATATCACGGCCAATCAACTCAATGGCAACCTTTTGTTCTTGTACAACGACAACCTGTACAGCTGGCGCAACGAAGAAGATGTGAACCGGGTAGAGACTTTCATGCCGAAGGGCACGATCATGATCACGAAATCTACCTGGCCCATGCAATTGCTGAACCTGGTATTGCCATTGGCGAAACATTATCAGGTGGAGTTTGATGCCACACTGATTTCATCGTACAAAGACGGTGAGCCCGACCGAAAATTATTGTTGCAGGAAAAGGGCGATTACCTGGTATTTCAGCCCATTTTTTCGTACAAAGGATTTGAAACGCGACCCGGCGACAAAGACGAAATCATTGTGCCCGATGGCGACAAAGTGATGATTGTGCATCGCAACAAAGCGGTGGAGCAGGAGTTTCTGCAAAAGTTGGAAGCGCTGCATTCCAATTTTATTCGCCCTGATGGTTCACAAAACCTGGTGTTGAAAGGCGCGGATGTATTGCGCAACAACTGGTTCTTTCTTTTTGTGGATGCAATGAAAGAAATGCGCATCCCCGTATATGGTTTTGAGGCGTTGAAGAATTTTAGGTTCAATACGGCGAAGCCGCAAACGCGGATCCAGATCAGCAGCAATACCGATTGGTTTGACGCCAAAGTCGACATCGTTTTCGGCGACCAGAAAGTGACGGTGGCCGAAGTGAAACGCGCGCTGGCCAATAAGCAACAGTTTGTGCAACTCGACGATGGCACACTCGGTATATTGCCTGAAGAGTGGATCAAGAAATATTCCTTGCTGTTCCGCATTGGCGAAGGCAAGGCGCAGAACCTGCGACTCTCGAAATACCACATGACGGTGATCGACGAGTTGTACAATGAACGAAATGAAGAAGAGCTGTTCATGCAGTTGGAAGAAAAATACGAGCGACTGCGTGGCTTTAAGAATATCCGGGAACTGGCGCCGCCGGCGCACCTGCAAGGCCTGCTGCGACCCTACCAGGCTTTTGGCTTTCAGTGGTTGAACTACCTGAGTGAAGTGAGCTGGGGCGGTATTTTGGCCGATGATATGGGTTTGGGTAAAACCGTGCAATCGCTTAGCTTTTTACAACACTATCGCGATACCCACCATGGGCTGAAGGCCTTGGTGGTTTGTCCCACGACCCTGATGTTCAACTGGGAAAACGAGATCCGCAAATTCACCCCGGCCCTCACCTACCATATTCACCATGGCGGCGAGCGTACGCGGTCGAAAGACATGCTGCAAAGCAAGAATGTGATCATCACTACTTATGGCACTTTGCGCAGCGATATCAAGTTGCTGGTGGAGATGGAATTTGACGTGGTGGTACTCGACGAATCGCAAGCCATTAAGAACCCCGCCAGCAAGGTGACCAAGGCTGCTTCGTTGTTGCGCGCCAAACATCGTTTGTGCATGAGCGGTACCCCGCTGCAGAACAATACCTTTGATATATATGCCCAGATGAATTTCCTGAACCCCGGTATGCTGGGCAGTATGGAATTTTTCAGACAGGAGTTTGCCATACCGATCGATAAGTTTGGCGAGCAGGACCGTAAGGAGCATTTAAGAAAAATATTGTTTCCATTTATTCTGCGACGCACCAAGGAGCAGGTGGCCAAAGACCTGCCGGAAAAGATCGAGACCATTCTGTTTTGTGAGATGGAAGACGAGCAGCGGAAGATCTACGATGCGTACCGGAATGATTTCCGCGACAAGATCATGGGCACCATTGAATCGCAGGGCGTGCAGCGGTCGCAACTCACCATTTTGCAGGGCTTGATGAAGCTGCGGCAAATTTGTGATAGTCCGGCGATACTGAACGAAGCCGAAAAATTCGAGAACCATTCCATCAAGCTCGAAGAGCTGGGCCGCGAGATCACTGAAAACATCAGCAACCACAAGGCCCTGGTCTTTTCACAATTTCTCGGCATGCTGGCCCTGATCAGGAAGAAGCTGGAAGAGTTGGGCGTCGACTATGAATATTTCGATGGCAGCACGACGGCGATCGATCGCGAGAAAGCCATCCAACGTTTCCAAAATGATGAGAATTGCCGGGTGTTCCTGATTTCGTTGAAAGCGGGTGGTGTGGGTTTGAACCTGACGGCGGCCGACTACGTGTATATTGTTGACCCCTGGTGGAATCCGGCGGTAGAGCAACAGGCGATCGACCGTACCCATCGTATTGGGCAAACCAAGAGCATTTTTGCTTACCGGATGATTTGTAAGGATACCATTGAAGACAAGATCTTGCAATTGCAGGAGCGGAAGCGGTTGCTGGCGCGCGACCTGATTGCCGACGACGAGGGCTTTGTGAAGAACCTGACCAAAGAAGATGTGGAGTACCTGTTCAGTTAGCGATAAAAAAGCCCCACCGGGGTGGGGCGAGCGTTTACAATAGTGGTTTCTGAGGTAAGCGCCAGATATATGGGTTGGGTTAGTGACGAAAGCGGTGTTTGATATACGCGGGACGGGTTTCGAGGGGTGACTCGCCTTTCAAAACAACGAAAAGGATATACCTGAAAAAGCGGGATACGTTTAAGCGGGGACGGTAATTGTCGCGGTTGATGCGGATGGCGTTGTTAGAGTGCTGTACATCGTTGTTTTTCATGGTCTTGGGTTTTGGTGTCAACTGGTATAACGAACGGAGTTTATATTTATTGTATAAAGAATCAAGCAGGCGTTTAGCGAATAATTATGGCGAAAAGTCTTTTCAACCGGAAGTCGGCAACAGGCGAGGAAATGTCATTTATCGATCACCTCGAAGCCCTGCGCTGGCATATCATGCGGGCCCTGCTGGCGGTATTGCTGGGTGCGATTGTGGTGTTTGTGTACATGGATTTTTTCTTCGACAAAGTGATCATGGGCCCTACCCGGAGCAATTTTATTACCTATCGGGTATTGTGTGCGGCCAGTCATAAACTGGGTTTGGGCAACTCGATGTGCCTGGACGATATCAAGATTGATTTTATCAGCACCGAGATGAGCAGCCAGTTCATGATGAGTTTCACGATTGCTTTTGTGGGCGGACTGGTGATCGCGTTTCCCTATGTTTTTTGGGAGTTCTGGCGTTTTGTAAAGCCGGCGCTGACCAAGAAGGAGTTGAAGAGAACCAGGGGCGTCATCTTTTGGGTGTCGCTGTTGTTTTTTTCCGGTATCAGTTTCGGTTATTTTCTCATTGCGCCCTACACAGTGAACTTTTTTGCGGCGTATACACTGAGCCCGATGATCAAGAACACGTTTACGTTTAACGACTATCTCGATAATATTATATCACTGGTGTTGGGCACGGGCATCGTGTTCCAATTGCCGTTGGTGGTGTTTTTCCTGGCCAAAGTGGGCCTGTTGACGGCCGACTTTCTTCGGCAGAGCCGCAAGTTTGCGGTGGTCATCATTTTGGTGATTGCGGCGGTGATCACGCCGCCCGATGTGGTGAGTCAATTGATTGTTACCATTCCGCTCTGGCTTTTGTTTGAGATCAGTATCAGCATTGCCGCCCGGGTGAACAAGGAGCAGGAAAAAGACCAGGTGCCTTCTGAATGGAGTTGAGGCAGGAGCCTGATTTCTCCTTACATTGCCGCTTACTAAACATTTTGCATGAAACAACTAGCTATTGCCCTGGTGATGTTACCGGGATTGCTGGTGCTGGGTGCGCGCCACGCACAGGCCCAGAAAAAAGCCAATCCGCAGAAAATAGCGGCTACGATTACAGAAGAAGATTTGCGTCGACATTTGGAAATAATCGCCGGTCCGGCGATGGAGGGACGAGAAACGGCCACTGAAGGCCAGCGCAAGGCAGCGGCATATATCGAAGACCATTTTAAAAGCCTGGGTTTTATGCCGGGCAACCATGGCAGCTTCCAGATGGAATACCCTGTTTACCGCGATTCGTTGAAAGCTGCTTTGCTGCGCGTGAATGAAAAATCATTTGCGTTGAATACCGAGTTCCAACCCTTTTTGCAATTCTGCAGAAACGGCAGCCAGTATTTTTCAGAACTGGTAATGGTGGGGCATGGCATTGTTGATTCGGCTTACGACGATTATGGTGATATCGACGTGAAAGGGAAAGCGGTGTTGATACTGGATGGGAGTCCGTCGTCGTACAGCAGTACCAAGCGCGGCTTCCGCGCCCCGAATAGTTTTTACGGCAAATACATGGCGGCCGTTAAAAAAGGCGCGGCGGCGGTGTTGATGGTAGGCCAGGGATTTCCGCGACAAGCGGCGGCCAGCCTGGGAAATATGTACCTGAACTTGTATTCGGCGGTGCAGCAACCCAGTTTCTTTACCATTTCGGCCAATGTAGCGAAGGCGATTGCCCCCGATTATGAGCAGTTGTTGCAGGCGGGTAAAACAGCGGCAGTGCCGGCCAAAGTGTATGAAGCCGATTTGGCGTTGGAGGTCGACAAAGCATTGCTGCACCTGAAGAGCAGCAATGTATTGGGTTATATAGAAGGCACTGATAAGAAAGACGAGTGGTTGATTGTGACCGCGCACTACGATCACCTGGGTAAGCGGGGGGATGTAATTTATTATGGCGCCGATGATGATGGCTCGGGTACGGTGGGTGTGTTGGAAATCGCCGAGGCTTTTGCGAAAGCGAAGGCAGCGGGCAAGGGCCCGCGGCGCAATGTGTTGTTTATGACGGTGAGTGGCGAGGAGAAAGGCTTGTGGGGATCAGAATATTTTAGCGAGCACCCCACGATTCCGATGGAGAAGGCAACGGCCGATTTGAATATCGATATGATTGGCCGCGTAGATACGGAGCGTAAGTTGCCTGATACCCTGAACTATGTGTATGTGGTGGGCGATGACAAGATCAGTACCGAACTGAAGCCCTTGAGCGAAGGGGTTAACAAGAAGTATATCAAGATGACCCTTGATTATAAGTTCAACGACCCCAACGACCAGAACCAGATTTATTTCCGCAGCGACCACTACAATTTTGCGCGGAAAGGGGTGCCGGTGATTTTTTATTACGATGGCATGTTGCAGGCCGACTACCACAAACCGACCGACACGGTCGACAAGATCAACTTTGCGTTGTTGCGCAAGCGGGCGCAGTTGGTGTTTTACACCGCTTGGGAGATGGCGAACCGCGATGCGATGATGAAGCGCGATTTACCGGTGCCGACAGCAACGAGGTAGGTTGGGTTAATAACCAAAGGAGAGCTTCTCGTCAATAACGAGGGTATCTGTCCACCGGTCTTGCCAGGGATCGCAAGGGGTGCCAAAAGCACTCAATACCACGAACGGAACGGCGCGGCTGAAACCCCGTTTGAAAGCGGTGGCTGCTGATATTTTGCTGCCATCCAGGTTGACGGCTCTTGTTTTGGTGATCAGTTTGCCCAGCGATTTGCCGGCCATCAGCCACTCGACCGTGCCCATAAATAGTGCATAGAGGATGGTGGAGATGAGGCGATCCAACAGGTTAAAGCTGGTGGAGTTTGTGTCGACATCGGCAAAAAACGAAGGGAACATCATGCCTGCCATAAATGACAGTACCAGGATGACGACAATAAAAGCAATAAAGTCGATGATGTAATTGGCCAGGCGTTTACTGGTGGAGGCTCTTACCAGTTCAACCCCGAAGATGGAGGTATCGTCGGTTGTTTTGATTTCTGCGTTCATATAGGATGGGTTTGGTCTATGTAAATTGGCGTTTGAAACTACAAAATAGAAAATTTTGGGTGGTATTGAAAGGGGTTTGATGGTCTTCTAACACGCAACGAATTTTAGCAAAGCCATTTTTGAGCGAGGCGGTCAAAGATTCTTCGCTGTATTGTTTGATGGGGAGTCCGCTGCAGGTGGTTGGTCCCAGAGTAGAGAAAGTGCCGATGGTCATAAAGCCGGAGATTGATTGTCGCGCGGTGGCCAAGTAGCGCGACACTTGCTCGGTCGTGGTCAGAAAATGAAAGGTTGCCCGATCGTGCCAAATGTCAAAAGGGCTGTCTGGCGCATAGTCGGTAATATCAGCTACCACCCAGTTTACTTTTTCGGCGTTGGCGCCCAGGCGAAATTTTGCTTTGTCGAGTGCTTTTTCAGAAATGTCCAGTACGGTGATGTTTTCAAAACCTTGCGCCAGGAGACAGTCGACCAATTTGCTGTCGCCCCCACCGATGTCAATGATTTTTGCGGTTTTGATGGCGCCTACGGATGCGATGAAGTCGAGAGAGGTGGTCGGCACTTCCTGGGTCCAGCTCAGTTGGTCGGGGCGCTTGTTTTCGTAAACGGCTTCCCAGTGGTTTTTTTTGTTTGTACTGTGCATGACAGGTGGGCTATTGTAAACGGTTCGTCATTTTCAGTGCCTGGATAAGCTGGCTGTCATTGCGGAGGTCGAGTTGTTGAAGCAAGCTATTGTTATCAATAGTCGGGAAGTCAATTTGCAATTCGTTGTTGTTAACCAGGATGGGTGAAATGGTCGCCACGCCAAAATTTATGGAACTTAGGTAGGTGGGATGAAACAGGCCATAGTAAATGGGTTGTTTGTCGACGGTCACCGCAAAGGCCTTGTCTGGTCCAAAATTCGCAATGGCAGTCTGGATATCTTTGTTCAAAATGAATTTGTGCGTAGCCTGAATATAGGCGGAAATATTTTTGTTTGTAACCAGGGGGGTGTTATCCAATACAGCGTCGGTAATAGAGATGGTTGCTGGTGTGGTTGATTGGTTGACGGTGGTCGTAAACGACTTTAACAGGTAAATGTCGACTTGGGGCCCTGTGTTGAGTTGGTCTTTGCTGCAGCCAGCAAGTGTTATTAAGGTCAGAAGTTGAAGAAATAGTTGTTTCATAACAAAGAAATGATTGACGTGTTTGCCGGTAAGTTGTTGTGGGTCATCAATAGTTGCGGTTCCTCATCCATAGCGCAAAGCTCCGATATCAGTTGTTTGGACTATTGGTCTTTCTTTCCTTGTGATCCAGGTATAAATTTACGATAGTTGGGAAATTCAATATGAAAAAGAGAAATAGTAGTCCCAGTGATAGGCTATTAAATGGCGGACTTTCAACGCCAAAAATAGTAATTGAATTTCTCACTATGGCCGATGTCAGCGAGAGGCCGTTACATGTTCCAACTACGAAAAAGCAGCCAAGGGCAATCAAGGCTTTATTCGAGTCTTTTAGTAGAAAATAAACAACGATGAGTGCACATAAAACGGCTGAATAATGCTGCCATTGGGGGATATAGTGCATTGATGCCAGTTGGAACCAACATCTTATCATTATTGCGAGGGCAATTAAGAAAGGGAGAAGGAAAAGGCTTCTTTTTAGCATAGGAAGGTTTCGTGCAAATTAAGCACGCGGATGCAAACGGTCAATATTTTACCAGCTTTCAAATCGAGTCCCTTTAAGAAAGTAGTCGTAAGAAAATAGTAAGTCGTTGATTTCCTTTTTCTTTAAAAGATATTGTTTTGTATCTATCTCATTAAGCTCTCTTAATTTGACCAGCGCTTCTAATTCCAGCCGTTTTAGCTGTCGTTTTTTGACATTTTCATAATGCGCTGCCTCTTTTTTACGGTTTTCAATAATGTTGTCAAGAAGCAAATTTGGGTTTTCTTGCGTAGTTGTTCTGTCGAGTGAATAGCCATAACGCTCGATGTAGGAGATCGACTGTTCAAATTGAAAAGAAGGATCTTGGCGAATGTATTGTACAAATCCTGGAGACGTAAATTGGATGACACCTTGCCGAAGGATGACCGACCAGTTATTTTCTTCTTCTCTTTCTATACCCTCAATTTCAAAGCTGTTATACAGCTCCATTGAAAGATCAAGTTTCAGATGCGAAATATTTTTAAAAACCAAGGTTGCCGGGGCTACCCAAAAAGTAAACGGCAATCCTTCAATATCCGGTTGATTCCATTTAACGATATAATCTATATCCATTTCCAGGTCTTCATTGACCGCTAGTTTATATATGCGGTTGTCGTGCCAGCCCATTTTGTCATAGTCGGCGTCTGCCCAAGTTCTTTTTTCTAATTTGTAAGTCATATATCTAAATGGGCTGTAAAAATTGGCCTGTTGAAAGCAAAATTTCAAAAATTAAGTTAGCCTAAAGAGGATATTCAAGCGTTTGCAATCACTGCCCGCTCCAGTCTGGGTATTTAATTTCTGTCCAAAGCCTTTTGCTATTTAGATCGGCGATGAAAATCCAATAATGATCCTGCTCAACCTTTCTTTTGAAAAACAAGTTTCGAGTGGAGTGGAACATGGGCTTGTTTTTTGTTAAGTAATTTTTGCTTAAAATATTGACATCAAGAAGGCTTTTTACTGTGTCGAAACTATTTGTAACTATGAAATTTTGGAAACTCATGCTATCTACGTCAAATACAGCACCAGTTAGAAACTCACCGTTGTCGAAAGCTTCTAACACAAAGCACTTTTCCGGAAACTTTATTCGAGTTGTTTTCTCATAGAAAACCTTGTCAAAGCTCTGTTTGTTGCCAAAGTGCAAACGCCGGTCAAATTGACCACCGTTGGCCGGTTTAAGTTGACCACCCCTGGCCGAAGCAAATTGACCATGCTTGGCCGGGCTAAATTGACCACCTGATTGGGGGCTAATTAGTTCATGTTTTT
>JAIUNW010000015.1 GCA_020161535.1 Bacteroidota bacterium | reverse complement strand
AAAAACATGAACTAATTAGCCCCCAATCAGGTGGTCAATTTAGCCCGGCCAAGCATGGTCAATTTGCTTCGGCCAGGGGTGGTCAACTTAAACCGGCCAACGGTGGTCAATTTGACCGGCGTTTGCAGGTTCTGGTCTAAAATCGTAAATGTGGCCTGTTTGCCCTCCTTGATCGAACCAATCTTGTTTTCATACGAAAAAGTACTGGCCGCACTGATGGTAATTGCTTTCAGTGCATCATACACCGAACAGCCTAAATCTGGTCTTAACGGTTGGCCGCTATCTGACATCCGTGTAGCAGCAACCCAGGCCAAAGTCAGTGGCTCGGCCGGGGCCATGGCGAAATCAGAATGCACGGACGTTGGGATATTTCTTTCCGTGAGCCATTTCATCGGCGCTATGGCATGCGCTCTTTCTGGCCCCAGTCCAATTTCTGCATATTTGTTGCCCATGGCATAGAGATAATATGAGTTTACAGATGCCTCGGCACCCATTTTGGCCATTCGTTCAGCCTGGTCTTCACCGATAACACCTAAATGATGAAAGGTTGTACGATGGTCTTTTCGCGGGTTTCGTTTTTGGGCATCTTCTAAAAGTTGCAAGTAAGATTCCAGTCCCTTGTCGCCGGTAACATGAATATGAATCCGGTACCCGTGGTCCCAGTAAAAATCAAATAGTGGTTTTTGATAGGCAGGCGGAATAATCCATTCACCTTTACAAGTGGGGCAATGTAGGTAGGGACTTCTAAGCTCCATCGCCAGCGAATAAATGGCACCGTCTGAAAACAATTTGTATTGGTCGGTTAAGAAGGTGATGTTCTTGGAGTCGTATTTTGATAGCGTCTTAATGTATTTGTCAAAATCTACATTGCTCTTTTTCAAAGAATATTGTTCCGGAAAACCTGGCACTAAATACACCATATACCGGTTCGTTTTGTCGGCTTCTGCTTTTAATGCAGGATATTCACCTTCAAACGTGCTGTTCGGGAAACTGGGCTCCATCATGGCCGTAATGCCATTTTGCAGCATCATGTCGCTCAACCTTGTCAAACCGACCTTGATCCTGGCTTCGTCGTTGAAAACTGCTTTCAGCGCGCCTGCGCGCATCGACTGGTAAGCCCTTTCCCAGAAATGCCCGTTTTTTTCGTCCACTTGTGCCATGGCATCTTTGGGTATGTCTTTGCTGACATTTACATTGAACTTTTTCAGCGCAGCAGAATTCAGGTAGATTTCGTGGCAGGAGCGTTGATAGATGATGGTTGGAATATCACCGGTAGCTTTATCTATTTCCTTTTTTGTAATATCGCCGTGCCAGGCTTTGTGATACCCCCAAACCATCACGTAGTCATTCTTGTTCTCACTATTATTTACCACATCGTGCAAGGCTTTCAGGTAGTTATCGTGACCAACAACCGCCGGATAGGTTTGTTGGGGCATTTTCCATTCGTGGGGGGCAATGATTTCATTAGAGAGAATAATTCCACCCAAAGAAACCGGGTGTGCATGTGGTTCTATAAATCCGGGCATCATGGTTTTGCCGTGCAAATCCATTTTTTCGGCAGCGGGAAATTGTTTTTGCGCTTCGGAAAGGTTTCCCACAAAAACAATCTCTCCCTTTTTTGACACTACTGCCTCCGCATACTGTGGCTGGTTGCCTTCCATGGTAATAATATCCCCATTGAAATAGAGAATGTCTTCGGTCGAAGCTGCTGTATTGCCATTCGCACCTGTAGCATAGGCTTTTTTGTTATTGCCTCCACCACAGGCTATCAATAACAGGCATAAAACCAAGGGTAAGAATGGTGTACGTTTCAATGGAATTCAGTTTATTTTTTAATGCTTATTTTAACAGCAGGGCTGGCACTATAATCACCGTACCAGGCAAACTTGTTTAAAAGGGTAGGAAAAAATGAATCAAATCAGGTAGGCAATTGCGTAGCTATCCTGGTTTTGTTAACCGCTTTTTTACATCGGTGTTCTTTCTAAAGTTACAGTTATCAATTGAATAAACAAGGTGGTTGCATTGGTTTTGCCCTACTCATTTGGGATAAATAAAAATCGCTACGCCGATTTAACTACATTTACGGGGTTGATTATTCATTCTTTTTTTCAACAACCAAAACAAAAACAATGAAAGCTTTCGCTATGCTACTGGTTTCTTTATTCATGGCCGGGTTTGTACAAGCACAAACACCGGTTGAAGAACAGATACAGAACTGGGAAAGGGCAAGAGACTATACAAAAGAATACCTCGAAGCCATGCCTGAATCGGGCTATGGCTATAAGCCCACGCCTGAAATGCGCTCTTTCGCCGGGCAGATGCTGCACTTGAGCGATGCCAACTACGGATTTGGTTCGGCAGCGACGGGCGAAAAAAGCCCGTACAACCCGGGGGAGTTGGAAAAAACGGTCGACCAGTCAAAAGCCAATGTCATCAAGCTGGTAATGGCCAGTTATGATTTTGTCATCGCCGGAATAAAAAAAATGACACCGGCACAACTATCCGAAAAAATAAAACTGTTTGGCCGCTTTGACCTGACAAAGGAACAAACCCTGGCAAAGGCTTTCGAACACCAAACGCATCACCGCGCCCAAACAACGGTGTACCTGCGTTTGGCCGGCGCAAAACCACCACAGGAAAAACTATTCTAACAAAGGGCTGACCACGGGTTTTTGGTTATCAGCCATTTAATCGCTAGCTTACCCAAAAGCTACCAAACCGATGAAGTCTTTTGGCCCCGTGACCGATCCGACCTTTCAGCCACGTACACAGTACAGCCGCTTTTCGACCTGGCTGTTGTCACTGATCCGGGATGAACGCGACCTGCCGTTTGTTTACCTGACCCTGCAGATTACTTTCCTGATGTTGCCCCTGGCTGTTTTACTGTACATGCCCTTTGTAACCGGATGGGTTTGGTGGGTGATCGCCATCGCTTACCAGGTCATGAATAATTTTGTCTTCAAGGGACCCTTCGGCCTAATGTTACACTGCACATCGCACCGGCCATTTTTCAAAAAAGAATACCAGGCGCTGAACCACTACCTGCCCTGGGTAATCGGGCCTTTCTTCGGACAATCACCCGAAACCTATTTTGTTCACCATATTGGCATGCACCATGCCGAGAACAACCTCGACGACGACGATAGCAGCACTATGCATTATCAACGCGATTCACTGCGCGATTTTCTCCGCTATTTCACCCGTTTTTTCTTCCTGGTTATTTATAATTTATCGCAATATTTTGTTCGCAAAAACCGACGCAAACTCCGCGGCCGCCTATTAAGGGGCGAATTCAGTTTTATCATCCTGTGCATCCTGTTGAGTATCCTGAACTGGCAGGCAACCCTGGTGGTATTCATCATTCCCTTTCTGATCTCGCGGTTGATCATGATGCTGGGCAACTGGGCCCAACACAGTTTTGTCTGCGCCGCCGACCCGGGCAACGAATACAAAAACAGCATCACTTGTATCAATACCAACTATAACCACAAATGCTGGAACGATGGTTACCATATCAGCCACCACGAAAAACCCACGCTGCACTGGACCGAACACCCGCTTCATTTTCAGCAAAACATTGACCGGTATGCAGCCAATGAAGCCATCGTATTTGACGGCATTCACTTTCTGCATGTATGGGCTTATCTGATGTCGAAACGCTACGACCTGCTCGCCAAAAGCTATGTCAATATTGGCAACCGGTTCAAAAGCGATGAAGAGGTCATCAGCTTCCTGCGGCAACGGACGCAGCGCTTCTGACTGGCGGGCGACTTCAAAACCTATTGTTTTCCGGGTAAGTTTCGTTCTCCTTAAAATCTCGCAAAAACGCCATTATCTTCATCGTTACAAAACATGAAGAATCCCTACTTATCCTTACTAAAAACGGCCTGGCGATACGCACAGCAGCAAAAGGGCCGTTACTTACTGATTTACTCCCTGTTCCTGGCAGCGAGTATCATCTCGGCCATGAACCCATTGCTGTATGGCTGGTTCATCAATGCAGTGCAAGAAAAGGGCATTATGCAGTTGCACTACGCCTGGTTGTATGCTTTTGCCATACTGGGTCTCAAACTCGCTGAATGGGCTTTTCATGGACCGGCACGGGTCTATGAACATTACCTGGCCTTTCACCTCAGCAGAAATTTTCTGCACGAACTCTACCACAAAACCTTACACCTGCCTGTGCAATGGCACCAGGATCACCACAGCGGCACCACCATCAATCGCATCCGCAAAGCCTACGAAGCCTTGAAAGATTTTTTCGCCAGTGGCTTTATGTATTTCTACACCCTCACCAAATTTGTTTCCTCGTTGGTGGCCATGTTGATTTTCTCGCCGGTTTTTGGTGCGGTAGGTGTTGCCATCGGCGCCTTGACCGTGTTCCTGATTTTCAAATTTGACAAGCCATACATGAAGGCCATCGACGAGAAAAATGAAAAAGAACATATTGTTTCAGGTTCGCTCTTCGACAGCCTATCGAATATTCTAACCGTGATTACCTTAAGGCTGGAGAAGCGCATGGAAAAAAGCCTGCTGGGTAAAGTGGGCGATATATTTCCGCCCTTTGCACGCAGTGCACGCATCAACGAATGGAAATGGTTTACCGCCGATATGATGGTGACCCTCGTATATGCCATCACCGCCGTGGGTTATATCTACCAGCATACCCGACCGGGTTCGGTATTCATGCTGGGTAGCCTGGTTACCCTGCTTGGTTTTGTGAACCAGTTTACCAGTGTATTTCACGATATCGCTTATCAATATACCCAGGTGGTACAGTATAACACCGATGTACAAACGACGCGGTTTATTGAAAATGCTTATCGCGAACAACACTTGCCCGAAGAAGGCAAGGCCCTGCCCGTTCACTGGCAAACAATCGATATCAACCACCTATCATTTTCCCATGCGCACGAGCAAACAAAGAATGGTTACCAGGGACTGCAAAATGTTCACTTGCACCTGGAGCGGGGAAAAAAGCTGGCGATTATCGGCGAAAGCGGTAGTGGAAAATCAACTTTGCTGGCCGTGATGCGGGGATTGTATAATCCACAGCCCGGCATGCAAATAACCGTCAACAATAGCATAGAGGTGCAACACGAGGCTTTGTCGGCCGCCATCACACTCTTTCCGCAGGAGCCGGAAATTTTCGAAAACACGATTGAACACAATATCACCCTGGGATTGCCCTTTACCGAAGGCGAGATAACATCTGTTTGTCAAACTGCTTCGTTTGAAGAAGTGGTTAACCAATTGCCCAAAGGCTTGCAATCGAGTATCCAGGAAAAGGGGGTGAATTTATCTGGCGGACAAAAACAACGACTCGCCCTGGCTCGCGGCGTGTTGGCTGCGCAGACGAGTGATATCGTATTACTCGATGAGCCCACCAGCAGCGTAGATCCAAAAACAGAAATCCAGATCTACCAGAAAATGTTTGCTGGTTTTACCGATAAAGCCGTGGTATCTACCCTTCACCGGTTGTATCTATTGCCTTATTTTGATTATGTATATATAATGGACAAGGGCAGGGTAGTAGACGAGGGAAGTTTTGCGACACTTCGAAAAAACAGTAAGGTGTTCTACGAGCTATGGGCGCACCAGGCAAAAACAACCGATGATTAGTCGTTTAACATTTGACTAACGAACTGACCGACTTGCATTGGGTATTTTTGGCCCTTCCATGAAGGCAGTTTTATCCATCCTACTAACCGCATTCGCACTCTTGTTTCTGAGAAACCAATTGGTCGCCCTTAGCGCGACTAACCAGGTGTATGCTTTTGAAAGCGGTTTCAACCAGCCAGACAAAAACCACCCGTCTGCGTTGAATTACAACAAGGGGAAAACCCATAGCAGAAACAATTTACCAGCCGATGCCGAAAGTTATCCAAATGGGTCTCGCGACGAAGAAGAAATAGACAACACAGGTCGCAATACCTTCGATCCCAGTTACTGGCTACCTGCCTGTACACCATTAAATACTGGCGCCAACAAAAATGCTGGCGGTTCAGCCGCTTCACATTATTTACTGACCGATCGCTATTTAGCCATCTGTTCCTTCCTGATCTAGCATTTACTGCACGCACATTTTATTCTCGATTGCTTGCCTCCACAGCTTACGCTTATCGGAGTAAGTATTCTATTACACCACCCCAAATACAATATGAATCGAATTTTTATCCTTTCAGGCCTGTTTGCATTGGCCAGTTTAGCCAGTTGCAAACAAAAAGAAGAAACAAAAGAAGAAGAAACAAAATTTCTGGTTACCAGTCCGCTGACGATGGATACCACCATTACCAACGAATATGTAGCCCAAATCAAATCCATCCGCAACATTGAATTGCGGGCGCAGGAAAAAGGCTATCTACAAAACATATATGTAGACGAAGGAAAGTTTGTGCGAAAGGGACAACTGCTTTTTAAAATTATGCCGCGGATGTATGAAGCCGAATTGCAAAAAACAAAAGCAGAAGTGAGTGCAGCCGAAATTGAAGTACAAAACACCCAACCACTTGCTGAGAAAAATGTAGTCTCCAAAAATGAACTACTGATGGCCCAGGCCAAACTGGCAAAAGCCAAAGCGGAAATGGAACTCGCCAAAGTACACCTTGATTTTACCGAAATCCGCGCACCATTTGATGGCTTGGTCGACCGACTGAACCTGAAACTTGGCAGCCTGGTGGAAGAAGGGGAGCTGCTCACCAGCCTTTCCGACAATAGCCAGATGTGGGTGTACTTCAATGTATCTGAACCCGAATACCTCGATTTTAAAGAAAGCGCTGCCAACAACCAGAAAATAAAAGTGCAATTGAAAATGGCCAATGGCCAGGTATTCAAACACCCGGGTGTGGTTGAAACCATCGAGAGTGAGTTTAACAACGAAACCGGCAATATTGCCTTTAGGGCCACTTTCCCCAACAACGAAGGTTTGCTTCGGCACGGCGAAACCGGCAATGTGCTGATGAAAGAAAACTTAAAGAACGCCATCATCATTCCCCAGAAAGCGACGCTTGAAATCATGGACAAAAAATTCGTGTTCGTGGTTGACAAAGACAATATAGTGCACCAGCGCGCTATCAGCATCGCTGCAGAAATGCCTGATCTTTTCGCCGTACAAGACGGACTCGCTGCCAACGAACGCATCCTGCTCGAAGGCTTGCGCAAAGTGAAAGATGGCGACAAGATCAAGTTTGAATACGAGGAACCGAAAAAAGTATTGACCCACCTGGTTCTACCCACCGAGTAATCCGGTCTCTAACCAAAAAGCAAGCACATGTTTAATATATTCATGAAGCGGCCGGTATTCGCGATAATGATCTCACTGTTCATTGTCTTTCTCGGCGTACTGGCCATTGAAACACTTCCAACTTCCCAATTTCCGTCCATTGCCCCGCCGCGCGTCATCGTGAGTGTGGCCTATCCCGGCGCCAGTGCCGAAGTACTGGTACAATCGGTACTGATCCCCATGGAAAAAGCCGTGAATGGGGTACCGGGGATGAAATACATTACTTCAGATGCCACCAGCGCCGGCGAAGCCAACGTGCAGGTGGTATTTGACCTCGGTACTGATCCCAATGCGGCCGTGGTAAACGTAAAAAATCGCATTGAACAGGTCACCAACCGCTTGCCCGTGCTGGTGCAACGTGAGGGCATTATCGTGAACCTGCTGCAACCCAACATGCTGATGTACGTGAACGTGTACAGCAACGACAAAAAAGCCGACGAAAAATTTCTATACAACTATGCCAATACCAATATCCTGAATGAACTCAAACGGGTTACCGGCGTGGGTACGGCCCAAATCTTGGGCAGCCGGCAATATGCGATGCGTGTTTGGTTGAAGCCCGACCGAATGCGCGCGTATAATGTGAGTACCGACGAAGTGATGGAAGCGCTGGGCAGCCAGAGTATCATTGGTTCGCCGGGGCGTTTGGGTCGAAGCGACGGACAAAGATCAGAAGCCCTCGAATATGTATTGACCTACCAGGGCCGGTACAACCAACCCGAGCAATACAAGAACGTAATTATTCGCGCCAATGCCAATGGCGAAAACCTGCGCCTGCAAGATATTGCCGATGTTGAACTGGGTTCTGAATTTTATGATATCTATTCCAACTTGAATGGCCACCCGTCGGCAGCGATAGTGTTGAAACAAACCTATGGGAGCAATGCCAGTGAGGTCATCAAGAATGTAAAAGCAAAACTGGAAGAGATCCGGAAGGCTGATTTTCCACCGGGCATGGTATATGAAATCAGTTATGATGTGTCGAACTTTCTGGATGCATCTATTGAAAAAGTATTGCATACACTCGCGGAGGCATTTGTGTTGGTGGCCCTGGTGGTGTTCATCTTTTTGGGCGACTGGCGTTCCACTTTGATTCCTACCCTTGCCGTACCGGTTTCGTTGATTGGTGCATTCTTCTTTATGCAGTTGTTCGGCCTCACCATCAACCTGATCACCTTGTTTGCGCTTGTACTGGCCATCGGCATCGTGGTCGACAACGCCATTGTGGTGATCGAAGCGGTACACGCAAAAATGGAAGAAGAAAATCTATCGCCTTATGTAGCCACCTATAAAGTGGTGCATGAGATCAGCGGGGCGATCATCGCCATCACCTTTGTAATGGCGGCGGTGTTTATTCCCGTGGCCTTTATGTCGGGCCCGGTGGGTATCTTCTACCGGCAGTTTTCCATTACCATGGCAACAGCCATCGTATTGTCGGGCCTGGTCGCCTTAACCCTTACGCCCGTGCTTTGCGCCATGATTCTAAAAAACAACCATGGCAAACCCAAAAAGAAATCACCCATTGATCATTTCTTGTTGGGTTTCAACCGGCTATTTGAGCGAATCACCGGGCGCTATGTGGGGGTTTTAAACAAGATTGTCGCCCGGCGCTTACTCACGTTCCTGGTGCTAATTGCATTTGGGTTCGGCATTTTCAGTGTGGGCAAAACGCTGCCTTCGGGTTTTATCCCCAACGAAGACCAGGGCATGATCTATGCGATCATTCAAACACCGCCGGGATCTACCCTTGAGCGCACCAACGCATTGGCGCGTGAATTACAGGAAATCGCGCTGCATGTAGAAGGTATTCAGTCGGTATCGGCCCTGGCCGGGTATGAAGTACTAACCGAAGGTCGCGGCTCCAATGCAGGCACCTGTTTGATCAACCTCAAAGACTGGAATGAACGCAAACATTCGGTGTTCCAGATCATCGAAGAGTTGGAAGAGAAAGCAAAAGACATACCAGGTGCAACGATTGAGTTTTTTGGTCCGCCAGCCGTACCAGGATATGGCGCCGCCGGTGGTTTTGCGTTGCGATTGCTCGACAAAACCAATAGCGACAATTACAAAGACATGGAGAAAGTGAACGACGAGTTTATGGCAGCCCTGCGCAAACGCAAGGAGCTGACCGGACTGTTCACTTTTTTCAGTGCAAACTATCCGCAATATGAACTGAAGATCGACAACCAGGCAGCGATGCAGAAAGGGGTGTCGATTGGCAAAGCGATGGATAATTTGTCGATCCTGATCGGCAGTACCTATGAATTGGGCTTTATCCGCTTCGGCACCTTCCTCAAAGTATTTGTACAGGCAGCGCCTGAATACCGCGCGTTGCCAGAAGACCTGATGAAATTGTATGTGAAGAACAACCGGGATGAAATGGTGCCTTATTCAGCATTCATGCGCATTGAAAAAGGGCATGGCTTGAACGAGATCACGCGGTACAACCTGTACAATTCATCGGCAATTAGGGGCGAACCCGCCAAAGGATACAGCAGCGGCGAGGCCATTAAAGCCATTCAGGAAGTAGCCGCTAAAACATTGCCTCGTGGTTATGGTATCGATTGGGAGGGATTGTCGAAAGACGAAGTGGGTCGCGGCAACGAAGCACTCTATATTTTCCTGATTGTACTGGCGTTTGTATATATGATACTTGCGGCCCAATACGAAAGTTTCGTGTTGCCACTGGCAGTCATTTTCTCGCTGCCAGCGGGTGTGTTCGGCTCTTTCCTGTTGTTGAAAATAATGGGATTGGCCAACGATATCTATGCACAGGTAGGTTTGGTTATGCTCGTCGGTTTGCTCGGTAAAAACGCTGTGTTGATTGTTGAGTTCGCCGCACAAAAACACCGACAGGGATCAACCGTATTGGAAGCAGCGATTGAAGGTGCAAAAACCCGTTTCCGTCCAATTCTAATGACTTCACTGGCCTTTATTGCCGGATTGATTCCCTTGCTCGTGGCTACCGGTCCCGGCGCTATTGGCAACCGCACCATTGGTGCTGCATCGGCTGGCGGAATGTTGGTTGGAACCATCATCGGGGTATTGGTCATCCCGGGACTCTATTATGTATTTGGTGCCATCGCTGCCCGCCGCAAGCTGATCAAAGACGAAGACGAAAACCCATTATCAGAAGAAATCGATCACCATGTTTAGTAAAACAGTATACCGCATATCGGTGGTTGGTGCCATCAGCCTGGCTTTTGCCGCTTGTAAGATACCTGCACTGACCAACCGCGAAGAAAATAAAACACTGCCCACCCATTATACCGTTTCGGGCGATAGCAGCAATAGTGCAACGACTACCTGGCGACGATATTTTTCAGATCCCAACCTGATAGCCCTGATCGACACAGCGTTGAAAAACAACCAGGAGATCAATATCATTGGCCAGGAAATTGAAATCTCCCGCAACGAAGTGCAGGCGCGACGTGGAGAGTACCTGCCTTTTGTGGGATTGCGAGCGGGTGCCGGTGTTGACAAAGTTGCGCGTTATACCAGTCGTGGTGCCATGGAAGCCAATACCGAGATCAAGCCCGGAAAAGAAATGCCAGATCCACTGCCTGATTTCATGTTCGGTGCATATGCTACCTGGGAAATTGATATCTGGCACAAATTGCGCAACGCGCAAAAAGCAGCTGCCACCCGATACCTATCCACTGTAGAAGGAAAAAACTTTGCCATCACCAACCTGGTGGCCGAGATTGCCAATTCGTATTATGAATTGCTGGCGCTCGATAACCAGTTGGATATTCTTCACCAGAATATTGCGATCCAAAGCAATGCGCTGGAGATCGTTAAGCTGGAAAAAGAAGCAACGCGTGTAACAGAACTGGCAGTGAAAAAATTTGAAGCGGAAGTAGCGAAAACAAAAAGCTTGCAATTTGATGTGCAGCAACAAATCGTGGAAACTGAAAACAGGATCAATTTTCTGTTGGCACGCCAACCGCAACCAGTATCGCGGCAAAAAGCGGCATTTGAAAACAGCCAACCCAACCAGGTGCAGGCCGGACTGCCATCGCAACTGTTGGCGAATCGACCTGATATACGACAGGCTGAATTGGAACTGGCTGCGTATAAACTGGATGTGCAGGTAGCTCGTGCGCAATTTTATCCGTCGCTGGGCATTACTGCGGGTGTCGGCTACCAGGCTTTTAATCCAGCTTATTTGTTGAAAACACCGGCTTCGTTGCTGGCTTCTCTGGCTGGCGACCTGGCCGCACCATTGATTAACAAGAATGCGATCAAGGCCAATTATCTGAATGCCAATGCAAAGCAATTACAAGCGGTGTACAATTATGAACGCAGCATTTTGAACGGCTATTTTGAAGTGGCCACACAGATGGCAAAGATCAGCAACCTCGACAGTAGCTATCAATTGAAATCGCAACAAGTGGCCGCGCTTACACAATCCATCGGCATCTCCAACGATCTTTTCAAGTCGGCTCGGGCCGATTATATGGAAGTGCTGATGACGCAAAGAGATGCACTGGAATCCAAGTTTGAATTAATAGAAACGAAGAAGCAACAATTCAATGCCATGGTCAATGTTTACCGGGCATTGGGCGGTGGTTGGCAATAAGACCGGGTTAGGTTATCCGAATTTTTTGCGCAGCCATCGTCGAACCGGCTCATCGTACCATTTCAAACTGGCATAGGCCAATAAAATACTGCCGACCAGTATCAGCAAGGCATAAGGCCAGGCATCGGCCAGGGTGGTACCCGGGTGGTTGCTGATCCATGCCACATAAAAATAAACCAGGGGATAATGCACGAGATACAGCGGATAGGATATGTCGCCCAGCAACCGGCAAACCCGTTGTTCTGTTGTAGAACCAATGAATGCACTTGCACCCAGGTACACAATCAAAGGAAAAATAAAAATGATACAAACTGATTCATACACGCCGTTCAACCATAATTTGTCGGCGCCACCAATACGCGGCATGTATAAAACAACGGCCAGTAAAATACTGCAATACAGAAAAGCATGTTTGATATGGGCAGGTGACGTGATTCGGGAGAGTAGGAGCCCCGCGAAGAAAGGATACATGGTGCGGGTTATGCCAATGCGAACCT
The DNA here is from genome assembly GCA_020161535.1 of Bacteroidota bacterium. Classification (GTDB taxonomy): domain Bacteria; phylum Bacteroidota; class Bacteroidia; order Chitinophagales; family Chitinophagaceae; genus Flavihumibacter. The sequence goes on along the minus strand of JAIUNW010000015.1, from coordinate 67,627 downwards.
GTTCTACATTGAGCGTCCATCCGCCGCTCACATCGCCGCCGGCACTTGTAATGGCCAGGTGTGCAAGTGCCAGGGCGGCAAAGAAAACAAAAACACCCAGCACCTTATTGGACCATTTTCTGATGCCGATGGCGTAGAGAATATTGGCGATGTATTCAAAAAACAATGACCAGCCCACACTATTGAGTGGGTGCATTTCCTGCCAGCCCCGAATGTCGAGCGATAAAGGCACCGGCAATATGGTATACCCGATAAACAATACCAATAATAGTTTCCACACCGGTACCGTGTGAATCGCCGGCCATATCGCGGAATCGGTGAAATAAAAGCCGATGGCACCCAGTGTCATGCCCAATACTACCATGGGTTGAAGCCTTTCAACCCGACGTTGCAGAAAGCTGCCAACCGACAGGGTATGCCAGCGTTTATCATATGCGTAACCGATCACGAATCCGGATAGTAAAAAAAAGAAATCTACAGCCAGGTAACCATGGTTGACCAGGATATCGAGGTGGCCTGTTCCCAATGGCTCTGTCAGGTGAAAGGTTACCACAATGATGGCGGCAACGCCGCGCAGCCCGTCCAACACCAGGTAATGCGGTTTGCCAGAAAGGCGATCGTTGTTCTTCAAATCAGCGCCAGGGTTATCGATGAATGACAGGTTTTGTCAAATTAAACGATAACCTATTTTATAACCAACATAAACAGTATCATATTGAAGGCAAATCGTTTCATTCTTATTTTTTATACTTTGCCGTTCTTACATCTTTGATTACGCCCTTCCAATTCAAACCAAAACCAAAATCGTACTTGTTACCCTGCTCGTCTTGATAGGCCTGCATATCATGTGGTACATCTTCTTTTTGCTCTTCCACTGTTTTCATAGTTGCCGGCATCTGTACCGGCAATAAACCTGAAGGTGTAAATGTGCCACTGAGAATATCCAGCAATGCCTGGTCTTGCACACCGAATGATACGATCAGGCCATCGACCTTTGCTTCAAACTCGGCAACAACTGCAGGATTGCGCAGTGCCAGGCTCACGATCACCGGCTTATTGCCCATGGCCGCCCTGGTATCAAGAATGGTTTTAAGATCGCTGACATTTTCTGCGGTCACCGTTTTGCCTTTGTAAGAACGGTTGCTGATAGTGGGATCGATCACCGGATCGCCGGCAGCCATGCTTTGTGCTCTTGCATACTCGGCGGTATAGTCGCCATATTGCAAACTGATCGGCACATAGCCGTTGCCGCCTTTCTGCCGGTCTTCGCCATTATAACCGGTACCCGCTTTTGGTCCCTCGGCAAATACGATGGCAAAATCAGCTGCTGCCGGGTCTTCCGTGATGTCAAAATATTTTTTAACTAGTTCTATGCTCACGGGATCAACTGTTTTTGCTTCGGTCACATTACCAAACCAATCGCGGCTGGGTGCGATGTACCTTTTCGGGATATACACTTTCTTGTGCTTGGCGAGTGGTAGTACGCCGTTTTTGTTTTTGAGTAACACCACCGACTTTAACTGTGCATCGTATCCTGCTTTCATAAAGTCGGCATTGCCTACGGTGTTTGCCGATTGTGTTGGATCAACATAGGGGTTCTCAAACAAACCGGTCTGGAAAATATTGCGCAGCAACCGAACGGCCGATTGTTCAAAACGCGCCCGCATGAATTTTTCGCCTTTTTCTTTTACCCCCATTTGATAGGCTTCCAGTACCGGACCAATATCGTTGTTGCCACCAAATTGATCCACACCGGCCATGATCACTTTGTAATGTCGTTCAGCTATCGACAATTTTTCTACACCCCAACTTTTGCCGGCAAACTGATCAGGCGTTTTGCCTTCGTTGGCCGTGATCATCCAATCGGTACATACCACGCCATCATAGCCATATTTTTTACGAAGCAGGTCGGTCACTATGTACTTACTGAACCCATTGCCCACATTTTCGTGGTAGGTTTTATCCTGGTTATAAGAGATGGTGTAATAGGGCATCACCGCTGCCGCTTTTTTTGTTTCGCCTTTCAACTTAAAAGCACCCTCCAAAAAAGGAACCAGTTGCATAGCAAAATTATTACCCGGATACACGGCAAATTTTCCATACGCAAAATGGCCATCGCGGCCGCCTTCTTCGGGGCCTCCACTGGGCCAATGCTTCACCATCGCATTCACGCTGGTAAAGCCCCAGCCATCCTTCACTTCAGCAGCACCAGTAGATGTTTGAAAGCCATCCACATAAGCACGGGCCATATCGGCTGCCAATTGCGGGTCTTCACCAAAAGTTCCGCTGATGCGGTTCCAACGCGGTTCGGTACCCAAATCAATTTGTGGCGATAAAGCTGTTGCAATCCCCAATGCACGGTATTCTTTCGACGCTACCTGACCAAACTGTTCTGTTACGGCCGGATCAAAAGTGGCTGCAAGACCCAACTCATCGGGCCACATGGAAATCTTACCGCCGGCACCGGCATTGTATTCGGCCGAAGCAACCGCACCATTGCGCGGATCGGAACTATTGTTGGCAGGAATACCCAAACCGAGCGACTCAACCAGGGCTTGCGCATTGTTGTTCCATTGGGCGGCCACCTGCGGACTCTCCACTGCCACCATCAATACATGTCGCAGGTTATCGTCGGTGAGAAATTTCTTTTGCTGGTCAGTCAGCGCCGAAGCCGGCGCACCACTTTCGGCAAATTTCTTGCCATCGTATGTAGCTGCGCCCAGCGGACCAAAAGCACCACGCGCAGGAATCATTTGGTGGCTGCTGTACAACATGAGTCCGGCGATTTGCTCCACCGTCATTTTAGCCGCCAGGTCTTTTGCCCTTACCTCAATCGGCAATCGCCAATCTTCGTATCTGTCGAGCTTGCCATTTTTATTAAGGTCTTTAAATGAAAGGCCATTTAGTTGTAGGATTTTCACACCCGATGAAGGTGCATAGCCCAACGCAGGACCGTTGTTGTTTTTTACAATTTCGAAAGTAGTTGGCTGCTGCGCAGCCACCAGGTTAACCATGGCCAACAGGAGGCCAAGCGCAACATTTCGTTTATGCATAAAGGGGAGGTTCTAGACAACTTAAATATAAGTCATTTACCATTCCCTTCATTACGATGCGAAAACAACACCTATTAACCCTTTGCTGCGTCGTCGACCAGCCATCGGGTCCATTTCGATTTCGGCAACCATTCGTCCATTTTCTTTTTGATCCATTTGGAGATCAATTCAAAAACCAGGAAGCCGATGAGGAGCGACACGGCCCATTCCATAAAATGAAAGCTGTCTTTATCGACCACGGTTTTTTTGGCGGTAAGGCCCCAAAGATTCCGGATGCTGCGGGTGGTGAAGAAATGCGATACCAGTCGCGCGGAAGCCATACCAATAGCAAAGCCAATGAAATTACCGGTCACGCTGCTGTTGAGGTACGCTATAAATTGCCGGGATATCTTTGTCATAGGCGACTAACGAACCGAGCGAGGCAAAATTGTTTTGGCAAACGCCAGTAATCGAATTCAATCGACATCGGGAAAACTGGCTGTTTGACGCAGCGACAACAGCGGCAGGTGGTTCAGGTGAACAATATCGGTGGTATGCGTGCGCCTAAAAATGCCATCCCAAATTCCATGGCGGCTGGGAATCACTACCAGCAAATCAATCTTTTCTGCAGCGGTGTACTGATCAATAGCGGCGATTATTTTTGGAAAGGCCGGTTCTACATAGGTCGGCTGCAATTCGGCCAATTGCGCTTGCAAAGCCTGCTTATTGTTGGTACCTTCTTCGCCAATGATTTCATGCGGCGGTTTAACATGAATCACCGTTAACGCAGCACCAGTGAAGCGAACAATTTTTGACAGCAAGGCTGCAGCGTGGGCCAGGTTATCGCGGTAATAGTTGCAGGCAAAAGCAATTTTTTCGACCGGTTTGTATGCAAGCTGTTCAGGCACCACCAGCACCGGCTTGCGGAGGTCCACAAACGCGTCAACAATATTAACTTCCCAAGAAAGTAAATCGTTGTAGGTGCCCTTCGAACCAATAACCAGGAAAGCCGTTTCGGGATTTGCTGCCTTGGCGCGTAACACGTCCATAAACACGCCGGTTTCCATTTCGGCTCGTACATGGACAGTGGGAAAATGTTCCCGCACCCAGGCTGCCTCGCGTTGCAAACGGATTTCATCGCGATAGATAATTTCGCTCATGGCAGCCAGGGCAATCGGATCGTCACTGATCGATCCCGGAAAACTGAAAATGTTCAGCAGCAGGAGGGAGGCTTTGGATTTTTCCATGAACCGGCAAGTATAATCAAGCGCGTTGCGCGAAGCAGTAGAAAAATTTGTGATCAGCACAATGGTTGCCATATACATCAATTTAGTGGGCAGCGTCTGACAAGCTTACCGGGCCTTTCGATTTTCGGATAAACAGCAGCACGAAGGGGACACAAACCAAAAACATGATGCCGATGTACAGGAAAATATCCATGTAGGAAAGAATGGTCGCCTGTACGCTGACCGTTCCATCCATCATTTGGTAGGCAGACTTAAGGGCAGTATTGGGTGCCATGCCTTTGGCCTGCATGCCCGCCGCAATAGCCCGTACGCGGTTCTGCACATCTGGATCAAACTGGTCGAGTTTGCTCATCAGGTTGTAGCGGTAATAGATAATGTCGCGCGATAAATACGTCGAGATCAGGGCCACCCCAAATGAGCCACCGAGTTGACGCATCATGCCCGAAAACGCAGCACCCTGGCCAATTTCAGCGCCTTTGAGGGTTGACAGCGCCATGGTAGAGATGGGTACCGACAAGAGTCCCAATCCCATACCGCGTATCATCAACACCCAGAAAAAATTATCGGCACTGGTTTGCGGCGTCATGATTTTATACGTGAGCAAACTGTAAATGAAAAACACCGCCATCCCACCTGCAATCAGGTACTTCTGCGATACGCCGCGCTGAATCAATATGCCAATGATCGGCATCATAAAAGCAACCATGAGCGTGCTGGGCACCATGAGCAAACCCGATTGTTGCGCATCCCAACCAAGTATGGTTTGGGTGTACAAGGGAATGATAAAAGTTGACCCAAACAAACCAAAGCCCTGTATAAAAGATAGTATCACACCCATGCGCAAATTGCTATTGCGCAGTACGCGAAGGTTTACGATGGGATATTTGTACACTGTTTCGCGCCAAATAAAAAAGAAGATACCCAGCACGGCCGCCACTGAAAGACCGATGATCAGGTGACTGCTAAACCAATCGTCTTCCTGGCCTTTTTCCAAAATGTATTGCAAAGAACCAACGGCGATGGTGAGCAGGATAATGCCTAGCCAGTCGACTTCGCTGGCAGCCCTTTTTTCAGCGTACTTTGGGCTGCGAACATATTGCAGTGTAAGCAGGGTGGCAATAATACCGACCGGAATATTAATGTAAAAGATATAGGGCCAGGCGTACTCTTTAATGATATGTCCACCGAGCGGCGGACCAAGCGTTGGCCCCACAATCACACCCAGCACATATATCGCCTGCGCCATCGCTCTCTTTTCTGGCGGATAACTTTCTGTTATGATGGTTTGCGACGTAACCAACAAGGCACCGCCACCCAAGCCCTGGATAAAGCGGAAGAGGATGAGTTCGTTGATGCTGGTTGCGTTGCCGCATAAAAAGGAAGCAATGGTGAAAATGATGATGGAGGCGGCAAAATAATTGCGTCTGCCAAACTGCGCCGACAACCAACTTGTCATCGGCACAATGATCACATTGGCGATGGCATAGGCGGTAATCACCCAGCTCACTTCATTCAGCGTGGCACCGAGGCTGCCGCGCATATTGCTGAGGGCCACATTCACGATAGTGGTGTCAATGATTTCGAGCAAGGCGCAGAATACCGCTGTAATGGTAATCACCACACGTCTCGAACCATATTCAACCAACGATTCTTCTTTGACCATAACAATTAATCTAAATGGACGTCGACCTGGGCATTCATGCCCGCACGCAATTGTTTCAGCAGGCTGTCGTTTTTATTTACAAATTCAATTTTAACAGGCAGTCGCTGCACTACTTTTACAAAGTTGCCACTCGCATTATCAGGCGGCAACAAGGCAAAGCGTGAGCCGGTAGCGGGGGAGAAAGAAGCAAGCCTGGCTTCGAATGTGTGGTCGGGCAGGGCATCTACCGACACCAACACTTTTTGCCCTTCGCGTAAATGGCCATACTGTGTTTCTTTAAAGTTGGCCACCACCCATATTTCGTTTTCTTCCACAATACTAAAAGTGGCCTGACCTGCCTGTAGAAACTGACCCGCCTGCACATTCACTTTAGAAGCCACTCCATCGGCCGGCGCAACTACGACGGTATAGGACAAATTCAGTTTTGCATCTTCCACATCTACCATTCTTTGTTTGATGGTGGCGTTCACTACGCCAATTTGCATGGAAGTGGCATTGCTTTGGGAACTAACCGCACCTGTTTGGCGGCCAGCCTGTGCGCGCTGTTCCTGCAATACCTGCAGTTGTTTTTCTGCCGTCTCTTTGGCAGCCTGCGCTTGTTCAAACTGTTGTTGGGTAATCGAATGGTCTTTGATGAGGTTGTTATACCGTTCAAAATCTTGCGAAGCGCGCCGCAGGTTTACTTCAGCCGCTGCCATCTGTGCATCAACGGCCCGTGCTGCAGCCTGTGAGGTGGCGATATTGGCGCGCGATGCATTGGTACTGGCTTTGGCCGATGCCATATTGGATTCGGCTGTTTCGAGGGCAGCTTCGGCCTGCTTCAGTCGCAGCAACCAGTCGCGGTTGTCGAGTACCAGCAGCGTGTCGCCTTTTTTCACCCGTTGGTTATCACGTACACGCACTTCGGTTACATAGCCCGAAATTTTGGGTATCACCGGGTTGATATTTGCTTCCACCTGCGCATCATCGGTTTCTTCGTGGTGCTGCGCATGGATATACTTACTGATACCAAACCAGCCACCCACTACCAACAGCAGGATCAGGATAACCAGGAAGGTTCTGTTTTTCTTTTTCGGTGTAAGCTCGTTTGCACCGGGTTGTGTTGTTGCCATAATGCTTTATTGACTTTACAGTAGTTTTTATTGAATCAGTCCCGCTCTTTGCAGGAGTGTTTGGTAGGCGAGGGTAAGATCAGCGGTGGCCATTTCCAGGTTGAGCCGCGATTGCAATTGCAATACATCGGCATCAAGCAGGTCTGACATCGTGAGCAAACTATTATTGTATTTGTTTTTGCTGATGCGATAGTTTTCGTTGGCCTGTTCTACAGCCCGATCATATACTTCTATCTTCTTGCGCGTGGAAAGAAAATCCTGGTAGGCTTTGTTAACCTGTATATGAACTTGGTCTTGCAACATAGACTGGTTGACGATCAATTGTGTTTCTTTTGCCTTTGCCTGCTGGATTTTAGATTCGGTTTTCCAGAGCGAAGACAAATTGTATTTGAGGCCCACGCCCACGTTAAAGGCATTCGTAACTGTTAGAAAGTTGGGAATATCCAGCGCCACATAACCGCCGGTTAATGCCAGGTTTGGATAGTAATCGGCCCGGGCTATTTTTATGCCCTGTGCAGCCGCTTCGCGTCTTTCGTCGAGCGCTTTGATATCGCAGCGGGCGTCGGCCGCACTGAGGTAATCGTCCAACGATTTCAATTCAGCCCTTTGCAAAATACTCGCCGAATCCAATTGGAGTCTTGTTTTTTCGGGTAAGCCTACCAGTAAGTTGAGGTTCACGGTGGCCAGGGCTACCTGGTTCAACGCGTCGAGCAGGGCCAGTTCGTAGTTCGATGTTTCCAATTGCGATTTCAACAAGTCGTTTCGCGCAAGCAGGCCGTTTTTTTCGAGATCAGCCAGCTCTTTGTCGCGCTGCTTCGACTGGGCCAGGTTCTCCTCCAGCAGGGCTACCGTTTTCATCGCCTTATACAGGTTGATATACGCAGCCGTGCAATTGAGGATCACTTCCTGTTTATCGCGCGTGGCATCCAGCTCCACTGCCTTCTCCAGAAAACGAGCCGATTCAATGCCATAGCGGATTTTGCCACCGGCATATACCGGAAACGATACCGATGCCATACCATACAATGCCTGGTTCACTTTGGGGCCAGCACTACTGCCCGCACTATCGCTGCCACCGGTTTTCATTTTCACGTCAGCCTGGGTAAGTCGCATATAACTACCGCTGATCGAAGCATCGGGCAAAACCCTTTCCCGCGCTTCCCGCGTGGCAGCAACAGCTTCGTTCAACTTGGCTTTGCTGAGGGCCAACTGTTTGCTGTTGGTAATACCAAGTTGTACGGCATCGGCCAGGGAAAGTACCCGGGTACTATCCTGGGCCCTAACAGCCAATACGGTGAACAGCATTATTATCCCGGCTAGGGACTTTTTCATCCATTTCCTGCGAAACATACACTGAATTATTATTCACTTAATAAAGACTAGGTTGCTTTAATACCATCCCAGCACATCTGGAAATTGGTTTCAAGTACCTGTTGGCTTGCTTTTTTGTTGAAATAATTTACACGGCGGGCAATCTCGTTGATGCCGCCAATGATAAAGGCCAGCATCCAGAATGAGTCAATATCCTTAATCGTTTTTTCGTCTTTGCCACGTTGCAATAGCAAGATCAGCGGATCGAAATTTTTCTTAAGTGCAAGCCGGATTTCATCGTTTAGAAAAGGAGAATGAAAGCTTTGTTCAATAAAAAGGCTTTCGTTGAAAAAAGCGATCCGATGCCTGACAATATTCATCCAGATTTTTTGAAAACCGGTCTTAAAATCATTGTCGGCATTGTAATCTTTGAAGAGCCCACCGGCCATGTGCTGTACGCATTTATCGGTCAGCGCCGCTACCAGCGACTCTTTGTTCTTAAAATAAATATAGAGCGTGCCCGTTGCCATTTTCGCTTCTCGCGCTACCTCGGCCATGGTGATGCCCGCCAGTCCGCGTTGCCTTACCAACACCAGCATGGCCTTGTAAACAGCTTCCACTTTATTCTGGTCTTTCGGTTTCACGGCACAAAATTAAATGAATTATTATTCACTTAAAACTTATTTTTCTGCTTTTTGGCCATTTCACATTTGTTTTACAAAAGGCGGTGGATTTGATAGTTCGGGGGGTGGATGCCTTTATTTTCCCGGTCAACACCGGCAAAACCAACTTTGTAATTGGTGAATTCCGCTTAATTTCGACAACGGCCGATTCCCCCTGTTTATAACGAAAGCTTCCATTTTATTTCAAGTTTGACACTATGCAGTATTGTCGATACGTGGTGGTTTGCAGTATGCTATTGTTCTGTCGGGTTGCTGCTGCGCAGGTGAATTTGTCGCTCAGGCAAGCGATTGATTCGGGCTTAACGCATTATGAAAGCATCCGGGCCAAGCAACAATATGTAAAGGTGGCAGAAGCCCAGGTGTTGCAGGCACAAAAGGAGATGCTGCCCAACCTGGTGGTTTCCGCGCAGCAGGACTATGGTACGGTGAATGGCCAAAACGGTCCGGCCTACGGATTGGGCGGTTTCGGTGTAGCCTCCTCAGGATTACCCCTGGCCGAGCAGAACTGGCGGGCTGCTTTCGGCGCGCTATACCTGACCAATATTAATTGGGATGTTTTCACCTTTGGCAGAAACAAACAACGCATTGTTGTGGCTGGCCGCCAGCTTCAACGCGACCAGGCCGACCTGCAGCAGGAATTGTTTCAGCACCAGGTGCGCATTGTTGCTGCTTACTTAAACCTGCTTGCTGCACAACGTCTTACCCGTTCACAACAATTCAATGTAGACCGGGCCGATACTTTTCGGCTCGTGGTAACCCGCAAAGCGATCAATGGACTGGTAGCAGGTGTAGATAGTTCATTGGCCAATGCCGAATTATCCAATGCCAAAACAGCGCTTATACTTGCCCGTGATATTGAGCAGGAGCGTGCCAATCAATTGGCTTTTCTGGTGGGTGCCAGCACCCATGACTTTATTCTCGACACGGCGATGATCACCCGGCAACCAACCATCGGCCCAAATACCGGCACCAACAGCCAACACCCGGCCCTCGTATTTTACCAACAACGAATCGACCTGAGCCAACAACAGGTAAAACTCATCAACGCGGCCAAGTACCCCGCCTTATCGGTGTTTGGTGTTATGCAAACCCGGGGTTCTGGTTTCAGCCATTTGTATGCGAGCGACCAAACCCGGTTCACGCACAACTATTTAGATGGCATCAAGCCGACACGCGCCAACTATTTACTTGGTCTTGGTTTTTTCTGGAACCTGACCTCGATACTGCGCGTTAACCAACAGGTACATGCACAAGCCGCCATTGCCGCAGCACTACAACACGAATACCAACTGGCGGCCGACCAATTAACCGCGCAACAACAACTGGCCGAAACCAAACTCAACAATGCGATTGCCAATTTCAACGAAACGCCGATACAGTTAAAAGCCGCTACCGATGCCTATGTACAGAAATCTGTTTTGTATAAAAATGGTCTTACCGGTATTATTGATGTAACGCAAACCTTGTACACCCTGAACCGCGCAGAAACCAATCGCGACATTGCATACAACAATGTATGGCAGGCGCTTTTACTGAAAGCCGCTGCCGCCGGCGATCTCAGCATTTTTCTGAATCAATTGCAATAACATGAAGCTGATCCGACTCGCTCTCAGAAGGCCTATTTCCATTTTGGTGCTGGTTGCCGGCTTACTGTTTTTTGGTATCACCGCCATGCGTGATATCAAAGTGGATATCCTGCCGAAGATGAACCTGCCGGTGATTTATATCGCCCATCCATTTGGCGGCTACACACCCGACCAGATGGAAGCCTATTTCGGCAAAACCTATGTGAACATTTTGCTCTTTGCCACGGGCATCAAAAATATCGAAACGCGCAACGTGCAAGGGCTGATGTTGATGAAGTTGACTTATTACGAAGGCACCAATATGGCGCAGGCGGCGTCGGAGATCAGTGCCCTTGCCAACCGGGCGCAGGCTGTTTTTCCACCGGGTAGCCAGCCACCCTTTGTGATTCGTTTCGACGCTTCTTCTTTGCCGGTGGGTCAATTGGTGTTGAGCAGTCCGACGAAATCTAACAACGAATTGCAAGACCTGGCCAACGTATATGTGCGTGCCTCTTTTACATCTATTCCCGGTTTGCTGGCACCGCCGCCTTTTGGTGGCAATGTTCGCACTGTCGAAATAAATGTTGATCCTGCAGCCATGCGTGCCCATAATATTAGTCCCGATCAGGTGGTGGAAGCCATCCGCATCAATAACCAAACAGCACCCTCTGGTAATCTTCGTATCGGCGACAAACAATACATCACACCCACCAACAACACGATTCACCAGATCAAAGACTTCGAGAACATCCCTTTGTTCAAGGGTGGTGTAGAGAATCTTTACCTGCGCGATATCGCCACCGTTAAAGACGGCGCGGATTTCACGTCGGGTTATGCGCTTGTTAACGGCAAGCGATCGGTCTATGTGAGTATTGCCAAATCAGCCGACGCCTCCACCTGGGAGGTAGTGAACAAACTCAAAGCCGCCTTGCCGCGCATTCAAAGTACACTGCCCGAAGACGTACAACTTTCTTATGCGTTTGACCAATCGGTTTATGTGATCAATGCCGTAAAAAGCCTGATCAGCGAAGGCGTTATTGGAGCCCTGCTAACCGGCCTGATGGTATTGTTGTTTCTGGGCGATCGACGCGCAGCGTTGATCGTGGTTATGACCATTCCGATCTCCATCATTTCAGGCGTACTCTTTTTAAAACTATTTGGACAAACAATCAATATCATGTCGCTCAGCGGGCTCGCCCTCGCCATCGGCATCCTGGTTGATGAAAGCACCGTGACCATCGAAAATATTCACCAACATTTTGCGATGGGCAAACCAAAAGCACTTGCCATTTGGGACGCCTGTAAAGAAATTGCTTTTCCCAAACTGCTGATCCTGCTTTGTATCTTATCGGTTTTCGCACCTGCATTCACCATGACGGGCATACCCGGGGCGCTCTTTCTGCCACTGGCCCTGGCCATTGGTTTTTCAATGGTAATCAGCTTCCTGCTGTCGCAAACATTTGTACCTGTGATGGCCAACTGGTTGATGAAACAGGAGCACCCGCTCGAACCCATCGACCCGGAAGAAGAGAAACACACATTTAACCAGAAAAGAAAATTGGTTGAGCGCGATGACTTTGACAACAATGGAAAAATAACGCGGTTTGAACGGCTTAGAAATCGCTTCATGCGGTTTATCGGTCGATGCCTTCCGTATCGTGCACCCATCACCATTATTTACCTAGTAGTAAGTATTGCCGGAATTTTTGCCATCATGCGATACGTGGGCGAAGATGTATTGCCCAAAACAAATTCCAGCCAGTTCCAGGTGCGATTGCGGGCGCCGGCTGGTATGCGCATTGAACGCACAGAAGAACGAGCATTGTCTTTTTTGCATGAACTGGAAAAAATGGTAGGGAAGGAGCACGTCGGCATTAGTTCGGCCTATGTTGGCCAGCACCCTGCTTTGTTTTCTGTAAGCCCGATTTACTTGTTCATGGCAGGTCCGCAGGAATCTTTTTTCCAGGTAGCCCTGAAAGATTACCATGTTGACATGGAAACATTTAAAGATCAACTTCGTGCACGCATGAAAGAAGTGATCCCCGATGTTAAACTTTCTTTTGAACCCATTGAGCTCACCGATAAAGTATTGAGCCAGGGCTCACCCACACCCATCGAAATACGCATCACGGGCAAGAACAAGTCGGTCAATGAACAATATGCTGCAAAAGTGATCGCCGGTTTACAAGCCATCAACTTTATGCGCGATGTGCAATTGGCACAACCCACCAAATACCCGGCGATGAAAATCGAAATCGATCGGGTGAAAGCGGCCCAACTCGGTGTTGACATGACCGATATTTCCCGTTCACTTATTGCCGCAACATCCTCATCGCGATACACTGAAAAAAACACCTGGATCGATGAAAAAGCAGGCCTCGCCTATAGTGTGCAGGTGCAGGTACCACAAAATGAAATGCGCACCGAAGAAGATATTCGCGAGATACCGGTGTTACGCAATGCCAACAGGCCCGTACTCGGTGATGTAGCCAATATCATCCCGGATACGACACATGGCGAAAACGACAACCTGGGCGCGCTGCCCTATGTAAGTGTTACGGCCAATTTGTACAAAACGGATTTGGGCACTGGCGCAAAAGCGGTTGACCAGCTCATTGCTTCGTTGGGGGAGCTGCCCCGCGGTCTCTTCATTGAACGCATTGGTCTGAGTTCAGTTTTGTCTGATACCCTGGCTAGCTTGCAAAGTGGCCTGATCGTGGCCATTGTAGTGATCTTCTTAATGCTGGCTGCCAATTTTCAATCGTTCCGCGTGCCCCTGGTTATTCTGGCCGCCGTACCTGCCGTTATCTTGGGTTCTCTTGTTTTGCTCTGGCTTACCGGCTCCACCCTCAACCTGCAATCTTATATGGGCATCATCATGTCGGTCGGCGTATCCATTGCCAATGCCGTGTTGATGATCACCAATGCCGAAGAATTGAGGCTTTATAACGGTAATGCACAAACGAGCGCCAGAGAAGCAGCGGGCTTGCGCATGCGACCCATCATCATGACCAGCCTCGCGATGGTGGCTGGTATGTTGCCCATGGCCATCGGTCATGGCGAAGGTGGCGACCAGGTTTCGCCGTTGGGACGCGCGGTGATTGGTGGTCTACTGGCATCAACCATCGCTGTATTGTTTGTGTTGCCCATGGTATTTGCCTGGGTGCAGGGCAAAACCGATACCCAATCGGTATCGCTCGATCCCGAAGACCCCGACAGCCGTTTTTATATACATACAGAAAACAAAGAGGCATGAAAAAACGCCCAATAACAAACTTATTCACCACCGTTATTTGTCTTTGCGCTTTGGCTGCCTGTGAAACGGCTGAAAAACCCAAAGACCCGGCCCTGGTCAGCAAGCCCAAACAAACCGAGGTTTTCGCCTTGCAGAAAGGCAGCCTGAGCACCAGCTTGAACATGCCGGGCGAACTCATTGCTTTTGAAAAAGTTGATCTCTATGCCAAGGCGAACAGCTTTGTAAAAAAGATCTTTGTAGATGTGGGCAGCGAAGTGAAAGCGGGGCAGGTACTCGCCAGCCTCGAAGCACCGGAAATCAATTCGCAATTGTCGGGCGCTGCAGCGAGATTGAAATCAACCGAAGCTACCCATATCAATAGCAAGGCTTACTACGAGCGACTGCTTGAAACCAGTAAAACACCGGGTACCATTTCGCCCACCGACCTCGACCAGGCCCGTGCCCGTGCGCAAAGTGACCTGGCACAACTGGAAGCAGCCCGCGCCAGCTATGGCGAGTCCACCAATAACCGCGACTACCTCACTATTCGAGCGCCTTTCGCCGGCGTCATTTCTGCCAGAAATCTAAATACCGGCGCCTATGTTGGTCCATCGGGAAAAGGTTCCGACCTGCCACTCTTTGTGTTGCAGCAACAACGCAAACTTCGTTTGTCCATCGCTGTTCCTGAAGCTTTCACTGCATTGGTCAGCACCAAAAACGAGCTAACCTTTCGCGTTAACGCACTGCCCGGTCAAAGCTTTAAGGGAAAAATTGTTCGGCTCGCCGGTGCGATCGACAGCAGGTTGCGTTCACAACGGGTGGAAATGGATGTAGACAATAGCCAAAAGAAATTGCTTCCCGGTATGGTGGCAGAAGTGGTAATGCCGTTGCCGTCGAACGACAGTTCATTTGTTATTCCGGAAACTGCCTTGTTGAACAGTGCCGAAGGCAACTTTGTGATTCGCGCCGAAGCAGGCAAAGCAAAAAAAATAGCCGTCAAAAAAGGCCGCGTTAGTGAAGGTAAAATGGAGATTTACGGCGAATTGCAGGTGGGCGATTCATTGGTAACCCATGCCAGTGAAGAAATCCGCAACGGCAGCCCCTTGCATCCTTAAAGAAGCCCTTTACTACCCTAAAAACATCCTCCAAAGCTACTGTTAAACAAAGCGGCAGAATCTGTATCTTGACCTTTCATCCAACCAAACGATATGACTGCCGATGAAAGATTTGCCGCCCTTGCACTTGTTTTACCACCCGCTCCAACACCCATGGGGGTGTACAAACCATTGTTGCTGGTGGGTACACAAGTGTTTGTCAGCGGACATGGACCGGTACTGCCCGATAAATCATTGATTCGTGGTCGGGTAGGCGCAACCGTTACTAAAGACGAAGGCAAGCTGGCAGCCCGACAAGTGGGCTTGACCATTCTCGCTACCATCAAACAACAACTCGGCAGTCTCGATAAAATCAAACGAGTGGTGAAAGTGCTCGGCATGGTAAACTGTACCGAAGATTTTGGCGAGCATCCTTTTGTCATCAACGGTTGCAGTGAATTGTTTGCCGCTGTTTGGGGCGATGACCTTGGCATCGGTGTACGGAGTGCCGTGGGTATGGGCAGCCTACCGGGCAATATTCCGGTTGAAATCGAAGTCATCTTCGAACTGGCAACATGATGCATTGGTACGAAATATTGAACCCTGAAAAGCTGGCATCGCCAGCCATCCTGGTGTACAAAGACCGGGTGCAGCACAATATCAATACAGCCATAGCCATGGTGGGCGGCGATACCGGTCGTTTGCGTCCGCATGTAAAAACCAGCAAGGCCAAAGAGCCGGTACAGATGATGCTGCAAGCCGGCATCAATCAATTCAAGTGTGCCACCATCGCCGAAGCCGAAATGCTGGCCAGCATGGGCGTACCTGATATAATGTTGGCCTATCAGCCGGTGGGGCCTACTCTTACACGCTGGTTGGAACTACTGAGAACGTATCCTAACCAAAAATTCGCCTGTCTGGTTGATCATCCAACAACCGTTACGGCCATCGCGGCCGCCGCAAAAAATGCCGGCCTACAGCTATCCGTTTGGATGGATGTTAATGTGGGGCAAAACCGAACCGGCATAGCTGCGACTGGTATTACCGATTTACTCCATCAGATACAAGAAGAGTCGTCGTTGGTTTTCGAGGGATTACATTGTTACGATGGACACCTGCACATACCCTCGCTGGCCGATCGCCAACAAGCCGTGACCGACATCTTTGCACCCATCATCGCATTGTTGCCATCGCTCGAAAAAATGATAGGCCACCCGATCAGCATCATCGCCAGCGGCTCGCCCAGTTTTTCCATCCATGCAAAGGGAAAATGGATTTGCAGTCCTGGTACATTTATTTATTGGGATGCCGGCTACTTACAATTTACAGAACAAGATTTTTTGCCTGCCATTGTGTTACTGGCCAGGGTCACTTCTTTGCCAACGGCTACGCGAATCTGTCTCGACCTGGGGCATAAGGCAGTTGCCGCCGAAAATGAAATCGGCAAAAGAGTTCGGTTTCTGCACGCAGAAAACCTGGTGCCCGTGGGCCAAAGCGAAGAACACCTGGTGCTGGAAGCAGGTGAAGGGCACGGCTACCAACCGGGTGATATATTGTATATGTTGCCCTGGCATGTTTGCCCCACCATTGCATTACACGCCGCCGCGCAGGTGGTAGAAAATCATCGGTTAACAGGCGAGTGGCTTACGGCGGCACGCAATCGAAAAATCAGTATCTGAACCAGCGCTATGCTGGTCTGTGATTTGATAAACAGCAGTCATGAAAACTTTCAATACCAAACTAAAGCAGCTTTTTCTACTCGCACTGATCCTGGTACTCACTTTTTTATTGTTCTACAGTTTAAGAGCGTTCATCCCCGGCATGCTCTGCGCGTTGACCTTGTACACCATTAGCCGCGCGAAGTATTTTGAATTGACTGAAACCAAAAAATCCAAAAAAGGCTGGACGGCTTTGGGGTTCCTGCTTTTTTACCTGGTGGTGTTGGGCATTCCGGTGTACCTGGTGGTAACCCTGCTGGAGCCCAAGATAGAAAGCTTTTTGAGCCAGCCACAGCGTTATGTTGATGTATTGAAAAACGCCATCGAAACCATTGAGACACGCTACGACTACAAAATACTTGGTAACAATTCACTCAACGCCGTGTTTGAAAAAATAGGCGGCGTGGTACCGGGCTTGCTCAATAGCACCTCTAATATTTTGGCCAACCTGGTCATCATGCTTTTTCTATTGTATTATATGTTGGTAGAGGGACGCAAACTCGAATCATTCCTGTGGCGCATCACACCGCTTAAAAACAGGAACATCAATTTACTGGTGGAAGAAACCCAGAATACCATCAAGGCCAATGCCATTGGGATTCCGTTGATTTCAATAATACAGGGCATAACGGCCACCATCGGGTATTCAATTTTCGGTGTGCCTGAGTTTTTGATTTGGGGAACGCTGACTGGCTTGTTTGCCTTTTTTCCCATGGTGGGTACCATGATCATTTGGGTACCGGTGGTGATTTTTTTGTATGCCAACGGGCAAAACTGGCAGGGAACCGGTTTGTTGTTATACAGCCTGTTGGTAACAGGTAATATCGACACGGTAGCACGCATGACGTTGTTGAAACGTTTTGGCGATGTGCATCCGGTGGTGACGGTGATGGGGGTTATCGCGGGACTTAGCCTCTTTGGTTTCATCGGCCTGATTTTCGGTCCGCTGCTGATGAGTTATATCCTGGTACTCGTTCGCATTTACCTGAATGAATTTGATACGGAAGATGGTTTGTCGACCCTCAACGACTCATCCGCAGAAAGCGAATCACCAGGAATACCGATGCCAGGCTCAAACCTATGATCAGTCCCACCCAGATGCCTGGTGCGCCCCAATTAAAATGAAAGGCCATCAGGTACCCGAGTGGCAGGCCTACCACCCAATATGCAACCGCGACCAACACGGTGGGCAGCTTCACATCTTTGATGCCGCGCAATAAACCGGCACCAATGGCCTGGGTGCTATCAGGAATCTGGAAGAAAGCAGCGTACAATAACAACAGCGACGCCAATGTCACCACTTCGGTATTCTTATTAAACAGCAAGGGCAACTGGTTGCGAAACAGCGTAAAGGCAAGGGCACAAAAAACACCGTAGGCCAGGGCGGTGAGCAGGGTACTTCGACCCACTTCGCTGATCTTCGATTTGTTACCCGCGCCAAATGCATTGCTGACGCGAATGGAACCTGCCTGTGCCAGGCCCATCGACACCATAAAAGTGAAAGAGGCACAACTCAAAGCGATCTGGTGGGCTGCTTGGGGAACAGCGCCAATGGTACCAATGATAATACCCGATACCGCAAAGGCACCGGCTTCCAAACCAATCTGCAAGGCACTGGGAATACCGATATGCAATAACTCATGAAAGGTTTGCATTTTTAACTTCCACTGCGAGGCACTAACGGCGATGTATGGCCGAAAAGTTGGGTGTCGCAAAATCACTAATAACAATAAAATAAAACTAAGGCTTCGCGTGATCAGCGTGGCCCATCCTGCACCCAGGAGTTCGAGTCGCGGGAACCCCCAATGGCCATAGATCAATAACCAGTTCAGCAATATGTTCAACGGCAAGGCACCCAACGACAAAATCATTGCGGTTTTGGTGTATTGAAGTCCGTCGGCAAACTGCTTCAACGTCATAAACAACAACATGGGCACAATCGACAAGCCCATGAGTCGCAAGAAAGGAATGGCCAGCTCCACCACTTCGGGGTCTTGCTTCATGTTGCGTAATAGCGGTGCGCCGTAGATCAGCAAACCCGCTATCAGCAAAGCGGTGCCGGCACATAGAATAAAGCCGTTGTAGAGATAGTGCGAAACTTTTTGCCGGTCGTTCCGGCCATGGGCCAGCGACACCATTTGCGATACCGAAATCGTCATACCAATGCCCAATACAAAAGGGATATTCATCGAATTGATCACCAGGGCAGAAGCAGCCAGTTGCTTGTAACTAATGGCGCCCACCATGGCCGCATCAATCAGGTGGAGGGCCATTTGTGCCAGTTCGCCAATAATAATGGGGATGGCCAATTGAATGGTATGTTTCGCTTCTTTCCGTAACATGGGGGCGGCAAAGCTAGTATCTTTCCTAATTTTGCCTGCATGAAGTTTGCGCAGTACCATATTGACCCGGCCATCAAAGAAAGTTTGGAAGAACTCGGATTCAGAAAACCCACCGATATCCAGTACAAAGCCATCCCCTCCATTTTGAAGGGCGAAGATGTGCTTGCCATCGCGCAAACCGGCACAGGTAAAACCGCGGCTTTTGCCATACCGGTGGCCGACCGCTTGCTGCGCAAGCGACAGCTCAATGTATTGCGTTGCCTGGTAATGGTCCCCACGCGCGAATTAGCCGTGCAGATTGCCACCGTGTTCAGAGACATCACGCGGCATACGGGTCTCAAAGTATTGGGCTTGTTCGGTGGCGTTGGGCAAGACCCACAAATTGGCGCCCTGAAAAACGGCGTCGATATATTGGTTGCAACGCCAGGTCGATTGTTTGACCTATCGCACCAGGGGCACCTGGCTTTGGCGCATATTGAAGTGTTGATACTTGATGAAGCCGATCATATGCTCGACCTCGGTTTTCTCACCGATATCAACGACCTGGTGCGCAAGCTGCCCACGCGCCGGCAGACCTTGTTTTTTTCCGCCACCATCAATGAGCGCATCAAAGAGCTGGCCTATCGCATCGTTAAAAAACCCATCCGCATCCAGCTATCACCCAAAGACCCGGTGTCGAAAAATGTGGATCATGCATTTGCGCGCATTGAGATGGACGACAAACGATTTTTCCTCGAAAAACTGCTCAAAGAAAGACCCGAAGCCAAAGTGCTGGTATTTGTGCGCACCAAACTGCGGGCCGATCGGGTTGCGGCGGCGATGCAACGCGTGGGTATCGACGCATTGGTGATGCACAGTGGCAAGGAACAGACCGATCGCTTAAAAGTGTTGACGAGTTTCAGAGAAGGACAAAGCCGTTTGCTGATCACCACCGATGTGAATGCACGCGGCATCGATATTCCCGATGTTGATTATGTGGTGAATTACGACCTGCCCGATCATCCGGAGAGTTATGTACACCGCGTGGGGCGTACCGGCCGGGGTGTGAAAAGGGGTGAAGCCATTTCATTTGTGAGCAAGGAAGAACAACCCCTGCTCGATGCCATTGAAGCCTATACCGGTACCGATATCAAAGAGCGAAATATTGATACCGAAAGCTACCGGCTAACAGTAGCGGAGACGGAAGACACGCCAAATGATAACTGGCGAAAACTGCTGGAAGAAGCTGCTGCAACAGAACCCAAAAAGCGGAAAAAGAAATCCTGATCAGGCACCGATTTCTTTAAAGGCCGCGCCGATTTGTTCGATGGTATCGGTGGCCAGCGACGATTCCATGCCATAACCGATAGACGCCAATTCGCCCGCTCGTCCATGTAAGTAAACTCCCAGAATAGCAGCCTGTTCAGAAGAATAACCGTGGGTTAATAAACCGGTTAACATACCCGTCAATACATCGCCGCTGCCACCCTTGGCCATCGAGGCATTGCCTGATGTATTGAAATAAGCTTTGCCGCCGGGCATCGCAATCAGGGTAAAATGGCCTTTGAGGATCACCACCCAGCCGCGCGACCGGGCCAGGTCGATGGCTTTTTGCCAGCGCTCACTCTCTGATGAAGAACTGCCCGCCAGTCGATCGAATTCCTTGGGATGGGGTGTTACGATAGAAAAATAGGGCACCAGGGGCTGCCAGTCGGCGTGCATGGCCAGCAGGTTGAGGGCATCGGCATCCAGCACCAGCGGACGATCAGTATTATTCAACACCTCCTTCAAAGCGGCAGTGGATTCGGGACTGGTACCGAGTCCCGGGCCGCAACCAACGGCACGGTAAACATTGTAATTGGCTGGCGCTGTCAGGCACATGGCTTCGGGCAGGGCGATCTGTAAAATGGCCTGGTTGCCGGTTGGATTCAAAAAGGAGAGGAGCCCGGGTCCTGATCGCAAACAGGCTTTGCCGGCCAGGATGGCCGCGCCCATTTTGCCAACCGAGCCAGCTAACAGCAATGCATGACCGAAATGCCCTTTGTGCGAAAATTCGCCGCGTGGCTGAAATATGGAAGCCGCGAAAGAGCGGTCTATCGCTTCGTATAAGGGCGTTATCTGGTTGAGATAATCGGGATGCAGACCGATATCAAGCAACACCACTTTGCCAAATGCAAATGCATTGTCGGCAAAAAGCAGTGCCGGTTTAAAACATTGAAAACTTAGGGTGACCGTTGCCGTTATACAACTATTGGCCGGCACTGAACGATCGGCCAGCATACCACTTGGCAGGTCGATACTGCAAATCGGGTTTTCTGTTTGGTTGAGGTGATGAATCAGTGCAGCCATTCGACCTTCAGGAAATCGATTGGCGCCTGTACCCAGCAAGGCATCGATGATCCATGATCCCACCGGTAGCAGGGGCAGGGGTACGTCTTCTTGCAAATAATGAACGGGAATATTGTTTTCGTGTAACCGTTGCAGGTTGGCCTGAAAATCGGGGGTACCAACTTTGCCAAATTCGATGATGTATACAATCACTGTATGGCCGCGCTCGGAGAGTAGTCGCGCAATGGCCAGTCCGTCGCCGCCATTGTTCCCTTTTCCGCAGAAAATAAAAACCGGCTTTTCACCTGGAATAGCGTGGGCTGTCATCCATTGCACGCACGCATTGGCTGCCCGCTCCATCAGGATGAGCGAGGTAGAATTTTCCTGTTGAATGGTATACTGATCCCAATCCCGGATTTGTTGGGACGACAATGCGATCATATACCGGAATGTACGAAAAAGAAGGCTTATTGTGAACCACCGGCAGCGATATGGTCGGTCGCTTCCATGTCTGATTCCTGGAAGAGTTTATTGCTCTGCCGGTAATCACCAAAGAGATCACAGAGTTGTTTAGAACGATAGATGCCTTTGTTGAATTTGTTGCCCAATACAATGATGGTTGCATGCTCATCAAGCAGCCGGATAAACACTGTATTGTTGCCATGCCACCAGCCATTGTGGTACACGATTTTTTTACCGTTGTCCACTTCGGTGAGGCGCCAGCCAAGGCCATAATTACGGGCACCTTTCTTTTCATAACTGTAACCAGTAAACGCTGCCTGCAGGGTGCTGTCGCGAAATAGTTTACCACTGTACAAGGCCTGGTCCCATTTCAGCATATCGCGCGGGGTCGAGTACACATTTTTGTCGCCGTATACCAGGTCCATAAATTCCAGCCCGTATTTGCGGTTGTTCCACTCATAACTAGGCAGCGATCTTTCTTCGTCCTGCGGCTGGAAGATGTAGCTGTCTTCCATGCCCAGCGGTTCGAAAAATGTTTCGCGCATATAATCGGGAAAATGTTTGCCGGTTACTTTTTCTACCACCAGTGCCAGCAGGGCATAGTTGGTATTGCAGTAAGCGAAACGTTTGCCGGTAGGGAATTGCAGGGGTGGGTGCAGGGTATACAAGCTCGACAATACATCGAGGTTGGTCACCTGTTTTTTCTTGTCCCAATGGTATACGTCGAGATAGTTTGTATAATTCGGTAGGCCACTGCGGTGGCTGAGCAACATTTTGATGGTAGTGCCCGGGTAAGGGAATTTTTCAAAATACAGGCTCAGGTCATTGTTGATATCAAGTTGGCCGTTCTCCCAGAGTTTGAGAACCGCCATGGCGGTAAAGGTTTTCGACACAGAGGCCAGGTGGAAGGCATCGTGTTCACCGAGCTCGCCCTCGCGACTCTGGAGGTCGCGATAGCCCTCATACCCCTCACTGATGATGGCACCGTCTTTGGCCACCAGGTAAGCGCCATTGAAACCCTGTCGACCGAAATTTTTCTCGAAAAAACCCCTAATGGCGGCCTGGTATTTTTCGTTGGTCAACCGGTCGGCATATTGAAAGGAGGCCGGAACTATTTTAACATTGTGCGTTTGATCGGGAACGGCATTTTCATCGCCAGCATGCTGTCCACAGCCCATCAAGCCGGTTATGAGCGTGGCAGTAATTGCTACAATACTGTTTTTCAAAAGCTTACAATTTGATATTAGGATTCGGATTACAGCGCTATAACGGAAAAATGTGGGCAAATTGTATGCCGCATCGGCGTTTAACGGCTTATTAATTGGTTAAAAACGGGGATATTTGCAAATAGTCAATCAATGATATGGAGCCCACAACAAGTTATCCAAAAGAAAAAATCAATATTTTATTCCTTGAAAACATCAGCGACAAAGCCGTAAAGCATTTCCAGGCCTTGGGCTACAATTCGGTCAAAAAGCTGTCGGGCGCCCTATCTGAAGAAGAACTGATCAAAGAAATCAAGAATGTTCATATACTCGGCATCCGTTCCAAAACGCAGATTACCGACAAGGTATTGGCAGCCGCGCCCAAACTCCAGGCGATTGGTTGTTTTTGCATTGGCACCAACCAGGTGGACCTGAAAGCCGCTACCCGCCGTGGTGTTGCCGTGTTCAACGCGCCGTATTCCAATACCCGTTCGGTGGCTGAATTGGTGATCGGTTTATGCGTCATGTTGATTCGTCGCATTCCCGACAAGAATATTGCCGCCCACCAGGGTATTTGGCTCAAAGAGGCCAAGGGCAGTTTTGAATTGCGGGGCAAAACCCTGGGCATTATCGGTTATGGCAGCATCGGCACACAAGTGAGTGTGCTGGCCGAGGCCATGGGCCTGCGGGTGCTGTTTTACGATGTATTGACCAAATTACCGCTGGGCAATGCCCAGGCTGCCAAAAGCATCAAAGAACTGGTATCGCAATCAGATATCATTACCCTACACGTACCCGACACGCCGTTGACCCGGAACATGATCAATAAGTCGGTATTGAAACATTTCAAAAAAGGCAGTATCCTGTTGAATTATGCCCGGGGCGAAGTGGTGGACCTCAATGATTTGGCGAAGTTTCTGGAAGATGGCCATCTCTCGGGGGCAGCCATTGATACCTTCCCGTGGGAGCCCGAAAAAAACGGCGATCACTTTGAAACGCCACTGCAAAACCTGCCCAATGTAATCCTGACCCCGCATATTGGTGGCTCAACAGAAGAGGCCCAACAAAATATTGGCGAGGATGTGAGCGTTAAATTGTCGCAATACCTGGAAGCTGGCAATAGTTTTGGCTCTCACAGCGTTCCTCCATTGGGATTGCCCGCCCAGGAAGGCGCGCACCGAATTTTGCATATCCACCGGAATGTACCAGGTGTATTGAGTGCGATTAACACAGAACTCAGTAAACACCATATCAATATTCTGGGCCAATACCTGAAAACCAACGACGAGATTGGCTATGTGGTGCTCGACGTTGACAAGAAACTGTCTGGTCAAGCACAGAAACTGTTAAGCGGTGTCAAAGAAACCATTAAAGCAAGATTGCTGTACTAGAAAAAGCAGCAGTACTGTAACTTCATTAATAACCCGAACGAACACCCGTTGATGAAACCCTTTTTAGTTGTAACGGCAGCTTTCAGTTTATTGCTGGCTGCCTGTGGCGGTGGCGCTCCGAAAGAAGTATTTGTCACCACAACGCCCGTAGCCGGCCGAATAGCCGGCACCGATAGTACGCTTGAAACCAGGCAGGCCTGGCTCACTGCGCTCGATAAAATGGCTTCACCTGTTTTAACCAACCTGGCTGCCGGTACGCTGAAGCAAAAAATGACCGTTCAGTTTGGTGATTCCAGCGTGGTGAATGATTTTACCAAACCATCGGCTTACCTGGAAGCATTTGGCCGTTTGTCGGCCGGTATCGCACCTTGGCTAAGTGCAGAAGGCGGCGACGCCAATGAACTGGCCCTTCGCCAGAAATACCGCGACCTTTTTGTAAAAGCACTCAGCAATGCAGTGAATCCGCAATCGCCCGATTACCTGAATTTTAAACAGGGCAACCAGCGGTTGGTTGACGCCTCATATCTCGCGTTTGCATTGATGCGGGCTCCGGGCATCTGGCAACAATTGCCGGAAGAGGTGAAGAAGAATGTGGTGACTGCTTTTACAGATTGCAGAAGTGTTACGCCTTTTAATAATAACTGGATTCTTAACTCAGCCCTCATTGAAGCCTTCTTCGCTAAAAACGGATTACCCTACGATGATGTACGCATTGAATATGCCTTGCGGCAAATGGAGCAATGGTACCTGGGCGATGGCATTTATTCGGATGGCAAAGAGTTTCATTGGGATATGTACAACAGTGTGGTGATTCATCCTTATCTCACCGCTGTATTGGAAACCATATTGCCCATCAAAGTGACGGCGCCTGGTTTCAAAGACAAAATCAAGGCCATCGTGAAAGATGTGGAGCCGAATCCTTATGCGGTGATGCACGAAAAATTGGAGAAGACCAATGCGCGTTATGCAACCATCCTGGAACGATTGATTGCCCCCGATGGTTCTTATCCCATCATTGGTCGCTCGGTAGTGTATCGTGGTGGTGCTTTCCATCACCTGGCAGACATGGCCTGGCGCAAACAACTTCCCGACAACCTGCCAGCCGGCCAGGTGCGTCGCGCGTTGAGTGCTGTATTACATCGCACACTAAGCGCGCCTGGCACCTATACCGCCGATGGTTGGTTGGAAATTGGTGTTGACGGACACCAGCCTGCACTGGCCAACAATTATATCACCACCGGCAGTCTGTACATGAGCAGCCTGATTTTTCTGCCTCTGGGGTTACCGGCCACTGACCCGTTTTGGTCAGCGCCCAGTTCACCCATTACACAAGAAAAAATCTGGGGTGGGATGAATGCCGGCCAAGACCAGTATTGATCATTCCCGTTCTGGTTGCAGTTCCCATTTTTCTGGCGAACGCCACAGCGATGAAAGTATCAGTTCTCGCATGAACAGAAATTCTTTCGGCATTTTATCGTAGAATCTTTCGAAGAGTTCTTCGTGCGATAGCAATTCTTTTTTCGCCGGTTCTCTGTCGAGGTTCATCAGCGCGGCGAATTTGTCTTTGCTGAAATGCTCCATGCCCGACCAGTTGATGTCTTCGTAGCGGGGCATCCAGCCCAGCGGACTTTCAACAGCTGATGATTCGCCCCGTATGCGCTTCACCATCCATATGAGTATGCGCATATTGTCGCCGAATCCCGGCCACAGGAATTTACCATTCTCATCTTTGGTGAACCAGTTCACGCCAAAGATGCGCGGCGCTTTCGGCAGGTTACGGCCAAACTGCAACCAGTGATTCACATAGTCGCCGATATGGTAACCCATGAAGGGCAACATGGCAAACGGATCTCTTCTTACTTTTCCAATTTCACCAAAGGCGGCGGCGGTCATTTCACTGCCCATGGTGGTGGCGAGGTACACGCCAAAATTCCAGTTGAACGATTGGTACACCAATGGTACACCCGCGCTGCGACGACCACCGAATATAAAACCATCAATGGGCACACCAGCGGGGTCATCCCATTTACTGTCGATCGCCGGGTTTTGGATGGCGGGTGCCGTGAAGCGTGAGTTAGGATGGGCGGCGGGTTTACCACTGTTTGGATCCCAGGGTTTACCGTGCCAGTCCGTGAGCCCGGCCGGTACTTCTTCGGTCATACCTTCCCACCAAACATCTTTATCGGGGGTAATGGCCACATTGGTGAAGATGGTATTGGCCCGGATGCTTTCCATCGCATTGGGATTGGTCTTGAAATTGGTACCCGGTGCCACGCCAAAATAACCTGCTTCGGGGTTGATGGCCCGAAGCTGTCCGCCTTTGCCCTTGTGTATCCAGGCAATATCATCGCCCACGGTCGTCACTTTCCAGCCGTTCAACGCAGCCGGCGGAATCAGCATTGCAAAATTGGTTTTACCACAGGCACTGGGGAAGGCCGCCGCCACATAGGTTTTTCTGGTGTCGGGCGATTCAACCCCCATGATCAGCATGTGCTCGGCCAGCCAGCCTTCTTCACGACCCATTACCGACGCGATGCGGAGGGCGAAACATTTTTTGCCCATCAGTGCATTACCGCCATAACCACTGCCATAAGAGATAATGGATCTATCTTCGGGAAAATGCGAAATGTATTTAACGGTTGGGTTGCAGGGCCATTGCTTTTCGGGTTGTCCCGGCAGCAGCGGATCACCCACCGTATGCAAACATTTTACAAATCCTTTTGCCGGAATAAACGGCAATACGTTTTCGCCCATGCGAGTCATGATCTTCATGTTCACGACCACGTATTCGCTGTCGGTGATTTGTACGCCATAGCGCGACAGGGGCGAACCCAGTGGCCCCATGCAAAAGGGTATCACATATAGTACCCGGCCTTCCATGCAATTTTCCATTTGCCGGCGAAGGATGTCTTTCATGGCCACGGGGTCCATCCAGTTGTTGGTGGGACCGGCATCTTCTTTCCGGCGACTGCATATAAAAGTTTTGTCTTCCACGCGGGCCACATCGCTTGGGTCGCTGAAGCAGGCAAAACTATTGGGTCTTTTTTGCGGATTAAGCGGGATAAAAGTGCCTTTTTTCACGAGGTATTGGCAAAGTGCATCGTATTCCAACTGCGAGCCATCTACCCAATGGATAGAACGCGGCTTGCAGAGGCCGGCGATTTCGTGTACCCAGTTGATCAATTCATTTTTAACAGGGGCATTGGCCAGTATATAAGCATTTACTTCGGGAAGGGTTTTTTTCATGATTGACCGGTTTGATTTCTGTCTGTTAAAGGTAAGGGCGCCGGCAAGTTTGCCAGTTACCGGTAGTCAGCCGCCGGCATGATCATTATTAGGTGGGGCTCAACGCCAATATAAAATTTTCGAGGCATCTGGCCAGCAAGCGGTAGCTACTGGTTTTGTAGAGCGGCAATGACATGCGATGAAGGCTAGAGGAAGCGGGTATCAAGCAGGGTTTATAGGGCCTTTCAGTCCATACTACTTAACATAATATAAATTATAAGACAATTTAACTGATAGTTGATGGTTCGCGCTTATTGGTAAATCCGTACCCAGTCGATTTGCATATCCACCGGCAACTGCGCCGTGTTTACCGGACCCACCCAATTGCCGCCAAGCTGCTGGTCGATCAGTATATAAAATGGCTGGTCGTATGGCCATTGGGTTTTGTCCACACCAGCCACCCGCGGGTACACAAAGCTTTGCCGACCGTTTACAAAAAACACCAGCTTGTCCGGGTACCATTCCAATCCATACACATTAAAATCCTGGTTATTGATGGGCGCCGTGCCGCCATGTGGTGGCTCTTTGTCTTTTTTCAACACCAGCGTATAGTACGAATGCGTGGTCTGGTATGCGATGGTGTCAAAATTCAGGTGCTCCATGATGTCTATCTCACCATTGCGCGGATAAGCACCGTATTTATCGGTTTCGGCCAATAGCCAGATGGCGGGCCAGGCACCCGTCGACATGCCCAGTTTGGCACGTATTTCCACACGGCCATATTGAAAAGCCAGCTTATGTTGGCTCCAGATACCACCGGTCAGAAAGGGCCGCCGGTCGGTGCTGCTGTCGGTATTCACAATTCCTTTCAGGTGCAGCAACCCATCACTTACTTCATAACAATCGTCGCGCGTTGACATATGCCGGTTCCAGTCGCTCGTACCCTTGGGAATGCGCGACCATTTCGAAGTATCAATGCTCGTTCCATCAAATTCATCTTCCCACACCAGGTTCCAATTGGCCGAAGGCGTTAAGGGATCGGCCATGGTGAGTATGGTGGCATTTTGCTGCACGCCACTATTTGCCTGTTGCGCTTTTTTGGCAACACAACCCGTCAGCAGCAGCCCAGCTATACTGGTATACCCTAAAAACCGATACATGTTTCGGGTGATGAAAAGCAGGTGTATTCGCATGACGGTCGTTGTGGCGTGAATAAAAATGCGCAATAGCTTCCTACGAAAATAGGCATAAAAATGCCGCCCCGATATCGGGGCGGCACCTAAAAATATTATCCGTTCAACAACTAGTGAACCTTGTCTACGTTGTTGAATTTCTCTTCGTACACTTTCACTTTGTCTTTGTCGCCCTTGTTATCATAGATGGTGATGATCAGGTCATACGCATCTTTCAGGTAACCTTTGTCTTCCATTTTCAGTTTGCCCTGACCACCCAACAGTTGATCCACTTTGTCGAAGAAAGGCAGCGCAGCATCAAATTTGGTAGCGATCTGCTTGCGGTAATCGTCTTTTTTCTTCAACTCCTCGGGGGTCAATTTCTTGCCGCCCTGGGGTTTGATGGCTTTGTTCAGGTTGTTCAGGTCAACACCCTGGTTGTATTGGATTTGACCCAATACCAGGTAGGCCGCTGCATAATCAGGCTTGGCTTCCACCACTTTTTTCAGGTTTTCTTCGGCCTTGGCAATAATCTCGGCTGAGTTTGCCGGGCGAGCAGCTACATCGGCCTTGTATCCTTCCTGGTACAATTCAACCGCATAGTTGTAGCGAACCGATGTATTGGTTGGATCAGCGGCCAGTACTTGCTCGTATTTGGCGAACAGATCCGCTTTGTTACCACCATCGCGCGCCATATCCAATTCGTAGGCCGACCAGAAAGAATCTTTTGGATAAACTTCTTTACCCAGCGTCAGGTATTTCTGCGCAGTCGCCTGGTCTTTTTTCTGGTTATAATAATGGTCTACCAGCCATTTGTAGATTTCCACCATACCATCACCGGCTACTTTTGCATCAGCAAGTTTGCCATAGTAAATAGCAGCGTCATCCCGCTTGTTTGATTTTTCTGCACTGATACCGCTGTACAATACCACCGTGGTGTCAAGGCTGATATTGCTCCATTTCTTGGACGACATATATTCACTTACCGCCAGACACTTACTGAAATTATCATAGGCCTCGGGATATTTCTGGGCATTGTATAAATCAGCGCCGGTTTTGAAATAACCCTGGTACACATCCATGATGGGTTTGTAATTGTCGATCTGTAACTGAACTAATTTCTCATCGAGCGTTACATATTGTTTGATGGCATCGAAAGCAATCGTGCGCGCATCGGGCGTGGCTGCTGCCAGCGCTGGGTCTTGCGCCAGTTCGCTGTATATCTTCGCCTTCAGGTACCAACCTTCTGCGTTTTTGGCGTTTTTTTCGTTCGCCATAAACTGGTCGATTTGTGTTTTTGCATCGGCGACTTTCTTCGCAGTGAGATTCGACTTGATTTTATCAAGGTTCTGCGCAGAAACAGCCAGTATCGCTGAAGCAAGCAATGTAGTCAGTAAAAGCTTTTTCATCAGTCTGAATGTTTATGTTTGGTATTATTGAGCATTATTGTCAGATGTTTCTTCGGGCGAATCCGTTGTATGATCGTCTGTTAAATCAGTGCCACCCACCTCGTCGGCATTCATATTTTCTGCGCCGGGGGCCGGCAACACTTCTTCCACTTCATTGATACGGGTAATGGCGGCGATGGCATCTTTGTCCTGCAAGTTGATCAGTTTCACCCCTTGCGTGGCCCGGCCCGCTTCGCGGATATCAGCAATAGCGGTACGAATGGTCAACCCACTCCGGCAGGTGATCATCAGGTCCTGTTTTTCGGTTACATCGAGAATACCCACCAGTGGACCCGTTTTGTCGGTTACGTTAATGGTTTTAACACCTTTACCGCCCCGGTTGGTGATTCTATATTCATCGATCACGGTCCGTTTGCCAAAGCCGTTTTCACTTACCACCAATACGGTTTTATCCGACTCGTCTGCTTTGACACATATCATGCCAATTACCTCATCATTTTTCTCATCCACTTCAATGCCGGCTACCCCAATGGCGCCGCGACCCGTTGGCCGCACTTTGTTTTCAGGAAAGCGAATGGCGCGGCCTGATTTCACGGCCATCATGATTTCACAAGTACCATCGGTAAGCCTCGCATCCAGCAACTGGTCACCATCTACAATGGTGATGGCATTCACACCGGTTTGACGCGGTCGGCTGAAATCTGCCAGCTCGGTTTTTTTGATAATGCCTTGTTTGGTGCAGAGAATGATATAGTGTTTGCCCACAAATTCTTTGTCCTCCAATTTGGGGATGTCGATCACCGCCCGCACTTTGTCATCAGACGACAATTGCATCAGGTTTTGGATAGCGCGCCCCTTCGAATTCTTCTCACCCTCTGGTATCTCATACACTTTCAGCCAGTAGCAACGTCCCTTTTCGGTAAAGAACAACAAAGTGTGGTGCGTGGAGGCCACAAAAATATGTTCGATGAAATCTTCTTCGCGCGTTCGGCTGCCCAGGGCACCGCGGCCACCCCTGCGTTGTTGCCGGTATTCTGTTGCTGACGTACGTTTGATATACCCCAGGTGCGAAATGGTGATCACCACATCTTCTTCAGCGATGAAATCAAGGATGTTCATTTCATCGGCCAGGTAAGTGATCTCCGACTTACGGGGGTTTGCGAATTTATCTTTTACTTCCAATAGTTCTTTGCGGATCAGTTCATAGCGTTGTCCTTCGTTGCCCAGCAATTCCTGCAATGCCGCAATGACTTTCATCAGTTGATCATACTCTTCTCTGATCTTATCGCGCTCCATGCCGGTAAGGCGTTGCAAGCGCAATTCGAGAATCGCTTTGGCCTGGATCTCATCCAATCCCCAACCTGCATTCACCAGGTTTTCTTTCGCTATTTCAGGCGTTGCAGAACTGCGAATCAAGGCAATTACTTCATCCAGGTGATCGAGGGCGATGAGGTAACCCGCGAGTAAATGCGCCCGTTTTTGCGCCTCCCGCAATTCATATTGTGCGCGACGTACCACCACTTCGTGGCGGAAATCGACAAATTCGTGAATCAAATCGCGCACATTCAAGGTACGCGGGCGACCCTTTACCAGGGCCACATTATTGATGCCGAAAGAAGTTTGCAGTTCGGTGAATTTGTACAACTGGTTCATCACCACGTTGGCCACGGCATCCCGTTTCAGGTCGATGACAATGCGGGTACCTTCTTTCTTGTTCGATTCGTTGTTAACGTGCGCAATGCCTTCGAGGGTCTTGTTGATGATGAGCTGGCCGATCTTATCGCAAAGCGCATCACGGTTTACCTGGTAGGGCACTTCGGTGATCACGATCTGCTCGCGACCACTGGGTTTGGTATCGATGTGGCATTTGCCCCGAACCACTACCCGACCATGACCGGTGGTTAGCCCCTGCTTCACCCCATCGATGCCATAAATAATACCACCGGTAGGGAAATCGGGCGCTTTCACATACTTGGTCAACTCTTCGGCCGTGATCTCCCGGTTATCTATATACGCTACGCAACCATCAATCACTTCGCCGAGGTTGTGCGGCATCATATTGGTGGCCATCCCTACCGCAATACCGGTAGAGCCATTCACCAGCAACTGCGGAATGCGGGTGGGCAGTACCACCGGTTCCTGCAGTGAATCATCAAAATTGTATTGGAAATCGACGGTTTCTTTGTCGATGTCTTCGAGCATGGCTTCGGCGAATTTTTCGAGGCGCACCTCGGTATAACGCATAGCGGCCGGGCCGTCACCGTCCTGGCTGCCAAAGTTTCCCTGGCCGTCGATCATGGTATGCCGCATGCTCCAGTCCTGCGCCATGCGCACCATGGTAAAATACACCGAAGAATCACCGTGGGGGTGATATTTACCCAAAACCTCCCCTACTATCCTCGCCGACTTCTTATACGGCTTGCCCGAGTTGATGCCCAGGTCATTCATCGCAAACAGCACCCGGCGATGCACCGGCTTGAGGCCGTCGCGTACATCGGGCAGGGCACGGCCAACAATGACCGACATCGAATAATCGATGTAGGCCGTTTTCATCTGTTCGTCGATATTAACTAGGATCGTGCGGTTGGAGTCGTTCGTTTCTGATGGCGTCAGATTATCTTCCATTTCTTCTATTTAAGCTCCCTTATTGAAAGTGGGCAAATCTACCATTTTTAGGGCTGAAAACCCGGTTTAAAGCGGTCTTTTTACCCCAAATTTTCCACTGGCTGATGCTAAATTTTTAATACATTAGATGTGCCGGAAACAGGCTTTGGACGGCCTCCGGGGAACCACTAAAAACGGACGGAATGTTACAGTATCGCTTGTTGCGCGACAACAGGGAAACCGGCCCTTATTCGTTGGGCGACCTTGTTGCTTTGCCTTTGAAAGCTTACGATTTGATTTGGGTGGATGGTCGCAGTGCGGCCTGGAAATACCCAAGCGAATACGAAGAGCTTAAAGCACATGCGCCGGCTGTTACCGACGATTTTTACCAGCAATTTCACGCGCCTGTGGCTACTACCCCCAAAGCTGTGGAACCGATCCGCAAAAACGGGGAAAATAAGACACATAAAAAAGCAGTGTCGATCATCTTACCGGAAAGCCCTGCTTTTTCTGCGGTGATCGCGCAAACGGTGGCCATGGCACCCGTGGCCGAAAAGCTGCATATCGACTGGCCAAAGCCACACCGTAAGTCGATGAAGCCCTATATCGGCGGTGGACTTGTATTGGCGGCGCTTGTTGGCGGCATTTATTTTTTCAGTACTTACCACAGTGCTACTCGAACTACTGCCGACAGCACAGCCAATGCCAATACTATTGTCAGCTATACCGCCAATACACCGGCCGCCAGCAATATGATTGTGGTAACACCCCTGGAATTTGCGGTATTGAAAAAAGACCTGACCCTTCGTACGAATGAGTATGGCGACGGTTTTTTTGGTGGTGTCAACGATCTGCAGCTAACCATCGCCAACAAAGGCACCACTGTTTTGCGCGATATCATTGTTCAGGTGGATTATCTCGCCAAAGACAAAGCCATTCTAGACGTTGAAACCATTCATTTTGGCTACCTGCAAGCAGGTGCTTCACAAACGGCCGACGCGCCTGCATCAGACAAAGCGGTTGCCGTACAAACCCGGATTATTTCAGTGAACGGATTCAGGAGCAGCGATCCGATTCACTAATACCACTCCTTCCCTTTCCATGCTTTGGCATGGCAATTGGGTACTATAGCCCAAACCCGAAGCCGATACACACAAAAGGGATTTTATGAACAAATCAGCATGGGTGCTGTTGGGCACCGTAATGGCTGTCGTACTACTTGAAGCGGCCAAAAAAAGAGCCGTCTGCGCCATAGCAGGCGAAGTTCACCCGGTGAAAGCATTCCGCAAAGCCTGGCTTATTCAAAACGGTGATACCCTGCCGGTGAAAAGAATGGGCAGTAAATTTAAGATTTCGGTGCGGCCCGGCGAATACGGCATACGCATCGATGCCATCGCTCCTTTTAAAGACCAGGTATTTCAGCAAATCAAATTGACAGATGAACAAACCAGCGACCTGGGGGAGATTATTCTTGCCGAGTAGTGTGAATTGAAATTCCGTTCTTCTAGTTAATGTCCACTTCCTTTTCCGACAGTAAGTTGTACTCGGTATCGCGCATCACCAGGTTGTATTTTCCGGGATACAGAAAAAGCCAATAGTAACCATCTTCATCGGTCACATAGGTTTGGTCGGCCGGCACCAGCACCTGCCTGTTTTTTTCCTTCGTTTCTATTAAATAATACGCCTGTACAAAAAACAATTTTTTCTCGGTGGGCTTTACCGCATAGCTGCGTCGCGTGCCGTTAAAACTGAGCCAGGTTGGCCGGCGGTTCTTCCAGGCCGATGGTGGATGAATCACCTGCAAATCATACTGGTCATTGTCGAGCAAACTGACGGGCTTGCCAGCTACCGTTGCCAGCATGGCTGAATCAATCTTGTTCTTTGATAGCCAGCGTTGGTAAAAATAACGGGCATATTCAAAGCTGGCGCCCTCGCCCATTTCCGTTTGATCGATTGTCAACGGATCGATATTCGTAAATCGTTTGAAAAAAACAGCCATCGGCGTGTACTCCTGCCCTACCCTCTTTTCACTATTATGCGCGCCGCTGGCGATGACAAGCAACTTGGCGGCCGTATCGTATTTGAACAGGTTGGCCAGGGTGGCCGCCTGTATGGCATCGCGGCCTGAACCTGCATGCCGGCTACTGTCTTCATACGGTATCAATACAAATCCCAATGCCAACGCTTTGCGGATCAGTTCACCGGTTACCGGATCGGCACAGAAATAGCCGGTTCGCAAGTCGACGCTGGTCGTATTGCGGTCAGCGCGACTATTGAGCGATTCCATCGCCAGGTATTTATAATTCAATCGATGAAGTGGCTCGAGTAAGGAAAGTGAAAATGCTTTCTGTTGCGCATTGCCAGCCGATTCGTTGATCATTACCACTTTGTTGGCGGCGGCTCTTTGCAGTATTTGTTCGCGGGCTGATACAAGCCTAACGCCGCGCATGGTATCAATATACTGATCAATATCGTGGTAGGCCACGGCGGGAAGGGAGTCGAAATAATCGGTCGATAGTTTAGTTGCCGTTGCATAATCGCCCGCAAAACAAAAAGCAATGGCGGCTGAAGCAAAATCAAGATTGGCATGTTTGCGACCATCCATCGGCAATGTTAGCACCGGTTTGTACAAGGGTTGCAAATAGTTGAAACCAGTTTTACTATACAGCGGGTTTCTTTGGCTACTGTCGCTGTAGTTTTTTTCCTGCAACGCTGTTTTTAACAATTGCAAGGGCGGCGACCATTGCGCTTGTACTACTTGCAATACTAAAAGCAGTACAACAGTTCCGGTGAATTTCATGCTGCAAATAGAAGCCAATGGCGGCAATTGGTTTGTTAGTGATTGTTTAAAATCTCGATCAGCGGCTAGATATCGACTGGCCCTTACCATATACAGCGCTATGTAATCTTAATACAGTGCTATGCAATCTTTTCGCCGTTCTAAAATCATTTCGCTGTAGCATATTTTTCTCGCAGCAACTTGGCTAGCGCTGCCATTCCCTCCGTTGCTGGTTTTACAATGGCAGTGATGTTACCAGTTACGGCTGGCATTTTTCGATCAACCAAAAAAATCGGCGTGTTGGCCGGTACATAATCAATCAGTCCGGCGGCAGGATACACTTGCAACGACGTGCCCACCACCAAAAAAAGATCTGCCTTTTGCACCCACTGTACTGCTTCCCCGATTTTCGGCACCGGTTCTTCAAACCAAACGATATCGGGTCGCCAACGCCCGCCATCGGGCGCCAAATCGCCTAAGCACATATCCGTTTCAATGCGTGATCGGATGTTGTCGTTTCGATCGCTCTTGCGCGACAGGATTTCGCCATGCAAATGCAGAATATGGGTGGAGCCACCGCGCTCATGGAGGTCGTCGATATTTTGGGTGATGACAACAGTATCAAAATCGGCTTCCAGTTCGGCCAATAGGCGATGTGCTGCATTTGGTTGGGCTGCTTGTACTGATTGGCGGCGTTCATTGTAAAAGCGCAGCACCCGTTCCGGGTTTTTAGCCCAGGCACGCGGTGTAGCTACGTCTTCAATTTGATAGCCTTCCCACAGACCATCGCTGTCGCGAAAAGTTTTCAAGCCGCTCTCGGCGCTGATACCGGCGCCTGTTAACACCACCAGCCGTTTCTTCGCCATGTTATTTTTTTTCGCCCGCCAGTTGCATAATTTTCTTCCATTCTTTGTCTGTGACTGGTTGCACACTCAATCGCCCCAATCGCACCAGGGCCATTTCTTTTAATGTCGGTTCTTCTTTCACCACAGCCAATGTCACCGGCTTTTTCAGTGTACGAACCGCTTTGATATCGACCGTTGACCAGGTATCACCGTCGAAGGTTTGATCGGGATACGCTTCTTTTGCTACCTCCGCGATGCCCACTATCTCTGTGCCCTGGTTGCTGTGGTAGTAAAGCACCTGGTCGCCTTTTTTCATGGCGCGCAAAAGAAGACGCGCGGCATAATTACGCACGCCCGTCCACGAGGTTGACCTATCCGCCAGCAGTTGGTTCCAGGAATACACATCCGGTTCCGATTTCACGAGCCAGTATGCCATAGTAGATAAATTGTATGGTGAATTGTGTATGGTGAATTATGTATTGCTAAATTATGATGTGTATAGTTAAATTAGGAAAAGAATGCCGTTGCTTCCCGCCGGCAGCTTTCAATTACTATTTACCACAGCTTTCAATTACCATTTACCGCAGCCGTCAATTGCTATTTACCGCAGCTTTCCATTACCAACCACTCGCGAGTACATCAGCAATGTGCAAGGTCTTGATGGGCAGGTTGTTTTTGCGAATATAGCCTTCCAGGTGCATCAGGCAGGAAAGATCAGTGGAGATGATCGCCTCGGCACCGGTGGCCAGGGCATTCTGCACTTTTTGTTCGCCCATATTGATGGAGATGGCTTCGTACTTGATGGCGAAGGTACCACCGAAACCACAGCAGGTTTCCACATCGTTCATTTCAACTAGTTCGAGTCCTTCGACTGCTTCAAGCAGCGCGCGCGGCTCTTTTTTGATGCGACATTCGCGGAGTGCCGCACAAGAGTCGTGATAAGTCGCTTTGATGGGCAGCTTTGCACCCAAGTTTTTGACCTGCAATACATTCACCAGGAAATCTGAAAACTCATAGGCCCGCGCGCCCAGGTCGCGCGCTTCGTTGCGCATCGACGAGTTTTCAAACAGTTTGGGATAATAATTCTTGATGAAGCCTGTGCAGGAAGCCGACGGTGCTACAATAGGCGCATCGCCGCCTTTGTTTTCCCGCACAAATTTTTCGCACACCGATTTACTCTCTTCCCAAAAACCGGCGTTGAAAGCGGGTTGTCCGCAGCAAGTTTGTTCCACATCATAATCAACTGTACAACCCAGTTTCTCCAACACCTTGATCATGTTGAACGCCGTATCGGGATACAACTGATCTACAAAACAGGGTATGAAAAGCTGAACAATCAAGACCGGTTGAATTGAAGTTGAAGTGAAATCATTTTCAAAGCGGTTACAGCCGCTTCTTCGCCTTTGTGGCCGTGTTTGCCACCGATTCTTTCCTGTGCCTGCTCATTCGTATTTACGGTGAGCACCCCAAATATAACGGGAACGGGTAATTGCAGATTGAGATCGCCCACACCATTGGTTACGGCCTGGCAAACATATTCGAAATGCGGTGTATCACCCCGTACCACACAACCCAATGCAATGAATGCATGCGGATAAACCGCCTTTTCGTGGTGAGCCTCCCAATATGCTTTCACAGCAAAAGGAATTTCTACCGCACCCGGCACCAGCACCGTTTCAATATGCTCAATATTCGACTGCGCCAACACCCGCCGGCAACCGGCTTCCAACGCATCTACCACTTCGGCATTCCACTCCGTTTTCACCAGCACAATGCAGGTGTTTTCGGGCAATATACCGTTGAAGAAAGATAACGGAGAGGTGTGCGTTGACG
Organism: Bacteroidota bacterium; assembly: GCA_020161535.1. Lineage (GTDB taxonomy): Bacteria > Bacteroidota > Bacteroidia > Chitinophagales > Chitinophagaceae > Flavihumibacter. The sequence continues at coordinate 29,393 of JAIUNW010000015.1, read as the reverse complement.
ACATTTGGAGAGCGCGGTGTTTTGTATTTACGGAGCTTTGGTTCTTACGGTGTTATTTTATGGGTTTCAATAGGTGTAGGGTTGCGTATTTTATTGCTTGGGTTGGCGTTTCAATTACTAGGTTGAAGTTTCAATTACTGGGGTTGGCGTTTCATACAAAGAGCGCGTGTTGTTTCTCGCAGAGACCGCAGAGGAACAGAGATATTTTTTTATTTTTTTGTTGTGGTTGTCAAACTGCTTTTTTCAGTGTTGCTACCACCATTAGTTGTTGCTACTGCCATTAGTAGTTGCTACCATCATTAATTGTTGTTGCTACTAGCAGTATATGTTGCAGTCACTAGTTGTATCGCTGCGCCAATGTGTTGTTGCTATCTATCCTGAATTTATAGCGTATCTATCGTGTGCCACCAGTAATGGTGCTCCTACCAGAAATATACATCCATAAAAAAATCTCTGTTCCGCCGCGGTCTCTGCGAGAAACCATATCCGTAAGAACCCAACAACACCATTCAACCACAAAAAACCAACAAAAAAATACATCCATAAAAAATCTCTGTTCCTCCGTGGTCTCCGCGAGAAACCATCTCCGTAAGAACCCCAACACCACAACGCCAAACAACCGCAACGCCATTCAACCACCACAAAAACCAACCTCCAAAAAAACCCTACCTCCAAAAAAACCAATCAAAAAAAATCTCTGTGCGAAACCAACCCGCACAAAAGCCAAGTCTCTTAATCGACGTCACCCAATCGCGCCAAATACTTATCAATATCGAAACCGCGTTCACTGCGGGGATATTTCTCCTTGATCAGCTTATATGCTTCGAGGGCTTCCTTGCGTTTGCCCAGGCTCTCATAGAGATAACCGGCGCGGAATAGATAATCGGGTGAATTGTAATCGTCTTTTTCAAAGAGACGACCGGCTTCCAGGTAGAGTTTGGCCGCTTCTTCTTTTTGTCCCAATTCCGATTTGGCATCAGCCAGCAATGATTTGGCCCGGGCCTGGATCTGGATGGCGTCGGTTGAAAAATCTTTCAGGTATTTTTCAGCGTTTTTGTAATCGCCGAGTTTCAGGTAGCTGGCGCCGGCATAGAATGTAGCCAGGTTGGCTGCAGCGGTGCCGCTGTATTTGTCGATGATCTTTACAAAACCCGGATTGATGGCATCCCCATTCAGGGCCAACTGCAACGAATCTTCGCGGAAATAAGCTTCAGCACGAAAGAGTGCTTCGTTTGCTTTTTTAATAGCGGGTTTAGAAACGAATTCTTTGTAGCCTAAAAAAGCAGCGATCACCAGGATCACCGCCGTTAATGCGATCAAAATCTTCTTACTGTTGGCTTCCCAAAAACCGGTTACGCGGTCGGCTTCATCTACCATTACGGGTTGTGCGGGGTGCGTACTCTTTGTCTCAGACATGTTTGAAAATGGATTAATTAATCAACGATGAAGGGGTAATTGGCATCTACATAAATATCTTTCAATACCTCATCTTCATTCGGCCAGGGGCTTTCTTCTGCAAATTTCACCGACTCCTCCACTTCAGCATCCACGCGCTTGTTGATGGCGTCGAGCTCTTCGGGTGTCGCAAACTTATTATCAAGAATGGTCTTCTTCACCATTTCGATCGGGTCGCGCATTTTGTATTCTTCCACCTCTTCTTTGGTGCGGTATTTCTGCGGATCAGAAATAGAATGCCCCTTGTAGCGGTAGGTTTTGATTTCGATCAGGGTGGGACCATCGCCTTCGCGCGCCCGTTTTACCGCGCGGGCCATCGCTTCGTGCACGGCTTCGGCACTCATGCCATCGATCGAATCAGCCGGCATCTCATAGGCGTCGGCCAACTTGTAAATATCATGTACGTTGGAGGTGCGGGCCACCGAAGTACCCATCGCATAGTTGTTGTTCTCGCACACAAAAATCACCGGCAATTTCCAAAGCATGGCCAGGTTAAAGGTTTCATGCAAGATGCCCTGCCGGGCAGCGCCATCGCCAAAAAAAGTCAGGCAAACAGCATCGGTTCCTTTGTATTTCTCGGCAAATGCGATTCCGGCGCCGGTACCAATCTGGGCACCGACAATACCATGTCCGCCGAAAAAGCGCTCTTTTTTACCAAAAAAGTGCATGCTCCCCCCCTTTCCTTTCGCACAACCGGTTGCCTTGCCATAGAGTTCGGCCATACAGGCGGCGGCGGTAATGCCTTTTGCCAGGGCCAGGCCGTGGTCGCGGTAGGCCGTAATAAAGGCATCTTCGGGTTTGGTAGCGGTCATACATCCGGCAGCGATGGCTTCCTGCCCCACATAGGCGTGGAAGAATCCGCGGATCTTACCTTCCATTTTATACTTTTCTTCGGCCTTCAATTCAAACTGCCGGATGAGCACCATCAGCTCATACCAGTACAGGTAGGTTTCCTTTGAAAATTTTGTCGCCACTGGATTCATTTTGAGACGGGCAAAGATAAGGGAAAAGGGGAAACAATTAATTTGCACCCACTTTGTTGTGCATCAAGTCAATATCGGTATTCCAATACAAGAATTACGCGCAGGGTACGTGGGACCTCGACGCCAAACTCATCGGCATTGCCGGCCGCAATGGAACGGGTAAAACCAACCTGCTGGAGGCCATTTATTTCTGCTGTTTTACCAAGGGCTATTTTTCAGGCAGCGATGCCCAACTGGTTCAGAAAGGCGCCCAGGGCATGCGCCTCGCGGCCCAGTTTGACAAATCCGGCGATCCTTATGAAGTGACGGCACTCATCCGCGAAAGCGGGAAAAAAGAATTCAGGGTCAATGGCGCGCTCTGCGAGCGGATGGCCGATCATATCGGGCAATTGCCTGCGGTGGTGGTGGCCCCCGACGATGTGGAGATTATCATCGCCGGCAGCGAAGAACGCCGTCGGTTTATGGACGCGCTGTTTTCGCAGATCGACCACGAGTACCTGTTGCAACTGATGACCTATAACCGGCTGTTGCAACAACGCAACAGCCTGCTGAAACAACAGGCCGAAACGGGACGGCGACAGCCTGATCTGATGGATGTGCTGGATCAACAACTGGCCGCGCCGGCCAATTTTGTACACCAAAAAAGAAAGGACTACCTGGCCCAACTGATCAAGGGGGTGGTGAACCGCTACCAGGCCATTTCGGGCGAAAGCTACCAGCCGGAACTGCGCTATGAATCGGGACTCGACAAAGCGCCTTTTCCTACCCTCCTGCAGCAGAGCCGCGAGCGCGACTGGCTGGCGCAGCGCACCACCATGGGTATTCACCGAGATGACCTGGGCATTTACCTCGACGATGGCCTGTTTAAACAACTGGCTTCGCAGGGGCAACGGAAAAGCCTGCTATTCGCCTTAAAGATGGCGGCTTTCGATCTATTGAAAGTAAATAAGGGGTTTGCGCCGATTCTGCTGCTCGACGATGTTTTTGAGAAATTGGACGAGGGGCGGATGCAAAACCTGTTGCAGGAAGTGTGTGTGGAAAACGACGGACAAGTGCTCCTGACCGACACGCATCCCGCACGAATAAATAAAAGCCTGGAAAGGCTTTCGGTGAATTATCGTATGATAAGTCTATAGTTTTCAGCGGACTGGACTGCAGGAGATGCCCTGTGTGTGTACGCAGTTTTTGAGGCTGGATCTAAAAACGGGTCCTTAACATCCATATAGACAAGCAATGTTATTATTTGGTTGTCATGCTAACTAATTATTAACGGAAAAAAGCCGATCCGGTCAGGTCGCCTGCCATTTCGGTTATCTTTGCCGCATGGGAGAATACTCGCTGGGCGATGCCATCCGCCAGTTTTTACAGAAAAGCCGGTTGAAAGGATCGGTGCAGGCATTGCAGATCACCGATGTGTGGGAACAGATCATGGGCAAAACAGTGGCCCGGTATACCGATAGTATCAAAATCTATGGTCGCAAATTATATGTAACCACGTCTGTGGCGCCCTTGAAACAGGAACTGATTTTCCAGAAAGACAATATTGTGCAAAGGGTCAATGAAGCCCTGGGCGAAAAAGCCATTGATGAGGTGGTGATTAATTGAGTTGGGTTACACGCTAATGCGCGGATCAACCCATCCATAAAGCAAATCGGCCAACAAGTTTACCAGCACAAAACAACAGGCCGATACCAGTACCGATCCCATCACCACGGGGAAGTCGAGCTGTGCCAGGGCATCGACCGTCAGCTTGCCGATCCCCTTCCACCCAAAAATGTATTCTACAAAAAAAGCACCCGCCAACAGTTCGGCAAACCAGCCGGTGATGGCCGTGATCACCGGGTTGAGGGCATTGCGCAAAGCGTGTTTCCAGATGATGGTACGGCGCGGCAACCCTTTCGCCAGGGCCGTGCGGATATAATCTTGTTGCAGGGTATCCAATAAAGAAGCCCGCGTTAACTGCGCGATGATGGCCAGGGGTCGAATGCCGAGGGTGATGGCAGGCAACCAGAGGTTTTGCAAACTGAGGTAGGGTTTTCCGGTGCTGCTGTCGAGGTCAAACCAGGAACCGGTCATGTGCAATCCCGTATAGGCTTGCAACACAAAGCCAAAAAGATAGGCGATGGCAATGGCCATAAAAAACGAGGGCGCTGAAATGCCGAGAATGCTGGCAAACATGGTACTGCCATCGAGCCAGCTTCCTTTGCGAATGGCGGCCAGTACGCCCATCGAAATGCCAACGATGGTGGCGAAAAGCATGGCGGCGACGGCAAGAATAATGGTGCCCGGCAGGGCGTCGGCAATCATGGCCGACACATCGCGCCGCGATTGGTACGAGCGACGCAGATACGGTTGTTTAATAGCCAGTTTAAGAGAACCATTGCCGATAAAAAATCCTTTCAGGTTTTTCTGCTGGATCTCTTCTTCTGCATGCAGCGCGATGGGCGAAATATCATTGAGGTAATAAAGAAATTGTTTCCATTTGGGTTTATCCAATTGCAGATCGCGCCGGATATTTTCCTGGGTTTGTTTGTCGGCCCGCTGTCCTACTACCAGTCGCGCGGGATCACCAAACCCTTGAAACAATACAAACACGAGAATCACCACGCCAAGCAAAACAGCCAGTGCATATAAAAATCGGCGTAGAAAAAATCGCATGATTAATGAATTATCGGGGCATCGCGCAATGCCCATTTTTGGATGATTCTTCCCTGGTTGATTTCATACAAGGTCTGCGGATTGCGGGCGGCTGTTTTAACGGCCACCGCATCACATTTCAAGAGGGTAACAGCGTTGAGTGTTTCGCCCAGTGACTGGCGTACAGCTTCTTCCACCGGCGTAATGATCAGCAAAGGTTTTAATTGGGCGATGGCCTTTTTCACCATGGGGGCTGACGATTCATCAATACTACGTACAAAAAGCCAGTATTGGGTGCCGGTTGATTGCAAAATTTGCGTGGTGCTGTCGTTGCCCGAGGCAGTTAGCAATACAAAATCTTTGATGGCCGGCTCGGCATTGCCCTGGCGCACCAGTTTGTCGTAGCGACGCAGAAACTGGTAGCTGTCTTCACTGAAATCTTCTGGAAATGCATCGGCGGTGAACTCAATTTCTTTTCCGTCTTTTTTGTACACGAAACTGATGACAGTGCTATCAGGAATAGCGCCGGGGGGCACTTTCATCTGTTCGGGGATCAGCACACCTTTTTTGTAGGGCAGGCAATCGACCAGGGGGATGTGTTTCAGCACATAGGCTTGCAGGCCAAAGCTGAGCAACACAGCGACTAGCAGGAGACTGATGGCAGCGAAGGTGTTTTTCGGTGGACGAATTTTAGCGCGGTTAACAAAAAGCAGTAAGATGAGCAAGAGCAGAAAAATATCTTTCATGAACGATTGTGCGGCGGTCAGTGGGATACAGTCGCCAAAACAACCGCAGGTTTTAATCTTTCCGCTGAACAAGGCATAACCTGTGAGAAAGGTGAAAAAGATGATCAACAGCAGCAACAACCAACTAAACAATTTCATTTGCCAGCCAATGATCACGGCCACGCCGGCAATGATTTCAAAAGCGATCATCAGCACGCTGAAAGCGAGGGTATAGTCGTTCAGTGCATGCCAGCCCCACACTTCAAAAAACTCCTGCATCTTATAGCTGAGGCCAAGCGGGTCATTTGCTTTAACGAGTCCGCTGATGATAAACAAAATGCCTACGATATAGCGGCTAAGTGTTAGTATGGTTTTCATGCGCGGTGTTTTCCTTCGCCGATCAGGATCAGGGCAAATACGGCGTAATTAAGAATATCGAAATAATTGGCGTCGATGCCTTCGCTGACCAGGGTATTGCCATTGTTGGCCAGTATTTGCCGAATGCGCAACAGTTTAGACAGGATCAGGTCGGTGAAACTCTCCTGGCTCATGTCGCGCCAGGCTTCGCCATAATCGTGGTTCTTTTTGGCCATCAGTTGTTGCGCTTGTTGTATGCGTTCATCGTACAGTTGCTGCACCGCTTCTACCGGCAGGTCTTCTTTGGCTGAGTCGGGCAGTTCCAATTGAATGAGACCGATGACGGCATAGTTAAGGATGCCGATGAACTCAGAAGAGATGCTGTCACCAATCAATTGTTTACCGGTTTCCTGGATGGTGCGGATGCGTTTGGCTTTGATGAAGATTTGGTCGACCACCGAAATTGGCCGGTACACGCGCCAGGATGTGCCATAGTCGCGGGTTTTATGCAAGAAGAGTTCCCTGCATGTATTCACCACCGTTTGGTATTGTTCTGTTGTATTACTCATGGTTGCTGCTGAAAATGTATCATCTTTATCGTTCAAAAATAAGCAATCAGGGGCATGTACAGTTTGAATGGCGGTGGGCGTTTGTGTAGCCTGGCTACGCCGAGGGTGATGGGCATACTCAATATTACACCCGATAGTTTTTATGCAGGCAGTCGCGAACAGGGGCAGAAAGCCCTGATACAGCGGGCTGCAGCCATGATCGAGGCTGGCGCAACATTCATCGATATCGGGGCACAGAGTACGCGGCCAGATAGTTCGTATTTGTCGGCCGAAGCGGAATGGGACCGGTTGGCGCCGGTATTGCCGGCCTTGTGCCGTGCTTTTCCGGAGACCATTTTTTCGATCGATACCTTTCATGCAGTGGTGGCGCAACGCGCGGTGGAAGTTGGTGTGGCAATGGTGAATGATGTGAGTGGCGGGTTGCTGGACAATAATATGCTGTCCACCGTAGGCGCGTTGCGGGTGCCCTATGTGTGCATGCACATGCGCGGCACGCCACAAAACATGCAAAGCCATACGCAGTACAATGACCTAGTGTTGGAGATCTGCGATTATTTTATAGAGCGGATGGCGGCCTGCCGGGCTGCAGGTATCTATGATATCGTGCTTGATCCCGGATTTGGGTTTGCCAAAACCATCGAGCAGAATTTTGCATTGCTGGGCAAGTTGGCGCAGTTTCAATTTCTCGGTTATCCCTTGCTGTTAGGTGTTTCGCGCAAGAGCAGCATCAGCAAAACCCTGGGGGTGAGCGCCGATGACGCCCTCAACGGTACGACAGTATTGAATACCGTTGGGCTGTTGCATGGCGCGCATATTTTGCGCGTGCACGATGTGAAAGAAGCGATGGAAGCGATACGATTGGTGGAGAAATTGAAATGACGCCTAGCATTATCAATCGCCATTGAAAAAAATTAATGAGATAATAATCCAATTGTTGTATCCATCATAGGCTTTTGCCGCAACGACCGCTTTGGCATTTTTTTGTATCTTCGTGTTTTCGCCGACATCGCTTTACGGCATATTCAAAAAGACCTGAAAGTCTAACAGACTTTTTTCCAGGCACAGATTTTCCCCGCGTTTTACTGCATCTGTGGTTTACGACAGGGATAAGTATTTGTTAATCAACAAAAAGGACATGAAGGAAACACTCAACCAAATCTTCTATGGCAATACAGTATTACATTATCTGGTGGTATTCGGCAGTATGCTGCTGTTATGGATTGTATGGCGGCTGATAAAGAAATGGTTGATTCGTTTCGTGGTATCGCTCACCGCTAAAACCCAGTCGAATATCGACAACTTGCTGGTCGACGCTGCCCGAAATTTCATCCTCCCCTATGTTTATCTTTTTTTCCAGTACCGAATATTTCAACAACTGAACCTGTCGCCAGAGATCGAGAAAATATTGTCAGTAGCGGCTATGCTGGTTACTACTTATTTCGTGGTTCGGCTGATCATCTATAGCACACAACACCTGATTACCGAAACCATGAAGGCCCGGAACGAGCCAGAGCAGCGCATCAAGCAGGTAGTAGGCATGTTGCTGGTGTTTAAAGTGCTGGTTTGGGGGGGCGGCTTGGTTATGCTGGTGGATAACCTGGGTTACAATGTTACTACCATCATCGCTGGCCTGGGCGTGGGCGGTATTGCCATTGCCCTGGCGGCGCAGAATATTTTAACGGATCTCTTTAGTTATATCGTCATCTTCTTCGACAAACCCTTTGAGATCGGCGATTTTATTACCGCCAATAATTTCAGTGGAACTGTCGAAAAGATTGGCATTAAGACTTCTCATGTACGCAGTCCCGACGGGCAACAACTGGTGATGCCAAATACGGAAATGGTAAAATCGGTTATCCAGAACTTCAAACGCCTGGAAAAGCGGCGCGTGGTATTTATGGTGGGTGTTGTATATGAAACCCCGGCTGAAAAACTGCGCAGCATACCGTCCATCGCCGAACAGATCATCCTGGCGGTAGACCATGCAGAATTTGCCCGGGCTCATTTCAAATCGTTCGGTGATTTCAGCTTGAATTTTGAAATCGTGTATTTTGTTGATTCGCCCGATTATACGCTGTATATGGACACCCATCAACAAATCTGTCTGTTATTGTTTGAAAAATTTCAGCAAGCAGGCATCGACTTCGCGTACCCTACGCAGGTGGTGCTGTTGAACAACGGCGAAAAAGAGGCAGCCCCCGCCGAAAACAAAGCAGTTTGGACGAAAACCTCGGCAGTACAGTAACATTGCTTTCGCGAATGGAAACCTTAATTATTGCTGATCATCGTCTTTATTCGGCGATTTCGCGATCACTATGGCCACTTCGGTGCCCTGACCCGGCTCACTATTGATGCTGACGGTGGCCCCATGCATCCGTGCCAATTCAGCAATTAACAAATAACCCAGCCGGGTTCCCGAATCCGGGCTGTTCTTCAATGTCCGTGTATTGTTCGCTAACACCTGCCTTATTGTATACAGCATATCTTTTTGTATACCGGTACCTTCATCTGAAATCGTCAAAACCAAATTCCCTTTTTCATCCTGCCGGCTTCTTACAATAATCTCCCCTTTGTCAGCATATTTTATACTATTGGAAATAAGGTTGTTCAAAATGGTGGCAATAATGGTCGCATCAACTTCTGCCATTATCGACGGATCGACGTCATTTCTTATCGTAAGACCTTTGGCAGTTGCTAGTGACTGGTAGGTAGCAATGACTTCCGCAACGAGATCCTGGAGTTTCAAGGGTACTTTTTGCACCGGCATTTGCTTGTTGTTCAGCTTTATCCAATTGATAATACTCCATGAGTTGGTTAGTATTTTGTCAGAGGTGGTTTTAATGTCACCCAACGCCTTATACAGCTTATCTGGGTCTTTCTCCAGCCCCTTTTCCAGTATACCGGCTAATAAACTGACATGTTTCAAAGGCGCAATCATATCATGAGAAATGATGCCGATCAATAAATCTTTCAGCTCTACTGAACGAGCCAACTGAGACGTTTGTTCGTCCACAAGCTGCTGCAAAACCAGTCGTTTTCTGTTCAAATTCCGGGTCCTGAAAAAAGCCGTAAGCCAGATCAAAGCGAAGAGAAAAAGTAGAGAAATAATGTAAAACCAGGGTTGTTGATAGAAATAAGTTTTCCGGAATAGCCACAACTGCTTATACATAAAATCGTCTGTTCCGAACCCAATCCTTCTTCGAATGTAAAGTGTATGTTCACCCTGTGGCACTAAAACCGACCTTATTTTTGATTCCCCGGGCATTTTAATGGCCGTCCACTCACCGGTTGTGTCAAGTCGATAATCCAGTTGAATATTCTCAGGCGTGGAATAATTGGCAACGGAGAAATCAACGGTCAGTAACCTTTCGTCGGCATCGAAGTAGACGCTGTCTTGCACATTCGGAACCGGAATATTGTCATCTTTTAAAATACTGTTCAAAACAATATTTGACTTTATAACAGCAACAGAAACCTCGTTTGGGTCAAAGCTAACGAGGCCACCCATAGACGGATAAATAAGTCGATCTTTTAGGGCAGCGTAACTGGGTGTGCCGCCACCATTAAATTCGGTGTTTTTAATGCCATCAGGTTCAGACAGCTTCTGAAAAAATGGATAACTATTTACCGGTTGATGCAACGCGTACCATACGAGCATATCTGCATCGGTTTTGTATAAGCCATTGTCGGTAGGGATCCATAAAAATCCACGATTGTCAATATAGGTAGAATGTGTTTGGTTGAGCTGAGGCATATGCATACGCAGCGGAACCCGATAAAAGCGATTATCAGCTTGTATCCATAGGCCTTTGCCATAAGTGGATAAAATCAACACGTTTTTGTACGGGAGAATATGTCGAACAGCAACATCCTTAAATTCAGGTATAGTATCCATTCGATAAGGATAGCTCGTACGAATTTTATAAAGACCATTGGGGGATGAAATATAGGCATCGTGGTCAGACAATCGATAGAATAAACAGGGGTCTGGATAGGTACCAATATTATTACTTTTTAGCCGATACAGTAGTTTACTGACTTTTTTTGTCAGGCAAAACACTGCTCGGCGAGAACAGACCCAAACGGAATCAGCTTCGGGATATAAAAGAGGAATATAGTGACGATTACTATCGTTAAACGCTGCATTGTAAACATGCTTGACATGGTAATTGTCTTTGGGAGAGTAGTAAAAAACGTGTTGACTCTCGGCACACAGCACATTTCCATTGGCATCGATTCCCAGGGTCTCTCTATTCCCGAATAGCTTTCCCATTTTTTGTACAACCAGGCGACTGCTGGTATTAGTCAGGCTAAATCCGCTGGGAACTACCGCTACGCTATCGTTCTTTTTCAACACGCTGTAATTTATCACGGTCATCGAATTCACGGAATCCGGCACAAGCTTGTTGATATCGTCTGTCCTGATGGTTTGCTTTTTTATTTGGAAAAAACCGTGGTTTTGGGTGAGTACAAAAAAAGTCTTATTCAGGGTATCATAAACAATATTGGCCACCAGTCTCCTTTCCCGACTCTTGTATTGAAGTACCAACTTTGCGCTTTTACCATCAGCAGATGGTTGCAGCAAAAAGAAAAAATTCTTATAGACGTAAAAAATATTTGAACTATAGTCGTCGGAAAAAACGGAAAAATCTTTCAATTTGATTTCCTTACTATCGCCTGGTATAGTCGGCAGGTCGACCGTCGTCTCCGTAAATGTATATTGATCATTGTTGAATAGAAATGGTCGGTGCTGGTCGTCGATCAAAAACAAGTGCGATCCAGACGAGCCAAATTTGCTAAATTTGGTGTCAATGTCTATATCCCTGTATTTCTCCCCATTTTTATAATAATAAAGTTTCGTTGGTTGACGACTCTCTACGAGGAAATCGGTTGCATTTACCGTTAATACCGACAAGCTTTTTTTGGACCAATTGTATTTATCGATCAGCGTATCAACAGGAATATTAAACCGATCGAATAATACCGTGCTGGGAAAGGCGCCATTAACTTCCATTTTATAGTCCATGCCAGCTAGCTTGGTGCTATGGACGGTAGGAATTTCATTTTTAACCGTAAATACCTCGCCACTTTTAAGGCGAACCAGCAGTTTTCTTTCTGCCTTGATATACATGATGTCTACGACGTAATTATTAATTATCTTTTTGTAGCCGTCCAGAAAAAAATAATTGAGGTTTGTACCGTCGTAGCGTATAAGTCCATTTTTCCCACCCAACCAAACAAATCCAGCTGGGCCGATCATCATGTCAGTGTAAGTATTCCTGGTCAGCAGATAGGTAGAAGCATTTATTTCTCTTTCATACGCTGAATCGTACTGTGCAATAACGGTTGAGCTGAAACCTAAGAGCCATGTAATCATCAACGCTAAACGCATAGGTGTTGGTTTCTATTCGTTATGACGACGTTAACTTAAACAGTTCGGCCATCTTCTGGATTTCGAATAGATTATCTGTACCCAACTTCTTATAAATGCGTGTTTTGTACGTTGCAATAGTTTGTTGGGTTACATTTAGGGAATAGGCAATCTCCTTCGACCGGATGCCACTCAAAATTTTGCGAAGAACAATCAACTCCGTATCTGAAAGCTCCAAGAACACATTTTCGCTTGCCGATGCATTGTTTTTCTGTTTCCTATTGACATATATACCACCATTCAGAAAAATACGAAGCGCGACCAACATTTCCTGTTCATCTGCTTTTTTGCTGAGGAAGCCACAGACGCCGTCAAACTGCATCACTCGCTTGGCGTAGATGTCTTCAGAGGCCATGCTATAGACGAGAATTTTCAGATCGGGGTATTCAGTTGTTATCGAAGGCAGCTCTTCGATAGAGCTTTCTGCGTCAAGGTTGATATCAAGAATCAAATGAGAATAAAAGGTAGCGGAGAGGCTTTTTTTCAGGGCGTTAATCGATGAAACATCGTTTATAACCAGATTCGAAAAATGAAGTGTTAGCAGATAGTACAGTCCCCTTGATACTATACTATGGTCGTCGGCAATGAGTATTCTTGTTGGTTCCTGCATAGGTAAAATGAAAAATTCCAGCGATTACAAGTTGGGTTTTCACAACCTTTTCTGTGTCGAAGTAATAAGACAAATGCCTATGCAAAGTACTACAAAAATGGCGTTTTTTAATGGCTAGTTTTGTTTCGTGATTGTCAGGCTGCGCTATCAGCATTGCTGGACTGGCGAGTTAATAGACTGATTTTCAAATAACTAAACTTGTCCTTTGATACGCTTCACAGAAATAAACAACATCAATTTGCTAACTGCAAGGAGATATTGTGCGTTGAAAGAGGCGCTCGGCAAATTCGGCAGTCAAACATTGTTTACGAAGAATAAAGTTGATAAACCGTTAACACACGGAAAAATATTGAATTCCTTTGCTGTCACTTCACTCATTTTCCAATTCATATTCTTCATCATTTTCAGAAGCTTTCCCTCCGCACAGGATCAGTCGACCAATGTAAACCTATTGTTGATTCCATTGATTTTGAATGGGTTTATGTTGCTTTTTTTCGTTAGGGGATTTTCACCCGATGCTGTTTTCTTAGGCACCTGGGTTATTCCAGCGGCCATGTTGGCATTGTCATTGTACAACCCCATGTACAACTACTCGCAAATCATCATCATTTATATGTTCATGGTCCTCTACTTTAATAATGGAGGATTAATGAAGTGGCTGGGATTTAGCTTTTTGGTGATAGTAAACTCCTGGATCAGCTTTCGCTATGATGCACTGGAAAATATAGAGAAATACCAGGCGGCCTTTGAACTGGATGTGCTGATAGCACCGCTTGTTTCCCTCTTTGTTTACCTGGTGCATGTAAGAATCCGAACTGAATTCTTCACCTACAGGGAAAATATTGAACAGCAGAAAAAGCAGCTTATTGAAAAAAATGAGTCGCTTAACAGAATGATTTTGATAGACGACGAAAAGAATTTTAAACTGAAGCAGATGCTGATGAGCAAAGAGCGATTGCTCTCGCTGATACTTCACGACGTACGAACACCCATTAATTCTATTAGCTTTCTGATCGGCCATTACGAAAAAGGAATAATTGATGCAGACATGCTGGTCAATAGTCTGGTCGAAGTAAAGGAAGACATCGTGAACCTGGATCAAATGGTGTTTGGTTTGGCAAAGTTGGGAAACGCTTTCGGGAAAAAAAGCGAAGGCGGAAATGCCATCAGGCGAATGGATATTGAAAAAGTATTTAAGTCAGTTTTATCTATTTATTCCCTTTGTGCAAAAAATAAAAACCTGACGCTGTCGACCAGCTTGCACATACAAGACGATGAAATACTCACGGTATCAAAACCGGATGCAGAAATTATTTTGAGAAATCTTGTGTCCAATGCCATCAAGTTTTCACATGCAGATGGGCAGATAAATATTTCACTAAAAAAGCAAACCGACAACGAAGGCAGCCCGTCTACCTATGCTTTACTCAGTGTACAAGACTTTGGTAAAGGAATGTCAAAATCGTTGCTGGATAAACTGGCAGCCAGTGAGTCAGCGTCGACGCCCGGCACTTTCGACGAAATTGGTTTGGGCATTGGACTGACGATTGTATTTGATTTGATTCGGCAAAACGACCTTGACTACCAGATTGACAGCCAAGAAGGAAAGGGAACCACTTTTTCTATCAAAATACCCATGTATAAAATTTCGTAAACCGCTGCACCCATCCGTACCCTAACCCCTAATCCCTAACCCCTAACCCTAAACCAACCGCGACACCTATGGGAACCCTATATATATTGGTATGGCAGACATACTTACATGCAATTTTGGTAGACAGGCTTTGATTAGGTTGATAGGGTGTGTCAGAGATTTCTGCAAACCCTTCAATTTTTTTTTGGTTGTGTTGTACAACTCGGTCGTGTATTAAATGACGGCGATTTAACTTATCCCAATTCCCTACCAAGTTCAACAGATTCCAACATTCCCGCACCTATGCATCAAGATCTGGTTGAAGCCAAACAGTGTTATAGTGTAAGTGCTCATCGCGGCTGCGCTGTTATGGCTCGAAGATCCATCCAAAATGCTTGCTTAGATAAAGGTGCAAAAAAAGGAGACTTGGTAAGTCAAATCAACGAACTCCAACAACAAGGCATTATTACCAACGACCTAAAAGAATGGGCTACCGCCATTCGGTGGATTGGCAACGATGCCGCCCACCCCAACAAAGATGAAGTAACACAAGAAGATGCCCAGGATGTATTACACCTCGCCGAACAACTTCTACACGTATTATACGTCGCTCCGGCACTCTTCCAAGCACAAAAAATTAAAAGAAATAAATAACCAAATTCCAGACGAGTAAAGACCGGAAACGGGTTTGCAATACAGGAACAAATCAACACGCCGGCTATTTAGACAACATCTCCAACAACCCTCCATTCAACTCCGCCACTTCAAAAGGATCGTGTGTGACTTTATAGATTTTTCTGTTTAAATCCATGCCTATAAAATCACCATCTTGCAAGTCCTTTACGTGGTATAGTATTTTACCGCCCACCTCAACCGTGTACACGTCCGCAGAATTTATCAGCTTACGTTCAGCATCGTTTAACTCTTTTGATAAGCGATCATAATCCTTATTGCCGAAAAAATGCTTATTATAGTTTTCAGCTTTAATTTTCGCCGGATCAAACTCTGGCTTTTCCAATTCTGGCGTTGAGTAACCAACAATTAAACCAAATGCTATATATATCCATATATCAACAAAGGCGCTGCTTTTTATATCAAAAATTTTAATCCCTCTAATTACAAAATAAGGCCCTTTCTTATCTTCATATTTGCTCGCAATTATTGGATCATATTCAAAGCCAACATAGTTTTTAAACGGGGTCGATTGAAAAAAAACCCGTTTCAATAATCCTTCTTCTACTTGACGAGAAAAAACAAGATATTCTCCTCCAAGTTCATTAAATATGTTCTTTAACACATCCCGCTCTATTGCAGTGATATTTTTTCTTTTAAAGAGTCCTAACATTAGCTTCCTGTTTATTTACCAAAATTACTAAACCAGTTATACTTTCCTCCAAATAGCTTCACTTCTGATTTTAAGCCATGGCGCAAGAATTGAAAACGATACCCATCAATCAAAGAGTGCTGAATGGTATTTAGCTTCCAGACATTGATTGGATTATTTACAATCCAATTAGGGATATTCAATGCCCGTTGGGCCCTTTGTGTGATAAATATATGTGCAAATTCAGTGCTTACTCTTTGAAGCACGGGTTGGCCAGCCTTGTTGGTAGTTGGGATAAAGCCAAGTGTACGTGTTCCACCTTTGGCCTCCTTGTACGCAGAAAATGATAAATTTTGTATCGTGAATTTCCCTTCATTAACTACACCCGCATTACCTGCTAAATCAGAAGAAAACTGCCATAGCCCTATAATAGCTTGACCACTTCTATGCCCCCCTGCGGTTACATCACTTCCCCACTCGCTCAAAGAATTTTTTACCCCTGTACCAATAAAACCCGCCACTCCAAAACCACCGCCTTCGTTTTTGTATTGGTTATAAGCAGCACGTGTATCCTTAAAGGCATGACCTTCCAAAGCATTTTTTGCACCCTCTGATAATGGCTTACCAAATCCTTTTGACGCCCAATCATATACATCAAACCAACCTGATTGATCGTATTCCGTTCCTTTAGTATTGGTATACCACTTTTTATCATTACTCCAATTATATACATCACCAGCCTTATTCTGAAAACTGCTGATCACCCAATTGCTGTTTTCATCCGTGCCAATATTCGTATAAGTTAAAGTAGCGTCTTTACCCGCATATACAAACCCGCCCAATGGAGTGGCCCCTCCTGCATCTTTCTCGCTATGTGTGGCTCCAGTTTTAGCAGATTTCGGACATGTAGCGCAATCGCCATCAGGATCGTCATTCGCAATAGGATTATTATCCATCGTAGCATAAGGACTCATGCCTGGATTGACAACAGGGTCTGTATTCCAACGTACACCCAACCTCGGATCATATTCCCAGAACTCGGC
Source organism: Bacteroidota bacterium (assembly GCA_020161535.1). GTDB lineage: Bacteria > Bacteroidota > Bacteroidia > Chitinophagales > Chitinophagaceae > Flavihumibacter. The sequence continues at coordinate 12,626 of JAIUNW010000015.1, read as the reverse complement.
GGTGGTATGATTACCAATACCTGCGATTTCATTGGACATCTCCTTCCCATTAAACCCATACCTGTATATTCAAAATAAAATTTCTCTACTTTCAAACTGAAGATGATTTCTCACAGAGTCATATTGTTTTGCTTCAATTTTAAGCTTTTTTAAAGTCTTGTAAATAGGTTTAATAATATCGAAAAACAGCAATGTAGAATCTAGAGTTTCAGATCGAATTATTTTATCTTCTGAATCATAATAATGGACGGAGATGCATGTAGAATTTTTGGGTGGATGTGAAAGTAATATTCGCAAATTAAACGAATCTATATTTTCCCCGACCTTGTCAGGTAACAGAGTGTCACAAAAAACCTGGCTTGAGGCATCCCTTAAATATGTTCTTTTCTCCGGATCATAACGAATCACTCTCAACTTTTCAGTATTGAATCCGACAAAGTTATATTTAATCAAGATTCCATCTATATATGAATAAACATCTCCTACTTGCTTGTCATCTAGAAAAAAAGAAACTGATTCAATTGATCCACTGGGTGTATAATTAATACATCTTCCCTGAAGCCTTCCAGCTACAAAATGACTTACTTGAGCGACTAGGCCGTTGTGATAAAAAACTTTTTTTTCTCCATTCAGCATTCCATTCTTATAGAACTCTAAAACTCTAATTGTTCCATTTTCATAAAAATATTTTACAGTATCTACTAACTGACCATTTGGTGATAAAAAGGCGGACTTTTCTATCTTCCCATTAGGATAAAATTCATTGTATTCGATCTTATTAGGTGAATTTTCAGAACAACCGATGAGTATACCGCATGCAATCGTTATAAAAACTACTGAACTATTTTCTCTTCCTTTCATGTCTTATTGGTTGTTTAATTGTTGAATCGTTCCCCGGACTTGCTGGATTTTGTCGAGAAAGAATAATGGGGGTGTCAACATAGGGCTGAAAGCGATCAGGCAAATCGTATAGAATTATTGGGTTAGCAATTCTTTCGTATTTGTGCGATTTTTGATCAAGACGTTCTTTGATTTTTTCGACGACATTTACTTCTTCGATTAGATTAGAAGAAATATTGGTGATGTACTGCGCAGCCTCTTCAATTTGTTTAGCGCCATTGCCGATTTTGCCGCCTTTGCTCCTGAAATGGTTTATTGTAGCTTGCCAAAGATCCTTGGGTGTTTCAGATTCTCTAAAACCACCAACCATATCCAGCCAATCACGTAGGTATAAAGCATCCGATTCTTTTGCTTTGGGCAAGCCCGCATCCCAAGGAGCGTCATAATTGCTGCCTACGATCCTAAAACCATACTCTTTTATGCCACCTTGGCCATATCCTGATATTGTTTTAAGGTTGTTAGTTGCTTTGCCTCCCAGATATTCCAGAGCGGAGATTTCTTTACGATTTGCAATTTCATAGGTATAGCTCAGTTGTTCCGCCCCGTCCTTTCGAAGATCCACAATATAGTTTTGAACAACATCCGCTTTCATGAAATACCCCATGCCACTATAGGCATTATCATGGTAATACAGGAAGTAGTCTTTGTCAACGCTTCTTATTTGTGTAACCTTGCCATCCTTGCCTATTGTTGTAATCATAACAATCTTGTCCAATCCCGCCTTATCGGCATATAAAATAGGATTACCGCTTACGAACGCATAGTTGGACTCATTGGGATATTTTTTCTGCAAAGGATCTAGTGAATACCATCTTGCAACTCTAGGATCATAAATCCTATTCTCGTAAGTGACTTGATTGCCAGTGCCTTTTACCTCATTGTCATTCTCCTTTCCATTAAACCCGTAACGATATACTCCCGAACCGGATTTTTGCCTCCTTCAGCAAGCCGCTTGCACCACTTTTCAGATGAAAGAAAAAATTCCTTGCACCTGCCTTTTACTCAAAGAACTATCCCCAAGATAACCGGTTTTTTCTTTTCACCGGAACCTTTTCAAGGGAAAAAAAATTCAATTGAAAAAAGAAGATAGTATTATTCCTGCGCGAGGCGTGAGTTAAGAGCGGCTGGCGGCCGGTGGATAAGCCATTCCACTGCTGGGTTATGGGCTGCTGTCGATGATCTTTCCTGTCCTTGATTATTGTTCTACTGCCGGGCTTATCCGCCGGCAGACAGTCGCCAGCCAAAGCCGTTCCTACTGCCCGGATTTATTCTACCGCTGATCGGCTGCGGCAGCTTGTTCTACTTTTTTTGTGTCGGCTTTTTTCGTTTCGTTTTTCGGCGCTGGTTTGATTGGCAGTGTATTTCTGTTGATTTCGGCGCTCGAGTGATTTTGTTCGTTGTTTTCGGCTGGCCATAAAAAAAGGGCCGAAGCCCTTATAGACTACGCCGCCGGCTGGCTGTTGAGCCAGGACTGGTAGTTCATTAACGCCTCAGCGATGCTATCACCACGGGCAATAACCTGGTGGCCATGCGCTGCCAAAAACGACGCTTCATCACCTGGCTGAACCACCATAAGAATGTACTGCCTGTCAGCAGCGTTGGTAACGGGCGATGGTAAAATGTAGTACTGCATAACAATTGGTTTTAAAATGAAAAAAAAGAAAGCCCCTCCCACCAGCCGCCGCTGATCCAAAGCCAAAAGGAAACGCAATAAATGCGTGGATTACCCCTGCTGACTTACTTGATACCGCTGGTGCAGGAACAACTGCTGAAGGTTTGTTCTACTGCTTTATGGCGTAGTCTTTTGGCCGTCCGGCTTTGTACTGATTTATACTACTGCCCGGCTTTATTCCCCTGCTGATAGCGGCGGCTAACTTTGCTGCTCTTTTTTCTATTGTAAAAGCAAGGGAGCTGTACGATTTTCTATTGCTGGTATCGATGGCGATACCGGCGTTCTAATTACAGCTATACATCACCGTTAGTAACGGGTGTTTTGCTACTATCATCCCCTGCAGATGGCTTCACCCGGAAGCGTTGAATAGTATTACCACTGATCGTGGCTATAACCTGCCGCTGATCAGGGTTCCGGCGCCCCCGCTGCGCCATGGCCCCGCCACTGCCGGGCCGGGAGTGCGTAGCGATAGCGGAGCACGGAGGCACGGCTAAGGCCTCTGGCACCATTTTACTCGCCGCAGCGAAGCGGAGGCAGTACTAAAAGACAAGGGTGGCGGGGCCGCGCAGGGGGCGCACCCGCCGCCAGGCCCGCCGGACGGCCCGGCAAGCACAAAACGCTTTCTTGCCTGTACTGTTTTCGGCCGGACGGTCGGTGCCGCCAAGCGGCGGGCTACCAAGGTGGAGGCCCCGCAGACGTGTAGTGGCTGTGGCCGGCCAGTGATTGTCTTTCTTTGCCAGCACCCTGTTTGGCCACAGCGACTATACGGATGCACAGGGGCCGGGGTGCCGGAAGGGGGGTGCAGCGCAAGGGCGTGACAAACTGCCGAAGCGATAGCGAAGGCACCCCCTGGGGCAGTGCCCCGGCTGCGGAGTTATACACCCTTTCTTGCCAGTACGCCATTTTGCAGCGGGGGCGCTGGTTTGGCGCGAGCCCTTGCCAAACCCACCTTAACGGCACACCTATTTTCCTGATTTTCTTGGCTGCAGAGCGTAGCGGCGCAGCCATCTAAACCAACTCCGCGGCGACAGCCGCACCGCTGATCTTATTGCGAGTTTACAAAAAAAGCTTGTTGTTGTTTTGTAGCGAGGAGCGGATTTGACCCGCTCACTGTAAGCGCCCCGGCGGGGAATCGAACCTTAGTACCGTAACCGGGACGGGTCTTGCCGGGCACCCCAAAAAAGAAGAATCTCTATCTGGTGCTTACGTGGCTTGTAATGATAAATCAACTGCGTATGCTTGTTGAGTATGCCGACCCGTACATGCTTGCGTTTGCCGGAGGGACGGCACATTTCCGGATAACGTTTCAGCTTCTGTAAAAACAAAGTAGTGGTAGTGATAAATTGCTCCACTTCTTTGTCCGACCATTCCTGTTGCAGGTACTCGATCACCTGGTTATAACTGCGGGCCGCCCGCGGCGTCCAGACAATGTCCCGGACTATTTCTTCATCCATTTCCGGTACTTTTTCATCACTTCTTCATGCGGGATCAACTTACCGGCTTTCATCTCGGCCAGCGATGCATCGATGGCCGCCTGTTGCTCCTGGCTGATCTCATCCCACCAATCCGCTTGCTCGGCCGCAAAGGTCTTCACCACCCCCAATACCGCCTGCTTTTGCCTGGCATTGAGGTGTTGCAGGTATTGGGTGATCTCTTCATCAATCAGTTTTACGGCGCCCATAATCATTTGCATTTGTCTATCAAATTTACTTTTTAAAAAATGCTTATCCAAATGGATGGTACTTGCGCACCGCGGCGGCCAGCGTGGCCACATCATCCTGCCGGTACCGCTCCGTACTGCCCGGATAACGGTGCCCGGCAAAAACCTGCACTACGCTTACATCATGGCCCTGTTTCAACAGGTTCGCCAGCACGCTCTGCCGGACGGTTTGCGCCGTCACCGGCCTTCCCGGATAGAGGCCTTGGTAACTGCGCTTCACGTGCTTGGTAATGTCTTCTGCCGCCATCGCCCCGCCCCGGATACCCACCAGTAGCGCCTCCGTTTTTCGGCCCTGCAACAGCCGCGGCCGTTCTTCCCGTATGTACCGGTAAAACAAGAGCACCTGGCTGGGCTTTAAGGACAATTCCCGGCCACTGGTTTTGCCCGTAGGGCGGATATACACCGTACCCGCCTCCAGGTCGATGTCACCCGCCCTAAGCTGTTCCATCTCTGCCGGCAGCAGCGCCTGGTACATCAAGAGACTCACCAGCACCTTATTGCGGCCTTCCAGGTTTGGATAGCGCTCCGTTCTTGCCAGCAAGGTTTCCAGTTCTTCCGGCCGAAGCAGGTCCTGGAGCTGGATGTCTCTTCGGCGTTGGTCTTTCAACTCAATAGATGCCGCGGGGTGGTCGGTTCTTTCTCCCGTTGCACAGAGGTAGCTGTAATACGCCTTTATACTGCTTAAAATCCGATTCACCGTCGATGGCCGGTACTTGGATCTAATGCGGCCGATATAGGCCGTAATGGTCGCATACGTGGCGCTGGCAGCCTGTGGGCAGTTGGTCAGGTAGAGATCAATCTCCCGGGCATAGGCCACGGCTGTTTTTTCGGTGTACTGCCCCCGCAGGTAGCTGTCGAGTGTCTGTTTTTTCGGCGTGCCTTTCATAAGAGTTGTAATTGCTGGGGGGTCGGTTTGGCATAGACCTGCGTGGTCTCCAGCCACGTATGCCCCAAAAAGTCCCGCACCCACTCCATGCCCATACCGCCCTGCAACAAGTGCGTGGCAATCGAGTGCCGCAGGTGGTGCAGCGTCGTGTCTTTGGATACCGTTGTTCTTTCCAGTAACCGTTTCAGGAGCTTGTTTAATTGGTCGCCTTGCATGCGGCTGCCGATCCGGTTCAAAAAAAATGCATCTTCATCCTGCACCCGTTTTACCCGGCTGTGACAACGTTCTTCCAGATAGTAGCGTTCCAGGGCCGCACTCACCGCCACCGGCATCGGCACCACCCGCCGCTTAGCGCCCTTACCTGCTCTTACATACAACAAGCGCTCCCGGTAATGCAGGTCAGTGCTGTTCAGCATTACCCCTTCGCTTCGTCGCAGCCCACAACTGTAAAACACATGCAGCACGGCTGTTTCCTTTTGGGTGCGGCAAGCGGCAAAAAGTGCTTGTATTTCTTCTATCGGTAAGGGCTGGCGTTGGTTGATGGTGGGCCGTTTAAACTTCATGCCACTCACCGGGTTGTAATCGAGCTGCCCGGTGATTTCCAGCCACGAGAAAAAAGTTTTCAGCGCATACACGTAGTGATAGATCATCGCTTCACTCAACCCCCCGCCGCTGCGTTTTTTCAACGGCCGCGTTTGTAGGTACGCATAAAACGCTTTTACTTTTTCTTGCTCTACATACCGGATGTCCGTGATCCGTTGCTGCGTGATAAATTCGGTGACCAACGCCGGCAACATGTTTTGTGTGCCTTCGCTATAACCCACCTGGTAAAGCCAGTCGCCAAAGGATTGTATCGTCTGCTGTAGCTGCATGCGGTGGTATCACTATGAAGAGAGTACCGGTATGATGATCGTTTTAAAAGACCCCTTGCACATTTTTTCGGAACAAGGAACGCTACGCACTTTTTCCAGTATCTACGCGGGTTCCAGCGTTCCACCAGCGTTCCGTAGTGTTCCGGATTTAAGGGCTTTTAACTGCCCCTCCAGGTTCTGTTTGATCTTTTCTCTTAATGCCTGGTAGTTGTCCCAATAACTGATCCGGTAGTGCAGTCCTTTGTTCAGGTGCCCGCCCACCGGCCGCAGGTACTCCAGCCGCACCAGGTCACTGGCGTACCGGAAGGTTTGGGTCTTGCTCACCCCGAGGGATTGGCGGATTTCTCTTAAGGTAAATTCTGCGGTGAGGTAGTGTTTGCCGTGCATGGTTTGCAGATGCGTTTTCAATCGCTCAAAAAACTGCCGCAAACTCCCATCCAGTTCGTCTACCTTAAGCACAATGCTCTCAAAGAGAACATGCACCGCCAGTTCCACGTCTTCCAGCGCTGTTAGGAGTCTGCCCTTCTCGTCTCTGGTTCTTTGGTATTGGTTCACCAGGGTCACCATCTTTACAAAGCCCTGGAACAGGTCGTTCAGCCGCCGGATCTTGTGCGCCTCCGGCGGCAGGCGCAACTGGCCCGCATAAGGATTGACCACCGGCAGCGGCTGCAGCAGCCGCACCCAGTTTTGCAGGAAGCACTTTGTTTTTTCTTCGTCGCTTTTATTAATCGCCCCGGCCGCTACGCCGTTCTGGTAGTCGATGATGCGTGCCGTTTGTTCCGGGCTCTCATCGACGGCAATCAAAAACACCCGGCTCATGTTGTCTTCATAAATTTCACCACGTGTGGTGCAGGCCAGACTCGCAATCGGGCCCCGCACCGTTTTTTGCCCACTGGTGATCTGGCCACTATCCAGTTTGATACTCGTCGCACTGTTCAGCTCGCCATTCGATTGCAATTCCCTAAACGCAAACTCCGCTTCTTCACTCAGGCCGTCGATGTCTTCCAGGCACAACAAGCGGTTCATAAAATACTGTTCGGGGAAGTTGTAGAGTACCTTGTCACTTAAGCGCGTCAGCCGCGTAACGCTCTCCGGGGGCATGCAGTCACTGATCTGCTTTAAGAGCCTGGTTTTGCCCGATCCACTGCTCCCCTGGATCAGCGCATGCAGCGGGTCTGCCGTCTTGTGGCTGATGGCGATCAGTAACAAAAACAAGCGGTTTCTTTCTTCGCCCACGATGCCGGACCCGCCAAGCAGATCATTCAAGCGCTTCAGCAGCTTCGGCTTTTTGGCGAAGGCCTCGGCTTCTGCTTTTTCCTTCGGTGTTAATACGTATTGCGACTGGCCGCTTTGTTGCTTTTCTTGTTGCAATAGTTCGTCGCGGTGCTGTTCGAGCAGATCGGTCAGCCGGTAGAGATCCACTTCCAGCAGTTCCCGCCTGAGTTGCAACCGCTCACTCACGTCCTTTGCCAGCCGCTCCACCTGCTTGTCCTCGTACAAGTCCACCCGGTTGCGGGCTTTCTGGCCGCTCGTGCCATTTTCCACCACCAGCATGATTTTCAAATGGTCCGTTACTTTCGGTAGACCACCCTGGATATAGTAGATGGCCGTCTCGGTCCGGTAGATGAGTTTAAAGGGGTTCGTGGTCTCCAGGGCCGGCGTTGTTGTAGATTGGTTTTCGGAAGGCTTTGCTTTCGGGCGAACGGAGGTTTTTAACGACGGTGATTTCACGGCAGCAGCATCGATGTATAGTTTCGATTGTTCAACACCGTTAGTAGCATCTGGTATTGCATCGAGTAACTGATTTTCTTTTTCAATTGAAAGTGACCCTTCGCCAGCACCTTCATTTGAAAATAAAAAAGGAGGCTGGCAAAAAATAAAATCCGTTCTCGTTGCCAGCAGGTCGGTAAAGATTTGCCCGTCGCTGTGCGTTTGTGCCAGGCTGTTGATGTCTTCACCCGCCGGCATCGTAACGGTGGTAATCCGCCAGCGGCTGTTCAGCGCTTGCAGCGCCTGCCCCTGTTTGTTCGTCGCTACCAGCCCCGGCTCATCAGCGTTCAGCCAAAGAATGATTTCTGCTAACGATGATAAAGATTGTATAGCCGTTATGTGTTCTTCCGTCAGACCGTTGGTGCCGTACAAAGCCAGCACACTGTAGCGTTCGGTGATGGCAGGGACTTGCAACAGTGTCGCGGCATCGATCACGCTTTCGGTCAGAATGAGTTTTGTCGTATCGGGTGCGGGGTATTTTGGATAGAGGCCCTGCCGGTCACGCAAATAAAAATGCCGCTGGTCGCTGTCATTGAGGGTGGAGCGGAAGTACAGACCCGTTACCTGGTGGGCGGCATTGTACAACGCAAAGACGATGCAGTACTTCGCAAAAGGTTTGTAGGCAGTCTCACCCGTGCGGCCCAGGCGATCATTAACACTGAGTAAGCCGACCTGCAGGCAGGATTGTATTAACGCCTCGTCTTTTCTCGCCCCATGGTGGAACTGACCCGTATTGTAGCCGATTTCTACTGTCGTGTAGTCCAGCGCCCTGGACTGGATGTAGGCCTGCGCCGGCTTGCTGTTGTGTACCGCGTTTTTAAAATAGGTGAACAACTGTTGCAGGATCGCGGTGCGGGTGCGGGGGGCAACTGGTGCAGCGCTTTCAGTCGTGCCCCCGAGCAGCGCCACGCATTTTTGCAGCGCTTCGTGCTTCGTGCCATTTTCCATCAACATCACAAAATCAATCACGTCCAGGCTCCTGCCGTGGGTTTTACAGTTCGCACTGAAGCAATACGCCGTGTGCGTCTTGTAGTACACCTGCAAACTCGGCGTCTTGTCATCATGGAAGGGACAATGCAGCCGAAGGTGCTTGTCCGGCTTCAATCCGTAATGCTGCAGCACCTGCGCCAAGGTCAGGCGGCTCTTGATCTCAGCGATTTCCATCGGCTGCCCCGTTGGTGATGACAAGCTGGCCCTGCTTGATGCTGATCTCTACTTGTTGGCCCGCCATAAAGCCGGCTGCGGCCAGCCATACCCCGCTCACGGTCAACCAGGGTACTTCCTTACCGATCTGCCAAGCCTCTTCTGCCGGCCGCCATTTGCTTTGCAGCTTGACACGTCTTGTTGCCTTTAGTGCCTTCATGTGGATATTTTTTGAAGTTGTCTTTTATGCAACAAAAGTATTCTTTTACGACACTTGTTACAAATTCAGAAAACCTAAATTATCCACATTAAGACACTAAAACCTGAATAATAAGTACTCTATAAGGTACTTTTGATACAATAATTACTCTAAAATGAAAGAAACACTGGCAGATAGGATTCAGGCGCTCAGGAAGAAGGCCGGGTTAACGCAAATTGAACTGGCCGAACGCATCGGCATATCCAAATCCCAGTTCATCCGCTACGAGAGTAAAAATGTACAACCACCCGCCGATACCCTTAACACCCTTGCTGATGTACTCGGCACCTCCGTCGATTACCTGATCAGCGGCGATAAAAGCGAAAAAGCAAAAACTTCTCTCAAAAACGCTGAACTCCTTCAACGGTTCAAAGAAATTGATGCCCTGCCAGAACCCGAACAAAATGTACTGATCAAAGTCATCTCCGCTTATATCAGAGACTTTAAAGCCAAACAAGCCTACGCCCAGTAAAGAAAGTTTATTCATGAGCACCCCTTCAGCACCGAAAACCCTGGAAGCATTGCGCAAGCTAAAGGTGGATTGTCTATACAAAAAAGGCACACATGCCAATGCAGCCCGAAGAGTACTCACCGACAGCGATCGTTTTCGGTGGGCGCTGATCCTAGGCACCATTTTCGCATCGTTCAGCACCATCATGAACGTTGGTATATGGGATAAAATACCGGGCCCTACCATCTGCATCCAGGTAATAGTAAATATTCTCGGCGCCCTGGGTGGTTTCCTAATACTATACACCACTGCTTTCTCTGATTACAAAAGCAAAGTAGAACTTGCCAATAAACACGAGAGCATCTCCATTGACCTCAATATGATCTTTAAAAAAATCCGCAACACAGAAGCCTGGTATATCGACGGATTGATTTCAGATCAAGACTTAGTGACGCAACTCGGGGGTCTTTCAAAAGAATACATCAACCGATGCCAGAACGCCCCGCTAACAAAAGACGAAGATTTCTTAAAAGCCAGAGAAAATTTTCAGCAGGGCTACGCCGCCGAGTACACTGAAGAAGAATTACACTGCTAAACCTTACACCCGTATTATGTCTGTCCAATCACATTTAGAAACAATAGCATCCAAGCTAGTGCTTACGACCTCAGAGCGAAACAGCATTGAGACTTCCATAACAACCCTAAAAGGAAAGATTGAAGGGTATTTCGGAGCGGACCTGAGCGAACAACTACAGTTTGGCTCTTCCACCCGCGGCACCCAACTTCCCAGAAATGCAGATATAAACTCCGATATCGACTATATGATCGTTTTTAAAAATAGCGCTGGCTACAAACCCCAAACATTTATCGAACGGTTAAAACGATTTGCAGAAAATAAGTATCCAAGGTCCGAGATTTACCAAAGTCATCCCACCGTAGTACTTGAGCTCAGCCATATAAAATTTGAACTCGTTCCAGCTTATAAAGGATACTGGTTTGACAGTACCTATTATATTCCTGGCCCCACCTCCGGTTTCAGCGAATGGATCACCACCGATCCAAACGGATTCAACAAGCAACTCTCTGATAAAAACCAGGCACACGACTATTTCATAAAACCGTTGATCCGGCTGGTAAAATACTGGAACGCCAGTAACGGATACGTGTACAACTCTTACGAACTTGAACAATCACTGGTGAATGCCAACTATTGGTTCTGCCATAACTTAAAAGACTATTTCTATGCCGCTATCAACGGCCTCAGCACCTGGAACCTACCTTATTACCAAGCTATTAAGGTTAACCGGGCAAAAGAAATTGTGCAAAACACCAAAACCCTCGAAGACGACAATAAACCATACTCTGCCACACAAGAAATCAAAAAACTAATACCAGAAATATAAAACAAACCAGAATAATGAAAAAACCGCCGACATTGCCGACGGTTTTTCATTACCATTATGCATCGTACAAATACTTTATAAACTCTGCAAAAGTGCTACCACAAAACTTTACAGGGTCGGTTTCCAGGTTAGCTAAAAAACCAAACTCATAGATCATCCCATCAGATTTTTTGATGGCATACGCCGTATCAGCTGCATCCTGCCCAATTACAAAATATCCTGGCGCAAATGATTCAAAATCGTAACCTGTATTATTAGGTAATAAATCGTTTGCTGACCATAGTATCAAATAGCTATTCTCTCCAATAGGCCCTTCACCCCCATTAAATTCCGATAAAAAATCAACATAATCTTGCGGAAAAGAAAAATCCACTTCTTTTATAACCTCTGCAATAAACGATTCACCCTCTACATCTATGCCCTCAAATTCCGTTAAATATTTTTCTATCTCAGTATTCATAGCTTATTGTCCACTTTCAACGTTTCTTTGAACTCTTTTCCAAAAATTGTTCAATTGAATATGTGTAGGGTTTTTTTGAATGAATATTTTATTGTTAATATTAGTTGGACTGCCTCCAAACTTCACGGGTATGACTTCATGAATATCAACGCCGCTATTTCTTAAGTTGAGATTCACACGAAGTCTACCATTTGCTTTATCTGCTGCAGTTCTAGCAGCTGCATATTCATCTCCCGCAATCAGTTTGAATGGCCCTTTTGGTTTCGGAATGTTGGAAGGATATCCTTCCCAATTCAAAATAGAAAATGAGCCATCTAGATTTGCACTTGTAGATGTAAATGATGATTCGAACCTTGAGACAGTTGTTGATTCGGATAACGAAAAATCTGTCGCCGTTGACTTGGCTAATTGGGTTTGACTTCCACCAAGTCCCAGTTTCCACACACCCCCAATTAAAACAGCTTGTTCTGCTGCCTGAAAATAATTATCAGGATTGGAGAAAAATTGTTTTGTATCAGCCTTTATTTGTGCGCCGGAGGTATTGGCAAAATAACTATACTGTCCGCCAACAAAATCACTAACCGACCGATACGCATCATCCACTTTATTCATCAACCCCGGAAGCCCACCGTTATATGCAGTCGATACATAATCAGCCGTTGTATTCAAGGCGCCCGTTACCGTATTTGCACCTCCCGCTAGGGTATTGTAAAGAAAATTACCAATCCCCGCCTTAATACTTCCACCCGAAGGAATACGATCAATCATCGGGATACGCACTCCAGGTCCCACACTATCCCCCAATGGATCGCTGAACATAATCGGGTTCCCATTAAAGGCACTGTATTCACTTAGACCAGTAACCGGCCTTGGATCCAGGTTCCACCTTCTTCCAATCCTGGGATCATACTCCCAGAACTCGGCGGTGTAGGAGTTACCCACCCCTTTGATCTCATTGGACATCTCCTTCCCATTAAACCCATAACGATATACTCCCGAACCGGATTTTTGCCTCCTTCAGCAAGCCGCTTGCACCACTTTTCAGATGAAAGAAAAAATTCCTTGCACCTGCCTTTTACTCAAAGAACTA
>JAIUNW010000014.1 GCA_020161535.1 Bacteroidota bacterium | reverse complement strand
AATCCTTTTTTGAACATCCTGAAACTACATGAACTGAAATCCTGCCTGCCGGCAGACAAGTTTTCGCCAGCAAAAATGGTGGTCAGTTTGCCTCGGCTTTAGGTGGTCAATTTAATCGGCGCACGCACAAGATAGTAGTTACACTTTTAGGATGTATCCATATATCAATTTCAGGTTTTGATTCAGGTATAAAACTACAAAGAAAAATTTCATAATTGAAATTAAAATTTCAATATCTAAATTTTCTATTGAATATCACTTCCACGATGATATTTTGCTACATACTTCGGCATAACATGGAAAAAGAGAAGGCATATAAGACACTTAAGAGACTATTGGAATCTGGCAGTATAGAGGACCTGGATGAAATAGTAAGTATTGTCGGAAAAACCAATCTTACAAATACAATTGGTATGCATTACGATACCTTTAGGAAGAGACTCAATAACCCTGAAGATTTTTCCATCAAGCATATACAGCGTCTTGCAAATTTGATCCAGGTTGATCCACGCCTCGTAGCTAATCTGATATTTGATAGCTTGGACAAGAAGAAGACCAGGAAGGGTAAATAAGATACTTGCCTTAACAGTGTATTAGCTCAATCTTAAATATTGTTACAATTATTTCTAAAAAAGTAACAAGCCTGTTACCTTTTTTTCTAAATTTGTAACATGCAAAATGTGCATGAACGCATAAAACATTCATTATCAGCATTTGAGTTGGGAAGTATTATTTTCCCGTCGGATTTTCGAGGCCACGGCTCACAAGATGCCATTAAAATGGCATTGAGCAGACTTGTAAAACAAGGCTACTTAAAGCGAGTTGCCCATGGGATATATTACCGTCCTTTCATCGACCCTAAACTTGGTGAGCTAACCCCATCACCGGAAGCTGTAGCGCAAAATTTAGCTGACAGGGAAAAAGTCCGTATTCGACCGGCAGGCAGCTATGCATTGCATAAACTTGGCTTAAGCACCCAGGTACCTACCAAGCTTGTTTATTTGACGGATGGACATCCAAGAAAATTAAGAGTTGGAAAAGCAACCATAGAATTTAAGGCCACAACACCCAAAAAAATGGCATTGAAAGGATCGATAAGCGGACTGTTAATCCTGGCATTGGAAGAATTAGAAATTGATCATATTAATCAGGTCACTGAAAAAAGGATATTACAACTTCTGGAACGAGAGGATCGCGGAGATTTGAGCCATGATCTTCGACTGGCACCCGGAAAAATATACGACTATCTTTCAAAACTACTTAGACGATTAGATGAATCGTCCATATTTTCTGTACTTAATCAAGCAAAATGATTGCATGGCTTTCTTTAAACGACGAACAGCGTCGCATTACTCTTGAACAGGCATCCATTGAAAGTGGAATTCAACCAAAGGCGATTGAAAAAGATTGGTGGGTAACACTCAGCCTCAAAGCATTATTTAGTAGCGAATATGGCCGGTACTGTATTTTTAAAGGTGGCACTTCCTTAAGTAAAGGTTGGAAATTAATTCAACGGTTCTCCGAAGACATTGATATTGCTCTCGATCCCGAAGCATTTGGTATGGAGTATATTCCAGCTCCATCGAATAATTATGTCAAAAAATTAAAAAGAGCCGGATGCAAATTTACCAGTGAAAAGATGACTACAGCTTTAGTAAAAGCATTTGCAGATTTGGGATTATTAGAAGGAGCTATTACTATTGAAGCGGAAGAAGTGCCGGCAACTATGCCTGATAAAGATCCGCAAACAATCAATATTAGATATACTTCATTGTATGACCCGCACCCGTACCTGGCTGATCAGGTGAAAATCGAATTCGGAGTAAGGTCATTAAAGGAGCCTTTTACGTTGATAAAAGTGAATTCACTGCTGACAGAATTTTTTCCGAACGAAGCATACTACGAAATTCCATTTGAAATACCAGTAGTCGAGCCACGCAAAACGCTGCTTGAAAAAGCATTCTTATTGCATGAAAAACTATCCTATGGATATCCGGAATCTATCCAGGGTGACAGGCAATCGAGGCACTTATATGACCTCGTCCAACTAATGGAAACGGAAGCCGGTCAGACTGCATTGACAGATGTTGAATTGTATAATGAGATTGTCGAGCACCGTCGTTATTATATTCGGTTAAATGGGGTGGATTATGACAGGTTACTTCCTTTACACGTTTCATTCGTTCCAGGCATTGAAATCATGCAAGAGTTTCAAACTGATTATGAGGCTATGCAAACTTCAATGATTTATGGTCCTTCCCATGATTTTGATGAATTGGTTCGCCGAATTAAAATTCTTAATGGACGTTTTCGCTTAATTGGCACTGGTCTGACATTAGAGGAAGTGATCCAAACAGCTATAAAAACGGCCGGTGTAAATACCGAAATCAAAGACTATAAAATATTAAAAATACCCGTTGAATTAAAATTACACTCAGGAGAAGCAATTAAATACCAAATCATGTTGCTTCAAAAGGGAGAGAAATTGGAGTTCGATAACATCAAAATAATCGCTTGACAAATGCTGAGCCAATATTCAGTTACCTACAGATTTGTCGATCAACCAAATTTCATATTTATTGTTTTATCAAATGATGCAACTCTATATCAAAAACATGGTTTGTGACCGTTGTATTGCGTCGGTTCGCCAGCAATTGGATAATCTTGGATTGAAATATAAAAATATCCAGCTTGGCGAGGTAGAACTGGCAACCGATCCAAATCCGAAGCAGATCAATGACCTCAAAGAATCATTACTGAAGACCGGTTTTGAACTACTTGATGATAAAAAAGCTACCCTGGTAGAAAAAATAAAGAATATCATTATATCAATGATACAGGGATATAGCGAGGACGAGTTTAACAAGAAACTGTCTGTTGTATTGGAGGAAAAGTTAAAAAAAGATTATCACTACCTGACCACGCTTTTTTCATCAATAGAAAGCATTACCATTGAAAAATATGCAATTCTTCAACGGATCGAGAAAGTGAAGGAATTATTGATTTATGATGAAATGAGTCTAAGCGACATTGCCGATAAACTGGGGTACAGTAGTGTCCAGCACCTTTCTCAGCAATTCAAAAACGTTACAGGCTTTACTCCTACCCAATTCAAGCAGTTGAAGGAAAACAAACGGAAACCCCTGGATAAGGTCTGAATTCTAAAATTATGTAAACTCTTCCCATGATTTTGTAACAACCAGGTAAGCCTGCAATGTGAACTTTGTGCCTATAACCGTACAAAAATGATAAAAGCGCAGAAAGTTCATATCAAAGGCATGGTTTGCGACCGCTGTATTTCGACTGTAAAAAGTGAATTAGAAAATATGGGCTTACAGGTTACTGATGTAAGCCTGGGTGAGGTCAGTTTTTCCCTGACTGGTGACAACCATGATATTGAATTAATAGATGAAAAATTGAAACCGCTTGGCTTTAGTGTTTTAATGGATAAAAGGGTTAAACTGGTAAAAAGCATTAAAGCGTTAATAGAAGAAGTTTATAGCGGCCATTTCGATTTTGCGCCCGGATTCCGTTTTTCCGAACTGGCCTCGGAAAGATTACAAAAGGATTACAACTCGATCACCTCCGTATTTACATCGTTGGAAGACACAACTATTGAAAAGTATATCATTGATTTTAGAATAGAAAAAGTAAAAGAGTTTCTTGTCTATACTACGCAAACGCTTGCAGACATTTCATTCCGACTTGGTTTTAGCAGTGTAGCTCATTTATCCCGCCAGTTTAAAACCGTGACTGGTTTTAATCCTTCTCATTTCAGAGAAATCAGGAATGACAAACAACGCATCAGCGACAAGTCGGCTCGTAAATAAAAATTATATAAACCTTATACGCCATTGTGTAACAATCACGGCAATAGCTCATTGTAGCTTTGTAAAAATGAAAACTATGTCCACAGACATCGCAATACCAAAAAAGACTATTAATGGAAAATCCGTTTACAAAAAGGAAACATTTCCGGTACTCGAAATGACCTGCGCCGCATGTGCCATTAGTGTTGAATCCATGCTTAAATCGGTGGAAGGTGTAAAGGATGCAGGGGTGAACTTTGCCAACCAGGATGCATGGGTAGAATACGATCCCGCAATTGCAACGCCTGAGATTTTTCAGAATACGATCCGGTCAATCGGGTATGATATCGTAATTGAAAAGGAAAATCAGCAGGAGGTAAAAGAAGCAGCCCAACTGAAACACTACAGGGCAATAAAGCAGCGTACCACCTGGTCGTCAATTCTTTCATTGCCTGTAGTTATCATAGGAATGTTTTTTATGAATATGCCTTATGCCAACTGGATCATGATGGCGTTGGCTACGCCGGTGGTTTTCTATTTCGGCCGTAACTTCTTTGTCAATGCATGGAAACAGGCAAGGCATAGGAAAGCGAATATGGATACTTTGGTCGCCCTTAGCACCGGTATAGCCTGGCTTTTCAGTGCCTTTAATACTATATATCCTGAGTTCTGGCATGCCCGCGGATTACATGCGCATGTTTACTTTGAAGCGGCTGCTGTAGTCATAGCGTTTATCTCATTGGGAAAGATGCTCGAAGAAAAAGCCAAATCCAATACTTCTTCTGCCATTAAAAAGTTAATGGGGTTGCAGCCTAAAACAGTAACCCTTATTACAGTCGATGATATAACACAGGAAATACCTGTAACCCAAGTGAAACCAGGAAACCTATTGCTGGTAAGGCCCGGCGAAAAAATACCAGTTGACGGAATAGTTTATAAAGGCGAATCTTTTGTAGATGAAAGCATGATTACTGGAGAACCCATGCCGGTTGAAAAAAGATCAGGCGAAAAAGTATATGCTGGTACAATTAATCAAAAAGGCAGTTTTCGATTCGAAGCTGAAAAAGTTGGTGCAGACACTTTACTGGCGCAGATTATTAAAATGGTGCAGGAAGCGCAGGGCAGTAAAGCCCCGGTACAAAAACTGGTGGATAAAATCGCTGGCATCTTTGTACCCATCGTGGTTGGCATTGCCATTCTAACCTTTATAGCCTGGATGTTATTAGGTGATGAAAATGCCTTTACTCATGCATTGCTTACCGCAGTTACTGTGTTGGTGATCGCTTGTCCCTGTGCATTAGGCCTGGCAACTCCTACAGCCATTATGGTGGGTGTGGGCAAAGGTGCCGAAAACAATATGTTGATCAAAGATGCCGAAAGCCTTGAACTGGCTTATAAAGTGAATGCCGTTGTTCTCGACAAGACAGGAACAATTACTGAAGGCAAACCGCAAGTAACGGATATAATTTTCTCAAGCGATGCGCCGATCAATGAACTAAAATCGATATTACTGGCTATTGAAGAGCAATCGGAACATCCATTGGCAGAAGCGGTAGTACAACATCTAAAACAGGAATCAGTGAAGCCTATCCCCATCAACAAAATAGAAAGTGTAACAGGTAAAGGAATACAGGCAAACTATAACGGCAAAAATTACCTGGTGGGTAATGAAAAACTATTATCTGAATGGAAAGTAACAGTTGATAATAGTCTGAGTGTACGCGTGGCTGAACTTCAACAGCAGGCTAAAACAGTGATATCATTTGCTGAAAATAATCGCGCGGTTGCTATAATTGCCGTTGCAGATAAGATTAAGCCGACTTCAAAAGCTGCCATTGGTGAACTACAACAAAAAGGAATAGACGTATATATGCTGACCGGCGACAATTACCAGACGGCTTCCGCTATTGCGAATGAAACAGGATTAAAACACTTCAAAGCAGAAATGCTGCCGTCAGATAAAGCTTCATTCATTAAAGAGTTACAACAGCAAGGAAAAACGGTAGCGATGGTTGGCGATGGTATCAACGATAGTCATGCCCTGGCACAAGCCGACGTTAGTATCGCGATGGGTAAAGGCAGTGATATAGCGATGGATGTTGCAAAGATGACGTTGATTACTTCTGATCTGAATAGCATTCCGAAAGCGTTAAAACTTTCCGGAAAAACGATCAATACAATCAGGCAAAATCTTTTTTGGGCATTTATTTACAACCTGATCGGGATTCCAATAGCTGCAGGGATTTTATACCCGGTAAATGGATTTTTGTTAGACCCAATGATTGCCGGAGCAGCAATGGCACTTAGTTCAGTGAGTGTTGTTGGAAATAGCCTGCGATTGAAAATGTCAAAATTATAATCTAAATTGCCTAAAGAAAATGCCGGCACTATACAACTGGAAATTGCATCGTGTCATCAGGGAGACTTTTGATTCACTAACTATTGTATTTAATACCGGGGCTGATCGCTTTGAATATAAACCGGGACAATTTATCAATCTCACCTTGATCATTAATGATAAACCGGTTACCAGATCTTATTCCTTAAGTAGCTTTCCGGATGAAGATGAAGAGCCGGCAATAACAGTAAAGCGGGTGAATGACGGGTTAATGAGTGATTATATACTAAACCATGCGGAAAAAATCACCAACTGGCAGGTGGAAGGCCCGCATGGTTTCTTTTATCCGAATGAGCGTTGCTTACAGGCTAAAACCATTTTTTTGGTTGGTGGGGGAAGCGGCATCACTCCGTTATATTCAATCCTAAGGTATTTTCTCAAGCATACGTCACTACCGGTTGTGTTGATTAATTCAAATAAAACCAGTGAGGATATAATTTTCTCAAAAAGCCTGGTCAATTTAGAGCAACAATATCCCGAACAATTTACCGCCTGGTATATTCTTACAAGAGAAACGAAAGAGAGGAAAAATTCCCACAATAATTACTTACCGGGAAGATTAAGTAAACTCATCTTAAAAAAGCTTATTAAAAAACTGGTTCCTCAAAACCTGGAAGAAAGCTTTGTCTTCGTATGCGGGCCTTCCGGATTGATAGATTTAACAGAACAGGTAATAGATGATTTAAAAATTCATTCAGATCATTTATACAAAGAATATTTCTTTCCACCCAATGAAACGGGCAATGAGGCCATTTTGCCGGATAGTACGCAAGAAGTATTGTTACATTTCTATGAGCAAACAAATCTATTGGAAGTAGGACCTGGTAAAACAATTCTTGAGGCAGCCTTGCAGGATCGGATACCAATAAACTATTCATGCAAGAACGGCACCTGCGGAACTTGTATTGGAAAGCTAACATCCGGAAAAGTACATATGGCAAAGAATTTTGCCTTGCACAAGGAGCATATTGAACAGGGTTTTATCCTGCTTTGCCAGAGTCATCCCCTCGATAATGAGGTCACGGTGCAAGTTGAAAGCTATATCTGAAAATTATATAACCGGAGGAAAATATTGTATAACAATGGAGCTGACATTCGAATGTAGCTTTGTAATTCAAAATAAATAAAAACAGAATTAAAATAGAATTATGGAAACACTCAAATTTAAAACGACGATTAAATGTTCAGGTTGCATTGCCAAAGCAACGCCCTTTCTGGATGAAAAAGTAGGAAAAGATAATTGGGAAGTGGATGTTCAGAACCCTGAAAAATTGCTGACAGTAGTAAATGATAATAATTTAACGGAAGATGAAGTAATAAAGGCAGTTCAGGAGGCGGGGTTTAAAGCTGAGAAAGTGAACTAATATACCAGGAAGGGTTCATACGTTTATGCCGGGGAAACCCGGCTTTTTTATGCCTGTATATCGATTACCTTTGTTTGAAATGAAACCGGTTTCCGCCATAGGTCACTTACTGCTCCGGGTGCTAAAAGCAATTTTTGTGAGGAAAAAAGATTGTTGCAAATAAGCGCGCCGATGGGGAATCCTGTACCTATAACCGTTGTGGGCCAAAACATAACCCACAATTTCAATCCTTCGGATAATAATTCTTTTCCGCCATCCTTAGCTCACTGATTGTCAAATTACTAAATACCAATTACCGCCTGTGGTCTTAAGGCTGAAAAACCTGATTATTGAAAAGATCACATAAGCTGGTATAGAATTTATGCCTGATTAACAATAACGTTTACGGGTGAGAAAAGCATGCGCATTCATATTAGCAGTATTCTACCTCAGTTTTTCGATTGGAGCTACTCTGCACCAACACTATTGCATGGGTGAATTGGTGGGTACATCGATCTTTAGTCTTAAAGACGATGAATGCGGAAAATGCGGGATGGAGAAACATACAGAAGCAAGTAAAGATTGTTGTAAAGATGTTTCCACAACAATTAAAACTGACGACTCCCATACTTTCTCACAGACAGTCTTTGATTTTAACTCTTCAATATATACTTTACCAGCTACACATATTATAGATGCCAATCTCAATATTCCTGAAACTCAAACTGAAAATTTATACCGCGTACATAGCCCGCCTTTATTAAAGCATCCTCTTTTTCTGCAGTTCGGTAATTTCCGGATATGATTTTATATCAGGCAATATGTTAGACCATCAAGGCTTTAACAGTATTGTCTTTTTTATTTTAAGCTGTAGCGCTCTGCTGCATCGATTCCGGAAATAAACTTTAAACATTCAAATTCTCATTTATGAAAACGTTAGTTGGTTTTACCCTAATAGCGGCAATGCTATTTACAGTCCTTTCCTGTTCCAAAGATGATGAAATCGATATAGAGTCGCATGATAAAAACCGCATGATGAAAGAATTGCATGCCATGATGGATACTATGATGGCGACACCCATGCCGGGTGATCCCGACCATCACTTTGCTAAAATGATGCAATTGCATCATAAAGGCGCTATTAATATGGCAAATATTGTCTTGAATCATGGAAAGGATACTACAATCAGAATGATGGCCCATGAAATGATTGAAAAACAAACACAGGAAATAGCCGATTTACAATCATTTTTGAATAGCCACAAGATGCATGAGGCAAATCCCGAGTTCAATATGAAGATGGAAATGAGCATGGATAAAATGGATAAGAGTGCTGATCTGCAAATCATCAATGGAAATATTGATCACGACTTTGCTATTTTAATCATTTTTCATCACCAGAGTGCAATAGAAATGGCAGACCTGGTAATTCACTACGGGCATCATGCTGAAATTGCGCATATGGCAGAGATGATGAAAGAAGACCAGGAAAAAGAGATAGCGGAGCTGCAGGAATGGCTGCTCGAACATCGAAGATAACTTTTGAAAACACAACCGATGAAAAAGTCAATAATCATATTGGTCGTTCTATTTGGTATAGGCATTTCTGCCTATTCACAACACGAGCATCATCAACCCCCAAAAAAGGAACCTGCAAAGACAGTCCAAAAGAAAACTCCTGCAAAAAAGGCGACAAAGAAAAAGACGGTAAGAAAGGCAGATCAGAACAAAACAGCTAAGGACTCAGTTGCAAATCAGCAGTTGGATACGATTCATTCCGCACATGAGCAGCACATGAAAATGGACACAGTTCCAGAAACTATGCATGCCGGGCATGATACAATGGACATGGTAGCTCCAATGACCCATGCGTTTTCGCTAAATCTTCCTATGAACAGGAATAGTTCAGGAACCGGCTGGCAGCCGGATGCAACGCCCATGTATGGATATATGAAGATGACAAAGAACTGGAATCTCATGTTTCATGGCAGCGTATTTCTCCGGTATAATCACCAGGATGTTTTCAATAAGGGAGTGAGAAGTGATGATTTGACGGACAGGTGGGATGCACCCAATTGGGTGATGTTAATGGCAAATAGAAAAATAAATAATCGTGGTTTGCTTGCGCTTTCAGTAATGCTATCGGCTGATGAGTTAATCATGGGAGGAAATGGCTATCCCTTGCTATTTCAATCCGGAGAGACTTTCGATGGAAAGCTTTTAATAGACCGGCAACACCCGCATGATTTTGTTTCGGGATTGAGTGCGGCATATACACACATGATCAATAAGGATATTGATCTCACTGCGTATATCGGTTATCCCGGCGAACCTGCTATTGGTCCGCCCGCCTTTATGCACCGTATTTCAAGTATCAATAATCCCGCTGCGCCATTAGGACATCACTGGCAGGATGCTACGCATATTACTTTTGGAGTCGCTACCATTGGCTTTCGGTATAAGATTGCAAAGTTTGAGCTTTCAAACTTTACCGGCAGGGAGCCTAATGAAAACAGGTATAACTTCGACAAGCCCCGTTTCAACTCATGGTCTTATCGTTTCTCAATTAATCCAACAGACAATTTTTCTGCTCAGTTTTCACAGGCCTTCATAAAAAGCCCTGAAGAATTAGAACCAGAGGAAAACATAACCAGGACTACGGCTTCAGTGTTGCACAGCATCATTTTAGGAGAAAAAACACATTTAACTTCTTCGCTAATCTGGGGGGCTAACCAGAAATGGGAGCATCGCCCTGAACATTCAGCACTACTTGAATCCAATTTGCAAATGAATAAAACCGCTATCTATGGAAGATATGAGTTTATTCAAAAAAGCGGTCATGAACTAAATATAGATCAGAACGGAGCGGAGAAGTTATTTCCTGTAAATGCACTGACATTGGGAACAAGCTATAATTTATTGCATGCATTCAATACAAACCTCAGGATAGGTATACAGGGATCTGCTTTTTTTACACCCTCGGAATTACGGGGACTGTATGGCAGATTACCGCTTTCAGTAGAGATATACATTCATGTATTGCCAATAAATATGAATGCCCTGACAAGAATGAAGCAACCAACCATGCAAAACCATCCAAATCATTAAGAAATGATCGAGTTACATCCAGCCATAGTTCATTTCCCGGTTGCATTGATTACAATCGCCGCCTTTTTTGGTGCAATGTCATTATTTACGAAAAAGGAACTCTTTAAAGAAATTGCCTTCTGGAATTTGTTGTTGGGCGTTATAGGAGCCATAGCTGCTGTCCTGACTGGACTGATTGAAGAACAAAACTTAGCCCATAATGATGAAATACACCAGGTATTAGTAAAGCATAAATTTACCGGATTTGGTATTCTCATCCTTTCTTTCGTTCTGTTGACCTGGATTTGGGTGCGTAAGAAAAGGGTCGGGAAAGGCGAATACTTTGCATGGGTTCTGTTTCTTGTGATTGGTACTGCTGCTGTTTTTTATCAAGGGATTCTTGGAGGCAAAATGGTATTCGAGCAAGGTGCTGGTGTAAAACCTATGGAACAATATATGGAAGGTGGAAGTGATTCTACAAATGGGCACAGTCACTCAAATTCGGGACATGATCACGGAAGTGCTAAAGACACCACTTCGCCAGATAAAATGAAGCCGCAGCATGACCATTCGGCTACGCCACATGAGCATACAAACAAACAGGATACTTCGAAAAAACAGGATACCATACAATCAAAAGATAAGAAGAAGAAATTAAAAGACATGAAATATTAACCATATTCCAGAACGCTTAAAATATAATGTATGAAAAATGAAATGATGACTCCGATGCAGAATATGAGTAAAAAAATGGACTCAATGCACATGACGGGCAATCCAGATCATGATTTTGCTGAAATGATGATCGTCCATCACCAGGCTGCCATCGAAATGGCTCAAACTGAAATCGATTCAGGCAAAGACACTACGATTAAAAAACTTGCCAAAAGGATCATTGAAGACCAAACAAAAGAAATAGAAGAAATGCAGCAATGGTTGAAAAATCAACATTGAGTAATATATTAATTAAAAAAAACATTAAGCATGGAAAACAAGAATATGCAGAAGGACAAGAAGTATACTTGCCCGATGCATCCGGAGATTCAAAGTGATCAACCAGGTAATTGCCCAAAATGCGGGATGAAATTGGTAGATAAGGATAAACAGCAAGCACGTAAAGGAACTGGCAGATTATTGCCCTTAGTGTAAAAAACAGCAAATAGAATTCACTAACGATTAAAATTAATAATTATGGCACACGAAAAAAATCAATCATTGATGGAAGCGCTGAGTAATTGCGCTGCAGAATGTAATCACTGCGCAACAGCCTGCCTAGATGAACAGGATGTAAAAATGCTTGCTCGTTGTATCAAACTCGATATTGATTGCGCGGAGATATGCCTGCTTACAGCATCGTTTGTGGCGCGGGATTCTGAACACGCCAATCACCTGTTGAAAGAATGCGCTGAAATCTGCGAGGCTTGTGCGGAAGAATGCGAAAAACATGCACACATGGAGCATTGCCGGAAATGTGCGGAAGCTTGCCGTCATTGTGCGGAAGCATGTTTGCAAACAGCTTAAATCTGAGATCGGGGAAGGTTATAGTAACAGCGGCGATATTCCTGGCCTTGCTCTTTGACCCCAAAAAGGGATGGCTGGGCAAGGGCAGGAATACCTCCGAACAGTATCGGATCTACCCATGAGCATTGATATTCAGGACAGAATGTAAAGCAGGATAAAATAAAAATATAACCTAAAGCCAAAATTATATAACTCGTTAATCGTTTTAACCTATACTTTTGTGTCGGATGTTGAAACTGGTTGTCACCATACTATCCTTTGTTTACCTGGCCGCATCAGTGGGAACCACTGTCCATTTTCATTATTGCATGGATAAGCTGGTAGACATGGGTCTTTGGCATAATAACGATAAGAAGTGTGGCAATTGCGGGATGGATAAAAGTCATGAAGGGAATAAAGGCTGTTGCAAGGACGAACACAAACAATATAAGCTTGAAACCGACCACAAGGGTACTCCTGCTTACCAGCTAACAGAGTTACCGCCCGTTTTTCTTCCCGTTGCCCAGTTTGAACTACCTGATATTAACCTTCCTACTGTTACAGAGCAAAATCCCCTTAGCCATGCTCCTCCCCGACGTGGCGATATAGCTGTTTACATTCGTAACTGCGTTTTCCGTATTTAATCTCGCTTCCATTTATTCGCCGGGCAAAATGATTGTCGGGCTATCGGCATTTCATGCCGGTTCCTTTCTATTCTGATCTTAAAAAAGTCATTATGAACCGTGTAATTATTTCTGCTTTATTCATTACAGCCGGTATTGCAATCATTTCGTGTCGCAAACAAAAAATCCCCGATATGGGTATGGAAAAAAATATTAATTACCCGGCGGCATTTGTGGTTAATGGGGAAGACGGCACTCTTTCGGTCATCAAACTTGCCGACAATACCGTCACTGAAACAATAGAGCTGATGGGCAGTAACAATGCCATGGCTATGTGGCCCCACCATATTTATAAACACGAAGCTATCGATATGACACATCTGGCGATTGCTGCACCGGGTATGGACCTGAGCGAAGGGCATGCAGGAGCAACACCTGGCATGGCAGGGCGGGTAATTATCGTGGATGCTATGACAGGTATGATGGAAAAGGAGTTCGAAGTTCCTACCATGAACCACAATGCCGTGTATTCACCCGACGGTAAGGAAATATGGACATCACAAATGGTTATGAATGGAAAGGTATTGGTGTACGATGCGGCTACCTACACCTTAAAAACTACTATCAACGTAGGCATGGAGCCTGCCGAGGTCACTTTTTCTGCTGATGGTTCCAAAGCATATGTGGCTAATGGAGGTGATGACAACGTAAGCATAATCAATCCATCCACAAAAGCAGTTATTACCACCATACCGGTTGGAGATAACCCCGTTGCGGCATGGATCGGTAAAGACGGCAAAATGTACGTCGACAATGAGGACGGACAAACCGTGAGCGTTATCAGCGTCGCTAACGATAACGTGGTTCAAACAATTGATCTTGGTTTTATGCCCGGCAGCGTGGCACATAATGCACTCAGGAGCGAATTATGGGTGACTGACCCGGAAAATGGAAAAGTTCACTATTATAATTGGAATGCCGGAACAAACAGTTGGGTTCATGGGGGTGCGTTTAATGCAGCTAATGGAGCGCACGCCATTGCATTTACCAACGATGGAGATTTAGCCTATGTAACCAACCAGGGAGCCGCGAGTGTTTCTGTAATACGTGTTGCTTCACATTCAAAACTGAAAGATATACCTGTAGGAAAAAAGCCTAACGGTATCCTGATAAACTATTAAAAAAATATAAAAATGAAAACTATCAAATTATTATTTGTTGCAGTACTGGCATTCACTTCACTATCGGTATTTGCTCAAACAAAAACAGATTCTTTCAAGGTGTATGGCAATTGCGGCATGTGCCAAAAAAGGATTGAAAAAGCAGTAAAACTTGAAGGCGTTAGCGCTGCCGCATGGGATGTAGACAGCAAGATAATGACAATTACCTATGATCAATCAAAGGTCACCCTTGATGATATTCAAAAGAAAATTGCGGCTGTAGGCCACGACACCGATAAGTTTAGAGCTGAAGATAAGGTATATGATAAGTTACCCGGATGTTGTCTATACGACCGTAAAAAAACTGATAAGGAAGAAGATCACTCTAAGCATAAGCATTAATTTTTATGGTTCATAGAATTATAGAATGGTCACTTAGAAACCGGTTCATTGTATTGATACTGGGTGCCGGGTTGTTTATATGGGGTTTCTTTTCAGTGAAAAAGAACCCGATTGATGCCATTCCCGATCTATCGGAAAACCAGGTGATCGTTTTTACCGAATGGATGGGACGAGGACCACAATTGATAGAAGATCAGATTACCTATCCATTAGTGACCAACCTGCAGGGATTGCCACGTATAAAATATGTGCGAGGCACTTCCATGTTCGGTATGAGTTTCATCTATATCATATTCGATGATGCGGTAGATATTTACTGGGCGCGGGAACGTGTTTTGGAGAGATTAAGTACCGTATCCAGATCCCTGCCGACAGGCGTCGCACCGCAGTTAGGTCCGGATGGAACAGGCGTAGGACATATTCTTTGGTATACGCTCGATGCACCCAACATGGACTTAGGCGAGCAAAGAGCTTTGCAGGATTGGTATATCAAATTCGCCTTACAGAATGTGGAAGGAGTCAGCGAGATCGCTTCATTTGGCGGCTTTCAGAAACAATACCAGGTTACCGTCAATCCCAATAAACTTCTTTATTACCGGCTTTCTGTTTCAGATGTTATCAATGCCGTACGCAGCAACAACAATGAATCAGGTGGACGCAAGTTTGAGATGAGCGACATCGGCTACATTATTAAAACATCGGGCTATCTCAAATCAATCGAAGAGATCGAAAATATCCCTGTGAAAACACAGAATAGTGTTCCCATACGGGTTGCCGATGTTGCCACCGTACAAATGACCGGCGAAACCCGCTTAGGAATTTTCGACCAGGATGGCGAAGGTGAACGAGTGGGTGGTATTGTGGTCATGCGTTATGGAGAAAATGCCGCGGCTGTCATTGATAAGGTAAAGGCGAAGATGTTGGAAGTGGCGAAGGGTTTCCCGGAAAAAGTAAAGTTTGATATTGTTTATGATCGCGGTGAATTAATTAAAGATTCAGTTAACTCGATCAAGAATACACTCATCGAAGAAATGATCGTTGTTTCCATCGTAGTGATCATTTTTCTTTTTCACTGGCGAAGTGCTTTAAGTATCATCATTCAAATCCCGATCACCCTTGCCGCCAGTTTTATCCTGCTGAATGCATTTGGTATTTCATCAAATATCATGTCCCTGACAGGTATTGCACTGGCCATCGGTGTTATTGTCGATAATGGGATCATCATGAGCGAAAACGCATATAAGCACCTGGCTGAACGATACGAAGCATGGCAAAAACAAAACAAACAACAGGCGTAGTATGAAACGAATTAAAAAGATATTTAAAAAACCGGCTCCGTGGATATCTGAAGAAGAGAGGCTGAAGGTTATTGAAGGTTCTAGCAAACAGGTATCCCGTGGAGTATTTTTTGCCACAGTGATCATTATAACATCTTTCCTTCCGGTATTCATGCTTACCGGTCAGGAAGGGAAGTTGTTTCACCCGCTTGCGTTCACAAAAACTTTCATCATGATAGTGGATGCGCTGCTGGTGATCACGCTGGCCCCGGTTCTCATTTCATTTTTCATGAAAGGAAAGTTCAGACCCGACAATGCCAACCCGGTAAACAGGATACTGGAAAAAATATATACACCGATAATCAAAGGAGTTTTGAAATGGCGTAAGACCACGCTTGCAATTAATATTCTTGCCTTAATAATTACAATTCCATTATTGCAAAGTCTTGGTAAAGAATTTATGCCGCCGCTTGACGAGCAAAGTGTTTTGTTTATGCCGGTAACCCTTCCGGATGTTTCCAATGCCGAGGTTAAACGCATATTACAGGTACAGGATAAGATCATTAAATCCGTTCCTGAAGTAGATAAAGTATTAGGTAAGGCCGGTCGGGCCAGCACCGCTACAGATAATTCTCCTCTTAGCATGATCGAGACGATCATCATGCTAAAGCCGAGGTCAGAATGGCGTGCAGGCATTACCAAAAAAGATATTATCAATGAACTGGATGCAAAGCTCCAGATTCCAGGTGTAGTAAATGGTTGGACACAACCTATTATTAACCGTATCAACATGCTGTCAACCGGCATTCGTACCGATGTAGGCGTAAAAGTATACGGGCAAAATCTCGATACACTTGCTGCTGTATCGGAACGGGTAAAAAAGGTTTTGGAGGGTACACCAGGAATTAAAGATCTGTATGTTGAACCTATTACCGGAGGAAAGTATCTGAACATTAACCCACGACGTGAAGACCTGAGCCGTTATGGTTTGAGCGTGGATGATGTAAACCAAACGGTGGAATCTGCCCTGGGAGGCGCATCCATCGGTAACACGGTAGAAGGTCGCCAGCGTTTTTCTATCAATGTTCGATTAGCACAGGACTATCGTAATAGTGTTGAACGCATCAAACGTATTCCCTTAATGTCACCTGCATTTGGGGAAGTGCCCTTATCATCAGTAGCTGATATTTCATTTGAGGATGGTCCCCCGATGATCACTTCAGAGAATGCTATGTTACGGGGAGCCGTATTATTCAATGTGCGCGACAGGGACCTCGGCAGTACAGTAAAAGAAGCGATAGGTAAGATGAATCAAACCAATGGAGTTTTACCGCCAGGTTATTATGTGGAATGGAGCGGGCAGTATGAAAATCTCATTCGCGGCCAGCAAACACTTTTATGGATTGCTCCGGTAGTACTGGTCATTATCTTTTTCTCACTCTACTTTGCTTTTAACTCGATACGGGAAGCTTTCTTCAGTCTTATTACCGTTCCATTTGCATTGATTGGTGGTGCTTATATGATCTGGATATGGGGTGTGAATTTATCTGTGGCCGTCGCGGTGGGTTTCATCGCACTTTTTGGTATTGCCGTGGAAACAGGTATTGTAATGGTTATTTACCTGAATGATGCTATGCAGCAGCTCGTAAAGCTAAAGGGTAATTCAAAAGAGACTATCACCCGGGAAGATCTACGGCAATATGTGATCATGGGTGCTGCCAAACGATTAAGACCAAAGTTGATGACGGTCTGCGTATCACTGTTTGGCTTAGTGCCAATACTGTGGGCTACCGGTGTAGGTACTGATGTGATGAAACCCATTGTGCTGCCGATGATCGGCGGTGTTCTTACTTCTTCAACACATATTTTATTGGTGACGCCATTAATTTTTTTAATGACCAAAGAATATGAATTGCGCAAATATGGAAAACTGGAAATACATGAAGCAAATCACTAAATATCTGATATGGCTATTGATACTGATGCCGGCACAGTTGTTCGCGCAACAAGGACCTGTGTTATCATTAGACAGCATCCTGCAACGCATTGACAGGAATAATGTATTACTTCAGTCCTATGACCTGAAAGCTCAAAGTTATAAATACAGTGCCGATGCATCAACAGCCTGGATGGCTCCAATGGTGGGGGTAGGAACATTTATGACCCCTTATCCCAACCAGATAGCTATGGAACCAAGAGATAAAGGAAGTCTCATGCTCCAGATAGAGCAGGATATTCCTAATAAGGCGAAGTTGAATGCCCGAAAAAAATTTATTGAATCGCAGGGAAACATAGAAAGAGCAACGCGGGATATTACGCTCAATGATTTTAAGGCACAGGCAAAGAGACTATATTTTAATTGGCTGGTTGCAAGGCAGCGCATGAAGGTATTGGAGGAAAATGAGAAGATCATGATAACCATGAAGAAGATCGAGGAAGTGAGATACCCGTACAATCAATCCCAGCTTGGAAGTGTGTATAAAGCTGATGCCAAAATTGAAGAGAACCGTAACATGATCCGTATGCAGGAAGGCACTGTTAACAAGGCAAGAGCCTGGCTGAATAGTTTAATGAATGCAAAAGGCAATGAACTCTTTGAAATAGATTCAACTTATTCGCCGGTATTTATTCCTGCAGGCACCTACGATACAGCCTCTCTTTCAACTGCCCGTAAAGATGTGCTGAAGATGAATGAAAACATCCGGTCTATGCAACTCAATATTGAAAGCATGAAGATGCAAAAAAAGCCAAACTTCCGCATCAGGTTTGATCATATGTATCCGTTGGATGCTGCAATGCCGAATGCATATAATGTTATGGGTATGATCAGCATCCCGATCGCTCCCTGGGCATCCAAAATGTATAAATCGGAGATCAAAGCTATGCAGTTCAATATCCAGGGCATGGAAAAAGAAAGAACCGCAATGTTGCAGGAAACACAGGGCATGTTATATGGGATGCAATATGAAATCGAATCTATGCAGCGAAGAATACGGGGATTGGAAGAAAAAGTAATTCCTGCGCTTCAAAAGACACTGGATGCAAATTTTATTACCTACCAGGAAAATAAACTGCCATTAACTCAGGTGATCGATGCCTGGGAAGCACTTGTTATGATGCAGATGAATGTGCTGGAAGAAAAATTAAAGCTATATGAAATGATCGTGGATTATGAGAAAGAATTATATCGTTAATATTATCTTCATTGGATTGTTTATTTCCACTTTCGGGTTTATTTCCTGTAAAAATAAATCCATAAAGGATGCTCATGCCGGGCACAGCAAAGAAATGACAATCGATAGCAGCATTGCTTCACTTGCAAAACCAGTAAATGCGCAAGTCATTTCAACCATCTCAACTATTACTCCCGAATCGGGCACACGTATTTTCTCGGCAGAAATTAAAGGACAGATTACTTATGATACCCGTAATCAAACAAGTATTTCCAGCCGCGTTGCAGGACGTATCGAAAGACTCTATATCAAATACAATTACCAGCCGGTAAAGCAAGGTCAGTTGATCATGGAAATTTATTCGCCTGATCTGGCGGCTGCACAAAGGGAATTGCTTTTTATTGCCCGATCCGGAAATGATGATAATATGCTTTCAAAAGCAAAGCAACGGTTGTCTTTACTTGGAATGCAGCCAGAACAGATCAACCAGGTACTGAAAACCGGAAATATTCTTTACCGTGTACCAGTCTATAGCAATGCTACAGGTTATATTCTCGAAAAGCAAGCGGCTTCTGTATCAAATGCACCTACGACATCCAGTTCTGCGGCGAGTACTGATGGAATGGATAATATGGGCGCTGCAACAGGTTCATCGGCCGTTTCTGCACCATCCATTTTATCTACGCCTGTAATGACTCGTGAAGGACAGTATGTAAGCGCCGGACAATCTTTGTTCACTATTTATCGTGCGGGAAATGTCGTTGCAGAATTCGCATTAAAACCGGAAATGGCCTCACAGGTAAAAAGAGGGCAAAAACTAATTTTTCATACAAGCGCCGATAAAGAGAAAGTATACACCGGCGCTATTGGTTTGATACAACCGGTAGTCAGAAGCGGAGAGAATTTCACATTGGCAAGGGTATATATTTCCAATAAAGATTTATTGCCGGGCCAATTGGTCTCAGCTAATATACCAGTGGTGTATAAAGGTGGATGGTGGTTGCCCAGGAAAGCCGTATGGCAATTGGGCAATAAGTCAATTGTATTTAAAAGGCAGGGTGACGTATTTGTGCCCATGCAGGTTGAAACAAGTGTTGAAGCAGAAGGCATGGTGATGGTAGCGACCGCTATTGGCGATTGGCAGGTAGCTGGAAACGCCTCTTACCTCGTAGACAGCGAAAGTTTTATTAAGACAACCGATCAACAGAAACAGTAATATGGAAAGAAAACGATTTTTAAAGGCAGCTTTTTTCGTGGCGGTAATTCCGGGTATGTTGCTTACTGCCTGCAAGGAGAAAAAGGGAGAAGCCACTGCTGTAAAGAAGCAGACTTATACCTGCTCGATGCATCCACAAATTATACAGGAAGCACCAGGCACCTGTCAAATCTGTGGGATGGACCTTGTGCTTTTCGATAAGAACAATACCGATCCCAACCTGACACTAAGCGAGAGCCAAATAGCACTTGCCAATATTACTACTGTAACTATTGGAAGCAGCGCATTAAATAATAATAAAGTACTCAATGGACGGCTGGCGATCAACCCTGAACAAACCAATTTCATTTCAAGCCGTGTTGCCGGTCGCATTGAAGTCTTATACGTGAAAGAAACCGGCGTTAAAGTGAGTAAGGGCCAGGCTTTGTATAAAATTTATTCCGAGCAATTGGCTACGCTTCAACAGGAATACCTTATCGCGGTGGCGCAGGCAAAACAATTCCCGTCTGATGACAAGTTTCAACAGATAGAAAAAGCAGCTAAGCAGAAATTGTTATTATATGATCAGACGGAAGCTCAATTGCAACAACTGGTAAAATCTCAAAAAACAGATCCTTATGTTACTTATCCGGCGCCTGTAGGCGGCGTGGTGGCAGAACACCAGGTCACCGAAGGACAATATGTTGCAGAAGGCGGCACTATCATGCGTCTTGAGGGCTACAACAGTTTATGGGTGGAAGCCGATGTGTATCCGGCTGAAGCATCTGCAATAAAAGTCGGGCAGGTGGTAAAAGTGATTATACCCGGATGGGAAGATCAGCCACAGAATATGACCATCCAATTTATCAATCCTTCGATACAGAGCGGTAGCCAATTAATGAATGTAAGAGGAACTATTCCCAATCCAAATAACCAATGGCAACCTGGTCTTCAGGCGAACATCCTGTTACCTATTAAAAGTACAGGCAATGTGCTTGCACTGCCCGTTGATGCAGTAATACGTGATGGAAAAGGAATGCATGTATGGATTGAAGAGAGCAAGGGAAAATTCGTCCCGCGAATGGTAAAAACAGGCCAGGAAAATGCGGATGTGGTAGAAATCACAGAAGGCTTAGAGGATGGTGAAAAAGTAGTTGTAACGGGAGCTTATTTGTTGTATAGCGAATACATACTAAAGAAGGGGTCCGATCCTATGGCGGGTCATAAACATTAATAATTCAAATTTTAAATTATAAAAAGTACAACCAATGAAACAAGTAATCAAAGTAGTAATGCCTTTAGCAGTAACAATTTTAATCGCTTCCTGCGGGAACAATGGCACAAGCGAAAATAAACAGGAAAAAGATACGGCGAAACATGAAGGACATGACATGAGCGATAAGAGCAGCTCTACCGGCAAATTGAGTGTTAAAGATGATAAGTTGAATGCCGTTTACCAGCACTACATACACCTCACCACCGCATTGATAAATGGTAATGCCGCAGAAGCCAAAATAGCCAGCAATGCAATCGAAGTAGGCATAAAGGAAGTTCCTGGTGGCGAATCAATAGCAGCTAATGCAGCAAAGATTACGACAGCCAGCGATATTGAAGCGCAGCGAGCGGCTTACTCTCCTTTAAGCAACGATTTTATCGCCCTGGTAAAAAAATCAGGGGTAGCTGGCGGCGAACTATATGTTGATTATTGTCCAATGGCGCTTAATGATAAAGGAGCGTATTGGCTGAGTGCAAACAAGGAAATCCGTAACCCGTATTTTGGTGATAAAATGATGAATTGCGGAGAGGTAAAAGAAACCATTAAGTAACTGCAAACAATTAAACAATGAATAATTCCAGATGGCCTTTGTTCCGATACCTCGTAGCCTTCTTGCTGCTGCTGATCCTGTCAGGCACCCGCGATCTTAAAGCACAAACAGGAGAGGTTTGCTACAATCCCAACCTGGTGAAAGACACCAGCAAGAAAAGTATTAAATCTATGGCTGTGGGTTTAATCGGAAACGATTCGATAAAGATCAGCTATCATTCGCCTGGTGTGCGCAAGCGGGTAATTTGGGGAGGATTGGTACCGTATGATGAAGTGTGGGTAGCAGGTGCACACGACGCCACCACCATTGAAATTGCAAAGTCATTTGTTATTAATGGAAAAGAAATCCCGGCGGGTAAATATGCGGTATTCACTATTCCGGGTAAAAAAGAGTGGACAGTAATAATCAATTCGAAATGGCAACAACACCTCGCATCCGAATATGACGAAAAAGAAGACATAGTTAGGATAAAAGTTAAGCCACTGAAACATCAGCACACTGAACGGCTTCAATATTTCGTAGAAGGGAAAAAAGGCAATGAAGGAAGGATCGCTGTAGCATGGGAGAAAATAAAAATTGAGTTTCCAATTACTATTAAAAGCTAATGTATGGATCACCACAATCACAAAAAATATACTTGCCCGATGCACCCGGAAATTGTCAAACTTGGACCGGGCCAATGTCCGATTTGCGGCATGAACCTGGTGCCGCTCCACGCACAGGCTAAGGTAGAAGTCGTTGATATAA
Organism: Bacteroidota bacterium; assembly: GCA_020161535.1. GTDB lineage: Bacteria > Bacteroidota > Bacteroidia > Chitinophagales > Chitinophagaceae > Flavihumibacter. Next base: position 79,132 of record JAIUNW010000014.1, on the reverse strand, counting down.
GACAAGCTCATCATCAACATGGTGAACATAACCCAACAATGGGTCATGAAGGCCATGATCATCACGCTATGATGATCGGTGATTTTAAGAAACGTTTTTATGTGGTGTTGGTGTTGACTGTTCCAATCATGCTGCTTTCCGAAATGATACAGCACTGGCTGAATATCGATATCAGTTTTACAGGGTCTCAATATGTATTGTTAGCGCTTTCAACCATCGTATTTTTTTATGGTGGTTGGCCTTTCCTTACTGGTTGGTTCAGCGAAATGAAAACCTGGAAACCGGGTATGATGACGCTGATCGGCTTCGCTATAACCGTGGCTTATGTGTATAGCGTTGCAACGGTATTTGGATTAAAAGGAATGGATTTTTTCTGGGAGCTGGCAACCCTGATCCTGATTATGCTCCTCGGACACTGGATTGAAATGAAATCCGTTGCCGGTGCATCAAGAGAACTGGAACTGCTTGTACAGTTAATGCCGGCAGATGCCCATCTCGTACATGATGACCATGTGATGGATGTTAAAACGGAAACTTTGAAAGAAAACGATGTGATCCTGATAAAGCCCGGCGAAAAAGTGGCGGCTGATGGTGTTATTGTCGAAGGAGAGAGTTACCTGAATGAAAGCATGCTGACCGGCGAATCAAAACCAGTACAGAAAATAAAAGGTGATAAAGTGATTGCCGGTTCTTTGAATGGAAACGGCTCGATAAAGATCAAAGTTTCTCATGGAGCTAAAGATTCTTATTTGTCGCAGGTAATTAAACTGGTTCAGGATGCACAAAAATCAAAATCAAAAACTCAATTACTGGCGGACAAAGCTGCGCAATGGCTTACTTTGATTGCTATTGTGGCGGGTATCGTTACATTCCTGTATTGGTACTTCGATGGGCAGGCATTGGCTTTTGCTATTGAGCGAATGGTGACCGTGATTGTTATTTGCTGTCCCCATGCATTAGGCCTGGCCGTGCCATTGGTTGTAGCCAAATCAACCGCTCTATCGGCACAGAATGGGCTACTGATCAAAAACAGGACAGCGTTTGAAAACTCCCGCAAAGTAACAACGCTTGTCTTTGATAAAACAGGTACACTTACTATTGGCAAATTTGAAGTTTCCAAAGTTGTTCCGATAAAAAATGAATTTGGTGAAAAAGAATTGATTCGTCTGGCTTCTGCCTTAGAGCAAAACTCAGAACATCCGATTGCTACAGGTATTCTCCAAAAAGTGAAAGAGTTGTCCGTTTCTATTCCTTCACTACAAAATTTTAATGCTATTACCGGCAAGGGTGTTGAAGCAACAGTTGAAGGAAAACAAATTAAAGTAGTAAGTCCTGGCTATCTCAAAGAAAAAAACATTCAACTGCCTGCTGATTTTAATCCTGATGCTGATGAAACGGTCGTATTTGTCTTAATCAATGATGCGCTGGCGGGATATATTTCTTTATCAGACAAGATCAGACCCGAATCCGCAGAAGCGATCAAAACGCTTCATGAAAATAATATTAAATCCGTTCTTTTAACGGGCGACAATTCAAGAGTAGCAGAAAGTGTAAGCAAGAAATTAGGTATTGATACCTACTATGCTGAAGTATTACCGCATCAAAAATTAGAAAAGATAAAAGAGCTACAAGACAAAGGAGAGTATGTGGCAATGACTGGTGACGGTGTTAATGATGCACCTGCTTTAGCACAGGCGGATGTTGGCATTGCTGTAGGAAGCGGCAGTGACATTGCTGCGGAAACAGCAGGAATTGTTCTTGTGAACAGCAACCCAAAAGGCATTGTCAGTTTGGTCTTGTTTGGTAAAGCAACTTACAGGAAGATGGTGCAAAACCTGGTCTGGGCTACCGGTTACAACGTGGTTGCGCTTCCTTTGGCCGCCGGGGTATTGTACAAGTTAGGAATTCTTCTTAGCCCTGCGGCCGGTGCAGTATTGATGAGTGTAAGCACGGTAATCGTGGCGATAAATGCAAGTATGCTAAAAGTAAAAGGCAAATCTTAAAGCCTTATGCGCTATATATTATGTACGATATTATTCGGTTTGATAGCTTGTAATGAGCCGGTCAGTGATAAAAACACAAAGCCTATACACGACCAAAAGAAATTTGCAACAGTGAAACTTACCGACCTGAATGGCCAGCCAATTAGCCTGGACCAGTTTAAAGGACGAACGATATTTCTAAATTTTTGGGCTACCTGGTGCAAACCCTGTATTCGGGAAATGCCATCTATAGATAGCGCTCAGCGATTATTAAGTAAAAATGGAGTTGTTTTTTTATTAGCATCAGATGAAACCCCGGAGCAGATTAAAGAATTCAAAGAGCATTATCAGTTTGATTTAAACTTCGTCCGTTTGACCAACATGGAGGAATTGACCATGGATGGTTTACCGACAACATATATCTACAATCCAAAAGGGGAAAAAGTATTTGCTGAAACCGGCTATCGTAATTGGAATGACTCAAGTAACATAAAAATGATACTTCAAATAAACAACCAAAAATGAGAAAAAGTATTTCAGTATTTTTTTTCGCTGCATTGCTGGTATCCTGCGATTCGAAACCAGCAAAACAAGAAGTTGATATAACTCGATCACCTCTGGCAATAGAATCACCTGCAGATTCAGCGAGCGCCGAGCCATATCTTTTCACTGATAAAAATGGCATCGTTTACCTGTCATGGATTGAAAAAGATAGCCTCAACAGTACGTTGAAATATTCATCATTACATAATGAGAAATGGAGTGAACCTGCGGTAATTGCCTCGGGCAATGATTGGTTCGTTAATTGGGCTGATTATCCAGTAATCGCTACGGATGAAAGCAATAACCTGATTTCGCATTTTTTACAGAAGAGCGAAAAAGGAACTTATACCTATGACGTGAAACTTACTACTTCCAATGATCAGGGCAAAACGTGGGGCGCTCCTTCCATTCTTCACGATGATGGGAAAAAAGCAGAACACGGATTTGTATCTATTGTTCCTTACGGAGAAAACTATTTTATTTCATGGCTTGATGGGAGAAATGCCGCTATGGAAGGCGGTGGCGGTCATCACGGCGGACATCACGGACAGATGACAATTCGCGCTGCAATTATAGATAAGTCAGGAAAGAAAATAAATGAATGGGAACTGGATAACCGGGTCTGCGATTGCTGTCAGACCAGTGCCGCAATTACAGACAACGGGCCGGTTGTTGTTTACCGCGACAGATCAGACAGTGAAATAAGAGATATATCTATTGTCCGGTTTGTAAATGGACAATGGACTGCTCCAAAATCAATATTTGCCGATAACTGGAAAATTGAGGGTTGCCCGGTCAACGGGCCGCGTATCGCCGCAACCGGTAATAACGTTGCCGTTGCGTGGTTTTCTTCACCCGATAAAAACGCACTGGTTAATGTTGCTTTTTCTAAAGATGGGGGTGCTGCATTTTCCGATCCTGTAAAAGTCAATGACGATAAAACTATTGGTCGGGTTGACATAGAATGGATGAATGAAAAAACAGTAATGGTGACTTGGATGGAAGGCGCTGTTGTAAAAGCTACGAAAGTATATAACGATGGTAAAAAAGATTCTTCGTTTATTGTTGCTTCTACTTCCGAATCGCGGTCAAGTGGCTTTCCGCAAATGACGAAGACTGAAAACTCGATGATCTTCGCATGGACGGATGACAAAAAGAAAACCATAAGGGTTGCAAGTCTTTTTATCAAAGAGAATTAAACTTAAAAATTGCGTTATGCTGATGACTCCTTTTTTCCGCAAGTTTGGGCTTACCGCTCATATCACTTTTTCTGTCGGCTGGTTTGGCGCAGTCGCCGGATTCCTGGCACTTGCCATAGCAGGTTTGACCAGTGAGAATCCCAAGATCGTTGTTTCCAGTTACATAAGTATGGATTTGATAACCTGGTTTGTCATTGTGCCAGCTTGCTTCGGTACTTTGATAACCGGCGTTATTCAATCGCTGGCAACCCAATGGGGACTTTTTCGTTATTATTGGATATTGGCTAAATTTCTTTTGACTATTGTTGCCACTATTGTTTTATTGGTTCACATGCAGCCGATCCGCTACATGGCAGATATAGTGGCTGGGACTACAATTGCGGATTCAGATCTTCGAAGCTTGAGAATTCAGTTGATAGCCGATGCTGGCGCAGCATTATTAGTATTGCTTGTGGCAACTACGCTTTCTGTATATAAGCCGTGGGGATTGACTTCCTACGGGCAACGGAAATTAAATGAACAGCAGAAACGGGCACCAATCCGGAAGACAACTATAAAGAAATCCTTAATGCTTTATATTCTTTTGGCGCTTATTGCGCTGGTTATCCTGGGATTTATCATACTCCATCTGACAGGTGGTGGTTTTGGTCGGCATTAGTAACTGCAAACGGTAACGTTGAAATCGAATATGATCCCCCATATCTTTAATTCGGGAGGCATTACCTCCCGAATTGATCGGTATTTCTTTTGATTTATTTTGCGCAGCAAGCCGATCCATCTTCCGGCTGAGCACAACACGCTCCATTATTGTCTTCTTCATTTTTACTCGGTGAGCAACAAGCAGCGCCACCTGCCGGTTTTATACAACATGAAGATTCATCTTTTGTTACTGATGACTTTGTTTCTTTGCTTTTCTGAAGAACAGGTAAATCTGTTATTTGCATTTCCATTTTTATAAGTTTTGTTTCACTTATATAGACGGAATAACAGAATAATGATGCGTTAATTTTTACAGTCTCCGTCTTCATTATTTCCACATGCTGGCTTGGATTGGACACCCAAAATATTACCCCTTGTATCCCATTGTATGTTGCAACATTCCAGAAGCAATTGTTTCAATTTTTCCCTGCCACGCTGAACCCGTGAGCGAATGGAAGGATAGGCAAGATTATATTTCTCAACAAGATCCTTTTGTTTTATGCCATTCATTTCCACGTCGATAATAATATCCCTGTATTCATCGGGCAACTGGTTCACAAAATCAATCAGGCAACAATCCAATCCTTTTGTGGTATCAATATATTCCTCATCAGAAAAACTTTCAGCAATATCACCTTCAATGACGAGTTTCTTTTTATTTCCATTCACACGGTAATAATCAATGATGGAGTTCCTGGCAATGGCATATATCCAGCTTTGCAATTTTTCTTTTCTATTTAAATCGCCTACACTACCAGCCACTTTCATAAATACGTTCTGCACAATATCCTCTGCATCTTCATGGTTGTTTACTTTGCTCTTAATGAAGCCAAGTAATACTTTATGAAATTCGGTATAAATAGCAGCGAGTTCCATCAGTTTCTATCTGTTTTCCAAAATTTGATGATCAATAAAAATACAAGTACAAAGATAGCAATCATAAAGGTTTCAAAAAGAAAGGCAGCCGACAATATTGCTCCACCGGTTAATGCCCCGGTGGCCGCCCCGATATCCCACCAGGAGGCATTTAAGGCCACTGCCTTGATTTTGTCAGTTTTTTGATCAGCAATAGCACCAGGCGCAATTGTACTATAGATACTGTTGAAGGTAAATATGATAATCAGTCCGGCAGGCACCCATCCGGCCAGGAGTAAAACAAGTCCGGTAATGATCATCAGGAAAGAGAAATTGAACAGTTTTATAAATCCGAATCTTTCTGCCACCACCCCAGCCCCTGGAGAGAAAAGAATAAAACATACTCTCCTGTAAGCTAAATAACCTGCAGTGAAAGACATAATAGCCAGCGCTGTAAGCGAACCATTTTGTTTTGCAAGAAATAAGCCTGTAACAACGATTAACATGCCATCAACTGTGAATGAAACAGCAAATGTCATTAAATTCATTAGTGATGGAATATTAAATGTTATTCCTTTTGCGGCTAATGGGATATATTTCAGGTCAGGTAATGAGATGGCATATAATAAAGATGGAATAGAAATCAAAGCAAGCAAGAAAAATGTATTGGTTACTGAAAAATAACTTAGTAGTAAAGGCCCCAGCCATAATGCCAGCATAGGCCCGGCTTCCTGGATGCTTTTTCCAATACCCAGTGAAATTCCTATAAACTCATGTTCAAAAGCATAAGCCATTGTACTTATCCGCAAAATAGCGTAAGCCATACCCCAAATCAATCTGAACAATACTAACGATAGCAGTCCCCATCCCAGGCCGTATCCGACAGTAGAAACTATTGCCATTACCGATGCAGTAATGGTAACTGTTCGGACACCATACCTGGCAAATAGTTTTACTACTACCGGGTTAATTAAAATGCGTATAAACCGGTTGATGGACAGTAAGACGCCAATCCATACAACCGGTATCTCCATCACTTCCGCATACTGCGGTAAAAATGGATATAAAAACGCATCCCCAAAACTCGCAAAGGATAAGGTTAACGATGAATAGAGGGGATATTTTAAGCCAGATATATTTGCTCTGATTATCCGCAACATGCAGCCGCTGTTTGTTTTTCTGTTGCGGCTTCTGTACCGCAGCAAGCAGCTCCGATATCACTGCTGCATACACCAGTTTCCGGTAAATCCAGTTCAACTTTCCGGGCAGCTTCCATATCCCCGTCAATTGCAGCTACCACGGAACGAACCTGTTCATAGCCTGTAGCCATTAAGAAGGTAGGAGCACGGCCATAACTTTTTGAACCGACTATGTAAAAGCCTTCGTCATCATGTCTTAGTTCTTTTTCACCGTGCGGCCTTACCGTTCCGCAACTGTGAATATTTGGATCAATCAGCTCTGCAATTGCAGCCGAGCTTTCCAATGATGAATCAACACTTAATCTAATTTCACGGAGGAATGAAAAATCAGGACGTGAGCCAGCATTACTAATGATCTCATCAATGCCAGGAAGAGCCTGCAACTCATCTTGCTGGTAGCCTATTAATGCCAACTGGCCATTATGTTGTCTGACTTCCTGAATTTGAAAAGGAGTATAAACGCTTACACGATCATTATTCACTAACTGCTCGATCTTAATTCCCAAAGCGCCCCTGGCTTCCAGTGCGTCTTTTTCCTGTCCTCCATATACATCTCTTACATTTTTTTTCCTCAGAATCCAATGGATAGTCGTATCCGGATATTCGTCTTTTAGTTTGTCCAGTTCAATAATTGTATTAATAGCTGAGTGGCCACCCCCGACTACTGCGACGGATTTATTCTTGTAGCGGTCTTTCAATTTGCCAAGTACATCGGGAATGCCGTATAATATCTTATCCTTGTTTTCTATTTCACCAACGGCAAACACGCCACCTGATCCAATCGGGTTAGGGCTGTTCCATGTTCCGGAGGCATCGATTACAGCTCTTGTTTCATAAAATCGTGCTCCTTTATCTTTATGATGAACCTGTAAAATAAACGGCCATTCTTCGCGCCCCCAGCTTTTCATCTTGTCCATGTTTTTCCAGCCAATGGATACAACCTTACTATTAAAATGAATAGATGATTTTATCACAGGGAGATTAGCCAGTGGAATGAAGTATTGCTCATTTAATTGTTTGCCCGTTGGCAAGCCGTCATCATCGGGCGATATCCAACCCGAACCTTCCAACAATTGCCTCGCTGCCTTATCAATATTGTATCGCCAGGGCGAAAATACCCTGACATGTTCCCATGAATGAACGTTTGCCGCCACAGATTCTCCTGCTTCAAACAGCATAAAAGGAATATTTCTGACAGCCAGGTGTGCCGCAGCAGACAAACCTACGGGACCGCCACCTACAATGGCTACCGGAAGTAATGAGTTGTGTTTCATCGTAATATTGCGTTTAATACCTATATAGACGAAGGACTTAAAAAAAGATGCAGGATTTTTCCAGAAATTTTTTTCAAAAAGAATAAGGCAAAAAAATGAGTATATCAAGGAATAACGTAATATTGCGATAGATATGGGGACTACGAAAACAGATATATTTACAGAAAAGCAGAATAAGCTTGCCATGATGATGAAGGCATTAGGCCATCCAGCCCGAATTGCTATTCTCCAGCATTTGATCAAAGCCCGAACTTGTATATGTGGAGACCTGGTAGAAGAATTAGGACTTGCACAAGCTACGGTCAGTCAACATCTCAAAGAACTAAAAAATGTCGGGTTGATAAAGGGCACTATTGAAGGAACCAGTGTTTGCTATTGTATCGATAGCAAGATTTGGAATCAATACAAAGCGGTGTTTGAATCATTTTTTATTACTTATGTAGCAAAGGACGAGCGTTGTTGATTTTTTTTGCCGCGTTTAATCGCAATATTACAATTATTAAAACATCATAAAATATGCAAACCGAGCAAGAACTTAAAGAATTAGTAAGACAGAAATATAGTGAGATTGCTTTACAGGATAAGGATACGAACCAATCGTCCTGCTGCGGTGCCGGTGGGTGCAGTACCGAAGTGTACAATATAATGACCGATGATTATTCAAACCTCAAAGGTTATAATCCGGATGCGGATTTGGGGCTGGGATGTGGTTTACCTACGCAATATGCCAAAATCGAAAAAGGAGATACAGTAATAGACCTCGGTTCCGGTGCAGGAAATGATTGCTTTATTGCAAGAAACGAGGCGGGCGAGACGGGTAGGGTAATTGGAATTGATTTCACCTCGGCTATGATAGAGAAAGCAAGGGTTAATGCAGAAAAGCTGGGCTTTAATAATGTTGAATTTCGTCAGGGTGATATTGAAAAAATGCCTGTGACAAGTAATATAGCAGATGTGATTGTAAGTAATTGCGTGTTGAACCTTGTTCCCAATAAAGACGGCGTCTTTAAGGAGATTTTCAGGGTTTTAAAGCCAGGTGGGCATTTTAGCATTTCTGATGTTGTGCTGGTGGGGAATCTGCCTGATGCACTACGCAAGGATGCAGAGATGTACGCCGGTTGTGTATCAGGAGCAATACAAAAACAGGTTTACCTGGAACTTATTCATGCCAACGGTTTCAAAAATGTAACTATTCAAAAAGAGAAGCCAATCGTAGTACCTGATGATATTCTAAAAAAATATTTGAACGAGAAAGAATTGACCGGGTTCAAAAACGGCAATACAGGAATATTCAGTATCACAGTTTATGCGGAAAAACCCACAGAAAAAGTTGCTTGTTGCGCACCTGGCTGTTGTGATTAAAACTCTAAATTTTAGCTATATGAAAAAGTACATTCCATTATTTACTGTTCTTACAGTTATAACTGTAATTGTAACTTCTTTCAGGCCGCCTGTAGTTGCGCCAAAGCTATATCCGGAACTGGAAGCTTATTTTAAAGCAATCGATGCAAAGCAATATCCGAAGGAAAAGTACCCAGTTTTGGAAAACCTACGCCAGAATATCAACGCAACGACTATCGACAACTTAGACTGGAATTGTATCTTTTATTGCACTGAAAACTCATTCAGAAGTCAGGCTTCGCAGGTATTTCTTGCAACACTGAGTTTTGACAGGAGATTTAAAAGAGTGAAGGCGTTTTCAGCCGGGATAACCGCAGGAGAAATTAATCCAAAGCTGATCGAATATCTTTCCAAAATCGGGTATAAGATCACTAAAATAGAAAAAGACGGCAAGGTAGCTTATGAGGTAAAATATAGCGATGGCATTAAACCCATATTGCTTTATACAAAGACAACGGCTGATCCATCCCTGCCTAAACAGGAAATCACTTCTGTGGTTGTTTGTGACCGGGCCGCTGAGCCGGTATGTAAAGATTTGAAAACACCTAACTATCCTTTTGAATTACCTTTTCAAAATGTAAATGCTGATCAATCGGATTTGGAAGTAGAGTCCACTTTGAAAAATATCGCTATAGCAATGAAGTTTCTCACAGAAAAGAAGGCTCCGAAATAACCTTATGAAAAAATTTGTTGCTGAATTTATAGGAACTTTTGCATTGGTATTTTGCGGTACGGGAGCAATCGTAATCAACCAGGAAACAAACGGTGCTGTTTCGCACGTTGGCATCGCAATAACCTTTGGTTTTATTGTAATGGCAATGATTTATGCCCTTGGAAACATTTCAGGGGCACACTTGAATCCAGCGGTAACAATAGCCTTTACATTATCGGGAAGATTTTCGCCAAAAGAGTTACTCCCCTATATCATTAGCCAGGTTGCGGGTGCATTGCTGGCCAGTGTTGTGTTGCATTATTTATTTCCCGCCAATGAATTGCTTGGTGCAACGCTGCCGGCAGGAAGCGAAAGTCAGTCCTTTATTCTCGAGTTTTTGCTTACGTTCTTTCTAATGCTTGTTATTGTCAACGTGGCACAAGGAAGCAAGGAACAGGGAATGTTCGCAGGACTTGCCATTGGTTCTGTCGTACTATTAGAAGCGATGTTTGCCGGACCAATTTGCGGAGCCTCTATGAATCCTGCACGTTCTTTGGCGCCTGCGCTTGTATCAGGTCATTTGGAACATCTTTGGATATATCTAATCGCTACTGTTGCAGGTGCAGCTTTAGCAATACCAGTATGGAAATATTTAAATTCAAATAAACAAGATAAAAAATGAGAATTGCCCTTTTCAGTGATATCCATGCAAACCTTCCTGCCCTCGAAGCCTTTTTTAAAGACGTTGATGCTCGCAAGCCGGATGCCATTTATTGCCTCGGTGATTTGGTGGGGTATAATATTTGGCCTAATGAAGTAATTAACGAGATAAGGAAAAGGGGTATTCCAACCATTGCGGGTAATTATGACCAGGGTATCGGATTAATGAGTGATGAATGTGGCTGTGCTTATAAAACCGATACCGAGAAGGATATGGGAAAAATTTCTATTTCTTATACCAATTCATTAGTTAAACCAGAAGAAAGGAAATATTTGCGAACGTTACCAGCGCATATACGTGTCGAATACCAGTTGAATAATGACAAAATGAATTTGTTGCTTGTACATGGCAGTCCCCGGAAGATCAACGAATATTTATTTGAAGACAGAGAGGAAAAAAGCCTGATGCGGATCATGCAGGATGCCGATGCCGATATCATGTGTTTTGGACATACGCACAAACCTTATCACAGGATTTTACCGTCAGAACCGGGTGATAACCCTCACTACCGGCACGCAATTAATATTGGTTCAGTTGGAAAGCCTAAAGACAGTAATCCAAAAGGTTGTTATGTGATCCTCCATATAAATGAAAACAGCAGTATATCAAAAAAGGATTCAATTCAGGTGGAATTTATTCGATTTAATTATGATGTGGAAAAGGCAGCAAAGGCAGTTGAGGATAGTCCATTACCCAATGAATATGCAGAAATGCTCAGGAAAGGATTTTAATTACAACCACAACTATTGCAAATGGAAACGCCTAAAGATTATAGATATTCTAAAGAACATACCTGGCTTAGAGTATTAAGCGACAATGAAGCCCAGATCGGCATAACTGATTTTGCACAGAGTGAATTAGGAGAAATAGTGTATGTCGATCTGCATCTGCCGGTAAGCAATTTAAAAAGGATGAAGTATTTGGTTCCGTTGAAGCGGTGAAAACCACCTCTGATTTATTCATGCCGGTAAGCGGTGAGGTGATTGAAACAAATGCGACTTTAAAGGATAATGCTGCATTAGTAAATTCAGCATCGTTTTCAGACGGCTGGATGATAAAAATTAAGATGCTTAATCCCTCAGAGGTTGCAACATTGCTCGATGCGAATGGATACGCTGGTATGATCAGTTGAAGTAAGAATATGCAGTATGCTATTCAGAATAGCGATAGGATTACTTGTATTGAGCAATCTTACTAATTGCAGTAAGGATGATATATTCAAGCCATATAGCATATTAAACCTTCGGATAGAGGGTTATGAGGAAGATTTACGTTGGGAATCAGTTGCAGGAACATGGAATAAGTCTACCGGCAAAATTACCCTTGATGCATCGAGCTACTTTTTTGATCATTGTACAATATATCTGCTAAACATTATTGATACCGGCTTTGTGCCGAATATTGATGTAACAAATTTTTATTATACTGACGGGCTGGATTTTCTTCCAGATACGCTTACTTCAGGATACATCAGAATAACTTATTTCGATACCTCAATAGTCAGTGGCGAATTCCGGGTCTCCCTGGGGGATGATTTTAATGGGGTTGAGAATAAAGCCGTTTTTGGAGGATTTACAATAAATCAATAGAATACTTTGCGGTGCTACACTGCCATACCTAGGTTCTCAGTCGCATCCTTGATTAATTTCATATCATTACGTGCCAACCATAATTCCTTAATCTTAATAGCCGCTTCTTCAGGTGTAATGCGGATATATCTATAAAAATCTTTGGTGCGTTTATGTCCGCTTATTTTCATTATTAGTTCAACTGGTGTGCCCGCCAGGAACTCATTCGTACAAAACGAACGCCGTGCAGTATGTGAGGTAATCCAATCAAATTTCGGTTTGGTAGTAGTAATACTCTTATTGCCCTTTTTATATGAGAATTTTACCAGCTTCGTGATGCCCGCCAGTTTTCCAATCGTTTTAATATGCCGGTTAAATTCAGGATTGGTAAGTGCAGGAATTTTTTCTTTGAATTGCCTGGTAAAAATTAGTTTTGCTTCATGTCTTAGTGGGATAACAACCCAGTGATCCGACTTTTCCTGTTTCTTGTACAGCAAATCCTTTTGCAGGTCTTCCGGCCTTAAATTGGAGAAATCGGAAAAACGCAGCCCTGTTAAACATGCCAATACAAACAAATCCCTGTATTCAACTAAGTAAGGATGCCCGCTTAGATCAGTTTGATAGATTTTTGCAATTTCCTCATGAGTTAGATAAATAGCATCGCTTTCCTCTTCCGGTATTTTGAAATCTGTCAAATCAATGGGAGGAACAATCTTTCTTTTCACCCGGTCTTTTATGAACCCGCGCAGATGCTTGATGGTTTTTCCGATAGTATTTAGCCGCAAACCAGTTAAGACGGCTTGCCTGCGCAGGTGAACATGTTCAAAAGTGAGGTAATCAACAAAATTTTCGTAAAAGGCAAAATCAAAGCTGTCAAAAGTTATCTTTTGCTGGCGATATGTTTCAAAAGCAAGCAGATGAGATTTTACATTCCCATAAACGGTGAGGGTTGCCCGGCCAACTTTGCGTTGTTTGCTTTTTATATACTCATCGAACTGATAATAGACATCCAGGGTGGCTTGCTGAAGCTCTTTCTCCTTCTTTTCATTGTCGACTATCTTTTTGTCGACATTATCCGGAACCAGGGCGGGAGAAAATGAAGCCTTGATGAATTTTCCCCTTTCTTCGGTCTTGAGTGTTTTAGCTTTTAAAGCAAGCGCATTGGCTACACTACGCATGCGGAGCAACTCTTTGTTCAGGTCTGCCGCCATTCCATATTCGGATGGAAGATTGTCTGATACGCATTCCTGAACTTTACTCCAATACTTTGGAGGTACATTTATTCCTGTGTGCAGAAGGATTTTCTTTTCACCATAACAATACTGGATAAACACCGTGCAGGTTCCATCTTCATGCACTCTTTTGGTGCGGCAAATCAACTTTACAGACAACAACATAACACTTCATTTTTTTGAGCGACCGCAGGACTTTTCGAGGTCGCGGTGCAGGTCGCGGTGATAAAGTGTTAAGCTGTATTAAAGGTAGGCAGCGAAAACGGGCGGCGTTGTTACAGAATTCTGAAACTCAACCCCTTCAAAGTAAAGTAGAGTAAAAATAAAAAAGGATCACGCGAACGTAATCCTTCATTAAGCGGACCGGACGGGACTCGAACCCGCGACCTCTGCCGTGACAGGGCAGCATTCTAACCGACTGAACTACCGATCCGTCGCTTCTAAGGAACTCGCTGATTACCAGCTCAATTCCTCAAATTGGGATGGCAAAGATAATAGGAGAGGCCTTTCTAACAAAAACTTTTCCGTAATTTTTTTCAACCCTTAATTTTACAAAATCCCGGATTGCCCCTAGGCACCGGAACAACCAAAACGTTGACCGTTAATTACCAATATGCCGGAAGATAAGAACAGACAATTCCTGGAATTCGAACGTCCAATCAAAGACCTGTTCGACGAAATAGAAAAATTCAAAATTTCCGGCGAGAAAAACAGCAAACTCGACGTAAAGCCGGTCATCGCCGACCTCGAAAGCCAGGTGCTGGAAAAGCGCCGCGAAATCACCTCGCAGCTCACCTCCTGGCAAAAAGTACAACTCAGCCGCCACCCCGACCGCCCCTATACGCTGAAATACATCGACAAAATGACCACCAATTTTGTTGAACTGCACGGCGATCGCAACGTGCGCGACGATAAAGCCATGGTAGGCGGATTCGCTTCCCTCGATGGCGAAACCGTTATGTTCATCGGCCAGCAAAAAGGCATCAACACCAAAATGCGCCAGCACCGCAATTTCGGTATGGCCAACCCCGAAGGCTATCGCAAAGCCCTCCGGCTCATGAAACTGGCCGAGAAATTCAACAAGCCGGTCGTTACCCTGATCGACACCCCCGGCGCCTTCCCCGGCATGGAGGCCGAAGAACGCGGCCAGGGCGAAGCCATCGCCCGCAACATCTACGAAATGATTCGCCTGAAAGTACCCGTGATCTGTGTCATCATCGGCGAAGGCGCCTCCGGTGGCGCACTCGGCATCGGCGTAGGCGATCGCATCCTGATGCTTGAAAATGCCTGGTACACCGTTATCTCGCCCGAAAACTGTTCGTCCATCTTATGGCGCTCCTGGGAACAAAAAGAAAAAGCCGCTGAAGAACTCAAACTGACTTCCGACTATATGCACTCATTCGGTCTCGTCGATAAAATTGTACCCGAACCCTACGGCGGCGCACACTGGAACTACGACGAAGCCGCCGCCCAACTCAAACAGGTGCTGATAGAGACCCTGGCCGAAATTAAACAGGTCCCCGCAGAAGAGCGGGTACGGCAGCGCATCGAGAAGTTCAGCAAAATGGGCTTCTGGGATGAACTACCTTAACCTTAAACCGTTTAAACCTTAAACCGTTTAAACCTTAAACTTTAAACATTAAACGCACGACATGTCTCTCCGTCAGACACTCCGGGGCACGGGTGTTGCCTTGGTAACGCCTTTTAATAGCAAATTCCAGATCGATTATACTGCCCTTGAATCACTGATCAATTATGTGATCATCAATGGGGTTGATTATATTGTTTCGCTCGGCACCACCGGCGAAACACCCACCCTCAGCAAAGAAGAAAAGATTGATATCCTGCAGTTCACCTACGAAAAAGTAGATGGCCGTGTTCCCGTTGTTGCCGGCATTGGTGGCAACGACACCCAGGCACTGATCAAAGACCTGCATCATTTTCCGCTCGAGAAAGCCAGCGCCGTATTAAGCGCTTCTCCTTATTATAATAAGCCATCGCAAGAAGGATTGTTCCAGCATTACAAAGCCTTGGCCGAAGCGTCGCCCAAGCCTATCCTGCTGTACAATGTACCCGGCCGCACGGGTCGCAACCTCGATGGCAGCACCAGCCTTCGCCTGGCGCACGAAGTGCCCAATATCGGTGGCATCAAAGAAGCCGCGAATAACCTGCCGCAGTGCATGCAAATTCTGAAAGACCGCCCCGAACATTTCCTGGTGGTGAGCGGTGACGACGACCTGGTGATGCCCCAGATGTCGCTCGGTATGGATGGCGTGATCAGCGTGGCCGCCAACTGCCTGCCGAAAAAATTCACCCAAATGGTGCGGTCAGCACTCGCCTTCGATTTTGCCGGTGCTAAAATGCTCAACGACGAACTGCTCGAAGCCTACCACCTGCTCTTTGCCGAAAACAATCCGGCCGGTGTAAAAGCATTTTTGGCTGAACTCGGCCTCATCGAAAACTACCTGCGATTGCCCATGGTTCCCCTGAGCGACGCATTAAAACAGAAAGTTGTCGCGTATTTACGCGGCTAACGTCGCATTAACTTCGTATATGGGTGGAAAATAGTACTTTCCCAACTCTAGTTTCCACCCATGTACAAGTGCGTTTTTACCATTGCTATTCTTTTCTGTAGCCTCCTTTCTTTTGGTCAATCTGCTGCGCCTGCGCGTTGCGCTACCGACACCCGTTTGCAAAAGAAACTCAATACAAGTGCCCAACTGCGCACCCAATTCGAGGCCGCCAGAAAAACTTTTGCCCGCTCCGTGCAGCAGCAAATTCAAGCAAAGTCCCTGCTTCGCCAGGGGCCAGCTACCTATACCATTCCCGTAGTTTTTCACATCGTGTTGTCAAACCCGGCATCGGTTACCGATGCACAGATCAACGATCAACTGACGCAACTCAATACCTGCTTTGCCGCCGAGAACGACCAATCGGCCATCCTCGCCGGCTTTCGGGATCGCATCGGCACCAGCGGGATTGCTTTCTGCCTGGCACAACGCACACCGAATAATGTGCCGAGCACAGGCATCATTCGTTATACCAGTTCGCACGGCGCTTTCGATCCCAATGGCGACGACATGAAGCTAAGCAGCAAGGGCGGCGCCGATGCCTGGGATCCAACGCGTTTCATGAATGTGTGGATTACCAATTTGCAAAATGGCGTGCTGGGCTTTGGTACTTTCCCAGGCGTGGATGAGTTGCGCTTTCAAGGTATTGTCATTGCCCCCAGCGCCCTGCCCGGGTCCAGTAGCACGGCCTACAACGAAGGCAAGACCCTCGTGCACGAAGCCGGCCACTTTTTTAACCTCTACCATATTTGGGGCGACGATGAAGGCGCCTGTAGCGGATCAGATGATATAGACGATACCCCTAACCAGGCCGACGCTACCAATGGTACCCGCACAGGCATTCAAACCGATGCATGCTCTACAACCGCACCAGGATTCATGTACCAGAATTTCATGGACTACACCAATGATGTTGATCTCTTACTATTTACTGCCGACCAGGTGGTGCGCATGGAAACAGCCCTGGTGAGTTCGAGGTTATCACTCACCACATCCAACGGCTGCGCACCTGTTATCCTGCCCACCCTCGATGGTGCACTCAGTTACCTGGTCGATTATAGCAAACGCGTTTGCGCACCATCGGTATCGCCCAAAGTGTACCTGTTCAACCGGGGATTGCAAACCATCAGCAGTGCCCGCATTCGAATTCGGTTAGGCATCACCGATAGTATCTATAATTTTACCGGTAGCATCAGCAGTTTAACCGGACAGTCCATCCAGTTGCCAACCATCACCGCACCCGAAGGCATCAACGCGTTACAAATCACCCTGGTCAGCGTGAACGGTGCTACCGACAGCGACCAAACCAACAATGATCTCTCAGCTACGCTTCAATATTATCCGGTGCAAGCCGTGCCACTGGTGGAAGGATTTGAGGGCGATGGTTTTCCACCGATGGCCTGGGATACATTAAACCCCGACAACAAAATCGGTTGGGCCCAGTACACCGGTGCGGGTTATGCCAGCAATACCAGTGTTCGCATGAACAATGCCGACTATACCGACATCGGTCAGGTCGACTGGTTGCGGATGCCGCAAGTGAATTTGGCTGCTACGAACGACTCTGCTTTCCTGCATTTCCAGGTGGCAGCGGCTGCTTATTCTGCCTTGACCACGCCCAACAACAATTGGGATACGCTCGAAGTGATGATCAGCCTCGATTGTGGAGCCACGTACACCTCTTTGTATAAAAAATGGGGCAGCAGCCTGGTCACCGTCAACACGCCAATAACGAGCGCCTTTGTGCCCAATGCCTCGCAATGGCGAAAAGACTCCATCAACCTGACGGCCTATATCGGGCAGGGTGATTTGTTGATCGCCTTCCGCCATGCCACCGGGTATGAAAACAATGTGTACCTCGATGATATCCGCATAACACCCATCGTAGTGCTGGCCAACCTCAAAGCCAAGGGCGTGCTGGTCTATCCGAATCCCACCACGGCCAGCGCGAAACTGCAATTCTATCCCCAACCCGAAAAGCTAAAGGCGATCCGCTTGTTCGATATGCGCGGGGCCCTGCTTCGTACCTGGAATATCACCGCAGGCGCGGCGTCTAACAGTTATACCATTGATCTGTCTGCGCAATCAGCCGGCCTCTACATTATTCGGGCTTATTTCGACGACCGGGTGGTGACCCAAAAAATTGTGAAGCAGTAAGCGTTTTCTCGTATATGCAATGAACGAATTGGTCGATTCCTGTTCGTATTTGACTCGTTTTGATTAATTTTTGCGCAATGCAAACCGCTTCCTGGTATACTTCCAAACCTGCCATTGTTTTATACCACGTCCTTACCTGGATAGTGACGCTGTTTCTGCCTTATATCATGCGCACTTACCTGGATGAAAAAAGGGAAATGAGTTTTGGACAGCAAAACAGGAGCGGCGCATTCCAGAACGAACCTCGCTGGCCGATGGGTTCAGTTCACTACGACAGCATGCCGCCACCCAATTTTCACCGCAATCACATGCCAGGTGCACCCATCGCCGAGGGGCAGATGGATATGCCCGATAGTTTTCGTCGAATGATTCGCCCCCCGGGCGCACCCCCGGGCGCGCGGATGGAAATGCACCGCGGCATGGATCCAAAATACTTTTCCCGCTTTGCCATGCTGCTGAACCTGGTATGGATTGCCCTGTTTTACTTCAATGCCTACTGGCTGATACCACGCTTTAACCGGTCGAAGAAATGGGCAAATTATGTATTGGTGCAGGTATCTGTGTTGGCCGCTGTTTCGCTCATTGTATCCTTCTACCTCAAATGGTACACCGGCGAAGAACACCTGCGCATTCCCATGCCCTTGCTGCTGAATATTTTTCCTTTCTTTTTTGTGCAAGCCGGAAGCCTTGCTTATCGCCTCATCGCTGATCGCATCCAGGAAGAAAAACTGGTGAAGGAAAAAGAAAACGAAGGACTCAAAACCGAACTCTCTTTCTTACGATCGCAGATTAGTCCGCATTTTATCTTCAACGTTCTCAACAATATGGTTTCGCTGGCGCGGAAGAAATCAGACCAACTCGAGCCCAGCCTGATCCGTTTATCGGGCCTGCTCCGATACATGCTTTACGAGAGCGATGAAACCAAAGTGAAACTGAGTCGCGAGCTCGATTACCTGCGCAGTTATATCGAATTGCAGTCGCTTCGTTTCGGCAATGATGTAAACCTTCAGGTGGACTTAAAAACACCGCGCGAAGAATATTTCATTGAGCCGATGCTGCTGATCCCTTTTGTCGAAAACGCGTTCAAACACAGCGCCAGTTATATGAACAAACCACTCATTGAAATAAAAGGGGAAGTAGTGAAGGGAGTATTGTATTTTCAGGTTAACAACCAGTACGAAGCCGGCGCCGAAGCAAACCATGCTGATCGCGTTTCGGGCATCGGCCTGGCAAATGTTAAAAGGCGACTGAACCTTTTATATGGCGCCAAACAACAACTAATTATTGCTGATAACAGCGGTTTTTACAGCGTTTCACTTCAAATCACCCTCGCATGAAATTAACCTGTATTGCGGTAGACGATGAAAAGCTGGCGCTCGATCTCCTGGTCGACAATATTGCGCAAGTGCCTTTTCTGGAATTGGTGGGTACTGCAAGAAATGCCCTCGAGGTATTGAAACTCTTGCAGGAAAAGTCGGTCGATCTCTTGTTTCTGGATATCCAGATGCCGGGACTGACGGGCATGCAACTCGCAGCTTCGTTAAAGGGAAAAACAAAAGTCATCTTCCTCACCGCCTTTGAGCAATACGCACTGGAAAGCTATACTGTCAACGCAATCGATTATCTCTTAAAGCCGGTGCCCTTTGATCGTTTTCTCGAAGCCTGCATGAAGGCCCTGGAGGCGTTCAATACCAATAAAACAGCGCCGGCTCAAGAAGATGCACGCTATTTGTTTGTGAACGTTGAATACAATATTGTCAAGATTGCGGTGGATGACGTGCTGCTGATTGAAGGGTACAAAGACTATGTAAAGATTCACCTGCAATCATCCAAGCGACCGGTGATCACCCGCATGAGCATGAAACACCTCGAAGAAAAATTAGAGCCTTTTGCTTTTCTGCGCGTACACAAATCATATATCGTTTCCTTGTCGCGCGTGGAATCCATCCACAAAAGTTTTGTCAAGATCGGCGAGCACGAAATCCCTGTCAGCGAACATTACAAAGAACTGTTGATGGAGAAAGTGAATAGCAGAAATATTTTATAAGGCCTACAAACAGCCACAAAAAAAGCGAGTCGCGGTTGTGATTTTCCATCACCGCCGCGACTCGCTTTTTTATAAACTACCTACGTTTTCAGTCGTCTGTATCGTTGTCGGCCGAAGGCTGCAACTCGCGGGTATCATCGAGGCGCAGGCTGCTGGTACGACCAGTGGAAACATAACCACGGTCATTGATATAGAAGCCAACTGCACCTTCACGGGCTGTTCCGTCGAAAGCCGTTTTCTGTGTCCAGGTATCATCAGCCGGATTGTATTCCCAAGTATTGCTGGTGAGTCCGCCGGTAGTACCGGTCGTGATATAGCCCTTGCTACCCACTACAAACGCGGCTGCGTTGGCGCGGGTAATGCCGGTGTATTTGTCATCGTAAGACTCGCTGCTTACGTTGGTCAATTTGCGTTTCTCGGTCCAGGCACTGGCAGAAGCATCATACATCCACAACTCGTTTACATAAGAACCGTTGTTTTCACCCAGGCAGAGATAGGCTTTGTTGTCGATCACAAAAACAGAAGCGGCACTTCTCTTGGTACCACCGGGGCTGATCTCCTGTGTCCAGGTATTGGTAGTGGGGTTATAGCTCCAGAAATCTTTCAGGTAGTTGCCATCATAACCGCTACATACATAGCCTTTGTCGCCGATGCCAAAAGCAACTGCATCATAACGGGCAGATCCGCCAAAATCAGCTACCTGTGTCCAGGTATTGGCACCTGGATCATAGGCCCAGAAATCCTTTAAATAATTTACGCCGTCGTAACCAAGACCCACATAGATCTTGCCATTGGCAGCAAAAGCAACCGCTGAATTACGGGCTGTGCCAGGAAAATCAGCTTTCTTTTGCCAGAAATCGGATGTATTATCATATACCCAGAAATCAGTCAACCGATCGGTACCATTGTATCCCAATCCAACATAAGCTTTTCCGTTTAGTTGAGCTGCAACAGCTTCACTTCGGCCTACACCTTCAAAGTCAGATCTCCTTACCCAGTTACCGACCAAAGTGTCGGAACTGCTACTCTTTGTACAACCGGCCATCCACAGGCTGCTACACATTAACAGAAAAAAAGATAGTTTTTTCACTTGTAGAATTTTGCGCAAAATTTTTAGTTCCACCAGGGTTTTCCAAACCATATCGACAAAACAAGTTTATGTGCCGACCAAATTAGCGAACCCCAATGTCGCCGCGAAATTAGGTTTTCGTCAACAAATTCGACATTTTTGTCTCAAAATAATGTTAATTGATAGAAGTACTGTTCAAACATGCCATCTCAAACTGTTCTTTGCACAAAAAAAATGAAGGGAAAACCCGGTCTATACCTGCTGGTTATAATTTTTCTA
This sequence comes from Bacteroidota bacterium, assembly GCA_020161535.1. GTDB lineage: Bacteria > Bacteroidota > Bacteroidia > Chitinophagales > Chitinophagaceae > Flavihumibacter. The sequence goes on along the minus strand of JAIUNW010000014.1, from coordinate 57,685 downwards.
ACCGGGCTGTGGGCTTGTACCAAAGAGGCGCAATACATCGAAACCGTTTCCCCTGCTGAAAACCCGTACCTCGTACAGGTAGATACGATTACAGGAAGTTTTGTTACGTTTCGCCCCGATTCCTTTCTCACCTCCTCCGCCAGCTACGGTGTGGCCGGGTATGCCAAAGACCCCTTGCTGGGTTCGGTATATGCCGCCCATTATTTCCGATACAACCTGCCCACCTGGGAAGATATTCCAAACACAGCGGTTTTTGATTCACTCGAGCTGGTGTTAAAATTAAACCATGTGTACACAGGTGATAGCACGGTGCCTATCCGCTTATTGGTAGATCGACTGTCGCAGGCAATCACCAATGAAAAGGGTGCTTTCTATAATATCTCAAAAGTGGAAGCCAACGGCGGCACCCTGGGCGTATTTGATGCGGTGGTTCGTCCCAAGGCAACCGATAGTATTCGCATCTTGCTGAGTCCGGCTTTTGGCCAGGAACTTTTTGGCCACCTGCGTAACCGCAGCGGCGTGGTGAGTACGGCCGATAAATTCAACGAATATTTCAAAGGCCTTCGGGTTTCGGGCGATTCTACGCGCGATGCGATGTTGCTGCAATTCAAAGACAGCATCAAACTCAATGTGCACTACACCGTGAAAGCGGTCTTTAACCAAGCCAAAACGATCAGCTTCAGCAAAGCTGGCTCGCCCAATAAATTCAACCAGATCAGGCAAAATTATACCGGTACACGTTGGGCAGATCTCAACACAAAACTCGAGATAAGCGCAGATAAAACCGATAACCTGTATGCGGTGCGTGAATTCAATCGCGTTCGCACGCAAATCACGTTTCCCTATATCAAAAATGTGTTACAGGCCGCCGATTATGTAAAAGTAATGGGCGCTACGCTTGAACTAAAACCGATGGGCAGTTCCATGGAAAACTTTCCGCTGCCCAATCGCTTGCAACTCTATCAACAATTGGAAGATGGTACCCTGGCTGGTCCCATGTCGAACAGCACAGGTGCCGCCATGGGGGGTGATCTCTACATCGATAAAGTATATGGCAAAGACACGCGTTATACCTACGATGTTTCCAACTATATTCTCGCTCAATTGGCAGCCAATAATTTTACCGCAACAAAACTGGTTGTAACGGGTATGGGCGGCGACTCAACACTGACGCGCCTGGTGGGCAATTCAACCACCGCCAGTGATCTTCGTTCACGGCTGGTATTAACCTTACTCGTTTACAAAAAACAATCCTGATTGCATGAAGCAGCTATGTCTTTTCATCAATGCAATGCTGATCACCGCTGTGGTTTTTGGCCAGCATGGCATTAATAACATCTACTCGGCTTATGGAATAGGAGATGTTCAGTTGCGCGATTTCAACGGCTATAATGGCATGGGTTCACTCAGTGCGGCCATGCCTTCGGTGATTACCCTGAACGAAGCCAACCCCGCCTCTTATGGTGCCTTACCGACAAGCCGATTGATTCTTGAATTATCATTGAGTGGAAAATCTGTTACCTATACCAGCCAGAACAATCAATTCAACGGCGGCGATTTTGGTATCCGCAAAGGAGCCATCGGTTTCAGCTTGTTTAAAAACTGGGGAACCAGCTTCGGCTTGCGCCGCTATTCTTCGGTTGATTATAAAACAACCGGCACCCGTTACCTGGAAGGTACAACCGCGCAATTGGCAAGCGCCATTGAAGGCAATGGCGGACTCAACCAATACTTTTTCTCCAACGGTGTTCGCATCAAAAAACACCTGAACCTCGGCCTATCTGTGACTTATTTATCGGGTAGTGTGAACCGCCTCGAAACAGTTAGCACCAACAATGCAGCAACCTTAAAAGTGGATGAGAACAAATACTATGGTCAGTTTGTTTTTAACACCGGTTTTCAATACCAGTTCAAAACAGGAAAGCTGAACTGGATTGCGGGTGGCTCTTACCAACCACAACGCACCCTGAATACCATCGAAGACCATGCGGTGAAAGATGCATCAGGTAATACGCTGGTGCAGGACAATGAGATTACCGGCACGTTTAAATACCCGGCCATCTGGTCGGCAGGGCTAACTGCGTACAACGATGCCTGGCGCGTAGGGGCTGATTATATCAGTCAGGACTGGACCAAGGTTAAATACAGCGGCAATGGATTTCAAACCACCACCGCCAGTAATTTCTCCGTTGGTGTGAGTCACTCGAAACCCAAGCGCACCGTATGGGGTTATGTAGATGGCCCTACTTTGTCGGTCGGTTTCAACATGGATAAAAGTTACCTGGTGCTCGACGGAAACCAGGTGACCAGTTATGCCGGCACCATGGGCATCACCCTGCCCAGCGCCAACCGGTTTTACCACTACAATGCTGCCCTCAAAATTGGCCAGCGCGGCAGCAAAGTATATCCATTGGTGAAAGAAACGTTTGTAGAACTCAACCTCAACTTCAACCTTGCCACCATTATGTATGTGGGTGGCCGTAAATACGATTGATTGTATGGTTTGATTTACACCCGGTAACTCACACCTTCAATCGCCAAACTCGTGTTGGGAAAAACTTCTTTGGCTTCGGTTTCGAACTGATCAAGCTTTTCGTACTTGGAACTGAAATGACCGATCAATAACCGGCCTACACCGGCCTGTTGTGCAATGCTGGCCGCCTGGTGGGTGGTGCAATGGTAACGAAAAGCAGCCCGCTCGGCCAGGTCTTTCAGGTAGGTGGTTTCGTGGTAGAGCAGATCGGCGCCTTTCACTTGTTCAATCAAGGAATCGTTGTAACAGGTGTCGGCACTATATGCATATACCTTGCCTTTGGCAGCCGGTTCGGTTACCCAGTCGTTGGGGATATGCTTACCGTCTTTCGTTGTATAATCTTCGCCCCATTTCAGGCGATCGTAAAAATGAGAAGGCACTTCGTGCGCCCGCGCTTTGTCGGGGTTCAAACGTCGCGGTGCTTTGATCTGTTCAAAGCGGAAACCCCAGCAAGGTATGCGGTGGCTAACCGGAAAGCACAACACCTTGAACCGGTCGTTACTAACCAATACCGGCCCGGCTTCTAAGGGATGAAAATGTAGGGGATAGGGCAGGGCCGTGTCGGCAACTTTCAACTGCAACTGGATAAGTTGTTCCAGCGCTGCCGGTGCGTACAAATGCAGCGGCGCATCGCGACCCAATAAACCCAAACTGGTAATCAGGCCGATGAGCCCGAAATAATGATCACCGTGTAAATGCGAAATGAAAATATGCTGGATGCGGCTGCGGCGAATTTTGTACTTGGCCATTTGCATTTGCGTGCCTTCACCGCAATCAACCAAAAACAGGAACTCATCGAGCGTTACCACTTGTGCAGTGGGGTGGCGATCATATGCCGGAACGGCCGAGTTGTTTCCTAAAATGGTTACCGCTAACATCTTATCCGATCAAATTTATTCAAATAGAGGTTCTCCATCATCCAGCAACTCCCGCTCAATTTCTTCCATCTGCACAATGTCCCAGGCTTCTGATTCAGTGGGTGTACAATTCAACACATCCAGCAGTCCCTCGCCGTCCAGAAAACTTTCTACGGCCGGTTGCATACCACAAATAACAAAAGATGCGTTACCCTCATAGAAACGCTGCTGCAGGCTTACTAGTGTTTCAGCCGCCGCTAAATCCATACCCTCTACAGCCGATACGTTCACGACCAGGTTTTTAACGTCATTTTGCAGGTATCTACCTAAACCAGCGGCCAGTTCATCTGTCATATTAGCAGTAATCTGTGGCTCTTGTAACGTAATGACATGGAATTTCTGCTTGGTATCAATTTTGACCTGCATAGCGATGAGATTAGCGGGTTTGAGGGCAAACCTAAACTCAAAAATATTCGTTATTATTGTATAACACACAACTACTTAGAAAATGGACAACAATTTTTCAGCCCAGGTTAAGGAGATTATCTCGTTCAGCAGGGAGGAAGCGTTGCGACTGGGGAATGATTTTATCGGTACGGAGCACCTGCTCCTGGGGCTGATAAGAGAAGGCGACAATACCGCGGTCCGTATTTTGAAGAGTTTTAATGTGGATTTGTATGAACTCAGGAAGGAAGTGGAACTGGCAGTGAAAGACAAAACCGGAAAAAACATTGCGAACATAAACAGCCTGCCCCTCACCAAGCAGGCAGAAAAAGTGATTCGTGTAACCGTTCTGGAAGCAAAAGCATTGAAGAGTCCGACCGTTGAAACCGAGCACCTGATGCTCAGCATCCTCAAAAACAAAGAAAATATAGCCACGCAGATACTCAACCAGTTTGATGTTGACTACGACCTGTTTCGCAATGAACTGGGCGTCGTAAAAAGCAACGATACCCGTGCCGAGTATCCCGAAGAGAACGAAGACGACTTCGACGAAGAAAAAAAATACAGCCAGCAGAAATCGAAAGCACCCGGTAACTCAAAAAGCAAAACTCCGGTGCTCGACAATTTTGGCCGCGATATCACGCGCATGGCTGAATCGGGATCGTTGGATCCCATCGTTGGTCGCGAAGAAGAAATCGAACGTGTATCGCAGATTCTCAGCCGTCGTAAAAAGAACAACCCGATATTGATTGGCGAACCCGGTGTGGGTAAAACCGCTATTGTGGAAGGCCTGGCGCTTCGCATTGTGCAGCGCAAAGTGAGCCGCGTATTGTTCGACAAGCGCGTGATCTCGCTCGACCTGGCAGCCCTGGTAGCCGGTACCAAGTACCGCGGCCAGTTTGAAGAGCGCATGAAAGCCATCATGAACGAGTTGGAAAAAAACCGTGACGTGATTCTCTTCATCGATGAGATACACACCATCGTTGGTGCCGGCGGTGCCAGTGGCTCGCTCGATGCCAGCAATATCTTCAAGCCCGCCCTCGCGCGTGGCGAGTTGCAATGCATTGGTGCTTCTACCCTCGATGAATACCGCATGTATATCGAGAAAGATGGCGCCCTCGATCGTCGCTTCCAGAAAGTGATGGTTGATCCGCCTTCGGTGGAAGAAACCATCCAGATTCTCACCAATATCAAGAGCAAGTACGAAGATTACCACAATGTGGCTTACGACGACGATGCCATCGATGCCTGCGTAAAACTGAGTGATCGTTATATGACCGATCGCTTGCTGCCCGACAAAGCCATCGATGTGTTGGATGAAGTAGGTGCCCGCGTACACCTCAAGAATATCAATGTGCCGGAAGAGATTCTCGACCTCGAACGCAAGATCGAAGACGTGAAGAATGAAAAGAACCGCGTGGTGAAAAGCCAGAAGTTCGAAGAAGCCGCTTCTTTGCGCGATACCGAAAAACGCTTACAGGAAGAACTCGAAAAAGCGAAGAACAATTGGGAAGAGGAGAGCAAACACAAACGCTATCCCATTACCGAAGAAGACATCGCCGAAGTAGTGAGCATGATGACCGGCATCCCCGTAAAACGGATGGTGCAGGCCGAAAGCGACAAGCTGCGGAAGATGGCCGACGATATGGGCGGTATGGTTATTGGCCAGGACGAAGCCATCAAAAAAGTGGTGAAAGCCATCCAACGCAACCGTGTGGGTTTGAAAGACCCTAAGAAGCCCGTGGGTAGTTTCATCTTCCTCGGCCCAACCGGTGTGGGTAAAACGGAATTAGCGCGTAGCCTTGCCCGTTATATGTTCGACAGTGAAGATGCGCTGATACGCATCGACATGAGCGAATACATGGAGAAGTTCACCATCAGCCGACTGATTGGGGCACCTCCCGGTTATGTGGGTTACGAAGAGGGTGGTCAGCTCACCGAAAAAGTACGTCGCAAACCGTATTCGGTGATCCTGCTCGACGAAATTGAGAAAGCGCACCCGGATATCTACAATATTCTGTTGCAGGTATTAGACGATGGCCAGTTGACCGATGGCCTGGGCCGCAAAGTTGATTTCAAGAACAGCCTGATCATCATGACATCGAATATCGGTGTACGGCAGTTGAAAGATTTTGGCGATGGTGTTGGCTTTGCAACCTCCGCCCGCACAGCTTCTTCTGATGAGAACAACAAGGCGGTGATTGAAAAAGCGTTGAAGCGCACTTTCTCGCCCGAGTTCCTGAACCGGATCGACGATGTGATCATCTTCAACTCACTGACCAAGGAAAATATCTTCCAGATCATCGACATCCTGCTCAAAGGCGTGATGAAACGTTTGCAAAACCTCGGTTTCAGTCTCGAACTGACCGAAGAAGCAAAAAATTTCATTGCCGAAAAAGGCTATGATGTACAGTTCGGCGCTCGTCCTTTACACCGCGCGCTGCAGAAATACCTCGAAGATCCGCTGGCAGAAGAGATACTGAACATGACCATCAAAGAAGGCGATATCCTGATTGCCGACCTCGACACAGCCGCCAACAAAATCACTTTCCACTTAAAAGAGAACTCATCTCCCAAAAAGGAAAAATCGGAAGCCTGATTGATTAGATTATCTTATTTTTGTATATCAAATCCGGACCGCCCTTGAAAGCGGTCCTTTTTTTTACAACCAATGCCGGCATGAAAAACGAAAGGGAAAAACCATTCTGGGAACTACTGTTCTTTTTTACTTTGGGGCTGATGATTGCCACCTGGTTATTGCCCCTCCTGTATTGGAACAGCCTGCCGGACATCATTCCTACCCATTTTAATGGCCACGGTGATGTAGATGGCACTGGTAGCAAATACTTTCTATTTCTCATTCCATTTGTTGGCACGGGCTCGTACAGCCTCCTGGTGTACCTGGCCAAACGCCCCGACCTTTGGCACAAATACCATATCAGCCCCTTCCGGTCAAATAGGTCCACCCGGGGTACCGCCCTTTTATTGGAGGTGGTAGGTTTTCTTTGTGCAACGATGTTCTTTTTTCTCCAGTACATGTTTATCGATGCGGCGCGCATTGGCCGAACACCCGGCTATTTCTGGATTTTCTGGATTTTTATTGCGCTGTTCCTGGTGGGCTTGCCTTTGTTGATGGGTTTTATGACCGCCGCCAAACGACCGAATGAATAATCGCTGAGCACTTTTTCGCGCTTATCTTTACGTCTTATGGCGACGAAAAAGATCATCATCACCATCGACGGCTGGAGCAGTTGCGGTAAAAGCACCCTGGCCAAACAATTGGCCGAAAAACTCAACTACGTGTACATCGACAGCGGTGCCATGTACCGGGCTATCACCCTTTATTTTCTGCGAAACCATGTTGACTGGACCGACCAGAAAGAAGTGCTATCGGCCCTCACCAATATCCAGCTCGAATTTCACTACAACGAAAACAGCGCCCAAAGCGAAATGTATCTTAATGGCGAAAACGTAGAATACGTTATCCGCGACCTGGTGGTGGCCGAAAAAGTAAGTGAGGTAGCTGCCATTCGCGAAGTGCGAACCTTTGCCGTTAAGCAGCAACAGGCCATGGGCAAGAAAAAAGGAATTGTGATGGATGGCCGCGACATCGGCACCGTGGTGTTTCCAAATGCTGAACTCAAAATTTTTATGACGGCCGACAACGCGGTACGGGTAGAGCGCCGGTTCAAAGAACTGTACGAAAAGAACCCGAACATCACTCTCGAAGAAGTAAAGAACAACCTGGAGATGCGCGATTATATCGACAGCCACCGGGAGGTGAGCCCGCTGCGCCAGGCAACCGATGCCATTGTACTTGACAATTCGCATATCAGCATGGAAGGCCAATTGAAGATGGCCCTCGGCTGGGTAAAAGAAAAATTATAAACCACTGCATGAAAAAATTACTGCTGGCCTTTCTAACGGTCATGTATAGCTGCTGTTTGTTGGCGCAGTTGCCCCAACCCACCGACTATTTGCAACCCTCTTTTCACAAGGGCCGACGCGAAGCACTGCGACAAATGATGCCGGCCAATTCGGTAGCGATATTCTTCGCCTATCCCGAACGGGTATTTTCCAACGATGTCAATTACCGGTACCATGCCAATCCCGATCTGTATTATTTCAGCGGGTACACCGAACCCGAAGGCGTATTGCTGGTGTTTAAAGAAAAGCAAACGGCTGGAAGCGACAAACCTTATAATGAAATGCTCTATGTACGCAAACGCGATCCGCGCAGGGAAACCTGGACCGGCAAACGCTTGGGCGTAACAGGCGCACAACAAAAACTGGGCATCGACCTGGTGTTAGAGAACACCGCTTTTGAAAAACTGCCCATCGATTTAAAAACTTTCGACAAAATCATTTATGGTGGTGTAAAAGACCTGGCTGATAACGTAAACAGTAAAGAAGATGTGTACGACCTGGTCAGGATCTTTAAAGCGAAAGCGGGTGTTGCCGACCTGAATGATGACTTCGCAGCCGATCAGGCAAAAATTGCTGCCAGTCCCTATTTGGCGGGCGAGCCCTATCGTTCGCGTGTCATTCATTATCTACAGGAGAAAGCCGCCGCCAGTGCAGCGTTTCGGAATGATCCCACGTACCAGGCAATGCTATCGACCAAAGATTCGGCTGCCATGGCTGCCATTTTTGAGGGCATCAACAAACGGCAGGTCAACCATCTTTTATTTGAGGAGTTCACCAACCAGCTTCGACAAATCAAAACGCCCGAAGAAATGGAACTCTTGCGCAAAGCGATCGACATCTCCAGCCTTGCGCATGTGGAAGCCATGAAAGCGGTACGGCCCGATATGTCGGAGCGGGAGTTGCAGGGCGTGCAGGAATTCATCCACAAAAAACTTGGCGCCGAAGACGTGGGGTATGGATCCATTGTGGGTGCGGGTGAAAATGGTTGCACCCTGCACTACGAAGAAAATTCAGCCACCGCCATTGGCAAAAATATGGTGCTCATGGATGTAGGCGCAGAATACCATGGCTACTCTGCCGATGTAACCCGCACTTTCCCCGCCAACGGCAAATACAGTGCCGAGCAAAAACAGATTTATGATATTGTCTACGATGCGCAAGAGGCCGTCTTCGCCATTTGTAAAGAAGGCACCAGCTTTGCTGCCATTGAAGACACAGCGGCGGCTGCAGTTGCCCGCGGACTCATGCGACTCGGCATCATCAAATCAGCCGATGAAGTGCGCAAATATTATCCGCATGGTTGTTCGCATTTTCTGGGCCTCGATGTACACGACAAAGGCGATTACGATATTCTAAAAGAAAATATGGTAATCACGGTGGAGCCTGGTATTTATATTCCGCCCGGTAGTGCCTGCGATAAAAAATGGTGGAGCATTGCGGTGCGAATAGAAGACGATGTGCGGATCGATAAAAAGAAAATGGAATTGCTTACCAACCTGGCACCGCGCAAAACGCAGGACATAGAAAAAATCATGCAGGAAAAAAGTTTTGTCGACGATCTTAAAATAGCCCTGCCCACGCCCAAAAAAGCATTTTGATCATGTTAACCTATAAAAAATCTTTCCTGCTTTTTGCATTTGTTGTACTTGTTTCCATTGTTCATGCGCAAACAAAACTTATTTCCTATGTGCGGCCGCTTACTGGTACGGCCCGCATGGGACATGTGTTTCCCGGCGCAACCCTGCCTTTTGGTGCCGTTCAATTGAGTCCCGATACCGACACCATTCCCTATGAGATGAATGGCAAATACAATCCCGATGTGTACAAATATTGCGCGGGCTATCAATACAGCGATAAAACCATCGTCGGTTTCAGTCATACCCATTTCAGCGGAACCGGCCATAGCGACCTCGGTGATTTTCTGCTGATGCCAACCACCGGTGAATTGCAACTCAATCCCGGTACAGCCGATCATCCTGAAACCGGCTATCGGTCTGTATTCAGCCACGAAAACGAAGTCGCTACGCCTGCTTATTACAAAGTAAAACTCGACGACCAAAATATAACTGCCGAACTCACCGCCACCACGCGCGTGGGCATGCACCGCTATCGCTTTCCGGCCGGCGGTCCTGCTCATATCATCTTCGATGCCATGCACGGCATCTACAATTACGACGACAAAAATGTATGGACATTTATCCGCGTAGAAAAAGATGGCAGCATTACCGGTTTCAGGCAAACCAATGGTTGGGCGCGCACGCGTACGGTGTATTTTGCCATGCGCTTCTCGAAACCCATAAAGGAATACGGCTTTCGAAAATACGATCCCGTACAAGCTTACCGCGGCTTCTGGGGCAAGTTCAAACAAGACAAAAATTTTCCGGAGATGGCCGGCCATTGCATCCGCGCCTGGTTTGATTTTGATGTAGCAGCCAATGAAACAGTAGAAGTGAAACTGGCACTCTCGCCTGTTAGCACCGAAGGCGCTTTGTTAAACCTCAACACAGAAATTGCCGGCTGGGATTTTGATGCGGTGAAAGCTGCAGGCGAAGCAGCCTGGGAAAAAGAATTGGCCAAGGTTACTATAAAAAGCAGCAACCAGGCTACCCTGGAGAATTTCTACACAGCTATGTACCATGCGGCCCTGATGCCAACGGTGTACATGGATGTAGACGGCCGGTACAAAGGCCTTGACCAGAATATCCACCAGGCCAATGGTTTCACCAATTACAGCAGCTATTCGTTGTGGGATACCTATCGCGCCTTTCATCCTTTGCTGAACATCCTCCAGCCGCAACGCAATGCAGATATGATCCAGTCGATGCTGGCACATTATAACCAAAGCGTGCACCAGATGTTACCGGTATGGAGCCATTATGCCAATGAAAACTGGTGCATGATCGGTTACCACAGTGTATCGGTGATTGCCGATGCCATTGTAAAAGGCAATGCTAGTTTTGATGCCAACAAAGCACTCGATGCTTGTGTAGCCACGGCCATGCATCGCAACTACGATGGACTGGGAGAGTACATCGATCGGGGATATGTGCCCGAAGACAAAAGCAGTTCATCGGTATCAAAGACATTGGAATATGCCTACGATGATTGGGCCATTGCCCAGGCGGCGTTGAAATTAAACCGAACTGATATATATGAGCAGTTCATGAAACGGTCGCAAAACTTCCGCCAGGTGTGGAACCCGGCCACGGGCTTTATGCAGGCGCGGATGAGCGATGGCAGTTTCATCAAAGACTTTGATCCGCTGAGCACACACCAGAAAGGGTATATCGAAGGCAATGCCTGGAACTACAGTTTGTATGTGCCGCATGATCCTGCTGCCTTGATCAGTTTAATGGGCGGAAAAAAAATCTTTCTCCGTCACCTGGATTCATTGTTTACCATGCACTTGCCCGATGAATTTTTCGCGCATACCGAAGACATCACCCGCGATGGCATCATTGGCAACTACGTGCATGGCAATGAACCCTCACACCATGTGGCGTATCTGTTCACCGCTGCGGGCGCGCCATATAAAACCCAGGAATGGGTGCGCAAGATTTTGTTGAACCAATATAAGTCGGCACCCGACGGGTTGGGGGGTAACGACGACTGCGGACAAATGAGTGCCTGGTATATTTTCAACAGCCTTGGCTTTTATCCTGTTGCGCCTGGTAGTAGTAGTTATGCCATTGGGAGTCCGGCGATAGAAGAAGCCTCCATTCAACTCGACAATGGAAAAACATTCAGCATTGTCGCGCACAACCAATCGCCCGTTAATGTGTACGTGAAAAAAGTTTTACTCAATGGCAAGCCCATCAGCAACTGGCAACTGGAACATAGCAGTATACTGGCAGGAGGGAAACTGGAATTCTTTATGAGCAATAGGCACTCAAATTAAAGCCAGCGCCTGGTCCAAATCAGCAATCAGGTCTTCCACATTTTCTATACCCACCGAGTAGCGGATCAAACTCTCGGGAATACCCAACAGCGCGCGTTGTTCTTCGGTAAGCTCCACATGGCTGGTAGTGCGCGGCGGTCCCGCGAGGGTACTCACCGAACCGAGACTGGCCGCGAGGTGCGTTAGCTTCAACGCAGGCAATACTTTTTGCACTTTGTCGAAACCGCCATCCAATGAAAAACTCATCATGCCACCGAAGCCTCGCATTTGCAAGGAAGCCACACGATGACCCGGATGCGAAGCGAGTCCGGGATAAAATACCTGTTTCACTTTAGGATGCGCTTCCAGCCACAGTGCAATTTGCATGGCTGAGGCATTTTGCCTTTCAATGCGCAGTTCCAGGGTCTTCATGCCACGCGCAATCATATACGCAGGATCTGCCTGTAAACTGGCGCCATTGATCTCCCTGAATTGATACACTTTTTGAATCAGGGCTGCTTTGCCGGTTAACAGGCCGCCCATCGCATCAGAGTGACCACATAAAAATTTGGTGGCGCTGTGCACCACTAAATCAGCACCCAGGGTTAACGGCGATTGGTTAATGGGCGTGGCAAAAGTATTGTCAACTACTACAATCGCACCAACAGCATGTGCCGCCGAAGCGAGCCGCGCAATATCAACTACTTTTAATGTTGGGTTGGTAGGTGTTTCGAGATAGAGCAGATCACAACCGCGGGCGATGGCTGCCTCCAATTGCTCATGATCTGTGGTATCGCACAACTCCACATCAATGCCGTACTGCGGCAGAAAATCAAGAAAGATTTTGCTCGTGCCACCATAACTGTCTTTAATGGATATCACTTTGCGACCGGGGTGCAAAAAACTGAACAGGGTATTGCTGATGGCAGCCATACCGGTGGCAAAAGCAATCGCTGCTTCGCCGCCTTCCAACACGCGGATCTTTTCTTCCAGCGCCCGTACCGTTGGGTTCGTGTTCCGGCTATAGATAAAACCCTCCGCTTTGCCCAGTGCCACATCCTGCCAGTGATCCAGGTCCTTGTACGAGAAGGCTACACTGTTGAAGATGGGGGTGGTGGCAGCACCATAAGCATTGAATTGATCTTCACCGGCCCATACAGCCTGGGTGCTTTTGCGGAGATGTTTTTCCATGACTATTGATTGATGATATGGTCGTAAATGATTTTTGAAATTTTAGCGAGTGTAGCTTTTGCTTCGGCTTCGCCAGCAATGCCGCTCGACAACAACGCAATCGTGTATTGCTGCCCGTTAGGCAGGAATACAATACCCGAATCGTGTTGTACTTTGGTGATGGAGCCGCTTTTGCTGGCCACTTCAACTTCTTTGGGCAGCAGGCCGGCAATCACGTCTTTAAACTGTTGGTCTTTAAGAATGGCAATCATCTGGTCGCTCGAAGCCCGGTCTACCGCTTTTCCTTTGGCGATCCATTCCATCAGTATAACCAGGTCATGTGCCGTGGTTACATTGTTAAGGCCTTGCCGATATGCTTTGTTGTCTTCCACGCCGCGCAATACTTTCATGTCTTTCAGGCCCATATTGCCAATGGTCTTCATCACATTTTCTGCACCCACCAGTTCAATGATCAGGTTGGTCGCCATATTGCTACTGAGGGTGATCATGCGATGCAGAATATCAGCAATCGGCAGTTTTTTGCCGACCTGTGCATAGAGATCGAATTCACTGTCGTCGGTAGCTGCCAAACTATACGCTGAACCATCCACAATACTGCTGAATTCATTCTTCACCAGTATTGAATCACTGAGTTTGAACCGGCCTTCTTTTATTTGGCGAAAGGTTTCTATGAGTACCGCTGTTTTCATGGTGCTCGCTGCATGAAAAACCTGGTTGCTGCCCAGACCAAATTCCTCACCCGTTTGCAGGTCTTTGAACGCAATACCAAAGGTTGCTTCGGGATGCATGGCCATCACTTCACGAATCGATTTGTATAAACTGGCTGTATCCATTTTTTTCAGGGGTTTGAACCGAAGCATGCTAAAGTCGTTGTCTGAGGCGGGATCAAATACTCTCATCGTTATGTCTTCCACCGCGCCGGTTTCATTTAGGTTTAATTTCACATAGGCATCGGTACGCAAATCGCGGTGCCGAAATCGTGCCACATAATGCTGGTAGCGATAATATTGCAAATCGGCCACCATCAACGGCGAATGAATAAAACGCAGGGTAGGCTGGTTGTTTTCCAACGCAATGCTGATATCGCCATATACCGCATCGCGATAAACGCCTACATACCGGCTAAATGGAATGCTGTCTTTGGCCAGGCTGTTTACCGGTGCCATCGAATCGGCTTTGTTAGCCCCTTCTTTCAAACTTTTGTCGTAAGCTGTTTTGAAACTGCCCAGCCAATCGAATTTTTTCGCGCCTGCATAATAGTCAATCAGGCTATAGATGATGGGCCAGTAGGCACTGGATACATCCTGGTTGGTTAATACGGTGATGCCCAACCCCAACGAAGGTATCATCGCCACCTGCGAAACCGTGCCATCGAGCCGGCCACCATGACCCACTACTTTCAGGTGGCGGTAATTATAGGTCCTGAATCCCAATGCATATCCATAAAAATCCATTTGCGCCGGCGCAAATGGTGGGTCAAGTTTTGAAACCGGAATGGGCTGCACCATGCTCCACAAGTTCTTGGTGGTTTTAGCACTGAACAGTCGTTGGTTGCCTGCCAGCTTGCCCGAATCGAGTTGGGTAATCATCCATTTGGCCATATCGTTCGCGCTGGAAGCAATGCCGCCTGCGGGGTTGGAAATACGACCCAACAAGCGATTGAACATATCATCTACCTGCACAACTTTGTCGCCCAGTTGCACATGTGCATACGCAATATTGCCTGCCGGGTCCAGATCGGCTACACTGGCGCGGGTATCAGTCATGCCAATCTTGTCGAAAATGCGGGTGCGCACAAAATCTTCCCAGCGCATATGCGAAACCGTTTCAATGATTTCGCCTGCTGCCAGGTATAAGATATTATCATACGCATAAGTAGTGCGGAAGCCATGCACCAGCGGCATATCGCGCAGTTTCCACAATACCTGGCGGCGCGTAAAATCAGACGGTGGAAAATACAACAGATCGCCCGTGTAAGCAGCCAGTCCGCTGTGGTGCACCAATAGGTCTTTGACCGTTAGGTGCATCGACACATAATCGTCTGACATCCGGAACCAGGGCAACCACCGTACCACGGGGTCATCCCAGTTTAATTTTCCTTCTTCTACCAATATGGCGAGGGCTGCAGCAGTAAATGCCTTGGAATTGGAGGCGATGCAGAAAAGCGTATGTCCATCTACGTTAGCTGGCTTACCTACCTGCCTGCTGCCATACCCTTTGGCGAGAATGGTTTTGCCGTCTTTCACCACGGCAACCGCACAACCGGGCACATTAAACTGCGCCAGTACATTTTGTACATAGCCATCAAACCCCGGTGGCAATTTTTCAGTTTGTGAAAACAGGTTCAGGCTGTAAAAAAAGCCAGCCAGCAACAAAAAGAATGTGGGGCGCATAGCAATTTTATTTTTCGGCAGCAAGTAAGTTTACTACCTCCTGGTCCTGGTACCTCGCTGCTAATGTCGCCAATTGGGCGCGCAGCGACTTTACCAATTTTGCGTATTTCTTGTCTTGGATTAGGTTTTTCATCTCCTGGGGATCGGCCTGGAGGTCGTACAACTCCCAACTGTTCAATTGCCCGTAAAAGCGGATCAGCTTGTATTGTTTGGTGCGCAGGCCGAAATGCGGGTGTACATGGTGCGGTTGCGGAAACTCATAATAATGGTAATAGAGCGCATCCCGAATGTCTTTTGCATGTCCTGTAACCAGGGGCGCGAAAGATTGCCCCTGCATGGCTGCTGCAGGTTTAATGCCGGCCATGTCGAGCAGGGTAGGCCCCCAATCGATATTCAGCACCATACCATCTACCTGGCTGCCGGGTTTGATATGCCCCGGATAGCGCATCATAAACGGTGTACGCAGCGATTCTTCATACATAAACCGCTTGTCGAACCAGCCGTGTTCGCCCATATAAAAGCCCTGGTCAGACGCATACACCACAATGGTATTGTTGCGCAAGCCATGGCTGTCGATGTAGTCGAGCAGTCGACCTACATTGCGATCGAGTGATTTCGCGGTCGACAAATAATCTTTCAAATAGCGTTGGTATTTCCATTTCAACAGGGCTTCACCGGTGAGGTGGGCATCGTCAAAAGCTTCGCTGATACCATCGTAATAAGCCTTGAAAATGCGGCGCTGTGCGGAATCCATGCGATTGTAATCATTGGCCTTATCATAATTGACATGCACTTTAAGGTCTTCGGCTAACCGCATGGTTTTATCAATGGTCATGTCCTGATCAGCCGCTGCCGCGCGATGAATATAATTGTCAAAGAAATTGGGCGGTAGGGGAAATTCTTTGTCGTCGTAGGCACCCAGGTCTTCCAGGGCCGGCAACCACTCGCGGTGTGTGGCTTTTTGTCCCACTACCAGGAAAAACGGTTTGCTGCTATCGCGTTGGTCCAGCCAATCTGTCGAAAAGCGGGTGATGATATCCGTTACATAACCCGATTGCTTCTCCGGTTGGTATTGTTTGTCGATGAATACCGGGTTATAATAATGCCCCTGGCTGTACAATACCCGCACATAATCGAATCCGTGCGGAATGGAATCGAGGTGCATCTTGCCAATCCAGGCTGTTTGGTAGCCCGCTTGCTGCAATTGCTCGGGAAACACCGGCTGGTTGATATTGAAAGTCTTTTCGTTCACTTTATAGCCATTGATATGGCTGTACTTGCCGGTTAGAAAACAGGCACGGCTGGGGCCGCAGATTGAATTGGTCACAAATGAATTTCGGAAGAGCGCGCCCTCGCGCGCAATACGGTCGATGCCCGGCGTTTGTGCCAACTGACTGCCGTAAGCACTGATGGCCTGGTAAGCATGGTCGTCGGTTAGTATAAAAACAATATTCGGTTTACTTGTCTGGGCATGTAGGCCACACACAACAACGAGGGATAATACAAGGGCGAGTATTCTTATCATGTAACAAAGCTTGGCGGGAGTAATTTACTTATTTCCCGGCGTAACTTTTGCCGAACCTATCCGTTCTACGCCTGGTATTTCGATCGTTACTGAACGGATAAACTGCTTTACATGCTTAAAAATTATTGGCGCATCGCCTGGCGAAACCTACTGAAACACAAAGGCTTTTCCTTGATCAATCTCGCTGGATTGAGTATTGCGTTCACTTGTTGCCTGCTGATGTTCCTGTACATTCACCATGAACGCAGTTTCGATCAGTTCCAGGCCAAGGGCGATCGCATTGCCCGGGTGGTGATGGAATACAGCATGGGAAATGCCGAACCGGTGCGAGGCACTTTTACCAGCACGAAAGTGTTTCCTGCTTTTAAAGAACATTTTCCGGAAGTAGAAAATGGCGTTCGTTTTTCTGAGAGCGGCGGACTCATTAAGGTCAACAACCAGTTTTTTGAAGACCCTGGTTTTCTGTTTGCCGATTCTACCTTTTTTGCCGTATTCAGTTCATTCCCTTTGCTCGAAGGCGACCCCAAACAGGCACTAGCCAATCCCAATCAATTGGTGATAACACAATCAGCCGCTAAAAAATATTTTGGCAACCAACCCGCCATGGGCCAAACCATCCTGGTGGGTGCTACACAAACGCCCTATACCGTTACGGCCGTGGCCGCCGATTGCCCAACCAATTCACAAATTCGATTCAACCTGCTTGCATCTTTTTCCAGTTTGCACGAAGACCAGCGCGAAACCTATTGGAATGCAAATTTTCGTACTTACCTATTGCTGAAATCGCCGACATCAATCAACAGCCTGCAGGCCAAGATACCGGCCTTCATGAAAAAGGAAATGAACGACCCAAATGTGCAGGTGAATTTTATTTTGGAACCATTCAATCGCGTACACCTCTATTCGCCTTACGACGCATTTGTGCCCAATACCGATATCAGTTATATCTATATTGCTTCGGGCATGGCATTGCTTATTTTGTTGATCGCTTGTTTTACTTATGTCAATATGAGCACAGCCCGTTCGCTCGAACGCTCGCGCGAAGTGGGCATTCGGAAAGTAGCCGGTGCTACGCGCCCGCAAGTATTTGCGCAGTTCATTGGTGAGTCTTTTATCCTGGCCAGTTTGGCCCTCTTATTGGCTACAGGAATGGTGTTACTGTTGCTGCCGGCATTCAACCAGCTAACCGCGCGCGATTTGCATCTCAGCGAATTACTGACACCCGTAATATTATTATCGGGCATCGGCCTGGTATTGGCCATTGCCTTGCTGGCCGGTGCTTATCCCGCACTTATATTGAGTGGCTTCCAGCCCGTAAAAGTGTTGAAGGGAAGTTTTCGGCATACCGATAATGGCAAGATGATCAGACAATCACTAACCGTTTTTCAATTTGCCATTTCGGCCTTTTTGTTGATTGCCAGTTTTGTGATCCAGCAACAATTCAACTTTATTCAGCACAAAGCGATGGGCTATAACCGGGAACAATCTGTGGTGATCAGGATCGACAGCAAAGTGATGGAGAAGATTGACCTGCTCAAAAATAGTTTCAAAGAGAACCCTGACATACAGGTGGTATCGAGCACAGCCAGTACACCGGTTGATATCGCCAGTGGTTATAGTATGCGATCTGCCGCCATGCCATCAAATGTGAACCTGAATGTATATGCGAATCCAATTGATGACGATTACCTCAAGGCCAATCAAATTGAACTGATAGCAGGCAATGACCTGGGTCGGCAGGATTTGCTTGATATTGCCCACGAAAACCAGGATTCGAACTATTATCATTTTATCCTGAATGAGTCGGCAGCCCGTGAACTGGGTTGGACGCCCCAGGAAGCCATCGGTAAAAAAATGTATCTCGACGATTCTCGTCCCGGTGAAGTAAAGGGCGTGGTGAAAGATTTTCATTTCGCTTCCTTGCATAACCCCATCCAATCGTTGGTGTTGTTTCCCGAGAACTGGGCTTCGCGACTGGTTGTGCGCATCTCCGGCAAACATGTACCGGAAACCATTCAATTCATGGAATCCAAATGGAAAGGCTTGTACACGCATCGTCCGTTTAACTACCGGTTTATGGATGATGAATTCAATTCGATGTACGCGAGTGAAAAACAAACGGCGCAGGTCATTAGCCTGTTTTCAACGGTTGCGATAATACTTGCTTGCGTGGGACTACTCGGTTTATCTGCCTTTGCCGTGCAGCAACGTATCAAAGAAATTGGCGTACGCAAAGTGCTTGGTGCATCGGTAGCGGGTATCGTGTGGATGCTGACGCGCAGCTTTCTGCAATTGGTGGTGATCGCGTTTGCGTTGGCTGTTCCGCTGGCCTGGCTGGCGGCACGCAAATGGTTGCAGGATTTCAGTTATCGAACCAGCATCGGTGTAGACGTATTTTTCTATGCAGCCATCATACTCACCGCCCTCGCGCTCCTGGCCATCAGTTTGCAAACGATACGTGCGGCACTGGCAAACCCCGTAAAGAGTTTGCGTTCAGAATAGAATGTATATTTTTGCGCATGCGATTGTTTTTTTTAGCCTGCGGCTGTTTTTTGTTTTTGAGTTGTTATTCAGGTGCTTCTGCCGATGCGGCCGCTGATGCTGCCAGTCGGCCAATGCCTGATACGTTTAACCTGGTGCTGATTCAGGGCGAAAGCAATGCGTCGGGTATGGCATCGAACGACAAACTAAACGGCCGTTCCCTGAAACCATTCAATACTGTATTTATCCTGAACAACCAGCGCCTGGTTTTTGAACCATTGCAAATTGGTAAGAACAATAACCTGTTGCAAAATGTGCCCGATGGTAAACATGGGCTTGAATTAGGGCTTGCGTTGGAAGCCGAAGCGGGAGCCATTTCTACACCTTTGTACATTGTAAAAGCGGGCTGGAGTGGCGGGAAAATGAGCGACTTCACACCAGGCTCCGGTGCGCAATGGGTACAACTGCAACAGCGGATGGACTCGGCTATATCAAGCCTGAAAAAATTGGGTCGGCCATACCGGATCACGGTTTGGCAATCGATTGGTATAAATGATTTTAACGGGGGCACTTCTTCAGCCGATTTTACCAATCAGTTGACTGCCTTTAGGCAGGCGTTTCGGGAACGTTACGGGCAACGAATTTTATTCTTGCAAACGCATTTTTTCGACAGCCATCCGTTTAACAGCAATATCAAAGCCGTAGCGGCCGCCGACAGCCTGCAACGTGCGCGGGCTATTTCCATTGAAGGCGCAACGTATGTAGACCCGAATATTCATTGGGATAGCGACGGTTTACAGAAAATTGCACATCGCATGGTAGAGGCCATGCAGCAGGCAAAATAACTACAGCTTAAAGTTGCGCCAGGATTTCTGCCTCGTTCGGCAGGAAGAGTTTTATTTCTCTGATGATATTATTATTGTCGCCCGGAATCAGGTACGATACATTCGGTTGTTCCTGACTGTTAGTAACCAGGATGCCGATGGTCTGGCCCTCGTCTGATCTTTTATGCTGTGAGTCGTATTGCAACATGGTATTGTGCAGGGGGTGCCAATCGTCCTCACCTCTTTCTTGCAAGATGCGAACCAATACCGTGCTATTCAGCGCGCGGTTGTAAAAAGTTAGCTGTACAGCAGGCACCATGCCATCTGTTTCGATGGTTTGACGATCACTGAGGCAGAAACCCTTTCCACATTGTAAAAAGAAATCGATCAGCGAATCCTGACAGATGGGTTGGGTATTTTCTTTGGTAGCCAGGTTGTCGAGCCCGAGGTAGGAGAGGTTGTCGATATCAGCAAGTTGGGCAACGGGATCGGCTTGAGACATGCTGGTATTGAAACTACGAAGGGTTTCGAGGCGACTATTACTTCTCTGCAATCGTTCCCACGATTTAAGCTCAATTTGTTTTTGCAAGTAAGCGGCAGGCCAGTTGTGGCGGGTGGCTTGTTCAAGATAGAACTCTCTTTTTTCGCGGGGCTCCAGTTGAATCAACAATTTATAGTGCGACCAGCTAAGTTGTTCGCAAACTGCATTTGCAAATGGGAATACCTGGTAAAATCGACAAAATTTTTCGAGTTGTTGCGCGCCAAAGCCAGCCAAACCGGTGCAATCCATCTCAGCAATGATCTCCGCAATTTCCCGGCTATCGTCGCCAAACAAGCGTCTGGCTGCGGCTTTTCGCTCCGAAACCACCTTGCCAATTTGCCAATACAGGCGGGTACGGTCCTGGTTGATGTGGTGAACCGTTTTTTGTCGCGCGAATTCTATAAGCGACTGGATGTCAACGGGTGTCGATTTGGTGGTAACTGTATTCACGTCAATAGCATTTGCTAATAAACGCGCAAAAATTGCTGTTTCGTGTACCATTTATCGGAGAAATACGGTCGTTCGACGTATTTGCAGCGATTTGCGATCGAATTCCGCACCACCGGTTACTGTAAGGTCACATCCAGGTAAACCGAATGCCGTCCATAGGTTTCGTAAAAGGGCTTGAAAACAACATCCCCAATCGTGAACTGTAAGAGTTTGGGATCGCCTTTGATGCTGCTGCTGATATCCCTGGCTTGCAGGGTGATCTTGCGCCAGTCGTTGCGCGGTGCTGCTTCCTGCGCTGCCAGCAAAACCGGACCATAAAACAAGCTTGCTATATTTTGCTGGTCCATCACCGGTTCCAGTCGAAACGAGAAAGGCATTTTCAATTCAACCAAGTCACCGTCTTTCCAATAACGCGATAAAGTCAGGTAGCTGCCTGGTTGGGCCGATAACTTTTGTATTTTACCATTGATGCGCACTATAAACCCATGGCTGGCCCAGCCTGGTACACGCACATGCAGGTCAAATTGCCCGTTGCCATGAATGGTTAACCGGGTTTGGTCTTCCTTCGGAAACTGCGTGCTTTGCGTAATACTGATATTTCTTTCTTTCCAATTTAGTGTAGACGCGATATAGAGATTGACGTACAGCGATTGGTTATTACTGCTTTTGAAATAAATGGCATTCTGCAGTTTGGTGTTGCTCTCGAGGGCGGTACCATTGCAACAGGTGAAACCGTTCATATTCGGATTGCCAAATTGTTTGATGGAACCTGGCCGCAGCGGCACGTGATAGGTATTCGCAGGATTGTTCTCCGCCACCGAAGCGAGTATATGGTTGTACAGCGCACGTTCGTAATAATCCATATAAGCCGCCTGCTGGTCGAACATAAATAAATCGCTGGTCAGCTTCAGCATATTATAAGTGGCACAGGTCTCATTTTGGCCATCGGCCGAAAATCCATTCTCGTACAAAGTGCCGGGTTCGCCCACAAAACATTCTGCATTGGCGGGATGGCGCGCGCCGGCCACGCCACCAATGCTATACATATAATCGTTCACTGCTTTGTACCAAAAATTAGCAGCCACCTGATAATATTCGGGGTTTTGCGTAGCGCGATAGGTTTCTATGCTGCCTACCACTTGCGGAATATGTTGGTTGGCGTGCAAACCGCGAAACAGGTCTACATTTTTGGCGAGGCCCTGTGAATGTTGTGTATCACCAAAAAACACGCGGATATTGTCGAACAGTATCGCCGTTTTTAAATGGTTGGGTTGTTGCGTAATCAGGTAGAGTCGCGCGGCAGCTTCATTCATGCCACCAAATTCACCGGCGATATAGGTGTTCCACATTTTCACCAGGGTATCGGTTGGTAGCAGACGGAGACGGGCATACACCCAATTGGTCATATCGCTGGCAATGGTCAGCGCTTTCTGGTTGCCACTCACCTGGTATATATCCAATAGACCCGCCAATATTTTATGCAGCGTATAATACGGTGCCCAAACCTGTGTTTTTTGTCCGCCGTATTTCGCGCCCTGCTCCAACATAATAAACTGATCCGGCGGATAGGCACTGATAAAACCTTTGCCCCAGTTCCAGTAATCGTGTCGAATACCCGCTTCGCTCAGGTCAGAATCATAGCCATCTTTGCCCGGGCCTGTAGGCACTTTACTGGGATCAGCGGTCGACGGACCACCTGTTTTTGTCGCCTTGCCCGAAAGCTGTGATAAATCATAGAGCGTGTTCACCATATAATTCATCTTCTGCGCAAAATTGGCTTGCAGTGCAGTGTCGTAGCCACTGCCTGCATAGGCTTGGGCGATGGCGCTGAGGTAATGGCCCGTGGCATGGCCGCGCAATTTGGTGTCTCGACTGTCCCACACACCCAGTGGTTTTGCGCCTTCCGGTTGTGGTTGGCCAAAAGCATCGCGAAACATAAAGAGAAACGCATCGGGGTTGGTGCCCGCGAGGGTGTTGATAAACTTGTCGCGGTTCTCGATAAAGGGCGATGGCTGCCCGCCTGCTTTTTGCTGTGCACCTGCTTTTTGTGCAGGATCGTTTTGTAAACCAGCTCTCATTTTTTCTGCATGCGCAGGATCGCCCAGTGTTACTTGCCCCAGCGGAAATGGTTCAAGCCTGGCTACCGGTGCTTTGCTGGCAGTCACCGCTTTGATTCGAACAAACGCTTTCGGCTGAAAACTTGTGCCCGGCACACGACCAGTGATGGTATCGTTGCCCACTTTGCGCACGGCACTGTTGTCGGTGGCTTCGGGCCATAGCACGCGTACCTTCGGACCTTTGATATTATCACGGTAACGCCCGTTTACATAAGCGGGTAATCGCGGCAAATTGCCGATGCTGGTTTCTACCGTCACATCATCCACTTCAACCAGGAACGCGTTGTAGAGCTGCGGTTGGTTGGGCGCAAAGCGCGGCAGGTTATCATCCTGTTTGGTTTTGCGCGTGTTCACCGAGCCTTCGTTGAGGTTGCTGCGCGCATGATTGAAGACGGCACTGACCTGGGAATTGTTTAGCGGAATGCGATAGAGCCGAAAATCGTGTAGCAGCGCTTGCAGCGGCACTTGTTGTTGTGCCACTCCCTGCGAAGGAACTTCTTTAGCAGCCACTCCCTGCGCGGGTTGTACTGCCGCTGTGGCATTGGCCGACAACGATCTGCCAATAAAAAGTTTACATTCTTCTGCCGGCTGCGAGCCAAAAATGTCTTCGAGATTAATAGTAATATTTTTCGTCTCGGCCACGGGCACGCTGTTGACAAAGACCGTGATCGATTTCGAAGGGATATCGATCACCAGGGCCAGGTGCACCCATTGGTTGGTATCGATGGCAGGCGCGGAGACTGATTGCAGGTTGTCGGTGGCCAGCAGCACTTCCAATCCATCACGTTGATCACTTCCAGCCTTCTGCATGCCCATTGCTCCTGCACCCTGGACTTCTCCTTTACTGCCCAATCTGCTATTGCCTAAGCCGACGGGCGCTACCAACAAACGATGCCGCTCATCCTTTCCAAAATCAAAAAATACCTGGCCTGTTTGTTTGGTGCGAATTTTAATCCACCCCGTTATACTAAGTGATTCAAGTTCAGACAATGCACCACCCGGCAGGCTGATGAATGCGTTTTTTTCTCCATTGAGCATCAGCACTTTCCCAAAGCGTTCGTCGTTCACAAATGCCACCGCATTCGCCACAGCGCTGCCATGCAGGTTATTGCGCGACCAATCGTTCAGGTCGCCATTCCATATATAACGCGCCAGCATGCCTGTTTCGCCGATGCCATCCAGAATCTGGTCCCCATTTTGCGCTTGCGCAGGCATATGCCACCACGTTAAAAAAGCAACGCACCATACTATTTTCGAACAAATTCGGAAAGCACGCATATCAAATCATTTTAAAACCGCCCGTCTACGGTACCATAAACCTAGGACGATTTGTCGCTTTTCGGTAAACTTATTTTAGCAGAAGGGGTGAGGATATTAACAGGGGTAATGGTTCCCACATAACGACATTTCTACGGTACAAATTTGTTAAATCAGCGATGAGGCAGCGATTTTGAATATCTACAAATCTACACATGAAGAGAACTGGGGGGACAGCTATTCAATGTTAAACTTTAACCAACTAACAGCTTCCATTAACGCACAACTAGCTGTAAGATGGGTCCAAGACTAGTAGTGAATGTTTCGGCCTAAGCCGCCGTTCGCAACTGTAAATTTTCTGCACAAAAAAAAGGCCACCGTTTCCGGTAGCCTCTTATTTAATCTCGCGCTGAATGCTTGTTAGAAGCACCCATCAGCAAATCCTTATCGAATAAACAACATCTCTCTGTACTTCGGCAGCGGCCAATACGTATCATCTATCAGCAACTCCAGCTTGTCAACCCGGTACCGAATCGCATCAAAATAAGGCGCCTTCACCTGGCTCTCATACGCGATCGCCTTGGTGCGGGTATTGTCCATCGCATTGCAAACCTTCCGCGCTTCAATCATCTTCTCTACCAAATCACTCAGTATGTTCACATGCTCAGCAATCTTTTCCAAAATCTGCTTCTGGTTGGCATAACTCGCTTCGTTGAGACCCACTTCTTTCAGGCCCTTGATATTGTTCACCAATACATTCTGGTATTTGATCGCCGCCGGTAACACATGGCTCGTAGCCAGCTCACCCATAATACGCGCTTCGATCTGCACGCGCTTGATGTATTTTTCCAGCTCGATCTCGTGACGCGCTTCCAGCTCTACATGGGTCAATACATTGTTTTCCTGGAAAAGTGTTTTAGACTTCTCTGTTACCATGGCGTCGAAGGCCAGCGGACTGGTTTTCACATTCGGCAAACCACGCTTCTCGGCTTCCTTCTCCCAGGCTTCGCTATAACCATCGCCTTCAAACAATACCGCTTCGCTCGCTACAATATACTCGCGAATCACATGCATGATGGCAATCTCTTTTTTCTCGCCTTTCTCAATCAAGGCATCCACGTCTTTCTTGAACTTCTTCAAGGTATCGGCCATGATGGTATTCAATACCGTCATCGGGTTGGCGCAGTTGGCGGCAGAGCCCACCGCACGGAACTCAAACTTGTTGCCGGTAAACGCAAAGGGCGATGTCCGGTTGCGATCGGTATTGTCTAACAACAATTCAGGAATACTACGGTGCAGGTCCAATTTCAAAATGGCTTCATCCTGCTCATCAAATTTTTCACCCACGCGCTCTTTCACTTCCTTCAATACATTGCTCAAATACTGACCAACGAATACAGAAATAATCGCCGGCGGCGCTTCATTGGCACCCAAACGGTGATCATTTCCCGCAGAGGCAATCGACGCCCGCAAAATATCGCTGTAATCAAACACCGCCTTGATAGTATTCACAAAGAAGGTCAGGAACATCAGGTTGGTCTTCGGCGTTTTACCCGGCGCCAACAGGTTCACGCCGGTGTCAGTGCTCATGCTCCAGTTGTTGTGCTTACCACTGCCGTTGATACCGGCAAAAGGCTTCTCATGCAACAACACGCGCAGCTTGTGCCGGCGCGCCACGCGATCCATAATGTCCATCAACAATGTGTTGTGGTCAACCGCTACACTCACTTCTTCAAAGATGGGTGCACACTCAAACTGTGCCGGCGCCACTTCATTGTGACGGGTACGTAAGGGGATACCCAGTTTATACGATTCGTTTTCAAAATCACGCATAAAGGCATACACGCGCTCGGGAATGCTGCCGAAATAATGGTCCTCCAACTGCTGGCCCTTGGCAGGCGCATGTCCAAATACGGTCCGGCCACTCAATACGAGGTCGGGACGCGCAATAAACATGGCTTCGTCGATCACAAAATATTCCTGCTCCCAGCCAAGGGTGGCATTTACCTTGGTGATGTTTTTGTCAAAATAATTGGCCACTTCAACCGCACTCTTGTTCAACGCCTCAAGCGATTTCAACAATGGTGCTTTGTAGTCGAGCGTTTCACCGGTATAAGAAACAAAGATGGTCGGGATACACAATGTAGCACCCTGGCCCACTTCGAGAATAAAGGCAGGCGAGGAGGGATCCCAGGCGGTGTAACCGCGGGCTTCGAAAGTAGCGCGGATGCCACCATTCGGAAAGGAAGAAGCATCGGGCTCCTGCTGAATCAGCGCCGCCCCGTCAAACTCTTCAATCGGCGTACCATCGCCTTTCAAGGTAAAAAAGGAATCATGCTTTTCGGCGGTGGAACCGGTCAACGGCTGAAACCAGTGACTGAAATGCGTAACGCCTTTCGATTCGGCCCACTGGCGAATACCGGCAGCAATCTGGTTGGCTACCGTACGGTCAATACGTTTGCCCCCTTTTACAGAAGCAATCAGGCTCTTATAGCCCTCATCACTCAAAAATGCCCTTGCTTTTTGCAGGGTGAATACATTCTCTCCGAACAAGGCTGTAATCTTGGCCGCGCCCACGTGCGGTGTTTCCTTCGACTGGGCGATGTTGTTCAACGCGTTGAAACGTAATGACATGTAGTTTGTTTTTAGCTTGCTTGATTATTGGGTGAAGTCCAAATTCGAAATACCGCCGACGAAGTTGCGTAAAAAAACACAAAAAATGAGGAAGAATGCAAATGTTTAGCCCCCGAATCACTTGTTTTTATAAACATTAAATAAATTATCATACGATCGGAGGGCAGGCAAAACCAATAACAAGCCCATCAACAGCAGGTATAATTCGGCCACCGCCCGGTATCGCACAATCGCCCCAGGGAAAGGCACGGTAAACCCAATCGAGAAACTGCTGAACAGGAAAAAAAACAGCATGAAATAAAACAAGGGTTCGCGAAAAACAACCGCCCGACCCGGAAACAACCACCAGGCCGCCAGGATAAATATTGAAATTATTATAATGTTTTGCGCCACCATCAGCCATTGCAAGGGTCCCTTTGCCTCCCAGGGCAGGGGCCGGAACCATACATTGCTGAATGCCTGCGGCGCCGTTTGCAGAAAAGACCCGGGATTGGGCTTTAACCGGTTCAACGCAATCCGCGTATTGCCCTGCAACTGCATGAAAGTGGCCTGCCGCGCCACCACGCCCGACGGCGCATTGAAGGGATCGGGCAGCCACGCACTGGTAAAAAAGACCAGTATCGCCGCCAGGTGCACCACCAGGAACGACAAACCAGGTCGCGACTGCTGCCGCTTGGCCAGCCACCAACTCAATAGCCCGATCGACATAATCAACGCGAATGCCGTACGTGTAATGGTCAACAGCAACAAACAAAGAACCGCCCACCAAAACATCGACCGCCGACCCGTTCTGAAATACAAATCAAAACAATAAATGCCCGCACTGATAAACACAAAATCGCGCCCATCGCCCCTAATCCCACTGAGCCAAAACACCACCGGCAGGTACGCAAATACCATCCAGAAAAACACATTGCCATATTGCGGCCAGGTTTTACGCAACACCTGGAAAAAGAGAAATGGTCCCCAGAAACCAAAGGCCGTAAAGGCCAGGAGGTTCACATAATAATCGCCCTCGCTCAAAAAATTAACGAGCGACAAAGGTTTGGTGATCATCGCCCATTCCAGCTTTTCCCGGAAATGCCCCAGTCCCTCAATCCAGCCCATTTCCTTCACCAACCGAACCACATCGATATCATTGAAATACAGCGCCGGACTGTGTTTCAGCACAGCCGTTTCCACCATGCTGTCGCGGTTGATCAGCCAGGTATCATCGCCGCCATAGATCCGCAAAAAAATATACCCATACGCTGCACCACAAGCGATCTTGATGGCCAGCGCCAGCACCAGGGCGCCGTCGCCAAAACCGGGATCAATCTTTCGACTGATCCAACGGGTGAAAAAAAACAATACAACCAGACCTGCTGCAAATCTCAGGTATATGTCCATGCCTGCCATGATTTTCCTTTTCAAAGCTATACATTTGGCCCAATGTTGATTGCTTTTGTTTCGCCGAACGCGTGGACCGTTCACCAATTCAGGCTGGATATCATCAAGGCTTTGCAAAACGACGGACATACCATTTTGGTAGTGGCTGCCCGCGATGCCTTTGCCGACAAACTCGAAGGGGCCGGCTGTCGCTTCGTCGCTATTCCCTTCAACAACCGTTCGCGCAATCCACTGACCGACTGGTGGCTCTACCGGCGACTCAAAAAAATCTACGCGGCCGAAAAACCCGATTTAATTTTCCACTACGCCATCAAAGCCAATATCTGGGGCTCGCTGGCCGCTGCGAAAAACAATATCCCCGCCATCGCAGTGGTAACGGGGCTCGGTTATCCTTTTGCACATAAAAAAATCACCTGGTATTTTGCCAAAGCCGGTTATCGCCTCGTGGGCCAACACGCCAGCGAAGTCTGGTTTCTCAACAACGCCGATGCCGATACCTTCCGCGAATTAGACCTGGTGCCCAGCCACAAAATAAAATTGTTGCCCGGCGAAGGCATTAATACGAACTATTTTCAGCGACAGGCGCCCTATCTCCGCCGGCAAGCACATCCGTTTCGCTTTATACTCTGCAGCCGCCTGCTTAAAAGCAAGGGCATCACCCGCTACGCACAATCGATCGCTGCCTTGCAGCAAAAAGGCTATGCCGTAGAAGGCTGGCTGCTCGGCCTGCCCGAACCCAATCACCCCGATAAACTGCCGATGGCCGACCTGGAACAATGGCAGCGCAAAGGCTGGATCCAGTACAAAGGCGCTTCCGACGATGTGCGCCTCTGGCTCGAACAGGCCGACGCCTATGCCTTCACCTCTTATTATAGTGAAGGCATTCCCCGCTCGCTGATGGAAGCCGCCAGCATGGAACTGCCCGTTGTGGTGCCTGACCTGCGCGGCTGCCGCGACCTGGTCAAAGACGGCATATCGGGTTTTGTTTTTAGTGGCAGCAACCAACAGCAACAAAACGAAGCGCTGCAGCAGAAAATGGAAAATATTTTACGCCTTTCGGCGGATGCGCGCAACGCGATGGGTGCTGCCGGGCGTGCCCTCATGCAGGCCCAGTTCGACACCTCCCGGGTGATCGTCATTTATCGCGAAACGATCGCCAAATCGTCGTAAGTTTGCGCTTTCTTAGAACAACTTATAACCTGTTTCACCATCCTTCCCGGACATATGGATATTACCGTTACTACCGCCGAACAACTCAGGCTCACTGCAGAAGAATTCGAACTCATTAAACAGAAACTTGGCCGCACGCCCAACTTCAACGAACTCTGTGCATTCAGCGGCATGTGGAGCGAGCACTGTAGTTATAAAAACTCGATCAAGTGGCTGAAGACCCTGCCCCGCGAAGGCGGCCGCATGTTGGTTGCAGCAGGAGAGGAGAACGCCGGACTCATGGACATGGGCGATGGCTACGGTGTGGTGTTCAAGATCGAAAGCCATAACCACCCTTCGGCCATCGAACCCTTTCAGGGAGCGGCCACCGGGGTTGGCGGTATTCACCGCGATATTTTCACCATGGGCGCCCGGCCCATCGCCGCCCTGAACTCGCTGCGGTTTGGGAAACTCACCGAAGGCAAAACCCAACACCTGCTCGGCGGCATCGTACACGGTATTGGCCACTATGGCAACTGCTTCGGGGTACCTACGGTGGGTGGCGAAATTTATTTTGAAGGATGTTACCATACCAACCCCCTAGTAAATGCCATGAGCGTGGGCATTGTAAAAGCCGGCGAAACCGTTAGCGCTACCGCAGCGGGCAAAGGCAATCCCGTGATGTTCGTGGGATCAGCCACCGGTAAAGACGGGATTGGCGGCGCTTCATTTGCTTCGGCCGATATCACCGCCGAAAGCGCCGAAGAACTACCGGCTGTGCAGGTAGGCGATCCATTCCAGGAGAAGAAATTGCTCGAAGCCTGCCTGGAAGTAATCCAGACCGGCGCCGTGGTGGGCATGCAAGACATGGGTGCTGCCGGCATCATTTGTTCTACCGCCGAAATGAGTGCCAAGGGAGGCGTGGGTATGCGGATCGACCTCGACAAAGTGCCCACCCGCCAGGCCAATATGAAAACCTGGGAACTGCTGCTCAGCGAAAGCCAGGAGCGCATGTTGATGGTGGTTGAAAAAGGCAAGGAGCATTTAGTAGAAGCCATCTTCGAGAAATGGGACCTGCCCTGTGCCGTCATCGGCGAAGTGACTGATACCGGCCTGCTCGATTTTTATATGCACGGTGAGCTCGATGCTTCGCTGCCCGCAGAAGAATTGGTACTCGGTGGTGGTGCACCGCAATACGATCGTCCCTACGAAACACCGGCCTATCTCACGAAGACCAATGCATTCAATCCCGCCAGCATCGCGGTACCAGCTGACCTGAAAGCCACAGCAGAAAAATTAATTACCATTCCGAATATCGCCAGCAAGCGCGCGGTATATGTGCAATACGACAGTATGGTAGGTACGGGCAATACCTCCACCAATGGTCCCAGCGATGCGGCCATCGTGCTGGCCAAGCCCAGTGAAAAAGCCCTGGCCGTTACCACCGATTGCAACAGTCGATATGTATATGCCGATCCCTACAAAGGCGCGATGATCGCCGTGGCCGAAGCGGCCCGCAACATCGTGTGCAGCGGCGGTGAGCCCCTGGGCGTTACCAACTGTCTCAATTTCGGCAACCCCTACGACCCACAGGTCTACTACCAATTCGTCAATGCCATCAAGGGCATGGGCGATGCCTGCCGTCGATTCAATACACCGGTTACCGGTGGTAATGTCAGCTTCTACAACCAACACCCCGAAGGCGCGGTGTATCCTACCCCCACCATCGGCATGGTGGGACTGCTCGACAACTGGAAGGAGAAGATGACGCTTTCTTTTGTTGAACCTGGCGATGCGATCTACCTCATCGGCCAATCAACCAACTGCATCAACAGTTCCGAATACCTGCACAAATTGCACGGCGTTGAATTTTCACCCGCTCCGCATTTTGATATCGACGAAGAACTTGCCCTGCAACAAGCAGTAACCCTGTTGATCAAAAACAAACTGATCAAGTCGGCGCACGACCTTTCCGAAGGTGGTTTGTTCGTTGCCCTCACCGAAGCCGGCTTCTTCAATAACCTCGGCTTCTCCATCGCCACCGACGCAGCCATTCGCCCCGATGCCTATCTCTTCGGCGAAGGACAATCGCGGGTGATCGTGACCGTTAGTGCCGGCCAGGAGTCCGCTTTCGAAAGCGCGCTCGGCACGCAAGCCTTCACCAACCTCGGTATCGTCACCCCGGGCGAACTGGTGATTGATGGCGACAATTGGGGTACGATTGGTTTCTGGAAAGAGAAATATGATACAGCGATTGCGAATTTGTTGGCGGGCCATGCGGCAGAGCACGCGATGACCACGCTGTAGGAGAGCGCTGTGGGTTTCGTATGAGAGACCCCGACGGTTTCTCGCCGAGGGGTTTCTCGCAGAGACCACGGGGGAACGGAGATTTTTGGGTAGGGTTGATTTGGTTTGTTTTGCGGGTTGAAGGTGCTGGCATAAATAGTTCCATTGCTTAGTTTGATTCGTTTGACAGTGGCTGATTGTTTATTAGTATGTGAAAATTGAGTTAGGTGCTGGCGTAGGGCGATTCAATTAAAAGTAATCGACCGTTCATCTGGGCGGAATAGAAATAAGCGCTTGCATCAGCGGATAGCTTTGATTATAGTTGGATAATCATTTGTTAACGATAAGTAGCAGGGTAATCACTTGTTAACGAAAATTAATTTTTGAGCTGAGTAGTGGTCATAGCGTTGAAAGTAGGTAATTGAACGTCAATGGTTACACCTTCAGTAATCTTTTCTTACTATTTCCTCTTACAGCACTCTCATTTTATAGCTCCTACATTACTGGTTCATTCTATTGCATTTTTCAAATGGATATTCTGTTGTTCACGTGCTTTTTTCATGCTTACACAGGTGCTAATTCTTCATTTGTATAAAAACCGTGTTTTAACCCAGATTGTGAAAATGGGTTCAATGATGCCTTGGATCAAAGTACCTTGATGGGAAATGACCATTGAAAACGAACTCGCAACGCAAGTCATTGGCATTTGCCTGGATGTGCATCGACAATTTGGCCCGGGCCTTTTCGAAAAAATGTATGAAGAAATTGTTGCGCACAGTTGCAGAACCATAGGGCTTTACGTTGAACAACAAAAACCGATTTGGGTAATATACAACGGTCAAAAGATCGGCCCCGCTTACAAAGCCGACATCGTTGTCGAGGATAAACTATTACTGGAAATAAAATCAGTAACACAAATAGAAGCCATTCACCGCCGACAAATAATCAGCTACCTCAAACTCGGCGACTACAAACTTGGGCTCCTCATCAATTTCAACGAAACACTTCTCAAAAACGGCATTCACCGATTCATCAACAGCCGCACCTACTAACATCTAGCAATACACATACTCATCCAGCGCCATGTATCCACATCAAATAAAGGCCGTTGCAACAAAATATGCATTTGAAGCCAACATCAAAGACCAACGTTCTCGCCAAGAAACACACCTGCAATCAAATCCAACACAAATCTTCGCAACAAAAGATGGTTTTTAAAGTCAAATACTTTAGATCATAACAACAGCAACCATTGACACAACCAAACCTATATAGAAACAAGCCAAACCCGCATTAATCAAATCAAAACAAAGCCCGAACCAAACAAAACGCACATCAAACCAAAAAAAATCAAATAGAGCCAGACATAAACCAAATAGAGCCAGACATGAACCAAATAAAACCTGACATAAACCAAATAGAACCAGACAAAAACCAAAAAAACAAACAATAAAACAATTCACTTCTCGCACTGAACCATAAAAAACTCCGCACGCTACACAACAAAATCGACAAAACTGCCTGCCCCACAATTCGCCCACTACAACAAATCACCCCCGGCAAAAAAATCTCTGTTCCCCCGCGGTCTCTGCGAGAAACCCCTCGGCGAGAAACAGCGGGCAGACAACCAGCCCCCCAAAAAAACCACTAACTTCGCCCGCATGCAACCCTCCTCCACCATTCTCCTCACCGGCGCAGCAGGCTTCATCGGCAGTTGCTTAGCGGGCTTCCTCAACAAGAAAGGATTCGAAAACCTCTTGTTGGTCGACGATTTTTCGCACCGCGCGAAAGAACCCAACCTCGCAGGAAAAAAATACGCGCTGCGCATTGAGCGCAACAACCTGTTTCAATGGCTGCAAACAACCGAAACCAAAATCGATTTTGTATTTCACATTGGAGCACGTACCGACACCACTGAGTTTGATTATGCCGTTCATGAGAAACTCAATGTAGCGTACTCGAAAAATATCTGGAATTATTGCGTGGAAAAAAACATACCGCTGGTATATGCATCGTCGGCGGCCACTTATGGCGATGGTGCGTTGGGGTATAGCGACGACCATGATTTGCCATTCAAATTGAAGCCGCTGAATCCCTATGGCGTATCGAAAAATGAATTTGACAAATGGGCATTGCAGCAAACCGCGCAGCCACCGTTCTGGGCGGGATTGAAATTCTTCAATGTGTATGGGCCGAACGAATACCACAAAGGCAGAATGGCATCGGTGATCTGGCATACGTTCAACCAGGTAAAGAACAGTGGAGAGATGAAATTATTTCGGTCACATCGTCCCGATTTCAAAGACGGTGAGCAGTTGCGTGATTTCATCTACGTGAAAGATATTTTGAAAGTCTGTTACTGGTTGATGGAAAACCAACCCGCATCGGGTTTGTATAATTTGGGAACAGGTACCGCGCGGGCTTTTTTGCATTTGGCCGAAGCAACTTTTAGCGGCATGGATCGGGAGCCGGTGATACGGTTTATAGATATGCCTGAAGACATCCGCGACAAGTATCAATATTTTACCGAAGCCGATATGCATAAACTCAAAGCGGCGGGGTACCGGGAAAAATTCTACACGCTCGAAGAAGGGGTAGACGACTATGTCAGAAATTATTTAATGGCCGGCATGTATTTTTAAATTCCTTATCTTTGACCCAGATTGTTGCCACTTCCGTAAAAAAGAGTGGCAATTTTATTTAACTGAATGAACCAATGAGTCCGTCTATCGCAATCATTGGTGGAGGAAACCTGGGTATCTCGATCGCTGAGGGGCTGCTCGCAGGCGGATTCACCAAAGCAGATCAAATAACCGTAACCCGTAGAAACATCGCCCTCTTGCAACCATTGCAAGCCAAAGGCATCCGTATCAGTACCGACAACAAAGCCGCCGCAAGCGGAGCGAACATAATCGTGCTGGCTGTAAAACCATTTCAGGTAAAAGAAGTCCTGAAAGAGATCGCTACCTGCATTCAACCTTCGCAAACACTTGTATCAGTGGTAACCGGCGTTAGCATCGCCGAATTGCTGTCGGAACTCCCCCAGAAAACCGCCTTCTTCCGGGCCATGCCAAATACGGCGATCGCTATCCGCGAAAGCATGACTTGTATTGCGCACCAGGAAGCCACTACCGAGCAGGTGGACCAGGTTTTTGATTTGTTCGGCCAATTAGGGCGCGTTGCGCTCATCGATGAAAAGCTAATGGATGCTGCAACCGTGTTGGGCGCCTGTGGAACGGCCTATGCGATGCGGTATATAAGAGCCAATATCCAGGGAGGTATCGAAATTGGTTTCGATGCCGCCACCGCCACCCTCATTGCCGCCCAAACCGTTAAAGGAGCTGCTGAATTGTTGCTCCGGAAAGGAACCCACCCCGAACAGGAAATCGATAAGGTAACCACCCCTAAGGGCTGTACCATCGCCGGACTGAACGAAATGGAACACCAGGGATTTAGTTCCTCGCTAATCAAGGGGATCTCAGCGAGTTACGAGAAAATCCTAAAGGGTTGAATATTATTAACGGATTAAAAAAATACTATTTTGGGCCATTTTTGCGTTAAACTGATAGTAAAACCACTCGCTTTAATTGGCTGGTATAAAACTTTACTGTAATTTGCGCACCCAGAAGCCCATATCCAAGTTCAAACCATCCTGTTTATGAAGAAATACGTCAGCATTTGGGTTTTGCTTTTAGAAATTCTCGCGATCGTAGCCATCCATGCTAATAAAGGGAATTCTGACAAGTTAAAAGACATTTTGATTAAAAGAAACCAATCCGGATTGATCAAGGCCACGCCGATAACGCCCGCGCCGATGGTCAAAGCGGTTGTAAACGAATAAGCAATAATCACCAAAAGGAAAAGATAGGCATCCGGGCTAACCGGGTGCCTATTGTATTTTAGGCGGTTCTTTTAGGCGATCCTGTCAGGCGGTTTTGTGGTTTTTATTTTAGCCGACCCTGGATGAAATTGATGGTCTTAATATAAGTATCGGCAGCCGAAACTTTGTCTTCAGCGTCATCATTGCCCGGATCGGCAAAGCCATGGGCGGCAGGGTAGCGGTTTGCCTGCAACTTCTTCCCGGCTTTCTGCATATTCATGTTGAATTCATTGACTTGTTCCGGGCTGGGCCATTTGTCCTTATTGCCGAAAAAACCCATCACATCACATTGCAACAACTGTAATTTCTTTACCTGCCGCTCGAGCGGACCGTAAAAAACAATGCAGCCCGCTACCTGGCTTCCGCCGATGATGGCTGCCTGCAGGCTCCAGCCGCCGCCAAAAGACCAACCCAGGGTGAATACTTTCTGCTGGTCGCCCAGGTAGGTAAATGCCCCTTCAATGATGGCCGTGGCCCGGTCTTCGTCGACCGAATGGGTCATTTTATCGGCTTCAACGCTGTTGGTAACCGCCTTGCCATCGTATAAATCAATCGCCAGCACATTGATACCCAATGCCTTGCCCAATTTCTCGGCCTGCTCGCGAATTTCGTTGCTGAGTCCGCGGGCGTTGTGAAACAGCATCAGGGTATAGTTAATCTTCCGCGGTGCTTTCCATTCCCAGGCGCGGCCTTTTCCGCCGTCAGGCGTTTCAAATTCCAATTCACGTCCGGTTGCCGGAACCGTCGGCAAGCCCATCATTGCAGGTTTCAACAAGCCCACAGCAGTTGGATTCAACAAGCTCACGGTTGTTGTTGTCGACAAGACCCTGGTTGTTGCTGTCGACAAACCCCTTGTTGCAGGTTTCAACAAGCCCCAGGTTGCCGGCTTCGACAAGCACCTGGTAGCTGGTTGCAAAAGACCCAAGGCGGGCAATGTGCCGGTGCCGCGCGGGGCGGCCGAATTCACCCTTGGGGTGGCCGATGTCAAACCTGGTGCTGCCAATGCAACAACCACAGAATGAAGCAGATATAAAAATAGCAGGCTGCGTTTCATGCGTCGATGGTTTTATTGTATCTTTGCTCGACCTCCCGGATTTTCATTCCAGCTTCGGTATCCGCAGGTCATCCCTGACTTTTAACGCGGCACAGCTAGAAATTCGTCTTATGGCAAAATATATTTTCGTAACAGGCGGTGTTACCTCATCGCTCGGTAAAGGCATTATTGCAGCTTCTTTGGGAAAACTCTTGCAGGCGCGGGGCCTCAAAGTCACGATCCAGAAATTCGACCCCTATATCAATGTGGATCCCGGCACGCTCAATCCCTATGAGCACGGCGAATGTTATGTAACGGAAGATGGCGCCGAAACCGACCTCGACCTCGGCCACTATGAGCGCTTCCTCAGCATTTTCACTTCTCAATCCAACAACGTTACCACTGGGCGCATATACCAGACCGTTATAAACAAAGAGCGCGAAGGCGCTTATCTCGGTAAAACCGTGCAGGTGGTACCGCATATCACCGACGAAATCAAGCGCCGCATGCTGCTGCTCGGTCAGGATGGCTACGACATTGTCATCACCGAAATCGGCGGTACCGTGGGCGATATCGAAAGCCTGCCCTTTATTGAAGCTGTTCGCCAGTTGCAATGGGAACTGCCCGAAGAAGATTGCGTGGTAGTACACCTCACCCTGATCCCTTACCTGCGCGCGGCCAAAGAACTGAAAACAAAACCTACCCAGCACAGTGTGCGGATGCTGAGCCAGGAAGGTGTTCATCCCGATGTGATTGTTTGTCGCACGGAAGAACCCCTTTCCCCCGAAATCCGCCGAAAAATTGCGCTGTTCTGCAATGTGAAAAAAGAAGCCGTGATCGAAGCGGCCGATGCACCCACCATTTACGAAGTGCCGCTGGCCATGATGCGCGAAAAGCTCGACCTCATCTGCTTGCGCAAGATGAATATCACCCAGTACAATGAACCCGAACTAGGCAAATGGAAAGAATTTTTAGATAAATTAAAATACCCCAAATCAAAGGTAACCATCGGCCTGATCGGCAAGTACATCGAGTTGCAGGATGCGTATAAATCGATCCTCGAAGCCTTTGTGCATGCCGGCGCCATGAATGAGTGTAAAGTGAACGTGGTGAATGTGCATAGCGAGTTTATCACCGAAGAAAATGTGGAAGAGAAACTCAATCACCTCGACGGCTTGCTGGTTGCACCGGGCTTCGGACATCGCGGTATTGAAGGAAAGATCATTGCGGTTAGGTATGCCCGTGAGCACAAGCTGCCTTTCTTTGGCATTTGCCTCGGTATGCAGATGAGTGTGATTGAATATGCCCGCAACATCCTGCACTGGCGCGATGCCCATTCAACCGAAATGGATCCAGCCACCGGCCACGCCGTGATCGACCTCATGGAAAGCCAGAAGGCCGTTACAGCCAAAGGCGGTACCATGCGCCTCGGCGCGTACGACTGCCAGATCACCGAAGGCAGTCTCGCCCATCGCATTTACGGCAGCACCCATATCAGCGAACGCCATCGCCATCGCTGGGAATTCAACAACCTTTACCTCGACGATTTTGAAAGGGCCGGCCTGGTAGCCAGCGGAAAAAACCCCGAAAGCGGCCTGGTTGAAATCGTTGAACTGCCCACCGACGTGCACCCCTTCTTCTTCGGCGTTCAATACCACCCCGAACTGAAAAGCACCGTCGAAAACCCGCAGCCCATCTTCGTGCACTTCATCAAAGCCGCCAAAGACTATGTGGAAAGCAAGGAAGAAAAGCGCAGCGTGCAGAAGGAAACTGCAGGATAGGCTGGTTGTTTAAGGTTTAAGGTGTAAGGTTTAAGGTTGCTGCCGCGTGCGGGGTTTTTGTGGTTGGTCAAGACTTTTTTCTATTCGGTTACGATTTTTCTCTATTTGGTCACGATTTCGCTTTAGTCGGTCAAGGTTAATTCTCCTTGGACATGGCTTTTGTACTTGATCATTATTTTGTATTTGGTCAAGCTTTTTGAGCTTGGTTATAATCGCAAGTAGTGGTTGAAGTGCACTTGTAGTCGGTCAAGATTTCCCTCAAGTCGGTCAAGGTTTCGTTCTGTCGGCCATGATTTCCCACTAGTCGGTCAAGGTTAATTCTCCTTGGACATGATTTTATTCTAGTCAGTCAAGGGCTACTTCTAGTCGGTCAAGGTTTTCGGTCTTTGAATTTCAGTCCCTTGTAGTCGGTTTTTTTCAAATATTCAGTTAATTGGAAAATTCTGCGGGAAAGAACGGTAACCATTTCGTAACATTTTTCGAACTGCTGATCAGTAAGGAGCCCAATTTCGCGGCTTCGAATCAACTGACTGCGCAGTTCGCCGGCCTCACCCTTAGCAATATAGAGCGATTGCAAAAACTCACCTTTGCCGGCTCTTTCAAACCCCTCGGCAATATTGTCAGCAATTGATCCGGCACTCGACCTAATCTGGTCGCGCAAACGAAAATTCTCCCTATAGGCAGGATGCTCGGTGTACAAGTACAAAAGTTTAAAAAGCGCAACAGCCTCCTGCCAAATCGCCAAATCTTCAAATTTCTCCACAGTCGCCATCACCCAAATCTATCATCGCCCATTAGTAAAAAAATCAGTGTTTTAACCCCTTCTACACAACCCCTCGCACCAAACATCCACCCCCTCACACCAAAACACCCCCGCAACCCTTCAATCAAACACCCCCGCACACCAAAACACCCCTGCAACCCTTCAATGCAACCACCCCCTCACACCAAAACAACCCCCGCAACCCTTCAATCAACCACCTAAACCCTTCAATACGTGCCCAACCCAACAAAACCAACCCATCAAAACCCACCCACCAAACACCCACAAAACCAACGCCTACCCGTACGCGGCAGCAACCTTAAACCTTACACCTTAAACCTTAAACTTTAGCTTATCTTTGCCCGCTTAAATCTAGTTTGATGCAAGGAATGGACCGCAACACAATCGTCGGCTTTGTCCTTTTAGGGGTGCTGCTGTTTGCTTATTTGTTTTTTTCGTCGAAGAGCAGCCGCGAAATGCAGGTGAAGCAACAACAATATGCCGATTCGATTGCCCGGGTGGAAGCAGGGAAGAAAAAATTGCAGAATGAAATCGCCAAAGCGGTTGATAGTAGCAACAACGCCATTGATAGCACCGCTTCGGGCTGGGAAAAGGCGGAAAAAGGAATCGAGGCTTTCCAGACAATAGAGAACGAGTTGCTGTTGCTGAAGTTTTCAACCCGCGGCGGACAACCAGCCAATGTTTCGCTCAAGCATTTTCGCAAAGGGGATAGCAGCCTGGTGCAACTGGTCGACCAGGGCAGCGAGCGCTTTAGTTATGCGGTGAACGTGGCCGCTAATCAATCCAAACAAGCTTCGGATCTTTTCTTTCAATACAAGGGCGCGCAAACCGATGCAGCCGGTAACCAAACTGTACAGTACGAACTGAATGGCAGCAATGGTGAATCGATCGTTCATGAATTTGTGATTCATCCCAATTCTTACCTCATTGATTTTAATGTGAAGCTGAGTGGCGTCAATAGTTTGCTCACGCAGCAGCAGTTTAATTTTCAATGGAATGTCGACGCCCACAAGCAGGAGAAAGACCTTCGCTACGAGCGGCAGCAATCACAACTGGTATTGGTAGAAGATGGTGCCTACGACTATTTCAATATGGTGTCGAGCAA
The DNA here is from genome assembly GCA_020161535.1 of Bacteroidota bacterium. Lineage (GTDB taxonomy): Bacteria > Bacteroidota > Bacteroidia > Chitinophagales > Chitinophagaceae > Flavihumibacter. The sequence goes on along the minus strand of JAIUNW010000014.1, from coordinate 17,227 downwards.
CCAGAAGAAATTTGAGAAGCCAGTTTCCTGGGCCAGTATCAAACAGCAATTCTTCAATACCACGGTGGTAAACAAAGACAAATTCGATGCGGCGCAAATGGACTGGACAACACCTTCTGAAGACACCGGCACCCTCATTACCTCAGCCAAACTGAGCTTCCAGAAAAAAATCAATAGTGGCAATGCAGCTACTATTCCGTTGCAAGTGTATTATGGCCCGAACGACTATAAAATTCTGCGCAATATCGGCGTAGATAAAATGGATAAAATCGTCAACCTCGGCCAAGGCATTTACTCTTTTGTACGCCCCATCAACCAGTACATCGTGATGCCGGTGTTCGATTTCATCAAGAAATTTTTCAGCAGTTATGGCATCGTTATCGCCCTGCTAACCATATTCATTCGTTTGATCACGTCACCGCTGGTGTACACCAGTTACCTGAGTGGCGCGAAGATGAAAGCATTGCGTCCGGAGATCGACCAGCTCAAAGCAAAATATGGTGACGACCAGCAAACCTTTGGCCTGGAGCAAATGAAACTTTTCCGCGAAGCCGGTGTAAACCCACTGGGTGGATGTATTCCCGCCTTGTTGCAGATTCCGATCTTCTTTGCGTTGTATAGTTTCTTCAACTCGAATGTGGCACTTCGCGGACAAAGTTTTCTTTGGGCGAAGGATTTGTCGACCTACGACGTGATCGCCCAATTGCCTTTCAGTATTCCGCTGGGTTTTGGCGATCATATTTCGCTGTTCACCATCACCGCGGTGGTGACCAGTTTCGCGATTTCGCTGTACAATATGAACATGACGCCTGATCAGAACAACCCGATGCTGAAATACATGCCGTATTTCTTCCCGGTATTTATGTTGTTCTTCTTCAACCGCCTGCCGTCTGCCCTTACCTGGTATTATACTGTGTCGAACCTGATCACCCTGGCCCTGCAATTCGTGATCCAGAACTATATCATCAACCACGAAAAAATCGTAACCCAACTGGCCGAAAACCGCAACAAGCCGAAGACCAAATCGAAATGGCAGCAGAAGATGGAGGAAATGCAGGCCTCGCAGAAAAAAATGCAGGAGATGCGCCAAAAAGGTGGGAAATGACAACGATAAGCTGTATTTTATCGTCTCTAAATCAATGCCTGCGGTGGTAAAAACCAACCTGCAGTCACATCATGAAAAAAGTATTTCTAATCATATCGATCGTCGCCGGTTTCGCCTTTGCCACCCAGGCACAGAAAAAAGTGAGCGACTTAACCATAGTGTACGATGCGGTGGTGAATACCGGTTCTGCACAACCGAAAATGGCCGACGCATTTGATGGCGCCACCACCACAGTCTACATCAAGAACATGCAAAGCCGCACCGAAATGGCGAGCTCGCTGGCGAATTTTACTACTATTCACGATTCGAAAACGGGCACGGCGGTGGTGTTGCGGGAGGTCGGCGGACAAAAAATCCTGATCCGCCTAACGGCTGCCGATTGGCAGGACCGTAACCGCCTCTACGAAGGCATTAGTTTCAGCAATACCGGCGAAACCAAAACCCTGGCTGGTTACAATTGCCAGAAAGCCGTCGCTAAATTGCAAGACGGCAGCAGCTTCACCGTGTGGTACACACCCGAGATCATTCCAGAAAACAGCGACTATAGTTCGCAGTTTGCCAACCTCAAAGGCTTGCCGCTTGAATACGAACTCATGCAGGGAAAAATGGTGATCCGGTATGTGGTATCGCAGGTTTCCCTCAACCCGGTGCCTATAGCGAAATTTGATATTCCCAAATCAGGTTATCGTGAAATGACCTACGAAGAAAGCAAGCAGGGGAGGAAGAATTAAACAGAGGCAGTAGCCAAAGAAGCATTCATTTCTGCAGCCTAAGAAGCACTAATTAACGAGTGGGCGAGGCGTAATTTTAGATGAGCTTGAAAGCGTTGAATCCGGTATCCTTACTTATTGAGTCGAACCTTCAATTTCAGTAACTCAGTGCTATTGCAGCCCTGGCAATTGGTATTGGCCTTAGAAGGGCCCAGATTCACCCGGTGATTATAAGGAAGAATATAGGTGGTATTGCCTTTTGAATAGGTAATCAACGTTTGGTAATTCACATGTCCATTGGCCGATGTTTGCGGCAGCACGAAACTACCTTTATACGTGGGACCTGCTTTCAACGTAAAGCCGCTGGTGGTGCGAATCGGCACAAACTCTTTTTTAACCGAGGTTGTCTTTTTCTTTTTTTCTCCGCCAATCGTCGCTGCAACAGCCAGACCGGTTACACAGATTAACAGCACAGCCGAAAACAATTTCAGGCGATGGCGGTTAATGCGTATATGGAGATTTCTTAACATCAGGCACAAAAATAATAAAAAAAATTGCTAATTACCTAACCGTTTATCCGGTTTTTTAATATGTTATTAACGAACGGGGAGAAAAAAAGTTACAATTTCTTGGACTTTTTTTTCGAATCCCTTACATTAGGATAACCCATACTGAATGAAAGAATACCCCTTTCGACAAGATAAGGAGGATCTCGAGGAGCTGCTGAAGCGCTATTTTGACCGGAAATCGGGCCGTTCCAACGCCTACCTGGACGAAGAATCGTTCGAAAAAATCATCAACCATTTTGACGAGACCGAAGACCTGGCCCAGGCCCAGGAAGCCTGCGATATGGCCGTGGAGCAGTTTCCCTATAGTTCCGCCCTCTTATTGCGGAAAGCCGACATCATGATCGCCACCCGGAAATACACCGAGGCCCTGGCGGTGCTGGATATGGCCGAACTGCTTGATAGTCGCGACATTAACCTGTTCATCCTCCGTACCGATGCTTATCTCGCGCTCGACAAACAGGAAAAAGCCGTCGAATTGCTCGAAAATGCCCTGCAATATTTTGAGGGCGAAGAGCGGATCGACCTCCTGTTTGAACTGGCCGATGTGTACGACGATTATGAAGAATTCGACAAACTGTTCGACTGCCTCCGTATGATCCTGGAACAGGAACCCGCCAACGAGGAAGCCCTCTATAAAATCTGCTTCTGGACCGATTTTACCGGCCGAAACGAGGAAAGCATCAAACTGCACCAGAAAATCCTCGAAGAGCATCCCTATAGCGAGCTGGCCTGGTTCAACCTGGCAGCGGCTTTCCAGGGACTCAAACTCTACGAGAAAGCCATCGATGCCTATAAGTTTGCGGTCACGATCGACGAAAAATTCGATTATGCCTACCGCAATATGGGCGATGCCTATATCCGCCTGCGCAAGTTTCGCGATGCCATCGAGGTACTGGAAAAAGTGCTCGAACTGACCCGTCCTGAAGACGTGATTTATGAAGCGATGGGCCATTGTTATGACCGCTTACGCAACTATGCCCAGGCGCGGTTTTACTATCGCAAGGCCGTGCATTTAAATGCCGACGACAGCAAACTCTATTACAAGATCGCCTGCACTTATATCAACGAAGAGCAGTGGTCGCAAGCCATCAAACAACTCGAAACTGCCATGCAGATCAGCAAGTCGCAACCCGACTTCAACCTGGCCATGGGCGAATGCAAATCGCAGTTGGGCGAAGTGAAAGATGCGATCTATTATTTTTCGCAGGTAGTGCGGTCGAGACCGAAGGCCGCCAACGGTTGGAAAGCCCTGGTGCGTTGCTTGTACAACGGCGCCTTTTACGATGAAGCGCTCGAACAGGCCGATGCGGCCCTCCGCCAAACCGATGGCAAAGCCATTTTCATATATTACAAAAGCATCATTTTACTGGCCAAGGGAAAAACCAAAGAGGCCCTGCTTTACCTCGAACGAGCCATCCAAAAATCGCCCCGCGGACTAAAAGAATTTGTGGCCTTGCATCCTGCCGTGTTGCAAAACCAGGCAGTAGTAGATGTGATTGCCCGGAACAAGAAGAATGGTAAGCAATAGTTCCCGGGGGTTTGCTTATTTTTGCGCGCGTTTCATTAAAAAGCAGTCAATGAATTTTAACCTGAATCAGATGCCGGACCGGCTGGCTCGTCCGCGAACAAAAGGCATCACCATGGTCATGGACAAGGGCCTGAGTATTGAAGAGGCCAAAAATTTCATGAGCGTTTCTCATCCCCATGTTGACGTCGTTAAGTTGGGTTTCGGTACTTCCTACGTTACGCCCAACCTGCGCGAAAAATTAGAAGTATATCGTTCGCACGATATCCCCGTTTATTTCGGCGGCACTTTGTTTGAGGCTTTCCTGATCAGGAACCAGTTTGAAGATTATATCGCCGTCTGCAAAGATTTCGGCATCACCTATATGGAAGTGAGTGATGGATCGATCACCATTCCGCACGCAGAAAAATGCGGCTACATTGAAAAGCTCACCAAACACGGCACCGTGTTGAGTGAAGTGGGCAGCAAGGATGCGGCGCATATTATTCCGCCGTATAAATGGATTGAATTGATGCGCGCCGAGCTCGACGCCGGTAGCACCTACGTGATTGCCGAAGCGCGCGAAGCCGGTAATGTGGGCATTTATCGCGGCAGTGGCGAAGTGCGGGAAGGCCTGGTACAGGAAATCCTGACCCAGATACCCGAAGAACGTATCATGTGGGAAGCGCCACAAAAAGCACAGCAATTGTATTTTATCGAACTGATTGGTTGCAATGTCAACCTCGGCAATATTGCACCCACCGAAGTGATTTCGTTGGAAGCGATGCGCGTTGGTTTGCGTGGTGATACTTTCGAACTCTTTTTAAACAAAGAAAAAGCCTGATGCGCTCGTTCGGGTTGATCGGTTATCCCTTGTCGCATTCTTTTTCGAAAGGATTTTTCACCACGAAATTTGAACGCGAAGGCATCGATGCCCGTTACGAAAATTATCCGCTGCCATCGATAGACGCTTTTCCCGATTTACTAAAAGCCGAACCGGCTTTGGAAGGCATTAATGTTACCATTCCCTACAAAGAATCGGTTATACAATATTTGGATGAAGTATCGCCCGCCGTCAGCGAAATCGGCGCCTGCAATTGCATCAAGAAAGTGGATGGTCGCCTCATCGGTTACAATACCGACGTTTTGGGCTTTGAAAAATCATTCTGCAAAAAATGGCAGCCTTCGCAGCAACCTGCCCTCGTATTGGGTACCGGCGGCGCCAGCAAAGCCGTGCAATGGGTATTGAAACAACTTCGGGTACCCTTCACCGTTATTAGCCGCCAGTCCGACCCATCACGCGGCATTCTCTCCTATAACGACCTCAGCCGCGAACAGCAAGCCGCCGCCCTCTGCTGGATCAACTGCACCCCCCTGGGCATGGTGCCCAATACCGAAACCCTTCCGCCGCTCGACTACACCGTCCTAACCTCGGCCCACTACCTCTACGACCTCGTCTACAATCCACCCCTCACTGCCTTCCTGGCCCAAGGCCGCACCCGCGGCGCCCTCACCGAAAACGGGCAAGACATGCTCGAAATCCAAGCCCTCGCCGGCTGGGCCATTTGGACCGCGCAACCCTAACTAGCATCAACAGCAGCTCACCAAAAACTCGCTCGAGACAAAAAAAAATCCACACATCCAAAAAACTCACTCGTCCCGCCAAAAAATCTCACTCGTCCCGCCAAAAAATCTCACTCGCCCCACTAAAAAGTCTACACCAATCACCAACCACTGACCCCCTCAATCACCCTCTGTCCCCCCGCGGTCTCTGCGAGAAACCCACCGCTATCAACTCTCTGCGATCAACTCTCTGCGATCATCCCAATACAAAAACAATTATCCTATCACCTCAACACCAACATCCATTAAAAACACACCAAAATACACCTCAAAAAACCTAACAACAACAATCAACCACTTACCCCCTCAACCACCCTCTGTTCCCCCGCGGTCTCTGCGAGAAACCCCTCCGCGAGAAACCTCTCATCAACAAACCTCTCATCAACAAACCCATCACTCCGAAACCCCCGTTAACAACCGCTCGCGTACTCCCTCCGGCACGCGAACCACTCTCTTCTCCCCATATTGATAACACACCATCCCCGTCTTCACCGCCGCCACCAAAACCTCTCCCTCCTTCACCAACTGATAATACAAATCAAACCCCACACTACTGAAATCACCCGCCGCCACACTCACCCGAACCCCATCTCCATAAAACACTTCGTTCTTGAATTCAATCGCCGTATCCACCATAATCAATCCCACGCCACCCATATCCATCTCTGAATAACCCATCGACGCCAAAAACTGCACCCGCGCTTCGTGCACGAGTGTCAGCACCCGGTCATTGCCCAGGTGGCCACCATAATTGAGATCAGTAATGCGAATGGGAATAGTAGTAGAAAACAAAAACTGCGCAGGCAATGCAACTTTAACGCGGGCCATAAAATTATTTGGCCGAAGCTAGGCAATTGAGCCAATAGTTAGCAGTTGAGCCAACTGTTATTGGTCGTTCTCGAGCACGTCTTTGAGCGACACCACATCAAACAAATTAGCAGGATCGGGCATGAAGCTTCCGTGTAACAAAGCTTGCTGCATTTGTTTGAACGAAGTACCAGCGGCACCTGATTCCGTTTCCAGATCGGAGAGTAGTTGGTAGTAGAGTGGTGCAAATTTGGCCGAGAGCCGAACCGGTTGACCCAGTTCGTTGCTGATGCGATAGTAACGCGCATCGGGTGTGGTGGCCGGTAGCTGGCGCAGGGCGCTGGCTGGCGGCAGGGTATTGATATAGTTGGCCGCCAGCAGGTTGACCGTGCGTGGCAGTCCATGTTGCAGGTGTCGCGGATCAGGCGCCGCCGATATCGTTGCATTGGGTTTGGCAGCCGGTACGCGAACGATGCTGGTATTGAGGTCCTGTTTCTGTAAGTTGAAAAAATTACTGTTAAGTCCCCATACCACGAGCGCAACAATGGCTGCGATGCCGGCATACCGATAGAGATATGGTGCCAGTGAACGATGCGGTACAACCTTGGCCTGCGGATACACTTCATCAACAGGTTTGTCTCGTTTGGGGTGCGCGCCTTGCTGCTGACTGTCATCTTGTTCCAAACCGGCTGCGATGGCCTGCCAGGCCGCAGCCGGAGGCGGGGTTTCGTACTGGCGCAGGCGATCGCGCAAAGCGATTTCAGCCCTTTTTTCGCCAAGGTTGGCATTGTCTTCCGACAGCGCGGCCGACAACTTTTCCCAGGTACCGGGTGGGGGTGTCACTTCCCAGGCTTGTAGTCTATCGCGTAAAGGCACAGGCATAATTGCCGATTATTTTCTTTTTTCTCCTAAAATGTCAGCCACTTTTTTCTGCAGAATACTTTTGGCGCGGGCCAGTTGCGATTTGCTGGTACCCTCGCTGATCTGCAACATGTCACCAATCTCTTTGTGAGAGTAGCCTTCGATGACATATAAGTTAAATACGGTTCGATACCCGGGACTCAGTTCCTGTACCAATTGCACTATATCTTTCTCTGCCAGTTGATCGAGCGCCGATACCGACACATCTTCAATACGGTTTTCTTCGGTTTCGCCGATCGGGTTCAGGTGTACTTTCCGTCGGTAATGTTCGATGGAGGTGTTCACAAAAACCCGGCGCATCCAACCCTCAAACGAACCCTCGTGCCGAAACTTGTCCAGGTTGCGAAAAACTTTGATAAAGCCTTCCTGCAGCAGGTCCTGGGCATCGTCGCTATTGCCTGCATAACGAAGGCAAACGGCATACATTTTACCGGCAAACTTGCGGTACAGGGACTCCTGCATACGCGCGTCGCCGGCAAGCGATCCTCTGATTAAGTCGGTATCCGGTATATTTTGGTTGTCTGTGATTGGCACTTTTTTTATTTGCTTATGGTCCCCAGCTTTGCTGGCCGTTTTCGATCGGCCTGCAATTTACAGTGGCGGTTTCAAATATCCCTTTACAACGATGCCAGGAAAGCAATTAGCTGGTCGGTGGCTTTGCGTCGGTGACTGAATTCTTTTTTCTCGGCCAGGGACATTTCTCCAAAACTGCGGTCGGCGCCCTCGGGAACAAAAATCGGATCATACCCAAAACCACCTTCCCCGCGGGGAGCGTCGATGATTTTGCCGGCGCACACCCCCTCAAAGAAATACTCCCTGCCGGCTAAAATTAAGGAAATGACAGTTCTGAAACGGGCCCGGCGATCGGTTTGGCGCCCGAGCCGTTGCAGGAGTTTTTCCATGTTTTTTGGCGGATTTGGTGGCTCACCGGCATAGCGCGCCGATTTTACCCCGGGCTCGCCATGGAGGGCGGCTACTTCGAGGCCGGTATCTTCACTAAAGCAATTGAGGCCGGTGAGCCGGAAAATGGTAGTCGATTTTTCAGTGGCATTTTCGGCCAGGGAATCGTGCGGTTCAGGGATATCGATGTCGATGCCCGCCGCTTTCAGGGAAATGATGTGAATGGAAGCGGGCACAATGGCCTGGATCTCTTCCAGTTTGTGCGGGTTATTGGTAGCGAAAACCAGGGTATGCATAGCCGTTCGATTTGAAGCCTTTAATTCCGTTTTGCGCTGTTATACCCCCAACATTTTTTTCAGGGCTTCCCAGAGTTGTTTTTTCAGGGCCTTGCCGGGGGCGCTGTTTTGGTTCAGGGCATCGAGGGTGGGTGCTTCGAGCAACTGGCGGCCGGATTGTTCACTGACCTGTAACAGGTTGACAGCTGGCCATTGCTGGGGGCGTGCTTCGGTGCCGAAACAGATCAGGTGGCGGGGCTGGAGTTGGTTCAGCAGGTCGGCATAAGCAGCCGGTTGTTGGGCCATGTTAACGATGGCCGTGTCTTTGGCAGACAACTGACAGGCATTGAGAATATTGCCCAGAAAGTTGAACACTTCATCGGGCAGGTATGTGTGTTGCGGGTAATATACCAACAGCGTAATATGTTTTTTGTTATCGCCCAAAAACGGAAGGATGCTGGAGGGCGTTTCGGTGGTTGGCGGATCCGTTTGTTGTACGCCAACAACTGGTGCCGGGCGCGGGTTCGCGGCGGGGTGGGGGGCGTCGCTTACCAGGGATTTACCGTAGAGGGCCAGCAGCAGATCGGGGGCGAGTTGGATATCGTTGAGACTCATTTTCCCTTAAATCGGAATAAATATGGAAATCGTTGTTTCTTTGCAGGCAAATGTAGACAATATGATAGCAGCTCGGGAGATAGTGATTGAGAAAATAGCGAAGAGCCGGCTGGCGGATGTTTCGCTGGAGAATATCCCTTTTGGCAGGTATTTTACCGACCACATGTTGGTGGCAGAATATGCTGATGGCGCCTGGCAGTCGGTGAAAGTGCAGCCTTATGGGCCCTTGCAACTGGATCCGTCGACCGCGGTATTGCATTATGGCCAGGCGATTTTTGAAGGCATCAAGGCTTATCGCGATGCGGCGGGCAATGCTTTTGTGTTCAGGCCCTATGATAATTTTGAGCGATTCAATAAATCGGCCGTGCGGATGAATATGCCCCCGGTGCCGGAGGAGATTTTTATGGAAGGTATGCGGCAGTTGATTGCGATCGACAAAGACTGGATTCCGACCATGAAAGACCATGCCTTGTATATCAGGCCCTTTATGTTTTCGACCGATGCCATGTTGGGCGTTCGGCCGAGTGAGACCTATACGTTTTTGGTGATACTGAGTCCGTCGGGCCCCTATTTCGCCGCGCCCATGAAGATCATTGTGGAAGAGCAATACACCCGGGCAGCACCGGGTGGGGTGGGCTTTTCGAAGAATGCGGGTAATTATGGTGGCAGCCTGTTGGCGGCGACGGAAGCCAAGAAAAAGGGCTATGACCAGGTACTGTGGACCGATGCGTTTGAGCACAAATGGTTACAGGAAGTGGGCATGATGAATGTGTTTTTTATGCTCAATGGGGTGGCGGTGACGCCTTCGCTGGAGGAGGGAACCATTTTGGCGGGGGTGACGCGCAGCAGTGTGATTACGGTGTTGCGGGAGATGGGCATCAAAGTGGAAGAGCGCCGGGTGAATATCGACGAGTTGCTGGCGGGCTATGGCAAGGGGCAGTTGACCGAGATGTTCGGCACGGGTACGGCGGCGGTGATAGCGCCTATTAAAGAGTTGAAATACAAGGAGTTCGCGATGGAGATGAACCTGGATAAGGCGCCGGTGCAGCAAGCGGTGCGGGCGCAGTTGGCGGCGATCAGGAGCGGGGCGGTGGCCGATGTGCATGGCTGGATGTGGAAGATTTGAGGGGTTGAAAAGTCAATATAAATTTTGTTTTTTTCGGAAGGAGGGCTACCTTTGCCGTCCCAAATAAAAAAGGTTAGAATGCCTACAATTCAGCAATTAGTTAGAAAAGGAAGAGAGATCATCCGGGCGAAGAGCAAGAGCCGGGCACTGGATGCTTGTCCGCAGCGCCGCGGTGTTTGTACCCGTGTGTACACGACCACGCCGAAAAAACCGAACTCAGCCCTGCGTAAAGTGGCCAAAGTTCGTTTGACCAATAAGGTAGAGGTGATCGCTTATATTCCGGGTGAAGGCCATAACCTGCAGGAGCACAGTATTGTGTTGATCAGGGGTGGCAGGGTGAAAGATTTGCCAGGTGTTCGTTACCATATTGTACGGGGCAGCCTTGATACTGCGGGTGTGAAAGACCGTAAGCAAAGCCGTTCTAAGTACGGAACCAAGAAAGAAAAAGCCGGTGCAGCAAAACCTGCAGGTAAAAAATAATTTATAAAGAGCGTTCTCCATGAGGAAGACACAACCGAAGAAAATACCCCTGGCGCCTGATGCGCGTTACAACGACAAGTTGGTTACCCGTTTTGTGAACAACATTATGTGGGAGGGAAAGAAGAGTGTGGCATTTGAGATTTTCTATGATGCCATCGACAAGGTAGCCAAAACATCGGGCGAAGACGGTTATGAGATTTGGAAGCGTGCCCTGGCCAATGTGACCCCTGCGGTAGAAGTACGCAGCCGTCGGATTGGTGGTGCTACTTTCCAGATTCCTTCAGAAGTTCGTCCCGACCGCAAGGTGTCGTTGAGCATCAAGTGGCTGATTCGTTACAGCCGCGAGCGCAATGGTCGCTCGATGGCCGACAAGCTGGCCAACGAGATCGTGGCCGCTGCCAAAGGGGAAGGTGGTGCTTTCAAGAAGAAAGAAGACACCCATCGCATGGCCGAAGCCAACAAAGCCTTCTCGCATTTCCGCGTGTAACGGGCTAGGGCCGGGCTATGGGGTTTGGAAAAAACCAACCCGACGGGTGCAGACTGACAACGCCGGGTGCTGAACTTACAACGCCGGGTGATAAACTGACAACGCTGACGATGAACTGACAATGCCGAGTGCTGAACTGACAACGCTGGCGGTTTTACAGGAACTAACGGTTACAAGCCAGCGACATTCGCTTTTCTAAAGTTAACGGTAGAAGTTCAGTTTGGCCAGCAACTGTTCCATCGCCGACAACCCTTACTCGATCTAACAACAATATTTGGGAGCCCGCACCAACCGTGCGGGCTTTTTCGTGTCCACCCCGCACGCCAATCGCCCCCACCCCGCACGCCAATCGCCCCCGTTCACTTAAACGCCCCTCGCACGCTACCGCCCCGCGCTAATCAACCACTTCACAGGCCCAACCGCCCCTCGCACGCTACCGCCCCGCGCTAATCAACCGGCCTACAAGCTACCCCCCGTACGTTCAATAGCCTCGCACGCGACAGCAACCTTATACCTTAAACTTTACACCTTAAACCTTTGCGTTGCTTTTCTTCCATTATATTCACGTAAAATTTTCCACCATGTCCAGTCGCAGAGATTTTATTCGCCAGGCGAGCTTGATAGCACCCGCCGCCTTATTGTTGCCCGATCAATTGTTTGCCGCCAAAAAGCAAACCGGTGTGGGCTTGCAATTGTACACACTGCGCGACCTGGTGGCGAAAGACCCAAAGGGCACATTGGAGAAAGTAGCCGTCGCCGGTTACAAGTTGGTGGAGTTGTATGGTTATAATCCAAAGGATGCCAATTTTTTCGGCATGCCTTTGCTGGATTACGCGAGCTTCTTTAATAGCCTGGGTTTGAAATCGCCCAGCGGACATTATATGCCGGTACAATGGTTAGCGGGCGAAGGCGATACCGGTAAAGAAGAGTTGGAAAACCTGGTTCGGGCGGCGGTAGCGATGAAGAATGAATACTTTACCATTCCCTACCTGATGGACAACCTGCGACCCAACCTCGATGGTTACAAGCGATTGGCCGGCCGGATCAATGCTGCTGCCGAGTTGGTGCGCAAAGCCGGCTTAAAAATGTGTTACCACAACCACGATTTCGAGTTCAAATCTTATGAAGGCATTACCGGTTACGATGTCCTCACCAAAGAATGCGATCCCAAGCTGGTAAGTTTTGAGCTCGATCTCTATTGGGTGGTGCGTGCCGGCAAAGACCCCATTCAACTGATAGAATCGCTCAAAGGCCGGGTGCCCATGTGGCATGTGAAAGACATGTCGAAGGCCGATCCCGCGCAGCAAACCGAGGTGGGCAATGGCTCGATCGATTTCAAGCGCATTTTTTCCGCCGCCAAAACCTCGGGCCTGAAATACTTTTTTGTGGAGCAGGAAAACAACTATGTACCCGATCCCATTGGCGCCATCAACAGCAGCATCCAGTACATCAAAGCCAGCCTGCTGTAGACGTCGATAGTGAGTAAATAAAAAACCTGCTCATAGGGAGTAGCCTGCTCATAGGGAGTAACCTGCTCATAGGGAGTAGAAAGTGTATAGGTACTAAAGGCCTATCGAAAACATACTACTATTTTATGCACTGCTGCCTGGCAAAAAATAGCCGGCAGTTTGATACCATTTGGCGGATTCGTTCATCAGCCTTCCCGGCAAGATATGTCAGCAGCAAAGCTGTTGCGTCGCAGGGTATGAGTAAAATGCCAGTGTACATTCTAAGTGTCAGTGTGCATACTATGTACCAGTTTGCATACTTAGTGGCAGTGTGCATAATAAGTAGCATTGTGTATACTGAGTGCCGGTTTGCACACTGAGTGCCTGTGTGCATACTGAGTGCCCGCGTTTATACAGATCGTCCTTCTATTAATAAATATGCACGACCCGTCGCTGCCTTTATGCGATGAACGGTTGATAATTGCGCTTGCATACAAGCTAGCACCAATTTTATCCTAAGTTGATCAGCTTCGTTTCACAGCAATGAAGTCCCTTCGCTAGCCAGGATATACTTATCAACACCCCGAAGAGCCTTTCCGAGCCATGATAGGCCTTTCAATAGCCACGAAGTTCCATGTCAAAAATGTTGCGACTTTCAACAACCAAGATTTGTCTTGCTAAGCCATCTTGCGACTTTCAATAGCCACGAAGTTCCATGCCAAAAGTGTTGCGCCTTTCACCAGCCCCAAAGTTCCTTGCTAAGCCAAGCTTCGATTTTCACCAGCTACGATGTGCCATGCCAAACCTTAATGTGCCTTTCAATAGCCCGAAAGTTCCTTCTTATGTCATCTTGCGACTTTCAACAGACCCGATGTGCTTTTCAACAGCCTAGATGCAGTTTGTTTTAGAGATACCGCGCCATGCCATCAAGATGATGTCTAATTTAATAAAATGATGTTCCTTGATAGAACGATGATGTTCCTTGATAGCATGATGAGGTTTCTTGGTAGAACGATAATACGGCTTGATAGACTGGTAATGCGCCTTTACAGCCATTGACGTGGCCCCGGAGTATCAGTGTAACAGCCGTTCAGGTCACAATGACTACACATTCTTTGGTTCTGCAAGCATTTTCCTTTATAGCCCTTTTGAATTAATAAAAGATGGCTGCAAATTGCGCCGACCCAGTTAACAAAAAAACAGTATTTACACCCTTGTATAGCTGCGCGGAAATCCTTAATATTAGTTTCGAATTAAACAAACCTTATTTACCCTGGCCGTAAACCGGTCTGTGAGTGAGGAGGCGAAGCATTGCGCTAATGCAATGCCAGTGAAAATGAAAACAGATGGAAAAGGTTTATTTATTCTTAATACACAACAACGGTCCAGCATCGATTGGTATTAAATTTCGGAAGAACCCGGCGTTAAATCAAATTCTCAGAAAGCTGAAGACAACTAGCTGGGTTAATCAGCATTGGTGCCTGCAGATCCCTGTAGATCAGGATTCATTTGAAACGCTTTTTCAGCTTCTTCGTGGCAAAGCGGAGATTGATTATTCAGGGATAAATTACCTGCTGGAAGCAGGCAGGCTTCGCATTCCTGCACCAGCCTCTGTGGCGCCACAAGCTGTATCAACACAAGCAGCAACAGCTGCTTCACCCGAAACAGCTGCTACAGCCGCAACACCTGCTTCACGAGCGACATCGGTTTCAACTGCTATTTCAAAGACGGAAGACCTGATAGCATTACAAGCAGCACCATCGACAGAAGCCCGTCCATTTTTAGAAGCCACACCATCGCCAAAAGATTTAATTGCGCCACTGGAAGACACCAAAGCGCCTTCTTCTGGGGTAAGTTGGGTTAGATATAACAAGGTTGATACAGTTACATCGTCGAATCGGAAACAATACAATCGTTTCAAGGAACAGTTGGTGTTGAAAGGATTTGCTGCATCAACGCAGCGCACCTACTCACAAGAATTCCTGGCATTTATACAGCATGCTGGAAAAAGAGAGGTGGCATCGTTCACTGACATTGATTTACGCGACTACCTATTTTGGGCATCGACCGAATTGCGATTAAAAGCGAATACCCTGCACAGCCGGTTGAATGCCTTGAAATTTTATTTTGAGCAAGTACTGGGCAAAGAGAAATTTTTCTGGGAGATACCGCGACCAGTAAAGCCGACAATTCTGCCGAAGGTGTTGTCAGAATTCGAAATCCAGCGACTGTTTGCAGCTATCGGCAATATTAAACACAAGGCCATTTTGTTTACCGCTTATAGTGCAGGCCTGCGAGTAAGCGAAGTTGTTCAACTACGCCTGCAGGACATCGATAGTGGCCGGATGCAAATCTTCATATCGCAGTCAAAAGGGAAAAAGGATCGTTATGTGGGCCTGAGCCCCCTGCTTCTAGAAGTCTTGCGGACCTATTTGCTCGAACACCAGCCGCGGCCCAATGTGTATTTGTTTGAGGGCGAAAAACCCGGTGAGCCCTATTCTGCTCGTTCAGCACAAGAGATCTTTCAATTTGCCAAAAGAAAGGCCGGCATCAGCAAACCGATCACTTTTCATTCCTTGCGGCATAGTTTTGCAACCCACTTGTTGGAAAAAGGTATTGACATTCATTTTATCAAACAATTGCTCGGCCACAACGACCTAAAAACAACCGAGCGATACCTGCATGTCAAAAGGCAGGATTTGGTCAAAATTGTCAACCCCCTCGACAGCATTTTTCAAGGCAGCTCCTGGCGGGAGCCCAACAAGAAGAAATAAAGAGTACAGACCCAGTGCAAGTTACGTCGTCGCACAAGTTTTGCCATGCAGGCTTTTACAGCACCAACTCTTGACAGCACCAGCTCTTTACAGCAGCCAGCTCTTGACAGCACCAGCTCTTGACAGCAACCGAAGAACAATTTCAAAAAAATAGGCCCATTTCATGCCGCCAAAGCCACGCGCAATACGCATTACGCTATCCGCACCCCTATCTGATTGGCGCTACCGCGCAATACGCATTGCGCGATCTCTTTCCGTTGAAAATGAACCCAAACCAAAATTTCAACATCGCGCATAACGCGTAAATACTTACGTTAGCGGCTATTAAACAAGACACAACCTTCAAAAATTAAACAATAGAAAAATGAAAAGAACAGTATTTATTTTAATGAGCGTATTTGCTTTGACAGCTTGTAACAACTCAAAAAACGACACTTCTAAAGTTGACAACGAACAGGCTAAAACAGAAGAAACAACTACAGTTGGTAGCGATAAGGACGAACACGGATGTATTACTTCTGCCGGAGAGACCTGGAGTCAACTCAAACAAAGTTGTATTCAGATATTCAATGTAGGACAGCGTTTGAATCCCATTGAAACCAAAGAAGGCGAAGCCGTAATCAGTGCATTTGTTTTGTTTAATGACGATAAATCGGAAGCTGAATTATTTTTGCCAAACACAAAAAGCAATACCATTTTAAAAACCACCAACAAAGAAACCTATGAGAATGGAGAGTACAAATTTGACACAAAGGATTCTTCACTATACGTTAACGGAACTAAATCTTATAGTGCCAGGTAAGCAAAATATTCAGATAGTTATTAGCTTTTGTCTATGATACACAAAATAACAAATGAGCAAAAAGTTGGGAATGCACATATAAAGATACTATACCCCGGAAAAGCTCTGAAAAGTGTAACTGACACCGGATTGGGAACCATCGGACGAATTGACCACGCCAACATCGGAGGTAATGTAACTATCAAAATGCACCCACACATTAATGATGATATTCTTTCCTATTTCCGCACAGGTTACGCTATGCACATAGATTCCGAAGGATATCAGGCAAAGGTTTCCCGAAACAAACTCATGTTGATGAAAGCTGGAAAAATCTTTCATCACGAAGAGCACATGCCCGAACCTTTGGAAGGGTTACAGATTTTTATTCGCCCAAAAATTAAAGATGATATTCCAGAAGTTAGCTTTCGTGATTTAGAAGTATCGGACAGTATTAATGAATGGAGATTATTAGCATCACCAGACAGTGATAGTCAATTAAAATTTACCAGCGAAACCTGGATTTATGACATCTCTTTAAAACAATCAAAAGAAATAGGTATTCCAGATTTTGACAAAAGTAAAATGACAGGATTACTGTACGTTTTTCAAGGCGAGGTGTTGCTGAATGCGAATTTAAGCTTGACAAAAGGTGAATCA
This sequence comes from Bacteroidota bacterium, assembly GCA_020161535.1. Lineage (GTDB taxonomy): Bacteria > Bacteroidota > Bacteroidia > Chitinophagales > Chitinophagaceae > Flavihumibacter. The sequence goes on along the minus strand of JAIUNW010000014.1, from coordinate 442 downwards.
TTAGTATTTAGAAATGAAGACTTGAAAATACAAGCGACCGAAAACTCAGAATTAGTTTTATTTATTATGAATGAAAACTCAACCTATTTTGACGAAGGAATGTACAGCGGAAACCAATATTAACAGCCGCTAACAGGTGCATTTGCAATAGCATGGCTGACGGAATAAACTTCGGCTGCAAACCATTGTTCAGCTTTTGTTCGGGCTGACGGTACGCTATTCAACATTTGTACTTATCTTCAACTGTAGTTTTTTAATTGGGCATTTGTTCCGGACTGACAATTCGCTATTTCCATGCCATCGCAAATGCTTTACCGTTGGCAGAAATACGCACCCGACAATCTTCAATAGCCAGAAAAAAACAAATTCCCAAAATGGTAACTTTTTATTACTTTTGACAAAACAATAAAGTTGAGAGTAATTGCCAAGAAAATACTCAGAG
>JAIUNW010000013.1 GCA_020161535.1 Bacteroidota bacterium | reverse complement strand
TGAACAAGGATTCCGCTTTGTCAACCAAGGTTGGCATCAACTGTAGAATAGGCCATCAAATGGCATCGAAAGCCAACCTTGATCGCCAAAGCGTTTTGACCACTGACACAGTTTATGAAATACATCCCATCTCCATCAACTACCTCCCCGCCTCATTCAAAACTTTAGTGTATGTTTTCAGGTATTTGAGCACAACATACAACAACCCCGTGGCCACACACAAACCCATGATAAAATAATCGTACTCTCTTTTACCGTCAATCAGTTCTTCAATAATATTGAATGCAGCAAATACCAGGAATACAGCAAAGAGTCCATTCTTCTCATTTTTCAGCACTTTTTTCCAACTGAATTTGTATTTCGGTGGCACAAATTGGTGCGCCTTGAAAGAAGGAATAAAAGCTGGCAGCTTTTCTGCCCATTCTGTATATGCCGACCCAAACTTGCGACGCAAGAACTGCTCTTCTGCAAACATGATTCTTTCATAATATACCCAATAAAGCAAGCAGAAAATAATCACAAACCAGCCATTGCCGGTTAACATCGCCACACCCAGCCACATAAAAAAGTTACCCAGGTAGAGCGGATGCCGTACCATTGAATAAATGCCCGTGGTGTTCAGGCTATCGGCCAATTGACCATCGGTGTTTCTGCCAGAAGTATTGGCCGGTGTGAACCCAACGGTGTACACCCGAATGAATAGTCCCAATAAACAAACGGCCAGGCAAAGTCGCTCATAGTACACTTCGTAAACGGTATCCTCCAGGAAGAAGGTATCTGGATGTAACTCTGTTCGTACAAAGAGTAACGTTCCAATCGCTAAGATAATAAGTGGTAATGTGCCCCTGCGCTTAAACAGCCAGTTGCCCTGTAGTTCTAACTCTTCTTGTAATGCCATAGTGTGTAGTTCGGCCGTAGTTTGGTTGTAGTTCAATAACCGACCTAATTTCGAATATTTCCTGAACTTCCAACCACAAATCTTCAGGTCGCCAGCACAATCACACCCACAATAATAAATAAGCCACCGATAACTTCTTTGAAAGTCATGGTTTCCTGCAAAAAAACCGCGGCCAAAACCAGGGTAAGCGCCACGCTGAGCTTATCGACCGGTGCCACCTGTGATAATTTTCCCACCTGAAGGGCCTTGAAATAAAATAGCCACGACAGCCCCGTGGCCAGCCCGGAAAGTACCAGGAACCACATACCTTGTTTCGGTATTTGGGTGATGTTTTTGGCTTCACCCCGCCAAAATACAATGCCCCAGGTGAGTATCAGTACAATGATCGTTCGAATACCCGTTGCCAGGTTGGAACTGATATTGCTTACCCCCATTTTAGCGAAGAGGGCCGTTAGGGCCGCAAACAGCGCCGACAATAAAGCGTATACTAACCACATAGAGACAAATTAGGCATTTTGTTGTATACCCAACACGCCCTGGTTTACAAACGCCACTTGACCGATAGATTGAGCACGCGGCCATCGATCGGCGCCCATAAACTTTTAAATACTGGTTGAGCAATGCTGCCGGTGTACAATGCCTCTACCTTGCTCTGCCGGTAGTCGAGCAGGTTCTCGCCATTTAAAACGATGCTGACATGATCTCCTAATTTTTTTTCGACCATCGCCGCCAGGAAGAAATAAGCGGGCGTTCTGCTATAGTCTTCGCGGTATTGATAGCCTGTGTGGGAGCCTTCAATCCCAAAGCGCATACCGATGAATGACAGGTCTTTCACCAAGGTAAAGGCAAAGCGGTTCTTGGGGGTCAGGGGGATGAATTGGTCGGCGAACAAATACGTTCTTTCTGCGATGGTCAACGTATACCCCGCATACAATTCCCAACCATGTACCACCGCGCGTATATAGGTATCTGATCCGCGGGTTATAACTGGTTTTTCTTTGTTTGAAAAATTTACTTCGTTATTACTGGAAACACTGGCAACTATCGGATGGTTTAATTGTGTAAGGAAAAAGGCCTGGTTGATGAACAATTCATTGTCGTCGCCCCAGGTTGTTTTATAATTTATTTCGGCGTTGTAGCCAATCGATTTTTCTGCTTTGATGCCGGCGGGTAACGATTGGATGGTTTGAATGGCATAGTCGGTATTCTGGGGTGCCAGGGCATTGGGTGTTTTATAGCCAAAACCAATACCTGCCCGCGTTGCCCAATGTTCGCTCAACCGATGAAAAATGGCCAGGCGGGGCAACAGGAAATCCCCATAGGTAAACTGATGATCATAGCGCAAGCCGGCTTCTACACTGGTTTTTTCTTGCATATTCCAGGTGTTCTGCGCAAACAAGCCCTGGGTGTTGTTGCTGAAATTCCCCAGGGGAATATTATCGGTTATTTTTTTGAACTGATCGCCGGTAACATTGAGTCCGGCTACAAAACTATTTTCCTTATACGGCAGCAACAAAGAAAGTTCGGTGTAGTAGTTGATCTGTCGCCCGGTAAAGTCGACCTCGTTGTTGTTGATGTGCCGGTTAAAAGTACTCAGGCTGCTTTTGAGATCAAGTGTTTTTTTGCCTGATAAATGTCGCTGCGCACTTAGTTCAAAACTGTTTCGGTAGATATTGTTTTTTTCAAAGAATTGATGAATAGCGTCGGCCTTGCCCGACAATACCTGCATATCGCCGCCATCACGTTTTTCGAACGTGCCCGTATAACCAGCTATCACCGTTGTTTTGCTATCGGGGTAGTAGAAAAACCGCGGATGCAGCACCAGGCCATGGAGGTCTGTAACATCTGAAAACCCGTCGTGGTTTACATCAACCGCTTTTTGAAAATTGTAGCCACCAAAAAAGCTGTACCCGATCTTCTTATATTTTTTCGATAGATAGGTATTAAAATTGGTTTCCTTCAACGTGGTTTGGTTGAGGCTCACCACCGCTTCCTGCTTATCGGTTGGCCGGCGGGAAATAATATTGACCAATCCGCCAATCGCGCCACCACCAAACAAAGTGGAGGCAGATCCTTTGATCAGTTCTACCTGCTTCAAATCGAGCGGCGGAATACTTAATATACCAAAGCCACCACTGAATCCATCGTACAATGGCATGCCATCTTTTAGTACCTGTGTATATCGCCCGTCCAGCCCCTGAATGCGCACATTGGCATTGCCGGAAACAGCACTGCTTTGCTGAATCTGCACGCCACTGACATCGCCCAAAATACTCGCGATGCCGCCGGGCTTTACCGCACTCTCTTCTTCCATTTCCTCCCGACCCAATACTTCCACTTTGAGTGGAGAATTCTCCATGCGTTGGTTGTTGCGGGTGGAGGCGACAATGGTGACTTCCTCTAGTTGCTTGGCCGTTTCGGTGAGCGTTAACAAGAGGGTATCTTTTGCAGGAACCTGGATGCTGGTATCGAGATCCTTAAATCCCACTGAGCTGCAATGAAGCAATACCAAGCCTGCGGGGAGCGACAGGCTGGCAACACCATTATTGGCTGTTCTCGCCACGGTTTTTCCGTTCACAGCAACACTGACAGATGCCAACGGTTCATGGCTAACCGCATGAAGAAGTTTTAGATGGGTATTGGTTTGGGCCCCCGCCAATTGCTGTAGGGATACCAACAGGCCAGCTAGGAAGATTTTGCTGATTCGCATAGTCGGGTATAATAGTCAAGTTGATTTTTATCTCAGCACCAACACCTGGAAACTGCCGGGTTTAATTTTCGGCCGGCCCGACGAAGTTTGGCCTTGCTGCTCAAAAGCGGCCACTGGCAAGTACAGGGTGTGGGTCTGTTGGTCGATGCAGATGGTTCGCGCTCCTTTTTGTGTGGGCAGTGTTTCTTTCAATACATATTTGTCGGGGCCGAGTTGTTGTATGGCACTGATACTCCCTTCGCCGTTGGAAGTATAAATGATCTTTTTGTCCAGGTCAAAAACCGCTCCGTCGGCTCCTTCACCGATCGGTAGCTTGGCGACGATTTTGCCATTGTCTGCATTCAATACGACCAACCTTTTCGCACAGGCAGCAAAGAGTCGATGGCCTGTTACATCAAATGCCAGGCCGGTCGGTTCTTCGCCTGGCGCCAGTGACCAATGTGCAGTTACTTTGAATGTTCTGGTATCGACACGCAGTATTTCATTTTTGTCTTCTATGTTTACATACAGGTTGCCGGCACTATCAGTAACAGCTGTTTCCGGTTTCCCGCCCAGGGCTACACTGTCGACCACCACATTGGATCGGGGGTCAATGATACTGAGGTTGTGCCCCCTGCCGTTGCAAGTAATTATTTTGTCGGAAAATGGTTCGTACAGGATGGCATCCGGATTGCCACCGGTGGTTATTGTTTTCTGTACCTGGTTGCTGTTGAGGTCGAATACAGAAACAGTATTGCTTTTTCCATTGCTGGTGTAGCCCGTATTGGTTGCCGCATCAAAAGCAATGCCGTGAACGCCCAGGGTGTTTGGTATGATGCCAACTGAATCGCCCGTGGTTTTATCAACGATGTTCACCTGGTCGCCATGGCTGATATACAACCAGTCTTTGCGGGGCGATACAGCCAGGTAGTCCCAGCCACCATTGCCGGAAATGGGAAAGCGCGTTACAATCGACAAAGGTGCAGCCTGCTGCCTAATTTCCGCTACCCTCGTTTTGGTGGTTAGGGGTGCTGGTGTAACCGGCACCATTGGTGACCAGGCGAAGCCAACGGCGAGGCCGCTGGACAGTAGGAGAAGGAGAAACTTCATGTGAATGCCTTTTTGTTGTACAAAGCTGGCAGGCGATTTTGGATAAATTCTGAAGAAGGTTAAAACCGGACAAAAAAATGGTGTTCGCCCTGGTTAAAATGATAACCACTTTCCCAGTGGTGAAATTTCGCGATTTCGCTGATGATATACAAACCGAGGCCACTGCCTGCACCATTGGGCGACAGCCGGGAGAAACGTTTGAAAAGCAGCTCTTCTTTCAATGCTGCTTCACCCGTATTGCTCACGGTTAACTGCTGGTGGGTTAGGGAAAATGAAACCCGTCCGCCCGCCGGGCTGTGCCGGATGGCATTTAACAACAGATTGTTCAGCAATAATTCAATTAGTATACTATTACCGGTGAGGGTAATAGGGGCTGTCTCGGTTTTCTGTAGCCTTAATTGCTTTTGGTCAAAATGTTCTTCGAGGGCGTTAATGCTTTGCTGTAACAGGTCGCCGAGGTTTATTTGATCGGCTTGCTGGTATTGTTGGTTGTCAATTTTCGCCAGTAAAACTAAGTTCCGGTTGATACGCGTGCTTCTCAGCAGTGCCATGTTCATCTCTTCTGCCAACTGGTATTGTTTTTCACTGAGATCGCCCTGCTGAAACAAAATATCCAGTTTGTTTTTTATGATCGCCAGCGGGGTTTGCAATTCGTGCGAGGCATTTTCGGTAAATTCTTTTTGCGTTTGGTAAGCCGCAATATTGCTATCGATCAAGCTGCGAAGTGCCGCATGCAGTTCGTTGAATTCAGTGATATCGGTTTGTTCAAAGCTGATGGTTGCCTGTTTGTTTAATTGGAATGCTTTCAGCTTTGCCAACGTATTTTTAAAGGGTTGCCAGATCGACTTGGACAGCGCCCGGTTAATGAGTAAGATACCAGCCAGGATAATGATAAAGAAGAAGAAGGTAATGGCAGCGATGGCCAGCACCGTTTCCCGACTGTCTTCAAAACTGGTAATGGACCGAAAATAATACGGTTCACCGTTTAATTGAATGGGGGCAATCAATACCCGAAAATTGTCGGACGATTGGCGGGGAACAAAATCGAAGGACCTGTCGGCCGTAAAAATGCGGTGTTCGACCTTTTCGCCGGGTGCCAGTTTCCTGATAAATATACCCGGCTGGATTTGGTTCCAGAAAGTAATTTTCTCCGCCAGGTCCAGGCCGGACAGGTTTTGCTTATTGAATTCTTCAGCAGTATGTTGGGCCGCCAACTGGTTGTGCTCATCCAATTCAACCACCCATATTTTTTCGATAACAAAATAATACACCGGCACACTGATCAGCAGAACAACCAGTACAAAGGCAAGAAATGGCCGGGTGGTTTTATTCAGTAGGTTTTTCATGCCTGTTTATGCTGGGTCCGTCCACTTGTAGCCGGATCCATAAAGTGTTTTGAGGTAGTGGCCGCAACCTGCTTCGTGTAGCTTTTTCTTCAGGTTCTTGACATGCGCATATACGAAGTCGTGGTTGTCGAGCATGTCAGCAAAATCGCCTGATAAGTGTTCGGCAAGGGTGCTTTTTGAAATTACCCGGTTCCTGTTTCCGATAAAGTAAATCAACAAATCAAATTCCTTCTTGGTCAATGGAACAACGGTGTCGTTCACCCGAACCGATTTGGCCAGTAAGTCTATTTGCAGTTCCTGTAAACTGATGGTGTTCGCGTTGCTGAATTGTTTTCTGCGGATGACGGAAAATATGCGGGCGGTAAGCTCAGACAGGTGAAAGGGTTTCGCCAGGTAATCGTCGGCGCCCATTTTCAATCCCTTGATTTTATCATCCAGGGCATCTTTGGCAGAAATAATAATGACGCCGTCTTGCTTGTTTTGCTGTCGAAGCTCGTCGAGTAGCTGGAGACCACTGCCATCGGGCAGCATAATATCCAATAAGATGCAATCGTAGTCGTACACGCCAATTTTTTCGATGGCGGCATTGAATCCATGGGCCTGTTCGCAGATATATCCTTCCGCTGACAGGTATTCGGCCATGCTTTTTGCCAGCTCCGCTTCGTCTTCGATGATTAACACCTTCATACCGGCAAAAAACAGGCAGATTCTGAAGAAATTTTGAATCGCTACAAGCTCTTGATGTACTTCGCGCAGCCTTCCATTACCGTGGGGTCAGACTCCATCTCTACGAAAATGTATTTTAGCCCCGCGGTTTTTGCAGCGGCAAAAAAATCTTTCCAATCTACAATGCCCGTACCCATGGTCACTTCTTTGGTATGGTCTTGCGGACTATAATCCTGCAGGTGTGCTGATATAAAACGGCCGGGGAATTTGCGGAAATAATCCTGGGCCTTGTAACCCGAGGTGATGGCAGCAACCTGGAATTGTAGGTTTACCAGCGACGGATCGAGGTGCTCTAACATTAAGTCGTATTGTGGCCGGTCGCCGAATTTTTCGTCAAACTCACCATTGTGGTTGTGGTAGCCCGCCACCATGCCGCCTTTTTTCACCATCTCACCAACATGGTTCATTTGTTCACAACGTTGTTTCACCTCGTCTTCGGTTTTCGCCATGAGTCCGCCGGAACATACCATGTGTTTCAATCCCAGTTGATTGGCAAATTCAATGCGCTCAGCCAGGCTATCGTGGTCGGTGATTTCTTTCCAGGTGAAATGGCAACTGGTGGATTGCAGGCCGGCATCGTTGGTGATTTTTTTTAACTCCTTGCCGCTGTATTTGGCCAGTGGCGCAAAATCGCCCATATAACCCTTGGGGCTGCACCATTCAATATTCTGGTAGCCATAACTGGCTAATTCTTTCATGGTTTCATCAGGCTTTTGGCCGATGACCTGCCGGTATACATAAGATTGAAAGCCCAACGGGAGATTAATCCCTTTTGCTTTTGCGGCGGCGAGTACGGCTTCAGGGATGCTGCCAAGAAAACCAGCAGCAACCAGGCCGGCCGCCGTATTTCCTAAAAAAGATCTTCTGTTCATGACAATGGTTTTGCGGGTGTTTTAACTATGTGCAGAGGCCAAAAGATAAGCATTGTTCACGGATCTGCCATGCAATAGTTTGCCGGGCAACACCGGCGTTGGTTGCGGTGGCTAATCACCGATGATATGCAGTTGGACGGCGGTTTTTACCAGGGAAGCGATATTTTTTGCGGCGAATTTCGCGAGCAGGTTTTTGCGATGGGTGTCGACCGTTGTTACACTGATAAAGAGTTGCTGTGCGATTTCATTGTTCGTCATACCATCGGCAATCATGGTCAGCACTTCTTTTTCGCGCCGGGTGAGCAGTGGTCCATCGGGCGTGGGAGGCCTGCGAAGTGTTAGCGCAGATTCGCCACTGTAATAGGTTTTGCCCCGACTGGCAGCTTCAAAGCTTGCAAAGCCCATTCAGCTTCTAGTCGTTTTATGGTGGCATTCAATTTACCACGAGTTTGCGTAGATTGTGGTATATGGTGTCAGATGCGTTATTAGCCGTGTTGAACAAGAATATGCAGTTCCCCGACGATGAAGCAAAATATGTGCTATCGCTTTTCAAAGAGAAGAAATACAAACGACAGGCTCTATTGCTGCAGGAAGGCAAACTGGCACAGGAGGTTTTCTTTGTGGTAAAGGGCAGTTTGCGGCTATTTATCCATACAGAAGAAGGGCAGGAACGCACTTGTAATTTCATTTTTGAAAATGAGTTCGTCACCGACCTGGAAAGTTTCTCGCGACAAACGCGTGCTACCGCAGCGATCATGGCGCTGGAACCAAGCACCTGTTTAACGATTGATTGCAATGACCTGGTGGAAGCCCTTAAACATTCACCCGCCACCGCCGAATTTTTTCGGATGATTGTGGAAGAAGTTGCCACTGATAATATGCGTCGAACAAAATCGCTTTTGTCATTATCGCCCGAAAAACAATTCGACGAACTGCTGCAAAACCGGCCGGGCATTCTGCAAAGAGTGCCCCTCCGGTATATTGCACAATACGTCGGCATTGCCCCTGAAAGCCTGAGCCGAATCAGAAAGCGGCGCCTGGAGCTAAAATCTTAACCTGGGTCAAGGGTTTGTGCATCGTCGCTAACTTAATTTTGTTCGGTTAAATAAAATGTATGCAAACGATTTTAGGCGCGGGCGGCGATATAGGCAAATTTTTGGCAAAAGACCTGGTTTCTTATACGGATCATATTCGCCTGGTAGCCCGGCATCCCCAATACGTGAATGGCAATGATGAACTTTTTCCGGCCGATTTGTTGCAAGCAGAAGCCGTATCAAAAGCGGTGGCTGGCAGTGAGATTGTTTACCTGACGGTTGGTCTGCCTTATGATATTCGTGTTTGGTCGGCCCAGTGGCCGGTCATCATGCAACATGTGATCAATGCCTGCTTAGAACATGGAAGTAAACTCGTTTTTTTTGATAACGTGTATATGTACGATAAAACAGCAATTCCGCATATGCGGGAAGACAGCCCCACATTGCCGCCTTCCCGAAAAGGCGCTGTTCGTGCAAAGTTGGTTGCCATGTTAAACGATGCCATGCAAAATCGCGGACTGAAAGCCCTGATTGCCCGCAGCGCCGATTTCTACGGTCCCGGCGCAAAAAATGGCATACTTAATACTTTGGTAATAAACAATTTCCAGAAGGGAAAATCAGCCATGTGGCAATCCGATCCCAATAAGATTCATAGCCTCACTTATGTACCTGATGCAGCGAAAGCAACCGCCTTATTGGGTAATACCGATTCGGCGTATAACCAGGTGTGGCACTTGCCTACGTCGAGGGAAAAACTAACCGGCAAGCAATTCATTGAAATAACCGCCTCGATGGCGGGATGCAAACCATCTTATACGGTATTGCGGCCCTTTATGATTTCCCTACTTGGGCTCTTTATGCGGGTGATGAAAGAGTTGCAGGAAATGCAATACCAAAACAACCAGGATTATTTTTTCGACAGCGAAAAATTCAACCAGGCATTTTCGTTTACGCCTACCCTTTATGCCGATGGCATAAGACAATCACTGCAATCGTCTTGAACCATCAGCGGATACCATTGCTGATTTTCAGAACCAGCAAATCGGGGTCAACTTCGCCCAGACGCAAAACCGATAGGTCAATCAACAAGTTTTCGCCCTTTTGTTTAACCGACGGCTGGGTGTTGCAGCCAGGTAGGCTGACCTTCGCGCCAGCCGGTAAACTGTACGACCTCAACTGAAACTGTTTTACATAATGAGGCAAGATTACATATAGGTCCTTCCCCTTATTGGTGAAAAACGCTTCAATATGGGCTCCTGTACGATCGGTTTTAATCAGATCAGCCACACTATAGCCGGCCATATAATTAGCGCCGGATGTGCTAGGCAGGACGCCCGGGCTCCATTGGTAAGGTTTTTTATAAGGCATCGTACCATAAATGGCTTCGCCGTTTTTGGCGAGCCAGTTGCCCATGTCGGTCAGTCGTTGCTGCATAATGACCGGAATGCGTCCATCGGCCGTGGGGCCAATATCCAGCAACAGGTTGCCACCCCGCGAAACAATATCAACCAACATCAGTTTCAAGTCATAACTGCTTTTATAATCGGCTAGTTTTTCGTTGCGATTGTACCCGTAAGAATGACCAATGCCCTGGTTCTCTTCCCAGATCACCGACGCATCCATGCCTGCGCCATATTCAGAAGTGGCATAGGTTGCTTTGTTTTTTTCGCGCGTGTTTTTACCCCAGCGGTCGTTCACGACCACTTCTTTCGCTACCGGCGATTCATTGAAGAGCCAGGCCAACAACGATGCAGATTTCCAGGCCGTATCAGAAAGGTCCCATTCGCCATCAGAAAAAATGATCGATGGTTTATACGTGTTCACCAGGTCTTTGAACTGCGGCGTCATGTACTCATCCACATATTTTTTCTTGTCGGTTTGCCACAGGGGGTTGAACCATTCGTACAACGAATAATAATAACCCATGCGCAACCCTTTGTCGCGAACAGCCTGGGTGAGATCGCCCAATAAATCGCGTTTAGGCGTGCCCGTTACAGCGTTCCAGGGCCGACCCCAGGCCTTGTCTGCTTCAGCGCTGTTCCATAAACAATAGCCTTCGTGGTGTTTGGAAGTGAGCACCACATAGCGGGCGCCTGATTTTTTGAACAAATCCGCCCAGGCAACGGGATCAAATAGTTCGGCCTTGAACATCGGTTCAAATTGCGGATAGCTAAAATCAGCACCGTAATTTTTTTGGTGGAATGCCCAAAACCGCGGACTCTTCTCCTGCAAACGCCACCAATACCATTCCGCATAACTTTCGCCGCTATTGGGAATGACCGGCGCATAAGAAGGTACAGCATATACGCCCCAATGAATGAAGATGCCGAATTTGTCTTGCTGAAACCAGGCGGGTATTGGTCTCGTATTCAACGAAGCCCAATTGGGTGCATAGGTCTGCGAAAAAGCAGTTATACCAATGAACAGCAACAGGGTCGTTAGTTGTTTTTTTAGCATGGGTGGCGCGTTTGATTTGACAGACAGTTAAAATAAGAAAATCATGGAATCCAACCGCAGTTTGTCATTTAATTGTCAGTAATGTCTTCGTTTTCCGAACACCTGATAGGTTTTAGCGAATCTTTCCGGATTTCGTAAATGGTTTTTCCGCCTGAAAGAAGGAAATAGCGAACCCCCGAAATAATTTCGCGCCACAATCTTAATTAAACGATATGAGATATTTGTTGTTGTTGTTGTTCGTTTCAATCAGCACAGTGGTAGCTGCCCAGCATGGCAGCATTACCGGTAAAGTGCTAACTGCCGATGGTAAACCTGCTGAAGATGTCAGCATTGTTTTACAATCAATCAACCGCGGCACCATTTCGGCTAAGGATGGCCGTTATACTATAAAAAATGTTCCTGCCGGTACTTATACCGTGGTAGCCTCGCTGGTGGGCGTGAAGGCCGAGGAGGGTACGGTAACAGTAGTGGCGAACGAAACAGTTAGTCTCAACTTTAGCCTGTTGCAAAGTTCTACAGAACTGGAGCAGGTTGTTGTTTCTGTTTACAATAACCGGTACAATGAGAAAATGGGTTCAGCCAGTTTGCGGGTGGCCACTCCCTTGCTGGAATTGCCGCAGAATGTGCAGGCGGTATCGCGCGATATGCTGAAAGACCAGCAGGTGATTAGTATGAGCGACGGACTGATCCGCAATGTTAGTGGTTTGGTGCGTAGTGAACACTGGGGTGATATGTATACCAATATCACGGCACGCGGCGGACAAGTACAGGCTTTCCGCAACGGGTTCAATGTGGTAAATTCTTATTGGGGACCGCTCACCGAAGACATGAGTTTTGTAGACCATATTGAATTTGTAAAAGGGCCTGCAGGGTTCATGTTGTCGAGCGGCGATCCTGCCGGCATGTACAATGTGGTTACCAAAAAGCCAACCGGTCAAACAAAAGGCGAGGTTTCTTTCACCACGGGAAGCTGGAGTTTGTATCGTACTACGCTTGACCTCGATGGTAAATTGAGTAAAAATGGCAGGTTGTTGTATCGCCTGAACCTGTCGGCACAAAACAAAGGTTCATTCCGTATGAATGAATACAACGATCGATATGTGATTGCCCCGGTAATCTCTTACCAGATCGACGACAGAACCAAGGTTAGTGTTGAATACAATTACCAGCGTGCAAATATGTCGAACGTGGGCTCGTTTTATGTTTTCGCACCCGATGGATATGCGAAACTGCCGCGTAATTTCAGCACCAATCCCGCTGGTTTGCCCGGCACCAAAATGAATGACCATAGCTTTTATGCCAGCTTGAATCACCAGATCAATCGTGACTGGAAATTCACAACGCAGTTCTCGCGGTTTGACTATAACCAGGTTGGTTCTTCTGCCTGGCCGAGCCTGGTGAATGCCGATTATACCATGATTCGCACCATCAATATCTGGGACGCGAAAAGTGCCATGACCATGGGGCAGGCTTTTGTAAATGGCGATGTTTACACCGGTCGCGTTCGCCATCGAATTCTTGCTGGTCTGGATGCAGCGCGTAAAAATTATTATGCCGACTGGTCGCAGTCGCACAACCTTGATACCGTTGGTGCCGAGTTTGATATGAAGAGTCCTTATTACGGTACGCCAGTAAATGGCTACCCACAGTTTGATCGTTCTAAGTCGCTCGAAGAGCGTGCTGTTGCAGGTGGTGGCTTGATGGATCAGCAGTACAGTTCGGTATATGTACAAGACGAACTTGGTTTCCTCAACAATAAGATCCGCCTCACCCTGGCCGGTCGCTATACCAGCCTTAGCATGGCTGCCTGGGGCGCCGCCGCCGATAAAGCGGATCACTTTACACCGCGCGTTGGCGTGAGCATTTCGCTCGATAAAAACACCACGGCCTATGCTTTATACGACCAAACATTTTTGCCACAGGCAGGCACGGTTCGCCAGGGCACAAAAATCAAACCCATCACTGGTAATAATATGGAGATTGGCCTGAAGCGGGAGTGGGCCGAGGGCCGTTGGGTTAGCTCGGTGGCTGCCTACAGAATCATTAAAAAGAATGAACTCACGGCCGGACCAACAGATCCCAATACCCATGTTGCATATAGTATCGATTTGGGCGAGAAAAGAGCGCAGGGCGTTGAGTTTGATCTTCGTGGTACCATTGTGCGCGGCCTGAACCTGGTGGTGAACTATGCATATACCGAGTCTAAAGTGACAAAGATCAACGACGGTGCCGTTACTGATTTGAAAGTAGGTGATTACCTGCCGGCTTATGCAACGCATACCGCGAATGCATGGTTAAGCTATCGTGCCAGTTCGGGTGTACTGCGTGGTTTTGGCGTGAATGCAGGTGTAACCTTTCTCGGCGATCGCCACATGAACTGGGCGTTTTCGCCGGCAGGTGGTGCGTCATTGCCCGACTACACCAAGGTAGATGCAGGTATATCGTATGATCGTGATAAAATTCGCTTAACCGCCAACGTATTTAATGTATTGGATACATATCTGTACAGCGGATCCTGGTACAGTTATACAAATGCGTACTACTACCAGGCGGAAGCACCAAGAAACCTTCGTTTGTCGGTGGCTTACAAGTTCTGATTTGTTACACTATCTTCGTTGGTAACAAATACCCCATGGTCAAGAGAAGAAGATTTTTGCAGCAGTCACTCAAAGGAGTGGCTGCTTTTGCTGCCACCGGCACTACCGGTGTTGCCGCCGCATTCGCATCGCCCAAAGCAGTCGTGAAGGCAACCGCCAATGTGCCCGTCGTTCTTTCTACCTGGGATTTCGGGATGGCAGCCAATAAGGGCGCCTGGGAAGTATTGTCGAAAGGCGGTCGTGCCGTAGATGCGGTAGAAGCCGGCGTACGGATCACCGAAGCAGAAGGCACGAACCTGACGGTTGGGTATGGCGGATTACCTGATCGCGAAGGCCGGGTTACCCTCGATGCCTGTATAATGGACGATAAATATGGCTGCGGCTCGGTGATGTGTATTGAAAATATCATGCACCCCATATCAGTGGCGCGCCTGGTGATGGAGAAAACGCCGCACGTAATTCTTGTTGGCGATGGCGCCCAGCAGTTTGCACTGGCCAATGGTTTCAAGAAACAAAATCTGCTTACGCCTACGGCCGAAAAAGCCTATAAAGAATGGCTGAAGACATCGAAATATTCGCCGGTCATGAATATTGAAAACAAAGCCAATCCGAAGAGCAAGGACCATATGCCCGGCGGCAAATACAACCACGATACCATCGGCATGATAGCACTCGATCAGCAAGGAAATATTGGTGGTGCTTGTACCACCAGTGGTATGGCCTATAAGATGCGAGGTCGTGTAGGTGACTCACCCGTTATTGGTGCCGGCTTGTATGTAGACAATGAAGTGGGTGGCGCTACGGCCACGGGTGTGGGCGAAGAAGTGATTCGTATTGTGGGATCACACCTGATTGTTGAACTGATGCGCCAAGGTGCCAAGCCCGAACAAGCCTGTCGCGATGCGGTAGACCGTATTATTAAGCGGAGCCCGTCGAAAGCAAAGGATTTACAGGTGGGTTTTCTTGCCATCAACAAACTCGGCGAATACGGTGCCTTCTGTATTCAACCTGGTTTCTCCTATGCCGTGAAAAGCAATACCGAAGACCAGATGCATCCAGGTAACAGTTATTATACCAAGTAGATTTATTGAATCGCCTTGCTTCTTTCCTGCACTTCTTTTAGCAACAGCGGGAAGCCAGGCTCGGTCATGGCATGTCCGTAGCCTTGAAACATACAAAGCTTGGTCTGCCCATGTCCGGTCAGTTTCAGCATGCGGGCGAGATAGGCATTTTCCTCATACCTGCCCAGTAATTCCAACTCAGGATCGCCCGTTAACAGCAAAACAGGTGGGGCATCTTTTCTGACATGATACAAGGGAGCGTAGGCATCAATAACCGGTTGTGTATCGGGTAGGCCTCTTTCTTTTCGCAGCGTAAAATGCGTAATGGTTTGTCCGCTGAAAGAGATAACCCCCGCAATTTTATTGGCATCCACCTGCTGTTTGGCCAGATAAGATTTATCGAGCGTAATCATCAGCGACAGATAAGCGCCGGCTGAGTGCCCGGACACAAATATCTTCTTCGGGCTGATACCATATTTTGGCGCGTTCTTAAATGCCCAGGCAACGGCGGTGGCGGCATCTTCGATAATCGCTGGCACAGTTACTTTGGGCGACAAGCGATACCCCACAGCAATAACGGCTAGGCCCTTGCTTTTCAGCGCTTCGGGAATTTCGCGATTGCCTTCTGTTAATCCACCACCATGAAACCAAACAATCACCGGAATATCTTTTTCCCCTTTGGGGTAATAGATATCGAGCCGGCATCTTTCAGATTTGTAATTGTCGTAGATGCTATCGGGATAGTAGGGAACGTTTTGTTCGGTGAGATAAGTGGTGGGCTGTTGCGCCAGCAGGCCCAGCGAGAGCAAGCAAGTGCAAAGCAGGAGAATGGTCGATTTTATCATAGTATTATGTATAACTGCCAGCGCCTAAAGTAATAAAACTAATTATATTTATTACATGACCTTTATCCGGGCAGTTTTTATAGCCTTACTGCTTGCAATCGGTACGGTGTTGCCAGCACAAACATTTACGTATACCGATACGGAGATACGCGACTTCCACAGAGCTGACATGAAAATTATTCTTACCAAAGAGGGCGAATGCCATTTTTGGCTGGTGTCGCAAAATCGAGTGTTGCTGTACCGCTACGACGAGCATTTTCGCTTTAAAGATCGCCAGCGGTTTGCTTTCAAAAATGCCATGGTTAGTTTAGCGCGCACCAATGATGGTTACCTGATCGTTCTTTCAGGTAATGAGAAAAAAGCGATTTATCAATGGAAAAAGGGGGAGCTGGACCCGCTCCAAAATACGCCGCTCAATGAAAAACTGCGTGCAAGCCAGGCTTCTTATGTACAAGTGTTGCTGTCTGATTCAACTATTTTTCTGGTGCAACTCAGCATCCCTGCCAGAAACACGGCAGGGGCCGTGGAAGTTGATTTTTTTGACCATGCTTTTAAACTGATTAAAGCAACACATGCTTCAGTAGCTGATATCAATTTCGCTTATCCTTCTTTTACTTTTAATACCATCGGCGAAAGGCTATTTTTTTCTTACACAATCAATTTGCACAAGCAGGGTGGCATCCACCTATTGGCTTTTGATGCCAACACCGACATGCCGAAATCGCGGTTGGTCCAACGCGGTGACCTGGTTTTTATGGACCAAACCATGCTTGTGCAGGGTGGTGAAATTTTTGTGAAGGCTACTGCGGCGGATAGCAGCACGAAGACCAGCGACTTTCTGAATTATGCTGTTCATGTTGATACCGGATTGACGGTTAAGTCGACCGAATTATTAGCCAAAACCCGATACCCTACGTATTGGAAAACAGGGTACAGGTATGTGCCGCAGTCGTTTTTTTCATTGCCGAACAAAGGCTTTATGGTTCTTGACAATGCGTACCCGATTAAATTGGTGGTACATTCTAAAGATAGTACCTACATGCGGTTCATTGAACTTGACAGCAACCTACAACTGATAAAATCCCTTCATTTTCCCATGGTATATGTGGAAATGCGCGCTTTGTTTGTAACTGAAATTGCAGGTTCGTTAAAATGGTTTTCGACTGATTTGGACAAGAATGGTAAACGACAGTTGTCATCTTTCAGTATTGAAAATGACTTACCGAAGCCTGATGAAGCCTATCGATTAATGCCTGAGGTAGATTATCTTCCTGAATATGCCGTCCAGGTGGCGCCTGGTATCATCATAGTACCTTATGTTAAGAAAGCTGGAAAGTGGGGGCTCGTTAAGATCAATTGGAATGCCAATTAACCCGCAGCGCATAATAATTGTATATTTATCGCATGACCTTTATCCGCACACTCTTATTTATGGGCCTGCTGGTATTTTGCGAACAGTTGCCGGCGCAAACACTGACCTATACTGATACAGAGATTCGCAGTGAATGGGTAGATGATTTGAAGATATTCGTCACCAAAGAGGGGGAGTGTCACCTGTGGAAATCGGGTTTTGATGGGGTGTACATGTATCGATACGACCAATACCTGCATTTTAAAGACCGGTTGCGGGTGGCGTTTGAAAGTCCCGCAGTCAGTTTCTCCGAAACAAAAGATGGTTATGTTGTGATGGTGTCAGGCGATCGTAAAACCCTTGTTTACCAATGGCAAAATGGCGCCTTAAAGCAACTCGAAAATACCGCGATCAATAAATTGATCAGTGCCTCGAAAGCAGCGTATATACACATACTGGCCGTTGATACCACTATTTTCCTGGTGCAATTGAATGCGCCGGCAAAAGACAATATCGGCAAGATACAAGTAGATTTTTTTGACCTTGCTATCAATCCCATCAAGTCAGTCGAAGCAGCTATCTCCGATATGGATTATGTAAATCCTTCTTTTTCCTTTTTGCCAACAAGCAATAGCCTGTTGTTTTCTTACATGATTAACCCCGCAATGGCAAATGGATTTCGGGTGCTTGGCTTTCAGGCGCACAAAGACCAGCCAGCCACACAATTGTTCCGGTCGCCCGATCTCGTTTTCAGTGACCACAAACTGCTTAAGCTGGGTGATGAAATTTTGATGCACACAAATGCCAGCGATCCTGCAATAGAGGGAGGTGATATTTTTAATTATATCATCCGGATCAACAAAGACCTCGACGTGAAGTCGGCCGAGTTTACTACCAAAGCAAAAAATGCTCCTTTCTGGAAGGCTCGCTATCGGTACATTCCGCATAGATTGTTCTCGTTGCCGAATAAACAATATATGGTGACCGATAATGTATTTCCCGAGTGGATGCCCAATATGACCTACGAGAACGGATTTATTCGGTTCCTCACCCTCGATAGCAGTTTACAACCGATAAAGGCCTGGCATTTTTCGTTGCTAAGAACAGATATTCGACCGCTTTTTGTGACCGAATTGAATGGCAAAGTGAAATGGTTGGCGGCCAGCAATAAAATCGGTAAAGACATCGAATACAATCTCTTTTCCTATAGTATTGAAGACGATATGATCAAGCCCGATGCTGCGTTCAGGCTCCAACCCCATACGCGTTATTTGCCGGAAAATGCCGTGCAAACAGCACCGGGCATACTGGTTGTGCCTTATCTTAGAGACGCGAAAAAGTGGGGACTGGTAAAGATCAACTGGAATACCAATTAACTGACATGTCATATTCTACGTCTTTTTTTACAGCACTGGCGGCTGCTGGTCTGCTATTAGGGTCGTGCAATAATAAGCCCGCCGGCACCACGGGCAATTCGGGGTGGGAAGTGTATGGCGGCAACAAGCAAAACAATCGGTATGTTGACCTGAAAGAGATTGATAGTGCCAATGTGCAGCAATTGAAAGCTGTGTGGACCTATCATACCAACGATGCCGATAGCAATACCCAGATTCAGGTCAATCCCATTGTGATTGATACGGTATTGTATGGTATTACACCCAAATTGAAACTCTTCGCCCTTCATGCGGCAACGGGCCGCGAAATATGGGTGTATGATCCGGTGAAAGACACGGTGGGGATGATCGATCCCGCTGCTTTTTCTTTCAATGTATCGCGCGGGCTCGCGGCCTACAAAAACGGACAGGAGCGGTTGCTGTTTTACAGCGCCAATGGCAAATTGTACTGCATCGACGCACTAACGGGCAAGCCTAAGCGCAGTTTTGGTGATATGGGACGGGTTGACCTACACGATGGACTGGGGCGCAATGTGTCGCATTTATATGTGGCCGGCACTACCCCCGGCATTATCTATAAAGACCTGATTATTGTTGGTATGCGGGTGGCTGAAGAGGCCGTGGCCGCGCCCGGGCATATACGCGCCTACGATGTGCACAGCGGTCGATTGGTGTGGACCTTTCATACGATTCCACAACCTGGTGAGCCTGGTTTTGAAAGCTGGGAAGATTCGCTGGCGTACAAACATGTTGGTGGCGCCAATGTGTGGGCGGGTTTTAGTCTGGATGAAGAAAAGGGCATTGTGTATGCACCCACCGGCTCGGCCGTATATGATTTTTACGGTGGCAAGCGCCTGGGAAATAACCTCTATGCCAATTCATTGCTGGCACTCGATGCTGCCACGGGCAAACGCATCTGGCATTTCCAGGCCATGCACCACGATGTATGGGACCGCGATCTGCCATCGGCACCCGTATTGATATCACTGCAAAAAGATGGCCGCAACATCGACGCGCTGGCCCAGGTTACCAAAACGGGGTTTGTGTTGTTGTTCAACCGACAAACCGGTGAAGCCTTGTATCCAATCAACGAAACTGCCGTACCTACAACGGGCATGCTGCCGGGTGAAAAGTTATCACCTACCCAACCCATTCCAACTTTCCCCGAACCTTTTGTGCGCCAGCACATGACGATCAACGACCTCAACACGCTGGTGCCCGATAGTTCTTTCCAGTTGATCAAAAAGAAATTCGAATCGATACGATCAGCGGGTATGTTCGAGCCGCCATCGAAAGAAGGTACCTTGATATTTCCGGGTTTCGATGGCGGCCCCGAGTGGGGCGGACAAGCCTACGATCCGCAAACATCTATTTTTTATGTGAACGCAAATGAGATGCCCTGGATCCTCACCATGGTTGATAATAAAACGGATGTGGGAAAAAAGGAAGCCATGGGCGCCGCAGGCAAAAGACTGTATTTATCCAATTGCATGAGTTGTCATGGTCCCGAACGCAAGGGCGCCGGCAACTATCCGAGCTTGCTAGGCATCGAGAAAAAATACAACGACAGCAGCTTGCAGCAATTGTTGCAAACAGGTCGGCGCATGATGCCATCCTTCCGGCAATTAACCATGGCCGATCGAAAAGCAATTGCCGCTTTTGTGTTGAACAATAATACAATAAGCAAAGCAACTTATACGGCCGAGAAAAGTGAATCAGATCCTTATTTTAATTTGCCTTACGTGGCAACGGGTTACAATAAGTTTCTTACTCCAGAAGGGTACCCCGCTGTAGCGCCGCCCTGGGGCACACTCAATGCCATCGATTTGGTTACTGGTAAGATCAAATGGAAAGTGCCCCTGGGTGATTATCCGGCAATGAAAGCGAAAGGGATTCACACGGGTACAGAAAACTATGGTGGCCCGGTAGTGACGAGCGGCGGATTGGTTTTCATTGCTGCCAGCAGCGATAGTAAGATCCGCGCCTTTGATAAGCTGACGGGTGTACTTCGTTGGGAGGCCGACCTGCCAGCCCCTGGTTTTGCGACGCCTGCGGTGTATCAGGTCAATGGGAAACAGTTTATCGTGATTGCCTGTGGCGGCGGAAAACTGGGTAAGAAAAGCGGTGATAGTTATGTATGCTTCGCGCTGCCCGATAAATAATTGTACATGAAAGCTTTTTTGCACGATGACTTTTTGTTGCAGTCGCCCGCGGCCATCCGCTTGTACCACGACTATGCCGCGAACATGCCCATCATCGACTACCACAATCACCTGCCAGCCCAACAGATTGCCGATGACATTTGCTTCAACAACCTAACGCAAGCCTGGCTGCAAGGCGATCATTACAAATGGCGGGCCATGCGAACCCATGGCGTTGCTGAAAAATGTATAACGGGCGATGCTTCAGACCGCGATAAGTTTTTGCAATGGGCGGCGACCGTGCCCTATACTGTGCGCAATCCGTTGTTTCATTGGACGCACCTGGAGCTAAAAAGATATTTCGGCATTGATGAGCTACTGACAGCTGAAACGGCTGGCAGTATTTATGATCGTTGTTCTGAAATGTTGCAATCGCCTTTGTACAGTGTGCGCAACCTGCTGCAGATGATGAAGGTGAAACTGGTTTGTACAACAGACGATCCTGCCGATACCCTGGGTTATCATATAGCGATGCGGCAGGAAGGCGCCGTATTGAAGATGTTACCTGCTTTCAGGCCAGATATGGCCATGAAGGTAGAAGATCCGGTGGCTTTCGGTTATTATCTGCAAAAAATCAGCGAGGTATCTGGAAGCAGCATCCATACGCTGGACGATTATATGAAGGTTTTGAAAAGCCGCCATGAATTTTTTGCGGCGGTGGGTTGTTCGGTTTCTGACCACGGGTTGGAAGAAATATATGCGGAAGTCATTACCAATGAAACAGCATCTGCACTGTTCGACAAGTTGCTTGCGGGTATGCCTTTGAACCAGGCGGAAATCCGTCAGTTGAAATCCTGGTTTTTGTATGCTTTTGCAACATGGGACCACGCTTCGGGATGGGTGCAACAATATCACCTCGGTGCCCTGCGCAACAACAATAAACGGATGTTGCAAGCCCTGGGCCCTGATACCGGTTGGGATTCGATCGGCGACTGGCAACAGGCATCAGCCTTGTCGCGGTTTTTAAATCGGTTGGATGAAGACAATACACTGGCAAAAACGATCCTGTACAACCTCAACCCGGCCGACAATGCCCTTATGGCCACCATGATTGGCAATTTTAATGATGGCTCGGTGGCAGGAAAGATCCAATGGGGTTCGGCCTGGTGGTTTTTAGACCAGAAAGAAGGCATGGTCAACCAACTCAATACCCTGTCAAATATGTCGCTGATCAGCCAGTTCGTTGGCATGCTAACCGATTCAAGAAGTTTTCTATCGTTTCCGCGACATGAATATTTTCGCCGCCTGCTCTGCAACTTGTTTGGGCAGGATATGGAAAACGGCGAGCTGCCCAATGATTTTAATTGGATGGGCGGCATCATTCAGGATATTTGTTTTAACAACGCCCGAGACTATTTCGGCTGGAAAAATTATTTATAGCACAGTGAAAAAAATTGTTTGTTTCGGCGAGGTATTGCTTCGCATGTCGCCCGCTTTACAAGGAGAATGGCTCCAACAGCAGCAGCTTCCGGTTTACCTCGGTGGTGCTGAGTTGAATGTAGCCCAGGCATTGGCGCAGTGGCAGCAACCGGTAAAATATGTGTCGGCCCTGCCTGTCAACGGCATGAGCGATGACATCAAAAATTTTCTCGCCAATAAAAAAATAGCCCCCGCGATTATTGACACCGGCGATCGTATTGGTATTTATTACCTGCCACAAGGTGCTGATCTAAAACACCAGGCGGTGATCTACGACCGTGCCGGTTCGTCTTTCGCTTCATTGCGGCCGGGACAAGTTAATTGGGACGCTGTTTTTGCCGATGCAGACTGGTTTCATTTTACGGCGATCAGTCCGGCATTGAACGAACACCTGCCGGCAGTTTGTCTCGAAGCATTGCAGGAAGCCCGCAAAAGAAACCTGTTCATCTCGGTTGACCTGAACTATCGCGCCAAACTCTGGCAATACGGCAAAAACCCGCTTTCTGTAATGCCTGAACTTGTTTCTTTTTGCGACCTGGTGATGGGCAATATATGGAGTATGCATTCGCTGCTGGGGGTGCCGGTAGACGAAGACATTCACCAGTCGCCAACTGACCAAAAATACCTGGCGCATGCCAGCAAGAGTGCTGGCTTTTTATTCGAACAATGGCCGGGTGTGAAGTTTGTGGCCAATACATTTCGCTTTGATATGGAACAGGGCCTGCGTTATTTTGCCAGCCTCGATGAGCCGGGCAAACAATATGAATCGCCTGTATTTGAGGTGGGATCGGTGGTCGACAAAGTAGGTAGCGGGGATTGTTTTATGGCTGGCCTGGTGCTTGGTTTTTGCCGCGATTGGTCCGAGCAGGAGATCATCCGCTTTGCGGCGAAAGCAGCTATTGGCAAACTGCAGGAGCGAGGCGATGCGACCAACCAAACGATTGAATCGATACGTCAACGGTGAAGAACCAAGAACGAATAAAAAGAAAATATGTCTGAACGAATCGGCAAGCTGCGTTGGGAAATTTGTGCATTGGTTTTTTTTGCAACCACCATCAATTACCTTGATCGCGCGGTGATCAGTCTGCTGAAATCAGACCTGGAAAAACAATTTAGCTGGACCGAATCAGACTATTCCCAAATTGTTATTGCTTTTCAATGCTCGTATGCCATTGGCTTATTGCTAGCGGGCAGGCTGATCGATTACCTGGGCACAAAAGCCGGTTATGCTTATTCGATCTTGTTATGGAGTATCGCGGCCATGGCGCATGCCGCTGTGTCTTCTACCGGTGGATTTATGGTTGCGCGGGCTGCCCTTGGATTCAGTGAAGCAGGTAATTTCCCGGCGGCGGTAAAAACCATTACAGAATGGTTTCCCCAGCGGGAAAGGGCTTTTGCAACCGGCATTTTTAATGCGGGCACGGCCTTGGGCGCCATTCTTGCACCGCTAACGGTTCCTTTCATTGCCGTTGCAATGGGATGGCAATGGGCATTTATCATTACTGGTGCCGTGGGTTTTGTGTGGCTTGTTTTCTGGCAGCGTGGGTATGCGAAACCAGCGGCACATGCACGTATAACCGAAAAAGAGCTGGCCTATATCAACAGTGATGGCGATGAAAAAAACGAAGCGCTAGCAGAAGACAAATCGGTGTCGTGGCTGGCGATCATTCGCTTCCGGCAGGCCTGGGCTTTCATACTGGGAAAGTTTTTAACCGACCCCGTGTGGTGGTTTTATTTGTTCTGGTTGCCTGCTTATTTGAAAGCCCAATACGGGCTGGAACAAACAGCGGTGGCCCTGCCCGTGGCGCTGGTCTATGTGATGTCGGCCGTAGGCAGTGTAATTGGTGGGTGGCTGCCCCTCTACCTGATCAAGTCGGGGCAGCCGGTATTTCGGGCCCGGAAAGCAGCCATGTTCCTGTATGCACTGGGTGCCTTGCCGGTATTGCTGGTGCAAAAAGCGGGTGCTGTAAATATGTGGTGGGCTGTGTTGATTATTGGCCTTGCCGCCGCCGCACACCAGGCTTGGTCGGCCAATATCTATACCACCGCTTCTGATATGTTTCCCAAAAAAGCGGTGGCGTCGGTTATTGGCATGGGAGGTATGGCCGGCGCAGTGGGCGGCATGTTGATCGCTTATTTGGCGGGTAAATTATTTGATCACTATAAAATGATCGGCAACCTGGAAAAAGGATACACCATCATGTTTGCCATTTGCAGTGTGGCGTATTTATTTACCTGGCTGCTGATGCAGGTACTGGCACCGCGCATGCGACGCGTACAAGTTTAATCGAGAAACAGGCAGATCCGAAACCAGGCACCTTTATTGGGTCCATCGCTGCCACCGCGAATAACCGCATTGTGTCCTTCGAGTATTTTACGCGTCAGGTACAAACCCAGCCCGGTACTTTCTTCGCCAGCCGTTCCTTTCTGTCCCTTTTTTAGTCGCTCGAAAAGTGTTTCACCTTGCTCGGCTGTGAAGCCGATGCCATCATCGTTGAATTGAATACAAACGGTATTGGTGCTTTTGCTGGTCTGGATACGAATGGTGGAGCCGGGATGCGAGAATTTAATAGAATTGTTGAGGATGTTTTTAATGGCTTGCTGAAATATTTCAGTTGCCAGGGGTAGGGTATAATCGTCGGCGGGATTGAATTCGATGCTGATCTGTTTGTACTGGGCGGTGGGTTGCTGGTTCCGGATGGCATGCCGGATGCATTCGTTCAAAGATGACGGCTCCCTTTTCATACTGATCGCAATGCTGTCGTGTTGTTTGATCAACTCTGCCACCTGTTGCAATAGTGATTCTTGTTCAATGAGCGACAAATTAATATTCTCAATGATCTCCTCCACACGCTCTGGAGATTGTAAGGCGGCTGGCAGCGCACCGATCATGAGGCGGATATTGACGATGGGCATCTTCAGGTCGTGCGCAATGAATTCAGAGAGTATTTGTTTTTCATCGAGCAGGTCGTTGAGCTCGGTGATGGTTAACTGTACGTCGCGCATCAATTGACCTGCTTCGTCGGTAAAGTGCATGGGTAATGCAGACACTTCGCGGTTAAATCTATAATTGACCAAGGCTGCATTGGCGCGGATGATGGGCGATAGCAGCCCTTTTAATATCCACAGTGTGGCAATGGTTGCCAGTAGTGTTAATACGAGCGCTGTAAGAAAAACCGACATCGGATTCAGGTGGTGGGGTACAAAGGAAACCAATGCAATGAGTCCGAGCAAAGGGAGGTGAATGCCGATGAAAGCAACGAACAAGAATTTGAAAGTATAGTTTTTCGCCAGCAGGCGATTGGCAGATAGTGTTCGGTAGATATTGCTCATTATATTCAAAACGCTGTTCTAATGTAGGGTTTAATTTGTATTTTTCCCATCATGAAAAAATCTACAGGGATTAGTTTGTCAGCCATGATGTTCATGGAGTACTTTATCTGGAGTGCCTGGTATGTTACCATGGGTACTTATATGAAGGCCCAACTCCATAGCAGCGATATTCATATCGGCGCTGCATTCAGCGCGCTGGCCATCGCCACCATGATCTCGCCTTTTTTTGTAGGCCTGATTGCCGACCGTTATTTTGCAGCGCAGAAGATCATGGGTTTATTGCACCTCGCCGGTGCAGTATTGTTGGTGTTGGCCACCCTGGTGACGAATAACCAGGTTTTTTATTGGGTGATACTTGGCTATTCTCTGTTGTACATGCCTACTATTGCTTTGTCGAACAATATTGCTTTCTCCCGGATGACCGACCCTGGTACACAGTTCCCCTGGATTCGGGTATTCGGAACCATTGGCTGGATTGTGGCCGGTTCACTGGTGGGTGCATTGGGTTTTGAAAAGTCGCCCAATAGTTTTTACCTCGCTGCCGGCGTGTCCACCCTATTGGGTTTATTCAGCTTTTTTTTGCCGCATACACCGCCACGAGCAGCTTCGGCCGATGATGCAGGCGTGGGCATGTTGAAAAGCACGGGGGTGCTGTTTAAAAGCAAAGCCTACCTGGTTTTCTTTATTGCAGCCATCCTGGTTTGTATTCCGCTTGCTTTTTATTATGGATTTGCGAATCCCTTCCTAAATGAAGTAGGTATGAACAATGCGGCTGGAAAAATGATTTTAGGCCAGGTATCGGAAGGGCTATTTATTTTGGCCATCCCCTTCCTCTTCAATCGCATTGGCGTTAAAAACATGTTGTTGTTGGGTATGTCTGCCTGGGTGATCAGGTATCTTTGTTTTGGCTTCGGGTACGAGAACCCCAATTCCTGGCTCTTGTACCTCGGTATCATTCTTCATGGTATTTGTTATGACTTTTTCTTTGTGACCGGTTATATGTACACCGAGAAAAAAGCCGGACCAGCCATTAAAAATGCAGCCCAGGGTTTGTTCACCTTCGCTACTTATGGACTAGGCATGTTCATCGGTACCTGGGTGTCGGGTTTTGTGGCCGAACATTACGCTATAGATGGTGGCCACCAGTGGAAAGAAATCTGGCTGGTGCCGGCGGGTATTGCGGCGGCCGTATTGCTTTATTTCCTGTTTTTCTTTCGTGACGATAAAACCCCATCTCCCAAACCAGCCCACTAAGTCATGCAAACACCTTTGATTAATACGGGTCTTATTGGATATGGGATGGCAGGTCGCGTTTTTCTCGCACCTTTTATCCAGCCTGTAAATGGCTTATCGCTGCAATTGATCAGCACATCGAAACCCGACGCCATTGCCCAGGCGAAAGTTGCTTATCCCGAGGCCCAAATCGTTTCATCGGCCGAGGCCATCATTGCCGATCCAACCATTGAACTGGTGGTGATTGGCACACCGAATACAAGCCATTTTCCCCTGGCGAAAGCAGCCATGGAAGCGGGTAAACATGTATTGGTAGAAAAACCTTTCACCATCACCAGTGCCGATGCCGACGAACTCATTCGGATTTCCCAAAAAACCGGTCGCATACTAACGGTGCACCACAACCGCCGTTTTGATGGCGACTATGCTACCGTGAAAAAACTACTGGCCAGTGGTATGTTGGGGCAATTGACAGAGATGAAAATTTCTTATGATCGGTTCCGGCCGGCGCTTCGACCCAACGCGTGGCGCGAAAACGATTTGCCGGGTTCGGGCATATTATACGATCTGGGATCGCACCTGATTGACCAGGCCATCGACCTTTTCGGCATGCCCGAAAGTGTGCAAGCCGATGTGATGATCCAACGGCCCGGCGGCAAAGTAGATGACCGCTTTGAAGTGGTGTTGCATTATCCGACGGTGCGGCTGGTATTATCGGCGGGTATGCTGATCAAAGAAGCCGGGCCACACTACGTGCTGCATGGCGACAAGGGATGCTTTATTAAATATGGCATGGATCCCCAGGAAAATAAATTAAAAGTAGGCGCTATTCCGCACCTGGACCCCGATTGGGGCAAAGAAGTTCCGTCAGCCTATGGTACATTGTATACCAATTGGCAGGAGATGGAAATGAAATCGGTGATTGCTTCCGATATCGGCCATTACGGAAATCTTTTTGCCAATGTGGCGGCGGCCATTCGGGGCGAGCAGCCTTTGATCGTGCAACCCGAGCAGTCGCGCAATACCATCCGCCTTATTGAACTGGCTATGCAGTCGGCCAAAGAGGGTAGAACCATTCGGTTATAAAAACATTCCCGTTGTATTGCTATCGCCATTGGCGGGTGATCATTGATTTTCAGAAATTTCCTGGCGCTTTAACATTTGTTGCGAATTGTTAATCGAAGCCTCTTTCATTGGTTTTTCCTGGATGAATTAAAATAAGTCAAACGTTTGCGTGGTTCGCTGCGCGCGTTTACCCGGTTTTTATCGATAGATTTAAGAACCAAAATTCTAATCTACTGCTAATGCGAAAACTCAAACATCTGCTTTGGTGCTTTTGCCTGTTGCTGTTCATTTCCGACAGCTTTGCCCAATCGAGGGTGATTACGGGAAAAGTAACCAATGCTTCCGACAACACAGCGCTCGTTGGCGCAACAGTCTCCATCAAAGGAAAACAAAATGCGGTGGTGACGAACGACGATGGAAGTTTCTCCATATCTGCGCCGGCAGGAAAACTGACGCTGCTGGTAAGTTCAGTTGGCTATTCAAACAGAGAAATCAGCGTAGGCGCCGACCAGAACAACGTATCGATTACTTTGTCGCCGGGTAACCAGCAACTAAACGAAGTAGTCGTAACAGCACTTGGTATAACCCGCCAGTCTAAAACGCTAGTGTATGCGGCCCAAACGGTGAAGCCTGCCCAATTGACCGAGGTGCGCGACGCGAACAACGTGTTGAACTCCTTCCAGGGAAAGGTTGCCAATGCCACCATTACCCAGGGTTCGGGTGGTCCCGGTTCAGGCGCACGTATTGTGTTGCGTGGTAACCGTTCGTTGCAGGGAAGCAACAATGCCTTGATTGTGGTGGACGGTGTGCCGATCACCAACAATACCAATGGTGCCGCCGGAAGTGATTTCGGATCGGTACAAGGATCAGATGGTGCCAGCAACATTAACCCCGACGATATCGAATCGGTAACCGTGTTGCGGGGTGCTTCGGCTGCTGCCCTCTATGGTAGTGCCGCCGGTAATGGTGTGATTGTCATCACCACAAAAAAAGGTGGCCGTGACCGCGTATCAGTAAACGTAAACTCAGGGGTAGCTTTGGAGCAAGCGAATGCATTGCCCAAAGTGCAAAATAGTTATGGACAAGGAAATGGTGGTGAACTGGCTGTATCAACCGGTGAAAGCTGGGGTGCGAAAATGACTGGCCAGTCTTATACAGATGCTTGGGGCAACCAGGCATCGTATTCAGCTCAACCCAACAATATCAAAGATTTCTTCCGCACAGGTACCAGCTTCAACAACTCCATTGGTGTAAGTGGTGGCAATGACAAAATGCAGACCTATTTGTCTTATACCAATAACAGTATTCAAGGTATCATTCCCCGAAACAATCTCTTGCGTCATACAATCAATCTGCGCGTAACCAACCAGATTAGTAAGCGATTCTCAACAGATGGTAAAATCACCTACATCGCCCAGCAAGTTTCCAACCGGCCACGCACCGGTGAAGAAAATGCGCCCACGATTGATATTTATCAGATATCAAGGAATATTCCAACAGCGAGTGCTAAAAATTATGAAACAACCAATAATTTAGGCATCCCCACACCAACCACCTGGCCGTCTACTTTATCGTCGATTTACCAGAGTCCCTACTGGATGGTGAATCGCACATCTATCATGGAGAATCGCGACCGGATTATGGGCTTCCTATCTGCCAAGTTCAAAATCACTGACTGGCTGGCTATTTCAGGCCGCGCCAATATGGACAAGATTATTGACCAGGGCAGTGCTGCTTATTCTGCTGGAACCGTTCTTTGGTCGACTAACACAGGATCCTTTTACACAAACAACATTCGAACCACGCAGAAATGGCTCGACGTTATGTTAGAGGGCAATAACAAAATCACCGATAACCTTAAGGTAGATTATCGGGTGGGCGCCATCTACCAGGACAATCTTTACCTGGGCTCTGACCAATCAGCTAAAAACCTGAATATCACCAACAAGTTTAGCATCAATTACGCGTCAGAAGTAGGCGCTACCGCCACTACCTCACAAACGCAAACTCAGTCGGTGTTTGGTCAATTGAACTTTTCCTTTAAAGATGCCATTTTCGTGGATGCGAGTATAAGAAATGACTGGTCGTCGACACTACCCAGTCCCTATGGATTTATTTATCCTTCTGTCGGCGCTTCTGCCATTCTTTCCGACTTAATGACAATGCCCAAAGCGATTAGCTTTCTGAAATTGAATGCCAGCTATGCACAAGTCGGCAACGGCGGTCGGGCGCAGATTCGCAATGCTACTTACGGGTATTCTGCAGGAGCAGGCAACGGTTTCTTAAGCCGTTCTTCAACCTTGCCCCTTCCCGGGCTGAAACCCGAAATCGTAACGAGCTTGGAATTTGGTGTGGAAGCTCGTTTCATCGACAACAGAATTGGGTTTACGGCTACTTACTATAAGAGCAATTCTAAAAACCAGTTGCTTTTATTATCCCTGCCTGTTGCCACTGGTTATAGCAATCAATATGTGAACGCTGGAAACATCGAAAACCGTGGATTTGAATTTGTGTTAAATGGTACACCTGTTCGCAATAGAGACTTTAGCTGGGATGTAACTTTTAACCTGGGTATAAACAGGAATAAGATCAAAGCGCTGCTCGATGAAGTGCCTGTTTTCTACCTCGGTGGTGGCTACGGACGTTCAGCTACACCAATTGCCCAAGTAGGTGGTTCCTATGGCGACATGGTTTCTTATTTGTGGGAAACCAATGCCAAAGGCCAGCGTGTTGTAAAAGCCGATGGTACACCGGCTATCACCGCCGAACGTGGTTTACTGGGAAATTTCAACCCACGTGCTACGCTGGGTCTGAGCAACAGTTTTACATTTAAACAGTTCTTCGCCCGGGTATTAATCGATGGTCGTTCGGGTGGCGTCATGATATCAGGCACCGAAATGAACCTGGCGTTCAGTGGTATTCCTGAAATAACAGAGAAATACCGCGAAGGTGGTTTGGTACTTGGTGGCGTTGATGCCAATGGTTCGCCGGTTACAACGGCTATCACTTCCCAACAATTCTGGCAAACAGCTTCTGGTAAACGATATGGAAACGGCGAGTTCTTTGCATATGATGCCACCAACTTCCGTCTTCGGGAGTTGACACTGGGTTATTCAATTCCGGTGAAAGAAAATTTTGTAGTGAAAGCTGCAAAGATTTCGATCGTGGGTCGCAACCTTTTCTGGCTGTACAAAGGCTCGTCTAAATTGGATATTCCTGGCATCGGCAAACGTAAAATGTGGTTTGATCCAGATATGAGCTTGGGCAATGGTAACTTCCAGGGCGTTGAATATGGCACCCTGCCATCTACACGCACCTTGGGCCTTAACCTCCAACTCACTTTCTAAGCTGAAAAAACAATCTGATATGAAACGAACTTTGAAATATATAATTGGTGGTTGCTCTTTGCTTGCACTTGGTGGTTGTACCAAGAACTTCGAAGACATCAACACCGACAAAAACAGCGTAGCGGTAATTGGAGCGGCCGAATTGCCCTTCCTTTTTTCCAGAGCACAATCAACGGCTACCAATAGCCAGTGGAACTACCAGGTGGCGCAAAACCTGTTCGCTGATCAGTATGCGCAATACTTTGCCTGCGTAGCGACTTATTTTCCTTCCGACCGACTCTTCATTCGGCAAGACTGGGTAGGTGCTGCTTTCAACCCGATGTACACCACAGTTATGCCTCAGTTGCAGTCGATCTTTGAAGCGTCTGAAAAAACTTCTGCTGAATATGCAATCGCAAATATTTGGTGGGTGTATACTTTTCACAAAGTGACCGACTATTGGGGGCCCATCCCTTATTCTGCAGCCGGACAAGCAGGTAGCTCCGTTCCTTACGACGCACAAGATAAAATCTATGCCGACTTCTTTGTACGACTGGCGGAGTCGATCGCCACATTGAAAGCCAATGCAAGTGCATCGCCCTATGGCTCATACGATTTAATCTATGGCGGCAACGTGGCAAAATGGCTGAAGTTTGCCAATACACTTCGCCTTCGTCTCGCTATGCGCGTTTCTAAAGTAGATCCAGCCACCGCAAAAACACAGGCCGAAGCAGCCGTTGCTGATGGTGTTATGTCCACCAGTCCCGATGACGATGCACTGATTACCCGTTCTACCAAGGGCGATGACGGCAATGGTTTGTCGATCATGAGCGACTGGAATGAATTCCGCATGAGTGCTTCCATGGAGTCGGTGTTGAAAGGCTACAACGATCCTCGTATTGGTGTTTACTTTTTGCCGGCTGTGAAGTCCGCCACTTATGAAGGTGTTCGCAATGGTTTAACCGCTAGTCAATTGACGCAAACAGTAAACCTGCAAGACGCAAACTCGCATGTGGGACCGCGTTGGGCATCTACCAACTATCCTGGCGGAACAGCCGGTTACCTGACCACCCGTCAAAATGTGATGGCATCGGCTGAAGCCTATTTCCTTCGGGCAGAAGGTGCATTGTTAGGCTGGAATATGAATGGCACCGCAAAAGACCTTTATGAAGCAGGCATCAAGGCTTCCCTGGCACAGTGGGGTATTACCGATGCGGCTGCGGTTACAGCCTATACAAATGGCGTTACAACGCCTATAGCACCGGGCGACTTCCTGAACTCACCGGCGATGACGAATATTCCGGTGAAATTCGGTGCTACCCCTGCCGTGCAACTGGAGCAGATCATGACCCAGAAATGGTTGGCACTCTTCCCCGATGGCATGGAAGCCTGGGCAGATTACCGTCGTAGCAAAGTGTTGAAACTATATCCGGTAGCAAACTCCGACAATGCCGATATCACCAATACAACCACGCAGTGGATCCGTCGTATTCCTTTCCTCGATTCAGAGAAAGAAAACAACGGGAAGGAAGTGGAGAATGCGGTGAATTTGTTGGGCGGCGCCGACAAAGTAACAACCCCGCTCTGGTGGGATAAGAACTGATAAGTTTTTTTATTAAAGGAGGTATGTCGTTGAAGGGCGGGTTCACCCGACTTCTAACAACATACCTCCTTTTTCTATATCTTGAAACATGCGCCCGTCTATTACCATCTTTTCTTTTTGTTGTTTCCTGCTCTTAGGCTGCAAAGAGCAAAAACCAAAACAGCTTTTTACTGCACTTGATCCCGAAAAAACAGGCATTAAATTCAATAACCAATTGTTTGATGACCAGGGGATGAGTGTGCTCAACTATTCCTATTACTACAATGGCGGGGGCGTTGCAGTGGGAGACGTCAACAACGACGGACTCACCGATATTTTTTTCACCGGTAACATGGTGAAGAACCGGCTTTACCTCAACAAAGGCAATTTTACGTTTGAAAATATTACCGACAAAGCAGGGGTTGCTTTGCAGCAAGGGTGGTGCACAGGTGCCAGCATGATCGATATTAATGGAGATGGTAAACTCGATATCTATATTTGCCGAAGCGCCGCTACCAATCCCGCACTTCGTCGAAATCTTCTTTATATCAACAATGGCGACTTGACTTTTAGTGAACAAGGGGCTGCCTACGGACTTGCAGACGATGGTTATTCCACCCAAGCCAGTTTTTTTGACTACGATAAAGATGGTGATCTCGATTGCTTTTTAATCAACCACTCTTTGCAGCAATACACCACTGGCGCCATCGAAAATCCAGGTTGGCGCAAAGAGCATAAAAAATCATTTGAGTGCAAACTCTTTCAGAACAATTTCGATTCAGTGAGCCATCACGCTTATTATACCGATGTATCGGAGAAGGCGGGTATTCATTCCAACGTGCTCACATTTGGACTGGGCGTCGCGGTTACAGATTTGAACAAAGACGGATGGCCCGATGTGTATGTATCAAATGATTTCAACGAAGCTGATTATTTTTTTATCAACAACGGCAATGGCAGTTTCACCGAAGCGTTGCGCGAGCGAATGGATGCAGCCTCCTTGTATTCTATGGGATCTGATGCGGCAGATATTAATAACGACGGGTTGCCCGACCTGATCACCATGGATATGCTGCCTTCGGATAATGCGTTGCAGAAAACGCATATGGGTGCCGAAAACTTCGACAAATTTCAATTGCTTTTTGGCATTGGTTTCTATAACCAGTACAGCCGAAATATGTTGCACCTGAATAATGGCGATGGTAGTTTTAGCGAAATTGGCCAGCTAGCAGGAATCTCTGCCACCGATTGGAGCTGGGCGCCGTTGTTCTGCGATTTCGACAACGACGGCAACAAAGACCTGCTTACTACGACAGGTTATGTGAAGGATTATACCGACATGGATTTTGTAAAATATTCAGCCGATGTAGCGGTGAAACAACGCGCAGGCGATCGCAGCGAAACCGTAAAAACCTATATCGATAAAATGCCGGAAAGCCGCACCCTGAGTGCGCTGTTTCGCAATGAAGGTAATTTACATTTCACGCGTAAGAATACCGACTGGGGTCTTCTGCATAAAACGACTTCAGCAGGCGCTGCCTACGCCGATTTTGACAACGATGGATATATGGATATCATCATTAGCAATACCAATGATATTGCCGATATCTATCGCAACAACGGAAAAGCACTCGGCAACCAGCATTTTATCAAATGTCGTTTCAAAGGTGTCTCTGCCAATCCAACTGGCATTGGCGCAAAAGTGCAGGCTTACGTGGGTGGAAAAATTTTTTATCAGGAGCAGGTACTGGTGCGTGGTTATCAATCATCCGTTGATCCACTCTTGAACATGGGCTTGGGACCTGCTACTAAAATTGATTCATTGTTGGTAATATGGCCCGACGACTCCTTCCAATGGTTGAAAAACCTGGGGGTTGATAGTACGGTGCTGCTTGATAAGGCAATGGCTGCCAGTAAATGGAATTATCAAGCTATCCTGGTTCGTCCGTTGTTTAGTATTAAAGACAGCGTGGTTTTCAAGCACCAGGAAAATAAGTTCAATGATTTCAGTAGCCAGGGATTATTACCCAATTTTTTGAGTCGACCTGGTCCTTGCGTCGCCAAAGCCGATCTAAATGGAGACCACCTGGATGATATTTTTGTCGGTGGTGCAGCAGGTCAGCCTGGTGCTATTTTTTTACAAAACGCGAATGGCAACTGGAGGCAATTGCCGCAACCGGCATTGGATAAAGACAAGCAGGCCGAAGATGCAAAGGCGGTGTTTTTTGATGCAGATGGTGATGGCGACCAGGACTTGGTGGTGGGTGCCGGTGGTTATGAATTCAATGCACAGGATCCCTTGCTGCAACTTCGGCTTTATATAAACAATGGGAAAGGGGTACTGACGGCTGCAAATGCATTTCTCCTGTTGCCGGTTGCTGTGGGTGCACTCGCGGTTGGCGATGTCGACAACGACGGTGATATGGATATGTTCGTGGGCGGTCGATTGACCCCTGGCCGTTATCCTGAAACACCGACTTCTTATTTTTTGTTGAATGATGGTAAAGGCCGGTTTAGTATTGCAAGGGGTAAGGCAAATCCATTTGCAGCCGATCCTGGTATGGTCACTGCCGCTGCCTTGGTTGATTTGAACAACGACCAACGCCTTGACCTCGTTGTAGCAGGCGAATGGATGCGGGTAAGAACAATACTTAATACAAACTCGGGTTGGCAGGAAACGCCATTGGCAGGCTTACCCGACGAAGGCTGGTGGAACTGTTTGTATGCCGACGATCTTAATGGCGATGGTTATGTTGACCTGGTGCTGGGAAACCAGGGTGTCAATAACCAATTTCAGGCCAGCGAAAAGGAGCCGCTCGAACTATACTATGCCGACTTTGATGGCAATGGTTCGATTGATCCTTTGTTTTGCTATTACTTGAATGGTACATCATATCCGGCGGCCAACCGGGACGATCTCACTGAACAACTACCCGGCCTTAGAAAGAAGTTTAATAGTTATTCCAGTTATTCGACAGCCACCATTGCCGATTTTTTTCCGCCGGAGAAAATCAGTGCGGCTGGGCATCTCTACAGCAAAGAACTACATTCAATGGTTTTGTTGAACCAGCAAGGAAAAACTTTTAAGCGCATGGAACTACCGGTTGAAGCGCAATTTGCGCCGGTGTATGCCATCGTAGCCGATGATGTTAACCACGATGGAAAAAAAGACCTGGTTTTAGCCGGCAATAATAGTTGGACCCGGATCAAGTTTGGGCGTTATCGCGCCAACCACGGACTGGTACTTACCGGCGATGGTATAGGCGCGTTTGCCGCCCTGCCGCAGGCCGTCAGCAATCTTCGGTTGCGCGGCGACGTTAGAAGCCTGACCTTGATAAAAAACCCCACCGGCAATCAGTTGCTGGTAGGGTTCAATGATGGTCCGTTGGTTAGTTATCACTAAACGACTGGCTTTGTTGCCAGCCGGCTGCTGTTTAATTACACTATACCTGCCAGTTCCAGGCTTTTCTTTTTCAATTGTTGAATGGCAATGTCTTCAATGATGGGCTCGGGCGTGAGTATCAATGACGTGGCATTGGTTTTCCACCAATCGTTCTCCATCAACTCTTTTACCGGTAATACACCTACCAGGTATTTGCGTTCTTCGCGCGCATGCCATTCTTCAATCCATTCAAACTTTTCGCGCGGAATGTATTTCCAATCAGTAAAGCTGACGTACACGCGCAAGTAGAAATTATTGGCGAGGGTGTTTGGCTGGTGGTGATATAATTTTTTGTATTCGTATTTGTAATCGTAACGCAAAGCAGAGAGATCACTTAGTACGGCCGAAGCGGTGGGAAAACTGCCCGCTCCTTTCCCATAGAAGAATTGTTTGTCGGCAAATCCACTCTCAATCACCACGCCGTTGTATTCATTCTTCACAAATGCCAAATGATCGTCCTGCGGCACAAATTGCGGAATCACAAAACTCGCTACCCGGCCGTCGTTCAATTTGCGCGCCTGCGCCACCAGCTTGATTTGCTGGCCTTTTTCGGCTGCCACTTTCGCGTCGGTGGCATGAATATTCTGGATGCCGGTAAAAAGCAAATTATCCGGATGCTCAATGATGCCATACGCGTGCGTCAGTAGAAAAGCCCATTTGTTCACCGCGTCATAGCCTTCCACATCCAGCTTCGGGTCTGACTCGGCAAAACCCAATTGTTGGGCCAGCAACAAAGCCTGCTGGAAGTCGAGTTTGTCTTCAAACATTTTCGTGAGAATGAAATTCGTGGATCCGTTTACGATCGCTTTGATGCCGTGCAGCAAATCGTTGTCGTAATATTCTTCCAGGTTGCGAATAACGGGAATGGAGGCGCAGGCGGCTGATTCATACAGAAAACTCTGACCGGTTTCCTGTTGCAAGGCCAGTAATTCGGGCAGGTGTTCGGCAATCATTTTCTTGCTCGCGCTCACCACCGATTTGCCATTGCGCAGCGCCGTGGTTACAATCTGGAATGCAGGTTCCGACTCGTTGATTACTTCCACAATTACATTGATATCTTCATCATTCAACAACTCATCGCGATCGGTCGTGAAAAGGCTGGCCGGTGCATTTCTTTTCTTCGTCGTGTCTTTGATACAAACTTTTTTAATACTGGCACTCAAAGAAGGTGTTTTCTGTAAAACCTTGTACAATCCTTCGCCCACTACGCCAAAGCCGAAGAGTCCGATGTTAAGCTGTTTATGATGTGTCATGTTCTTATTTTACGATTGGGTTCAACTATGTGCTAATTTTTTCTTTGTGGCTGTTTCACTGGTGGCCGATACAATGGTCAATGCCGTGTCAAGATCGTTGATGAGGTCTTGTACATCTTCCAATCCCACGCTGAGTCGCACCAGGCTGTCTTTCACGCCGGCACGATGACGCGCGGCACGATCAATGGTTTTATGTGTCATGGCAGCCGAATGACTGATCAGGCTTTTTACACCGCCGAGGCTTTCAGCCAGTTGGAAGAGCCGCGTATTGGTCACCAGGGTAGTGGCCGCCGCTTCGGTATCTGTCTTTAAACTAAAAGATACAACACCACCAAACGAAGATTGTTGCTGCGCCGCAATGGCATGTTG
Organism: Bacteroidota bacterium; assembly: GCA_020161535.1. Taxonomy (GTDB): domain Bacteria; phylum Bacteroidota; class Bacteroidia; order Chitinophagales; family Chitinophagaceae; genus Flavihumibacter. The sequence goes on along the minus strand of JAIUNW010000013.1, from coordinate 66,657 downwards.
CGGATGACTTTCCAGCCCCGGGTAATTCACTTTTTCTACCAGCGGATGCGATTGCAGGTACAAAGCAATCTGCAGCGCATTACGGCTGTGCTGTGCAAGGCGAAGATGCAGGGTTTCCAAACCGCGGATGAGCAGGAAACTATCAAAAGGTCCCAACACCGCACCGCAGGCATTTTGGTAAAACTTGATCTGTGTGCCGAGTTCAGGGCCTTTTGTTACCACCAGTCCGGCGATGACATCACTATGGCCGCCGATGTATTTAGTGGCACTGTGTACCACGATATCGGCACCCAGGTTCAATGGTTGCTGCAAGGCCGGTGAGGCAAAGGTATTGTCGACCGCCAGCAGCAGTTTATAACGGTTAGCAATAGCCGCAATGGCGCGGATATCTGAAATTTTCAGGGTGGGGTTGGTGGGCGTTTCGAGCCAAATCAGTTTTGTTTTTGCCGTGATCGCCCGGTTGATGGCACTGAGATCGGTGGTGTCTACATATGTAGCCGTGATGCCGAACTTGCGATACACTTTTTCGAAAAGGCGAAAGGCGCCGCCATAGATATCATCCACTGCAATAATTTCATCGCCCGACTCCAGCAATTTGATGACGGCATCAATCGCTGCCAGTCCGCTGGCAAAAGCTGCACCCACGGCGCCGTTTTCCAGTTTGGCCACGATTTTTTCCAATTCTTGTCGCGTTGGATTGTTGGTGCGGCTGTAGTCGAAGCCACGATTTACGCCGGGCGCCTCCTGCACAAAAGTGCTGGTTTGGTAAATGGGAACGGCAATAGCGCCGGTTTGCGGATCTACCGGAATGCTGTGGAGTAATTGTGTTGTCGCTTGCATGTTAAACATTTTTTTGTGTTGATAAACAATTGGTTGCGACACCACCCATCAAGTATATCGGAAGCGCTTTACATAAAAAAAGCTCTTCCGATAAATCATCAGAAGAGCTCATATAAGAAGTTTATTCTGTCTAAGCTGTTCATCAGACTTATCTCCCCCGGGTTTCCCCTCGGGCTGGATTTGGCACCTTATTGTCCGTTTTTAGGCGGAAAACAGGTTGTCAAGGCTTCATCGGGCCATTTCCCTCTGCCTTTCTTGATAAGCGATGTTGTAAAGAACTGACGCAAATATAACACGCAGGTGCTAAAAAAGCCAAAAATTTTTTTGGTGACCGGTCAGAACCGGTAACCGGCTACCAGACTAAACAGGGTGTTTTTGAATTTGCCATCTTCCCAAATATTAAGGGGTGCATTGTTGATTTCGGTGGCATTATTGGCCAGGCCCAGTTGTGCCCGCAATTCCAGCATCAGCCCCGACGCATGTTCATAGCCGGCGGAAATATTCAAACCAAAGTCGCTGCGGCGCATATACATCGATGAGCCTGACAAATCTGCATACTCTTTCTTGTTAGCAAACTTGAAACTGGTATTGCCTTCGTCTGTATAATCCATCGTAGCGCCGGTGCAGAAAGCGGCATAAGGGCCAGCACCCAATAAAAGTCTTCCGTCGCCCAATTCAGGTTTATAATAGAAATTCAGCGGTATTTCTAAATAGGAAAGTTTTAGCGTTCCATCAGGGCTTTTCATTTTCGCGCCTTTGCTGCTGAATAGAAGACCGGGTTGAAAATAAAACGCCGGACCAACAGGCGTTTCTACTTCTATACCCACCAGAAAACCGGTTTTTAATTTTGTGTCTTCAGACATAAACCCCGGTGTATAGTAGTTGTCGAGGGTAATGTTGCTGAAGTTCGCGCCAAGGCGCGGAATAAAACGGATGCCTTCGCGCGAAGGCGACTGCTTCGTTTGTGCCTGACTGTGAGTGGCCGTGCAAACCAGGGCGAATGCCAAAGCGAAAACTTGTATTTTGTATTTCATTGTATACATGCTGTGATTTGATGATGCTTTTCTTGCGTATCTGCTATTGAAAAATATGGATCTAGTTTGATTGTGCTGCTTCTTTTTTTGCTGCTTCTTTCATGGCATCATTGGCCGTGATTAGGAAATCGACCCGCCGGTTTTTTGCCATATTCTCGTCGGTATCGTTCGGGTACCTGGGTTCAAATTCGCCATAGCCCTTGGTTTTCACCCTACCCACAGCAACCCCTTTTGATTCGATGTATTGTGCCACTGTATTGGCCCTTCTTTCACTCAGCGCCTGGTTGTATTCTGCCGCACCTTTGCTGTCGGTATGTCCGGCGACTTCCAGGTTGGTTTCAGGATATTTATTGAGGATGGTAACCAGTTTGTCCAACTGTGCAAAGGCGGCTGCATTCAGGTCTGACTTATCAAAACCGAATAGAATTTCGCTGTCGAACTCAACCACAATGCCTTCTTCCACACGTTCAACCTTTGCATCGGGAATTTCCTGCTTGATCTCACGGGCCTGTTTGTCCATTTTTTTCCCGATTAACACCCCGGCACCACCGCCAACAACAGCACCAATGATGGCCCCCAAACCGGTGTTTCCTGCCGCTTTGCCCACAACGGCACCAATGGCGGCACCGCCACCTGCACCGATAACGGCCCCCTTTTGGGTATTATTCATCGATTTACATCCTGCCAATAAGATAGTGCCTGCTGCCACTGCGAATAATGTCTGCGAAAACTTTTTCATATGTTGAAATGTTTATTGGTATAGGCAAAATGCAGGCCAAAGGCGGCTGGCGCTTTTTACTGTAATTTGCAAACAGGACAAAAGCATGGCAAAGAAAAAACTAACAGAACCCGTTCTGGCAGAATCGGAAATAATTGAAGTGATCGGCGCGAGGGAGCACAACCTCAAGAACATCGATATCAGTATTCCCAAAAATAAACTGGTTGTATTCACTGGTGTAAGCGGCAGCGGAAAATCTTCGCTGGCTTTTGATACCATTTACAACGAAGGGCAACGCCGGTACATGGAAAGTTTCAGTGCCTATGCGCGGCAATTTGTGGGGGATATGGAACGGCCGGATGTAGATAAGATCACGGGCCTATCGCCGGTGATTTCCATCGAACAAAAAACGACCAATAAGAACCCGCGATCAACGGTCGGTACGATTACCGAGGTCTACGATTTCTTGCGACTTCTATTCGCCCGCGGATCGGATGCCTATAGTTATAATACCGGCAAGCGGATGACGAAGTTTTCGGAAGAAGAAATTGTCGACAATATTTTTTCCCGTTACGAAAAGAAAAAAATCAGTTTGCTGGCACCCCTGGTGCGTGGCCGTAAAGGTCACTACCGCGAACTCTTTGAAGACATTCGAAAAAAAGGATTTCTCAAAGTGAGGGTGGATGGCGAAGTGAAAGACCTCGTTGCAAAAATGCAGGTAGACCGCTATAAGATCCATGATATTGAAGTAGTGGTTGATCGCATGGCAGTAACGCCTGAAATGCGGCTTCGTTTGTCGCAAAGCGTGCAGAAGTCTTTGCAAATGGGCAAGGGGCTCATGTTCTTGCTGCTGAACGACAACAACCAGGTTGTGCAGTACAGCCGCCAGTTGATGTGCGAAGACAGTGGTATCAGTTATGAAGAACCATCGCCCAATAGTTTTTCATTTAACTCGCCCTATGGCGCTTGTCCAGTCTGTAAGGGATTGGGTTCGGTGTACCAGATCAACATGGCCGCGGTTATTCCCGACCATAACCTGAGTGTGCGCGAAGGGGCCATTGTACCGTTGGGTGAGGAGCGTGATGCGTATGTGTACAAGCAGGTACAACAACTGGCTAAGAAATACAAGATCGATTTGAAAAAGCCGGTGAAGGATTTGCCGCCGCGCGACCTGAACCTGATTCTCTACGGGCAGGAAGTGGCCGACGAAGAATCAATGATCGATTTTGAAGAGCAGGCAGGCACTGATCGTGTTTATGCCGAAGAGTTTGAAGGCGTGATTCCACAAATCAAACGCTGGTTCGGTACAGGTCACTCCGATGCGATTCGTGAATGGGCTGAAGGCTTTATGGAACTGAGTGTTTGCCCATCGTGTAATGGCGAGCGATTGAAAAAAGAAAGCCTTTGGTTTAAAGTAGACGGGAAAAATATTGCTGAACTAAGCAATTATAACCTGGATAAATTGTTGCAATGGTTCAGCGGTCTGGAAAAACGACTAACCAAGAAGCAGCAAGTGATTTCAAAAGATATTTTGAAAGAGATCAGGGAGCGATTGCAGTTTTTATTGGATGTGGGGTTGACCTATCTTACTTTGAACCGGCCCACGCGCACGCTGAGTGGCGGTGAATCGCAACGAATTCGTCTTGCCACCCAAATCGGCTCGCAGTTGCAGGGTATAACTTATGTGCTCGATGAACCCAGTATTGGATTGCACCAACGCGATAACCATCGGCTGATCACCGCGCTGCAAAACCTGCGTGATATCGGGAACAGTGTGTTGGTGGTGGAACACGACAAAGACATTATGATGGCCGCCGATCATCTGGTGGACATTGGTCCGCGGGCCGGCAAACACGGTGGCAAGATTGTTGCCCAGGGCACGCCTGCGCAGGTGTTGGCGGCGGGCTCTGAAACAGCTTTATACCTAAATGGAAAAAAAACAATCGCCATACCCACCGAGCGCCGCAAGGGTTCCGGAAAATTTCTGGAGTTGAAAGGTGCTTCCGGCAACAACCTGCAGCAACTGAATGTCAAATTTCCGTTGGGCAAACTGATCCTGGTGACCGGTGTCAGTGGCAGCGGAAAATCAACGCTGATCAATGAAACGCTGTACCCGATTCTGTCGCAGCACTGCTATGATTCAAAACAAAAGCCGCTGGCATACAAATCGGTGAAAGGATTGGAACTGGTGGACAAGGTGATTGAAATCGACCAGTCGCCCATTGGTCGCACGCCACGCAGTAATCCGGCGACCTATTGCGGGTTCTTCACCGAGATAAGGCAACTTTTTGCCTCGGTGCCTGAAGCCAAAATTCGTGGCTACCAACCTGGTCGTTTTTCCTTCAATGTAAAAGGAGGCCGGTGCGATCTCTGCGAAGGCGGCGGCATGCGGGTGATAGAAATGAATTTTTTGCCCGATGTATATGTGCATTGCGAAAAATGCAATGGCAAAAGATACAACCGTGAAACACTGGAGATCCGGTACAAAGGAAAATCGATCAGTGATGTGTTAGACATGACGGTAGATGAGGCGGTAGAATTCTTTCAAGCGGTTCACTACCTGCACCGTAAGATCAAAGTTTTGCAGGATGTCGGCCTGGGCTATATCACCCTCGGGCAGTCGGCGGTAACCCTTAGTGGCGGCGAAGCGCAGCGTGTTAAACTGGCCACTGAGCTCGCAAAGAAAGATACCGGCAAAACATTTTATATTCTCGATGAACCCACAACCGGTTTGCATTTTCAAGACATTCAACATTTGTTGGCCGTACTGAACAAGCTGGTCGACCGCGGCAATACCGTGCTGGTGATCGAACACAACCTCGATGTGATTAAAGTGGCAGACCATGTGATCGATATCGGTCCCGAAGGCGGTGATGGCGGCGGGCAACTATTGTTTGAAGGAACGCCCGAAGAAATGGTGAAGGAGAGGAGGAGTCATACGGCCCGCTACGTGAAGGAAGAGCTCGCGGTGGGCTGATTTCACGCGGCTTGTTTCTCGCAGAGACCTTATTTCTCGCTGAGACTTGTTTCTCGCAGAGAACGCGGAGGGACAAAGATAAATTGGCGTGATTTTTTGGTTTTGTTCAATGTTGATTTGATTCATTTTTTGTGCAAGCCCCTTTTGACGCGAGTCTTTTTAGTGCAGTTCATTGTTGCTGCAGTTCATTGTTGCTGGATTTGATTTTTGATGTAGTTCATTGTTGCTGTAATTCATTGTTGCTGCAATTTATTGATGGCACAGTTTATTATTGCGTCAATAAGGCATGAATCAGTTTATTGTTACTGCTTTACAAAATGGAATAAGAAAATAATGTATTCGAAATTTATTGACACCACCGCGCCCGGTAAGTGCGACCTATGCGCTGATATTTGCGTATTTACGCGCTATGTTGAAATCATTGCGTATGCATGCACTATGCCGTGACTTTTATGTTTGTGTGCGTTTTGGATTGGCCATTTCGAATATGTTAGAAATGGCGTGACCTTCGCATTTTAAAATATCCAAAAAAAATCTCTGTTCCTCCGCGTTCTCTGCGAGAAACAAGTCTCTGCGAGAAATATGGCTTAGCTAGAAACAAGGCTTAGCTAAAAACAAGGCTTAGCGAGAAACAAGTCTCAGCGAGAAACAAGCCTCTGCAAGAAACAAGGCCTTGCAAGAAACAATAAATAATCTCCAAAAGAAAAAGACACGGCAACACCCCTGCGGTCTCTCAACCCCCACAATACAAACGGCCGGCAGCTACTCGCCGCCGGCCATTGAGGACACTGGATTATCAGTATTTTTATTTCCAATAAGGTTGGCAGGGAATCAATTAAAGTCCTTTAGAAAGGGTACAACAAGAATAGGGAACGGATCAGGTTTCGAGAACCGGATATCAGACTTTACTAATATCCCTGCCGCTTATTGGTTTGCATTACTACTGCACAACAATGGTTCCGCTTTCTATGCGGTTGTCGCCAGTAAGAACTTCATAGTAGTAATTACCCTTTTCGGGCTTGCTCACCACAGCGGTTTCCCGATTCCGGACCATACTCTGCTTTATCAGTTTCCTTTTGTCGCGGAACAATAACAGTTGATAATTCTTGCCTTCTTCTCCGTCAACGGAAAAGAAAAGAACCTGTTGGGATGCGTTGGTGTAGAGATGTATCAGGTGTTTTTTGTTTATGATTTGTTTCTGAATAATAATGCTGTCTTTCGGAATCAAGTGTGCTGTTGCACCAGCATGACCCGAAGGCAGGCATACGCTTCCTGCTGCCGTTAATAGGCAAACAAGGGTTGTCATAGGTTGGTTGTTTCGCTTCATCTATACGGATTTTAAATAAAGCGCTGATTTCTAAACGCCGGGCAATGAAAATCTCAACTTTGCCTCGGTTCAATTGGATGCATCAAATCAACTTCGCATATCGGGTCAACTGTCTGTATCAAATCAACTTCCTGTGTCGCGCCTGCTTACTGCATCGATTGAATCCTTTCACACAAGTCAATATCAATGATGCATCTTCTACTACCGCGCAACCCGTATATTAAGTCGGCTTCTAAACCTCTAACTTCTTAAAGCGATCGGGCTACTAAAAACGACCACATTTATTCAAGCGTTAAGCCATGTATACGATCGGCGTAACTTCATCAATTGCATCACTTAAAAACGCAGGGTGGGGCATTTCATGTTCTTATATCCTTCGTCGCCACCTTTTATTCTAAAGTTGATCTTGAAGCCAATATGATAGTAGCCGTCGTTGTTGCTCGGTGTGCCACGCTTTTCGCCGGGTAAATATCCACCTGCTGCGCTACCACTTAGGTCAGATTTGTTGGCCATGCGTTTGGCCAGCGCTGATTTTTGGGTGCCAACACCAAAGTATTGGTCGAACAACGCGGGGTCGATATAGTTGGTGCTTACATCATCGATATAGTCGGTGAATGTTTTGCGGTGTACTACTTCGAGCGCCAGGCTGGTTCTATCAGAGATAAAATATTTAATACCTACACCAATGGGAATATTCAACTGTGTAAGTTTATAGGGCTTGCGATTGGGATATTCAGCGAAGCCCTGGCCTTCGGTACTCAATTCTTTCAGGTTAACCCAAAGGCCGGTGGCTGGATCTGTTCCTTGTGGATTGAAGTGAAATACACCCACACCAATCAAGGCATAGGGGCGAAATTTTTTGTACTCATCTGTTGGATCGTATTCCGTTAATACAGTGGGATAGATTTCAGCAGCAACATAGGCTTCAGCCAACTTCGAGCGGAAATTGCTGTTCCTGAATTTGCGTGCCTCTTCTAGCCCGCCATTTGAACGAATGATTTCGTCTTCACCCGACAATTGTCCGTAGTTCACTTGCAAACGTATGCCCCACAATGGTGAAGGATGCGTACTTACATGTGCGCCGAACATTAATTTAGTAAGGGGGAAATTATTGTCTTTTAAGAAAGTCATACCTCTTCCTCTTGTGCCACCGAGGTCGCCAAGAAAGTTTGATGGTCCTACGCTTACACCAGCCTCGATGGTGCTACCGAGACTAATTTGTCCGAAACTCGATTGAGAAACGGCTAGGGCCAGCAAAAAAGGTGTACACTTACGCAAGAGAAAGTGTAGATGCTGTTTCATGAATATCAGATTTATGTTTTCCAACGGTTACAGGGATTCTACCATGAAACGACAAAGAAGAAGCCTCTCGTATAGGCTTCGTATAATTTTTTTTGTAACGCGTAAAACTACGTGGGAAGAATTACCTGGTTTTTCGCAGCATCTTTACGTGTTCGATGCCGTCTTCCATATATATATTACCTGCAACTTCAAAGTGAAGCGACTCATAAAAATGTTTCAGATAATATTGAGCACCAATGCGTATGTCGTTATTGCCAAATAATTCGAGGGCACTGCGGATGGCTTCTTCCATGAGGAGTTTTCCCTTGCCGGTGCCGCGGGCGAGGGGGGAGGTCACCACCCGGCCGATCGAAATCTCGTCGTAGATCAATCCCGGCGGTACCAGCCGAACGGCAGCCGCCAGCAAATGGCCTTCCCAGCCCAAAAGATGCCAGCATTGCTGGTCGTAATTGTCCATGTCGAGAAATACGCAGTTTTGCTCTACCACAAATACTTCACTGCGCAAACGCAGCAATTGGTATAACTCGTTTGCATTGAGTTCATGGAAGGGGGACAATTGCCAGCGTATTTGCATAAATGAAATGGTATTAGCCAACCGTTGTTACGGGCGACTGTTCGAAGATAATCGTTGCAGCCGATTAATAACCGTATTTCCCTTTCCAGCGGGTTTGCAGAAATTTTTTCATTTCCTCTTCACGCGCATTTGCGTTGGGCTTGAAGAAAGCATGCCCTTTTAATTCATCGGGTAGATATTCTTGCGCCGAAAAATTTTGTTCGTAGTCGTGTGCATATTCATAACCCTTACCATAACCCATGTTCTTCATGAGTTTGGTAGGCGAATTGCGCAAATGCAAGGGCACGGATAAGTCGCCCGTTTGGCTGACCATGGCCAGTGCTTCATCGATGGCCAAGTAACTGCTATTGCTCTTGGGCGAACAGGCGAGATAAACGGCGCACTGCGATAATATTATTCTAGCTTCGGGGTTACCGATTTTGCTTATGGCATCAAAACAGGCGTTCGCCAGCAGCAAGGCATTGGGGTTTGCATTGCCAATGTCTTCACTGGCCAGAATCACCATGCGACGTGCAATAAACTTAATATCTTCTCCACCAGATATCATCCTGGCCAACCAGTACACCGCGCCATTCGGATCGCTGCCACGCATCGATTTGATAAAGGCTGAGATGATGTCATAATGCTGCTCCCCTTTTTTGTCGTATAAGGCCAATTTTTGCTGCGCAACTTCCATCACCAGGTCATCGGTGAATACCGTTTCATCACCTGCTGGTGCCGACTGCACTACCAATTCTAATAGATTAAGCAGTTTTCTGCCATCGCCGCCTGACAAACGAAACAATGCCTCTGTTTCTTTTAATACCGGTTTCTTGCTGCGCAACCATTCATCCTGTTCAATAGCCTGCAGCACCAGTGACTTCAAGTGCTTTTCTTCCAGAGGTTTGAGTACATATACCTGGCAGCGACTTAACAAGGCGCTGTTCACTTCAAAAGAGGGGTTCTCGGTAGTAGCGCCGATCAAGGTGATGGTGCCCTTCTCCACCGCGCCGAGCAATGCATCCTGTTGTGACTTATTGAACCGGTGAATTTCATCTATAAATAATATAGCCCGATCCAGTTGCTTTGCCTGCTCAATAACTTCACGCACCTCTTTCACGCCAGCTGAAATCGCACTCAAGGTGAAGAAGGGGGTATCAAGCGAATGAGAGATGATATGTGCAATGGTTGTTTTGCCTACACCCGGTGGCCCCCATAAAAGCATTGAGGGTACCGAACCCTGTTCGATGGCTTTGCGCAGAATGCTTCCCTTCCCGGTTAGGTGTTCCTGACCAACCAGTTCAGCAAGCGTGGTGGGTCTCAATCTTTCAGCAAGTGGTGCAGACATATTTTTTTTATTGCTGCATGCCACCGGCATCTGCAGCGGGAAACAAATATCGCTCTTCTCCACTAACCGGCGATCCAACCACGTTTCTTTCTTCGAAATGCTGGCCGTTTTCATAATCAATCGCTACATATACAAAAAGTTTTTGGGTGGCAGGCCCCTTGAAACTGCCTTTCACCGGCGAACAGTCGGAGAAATTTCTTCCAACCGCTAGTTTAACATGGTGATTCGTTACCCACATATTATTGGTGGGATCGATGCCCGCCCAACCAGTACCAGGTATATATGACTCCACCCAGGCATGGGTAGCCCCTTCGCCCCGTAAACCGGTTTTATTTGGGCATATATATCCGCTTACATAGCGACAGGGAATTTGCAGACTGCGCAACATTTGTAACAGCACATGCGCAAAATCCTGGCATACACCAGCTCGGTGTTCGAGTATTTCATCTACCGTTGATTCTACATTGGTAATGCCCTTGATGTATTTGAAGTGGCTGAAAATATACTGGCTGCAGTCCTGAATCGTGGCCGCCACACCCTTCCAGGGCTGGTTGATTTGCTTAACGAATTCCTGGATCACTTCACTGTTTTTAATGGCATCAGCCTTGGTTAGCTCTAATAATCCCAAACTATTGCTGGTCTCCTGCGCCAGTTGTTCAAACCCGCTGTTGTTCTGCATAGCTGGCCAGGAAGAAGCAAGTGTTCGTACCAACAATTTGCTTTCGATGATCAGTTCTGTGTGCGGGGGCACCAGGTTGAATACGCCACAGCGATTGCCCCAGTAGTCGAGATAATATTGTATGTCGGGCTGACCAGTGATAACCAGGTCGTGTTGCAACACTTCCTGATCAGGGCAGGCATAGGGAAAGACCCTGATTTCATTTACGCTCTCTGTAACCGGACGGTCGTATTCATAGCTGGTGATATGTTGTATGCGATAAGTAGGCATAGGGGCGTTGTTAGGCGTAAGAGAAAAAAAGTTGGCTCAATTGGTTGTTAAAATGAAACAGCTCGGTTTTTATTTCGTGTAAGTAAGCCTGTATGCCTTTTTCACGAACAATCCCCATATCAGCATATTCAATTTTACTGTAGAGTCGACCGTACAATTTGACCAGACTGGTCGCTTCATCGCTGCGATTGGTTTGTATAATCTTTTTCAGGTAAAACCCAATGCGTTCAACGCAATAACTGGTTGAGCGTGGAAACTGCTTGTTGAAAATAATCTGGTCGGCCACATTTTGGTTGTACTGGGTACTTCGATAGGTTTTCAAATGCAGTTCATACCCCGACAACGACAACAAAAGGTTACGCCAGTACAATACATCGCGCGAATGCGTTAATTCATACCCCGCCCCTTCAAAATGCTGGTTGGCAAATTCAAGGGTGATCATGCATCTCTCCGTGAATTTACCCAGGGTCATGAAGTTCCAGCCCATATTGCGTGGCATGGTATTGTCGATCATGCCCTGGTACATGATGAGCTCCTTACCCAGTTCTTCCAATACAGCCATGCTGTCGTTTCGCTGCATACGCTGTTGCAGCAGGGGGTTGTTGATGAGATGATAGAGTTGGTTCACCTGCTCCCAAACTTCCTTCGTAACATGGTCTTGTGCACCACGGGCATTCTCGCGCGCTTTGATCACCATCGCCCGAATGGCATTGCCGTTGATATTATCATAAATGAGGTGCTGCACCACAGCCTGGGGGTCATTGGCTAATTGTTCGAGCTTAGCCGGTTCAGCCGAACTAAACATTAAAGCCAGTTGCCGCCAACTCTGGGTATGGTATTCGCCCCGATCTAACGACAATGCATAGTTGACTTGGAGCGACCGCACCAGGGCATCTGTTCTCTCGAGATAGCGACTGAGCCAGTATAGGGAATCGGCAATTCTACTTAGCATATTTTTCGGCTAATGATGAGGGTTAGAAGTTTAGTTGATGACCCAGGTGTCTTTACTGCCACCGCCTTGCGAGGAATTAACGACCAGCGAACCTTCGCGCAGGGCAACGCGGGTGAGTCCGCCGGGCACAATCTTAATCCCGCCGGGTCCACAAAGCGCAAATGGCCGTAAATCCACATGCCTCGGTTCAAACCGGTTGTTGAGAAAACAGGGCACCGTACTCAGGTTAATAATGGGTTGCGCGATAAAATTGCGCGGATCTGCTTCCACGGCTTTTACAAAATCAGCCAGGTCCTGGTCGGTGGCGCTATTGCCCATCAACATACCATAGCCACCGCTTTGGTTGGTGCGCTTGATCACCATGCTATGGATGTTCTTAAAAACATGATCGCGCGCATCGGTGTCGGCCATTTGGAATGTTGGCACGTTGGGTAATATTTGTTCTTCGTTGAGATAATATTTAATCATAGCAGGAACATAAGCATACACAGCTTTGTCGTCGGCCACACCATTGCCGAATGCGTTCACAAGGGCCACATTGCCCTTGCGATAAGCACCAAGTATACCAGGTACTCCCAGGGCGCTATCGGGCCTGAACACCAGCGGATCCATAAAATCATCGTCGATGCGCCGATAGATCACATCCACCTGTTGCAGGCCCATGGTGGTTTTCATATATACCTTGTGGTTGTCGACCATCAGGTCGCGGCCTTCCACCAACGGTATGCCCATGGTGCGGGCCAGAAAAGTATGTTCGTAGTAAGCAGCGTTGAATACGCCAGGTGTCATCAGCACTACAGTAGGATGGGCGATCTGTCGCGGCGCGAGCGATACCAAGATATTATACAATTCAAGCGGATAGTTATTTACCATGCGCACCGAGCTGTTGGAAAGCATGTCGGGAAACAAACGTTTGGTCACTTCCCGGTTCTCGAGCATATATGATACGCCCGATGGCGTACGCAGGTTGTCTTCCAACACATAAAATGTACCATCGGCACCCCTGATCAAATCGATGCCACTGATGTGCACAAAAATATCGTAGGGTACTTTGATGCCGAATACTTCGCGGGTGTACTGCGGACAAGAAGCAATCAGTTCAGCCGGTACAATACCGTCTTTGAGGATCTGCTGATCGCTGTATATGTCTTTCAGAAAAAGGTTGAGTGCTTTCAGGCGTTGCACAATGCCCGCTTCAATATGCGCCCACTCGGCACCGGTTATGATCCGCGGAATAAGGTCGAAAGGGAAGATGCGTTCGATGCCTTCATCATTGCTGTACACCGTAAACGTGATGCCCTGCTGCAAAAAAAGTTCGCTGGCCTGTTTGTCTTTGTTCGCCAGGATGCCGGCTGATAAACTGTTGAGGGTGCGGAGAACCTGTTCATACTGCGAACGGATTCCCTCCTCCATACACATTTCATCCCACGACCCGGGAATGCGCTTGTAATCGCTGAAAACGGAAGAATCGAGCATATAGTTAGTTCGGTTAAAACAAAAAACGAGTCACTACCGCCGGGCAGCAACTCGTTTTCCTAATATAAGGATTATTTACTTATGCGTCAAAAGCATCTGCATGCTCACGCAACAGGCGGAAGGTCATAATAATATGTACGAACAGGGCCGTCGAATACAGCAACATAAAACGGACCATTACACCGATCGATTGCCGGAACATGGTTTCCATGCCTTCTACTGTTTTGCCCTGCATCTCCAGGGCCTGGCTGATGGCCTGCTCCAGTAAAGCTGGTTTAATGAGCAGCGAAAGGCTGTTGGCAAAGGAAATAACAGCCAAAAAAAGTGAAATGGAGCCGGTAATGCGGAGGGTATCGCGCAAAGATGGTTTACAATATTGATAAGCATCGATGGCTTTCCGCAGAAAATTCCAGCTTGAAACACTGTACACTACCAGCGCCGCGAACAAGAGCAGGGGCATCAGCATCAGCGGATTGCCCAGGGCCGCAACCAACAGGGAGAGTAGGGCAAAAGCGAGAAAACCTGCAATAATCAGCAGGAACCAGGTTAGGATTCGATACAGCGTCAGATTCTTCATGATGGGCATCTATGTCGTCGCAAATTTACCGGTAAGCACTTAATATTTTACCGATTTCAGCTTTTCGTCACTAAATACACTGGCTCGTACACGTAGCTTTACGAGCCAAAAATCGAAAAATGGCAGATTTTCGTCGGTTTTCAACAACAAAAAAGGCAAGACAAAGTTCTTAGAGTCAAGTAGCCTCGTATACCATGAAGAACCTGCCAATCGTATTGTGTTTATTGCTATTACTGCAGATACAGGGCGTTTTTGCACAATGCAGTTTTTCGGTAACAGCTACCAGTACCGAAAGTCGCTGCCGCGAAAGTGGTTCGATAGTGGTCAACGGCAGCCCTTATTCAGCAAGCTTTATTTATGAAATTGTAAGCGGCCCCCGTACGGCAGCTGCTTCAAGTAACAACACTTTTTTAAATCTTCCCGCTGGCAATTATGTGGTTCGTACAACACGCAATGGTTGTAGTGTTGACAAAAATGTTACCGTTGCGGGCAATTATTCCGAGCCAGGATTGTTGCTGACAAAGCAAAAAAATATAGCCTGCCCATCAGGTACTGGTTGTATAACCGCTTTGCAGCCGTCAAATGGCAGGGCGCCCTATTCGTATGCGTTGATCAGTGGTCCGCAAACGCGGCCCGCGCAATCAACACCTGAGTTTTGCGGCTTGCCTGCCGGTCAGTATACCTTACAGGCTTTCGATAGTTGTGGCGTAGTACGTACCACCAATGTTACGTTGGCGATTGATACAGGCGATTTTGTAGCGTACACTTATGGCTATAGTTTGCAACATGCCAATTGTACCGACCTTATTGTTTGCCCGACAACCGGTTTTTCTAAAACTTCTTCGCATACCCAAATGATGATATGGTATGTTACGCCAACCGGTGATACACTGAAAGCCAACGGTTATGAATATCCGGTAAAATGTGATACACTCGTCGGCTATTCGCATACTTATGGAAACTGGCAAATGCTCGCATACGATACTTGCGGCAGAATGCGCAAAAGTAATTTCACCTTTAATCGTCCCGGAATTGATATTAGCCTCGTGGCCAATATTTGTGGTGGCTACCAGGTGCATGTTGGCAATGCATGGAAATATGGCGTTTCGGTCGGTTACCGGGTTTACAAATGCTCGAACAATGCGCTGGTCTATGACTTTACTGAGTCACCACAGACCTCGTATTTTAGTCCGACGATGACTTTAGAATTTGATACCTGTTATCGTTTTGTTCATTACAATAGTTGTGGCGAAACCCTTACTACCACCTATACCCGGAAAGGAAAGCCCGCTTTCAATATATTCGGTTGTGATGCACCTGGTTGTTCCAAACCTGGCACCGGTTCTATCACTTTGTGGCAAACCTACCAAAGCGCCACGGGTACTATTCGGTATACGATCTTGTCGGGTCCGGAACGAGTGGGTGAAACACTGGATATGCCGACCGGCTATTCATGGGTGAATTATAAAGATCTTCAACTGGGCACCTATACGATCGGTGCTGTAGATGAATGTGGTGAGCGCGATACGGTGACGGTTGTGGTTGATAATCCGCTGATCAGGAATATTCAGGTTACGCAGGTGGAGAACTGTAGCGGCGGCGCTGACCTGCATGTAAAAATCACCAGTAATTTCCAGGCATGTCTTACGCCGACCAACTACGGTGGCGCTGATATATACGTAACCGCTGTTTCGCCTGGCTATACGCCCACCAATGTGGTATCAACACCAACCACAGCCAATGCCTATTCCAATTGGGAAGCCGACTACCTTTCGGTGAAATCAAACAGTTTATTATTGCGGTTGTACAATCCTTTTGGATGCACCTTCGATACGGTGATTGCCATTCGGCAATATCAAAAGCCCGTACTCAGTGGTGTAAACGGATATGTTTGTTCAGCGAATGGTACTGGCGTGTTGATGGGCACCTTAACCGGCGGCAGGGCCCCTTTTTCATATCGGATTAGAGAAGTTAATGCCAGCACCTGGGGCGATTGGCAATCTGGTTTGCAATTCAGCAACGTACATCCAGGCCAATACCAGGTCGAAGTACGAGATGCCTGCCCCAATGGAAGTATAAATGTTTTCACCTTCACAGAGTGGCAAGCTTCCCCCATTCGCACCAGTAGCATGTGTGTTAGCAATGGGTCGAGCCTCACTTTATCGGCTGACCCCGCCATTGATGGCGTAGCCTACGAGTGGCAACACAATGGGGTAAGTGTAGGCATGGGCCCTTCATTGGTAATTTCAAACTACCAGGATGCGAATGGTGGTCAGTATACGCTTCGCCAGGTTTTTCCAGGTGCGGTGTGCGTAGACCAAACCAGTATCAATTATTATAGTTGTTCTGTACTGCCCGCGGCACTGGGTGATCTGTCGGGTCATATCGTAAATGGCAATGTAGTGCTCAACTGGAAAACCTTCCAGGAAAACGAACCCGGTTATTTTACCATTGAAAGAATAAACAACGATCAAATAGCAAAGCAAGTGCACACCATGCAGGCCAAAGGTTTGTCAAATGGCAGCAGCTATGTGTATGCCGGCGAACACCTTGCAGAGGGACAAGCCTGGTATCGTGTCGTCTACACTACGCAAACCGGTCGGCAGATGGTTTCCAATACCATTCGGTTGAAAGAAGAAAATGGCACGACCGAAACAGTTGGCCTTAGTCCCGTGCCTTTCTCGGACAACCTGAAAGTAGCTCTGAAAGCAAAAGTGGCTGGTTTGGTGTATATCAACGTATACAATGTTGGCGGCAGGTTGCTTTACACCCATCGCGCCATAGTGAACGAAGGGCTTAATAATATCCTACTGCCACAGGATAGGCTATCCATACTTCCTGCTGGTATTTATTTTGTTGAAATAAAAACTGTCAGCGGTGTGTACCGGGAGAAAGCCATCAAGTTGTAATCAACAGCGACCTAGTTTCTCAATTTGATACTTAATTCTTCCAACTGTTTTTCATCAATGGCTGATGGTGCGTCAAGCATCACATCCCGGCCACTGTTGTTTTTCGGAAAGGCTATAAAATCACGGATGCTTTCTGAGCCACCCAATATTGAACAAAGTCGGTCGAACCCAAATGCAATACCGCCATGGGGAGGGGCGCCATATTCAAAAGCACCCAATAGGAACCCGAATTTTTGCTGCGCTTCCTCGGGACTCATGCCCAGTGCCGCAAACATTTTTTCCTGCAACTCGCGTTGGAAGATCCGAATCGAACCACCGCCAATCTCATTTCCGTTCAGCACCATATCATAGGCATTTGCTTTGATGTTTGCATACGGGTGACTAAGATAATTGGCTGCATCTTTAATAACCGGATCGTTTCCGATCATAACCGGAATCTGGTCGGGCTTGGGGCTGGTAAACGGATGGTGTCGTGCAACCCAGCGGTTTTCTTCTTCGGCATATTCGAACAAAGGGAAGTCGAGTACCCACAACAATTTGAAATCATCTTTCTTCCGAAAGCCGAGTCTTTCGCCCATGTATAAACGCAGTTCACTGGCTGCTTTACGGGTACGCTCTTCGCGACCGGCCAATAACAGAATCAGGTCGCCGGTTTGGGCGCCGCAGATGCCGGCCAGTTGCTTCAACTGTTCTTCTGTAAAAAATTTATCGACACTGCTTTTGAAACTGCCATCGGTATTGCATTTGATGAATACCAGTCCGTTCATGCCGATTTGCGGGCGTTTAACCCACTCCGTTAGTTCATCGGTTTGCTTGCGGCTGTATTCGCTGCAACCGGGTATGGAAATGGCCAACACGGTTTCGGCATCGTTGAATACTTTAAAACCAGCAGCCTCGAACATGGCTTTGGCGCTTGCATCGCCGCTTTGTGCTTCGAAAATGGTTTTGAGGTTCGCGAGTTTGAGGCCGAAGCGTATATCGGGTTTGTCGTTACCGTATTGCAGCATGGCATCGTTCCAGGTCATCCGCGCTACTTTATCTGTGTAGTCGATGCCTTTCACATCTTTGAAAATTCTTTTTACCAGCCCTTCAAACATCTGCAGAATGTCTTCCTGCTCAACAAAACTCATCTCGCAGTCGATTTGTGTAAACTCCGGTTGCCGATCGGCCCGAAGGTCTTCATCGCGAAAACATTTTACGATTTGGTAGTAACGGTCGTAACCGCTCACCATCAGCAATTGTTTGAAGGTCTGCGGACTCTGAGGCAGCGCGTAGAATTGTCCGCCGTTCATCCGGCTTGGCACCACAAAATCACGTGCACCTTCGGGCGTGCTCTTGATCAAAAACGGCGTTTCAATATCAATGAAATGATTCTCGTGCAGGTAGTTTCTGGCGGAACGATTCACGGCATAGCGAAGCTCCAGGTTTTTGCGAACGGCCTGGCGGCGCAGGTCGAGGTAGCGGAACTTCATGCGGAGGTCATCCCCACCATCGGTATCGTCCTGGATGGTGAAGGGAGGCGTTATAGCCTTGTTAAGAATGGTATAGCTGGTAACGTCAATTTCAATATCGCCGGTGGGCAGTTGGGGGTTTTTGTTGGTGCGCTCAATCACTTTTCCTTGTACCTGGATCACAAATTCCCGGCCCAGCGGCTGGCTGGCCAATTGGTCGGTCAGGTTCTCGCCCAGCAGCAATTGGGTGATGCCGTACCGGTCGCGCAGGTCAATGAAATTAATGCTGCCGAATTTCCGGATGGTTTGTATCCAGCCGGCCAGGGTTACCTCGCTGCCGATATGGCTGGCGCTCAATTCTCCGCAGGTATGCGTTCTGTACATGGTAATTATTCGCTATTTATTGGTGGGCAAAGGTAATACTATTTACCCGACGGGTAGCACCCGACGGGTACTACCCGTCGGGTGCAACCCGTCGGGTAAAAAACGATCGTAAATCTACTTTTTAGACGAATGAAATGCTAATTCGCTTTTAAACACCGAAAAGGCATATTATCTTACAGGTAATTACATCTTTTTCGCCAATCCGTACAATCTCCTCTGCGAAGACCCGCACATCCATAACTGTGTCTAACCAGCTTAACAAAGCTCGATTTTCTTACCATCAAAGTGACCCTTATGGAAATCGTATTTATTTGTTTGCTGGTATTTGGCGTCATCTTCGCATTCGACGCAATGCAAAGTCGCCTGCACAAATACCTGCTGTTCCGCCGGAAAAAGGGGTTTGAACAGCATGAGACTTATTTTCGCTCTATTATTTCCAACAACATAAGTTATTTCAACAAGCTCGACCACGAGCAGCAGCACAAATGGCTTTTCCGCGCCTACCTGTTTTTCCGGTCAAAAAAGTTCCACTATGTGGGCGTGGCGAAATCTGATGAGATGCCCATACTGATCAGTGCAACAGCGGCGCAGCTTACCCTCGGACTCGAAAATTTTTCGCTGAATTATTTCCGCGATATCTATGTGTTGCAACATGACTATCACTACGGGTTCTATTCTCTGCCTTTTATGGGCCATGTAGACAGCTCGGGTATTTATTTGTCGTGGGATAATTTCCTGCAGGGCATACGCAGTTCGGAAGACAGCAGCAACGTGGGACTCCATGAAATGGCGCACGCACTGGCGTATGTAAATTTTATTACCAAAACCGACGAGGACAAGCACTTCAAAAAAGAATTTCACCAGTACTCAAAAGTGGCGCGACCCATTTTCCAGGAAATGCAAAGGGGAAAGAAAACCCTGTTGGGTGATTATGCTGCCAGCAACTACCATGAATTTTGGGCGGTGAGTGTTGAATTCTTTTTTGAAAATCCCGAGCGCCTGCAGCATGAACTGCCTGAGCTTTATGAAGCGATGGTTAGGTTGTTGCGCCAGGACCCATATATCGTGTTACGCAAAAACAAAGTAGCATAAGCGAAATCTACTACTCCTTCTTACGGTGCCAATTGCTGGTCGCGATCGGCTTTGTACATGAAAATATAATACACGGCAATGATGACAAGGCCAATACTAAATGGTATGGCCGCGTAGTATCGCGTGTGATCGGGCAACGCCAAAAACTCTGTAATCATCCAGTAAACATTGGCAATGATCCAGCACAACACCGCGAGATTATGGTATAGTTCGGCACGCAAATGCCGGGTTTGCCAGGTGATCAGCACCGCCACTGATACAGTAGGGATGATCATAAACAAACCTAGCGGCTTCCAAAGCATCGCCCAGCACATGTCTTTGATCAGCCAGAATACGATATGCAGATTTTCTATACGCCGGAACCTTGCCGGAATAGTGTAGGTCGATTTGTCCATTGCTTGTTCTGATGGCAACGAAAATAGGGAATTTTCAAGGCTGCAACAGCCGGCTGAAACGATCCAGCGAAGCTTCGGGCTGTATCGGTTGTGCATCAACAATATGGTCGGCGAGTTGCTTGCCAAACCAGGGCGCCAGCGAGCAGCCCTTGGTGCCCATGCCATTCAATAAGCCAATGCGAGGAAACCAGGGATGCATACCGACAAAGGGCCGGCGTTCAACCGTGGCTGGCCGGATGGCAGCCAGGTGATCAATGATTTGAAAAGACGGTTTGAGCCAGTCTTTAAGCGTCGCCTCTACCGATGTTCTAAATCCATGTGTTGGGCCGTTGACGGTGAACTCATTTTCATAGGTCGAGCCTGCCCAAAAAATCCGATCATTGGCTTGTTTCCCATAGTAGGGGAAGGGCACGAGGCTGATGCCTTTTTTATAAATGCGATCCGCCGGCAATGCGTCTATTTCCAGCAATAAGGCCTCACCTTTGTTCGATGAAAATGGCAACCGATCGAAATAACGGTAATCCATAGCCGAAAGCCCATTGCAAAAGATGATTCGCTCAGCCGCAATACCACCATATTGCACCCCATCAGCAGTGAGCTTCATTTGATCGATGTTGAATTTTTCGGTGAGCAATAGATGCTCATTCGTTAAAAGTTGTCGCCAACCCGCTAGTAAGGCTTGCAGGTTGATGAGCAATGCCGGTCGAATGGCACCAAGCCCATAGTGAAAATGTAACATCGAATGCCAATGATTTGTGTCTTCAACATTGGCCAGGTATTCGGGTAAGGCGGGCAACTTTTTCTTAAATGCATCTTCCATTTGCCGGGAAGGAAAGCAATGCAGAATTTCTGAAGAGTGGATGCAGTTAATGCCTGTAATGGCACCAATGGCAGTATAGGCCTCCATGGCAAAGGGGAGAAGGGTTTCGGCCATCCAGGTGTTGGCCAGGGATCGCCCGGTAACGGGATTGATGACGCCTGACGCAACCTGCGATGCTGAATCAGGCCGGTATTCATCGATCAGCAAGAAAGAATGCCCTGCCTGCCGAAGCCAGTAACTTAGCCAGGTTCCGCATAGGCCTTGCCCCACTACAATGGTGTTCACCTGCATAGCCCGCAAAATTAACTTATTTACGCAGGCGCATCACGCTTTACCAGATTAAGCTAGTTTCGTAGGCAGTCGCCGGCCGCAGCCCTCGCCCCCGGCGCCAGTATTGAACACCGCCATGATGTATACCATTTTACCGGCAGCCGGCTTCAACTCAATGACATCGCCCAAAAACTGCTCGGCTTAAACCTTAAACTTTAAACCTTACACTCTTGCTCATTCCACCCGCAACTCAATGGCCTCACTGTGGCTGCTGAATGCAGGCGCATACATGCATTGTGCTTTGGCGATGCCATTGTTGAACTGTCCGGCCTGATTTACAAACAGCGCATATTCGAATGAATAAGTACCCTGTGGTAAATAGCTGATGAAGAAATTCATGCTGGCATCGCGCGTTGCCTGGTAAAAGCCCAGCGCACCCTGCCATTGATAACCACTGATTACATCAATGGGCTCGAGGTTGCTGGCGCGCAGGTCTTTGACCTGCACATACTCCATGGCGCGATCGGCTTTCAAAATGATTTTGACTTTCAGTTTGTCGCCCACTTTCAGCAACATGCCATCCACATATTTTTCCAGTACAGGCCCTTTGTCGGTTAGCTTTTCTACAAACAGCTCTTTGCGAAGCGATAGTGGCGAAGCGGCCGCTTCAATCTTGTCCATGTTTTCAAAATACTGCCAATACACGGCGCCCCATACCGGCGGTTGTTGGTTGCTGGCAAGGGTATTGCTCACTTGTACCTTGATATTTCCCATTTCTGGATGGACCGCTGTACCGGGAATGGTCTTTTGGTAATAGCCAGTTCCCGCTTCCGCATCGCTGGCCGTAATACTGGTAATATCTCCCAGTTGTACCGACACTTTTGGTTCGGCAGCCAACCAGTTGCCGCCTTGCAATAACAAAGCATAACAGGCATCGGCCGTTGATTTCGTTGAAGGCCAGTGACTGGTTTGTTTGTTTTTCAACAACCAGGTTTTCAACCTGGTTACTTCTTTGCCATTGGGGCGGATGGTTTGAAATGTTTCCACCATCATGGCCTGGGTTTCAATCGGCGCCTGTTGCCAGTAGTAGGCAGGGCCATTGTCCTTCCAATATATGCCCAACTCTTCGCTTTCAACAGCGGTTTCTGCAAGCGACTTCACTATTTTTTCTGCATTGACTTTGTCGCGGGTGCGAAACAACATGGTAGCGATCATGCCACGCACCAGCCGGCTGCCTTTGATCCAGTACTGTTGGCTTTGCTTGCGGTAAAAATTCGCAGCCGGAACTGCAGCACCTTCGATGCCAATCTCCGGAAAATAACTACGCATATACAGGTATTGCGCAGCATATTCATTCAGCGACTCAGTGGATTTGTGCAGCTTTTCGCCGGTTTCATAATCACGACGGATGGCATTGTCGAGATAGGGAATGGCGGCAGATACAATGGCTGGTATTTCTTTCAAGTCGGCTGGTAAGGCACCCATTAACTTGAGCCGACCGATGCCGGTTAAAATGTATTGGGTGATATAACGGTCATCCCTACCGCCTTTGAACCAACTAAAGCCGCCGCTTTCGTTTTGCATTTCTTTTAATTGGGCGGCAATCTTATGGGTATTGGCCGACAAGCGAACCAGGTCGAACAAAGCCGCAATTTTCTGTTTTTGTTCGGCTTCGTTTTTGGCATCCAACACCCAGGGCGTTTCTTCCAATAACACTTGTTTCAACGCCGCATTCTTTTGCAGGTTGCTTAACAATGCAGCGGTATCCTTTCCCTTCCAGGTTTCCAGCACTTGTTTGATGGCTGGCATTTTGCTGACGATATGCGCCGCCAACAAATTTGCATACAACCGATTGAAAGTTTGTTCTGCACATTCATAGGGATAGTCGTTCAGGTAGGGCAGGGCTTGCACTGCATACCAGGCCGGGTTGCTGCTGAACTCAACCGTAAGCGATTGCGTACTCAGGGTTTCACTGTTCTTGCTGTCAACCAGATGTTGAAACAGGATGTCTTTGCGACCGTTGCCATTCAAAAAGAAAGGCTTGGTTTCTGTCACCAGTTCGCGGTTGGTAAGCACCGGCAAGCTGGCTGATTCACCATCGCTAAAATTGCCTGAACGGGCAATGATGCGCCAGGTCAATGCTTTGTTGTAAAGAAAAGGCGCTTCAATCGGAAACTTGACCGCCTCGCTGCCACCCGGCGCTACGGTGAAATATTGATTGGGAAAAAAGTTACGGAACCAGCCATCAACGGATTCGTTGGTGCTGGGGTCGATGAGTTGCAACTCAGCCTGCCCCGTCATTTCTTTGTCACTCAGGTTTACGACCTTGGTGCTGATTTCCATTTTATCACCTTCGCGCAAAAACCTGGGCATATTGGTTTGCAGCATCAACTCTTTTTGCGTAACGATGGTTTGGGTTAGTAGTCCAAAACGCAGGTCTTTGGTATGTGCCAGCATTTGCCATTTCCAACTGGTAAGCGATTCAGGCATGGTAAAACTAAACTGGTAATTACCTGCGGCATCGGCCGATAATTGCGGGAAGAAGAAAGCTGTTTCGCGAAAATCGGTGCGGGTGGCAACTACGGGCGGGGATTGCGCTTCATCGTCAACGACTTTAGGACTGGTGGCTTTCGCCACTTCAATTTTCGGTGGCGCATTTCCGTCAGCAGCCACCCTTCCAGAAGGCGCTGCAGGTTTTGCCATACTGGCTTCAAACATCACCGCGTCGCCCATCCGTTCCTTTTTGAAAAAATATTCTCTTCCTCGGTATGGATAGCCTGCCCGCAAGGTCATTAACTCGTCATACACCAGTTCGGGCACCGGTCTAAAGTTTCCGGAAGGATACTCGATTTCACTTTCCCGTGCTTCGAAATTTCCCTGCCCGGTCCAACTTGCGCCAATATAGAAGTTAGGCCAGATGTCGGGTGCCGACCAGCCATGATACCTGAATTGATCAAGTGATGCATCATACATACTGGTCAACATTTCTGCGGCCACTTTCTCTCCCTGCTCGCCTTTCACCGTTACAGTCCATTTCTCCTGGCTGCCAGGTTCGGTCTTGTTTCGAAAACTCGATACCGCCAATGTCAATTGTTTATTCGACCAGGGCACCGTTGTTTGGTCAATGGCTGCGTACACGCGATTGTAACGCACAAATACATGTCGCCAGGCCAGGCCACCACGATCATCTTCCTGCACGGTGTGGCGAATGGTATTGTAGCCTGGCTTGATTTTTCTGATGTCAAATCGCTGCGCAAATGGAAGCTTATCTTCTTTTTCAGCAATGCTTCTGTTTTCCCGCTGGCTGATCAACCAGGCATCTGTTGCGGTGCCAAGCAGCCATTCCAGTTTGTCGCCGGGCTGTGCTTGTGTTTTATTGCTATACGTGAAGAAAGTGGGGAACGAAGGTGTCGGCTCTGTTTTTGGATCGATCAGGTAAATATTTTTTTCGGCGTGTATGCTGTCGCCAAAACGGTCGAGCCCATTCACCACCAAGCGATACCAGCCACCTGTTCGCTGTTTCCAATTGATCGCGACGCGGCCATCGGCGGAAGATTTGAAACTGCTACTGAATTGCTCTTTGTGCAATGACCAGGTTTTTACATCGGTTTCTGATTTGTATTCATCGAGCGGAAAATATTGCCGGAACGTTTTTTCATCCAGTACAAATTGATCCGGTTGTTCCCAATACCGTTCGCGCACCAGTCGACCAGGTGATTGCAGGCTAAAGAGTTGCAATTTCAGTGAGGCCGGTTCAAATTGTCCGCCGGCATTGTTGGTATATACGATTACCGACTGCAGGCTGTCCACCGGCATTTGATCGGCCAACTGTCCGATGCTTACCTGTAAGGCCTTGTACGATACCGACAGATTCTGTGCAGCACTGCGTGTTTCTCCATTCAGGTCGGTTACATCCACTTCAATACTATAGTCGAAAACAGGGTCGGCTGATTTTTCAATTTGCAAATCTGGTATTGCCTCAAAGCGTATGCTGAATTTGCCATCAGCGCCTGTAGTCGTTGTGCCATTGCTGATTTCTTCGGCATTGTTGAGATAAGGTGGCCAGATGCGGCCGCGAAAATAAGGTATCCGACTGTTTCGGGTAACCCTATACGTTATATTGGCGTTACCAATGGTATTGCCCGCATAGGCTTTGGCAATACCTTCTACCGAGACGGTATCATACACGCGGTAACTGCCTTTCACGGGCTGGAAGGTTACCTCGAATTTAGGTCGCTTGTATTCTTCTACATTGAAACTGACCATTCCCTGCCAGTCCTTCTGGCGAATACTAAAATTACCCGTTAGGCCGCCTTCAGGCAGTTTAAAACTTCCTTGCATCGACCCGTAGTCGTTTGTCTTCAACTGCACACTGTCCACCTTTTCGTCGTTGGCGTTGAACAGTTCAACCGTAACCGATTGGTTAACGAAAGCCTTGCTTTTGCCACTGCTGTCGCTGGTAATAGCAATGCCTTTAAAATACAGTAACTGCCCCGGGCGATAAATAGATCGATCAAGAAAAAACCAGGTTCTTGCTCTTTTTCTTTCTGATGATTCGCGTTTTTCCGGACGATAATAATAGTGATAAACCATTTCATCGATAAACAAACGATCGTTGTGGTAATTCACGTCGAGCATTACGTTGTTGTCAGTGGACAGGGATACATAGCCATTTTCATTGGCGATAAATCTTTCTCCTTTCACCATCGTATATTCCTGGCTGTTCCGATCGTACTTCTCTTTCCAGGTTTGGATACTTGCTTTTGGCAAGGGCTGTCCGGTATTTCGATCCAGTATAAAATAATCACCATCGCGGTTCACGTAGCTGATATTCGACACGCGCACCACCACAGCTGCCATATAACTGTCATGCAATTTGAAAGCTGCGTTGTTGCTGGCTATTAGCACATATTCCCCAACGGGTAATCCATCTACTTTTACTTCTGTACTGTGTGAAGCATAATCGGCCGGCAATGGCAGGGCTTGTTGCCATTCTTTCAGGGCTTTGCTGCTTAGTTGCGACCAGGCTTTATCTTCAAATAGCTGGCGGCCGCGACGCAAGCTGCTGCGCAATGCTTCTGTCATCGGATACAAGCGGAAAAAAGTATTGGACAAATTTGTATAAGTAACCAGCGTGCGAAAAGCCTCACCCGGCAGGTTGACTTTTTCAATGCTCAGGGTGAGTGCCGGTGTTTTGATGCGGTCATACAGGTTAGAAGCGAGCGCACTTACGCGTTGGTTTTTACTATTGCGCAAAGCATCGGCTATTTTTATCGCAGCTACCAGGTCGATCGGTGTATCGTCGGCAAATGATTGCGCAAGTGAGAGGTTTATCTCATCAATGTATTGCGAGTGATTCTTAGCGAGGGCCGCCAGCGACTGCCGGTATAATTTTATTTTGTCGCTGATGGTGGCCTGGTCTTTGGCAAAGCCCAGCCGGTCAAGCTCGATCGCCACCACGGCCGCTTCATTTTTCGATTGACGGTGAAACTGTAAAAGAGCCTGGTAGAGATGCAAGGCCAAAAGCAAATGACTATCCTCATTGCCAGCAAAATTTGCTTGCTCAAATTGATTGCTGTTGGCAAAAACTACTGGATCGTTCAACCTGAATTGGTTTGCTGAACGAATGGTTGTAACCTGCTCTTGTTTAAAATAAGCCAGCGCATGCCAGGCAATAATGTCAAAGGCCGTGGGCCGGGTATTGCCGGCGTTGCCGTTTATGACCATGGCATCGATCGATTTGGCTGTTGTTGCCTGCAGCAGTTTTGGGTCGCGCAATGCAGCTAGATAGGCAGCCCTGGTCTCCCGGTTAAAATCATCGGTGCCCCAGGTCGTGATATCGCCCGTTGATCCACCTGCTACCGTACTGCGATCGTATAATTGCCAACGGTGGTTGTTGAAATAGTCGTTCAGGTAATCACCCAAGAGCGATTGGTACAGTGCCTGTTGTATGCCCGAGCTTTTCTTAACCGCTTCCTGCAATTGTTTGATGGCTGTGGTATCGCTTCCTTCCTGCACAACGGCTTCCAACTGCAAGCGGTACAACATGGCTTTGGCCTCTTCATCGGTTACGCCCTCTTTTATGGCCGTTGACTGCAACGACTTTACTTCGGTTAAAGCCGATTTTGCTTTACCGTCGACGTTGATCAGCGCATCAATCTTTTTCCACCAGCCGGTATAGTCTGTTTTTTTCATGTTTTGTGCAAATGTGTTGACTGCTATCAGCATCAATACTACTCCGATCAGTCGCATTGGATTCATTTTCATACAATTTATAGAAAACTATTCCAAGGATGCGATCCGCTTGCCAATTACATAAAACACTTGCCGTAAAACATGTTGACGACTAATCTTTAACAAACTGCTGAATCTGGCGGTAACTGCCGCTGGTTACTTCTAGATAATGGATGCCCTTTTTGAGGCCATTGGGTTGGATGGAATAATTTTTTTGCGCGCCGATCACCGCCCGTTTCGTTTGGTACAACAGGTCACCGCGAAAATCGAGGATGCGACAATACAAGTCGGCCTGTACCGGACCGTTAAGGCGAAAATTGATGTTATTGCCGGTGACCGGATTCGGATAAATGGCTCCCATTGTTAATTCAGACACGGCGGCGGCTACCCGAACCTGTTTTGAATAAGCGGAATCGCCTTCGTTGCTGATGATGAGCAGGCGATAATAGGCGCCCTGTTGGAGGGGCTTTCTGTCGGTATGGCTAAAAATGCCGGCAGCTTCGTTGGTACTGAAAATCGTTTCATACAAACCGGTTGCACTGGCCGTACGTTGTAGTTCCAGCCTTGCATAAGGGTGGCCCGGTTTTTCCCAGCGCAAATGCAACTGGTCGCCCTTGTTATCGGCCGTAAGTTGGGGTGCCGTTATGGGCAATACGGTTAGGTTAGAAAAATTGACATCATCAATATGCAGTTTATAACTCGATGAAAGGCCTACCGCCCGCCAACGAAGGGTAATATCTGTATTAGGTAATACCACCATCGGGCTGCTGTTGATCCGAACCCAATTGGCAGCGTTGGTAAAGCTGATGAGGTTCAGTGGCAGGTACACGCCAGGTACGATGCTGTATTCCAGGTAGGGATCAGTTAGCGTTGTGTTGCCCTGGGTGATATAGGCAAAGTTGATGCCCAGTAACAGGTTATCGCCCGTATTGAAGGTTACGCTAAAAGACTCGCCCGTACTTAAGCGCACATTGCTGCCGCCGGAAGCGCCTGCATAACCTGAAGATGTTATGTTGTTTACGATGCTACCCGAGCCGCCAAATGAGGCAACCGCGGTTCCGATATTGTTGTAGCCGGGATAACTCGTGAGCACGGTGGCTGTGCCGGTGCCAAAATCTGTTGATACGATCTGGGTTTTTGCAACGATGCTTGTAAACAGCAGGGATAGGAGTAGAAATGGTTTCATAAGACCGGGTTTAGGGTAACGCCAAGGTAGATCACCTCATTACCACTTGTAAGGAAGGATTACGCCGGAATTATTTTCTGCATTTCGGTATTTTCTGCAAGGTCAACGCGAAAAGGGAAAAAGCGCTTCAGTATTCCATAAAAAAAGCCAACCCTTGGGCTGGCTTTTTACTAGCGTAAAATTTGCATTATTTCTTGATGGTCTCGGCCATGCGTTTTCCAATTTCTGCGGGACTCTGCACCACATGTATACCACATTCAGCCATGATCTTCATTTTAGCAGCAGCCGTATCGTCGGCACCACCAATGATGGCACCGGCATGGCCCATCCGACGGCCGGGAGGCGCTGTTTGTCCGGCGATAAAACCAACCACCGGCTTGGTGCCATTTTCTTTCACCCAACGGGCAGCTTCGGCTTCCATGCCACCACCAATTTCACCAATCATAACGATGGCATCGGTTTCCGGATCTTTCATAAGCAATTCTACCGCTTCGCGGGTAGTGGTGCCGATGATGGGATCACCACCAATACCGATGGCAGTAGATACACCCAGGCCGGCTTTGGCCAATTGGTCGGCCGCTTCATAGGTCAGCGTACCGCTCTTGGATACGATGCCGATGCGGCCTTTCAGGAAGATCATGCCGGGCATGATACCTACTTTGCATTCGCCGGCGGTGATTACCCCGGGACAGTTTGGACCTACCAAACGGGTCTTTTTGCCCAGCAGGAAGTTTTTGGCTTTTACCATATCCTGTACCGGAATACCTTCTGTAATACAAACCACGAGTGCGATACCGGCATCTGTTGCTTCCATAATGGCGTCAGCAGCAAAAGCGGGTGGCACAAATATGATAGATACATTGGCGCCGGTTTCTTTCACCGCATCAGCCACTGTATTAAAAACTGGACGGTCGAGGTGCTTGGTACCACCTTTGCCCGGCGTAACCCCACCCACTACGTTCGAACCATATTCGATCATCTGGGTAGCGTGAAAAGTACCTTCGGTGCCGGTAAATCCCTGAACAATGATTTTGGAATCCTTATTAACTAAAACACTCATATGATTTGTTTTGGAATCGGGGCAAAACTACGGGAATTATTTCATCAGCTCATCCATATTTCGGTCATTATCGATCTTACCGGCTTGTTCCAGCATACGCATGTCTTTGGCGTCGCGTAAGAATTCGGACGCGAAGATGAAGTCGTTCAACCGCTGGTTTTTGCTGAATATGATCTCTTTGTTGGTTCCTTCCCATTCTTTTTCGCCCTTGTACATGTAGATGATCTTGTCGCCGATCTCCATCACACTGTTCATGTCGTGCGTGTTGATAACGGTGGTGATCTTGTATTCGTCGGTTAATTCTTTGATGAGCTTGTCAATGACCAGGGAAGTTTGGGGATCCAATCCACTATTCGGTTCGTCGCAGAAGAGGTATTTCGGGTTCAGTACAATGGCCCGGGCGATGCCAACTCTTTTTTTCATGCCACCACTGATTTCGGCCGGAAATTTTTTATGGGCATCTTTCAACTCTACACGCTCCAACACTTCGTTTACCCTTTTTCTTTTTTCGGCCGTGGTCCAATTGGTAAACATATTTAAAGGGAACTGTACATTCTGTTCAACTGTTTGGCTGTCGAACAAGGCCGAGCCCTGAAACAGCATACCGATCTCTTTGCGCACTTCCTTGCGCCGATCGTCGGTCATGGTCGTAAACTCTTCGCCATGATAGAAGATTTGTCCGCCGTCGGGCTGAAACAAACCCACCAGGCATTTCATCAACACCGTTTTGCCGCTGCCGGAAGAGCCGATGATGAGGTTGCATTTTCCCTCTTCCATCACGGCCGAAACATCTTTCAGCACCGGCTTGTCGCCAAAACCCTTTTTCAAGTGTTTAACTTCAATCATCTATTGGAATTTAGAACGAATTAGATTTTATACAGTATCCTCGCCGCGGCAGCAACCTTAAACCATTAAACCTTAAACCTTAAACATCACTGTAGCACTTTTAAGTGCTACAGTAGTATCGCCGCGAGCACATAATCGGAAAACAATATCAGGATACAACTTACTACCACCGACTTTGTACTCGCCCGACCAATTTCCAAGGCGCCGCCCTCCACATAGTAACCATAAAATGCAGGTACACTGCTGATGATAAAAGCAAAAACATAGGCTTTGATCAGCATGAAGTACACATTAAATGGTTGGAAACTGCCCAAAAGCCCACGTTGAAAATCGTTCGATGACAAGATGCCCGATGCCTTGCCCGCAATCCAGCCACCCCAAATGCCCAGGCCCGCACTTACTACAATCAACAAAGGAATCACAATCAGGGCCGCCACAATTTTAGGCGCCACCAGGTAGGTCTTGGTATTGATACCCATGATCTCCAGCGCATCGATTTGTTCACTCACCCGCATATTTCCCAGTTCGCTTGCAATACGGCTGCCGATCACACCGGCCAAAACGATACATACCAGGGTGGGCGAGAACTCGAGTAGAACGGTATCGCGAACAATTTGTGCGATGGTCGATTTTGGAATAAGGGGGCTCACCAATTGGTAGGCGGTTTGTAAAGTGGAAACAGCACCCATAAAAAAAGAAATAATCGCCACAATTGGAAGCGAGCCAATGCCGATATCATTGCATTGGTGCATAAATTCCTTCCAGTAAACATGCCGGTTCTCCGGTTGGGAAATCATGCCTTTCAACATCAACAGGTAGCGACCGAACTCAGTTATAAATTTCATGTTGTTCCACTTCGTTCACCAAATTACACATCCGTCGATACATTCTTGAACTTTTTCCACCACTTGCTTTTATCTACCAGTTCCTTTGTTGTATCGAGCCCGCATTTTATCTGTGCATCAATCACCGCAACGAGCGCCATATTAAAGATACTCCGCACGCTGCTGCCCAATTGCAGAATATGCACCGGCTTGTTGATGCCCAGCAAAATGGGGCCAATCGCATCGGCACCACCAACTTCTTTCAACAGGTTATACGCCACGTTGCCCGCCGCCAGGTTGGGGAAGATCAGGGTATTTACTTCCTGGTCTACCAATTCACTAAACGGATAACTCTCGCGCATTATTTTTTTATTGAACGCAATATTGGCCTGCATTTCACCATCCACAATCAGCGAAGGCTCGCGCTTTTTAACCAATTTGCGTGCCTCTGCCACCAGCTTTGCTTCGGGCGATGCACTGCTGCCGAAATTGGAATAACTCAGCATGGCGATCCTCGGAACGAGGTTGAAATTCCGCACTTCCTTGGCAGCCATCAGGGTGATATCGGCCAGCTCGGTTGCTGTGGGATTAAAGTTAATGGTGGTATCGGCCATAAATATGGGACCCTTCTTGGTCATCAGCAAGTACATACCGGCGATTTTTTTAACGCCTTCTTCCACCCCAATAACCTGCAACGCCGGGCGGATGGTTTCGTCGTAATTGCGGGTGAGTCCCGATATCATGGCATCGGCATCGCCGGTTTCCACCATCATGCAACCAAAATAGTTGCGATCGCGCATCATCTTAAAGGCTTCATAATGATTGATGCCTTTGCGCTGTCTTTTACTGAAGAATATTTCGCCGTACTCTTTTCTGTTCTCTTCCTGTTCATCGCTGCGCGGATCGATGATCGGCAAGCCTTCAAGGTCTATCTTGTTTTCGGCGGCAATGCGACGGATCTTTTTTTCATCACCCAATAGGATAGGATAAGCGACGCCTTCATCGTACACAATCGAAGCGGCTTTCAGTATTTTGAAGTTATCCGCCTCCGCAAAAACAAGTCTTTTTGGATCGCGGCGTGCTTTGCTGCCAATGATGCGCATCAATTGGTTATCGATGCCCAGGCGATTATTGAGTTCGGTACGGTAGGCATCCCAGTCGGTGATGGCGGCTGTTGCCACGCCACTGTCCATCGCTGCCTTGGCCACTGCCGGTGCCACTGCTTCCAGCAATCGCGGATCGAGCGGTTTGGGAATGATGTATTCTGACCCAAATACGATGTTCTTTTCGTTATAGGCCAGGTTAACCAGATCGGGCACGGGCGATTTGGCCAGATCAGCCAGGGCATGCACCGCTGCCAATTTCATTTCTTCATTGATCTGCCGGGCACGCACATCCAGTGCGCCCCTGAAAATATAGGGGAAGCCCAATACATTGTTTACCTGGTTGGGAAAATCGCTGCGTCCGGTGGCCATGATAATGTCCTTGCGTGCAGCCACCGCTTTGTCGTAGGTGATTTCCGGGTCAGGATTGGCCATCGCAAAAACAATCGGATTTTTCGCCATCGTCTGCACCATTTCAGGCGTTACCACATTGCCCACGCTGAGGCCGAGAAACACATCGGCATCAACCATCGCAGTAGACAAAGTCCAATCGCTCCGCTCCACGGCAAAAGGTATTTTATCTTCTCCCAGATCGGTGCGCTGCCGGTGCAATACACCGTCTTTATCAAAGAGAATAAAGTTTTCATATTTCGCGCCGAGTGCCACATACAGCTTTACGCAGGCCATGGCTGCAGCACCCGCACCATTCACCACAAAGCGCGCTTTGTCGATTTTTTTCTTTTGCAGTTCCAGCGCATTCAACATGGCGGCAGAACTGATGATAGCAGTACCATGCTGGTCGTCGTGCATCACGGGGATGTTCAACTGTTTTTTCAGTTCCCGCTCTATATAAAAACATTCCGGGGCTTTGATGTCTTCCAGGTTAATGCCACCGAAAGTGGGCCCCAGCGCTTTCACGATCTCCACAAATTTCTTCGGGTCTTTTTCATTGATCTCAATGTCAAAAACATCGATATCAGCAAAAATTTTGAACAATACACCCTTGCCTTCCATTACTGGTTTGGAGGCCTCGGGGCCAATATCACCCAGTCCCAATACGGCCGTGCCATTGCTGATCACACCCACCAGGTTGCCCTTGGCGGTGTATTTATAGGCTTCGTCGGGATTTTGTTCAATCTCCTTACAGGGTTCGGCTACCCCGGGACTATAAGCAAGCGAAAGGTCTCGTTGGGTTTTGGCTTCTTTGGTCGGGTTGACTTCAATCTTACCGGGCCGTCCTTTGGCATGGTAGTCAAGCGCTTCCGACTTTCTGGATGCTTTGTTCATGGCGGCAAAATTAGCGGAAATTAATTTGGACGTTTCGGACAAGCCTGTATATTTGTACTGTACTAGTTAAGTAGTACACTAAATCAATAGCAATGATTCGAATCGATCAACTTCAGTTTCGCTACGGATCCAGGCCGGTGTTCACAGGTTTGTCGCTCAATTTGCACCCAGGGTATATCTACGGATTACTGGGGAAGAATGGAACCGGGAAGTCGACCTTGCTCCGGGTCATCGGCGGACTTCTATTCCCCGACGGCGGCCAGATTACGGTCAACGGCTTTGTACCGGGCAAAAGGCAGCCTGCTTTTTTAGAGCAAATATTTACAGTGCCCGAAGAATTTTATTTCCCTGATGCCAGCATCGACCAGTTTGTAGCGGGCAATGCGCCTTTTTACCCGGCCTACGACAACGCCCAGTTTGAACGCTATCTCCTGGAATTTGCGGTGCCGCGAAACCTGTCGCTCAAAGCCATGAGTTATGGCCAAAAGAAGAAAACCCTGATCAGTTTTGGACTCGCCTGTAATACACCTATACTATTAATGGATGAGCCCACCAACGGGCTCGATATCATGAGCAAGAGCCAGTTTCGCAAAGTGATAGCCGGTGCGCTCAGCGAAAACAAATGTATTTTGATCAGCACCCACCAGGTGAAAGACCTGGAGAAGCTGATCGATCGTGTCACGGTTATTGATGAGGGAACGATTCTTTTTGACCAAACCATTGATTCCATTGGTAACAACCTCCAGTTCGGTTTGTCGTTCACCAAAGAGGAAATGGACGAAACGATTTATGCAGAGTCGTCGATCAGGGGGTATGCTTTCGTATCACGTAACCAGTCGGGACAGGAAGGCAATATCGATCTTGAAATGTTATACAAAGCCATCGTAACCGATGCACCTGCTGTGCAGGCTGCTTTTCAACAATAAAAAGAATTTTATGTCATTTGATTTCAGCTTCAGGCGACTTCAATTGCTGGTTCGCAAACAATGGCTCGAAAACAGACGGTTTTATATGCTGTCGTTCACGACCATCGCAATACTGGTTGCCTTATCTATTTTGTTGTTTTGGTTTCTACCAGGTGGTAGTGAATATGAAGAAGGAGAGTTGATGATTTTTTACCTGGTGGGACTCTTTGTTATCAATAGCATTTTTGCCAGTATGGCTTTTCAGGCTTTGGGCAATAAAGAAAAAGGGCAATACGTATTGACATTGCCCGCTACCCATGGGGAGAAACTTATCAATGCACTTTTGTTCAGCATGCTGTTTTTTCCCGTTGTCTACTCAGCCATTTTCTGGGTATTAGAATCGATAGCGGTTCAGTTGGTGATGTTGAAAGGCGCAAAAATTCATCGCTTTACAGATTTTGCCAACCCGCATAACGTTATCATTGTTTTGGCGATCTATTTGGCAGTAACCAGTTTATTCCTGCTGGGCTCCGTGTATTTCAAACGGTATGCATTTATAAAAACGGTAATTGTTAGTGCTGCAATCTTTTCTTTATATGCATACCTGATCAATGTGCTGGGTAAGTCTTTGGTACCCGATGGATTTCGATGGGAATTTCAGAAAGTATTTAATTATAACCCACTGGGCAAGAACTCGCCTGTTTACTATGAATACAGCCTCGACAGATGGGCTGAGGCTGGTACTTTATTTCTGGTCAAATATATCTGGGCACCATTTTTCTGGTTCGTGACCTGGCTTAGGCTGAAAGAAAAAGAAATTTAAATCAATAAAGCTGACGCATGCAATTCGATAACAACGGTTCATCGATCTACTTGCAGATAGTCGACTATATCTGCGACCGGATCTTACTCGGTGAGCTGCAAAAAGAAGATAAACTTCCCAGCGTTCGCGAACTCGCTGTTCAACTGGAAGTAAATCCGAATACTGTGGCCCGTGCTTATGAACAGCTCAAAATACAGCAACTAGTATTCGACAAACGAGGTATCGGGTACTTTGTGTCGCCCGATGCGGCACAAACCGCCCGGCAACTTCGTCGGCTGGAATTCAATGAACGTGTGCTTCCGCCGGTATTTCGCACCCTGTTATTATTGGGACTGGAACCCGCAGACCTGCAACCAGCCTTTTTACAATTCAAAAACAAAACCCAATCAGATGGTCACAAGTAATAAACTACTGCTGGGATTTCTGCTCGCATTGGTAGCGATACCGGTGTTGCTGCTCATGAGCTTTCGCAGTAAAATTTCCGCCAAAAAATACATTGTACGTAAATATGCCTGGATCGGCAATGAATCGGCCAAAGGATTTACCAACAACGGTGCCATTGTGCTGGAAGCCGACAGTATAAGCCAGATCAACAGTCGGTTTTATTTGTCTGATACCGCTGAATATAGTTTCAGGGGCAATGAAGGCAGCGATAGCCTGCTGGTGTTAACACAAGCCGACGGTTCAACGCTGTTCAAACTGCAGGTACACCGAGCGGCTGGTGACAATTCTTTGTACGAAAAAAACCTGGCCATAGGTTTGCCTGCGCTTCGCAACGTAAAGGCAAAAAACGCGTCAATTGACCTGGGCGATCTTGTTACCACAGGTCCCATGATGATCCAGTTGCTGGAGGGCGGATTATTGGCAGGACAGCAAGATCGGAGCGAAGACGGCCACCAAAAAATAAAATACGGGCCGCTTGATATTGATGCAACCAATGCTGAGATTCAATTGTCGACTGGGGCAGATTATTCAATCGTCCATCTCCGCCTGGCTGGTAATAGTAAGTTATCAACGATGAGCAACCTGAAAATTGATTCCTTGTCTGGGCAAATTTCAGACAGCACGCTGATTGAACTACCCTTTCATTTGTTGCATAACCTTCAATCGACATCAACCCATTGACCCGAACAGTGCCATCAGGCCCATGCCGGTTTCGATGGCGCGTTCATCAATATTGAATGTAGGCGTGTGTACCCCGGCAGTTATACCAGCCGCTGCATTCATCACGCCCAGGCGGTAAAAGCAACCGGGTATTTTTTGCGAATAGTAACCAAAATCTTCCGCACCCATGCGCAATTCGGTTTCTTCCACCTGATCGGCCCCCATATAATCTATTGCCAGCGAACGGGCACGCTGGTCGAGCGCTTCGTTGTTGTAAACCGTTGGATAGCCCACATCAATGTGCAGGTCTACTTCGGCCCCCATGCTGTGCGCCAAACCTTCTACGAGTTGCCAGATGAGTTCATGCGCTTTGAATCGCCAGGCTTCATTCATGGCGCGAAACGTGCCCATCATTTTTACTTCGGCGGGTATCACATTGGTGGTATGTCCGCCTTGAATGGAAGTAATCGATAATACCGATGGTTGAAAAGGATTTCGGTTGCGACTGATCACTTGTTGCAGGGCCACCACGATGTGAGAGGCAACGAGCAAGGTATCAACGGTCGATTGTGGTGCGGCTGCGTGCCCCCCATTGCCCTTTACCGTCAAATACAATTCATCTGCACTGGCCATCACCATACCAGCCCTGAAGCTAACCTTCCCCACAGCCAATTGCGGATGCACATGCAAACCGAAAATTGCCGACGGATGCGGATTTTCCAACACTCCGGCTTTGATCAACAGGCTGGCACCACCCGGGTTTTTTTCTTCGCCTGGTTGGAAGATCAGTTTCACCGTGCCCTTCCACTCGTTTTTTGTTTCAACCAGTATTTTGGCCGCGCCCAACAGGCAGGCGGTATGTACATCATGGCCGCAGGCATGCATGATGCCGGGGCGTGTCGATTTATAAGGAACTTCGTTGGCTTCTTCAATGGGCAAGGCATCCATATCGGCACGCAATGCCACGACACGCTGCTGCGGATTGACCCCTTCAATAATACCAACCACGCCGGTTTCGGCCAACACCGTAAATGGGATACCCATTGCCGTTAGTTGCTGTTGTACAAAGGCACTGGTTTCGTATTCCAGGTAACTCAATTCGGGATGGGCATGTAGGTGCCGGCGAATCTCCACAAACTGCGGGGCATAGGCCGCCGCCAGGGTTTTGATGCGATCCAAAAAACTCATTGGGCAAAGATAATGGCTAGTCTTGTTCCAGGCTTTTGTCGGGATTGGTCTCAACCGTGTCGTTCACGATATAAATGTTCTGGCTGAAGTCTTTGGTCAGTTTTTTCAGGTACACTTCGGCCTCTTTCCTGGTCAGGAAATTGCCCACCCGCAACCGGAAATAGGGCGATTGGTACAACAGATAGGCACTCAATTCGGGGTAATTCTGGTACACTTTGGTTTTGGCCTGGATGGCCTTGGTTCGGTCGGTGGTATTGACTACCTGGATGCGAAAGCCGGGCACATTGCTGCGCGCCTCGCGGGTCGTAAATTCATTGATCTCAATTTGCTTGGCGATCAACTGATCAATCCGCGCATCTTTCTTAACGATAACAGAATTGGTATCAACCTGGCTATACCCTGCAAGGCTGATCAATAGGGTGGCAAAAAACAGCATTGTTTTCATCATCGTCTCTTACACAAATTTCCCGCCAGTTTTAATAATCACTTCTATCGCCCGCCGGTGCACCATTGATGATGGCAATACTGGCACTGCAACCCAGTCGGCTGGCACCGGCTTCAATCAGGGCCTTGGCAAAAGCATAATCGCGTATGCCCCCTGATGCCTTAATTTTTACATTTTCGGGCAAATGTTTTTTCATCAACGCCACCGCCTCTACGCTGGCTCCTTTTTCGGCATAACCCGTGCTGGTTTTCATATAGTCGATGCCCAGTGGCGCCAGCTTTTCACAACAGGCAATGATTTCTTCGTCGCTCAAAATCCCCGATTCAATAATTACTTTCAACAACTTGCCCTTGTTATGGCAAACCTCGGTTACCAGCCTTACTTCCTTGGTCAGGTAGGCCCAGTCTTGTTGTCGCAAAGCAATCAGGTTGATCACCATATCAATTTCATGCGCGCCATCTACCACAGCCAAAATGGTTTCTGCCAGTTTTGCTTCGGTGGCCGAATAACCAAAGGGGAAACCAACTACGGTGGCCACTTTCACCTCAGTAGGCGCGAGAATCACCGCCGTTCTTTTGACAAATGGCGGCGGCACGCAAACGGCCGCAAACCCATGTTCGGCTGCTTCCGTACAACATTTTTCGATTTCACCGATGGTGGTGGTCGGCTTTAATACCGTATGGTCGATAAACGGGGCTAGGTTCATTGGCAGGGTTAAAATTCGGTAACCCGAAGTTAGTCCATTTGGCTAAATTCGGCTCCACGCATTTAAACTACACTCATGAGAAAATTTCCCCGCCTCGCCAGCGGTCGAAAGTGGCAGGTGCTCCTGGCCCTGGTGCTTTCGGCTACTATCGTTCAGGCACAACCGACATTTCCGGTAAATGGCATCGCAGATCCCAAACAAACCACGTATGCATTCATCCATGCAACCGTGGTAGTATCGCCAGGCACCAGCCTGCAGAATGCGACCCTGCTTGTTAAAGAAGGGAAGATCATTGCGGCTGGCACTTCGGTAAGTATTCCGCGCGATGCCATGCTGGTCGATTGCAAAGGCAAATTCATCTATCCTTCTTTTATTGATATCTACAGCGATTACGGTTTGCCACCCATTGAACGCGCCACCCGCGGTTTCAACTGGGGTGCGCCAGCGCAGTTCAACTCCAATCAAAAAGGGGCTTATGGCTGGAACCAGGCCATCCGCACTACGGTTGATGCGGTAACCAGCTTCAGCGCCGACGATGCCAAAGCAAAACCGCTGCGCGATATCGGCTTCGGCACAGTGTTATCGCACGTAAAAGATGGCATCGCCCGTGGCACCGGCGTACTAGCAACCTTGTCGGACGAAAAAGAAAACAAGACGATTTTGCGCGAGCAGGCTGCCGCATTTTATTCTTTCAGCAAGGGCTCGTCTACACAATCATATCCTGGTAGCCTGATGGGCACTATCGCTCTGTTGCGGCAAACTTTTTTGGATGCCAAATGGTACCAGAACAATGCAGAAAAAGAAGGCGTAAACCTTAGTCTGCAAGCATTCAATAAAAACAGGTCTCTGCCGCAGGTTTTTGACGCAAACGACAAGTGGGCCGACCTGCGGGCCGATAATATTGGCGACGAATTTGGCGTGCAATTCATCATCAAAGGCGGTGGCAACGAATACCAGCGCATCAACGATATCAAGGCGTCTAAAGCCACCTATATTCTTACACTGAATTATCCGCAGGCGATGGATGTTGAGGATCCTGCTGACGCGCGATTTGTTGCACTCAGCGACATGAAGCATTGGGAACTGGCACCGGGTAATTTGGCTGCATTTGAAAAAGCAGGCATTCCATTTTGTTTGTCGGCCGCCGACCTGAAAGACAGCAAACAATTCCTCACCAATTTGCGCAAGGCGCTTGACTATGGTTTGTCAGAAACAAAAGCCCTCGAAGCCTTGACAAAAACACCGGCCACTACACTGGGCGTTTATAACCAGGTGGGTAGTCTCGAAGCCGGTAAACTGGCCAATTTTCTGATTACTTCTGGACCCGTTTTCGATGACAAAACCGTGATTCTGCAAAACTGGGTGCAGGGCGAACAATACCTGGTGAACAACGATGGTTGGTCGCCCGTAGCCGGCCAATATGAACTGACCCTGAACAATACCAATAAATATACGCTTGATGTAAAAAGCACGTCCAGCGCGAAACTGATCAGCAAAGACACGGTTGATGCGAAATTCAGTACCGATGGCAAAATTGTTCGGATCAATTTCCCTGAATCCAAAGGCAGCAAGAAAAATATCCGCCTCAGCGGTATCGACAACGATGGCATTTGGCAGGGCACGGGTGATGATATTGCCGGGAATAAAATACTGTGGACGGGCAAGCTGTTGAAATCAGCCGCTCCGCCGCCCGACACCGCTCGCAAGAAACCACTCGGTGAAATCGGTAAGGTTACCTATCCTTTTAATGGATTTGGTTTTGACAGCCTGCCTGCTGCTAAAAACCTGCTGATCAAAAACGCAACAGTGTGGACCAGCGAAGCAGAAGGCAAACTCGAAGGCACAGACGTGCTGGTAAAGAATGGCAAGATCGCTGCTATCGGAAAAAATTTAGCTGCAGCAGATGCAGTGATCATTGATGGAACCGGCAAACATTTGTCGCCGGGTATCATTGATGAACATTCACATATCGCTGCCGTGTCGATCAACGAAGGCGCCCAGTCAGTGACCTCAGAAGTGCGGATTGCCGATAACTTGAATCCGGAAGACATCAATATCTACCGGCAGTTAAGCGGGGGCGTTACTACCTCGCATATATTGCATGGGTCGGCCAATACGATCGGCGGACAAACACAACTCATTAAACTGCGCTGGGGTGCCAATGCCGAAGGACTGAAATTTGCAGGTGCAGATCCCTTTATCAAATTCGCGCTGGGTGAAAATGTGAAGCGTTCAAGTGCGCAACAAAACAATCGTTTTCCTGATACACGGATGGGTGTGGAAGAAGTATTGGCAGATGCGTTTACCCGTGCCCGTGATTATGAGAAAGCCATTAAAGCTGCCAGCGTGTCAACCGGCAAGAAAGGTACAGTTGATCCGTTCAACACCGTGCGTCGCGATCTGGAACTGGATGCGTTGGTGGAGATACTGAATAAAAAGCGGTTTATCACCTGTCATAGTTATGTACAAAGCGAAATTATTGCCGCCCTGTTGGTGGGTGATCGTTTCGGTTTCCAATTCAATACACTGACGCATATTTTGGAAGGCTACAAAGTGGCTGATATCATCAAAGCACATGGCGCTAATGCCAGCACCTTTAGCGACTGGTGGGCATATAAAATGGAAGTGGTGGATGCCATTCCATATAATGCCGGCATCATGTACAAAATGGGCATTAACGTAGCCATCAATTCTGACGATGCGGAGATGGCGCGTCGCCTCAACCAGGAAGCAGCCAAGATTGTAAAATACAGTGGCATTCCGGAAGAAGAGGCGCTGAAAATGGTAACCATCAATCCTGCCAAAATGCTGCACGTTGACAACCGCGTTGGCAGTATCAAAGTTGGTAAAGACGCCGACCTGGTGTTGTGGTGCGATAACCCGTTGAGCATTTATGCCAAATCAGAAAAAACAATTGTAGACGGCATAGTGTATTTCGATCGCGAACGCGACCGCCAGCTCGCTGCTACCTTGCGTGCTGAAAGAAATCGACTGGTGCAAAAGATGATGGGCGAAAAGAAAGCAGGCGCGCCCGTGGCACCTGCCCGCGCCAGCATGGAGATCATGCAAACCTGCAGCGAGCATTACCACAAGCATGGACTGCTGGTGGTAGATGCGATTGATTACGATAACAACCAAAGCAATTAAGATGAAAAAAATATTCAGCCTTATACTGGCAACAGGATTCGCTGTTTCGGCCCTGGCCCAGGAAACGGTATATCCCGCCAAAGCATACAAGGGATTGCTCTTTATCAAAAATGGCATTGTACATACCGGCACCGGTGAGGTGATAGAAGGGGCAACGATTCAAGTACGAGATGGCAAGATTGAGAAGATTGCGAAAGACCTGCCCATTCCTGCAGATGACGTGAAAGTGTTTGATGTGAAGGGAAAGCATGTTTACCCCGGACTTATTTTAGCCAATAGCATTCTGGGATTGTCAGAGATCAGTGCGGTTCGCGCTACGGCCGACTTTAAGGAACTGGGTGAGTTCAATCCTTCTATTCGTTCCATTGTTGCGTATAACAGCGACTCGAAAGTGATCAATACGCTTCGGTCAAATGGCATTTTGTTGGCCAGCGTTGATCCGCAGGGTGGACTAATCAGTGGTTCTTCCTCCGTCGTACAACTAGATGCCTGGAACTGGGAAGATGCGGTGTATAAAATGGACAATGCGATTCACCTCAATATGCCCGAATTGATGAACCGCCCCAATCCGTATGCGGAGTTCCTGGGACTGACAACTCCACCCGGCGATCCACTGAAACGCGGACTCGAGCAACTGGGTCGGATCAAGGCTTTTTTCAAAGAAGCCAAAGCCTATGCGGCTGAAACCAATCACAGTGCCACCAACTTGAGATATGAAGCGGTGAAAGGACTCTTCAACAAATCACAAAAGCTGTTTGTGCATTGCGATATTGTTCGTGAAATGCTGATCGCTGTTGATTTTGCGCGCGAGTTCGGTATGGATGTGGTGTTGGTCGGCGCCAGTGAAAGCTTCCAGATCGCGCCGCTGCTGAAAGCCAATAATATCGCGGTTATTCTTGGGCAAATGCACAGCCTGCCGACTTCGGCCGATGACGATGTGGACCAGCCCTATAAAACCCCTGCTGTATTACAGAATGCCGGCGTATTAT
Source organism: Bacteroidota bacterium (assembly GCA_020161535.1). Lineage (GTDB taxonomy): Bacteria > Bacteroidota > Bacteroidia > Chitinophagales > Chitinophagaceae > Flavihumibacter. The sequence continues at coordinate 23,436 of JAIUNW010000013.1, read as the reverse complement.
TCGCCATCAACGACGACGATGGAAATACCCGCAGCCGCAACCTGGCATTCAATGCCGGCACGGCTGCTGCTTACGGCCTAACCAAAGAGCAGGCCTTACAGGCTATTACCTTGAATGCGGCTAAGATTCTGGGCATTGCCGATAAAGCAGGTTCGCTCGAGCCAGGTAAAGACGCCAATATCGTGATCAGTGAAGGGGATATCCTTGATATGCGCAGCAGTGTAATTACGTTGGCTTTTATCCAGGGCCGACAGCTTGACCTAACCGATAAGCACAAGCAACTAAATGAAAGGTATATGCTGAAATATGGGCTAAAATAGTCGCCGGAAATGAGATAGCGCCGTCGCTGTTTTGATAGGTTATAAAAGCAGTTGGTTTGATGGCGGATTGAATTGCTGCACCGGCCATCCGATTTAGTCAATATCTTCCTCAAATATTAACTACCATGAATACGACTGCATCTGCTATACCGTCTACTTCAACAACACATCGGGTGATGGCCATTGATGTATTGCGTGCCCTCACCATGTTGCTGATGATTTTTGTGAATGACCTGGGCACCCTAAAAGATATTCCCACCTGGCTGGAACATGTTCCGGCCGCTGCAGATGGTATGGGTCTTGCTGATATTGTATTTCCGGGCTTTCTTTTCATTGTTGGTATGTCGGTGTCTTTTGCGGTACGCCAACGGACGCAAAAAGGTGAGTCGCCCGGGCAAATCACGGTGCACACGGTATGGCGCGGTGTTGCGCTATTGCTAATGGGCGTTTACCTGGTGAACGGCGAAAATATTAATGTAGAAGCTACTGGTATGGCCCATGGTTGGTGGAATGTGATTGCCTGCACAGCTTTTATCCTGATCTGGAACCAATACCCCCGTACCTGGCCTAAACTACTCACCAACGTCCTCAAAGCAATAGCGGCCCTGGTGCTGCTGTACCTGGCATTTATTTATCGCGGCGGTGAGGCTGAAGCACCCGTACGTTTTGGTACCTGGTGGTGGGGTATCCTCGGGCTGATAGGCTGGGCATACCTTGTGTGCGCCCTGCTATTTATCTGGTGCAAAGGCAACGAAAAAATACTTTTTGTGGGATGGCTGATCAGCATTGCATTGTGTGCAGCCAATCATGCACACTTGTTGCCGAAGAACCATTTGCTACACGCGATTATTTCGCCCATCGGTGAAGGCGCCATGACGGCCCTTACCATTGGTGGCGCACTTGCCGCTCAAATTTTTTGGAAAGAAAGCAATAAGCCCGGGTTCAGTTTTAAGCGACTGGTGCTAATTTTTACAGCCATCGCCGTTGTATTACTGCTAATCGGTTTTGCCAGCAGACCCATTTGGGGCATCTCCAAAATACGAGCAACCCCTTCGTGGGTACTGATCTGTAGCGCCATCTCGCTGTTGTCTTTTTTACTCGTGTACTGGATCACCGATGTACAAAAGATCACAAATTGGTTCAAGCTCATCAAACCGGCCGGTACCGAAACCCTGCTCTGCTACTTGATACCGTATTATGTGTATGCCGTTGTCAGCTTCACTCATTGGTTCCTTCCCCCCACACTACTTACCGGCGCCATCGGCTTGCTCAAATCAGCCATCTTCGCTCTATTGGTCGTCACCCTAACCGGCCTGCTCACCAAACGCTTCCTCAAACTCCGCCTCTAAATCGCCCTATGCAGCTATTACGGCAAAAATCAGCTAACAAAAAACGTAACAAAACAGCGTAACAAAAAACGTAACCAAAAAACGTAACCAAAAAAACCTAGCAGCCCAAAAACCTAACAAACAGAAAAACGTACCAAAAACATAAGCAAAAAAAATGCGCACCGCTTACACCGTGCGCATCTCCCATTTATATCACCCCACTCCACTCGCGGAGCAACCTTAAACCCTTAAACTTGAAACCTTAAACACCTAGCTCGTTCCATGGCAATTCTTAAACTTCTTCCCACTGCCACAGGGACAAGGATCATTCCGCCCCACTTTTGGTCCCACGCGCACTGGCTCCTGTACAATCGGCCCACTGTTTGGATCGAAATAATCATTTTGATTCGCTGCATAATCATCGCCACGTGCTTCTACTTCTTCTTTGTTAGCATGCAGTCGACTCATATCGGTTTTCTGCTCACGGCCTTCGCGGATTACCGGCTGCTGTGAAGCCTGTTGCTGTTCTACCGGAATGCCACTGTGGCTCAGGAAAGAAACAATATCGATATTCACTTCACTGTCCATCTTGCGGAACAGTTCAAAAGCTTCCACCTTATAAATAACCAATGGGTCTTTCTGCTCCAGGTATGCCGTCTGCACACTTTGTTTCAAATCATCCATCGAACGCAGGTGCTCTTTCCAGGCATCGTCAATCAAGGCAAGGGTGATGGTTCTTTCCTGTGCATTGACCAATTCCTGGCCCTGTGAATCGAGGGTCTTTTTCATGTTCGCCAATACACTGATGCCTTTTTTGCCATCGCTAAACGGTACTACCACGTTTTCGATATGCTGGCCCTGGGTAACACGAATATTTTCAAATACCGGCACCGCCTGCTCTTTCAGGTGCTGGTTGCGGCGCTGGTAATTTGCCGTAGCTTCGTTGTACAAAGTTTCGGCCAGTTCCTGCTGGTTTTTAGATTTGAAATCTACCTGGCTGATCGCGGTGTCAATACCGAAATTGACAATCGCTCCGAGCTTAAATCCTTCATAGTCTTCCTGCTCTTTGAAAGAACTGATCAGTCCCTCGGCAACCGTGTAGAAGGCCGTATCGAGGTCCAGGGCCAATCTTTCCCCAAACAAAGCGTGCTGGCGTTTTTTATACACTACGTTCCGCTGTTTGTTCATCACATCATCGTATTCCAACAGGCGCTTACGAATGCCGAAGTTGTTTTCTTCCACTTTTTTCTGCGCCCGCTCAATGCTCTTGGTGATCATGCTGTGCTGGATCACTTCGCCTTCTTTGTAACCCATACGGTCCATCAGCGAAGCAATGCGATCACTGCCAAACATCCGCATAAGGTCATCTTCCATGGATACATAAAACTGGGTGGTGCCTGGGTCGCCCTGGCGACCAGCGCGACCGCGCAACTGGCGGTCAACCCGGCGACTTTCGTGGCGTTCGGTGCCAATGATGGCGAGTCCACCGCTTTCTTTCACGCCTGGCCCGAGTTTGATATCGGTACCGCGACCTGCCATGTTGGTGGCAATGGTCACCGCACCTGCCAAGCCCGCTTCAGCCACCACTTCTGCCTCACGCGCGTGTTGTTTTGCGTTCAATACATTGTGCGGGATTTTTTTCACCTGCAACATGCGGCTTAACAATTCACTCACTTCCACCGACGTGGTACCTACCAGCACCGGCCGACCTGCATTGCGGAGGTTTTCAATCTCCTCGATAACAGCCGAATATTTTTCGCGCTTGGTTTTGTACACCAGGTCCTGGTGGTCTTTTCTAATGGCAGGTACGTTGGTGGGCACCGTTACCACATCGAGTTTGTAAATATCCCACAACTCAGCGGCTTCTGTTTCGGCCGTACCCGTCATACCACAAAGTTTGTGGTACATCCGGAAATAGTTTTGCAACGTTACCGTGGCATAGGTTTGGGTAGCCGCTTCGATCTTCACATTTTCTTTCGCTTCAATGGCCTGGTGCAAACCATCGGAGTACCGGCGACCATCGAGAATACGACCAGTTTGTTCGTCTACAATTTTAACTTGCCCGTCCATCACTACATACTCCACATCTTTGTCGAATAGGGTATAGGCTTTCAACAATTGTTGTACGGTATGGATGCGGTCGGCCTTCAGTGTGTACTCACTTAACAGGCTTTCTTTTTTCTGTAATTTTTCTTCGGCGCTGGCGCTGCTGTTTTCAATCTCGCCCAGCTTGGAAGCGATATCAGGCAACACGAAGAAGTCAGGGTCTTCGCCCGAGCGCGTAATCATCTGGATGCCGCGATCGGTAAGATCTACCGAATTGTTTTTCTCATCTATATAGAAGAATAATTCGGCATCTACTCTCGGCATTTCTTTCTGCTGATCGGCGAGATAATAGTTCTCCGATTTTTGCAGTTTCACTTTGATGCCGGGCTCACTGAGGTACTTGATCAGCGCGCTGCTTTTTGGCAAACCACGGAAGGCGCGCATCAGCGCGAGGCCACCGTCTTTCGGATCATCATTGCCTTCACCCACTTTTTTGCGGGCTTCATTCAAAAATTTATTCACCACCTGCTTCTGCGCTTCAAACAATTGCAGTACGCGTGGCTTGAGAATATGGTATTGCTGGTCGTCGCCACGCGGCACCGGACCGGAAATGATCAAGGGTGTACGGGCATCGTCGATCAATACCGAGTCAACCTCATCCACCATGGCAAAATGGTGACGGCGTTGTACCATTTCATCGGGACTGTGCACCATGTTATCGCGCAGGTAATCAAAACCAAATTCGTTGTTGGTGCCATAGGTGATATCGGCCTGGTACGCGCGACGGCGTTCTTCGCTATTGGGTTGGTGCTTATCGATGCAATCAACGGTAAGACCCAGCCATTCGAACAGGGGGCCATTCCATTCAGAGTCACGACGGGCGAGGTAATCGTTCACCGTTACAATGTGAACGCCTTCGCCAGCCAGTGCATTCAGGTAAGCGGGGAGGGTAGATACCAGGGTTTTACCTTCACCCGTGGCCATCTCGGCAATCTTGCCCTGGTGCAACACATAACCACCGATCAACTGTACATCATAGTGTACCATGTTCCAGGTGATGGGCCCGCCGGCAGCCGTCCAGGAATTCTGGTAAACCACCTGATCGCCCTCAATTTTGAGGTAATTCTTTTTAACCGCCAATTGACGGTCAAGCTCGTTGGCCGTGGCCGTTAACTGGCTGTTTTCTTTGAAACGACGAGCCGATTCCTTGATGGTGGCAAATGCTTCGGGTGCAATCGTCTTCAATACCTCTTCAATCTGTTCGTTCCGCTTTTTGCGCAACTTATCCACTTCCTGGTAGATGGCTTCCTTGCCGTTGAAATCGGTAAAGGGTAGGGCTTCGGCCTCGGCATTCAGTCGCTCGATCTCAGCATCTGTTTCTTTCAGGTGATCGTTGATCCGGCTCTTAAATTCGGCCGTTTTGGCACGCAGCTGGTCGTTTGTAATAGATTGAAAAGCAGCAAAGTATTCATTGGATTTGGCAGCAATCGGCTGGATGCTCTTGATGTCTTTTTCCGACTTGCTACCACCAAATATCTTTTGGATAAACCCTATCATAATCTGTTATTGAAATAGAATGAGTCTGATAAAATGATATTAAGCCTGTCAATTTCAGTGCTACACTTTCAGAGCGGTCATATTGACAGGGGCACAAAGGTACAAAATCCCCGTTCCCCGGGGCCAGAAACATGGTAATCTGGTTTTACTGCCTTAATTTTGCGCCAAATTTCCAAGCAGCATGTCAGGAGCCCTGAAAGAAGTCCGCAACCGGATCAAATCCGTTCAAAGCACCCAGCAAATCACCAAGGCCATGAAAATGGTTAGTGCAGCGAAACTTCGCCGTGCGCAAGACGCTATTTTGCAGATGCGTCCTTATGCCAACAAGCTCCAGGAAATGCTTAGCAATATCGTCAGCAATACCGAGGGTGAAATAGGTGGCAAGCTCGCTACCGAGCGTTCGGTAGAAAAAGTGCTGCTGATCGTGATTACGAGCGATCGCGGCCTGGCGGGTGCCTACAATGCCAACGTGGTGAAGGCGGCCCGTGCCGTGGTGCGGGAGAAATACCAAAACCAATACGACAAGGGTAATGTCACAGTCTGGAATATTGGTAAAAAAGGGTACGAATCACTGCAAAAAGGGGCCTACAACCCATCGCCCGATTTTAAAGATATATTCCTCGACCTGCGTTTTGAGAAAGTGCAGGCCTGTGCCCAGGCTGCGGTAACCACTTTTGAAGCGGGCGATTTCGATGTAGTGGAAATCGTGTACAGCCAATTTAAAAATGCCGCCACCCAGGCCTTTGTGGTAGAACGTTTCCTGCCCATTCCCAAAGTACAGGGCGCGGGTGGCAATAAAAAGACCGATTTCATCTTCGAGCCCAATAAAGAAGAACTGATTGCTGAATTGATGCCGAAGATTCTGAACACCCAACTCTACAAAGCGGTGCTCGATGCCAATGCGTCTGAACATGGTGCGCGCATGACGGCGATGGACAAAGCCTCTGAAAATGCCAACGAACTGATTCGTTCGCTGAAGATCAGCTACAACCGTGCTCGCCAGGCGGCCATTACTACTGAGCTGACGGAGATTGTGAGCGGTGCAGCGGCGCTTCAGGGATAATGCCGGGCGCTGAGGGTGAATCAGCGCCAGGGCTGACATCAATTGCATGGGTGTTTCCTGCTTTTCCACATTGTGAACAACTCCTTTCCTTTTTTTATGCTTTTATTGGTTGCTTGCGGCATGTTGCTTGTTGCAACTATTGAAAATCGGAACCATGGAAATAGGAAGCATCATACCCCATATAGAATCATTGATTTTTGCGAGCGAGAAGCCGTTGAGTGCCATTGAACTGACCGATCTGATCAACCAGGCTTTTGGTTTTATGGAAGATAAAATCACCCTCGAGCAAGTGGAGTCGGCACTGGAAGGCGTGATCGAAAAATACCAAAGCGAGTTTTATCCCTTTGAAATTCGTTTCAGCGGCAATGGCTGGCAGTTTCTGACCAAAAGAGATTATCACAAAACCGTTGCCCAACTCAATGGCGATAAATTCCTGAAGCGCCTCAGCGGAGCGGCCATGGAAACCCTCGCCATCATCGCCTATAAACAACCCATCACCAAGTCGGAAATCGAATCTATTCGCGGCGTCAGCGCCGATTACAGCATCCAAAAACTGCTGGAAAAAGAGTTGATCATCATCGCCGGCAGAAATGAAGACATGCCCGGTAAGCCGCTCGTGTACACAACTTCGCGTTCGTTCATGGATTACTTTGGCCTGAATGGCCCGGAAGACATGCCGAAGATCAAAGAAGTGCTGGCCGACCAGGTCATTGAACCGACACTGCTGAACAACCAGCTCCGAACCGAGAACGGCGATGATGAAACCATCACCGATGTATTGGTGGTGGAAGAGCACCTGCGCCTGCGCGTGAATGAGACCGGCGAACTGCAGGAGTCGGTGACAGACAACGACGCCGATCAGGCATCTACTTCAGCCGAAGAATAAGTATATTCGCTGCCATTTATTCAACCATGGCAGATTTTTTAAGCAACGATCAACTGGTAACGCTCGCCAAAGAGTACGGTACACCCCTCTATGTCTATAATGCTGATCAGATTCGCGGTCAGTACAATAAGCTGGAAAAAGCATTTAGCAAATGCAACGCCCGGTTCTTTTATGCCTGTAAGGCACTGAGCAATATCAACGTGCTTAAATATGTGCAGTCGATCGGTGCTTCGCTCGATTGCGTCAGCATCAACGAAGTGAAACTGGGTTTGAAAGCCGGTTTCACGCCCGATCGAATTCTCTTCACGCCCAACTGCGTTGATTTTGCAGAAGTGGACGAAGGAAAACAACTCGGTGTAAACCTCAACATCGATAATATCTCCATACTTGAGCAGTTTGGCAATAAATACGGCGGATCTTATCCCATCTGTATTCGCTTCAACCCGCATATTATGGGTGGCGGCAATTACAAAATTTCTACGGGGCATATCGACAGCAAATTTGGCATTTCTATTCACCAATTGCGCCATATTGAACGTGTCGTAAAGAAGACTGGTTTACACGTAGCCGGTATTCACATGCACACCGGCAGTGATATCAAAGATGTGAATGTGTTTCTGCAAGGGCTTGAAGTGATGTTTGATCTCGCCCGTCATTTTCCGGACATCAGCTTTATTGATCTTGGCAGTGGATTCAAAGTGCCTTACCAGGATGGTGATGTGCAAACCGATATTGAACTTCTGGGTAAAAAAGTAACCCAGGCTTTTCAGCAATACGAAAAAGAAACCGGCAAAAGTATCCAGGTGTGGTTTGAACCCGGCAAATTCTTGGTCAGCGAATCGGGCTATTTCATTGTAAAAGCCAACGTCATCAAACAAACCACCGCTACGGTATTTGTGGGTGTAAACAGCGGCTTTAATCACCTGATCCGCCCGATGTTTTACGAAGCCTATCACCGCATCAAAAACATCAGCCATCCCGATGGCCCCGAACGCATCTACACCGTGGTAGGAAATATTTGCGAAACCGACACATTTGCCTGGGATCGCACCCTCAACGAAGTGCGCGAATCTGATTTGCTGGTGTTTTACAATGCAGGTGCCTACGGCTTCGAGATGTCGTCCAATTTCAATTCCCGCCTCAAGCCCGCCGAGGTGCTGTTGATCGAAGGCAAGGCGCACCTGATCCGAAAGCGCGATGAATTCCAGGATTTGCTGCGAAACCAGTTGGAAGTGCTTTAACAGTTCCAAACTTTTGATATTCGACTTTCTTAGCTACCTTCAACTCTACTGTAAACGCTAGTCAATGGCCGATGGAGTGAAGGCTTTTAACGATTTGCTACTGCATCCAATTAAGTTCAGGCTTTTTCTATTATCGAAAATACCAGCCGCTTATTTCTCGGGTGTTCGGGTCAAATCAGTGTCGGCTGCCTCGGCCGAAATAACGATTCCCTACAAATGGTTTTCCACCAATCCTTTCAAGTCTACTTATTTTGCCTGCCTGGCCATGGCGGCTGAAATGAGCACGGGCGTATTGGCCATGGCGCATACCTATAAGCGCAATCCAGCGGTATCGATGCTGGTGGTAGGCATGGAAGCGAAGTTTACCAAGAAAGCCACCGGGCTCACCACTTTCCGTTGCAACGATGGCCTCGCTATTGCTGACGCGGTTGAAAAAGCGGTTACTACCGGTGAAGCACAAACGATCATAGCAAGGGCAGAGGGCGTCAATGACAAAGGCGAACCTGTTGCTTCTTTTCATATTACCTGGTCTTTTAAAAAGAAATCATCATGAAAATGGCATTCCACGGCGCGGCTCGCACCGTTACCGGCTCTAAACATTTGTTGACACTGAAAGACGGTAGAAAAATATTGTTCGATTGCGGTATGTTTCAGGGCATGGGCAAAGACACGGACATGCTTAACCGAAACTGGGGCTTTGTTCCCGCCGAAGTGGATATCCTGCTGCTTTCGCATGCACATATCGACCACTGCGGATTGATTCCCAAACTGGTCTATGAAGGATTTAAAGGGCCCATCTATTGCACACCTGCAACCAAAGATCTCGCAACGATTCTGCTCGAAGACTCCGCCCATATCCAGGAAGAAGACGCCAAATACATCAACAAAAAACGAGCGGCCTCCGGTCAGCCTTATGTGAAACCACTGTACACCAGTGAAGATGCGGCCAAAGCCATGCAATACTTTAAACCGGTACAATATGGCGAGTGGACGAAAATTGGCGACGGACTAGAAGTGCTCTACACCGATGCCGGTCATATCATTGGCAGTGCAGCGGTGCATTTGAAAGTGACCGAGAATGGCGTTACGGAACAAATCAGCTTCAGTGGTGATGTGGGTCGCTATCGCGATGTGATTCTTCGTTCGCCCGAAACATTTCCCCAGGCCGATTATATTTTGCTGGAATCTACCTATGGCAATAGCCTGCATGAAATGCAATCTACCACGCCCGATCAACTGCTCTATTGGATTGAAAAGATCTGCCTGCAGCAAAAAGGCAAATTGATTATTCCCGCATTTAGTGTTGGCAGGACCCAGGAGATTTTGTACTCACTCAACCAACTCGAAATAGAAAGAAGATTGCCGTCGCTCGATTATTTCCTTGATAGTCCCCTGAGTATTGAAGCCACCGAAGTGGTTAAACGCTTTCCGCAGTATTTTAATAAAACGATCCAGAAAGTGTTGGAAAAGGACGATGATCCGTTTCGTTTCGCCGGACTCAAATACGTCAAAACCGTTGAGGAGTCGAAACAGCTCAACTTCAGAAATGAACCCTGTGTGATTATTTCTGCCAGCGGCATGGCCGAAGCGGGTCGCGTTAAACACCATATCTCCAACAATATTGAAAACAGCCGAAACGGCATTTTATTGGTCGGTTATTGTGAGCCACAATCGCTCGGCGGCCGCCTGATGGCGGGCAAGAAAATGGTGTCGATCTTCGGACTCGAACACGAAGTAAATGCCAGTATTGGCTCTATCAGGAGCATGAGTGCGCACGGCGATTACGAAGACCTGAGCCAGTTCCTGGCCTGCCAGGATCCCAAACAGGTGAAGCGTTTGTTCCTGGTACATGGCGAATACGACGTGCAAAAAGCCTTTAAACAGAGACTCTACCAAAAAGGCTTTGTAGACATAGAGATTCCCGAGTTGCACTATGAAATCGGGCTGTCTTGAGGGTATAGACAGTTCGGATGGTATCGCCCAATTTTCTAGCGGCGATTGATTTGTTCTCCACTATACCGCGCGTATAACAATTGTTTTAGGCCGGTGAAGCAAACCTGTTAAACGGTATGCTACACATATTAAGCGGGCAATTGGTCAAGCGCTTGTTTGATATCGGCCAATATATCATCAGGATGTTCAAGTCCCACTGAAATACGGATCAATCCGCTGCTGATGCCCACTGCTTGTCGCTCAGCTTCGCTCAGTTTTGCATGGGTAGTGCTGGCAGGATGTGAGGCAATACTGCGCGTATCGCCCAGGTTGGCCGTGAGGCTCAACAGCTTCAAAGCGTCGAGAAATTGTTTGCCGGCAGACAAGCCGCCTTTCAATTCAAAACAAACGATGCCACCCCCATTGGTCATTTGTTTTGTAGCAATGGCATATTGTGGATGCGTTGGCAGGAAAGGGTATTTCACCCAGGCCAAGGACGGATGGTTTTCGAGCGCTTTGGCAATGCTGAACGCCGATGCGGCATGCCGGTCCATCCGTACTTCCAGGGTTTCGAGGCTACGGCTCAACAACCAGGCATTGAAAGGAGATAGGGAGGGACCGGTACTCCGGCAGAAAAGATAAATTTCTTTGATCAGTTCTTTTTTACCCAGCACGATACCGCCTAATACCCGTCCTTGTCCGTCGAGCCATTTGGTGGCAGAATGAACAATCAGATCAGCGCCATACTGAACAGGTTGTTGCGCAATTGGCGTAGCAAAACAATTGTCAACATTCAGTAACAGGTTGTGTTTTTTTGCCAGTGCCGACACCGCCGCCAGGTCAATCACTTCGAGTGCGGGATTTGTTGGCGTTTCGAGGTAAATCATTTTTGTTTCCGGGCGGATGGCTGCTTCCCAGGCACGGCTATCCGCGGCTGCGTCCACATAACTATGACTGATGCCGTATTTGGGTAAGTATTTCGTGATGACGGTATGGGTGCTACCGAAAATGCTCCGGCAACTCAACAGGTGATCGCCTTGTTTCAGAAAAGTCATGAAGCTTGCAAAGATGGCGCTCATGCCCGAAGCAGTGGCGAAGCCCGCTTCGGTGCCTTCGAGGGCACACATCCGGTCTACAAATTCCTGCACATTGGGATTGCTGAATCGACTGTAAATATTGTCGTCGTTTTCATCCGCGAAAGCGGCGCGCATTTCTTCTGCGTTATCAAAACAAAAACTACTGGTCAGGAACAGGGGTTGTGCATGTTCCATTTCGTTGGTGCGATCTACCTGGCTGCGAATGGCACGGGTAACTGGATGCATGGTTTATTGAACTTTTACTTCCCACGAAATATTGGTACCGGCGCGACGCAGGGTTTCTGCTACCGAACAGTATTTATCCATCGACAGTTGAACGGCGCGTTCTGCTTTATCGACGTCGATATTGCCACTAAGGGTGAAAATAATTTTTGCATCGGTCCACAGAGCGGGTTCCTTACCCGTTTCGCGTTCGGCTTCAATATGCATGGAAAAATCTTTGACGTCCTGGCGTTGTTTTTTGAGAATACTGATCACATCAATGCCCGAGCAGCCGCCGAGGCCCATTAGCAGGGCCTGCATGGGGCGAACGCCGAAATTGTTTCCGCCGGTCTCCGGACTGGTATCCATGCGGAGAGAATTACCGGCTGCGTCTGTTGCTTCAAAACCAAAATCGCCTTCTTTGCGAATGATATCGATGGTAACCATAGCTGTTTTTTAAATTTCTCTTCAAAGGTAACGGTGGGAGCGTTTATTTTGCAGTCATGCTGCATCGTTTTGTATCGAAAGAAGAATTTGTGCTGGAGAACGGGGAGGTGCTACCCGAACTGGAGATCGCTTATTACACGTATGGGACCCTCCATGAAAGCGGGACGAACGTGGTTTGGGTTTGTCACGCCCTAACGGCCAATGCCGATGCAGCGGCCTGGTGGCCCGGGGTGGTGGGTGCCCATGCTGCCATCGATCCCTCGAAATACTTTATCGTTTGCGCCAATATCATCGGTTCCTGTTATGGCAGCAGTGGCCCGCTGAGTAATGATCCGCGCACGGGGCAACCCTATTATCGTCAATTTCCGCTGGTGACCATTCGCGACCAGGTGCGGGCGCATATTTTGCTGCGTAAACACCTTGGCATTACGGCCATTGCCATCTGCATGGGGGGAAGCATGGGTGGTTACCAGGTGTTGGAATGGGCCCTGATGGAGCCGGCGCAGATCAAGCGGCTCTTTTTGATTGCAACGTCGGCGGCCGAGAGTGCCTGGGGGATTGCTATTCACGAGAGCCAGCGGTTGGCGATTGAAGCCGATGCGAGTTGGCAGGAGCCGCGGCCCGATGCAGGTAAAAGCGGTCTGCGCACGGCGCGCGCCATTGGTATGCTCACGTATCGCAATTATACGGCCATGGTGCAACAGCAATCAGACACTGATATCAACAAGACGGATGGCTTCAAAGCAGCTTCTTATATCCGTTACCAGGCCGATAAGTTGGTGAGTCGGTTTAACGCGCAGAGTTACTGGCTGCTGACCAAAGCGATGGATAGTCACCAAATAGCCCGCCACCGCGCCGATAATGCCGCCGCGGTGCTTAAAACAATTCAACAACCTACTTTGCTGATGGGGATTACAAGCGATTTGCTTTGTCCGCCGGAAGAACAGCGCAAAATGGCTGCCATCCTACCCAATGCCAGTTATATCGAAATCGATTCGCCTTATGGCCACGATGGCTTCCTGGTGGAAGCGCCCAAAGTGAGTGCCGCGATTTTGCACTGGCTGGAAGCATAAAAAAAACCTGTTGACATCAGGTAGTGTAGAAACACCTCCTAGATACAACAGGCATTGACGAGAAAAGCAACCTAGGGCTAAATTCGTGCATAGCCTGCCGGGAAACGAGTTTATTAGCCAACTGGTACAAAATGATCGACGATAAGGAATAAAAAGACGATGAGAATACTTCGTATTTAAGGGTTAAATACTTCGTGTTTAAGGTTTCAGGTTTAAGGGTTTAAGGTTGCTCCGCGTGCGTAGGTAATCAATAAACTATAGGCATTCTTTTGGGGGGATATTCAAGGAATTTGGGTGAATGTTTTTGCGTTGCGTTGACGACGGCTTCAGCGGAAGCAGAACAATTTTTGAAGCGTTTTACTTTCTGAGAAGGAGTATCTTCTATCTGAGAAGAAATATCTTCTTACTGAGAAGGGGTATTACTTTGTGCGAGGAGGCGCCTGCTAAATAAAAAGACATACCTACTATTGAAAAGAAGTTCTTATCGCACTACTTAAATTGCACTACTTAATAAGTATGTCAGATAAGTGTGTCGTTGGCAGATGTACAAGCACACAAATAGGCAAGACAACTACACCTATAGCGGGTTTAGACCTACTCCTCAGATGGGCGCAGAACTACCATTGAGAGGAGTGTAGAACTACACCTGGATGGCCTTATTGACAGGAGATGCCAACAATTATCAAGAAAATCAGTCCCTAAACAAAAAAAGACCCGTCCAAAGACAGGTCCTGTTCAATATAGTAATCTCCACCCGCGGAGCAACTTTAAACCCTCAAACTTTAAACCTTAAACAATCGATCTCGTTAAATTATTTTCAGTCTACTCATCACCATGCTTCGGTTCGCTTTACTGATCGGTATCATCTGCCCCTTGATATAGAGCATATTTTCCCGCACGTCAGAGATCTTATTCATGTTGATGATATAAGACCGGTGAACCTTGCAAAAAACCGAAGGGTTGATTTTTGAGGTCAGGTTTTTAATGGTGTTATGGGTAATGATCTTTTTTTCGTTGGTGATGAACTTTACATAGTCGCCCATGCTTTCGATATAGAGAATATCATCGTTCTCCAAACGAATCAGTTTGCCATCGCTCTTGATGTAAATATGCGAAAGCTCTTCCTCCGCTTCCTTCTTCTCTGATTGTTCTTTCAACTTGCCGAGCGAATCGATAAAACGCTGGTAGGTGAAAGGCTTTTTGAGAAAGTCGGTTACATTGTATTCGAATGCATTGTAAGCATATTCGGTTTTAGACGTGGTGAGGATCACCTGGGGCGAATAGGGCAGGCTGTCGAGCAGTTCGAAACCAGTACCTCCAGGCATTTCTACATCCAGAAAGATCACATCTACCACCTGGTCGCACAGAAAAGGCAGCGCGTCTTTGATACTATTGAATGTATTCAACACATTTACTTTGCCACTCTTAACGCAGTATTTCTGCAGTACCTCGGCAGCAACAGACAGATCTTCAACAATAACGGCGGTCAGTTTCATTAAGCAGGTTGTTTTAGATATTCATGAATCCGGTAAGCCTCGGTATTGATCAGATGCAGTCCGGCAGTAATATTACTATGCTCAAGTTGCAGGCGGTTTCGCATACTCTCCGGACTCGGATGCTGTGCAAAGAAGTCTTCCAACCCCTGGTACAGATCCTGCATCTCGGGAAGTCCGCAATAACCCCATAGTGGTTTTACTAAGTGTATTCTACGTTTTAGCTCACTGCAATCGCCTTTTTCTGCCAGAATAAGACAACGTTCAAACTCTTCGGCTATTTGTTGCGAAGAAGTTGACAAAATGGCTGAAATCGCTGACAAGTCACCATCGTGCATTTCCATGAGGAAAGGCACATCGAATGCATTGCTTAGTTCGAAAGATCCCGTAGAACTGGTTTGCATAAGATACAATTTTTGGTTTCCTGGATTCGTTTAGTTCCTGCCGCTGTATAACGGCGAACAAGAATGGAAACGAAAAAAGCTACCAACATATTATCTGTCATATCAGGATATTGGGAAAAGGCGGCTGAAGACTACTACCTTAAACAGGTAAATGCGCCTTTGTCGCCCCTGAAATCACTAACCGAGATCGGTTTGGTGGTTGCCGGGTTGAATATGATTCTCTGCACCGTCATGAAAGAATATGGTGCAGCTTTTGCCTGCCTATTGGCCTGTTCAGCCCTGCTGCTGGCCCATTTCTTACGGCTGTACAAAAAAGAGATCATTGCCAAGTGGCTGGTAATCATCAGTTTTAATGCTGGCGCGATGTTCGTCAGTTATTTTGTTGGTCTGCGATCGGGCGTGTATATGTATTTCTTTCCGATCATTTTCTCCATGATCTTCCTGATCGATACCAAAATCAGCAAAAACCTGATCATCTCTGAAATTGCCACGCTGGTTTGTTTCGGCATCACCTATATAATAGCACCTTATTCGAAAACGAGCTCTTACCAGGGCGAGATTCACTATATCTATAATTTTAGGATTAACCTTATTGTATCCCTTATTCTCACCGGACTGGTCGCTTATTCCATTCTCAAAACCCTTAACAACAAAGAGATTGACCTGATGGGGGAGAAGACCCTCGGCGATACCATTTTTAATACATCGCTCGATGCCATCTTTATTGTTGACCTCGAAACCCAACTCATTTCCGATTGCAATAAACGTGCATTGGAACTGTTTGTGCTGCCGCACAAAGATTCAGTGATGTTGATGGATGTAAACAGCTTACTGGGCGACGAAGCGGCCATGCGGCTGGGCGCATTTGGTCCCTCGAGTTTTACCAGCCATTCACCCTGGTTCGGTAATATGGAATTCTCGACATCTGAAGGCGCGCCGCTGTATGCCTACGCGAACTTTGTCATATTCGAACACCAGCGTCGGCGCTATGTGAAAATAAGTATACTCGATATCACCGAAGTTCGCATTGCTGAGGTGGAAACAATCAAAGCAAAAGAACGCGCGGAACGTGCCGCAAAAGTGAAATCGCGTTTCCTCAGCAATATGAGCCATGAATTGAGAACCCCACTCAATGCGATCATTGGCAGTACCAACCTGTTGTACCAGGATCATTATCTCGACAGCCAAAAGCAGATGCTGGAAATTCTCAAGCATTCTTCGGAGCATATGCTTGAACTCGTGAACGATATTCTCGATTACAGCAAGCTCGAAGCCGATAAAATGGAGCTGGCCAATGAGCCATATAACCTGCATGAATTGTTGCAAAAGGTGGTGGCGAATTTCCGCGGAAGGATTTCAGCAAAAAACCTCGACCTGCGTACCAATTTCGACGCCGTAAATGGGATGGTGGTAATGGGCGATGAAATGAGGTTGCACCAGGTGCTGAATAATTTGTTGTCGAATGCCATCAAGTTTACGTCTGAAGGCCATGTGCAACTGGATGTGAAGTTGCTCATGAAACGCAGCACCAATATCACGCTTTGCTTTAGCATTGAAGACACCGGTATTGGAATTGCGCCTGATAAACAACACCGCATCTTCGACAAGTTTTACCAAACCGATGCCGAGACCACGCGCAAGTATGGCGGTAGCGGATTGGGCCTCGCCATCAGCCAATACATCGTACAAAAGATGGGTGGTGAATTGAAGGTCGACAGCAAACCGGGTCAGGGTTCCACCTTCTCGTTCACGCTTACCATGACGGTAGAAGCCACTCGTTACAGTTATATCGAAGAACCCGCCATGAAATTTGAAGACCTGGAGAATGTGCGTATCCTGGTGGCAGAAGACAACCCGGTTAATATGATGATTGTTCGTCGTTTCCTCAGTAAGTGGAATGCAAATATTACCGAAGCCGTGAACGGACTCGAAGCCATTCAACATTTTGAAACCAAGCCCTTCGACCTATTGTTGGTCGATTTGGAAATGCCCGAACTCGATGGCGCTGGTGTGGTGTCGAGGATCAGGCGAATGGGATCTGATGTGCCGATCATTGCCTTTACGGCGGCGGTGTATGACCACATGCAGGCGGATTTGATTTACAAAGGGTTCAATGATTTCATTCCGAAGCCTTTCCGCCCCGATGACCTTCGCCAGAAGATCATTCAGTATGTAAACCAGCGTCGCAAAACAGCCTAACGGATTGTCGCCGGTATCTCTTTTATTGGCCTGATCTGAATGTATTCAACAAACTGCCCGCTGCCTTCGCTTGGAATGTTATTAGTGCCGCTGGTTAGGGCAGTACTGTTCCGTTTTCGGCTTTGCACCTCGATTGTAGCAGCGCCGCCAGGTAGGGAAATGAAAACTAGGTTCATATGTCTAAGGTTTTGGCTGATGAAGAAACGCTGTTTTTAACGACATCGGGCTGGCATGCTATAGCCATCGAACGGTCAATTGAATCTACTAAGATGTAGCGATCTTATTCAAAGGGACGACACTTGAAAGTTCATGGTAAATTAGCACCCTCGTTCCTGGAGAAAATATGTCTTGTGTTGTCTTGAACAAAGAGACCACTTGGCTTAAAAGGACCCTCATGGCTTAAAAGAAGAAACCCGCGCTGGGCGCAGGTTTCAAAATCTATGTAGCCCCGGCCCTCCCAACGTCGAACCAGATTTTGGAAGATTTGAAGACATTGGGAGACTTTGGGTGACAATAGCATTGAACAAATGGAAATCAAAAGTTCGACAATTTTATAAGGTCATAAATTGTTCGTATAAAACCTTTGCATAGTATTTACCATACCTGGAAATTAAAACTCCACAAAACGCAATAGGCAGAAGATAAATTATTAAAAGTATAATTCCCGTGTTCCTTAATATCAAATCTGATTGAATAAGGGCAAAAACTAAAATAGCGATTGAAAAGAAAATTGCAATTAAAGAACCGCCCAAAAGGTTTCTTATAAACCCATACTCAATATTGTGCTGAAAAAGGACCCTATTATCTCTCAATTTATTTTTGATTTGTGATACAGCATGAACAATCAAATTTCTGGCTCTGGATTCCTCATGCTGTTCTTCTGTCGGGTTGAGTAAAGTGATATTAAATGAAGAAAATATTTTTTCTCGGATGGCTTTTTTAGTATCTATCGCAAAAAATTCATTGCTCCACAGTAGATAGTTTGTAGTGGGCATGTTAATGTCTTCTTTAAAAAAGAAGCGTTGAAATATTTCCTTTGACACAAATCTGTTTATTTGTACGGAAAGAAAAACTAAACCAGCATAAATACCCAAACTGGTCAGCATTGGCAAAATATCAAATATCTTTTTCAGGCTTTCTCCATATAAGGGTTTAAGCACCTGAATTACAAACACAAAAAGTGGAATTGAGGTAATAACGGTTGGGAAAAGCCTGGCCTTATAGTAATATGTATCAACTTTCATAATGTATTCCTTTACAATTCAACGTTTAGTTTTGTAAAATAAAATCTTTTCCCCGCAGGGTGCATAGTGCATGACGGCACACCTGTATTTGAAAATATTATCATCGCAGGATTTTCGGTGAGATATTCCTTCTGCAAAGCTATATCTGACAGGCTTTTTATATCAGTTCCACTCGGCTGATTGTTTTCAGAAGGGTGAGAATGCCATTCCCCAATATAAACGGTTTTTTTATTTGACTGAAGATATATGTCATCAAGGAATTTCTGACAAAATACCACGTCTTTTTCAAATTTTGTCGCCAACTTAACCGCGTTTGGGCCAGGCCCCGATACATGGGTTATGACTACATTACCATGCTCATCTAAATGTCCTGCAAGCACGCCGCCAGTTTCAATCTTAGAGTTTTGGCTTATTAAGTCTTGCATAAAATCAATAAGGCTTTTAGAAATAGTTACCGAAACCTGCTTATCGTGATTGCAGTAATAACAATCAGGATGAGGCTTAATATGCTGACGATTAAAGTGATAAGGGATTTGAAGGGGTGTTTTATCAATTACTTCAGAAGCCCAAATCCAATGATTAAATTCTGATTCTCCGTCTTGCAAATGGTCAATTAGTATTCTTGCTGAAATTGAGGATATAAATTTTAAATCAGCAGCACTTGCTGGCCTGATTGGGTTATTACACTCGTTCTTTAATACCGGAAAAGCTGGGTCGTCAGGAATTTCAACAAACTCTTTCTTATCAATCCTGTAAAGCTCCAAGCAACGGAAACAGGCGTCTTTCCCTGGTATAACACGGAATATTCTTGCTGCTTTTCCTCCTCTCAATGCCCGGACATAAAAAGCGGTTTTATTTGCAATTACTAATTGCTGGTTAATAAATGCTTCAACATTGTCATCTGCTACTGATGAAATTGTTATGGAATTATTTAAAAAATAATTTTGGCTTATTTCAAAATCATAAAGATTTAAGGGTACAGGCCAAATATGGATAAAGGGATTATGTCTAAGCAAAATTTCACCAACTGCATAAACTTTACCTTCTCCGATTTGCTCTAAATTTCCTAAATGTCGTACAGGATTATGAGCTTTCATAACCTGGTTATCAAAAAGAACTATGTTGCCTGTACCTGCTTTTGCCATGCAATCAGCAATCTCACTTCCAACAGCGCCAACTCCGAATATGTTTACTGTTGCATCTTTAAGAATATTATAATCAGCTCTTTTACTGTTGCGTTGATGATAGGTTTCTTCAGTTAGTTTTTCTCCTTCAATAGCTTCAACTTTTTCATATTGGCTTAACCTGCTAATTATTTTTTGATCCGCATCTATTTGAATAATTATTTCAGGTGGGTTTGCCGATTTCAAAATTTTAAATAACTGAAATTCGTTTTTGCCCTTTCTATTGGGAAAACGTATTGCAACCATAAATGAACCTGGCAGCGGTTCAATTACTTCCCTGCATCTTGAAATAATCCTTTTTACACCAATATCATAATCATCATTTCCAATAATTGTTATTAACTCTTTGAATGTAAGAAATGGATTAGGTTCTTTATCTAGCTGAAACCATTGAGCTTTTAGTAATTTTTTGTCTTTTATTAAAGTGTTTACAATTGCAGGATTGGCATACAGGCTAATGGAATCTTTAATAGTTTCATGATGAAAATGATGTTCCAGATTAATATTGACCTGTTCATAAAGACCGCTTTTGCCAATACCGTCAAGAAAAGCACCCAGATATAAATACTTGTCGTGTGGCACATATCTACCTGCAGGTTGAAAGTTGTAGATGGTTGCATAACAATCCCCCTCTGTGAATTGTGCATTTAAAAAATGTTCAGGATAAAAAAACTTTATTTCCTTATTAATTAAGTTAAAATGCGAGCAAAAATCTACTTCTTCGCTATCTGGCGGGAAATTTCCTGTTGTATGAGCTGCATACCAATCTCTAGTCCGTTGCAGTATGTCTGTGATGCTATATATACTACTTCCATCATCTAAACTGTCCCGTTCTAAAGTGCAAAGTTCTCCCGAACTATTTTGATGACGAAGCTGATAATAGAATTTTACATGCTCTAATATTTTTGAATGTGCTTCAGAAAAAGATAAAGCAGCTATTTCATCAACCTGTTCATTAGTAAGAGTTTTATTTAGAGGAAAAATAGCAGGCAGCCTGTAAGGAGTGGCCTCCGTATAAACAATAAGTATAGGAAATTTTTGAATTTCATTTAACCTTACAATTATATTTCCATGAGAAACAAACAGATTGCTTCTGCACTGATAAACCTCTTTATAATTTTTATTGGGATCGTTTGTAAGCGCAGTGCTTTCATCAACCAAAAATTGGCGGTGTTTTTTATACCATTGTAACATTATCCCATCGGTTTGTTGTCAATCCTTGAAGTTTGTGAGCCGATGTAAATGTTTCTGGCTTTGTCACCATCATTATTATTATTACCACCATCATCACTTTTGCCATAGGCTTCTATCAATTCTACATCTGTCTTCACATCTATGTTTCCTTTATCGTCAATATCAACAATAACAGAGTAAGGTGCAGAACCTAAATGAAATATGCCATCTTCATCTACGTGTTTTTTATACAATTCCATTGCATCGTCATGAGGATGTTCATGAGGACTATCTTCTTGTTTAGGGGCGCTCACAATAAGATAAGTTGGTTTGATATGTTCAATATGTGTTTCATAAACATCTTTGTCATCCTTGTCTTCCTTGAAAAAAGTTCTTGACCCGTGATGGCTTGCACTCAATACAATTGCAGGGAAATTGTCTTTGTGGTAATCAGTAATGTGTTCTTTCCAGGCTTTTTTATCTGAATCACCAGTAATCATTATACTTTTTGCATCCTTGCCGTAAGTAAATTTGATTACTCCGCATTGCTCATGGATTCTGGCATTGCGTTCATCTGCATCAGCATCCTCTATATCATCGCAGAGATATTCAGCAGGAGATAAAACCTGAAAATCTATTAATCCAAGCTTTTTTATGACTTCTTTATCACCTGAAGTTCTTATTTTATTTAGGTCATTCGTCCCTAATAGGAAGTATTCATTCTTTTTTCCAACTTTATCTACTACATATTGAAAGTCCTTAAATTTTTCCTTATGCTTACCGCCAGGCTTATGATTGGAGTGCCATACTTCTGTAAACCCAATTTCATCATAGACATCCTTAATACCGCCGATATGGTCATTATGAGGATGGGTATTAATAAATGTACTCAGCTTTCCATTTGTTTTAAAAAGATCATTGAACATATCTACCAGATCAATCTCATTCGGCTCTTTATCTCTGTCACAATCCACTAAAACATACATATAGTCTCCTACGTTAGTACCTGTAGGAATTACCAACAAAGTGGATTCGCCCTGACCAGTATAAAGGAAAATTGTCCTAAATACTCCAGCCTTTGTGGGCTTTATTATTTTTTCAGCGACCGTCATTTTGCCTTAAATTTTAGCAAATATACCAAAATAGTTTAAAATAATCCCAATATATTTAGTAATATTGAAATGGCTAGCCTGAATATTTAACTACAGTCTGGTATTTTTTTAAAAATGATTTCAAAAAACAACCTGCAAAATTCTCTCGATCCGATAAAAGCTTTATTGGGTAAAAATGGAATTGCTACTCACAATATTGAAAAAATAATTTCTGTGCTTAGTCCTTTAAAACTGAAAAAGGGAGAAGTATTTAGTCAAGCTGGTAAAAGAACTGATAAGCTAGGTATTTTGATTGACGGCTTACTTGCAGCTAAATATGAAAAGTCAAATTCTATTCAGGAGATTGTTTCAAGATTTTACTACTCCCCCAGAAACATTATAGTTGCAAGCTTTGAAAGTTTTTATTCAGGTAAGAAATCGAATGAAACTATTGAAGCGTTAGAAGATTCTTATTTAACTACTATCAGTCGGGATGACCTCGAAAATTTATACAATGAAATACCGGAAATGAATAGGATTGGGAGACAATTGGCAGAAGAAAGTTACATCCTAGCGTTACAAAGAATACATCAGCTACAAGCGATGAATGGCAAAGAACGGCTAGAAGATTTTCAAAGAAGTTATCCTGAACTTGCGAATAGGGTCAAAATACAATACTTATGTTCATATTTGGGCATGAATAGAAATGCTTTGTCAAGGTTAATGCGAAAAAAATCAAATTGAAATTTTGCGATAAAAGTCGCATTTTTTATTTCTAGCCTGTTTTAGTTTTGTAAAATGAATAGTTTAAAACAAATAAAATCAAACTATGGGGTTTTGACAGATGTGTCTAAAGGATTAAACCAATTTTTTGGTGATACATCTGGACGAACAGTTAGTTTAAGAACAGCGCACGGGTTTAAAAATTTCTTTAATTCTAAAAGTATGGACGACGATGCAGCGGAATTTATTGTGCATAGCGGAATGATCGCAGCCACTAAGCTACTTAACTCAAAAAGAGAGACTGAAAGATCTAGTGGCTTAATGCTTTCATTGGCTTTGTTTGTATTTTATCAAGCTGGTAAATAATTACACTATGACATTGACACAATTTATTAGATTAAATAATTTGAAGGCCGCTGATGCCGTAGAATTAGTTTGCCCTCAAGCGGGTTTTCCAAAGCATTATGCAGTTTACCTTGGAACTAGAAACGGCTTTCCGGAATTTATTGCCAATATTTCCGATGGCATACAAATACTAACTAGAGAAAAACTTTCTGAATTTGTAAAGCGCTACCAGGTAACAAATGTAGAGCGTTTCAATGGCAATTGTAAAATCCGGGGAAAGTGACCCCCTCTTTTCGGCGCAAAGAGGTCCCTTCTTTTCGGTGCAAATTGACCCCCTGTATTCGGTTGAAACTGACCCCCTGTTGGATAATGGATTGGATTGGTTATGA
>JAIUNW010000012.1 GCA_020161535.1 Bacteroidota bacterium | reverse complement strand
CCAGGGTGGCAAAAGTGGTGTATAGGTTGCGGCGGTGACCATGGCTAAAACTCATTGCCTACCTCTCGAATCCGATCATTCATTCGCTTCATGTATTCAACATCGTAGATCGATTTGACCATGGCCGTCGAAGTGTGGCCGGCCTGCTCGGCGGCCTTTTCGGCGCCAAACTCCCGGGAAATCTCCGTTAAGTTCAAGTGTTTCAGGCTGTACAGATCGGCATCTATGCCCAGCTCGCGCTTGACGTGGATGGACCATTGCTTTGTGAGGTAGTCGCGCCTGCAGGCGATCGGACCCGGCACCAGGTCGCGACCGAAAAGAAACTGCCCGGGCTTTGTTTCACGTAAAACGGAGGCCCACAATGGCGCCGCAATAGTTTTGATCGGCCGCCAAACCTCTTTATACTGCTTACCCTTTTTTATGACACATTTGTACTGTTTGCCAACCAGGTCAACATCTTCCCGCCGGATGCTTACCAGTTCTGACAGCCGGCCGCCCGAATGGAAGAAGATTTGAACGAACCGCCAAAACAACGGGTAAGCTGGCAGGTGTTCCCGAATTTTGATGCGCTCGCTTTCGGTGAGGGTCACTCGTATCCTTTTCACTACTGGCAGCTTCTCCAGGTTAAGGGCATGGTTAACCTCGGCGGCATCGTGTCTGATCAGCACTTTGAACAAAATTTGCAGGTACGCCTTGCATCGATTGTGCTTGTGGGGCGACCAAACCTTTTCTGTTTTTGCCATGGTCATGAAAAGAATCGACAGGTGCTTGCGCCGAACGTCTTTTATGGCCATGTAGTCGAGCCGGGCAGCATGGATGCCGGCTACCAACTTGCCCAGCACACTTTTGAAGTCGAGCCGGGTGTTTTCGGCAACCGTAACGTGCCGGAACGCTGCTTTCAGTGCTTCGGCAAAGAATGTCGTCGGCTCGATAATGCCTACCTCACCGTCGGCCGGCGGGCAATAGGCGTTGGTAATAGGGTTCCAGCCATGGTACAACAGCTTATTAAGCTCGTCTGCAATAATAGCCCGGGTAATATCTTGGCGCCGGATCAGGTCGCGCTCATGGTTCATACCATTGAAGCTCCGCTGCTTCGGCGGGTGGCCTGGCATCACAAATCGGTAGGTGATAGACCATGGTCTTTTCGTTGTCGCCCGGGCGCTTTCCCAGTTCTTTGGGTAGACTAAAAATTGGGTTGCGTAACAGTCATTTGGCAGGTTAATGCGCGCGTTGTCGTTTGGCATAGCGTTAGAGTTTTTGTTAGAGCTAATGCCGCGAGCGCAGAAGAAAAAATAAGCGGAAACCCGCGATGGGCCTAGGTTTCCGCTTGGGAGGCTGATGGGTCTCGAACCCACGACCCTCAGAACCACAATCTGATGCTCTAACCAACTGAGCTACAGCCTCCGTAAGGGGGCACAAAAATAGCAAAAAATGGCAAACGGTAAAATATTCCCGCAAAATGCTGGGGCCAATCTGGCCAGATTTTCGCATTACCGTTCGTCATAATCACATGTTAATTGGTCGCAATGGCAACATGCTAGCCTCTTTAATCGTTATTTTTGGAAGAATGCAAAAACTGATAGACTTTATGTTCAGTAAAAGAAGCTTACCCGTACTGGTACTTATCCTCTCTTGCGCCTTATTTATTGGATTTCGGACCCTTGGCAAGGTAAAAGGCGATCCCCCGGGAAAATATGAGAAAATTCTGCATAATGTAGGCGATATCCTGTCGCAGGTGCATTATAGCCCCAAAAAAGTGGACGATACATTTTCAAAGGAGCTTTTTACCAAGTTCCTGGTGTCGGTAGATGGTGAAAAGAATATTTTTCTCCAGTCCGATATCAAAGACCTGAAGAAATTCGAAACCAAACTCGACGACGAGATCAATGGCGGCAATGTAGAATTCGTTCCGGCAGTATCGGCCATCTACAAAAAGCGCGTGTTGGAAACCGAAGCCTTGGCCAAAGAAATACTGTCAAAGCCTTTTGAGTTCAATACCGACGAAACCGTGGTGTTGGAGGCCGATAAGCTCGATTTCCCCAAAAATGATGTCGAGAAAAAAGACCGTTGGCGCAAGCGCCTGAAATACCTGGCGTTGGAGCGTTATGTAGAAATCCAGGAAACCCAGGAAAAAACCAAGGGCAAGGAAGGCTATGTAGCCAAGACCAATGAAGCGATGGAAAAAGAGGCCCGCGATCGCGTGAGCAAACTAATGGATCGGATGTTCGATCGCCTGAAACTGAAATACAGCGACGATGATCGGTTCAATCAATATGTGAATGTGGTGACCAGTTCGATGGATCCCCACACTACCTTTTTCCCACCAGTCGATAAACGTTATTTCGACGAACAGATGAGCGGCCGTTTCTTCGGCATCGGCGCATCACTGCGCGAAGAAGAGGGTGTGATCAAAATCGCGAGTGTGGTAACCGGTTCGCCGGCCTGGAAAAGCCAACAAGTGAGTGTGGGGGATGTGGTGCTTAAAGTTGGGCAGGGCGCTGAAGAGCCGCTCGATATGGCCGGCTATTCAACAGAAGATGCGGTGAAAGTGATTCGGGGGAAGAAGGGCACCGAAGTGCGACTCACCCTGCGGAAAACGGATGGCAGCACAAAAGTGGTGGTCATCATCCGTGACGAAATTGTACAAGACGAAACCTTTGCGCGCAGCGCCATTGTGAACAATGGTAAAAGCAAGGTTGGTTTTATCTGGTTGCCGGAATTCTATGCCGATTTCGATAACCCCAAAGGCAACCGCTGTGCAGTGGATGTTGCCAAAGAAATCATCAAACTGAAGGAACAAAAAGTGGATGGCATTGTGATGGACCTGCGCAACAATGGTGGTGGTTCATTGTATGATGTTGTGCAGATGGTGGGCCTGTTTATCGAAGACGGTCCGGTGGTACAGGTGCGGGAGCGCGATGGTAAACCCAGTATCATGCGCGACCGTGATAAGAGTGTGTTGTATGATGGTCCGCTGACCGTGATGGTGAATGAATTCAGCGCCTCTGCTTCTGAAATCTTTGCCGCCGCCATCCAGGATTATAAGCGTGGTATTGTAATCGGTAGCACCTCCACTTATGGTAAAGGAACGGTGCAACGCAGCATTGGCCTCGATAAAGAATCGGGTATGTATTCTGCCAATAGCGAGCTGGGTAGTATCAAATTGACCTTGCAGAAATTTTACCGAATCAACGGCGGTTCAACGCAGTTGAAAGGGGTTAGTTCTGATGTAGTTGTGCCGGATGTGCTCGAAAAATCAAAAGTGCGGGAGAAAGATGATCCCGATGCACTTCCCTGGGATGAGGTACAGCGTTCACCCTATACGCTTTGGAAAGCACCCTACGATGTTGACCAGGCAACCCGCAATAGTCAATCGCGCGTGAATGGCAATATGGCTTTCAACAATATCAAAAAGAACACCGAATGGTTGTCGGAGCAAAATGATAAAACTTATAGCCTCAATATCGACAAGTTTAAGGCCGAGAAAAAGAAAATCAGTGCGGCAGTAAAAGATATCGAAGCAAACAACAAGTTGAAAGCAGAGATTTCAGTTGATGATGTGCCTGGCCAGGACCAACGGTTTGCAACCGATACCGATAAGCTGGAGCGTTACAAAGCCTGGAAGAAAAACCTTCGTTCAGATATCTACCTCGACGAGGCGATCAATACCATCAATGATATGGTGTACCAGAAAAATGTAGCGATGGGGAACAAGCAAATGGTAAATGAGCCTGTTCAGCAATAAGTAACCTAGAACACAGGAAGTAACTTGGTACACAGAAAGTAACTTATAGCTCGGAAAGTAACTAATAAAACAGACCCTTGCTTTGCAGTGCCATACTGCCAAGCAGGGGTCTTGCCTTTGGGGAATAGTTTTAATGTCGGTAAAATTGTATCTAGCACTTTTGCGCATCGTGCATTAACCCGTCGAAAATCCTAAAAATTCGGCTGTGACTTATAGGCGTATTGCCAAAAGTCATAGTTGTTGTTCGGGAAATGAAAAAGTTGCTGTTCCGGAAATGGAAAATATAAAGTCTCGCAAATGAAACAGTTGGCGTTTCGCAAATGAGACAGTTGGCATTTTGTAAATGAAACAGTCGTCATTTCGGAGATGTAACAGCCTTCATTTCGGAGATGAAACCGCTAATGTTCGAGTCTATACGGTTTCTGATGTGCCGACAATTCGAGCTGACCCACTGAGTCGACCATTCGAGCCGACCCTTTGAGTCGACCTTTTGAGTCGACCATTCGAACCGGCAATGAGTGTAGATAAAGATTTTTACAAGTAACGTTCTTCTAAAATATTCATGTGGTGCTTCACATGGCCGGCCATAATAAAACAAATCGCCGCAGTACTGAGGGCTTTTCCATTGGATGTTCCCTCGGCTGCCAATTGTTCCTTGCTGAACTGGCCGATCATCCGAATATTGGCCTTACGCAGTTCGTTGAATTCTTTTAGCATATCGCTCCAACCGCGAGCCGTCACATCGGCTTTTTCGGCCCAGGCATTTTCATCAAAACCCGCTAAAGGTGTGCTGTCAAAGCGGGCTATCCTCAACGCTCGATAAGCAAATACCCGCTCGGCATCAATGATGTGCTGCAGCAATTGTTTGACCGTCCACTTTCCCTCCGCATAGGCATGGTTGATTTTTGCTGGCGGTATGGAAGCCATCAATGAAAGAAATCTCTTTCGATTCTTCTTTAGCGTTTTGAGCAAATCCTTGCTCTCAGCAAGTTGCACGTATTTAGCAAAGCCGTCGGCATAAACGAGGTGGTAGGCGGTACTCATACCCGTAAGTTAGATCGCAAAGGGAATAGAAAAAAATTAATTATGCGTTGGCGGTGGTTTTCTTGCGGAGATTGTTATTAGGAGATTTTTGTGACACGGTTTTTTTGCATGACGTTCCTTTTTCGCACAGAGATGGTTTCTCGCAGAGACCACGGAGGAACAGAGATAATTTTAGTTTGTAACTGGGTCATTGAATGTTGCGTTGCTTTGTTTCAAGCAGAATGCTGGCTGCAAGCGGTATTAATTTTCGTTCAGTAATTTTCGAGCAATGTATTTCGAGCAATGTATTTCGAGCAATGTATTTCGACCAATGTATTTTGAGCAATATAATTCGGGCAATGTATTTCGAGCAATATAATTCGGGCAATGTATTTCGAGCAATATAATTCGAGCAATGTATTTCGAGCAACTTATTTTGAATAAGGTATTTCGTGCGGCATATTGTAAGCAACGTATTTCCAGCATCATTCTCGTAGTTCATTCGTTCAGGTATTGTATCAAATTTCCATAATCACCCTTTAGTACTACGACAAAATATTTCAGTACAACTACAACCATTTCAGTATAACTACAACCATTTCGGTACATCGTCAACCCACTTCGGTACAACTACAACCCATTTCGGTACAACGCCAACCTAAATACCCCCACCACAAACCGCCTACCTTTCGTAATCAACTAATCCTAAAAACCTCTGTTCCTCTGCGGTCTCCGCGAGAAACCGTCTCTGCGCGAAACCATTTCCATTAGAAACCATCGCAGCGCGAAACAAAAACTCAGCGCGAAACAAAAAAACGGGCATCACACAGACGCCCGCTTCAAAAATTTTACTCCCAACCCTCCGTCACCCCTTTTTGCTCTTCTTCAACTTGGAGGCCGGCGCTTTCTTCACCGGAGGCTTCTTGGTCATCGCGTCAGCGAGCTTCACCGCTTCGTAGGCGTTCACAAATCCGCCAGACACCGAGAGCTGTGACAGATCCACTTCTTTATCGGCGCCGGGCACTTTCACTTTTTGGGTGGTATGCGACACTGATTTTAGCAGGATGGCTTTTAATTGTTCAGGCGTCAGGCTAGGGTAATAGGAGAGGATAAAAGCAGCTACACCAGCCACCACGGGCGCGGCCATGCTGGTGCCTTGTTGGTTACCGTAGGCATTGCCGGTGGGCAGGGTAGAGTAGATCTTGGTACCGGGCGCAAATACATCCACTTCTTTCTTGCCATAATTGGAAAAGGAGGCGGTATAGCTACCAAAGCCAGGTTCCGCCAGGGGATCGCTGCTGGCGCCGACGGTGATCCAGTTCTTCGCCCTTTCTTTACCACCCAGAAAGGCAGTGGAAGGGAAGTTATCCGTGCTGTCAACATTGGCGGCATCATTGCCGGCAGCATGCACCAGCAATACACCTTTTTCATCGGCATATTTCACGGCATCGTCAATCCATTTTTTTACAGGCGAAAAGCTTTTGCCAAAGCTCATATTGATCACACGCGCGCCATTGTCGACCGCATAGCGAATGGCCAGCGCGATGTCTTTGTCGTGTTCGTCGCCATCAGGAACAGCGCGAATCGCCATCACCCGCACATTGTCGGCCACTCCATCCATCCCAATGCCATTGCCTCTTTTGGCAGCAATAATACCCGCCACATGGGTGCCATGCATCGGTGTTCCGGCCATCACATCGTTGTTGCCATAATAACGATCGTTGAAATCGTTGTAGTTGTCTTTTACAATTTCACCGCGGTAATCTTCGGGTGCGTTCTCCAAGGCTGCCCGCTTGTGTTCTTCTCCTTCCACATAAGAAGAAAAGCCTTCAATGAATTCGGTATTGGGCGTTTCCATCATGTCGAAGGCCTTCATCACATACAACATACCGGCTTTTGCTTTCTGGCCGGCCGTGGTAGTAGGCGCATACATTTCCAACTCCTTGCCGGTATAGGTTTCCTTGCCCATTACCGACCGTAAAATGCTATCGTTCTTTAGACTGCTTTCCAACGCGCGCCGCATGAACAGCAAGTCGGCACCACCACCGGCAGCATCGGCTTCCAGTTTCAGCTTTGCCTTGGTCCACATGAGGAACTGTTGTTTTTCGTCGGCATTGAGTTTGGTCGAATCAAAACCAGGTGCTGTGAATTTGGCTTTGAGGCCGTGGTAAACGCGCGATGCTTCATCGCTGTCTTTCTTCACATTCCGACCATCTTTTCCGCCCAAAAAATTCCATCCATGCACATCATCTACATATCCGTTCTTGTCGTCGTCAATGCCATTGCCCGGAATCTCTTTCGGGTTCACCCACAATATCGGCTTCAAATCCTCGTGCGTCGTATCAATGCCCGAATCGATGGTCGCCACCAGGATCTGCGTACTCGGCTTGCCTTTAACAAATTCATAGGCTTTGTTCATGCTAACACCGTAGTAGCCATCTTTGGCAAAATCACCCAGGTGCCAGCCCTTGGGAATTTCTTTTTTGACGGGAGCTGTCGCTGCATCCTGTGCAGTGGCAGTAGTAACGGCAAATGCGCTAAAGAGTACGGCTGGCAGCGTAAGAATATGCTTCATTCAATCGATTTAGATTCTCAAATAGACGTGAAAAGCGGCAAAATAGTTTACCAGTTTTCAAATTTTATGACTTAGATATCAAATTTGATGCCTTGCGCCAGCGGTAATTTGGTGGAATAGTTGATGGTATTGGTCTGGCGGCGCATATAGGCCTTCCAGGCATCACTGCCACTTTCCCTGCCGCCACCTGTTTCTTTCTCCCCGCCAAAAGCGCCGCCAATCTCTGCGCCGCTGGTGCCAATATTTACATTGGCAATGCCGCAATCGCTGCCGGCCACCGACAAAAATCTTTCCGCTTCGCGCAGGTTCAGGGTCATGATAGCGCTCGACAACCCCTGTGGCACCCCATTCTGGTAGGCGATGGCTTCCTCAATGGTATCATATTTGATCAGGTATAATATCGGTGCAAATGTCTCGTGCTGCACAATCGCAAAATCATTCGAGGCTTCGGCAATACAAGGCTTCACGTAACAACCGCTTTCGTATCCGGCCCCTTCCAGCACACCACCTTCTACCAGGAATTTACCGCCTTCTTCTTTACAGCGGCGGATGGCTTCGAGGTAATGGGAAACCGCCAAGGTATCGATCAGCGGACCTACATGGTTCTCCGCCTTCAGCGGATCACCGATGCGCAACTGGGCATAAGCTTTTTTCAGCTTCTCGGTAAACGCGTCGTACACCGACGATTGGATAATGAGCCGGCGGGTAGTGGTACATCTTTGTCCGGCTGTACCAACGGCGCCAAACAATGCCCCAATCAGCGACATATCCAGGTCGGCATTCTCCGTAATAATAATGGCGTTGTTGCCACCCAGTTCCAGTATGCTGCGACCCAGGCGGGCACCTACGGCGGCACCGACAGACTTACCCATCCTGGTACTACCGGTGGCTGAAATCAAGGGCACGCGGGTATCGTTGGTCAGCCATTCGCCCACTTCGCGATCGCCGTTGATGATACATGAAACGCCTTCGGGCACTTCATTGCGGGCAAATACTTTGGCCACAATATGTTGGCAGGCAACACTACAAAGAGGTGTTTTTTCAGATGGTTTCCAGATGCATACATCGCCGCAAACCCAGGCCAGCATGGCGTTCCAGCTCCATACCGCTACCGGGAAATTAAAGGCGGAAATAATGCCGACAATACCAAGTGGATGCCATTGCTCATACATGCGATGACCCGGGCGTTCACTGTGCATCGTGAGTCCATGCAACTGGCGACTCAATCCCACCGCAAAATCACAGATATCGATCATCTCCTGCACTTCACCGAGGCCTTCCTGCAGGCTCTTGCCCATTTCGTACGATACCAACTGTCCCAAGGGTTGTTTGGCCGCGCGCAATTCTTCGCCAATTTGACGAACGATTTCACCACGTCGGGGTGCCGGCCAACTGCGCCAGATGGCAAAGGCTTCTTCCGCTTTCTTGACGATGGTTTCATAGGCGGCTTTGCTGGTGGTGGTGACGGTGCCGATCTGTTTGGCATCCACCGGACTAAAAGACGCAATCGCTGATCCCGCAGAGGGAATCCATACGGTACCGGTTGAACTACCTTCATTGCTGGCCTTCAGGCCAAGCTGTTGTAAGAATTGCATGGCAACAATTTAGCCCGCAAAGTTACAGATTATACAGGCTCAATACTGTTCTTGTTCGTTCGGAAAGTCTTGCGAACGCACATCACCAATGTATTGCTGTACGGCCTGGGTGATATTTTCGTGCAGGTTGGCGTATTTGCGCAGGAAGCGCGGATTGAATTCGTTGTTAATGCCCAACATATCGTGCATTACCAGTACTTGACCGTCGCAATACTTGCCAGCCCCAATACCTATGGTCGGGATGGAAAGACTTTCGCTCACTTCCTTCGCCAGGTTGGCCGGAATCTTTTCCAGCACCAGGGCAAAACAACCGGCTTCCTGTAACAGCAGGGCATCTTTTTTCAGTTTGGCTGCTTCGTTTTCTTCTTTCGCACGAACGGAATAGGTACCGAATTTATAAATCGATTGTGGAGTGAGGCCCAGGTGGCCCATCACCGGAATACCGGCATTGACAATCTTGCGAATACTGTCTACGACTTCTTCACCACCTTCGAGTTTGATGGAATGACCGCCGGTTTCTTTCATCATTTTGATGGCCGATGCCAGGGCGATATCAGAATTTGATTGGTAGGAACCAAAGGGCAGGTCAATCACCACCAGGGCATGCTTGATGCCACGCACCACCGATTGCCCATGATAAATCATTTGCTCAAGCGTTATGGGTACCGTGGTTTCATGCCCGGCCATTACATTGCTGGCTGAATCGCCCACCAGAATCACATCGATCCCGGCTGCATCAAAAATGCCGGCAAAAGAAAAATCATAAGCGGTGAGCATGGAGATTTTTTCACCAGCTTTTTTCATTTGCTGGAGCGTATTGGTGGTAATGCGTTTTACGTCGGGCATAAATTGGGTTTAATTGGTGGGGCGACCCAGTTGCCGCCAGAGAATTTGTATGAGTCCGTCGGCCAGGCCAATCTTCGGCACATAAATTTCTTTTGCATCGGCCCAGCGCATCACGTTGATAAAAATAGACAAAGCCGGCACAATAACATCGGCGCGGTCTTCGCGCAGGTTGTACACGCGCATGCGCTCTTCCACATTGAAACTATTCAGCTCTTTGTAGTAATCTTTCAACAGATCGAGTGGTAGCGGCTTGCCATCTTTTTTCTTCGACATCGAAAACACTTTGTTGATATTGCCACCTGAGCCGATACAGATGATCTCTTTAAAACCTTTGGTGCGGGCGCGGATATAATTCTTCATCTCGTCCCACTTGTTGTCATCCACCTGCTGTTTCAGCAGGCGAATGGTGCCGATGTTAAAAGACTCTTTGAACACGAGGCGGTTGTCACTGAAAAAAGTCAGTTCCGTACTGCCACCACCCACATCAATATACATATAAGAGTGGTCGTTGTCGAGGTTCTCCGCAATATGATTTTCGTAAATAAACGAAGCTTCTTCGTCGCCACTGATGACTTTGATCTCAACGCCAGTTTCTGCTTTGATGCGGTCGATGATGGCGGCCGAATTTTTGGCATCGCGCATGGCGGAAGTGGCGCAAGCGAGGTAATGGTTTACACCATACACATCAATCAGGGCCCGATAGGCCTTGATGGTTTTTAGAATATGTTCGGTTTTTTCGGGCGATATGGTTTGGGTATCGAATACATCGAATCCCAGGCGCAGCGGCACCCGCACCAGGTTGAGTTTGTTGAATCGCGTTTTGCCCTGTGCATCGGTGATGGATTCACTGATCAGCAAGCGGGCGGCATTGCTTCCTATATCGATCGCAGCTAATTTCAAGTTTTATTGTCCGGTTTTGTCGTTGGCAGTTCGGTTGTTTCTGGTTTATCGGCTTCTAGCGGTTGCGCTTTTCTTTTCGACTGGAGGTAATTGTATTGCTCAATCTGCGACCGGATCTTTCTGCCTTCAGCTTTCACATATTCGTTGCTAAGCGTGTTGTTCAATGTTCTCGCTTTCACGTTGTCGCTTAGCTGTATCTTAAGCAGGTTTTTCAATACTTTTCGCAGGTCGGGATCGTACACGGGACAAGCAACTTCTACCCGGTGATCCAGGTTGCGAACCATCCAATCGGCCGAAGATATAAAAACTTTCTCTTTGCCACTGTTGTGGAAATAGAACACGCGGGCATGTTCCAGGTATTCATCAACAATACTAATGGCCTTGATGGGGTGCTTGAATTTTTTACTTTCGGTGTACATGCAGAAAATGCCGCGTACAATGAGCTTGATCGGCACGCCGGCTTTGGCAGCTTCATTGAGTTTTTCGATCAACACTTCATCTGAAAGCGAATTCATCTTCAGCAATATGCCCGATTGCTTTTTCTTTTTCGCGGCGCGGATTTCGTGGTTGATCAGTTTGATCAGTTCATTGCGCAGTTGACCAGGGCAGGGAATCAGCGATTTGCAACCCTTGAGGATATCTGGTTGCGTTTTGTATTTTTCAATGTAGAGAAAAAGTCGGTTGATATCGGCCATGATGCCGCGGTGTGCGGTCAGCAGGCAATGGTCGCTGTAAAAGCGGGCGGTGTTGCCATTGAAGTTACCGGTGCTAACAAAACCATACTGAATGGTGCGGTTGTTTACGCGTTTGCGAATGATGCAGACCTTCGCATGTACTTTCATGTTAGGAATGCCAATCAGCACTTTCACACCTTCTTCCTCCAGTCTTTCTTTCCATTCCAGATTGGCTTCTTCTTCAAAACGCGCTCTTAGTTCAAGCATCACCGTTACTTCCTTGCCGTTTCTGACAGCGTTGATCAGGGCATTGATGATGCGGCTGTTGGATGCGAGCCGGTAGGCGGTTATCTTGATGGAAACAACATCGGGATCCATGGCCGATTCGCGCAACAATTCGATCAGCGGACTAAAAGAATGATACGGAAAATGCAGCATGATATCTTGCTCCAGTATGGTATCGGTAACCCGGGCATTGGTGGGCAGCAGCGGATGATTGAAGGGTTTTTTTCGCTGTGATTTGCGCGTCCACACATCCGGAAATTCCATAAAGTGGCGGAAGTTGTGAATGCGTCCACCGGGTATCAGGTTGTCTTTTCGGGTAAGTCCCAGCCGACGCATCAGGAACTCGAGCAGACCGGCATCCATCTGTTTATCGTACACAAAACGAACGGTCTTTCCCTTGCGCCGGTTTTTCACGCCTTTTTCAATCTTCTGGATGATGCTGGTAGATAGATCGGTATCGAGGTCGAGTTCGGCATCTTTGGTGACCTTAAAAACCCATGAATCAAATTTTTCGTAGCGGAAAAATGAAAACAGCGCTGGCAGGTTGAAGCGGATAATGTCTTCCAGCAGAATGATATGTTTTTCGCCTTCGGGGCCGGGCAACTGCACAAATCGCCCCAGGAGTTTGGAAGGCACTTCCACGAGGGCATATTTCTGTTCGAATTTATTGGTGCGGCGACTCATCACCACGCCGAGGTAAATGGATTTGTCGCGCAGGTAGGGGAGTTGTGGAATTTGTTCGATCATGAGCGGAATGGTGTTCACCCGCACCACGTCTTCAAAATAAGTTTTGACGAAAGCCCGCTGGTCTTTGTTGAGCTGTTTTTCGCTGATCAGAAAAACCTTCTCTTTTTCCATGTCTTTGCGCAGGTTTTCCCAGATATGGTTGAACTCGTTTTGCTGGCGAAGCACGCGCACCATAATTTCTTCCAGGATCTTTTCGGGCGATTGCTCCAGGTGGATATTGGCCCGCAGCTTTTTGCCCTTGATTTCGATCATGCGTTTGAGGGTGGCCACCCGTACCCGGAAAAACTCGTCGAGGTTATTGCTGAAAATGCCCAGGAACTTGATTCTTTCTTTGAGCGGCACGGACGGGTCGGCGGCCTCCTGCAAAACCCGGGCATTGAAAGCCAGCCAGCTAAGATCGCGGGGAATCGTCTTTCTCTTTCCTTCCATATCAATCATAATCAGCCATTTAGACCCAAAGATGGGACAGCCGACGGAGGGGCTAAGTTAAATAATTGTAATTTGCCAGTTCCACCCGACGGGTAGTACCCGACGGGTGGAACCCGTCGGGTGGACAATACAGGAAAAAATTGTTTCGGTAGATAATTCTCACTACCTTTGCCGTCCTAAATTTTGACAGTTATGGCAAGAGTATGTCAGGTTACGGGTAAAACGCCAATCACGGGTCACCGTGTGTCTCACTCGAACATCAAGACCAAACGCAGGTTTTTACCGAATCTGCTGACCAAGCGCTTTTATATCGCAGAAGAAGACAAGTGGATCACCCTGAAATTATCTGCGGAAGGCTTGCGCACCATTAATAAAAATGGCTTGTACAGTGTGGTAAAAGAACTGCGGGCCAAAGGAGTAAAACTTTAAACTGATTAACAATGGCAAAGAAAGGTAACCGCGTTCAGGTGATCATGGAGTGCACTGAGCATAAAACCAGTGGACAGCCCGGCACCAGCCGCTATATCACCACCAAGAACAAGAAGAACACGCCTGAGCGCCTGGAGTTGAAGAAATACAACCCCATTCTCAAAAAGGTAACTGTTCACAAAGAAATTAAATAAGGCGTTTTCCTGATTTACTCAACCATCTAATTTTATATAACCATGGCAAAAGCAGCAAAAACCGCGATCAAAACCAAAGACCAGAAGGCAGCCGCTGAAGCTAAAAACTGGACCAAAGTGATCAAGGCCGTTCGGAGCCCCAAAACCGGCGCCTACACTTTTAAAGAAGCGATCGTACACAAAGACAAAATCAAAGATTTCCTGTCTGAAAAATAAGGCGGGTTTCAACGATAGTAAGCTGCTTCCTCACGGAGCGGCTTTTTTGTTTTCGGGGGTCGGTTTTGGCGTATTTTTGCCCTCTCAAATTTTTACAATACATGGGGTTTTTTGATAAGATATTCGGCCGGAAGGAGAAGGAAACGCTCGACCAGGGTTTGCAAAAAACCAAGGAAAACTTTTTCAGCAAAATCACCAAGGCGGTTGCCGGCAAGAGCACGGTCGATACGGAGGTGTTGGATGAGCTTGAAGAAGCCCTGGTAGGTGCCGATGTTGGCGTTGATACCACGGTGAAAATCATCGACCGCATTGAAAAACGCGTTGCGCGCGACAAATACCTCAACACCAGTGAACTGAACGGGCTGCTGCAGGAAGAGATTACGCAGCTACTGGTAGATGCGCCCACCAATAACAGTTATTCTTTTCAGCAGGAATTGCCCGCCACGCCCTATGTGATTCTGGTGGTGGGGGTGAATGGCGTGGGTAAAACCACCACCATCGGCAAACTGGCCTATAATTTCAAAAAAGCCGGTAAGAAAGTGCTGCTGGGTGCGGCAGACACCTTCCGGGCAGCAGCGGTAGACCAGCTTACCATTTGGAGCGATCGAGTAGGTGTTGACATCGTAAAACAAGAAATGGGATCTGATCCCGCAGCTGTGGCTTTTGATACGGTGCAATCGGGTGTTGCCAAAGGCTATGATGTGATTATTATCGATACGGCCGGCCGCCTTCACAATAAGGCCCATCTCATGGAAGAGTTGAGCAAGATCAGGCGGGTGGTACAAAAAGTGATTCCGCAGGCACCGCATGAAGTGTTGTTGGTATTGGATGGTTCCACTGGCCAAAATGCCCTTGAACAAGCCCGTCATTTCACTGCTGCTACCGACGTAACCGCACTGGCCATCACCAAACTCGACGGCACTGCCAAAGGCGGCGTGGTACTGGCCATCGCCAGCCAGTTCCAGATACCTGTCAAATTCATTGGCATGGGCGAAAAAATGGAGGACTTGCTGGTGTTTGACAAGCGAGAATTTGTCCGTTCATTATTCAACATGGTGTAGCATTCTTCCGTAGTGTAAGGTTTAAAGTTTAAGGGTTTAAGGTTGCTACCGCTGGTGGAGCTTTACGCATGAAAGGCAATTTGTCTTTAAAGCAATTTGCATTTTGGGCAGATCGCCTATTTCGTTTGAAGCCAGATACGCGGCAGCAACCTTAAACCCTTAAACTTTAAACATTAAACACGGAATCGTCTTATTTTTGCGGGGCATGAAAGCACGCTCACGCAAAGGCAATAAGGTAAATATTATCACGCTGGGTTGCAGCAAGAATATGGTCGACAGTGAAGTACTGAGTGGCCAACTCGCTGCCAACGAAATCGATGTGGTACACGAGAATAGTAAACTCGACCACAATATAGTAGTGGTGAATACCTGCGGATTTATTGACAAGGCCAAAGAAGAATCAGTGAACACCATTCTCGACCAGGTGGCATTGAAGCAGAAAGGCAAACTCGATAAAGTATATGTGACCGGTTGCCTGAGTCAACGGTACCGCGACGATTTGGAAAAAGAAATTCCCGAAGTAGATGCCTGGTTCGGCACCCTCGAATTGCCGCTGATCTTACAAGAACTCCAAGCCGATTACAAGGCTGAATTACTGGGCGAACGCTTACTCGCCACACCAAAACACTATGCTTACCTGAAAATCAGTGAGGGCTGTAATCGCACCTGCGCATTTTGTGCCATTCCGTTGATGCGCGGCAAACATATTAGTCGCCCGATAGACGAACTTGTACAGGAAGCGGAGCTTCTGGTCAAGAAAGGGGTAAAAGAAATCATGCTGATTGCGCAGGAATTGACTTACTACGGACTCGACCTCTACAAAAAACGCAGCCTCAGCGAACTGCTCTATAAGCTCAGCACTGTGCCGGGCCTGGAATGGATCCGCCTGCACTATGCCTATCCGTCAAAATTTCCGCTGGAATTGCTCGATGCCATGCGCGATTGCGACAATGTTTGCAATTACCTCGATATGCCGCTGCAACATGCGTCGAATAATATGCTCCAGGCCATGAAGCGCCAGATCACCCGCGAAGAAAT
Organism: Bacteroidota bacterium; assembly: GCA_020161535.1. Taxonomy (GTDB): domain Bacteria; phylum Bacteroidota; class Bacteroidia; order Chitinophagales; family Chitinophagaceae; genus Flavihumibacter. The sequence continues at coordinate 101,207 of JAIUNW010000012.1, read as the reverse complement.
GGAAACCCTGATTGCCGCTATCCGTGAAAAAGTGCCGGGCATTTGTTTGCGCACCACCCTGATCACTGGTTTTCCCGGCGAAACCCGCGAAGACGTAGAAGAGCTGAAAGATTTTTTGCGGCGGATGCGTTTCGACCGGGTGGGGATATTCACCTATTCACACGAAGAGAATACCAGCGCCTACGACCTGGTAGATGATATCCCCGCCGCTGAAAAAGAAGCGCGTGCACAGGAGATCATGGAAGTACAACAGGAAATCAGCCTGGAAAAAAATCAGGAGAAAGTGGGTAAGGTATTTAAGGTGATCGTCGATAAAAAAGAAGCCGGCCGTTACCTTGGTCGCACGGAATTCGATAGTGTGGAAGTTGATAATGAAGTGGTGATCAACACCAACAAAAAATTGGCCATCGGAACTTTTGTGAACGTGCGTATCTCCAAAGCGTTTGATTATGATCTTGAAGGGGAGATCGTAGCGTAGTCATTCATTTTGTACTACCTGGCTAAAATGAAAATGAAGTTTTTTACGCATGCTTCAACGCTTCGCGTTTCGCGAGGCCTTTCAAGCCTTCTTTTTCTACCAGCGCTGCCACCCAATCGGGGTCAATTCGATGGTATTGCCGCAGCGACCAGCCGATGGCTTTCTGCACAAAAAATTCGTCTTTGTGTTTCAATTGTTTGATCGCTTTTTGCAAAAACCGCAGGTCGGTTTTTTCTTTGTACGACAATTGGAAAATCAGGGCCGTTCTGTTTTGCCAGATATTATCCGATTCCAGCCAGGGCTGCAGGGTTGCTGGTCCGCCGCCAGCAGCGAAATAAGGGCCAATCAATCGCACCGCGATGAAGTCAACCGAGTCCCACCACGATTTTTCGGTGATCATTTCCAGGAACCGGGTCAGGAATTGTTCGTCCCATTTTTTTCGGCCGGCGATCAACAATTCTATCGCGACATACTGGTATTCTCTTTCCTTCTTTTTCCAGAGCTTATTGGCTATTGCCAACACATCTTCAGCATCCAGTTTTTTGGCGTCTTGTAGAAATTCTTTCGACAAAGCTTTTCGAACTGGTTGCGGCAAACCAAGAAAAGGGAAATTGTTTTTCATGTATTTCGCCATCGGTATCGCCGCGGCTGCATTGCGGCTGAATTCGAAAGCTTCGGTTAGGGAGGTCAGTAAGTTGGTGGCGGCGGAGGTCATATCGTCGATTGATCGAAAGGGTTGGTTAATTAGTGGAGGAGGATAGTTAATTAGGCGTAAAGGTTTGTGCTTGTGCAAGGGTAATCTTGTATTCAGTTCATCGACAGTGTTGGTTGCTCATCGGCAATGTTGATTGCCCAGCGCCATATTACTACTGAATTGAAGTTTGCTTCGATCACTGAAATACTGGTGATTGTCTTTTACCTGCACCGGCCCCACGCCCTGTAGCATATTGCCATCTTTCCGCAGAAAAGCAATTTCGCGGATGCTCGTTATTCCCTCCGACTGATAAGTATAATCAGCAACCAAAGTATCGCCCAGCATTTTCCCTTTTAAGGTGCCGATATTCCTGTCTTTGCCATTCAGCATAAAGACCAGGCTGCCCGTAAGGGCGCTGTCGGGGCCTTTTACAACCAGGGTGATGGTATCGGTGCTGGAGAAATAGGAATAACATTGTTTGTCGCTCGCCGGCGCAGCGCTGGGGGCTGCCGTTGTGGCGGGCTCGGTCTTCGTACCGGTCGATGGATCGCTGCAAGCCGCCATACAAGTAAATAATCCGCCAAAAAACAGAAAACTAGCTTTCATCTGCTTGATTTTCAACTAATTTACAACGGCCCTTCGGGAATAAAATAATTATCATGGAAAACCGTTATGGTTAAATTGGCTTGGGCTTTGTAACGAATTGATTATGAAAATTTTCCGATATCTGGTTTATGTATGCATGCTGTTCATTGTCTTGCATGCGGCGGCACAGAGCGACTGGCGCAATGGCCGGTTAAAAGTGAGCGACGACGCCCATTTTTTGAAGACCACCAAAGACCGACCGTTTTTCTGGTTGGGCGATACTGGCTGGGAGCTCTTCCATCGACTCACTTTTGAAGAGATTCAACAATACCTGAACGATCGGTATAAAAAAGGTTTCAATGTGATCCAGGCGGTGGTGTTGCCCGAGTTTGATGGCATCAAAAAACCCAACCGTTACGGCGCTGTTCCCTTTAGCAATTTCAAAGTAGAAACACCCAGCCAACGCTATTTTCAACTGGTCGATACCGTGGTGCGGCTGTGCGCCAATCGCGACATGTATCTCTGTCTATTGCCTACCTGGGGCGATAAAGTGACACCGAACTGGGGTACGGGGCCGGTAATGTTCAATACTGTCACGGCTTATGCCTATGGCAAGTGGATTGGCAATCGTTACAAAGACGCCGAAAACGTGATCTGGATGCTGGGCGGCGATCGGCCACCAGTAAAAGATACGAACGACTGGCGACCGATTTGGCGTGCCATGGCCCGCGGTATCCAGGAAGCGACGAATTACCAGTGTTTTATAACTTATCATACATCGGGCGGCGCCGATGGTACGGCGAAATACCTGCATCGGGAAGATTGGCTGAACATGAATACCGTGCAGAGCGGGCATGGTGGCGGCCACGATGTGCCGGTGTGGAAATGGATTGAGCGCGATTATAAACTTGCGAATCCCAAACCGGTCATTGATGCGGAACCCAATTACGAAGATCACCCGGTAAATCCCTGGCCTACCTGGGATGAACGGAATGGTTATTTCGATAATTACGATGTGCGTAAACAATGTTATCGTTCGGTATTTGCCGGTGCGGCCGGTGTTACCTATGGCGATCATGCGGTGTGGCAATTTTACAGCGAGAACGAAGAACCCATAACGCATGTGGATCGCAGTTGGACCAAGGGGCTTACCAGTCCGGGGTCAGAAGAAGTGGGGTATTTGCGAAAGTTGATTGAATGCAGGCCCTACCTGGGTCGCGTGCCCGACAATTCAATGATAGTCGCCGGCAATGGTGAGAAGGGATTGGCGATTGTTGCGTTCCGCGGAAAAGACAACGACTATGGTATGATCTATATGCCCATTGGCAAGACCATTAAGGTGAAGACTACCTGGATGAAGAGTGCCGATATCAAGGCCTGGTGGTGGGATCCGCGCATAGGCATGATGGTTAGAGGCGAATCATTTCCCCGTCGCAATGTGATGGAGTTTACGCCGCCAACGCAGGGCGTTGGTAAAGATTGGGTGCTGATCCTCGATAACCCGGAGGCCGGTTTTCGTCCGCCGGGACAGTGATTTTTTCCCGGAACAGTGATTTAAGACGAGGGCTCCATTTTTACGGCTACCGGCTCCGTTATAAAATAACCCACTATGACTGTGGCGCCGATAAAATAAACCAACAGCATGATTTTTACCGCGGGTATTTCTTCCCCCGCGCCAAACCAATTGCCGGTTTTGTACAACAGATATATACCCAATGCATTTTTAACCGCTTCCCAGGCGATGGCCGACTTGTTTCTGTCCATCAAATCAGTAATCGCATAGACCTGTAAAAAAATAAAGAGTCCGTACCAAAACATATTGGGCGATCCAATTTGTGCGATGCGCGCAAACAACCAACTGATGAACAATAAGGTGATCAGTAATTGGAACCAGGTCCAGATTTGTAAGGCAGTTGACGCAGGCGGATTGTATTTTTCAAAATGATAGGGGTCGTCGATTTTGGGAACGGGATAACGGTTAACCATATCCGAAGGACGCCAACCCGTAGGCATAAACCAGATGCGTGCTTTGTCACGCCAGCTTTTCGTGCGCCAAGCGTCTTTGATCAACAACCACAAATGTTGAAAATTGATGCGGATCGGGTTCCAGGTTTGCACGGGCCGGGTAATGCCATATACCGGTGCCAGGTCGGGCAATTCTTCCTGGAAAGTGCCAAACCATTTGTCCCAGAAAATGAAAATTTGTCCGTAGTTTTTATCGAGATAAGTGGCATTCAATGCATGGTGAACCCGGTGGTGAGAGGGCGTTACAATTATTTTTTCCAGCCAGCCCATTTTATGGATATGCCGGGTATGGTACCAGAATTGGGCAAACAGGTGTAATGGAGCGATGATCGCGATGACCTGGTCGGGTACGCCCAACACAGCGGCCGGCACCAGGAAGATGGCGAAAATTTTGACGATCTGCGAAATGCTTTGGCGCAGGGCGCAGGCCAGGTTGAACTCTTCGCTGCTGTGGTGTACCAGGTGGTTGTTCCAGAAAAAATTGTATTCGTGGGCAATGCGGTGGGTCCAATACCCCGCAAAATCAAGGGCGATAAAAGCGACCAGGTAGGTGATCCAACCCGCAGGCACCTGCACAATGGCCAGGTGCTTCAGCAGCCAGGGATAGCTGATGATGACCAGGCTAAGCCCCAATACATCTTTGGTAACATTGGTGATGCCCGAACTGAGGCTCGACACCATGTCCATATTGCGAACGGTGTCAAAGCCTTTCCGCCAGCCCCACCATTTTTCAAATAGCACGAGCAGCAAAAAGGCTGGCATAGCAATCAGGAGAATCCTGCCATAGGTTTCCATGCGGTCAAGGTACAAAATTTACCCGTCGGGTACTACCCGTCGGGTGATACCCGTCGGGTGAAAGGTTGTAAATTTGCGCCATGCAAGCAATCGTGATTGGCGGCGGGGTGATGGGCCTCAGCTCCGCCTATTTTCTGCGCACCAGTGGCTGGGCGGTGACCGTACTCGAAAAAGGAGATTATACCGACAACTGTAGTTATGGCAATGCCGGTTATGTTTGTCCGTCGCATTTCATCCCCCTGGCCACCCCCGGCATCATCCAACAGGGACTGAAATGGATGGCCAATCCCAGCAGTCCATTTTATGTTGAACCGCGGTTCAATTGGCCGCTGATAAAATGGGCGCTCACTTTTTCCAAAAGCGCTACCGCCGAAAAAGTGGCAGCGGCGGCGGTGCCCTTGCGGGACATTGCTCTTTTTTCGCAGCAGACTTATCTTGATTGGAAACAGGAAGGCATTGAGATGTCGTACGAAGCCAAAGGCCTGCTGGAATATTTTCAGACTGCCGAAAAAGAAGCACACGCGCACCATACTGCCGAACAGGCACATGCGCTGGGGCTTCGCGCCGAAGTGCTCACGGCTGCCCAAGTACGCGCCATGGAACCACAAACCACCCTCGAACTTAAAGGGGCTTTGTATTTCAACGACGATGCACATATTTATCCGCCAAAACTGATGCGTTCGCTGCGCGAGAAATTAACAGCGATGGGGGTGCAGTTACTGGCCAATGAAGAAGCAACCGGTTTTGAAAAAAAGGGCGATAAAATCACGGCGGTTAAAACAGCCACTAAACAATTTGCTGCCGATGCCGTTGTATTGGCTGCAGGATCGTGGAGTCGGGAATTGGCAAAAGCCGCTTCGCTCGATATTCCGCTGGTAGGTGGCCGGGGTTATTCCATTACGATGGAAAACTCTTCCAACAAACTGAATCATCCGGCGGTGTTGATGGAGGGCCGGGTAGCGATCACGCCGATGGATGGCAATAAGATTCGTTTTGGTGGCACCATGGAGATCACCGCCACCGACCAACCACCACGGTTGAAAAGAGTAGAGGGCATCATCAGCGCAGTGAAACGCTACCTGCCGGAGTTTGTGATTCCCATGCCAACGGTCGATAAACTTTGGTATGGCTTCCGCCCTTGCTCAGCCGACGGATTGCCTTATATTGGTCGCAACCCAAAATATGGTAATATGGTATTGGCAACGGGCCATGCGATGGTAGGACTGAGTCTCGGTGCCGGCACCGGTAAATTGGTGGCTGAGTTATTGAATGGAGAGAAGCCTTCGGTCGACCTTAACCCTTACAATCCGGCGCGATTCGATTGAACTGATTACATTTGAACCAACTTGATTATGATGGAAGGCAGCGCCTGTAGTTATACATACGAACACACCGGCTATTTCAATGCGATTGTTACAGACTATGTAAACGCGGCACCCGCCCTTCGGCCTTTTTATAAACACCCGGTAACCCCCGATGGTATAAAAGCGGCTATACATGCCCGTGAGGAATTTGCCACCGATAGAAAACTGCTGGTAACTGTTTTGAACGACCAGTATGCACAGGCTTCTTTACAAGGCAATGCACTCGTAGACGCCAATATCAATAAGCTCTTGCAGCCAACCACTTTCAGTATTTGCACGGCGCACCAACCCAATGTTTTTACCGGCTATCTCTACTTCATCTACAAAGTGTTGCATGTGGTGAAGATCGCTGAACAACTGAAAGCAGCCCATCCGACATTTGATTTTGTGCCCGTGTATTATATGGGTAGTGAAGACGCTGACCTGGAAGAACTCAGCAAGGTTTTTTTGCATGGCGAGAAACTGGTTTGGGATACCAAACAAACAGGTTCGGTGGGGCGGATGAAACCAAAAGGTGTAGAAGTTTTAATCGAACGCATCGCGGGTGAATTGTCGGTACAGCCCCACGGACAGGAATTAATCCAGTTATTGAAGTCATCTTATATTGGCGCTCCTGATATCCAAACAGCAACATTCAGGCTTGTACACCAATTGTTTGCTGCATTCGGTGTGGTGGTATTAATTGCGGATGAGCCCCGACTGAAACGCAGCATGCTGCGGGTTTTCGCCGACGACTTGTTTTTGCAAAAGCCATCTGATCTGGTGAAGAAAACCACTACTGCACTGGAAAAAAATTACAAGGTGCAGGCCAATCCGCGCAACATCAACTTGTTTTACCTGAAAGACCAGTTGCGGAATCGCATCGAGAAAATGGGGGATGAGTGGGTAGTGGTAGATACAGATCTCCGTTTTGATGAAGCGGCCTTACGGCAGGAACTGGAAACACATCCCGAGCGGTTTAGCCCAAATGTGATTTTACGTGGCTTGTACCAGGAAACCATCCTCCCCAATATCATTTTCGTAGGTGGGGGCGGTGAACTGGCTTATTGGCTGGAGCTCGGCGATTTGTTCAAGGCTTATGGCGTGCCCTATCCGGTGCAGGTGTTGCGCAATTCATTTCTCTTACTAGAACCCAGGGCTCTTGCATTGCAGCATAAAATCGGTATCGACACCGATGATATTTTTAAAAAGGAAGACCAATTATTGAATGAGCTTGTGCAGCGGGATAGTGCCGTGCAGGTACACCTCAGCAATGAAATCAGAGATGCGGGGGCCTTCTACGACCATGTACAGGGCGTTGCGGGTAAAGTAGATGCCAGCCTGTTACCGCATGTAGCCAGTTTACAAAAGCGGATGCTGCATCAACTGGGGGAACTGGAAAAGAAATTATTACGTGCTGAGAAAAGAAAATTCAGCGACCAGTCGCGGCAGTTGGCTTCATTCAAAGCCATCAGTTTTCCCAAAGGAAATCTGCAAGAACGGTCGGAGAATTTTATGCCTTATTACGCGGCTTATGGAAATGATTTCCTGCAATGGATATACAATGCGTCGCTGACGCTCGAACAGCGTTTCGTTGTACTCAGCATTCCGCCCCAGAACTAATGCATACCCAGCAGCGCGGTTTAGCTTTTGTCAAAGCCATTTGGTTGTCCGCCGGCTTTCAACTTATCCACTTTTCCCAATACCTCTTCCTCCAGTGCTGCTTTATACGCAGCCACTTTTGCACCCACTGCTGCATCAAAAGCGCCAATGATCGAAGCTGCCAATATGCCGGCATTTTTTGCGGCGTTCAAGGCCACCGTTGCTACCGGTATGCCATTGGGCATTTGCAAAATGGACAGCACAGAATCCCAGCCATCAATACTGTTGGATGATTTTACTGGTACACCAATGACAGGCAATGGCGTTAGCGAAGCCACCATGCCCGGCAAATGGGCGGCGCCACCGGCACCGGCGATGATCACTTTCAACTGGCGGGCCGCGGCTTGTTCGGCATACTGCATCATTCTTTTGGGTGTTCGATGCGCCGACACCACCGTAAGTTCGTAGGCAATGCCGAACTGGGTTAAGATATCCGCCGCAGGCTGCATTACAGGAAGATCACTGTCTGAGCCCATAATAATTCCCACCAAAGGCGTATTGCTGGTTGCCATATAACTTGTGTTGAATGCAAAACAACAGTAAAAAACCGGTTTAGCGAAAGAATGAATGCGCTATCTTACTGTTATGCATACTGGAAAAAGATTTTCGCCCCTGGAGTTCGCCCGGTGGACATTCCACGATACGTATTGGCTATTATTGATTGCTGCTGTACCAACGGTTTTATACGTATTGGGCGCCCGATTTTTAACGGTGCCCTGGCAACCGGTAGCCATTGTTGGTACGGCCGTCGCGTTTATTGTCGGTTTTAAGAACAACGCAAGCTATGGCCGGATGTGGGAAGCGCGGCAGATTTATGGCGGCATCATCAACGACAGCAGGAGTTTTGGTTACACCTTGCGCGATGCGCTGGGTAAGCAATTATCAGCCCAAACGCAAACCATGTTTTATCGTCATTTTGCCTAGCTGACGGCCCTTCGCTACCAGTTGCGTGAGCCAAGAAGCTGGGAGAATATGGCGTCGGCAAGAAATGTTCAATACCGCGAAGCTCGGTACGATATCCCCGAACGTTCGGCGAAATTGGAAGATGAATTGGCGGCTTATCTATCACCAGATGAATTGACTTATTTGCTATCCAAAAAGAACCGGGCCACCCAGCTCATTGCCAGGCAATCAGCAGCGCTGGCGGCTTTGAAAAACGATGGCATTATTAATGACTTTCAATGGACGCAACTGCAGCAGGGTTTGATGAAGTTTACAGACCAGCAAGGAAAGGCCGAGCGCATCAAGAATTTTCCATACCCACGAAATTTTGCTTCGATCGCCACCTACCTGCTGTTTATTTTTGTGGTATTGGTGCCCTTTGCCTTGCTAAGAGAATTTGATAAACTGGGCGATGGAACATTTATGCAGGGTTATTCTATCTGGTTCAATGTTCCGTTTTCAGCCGCCATTGGCTGGGCCTTCCTGACACTCGATACGGTAGGTGAAAGTTCGATGAACCCTTTTGAAGGCAGTGCAAACGATGTGCCTATCACACAAATCAGCCGAACCATCGAAATTGATATGCGTGATATGCTTGATGAAGCAAATCTGCCTGCGGCCATAGTGCCGAAGAATAGTATTGTTTTGTAAACGAAACAGCCGCTTTATTGTGCTTCATTGATATAGGCTGCCAGTTTTTTCTTTATTTCCGGCAAGTCTAAATTTTCTGCTATTTCGCTGGTTAATGGTTGCGAATAATGAAACCGCGCGTTGATGGTTTTGATAAGCGTATTGGCTGCCATTTTTTCGCCCTCGTATTCAATTTCTTTAAGCGTTATAGACTTGCTGTCGCCACAAATAACGGTGACGCCGTCAGGCGAAATTCGCGCCACCTGCCCCGGTGTGCCATAATAGGTTTCCGGGTTCAGGGTTGCCTTCCAAATGAGCAGCTTTTTGTTTTTATGCGTGGTGAATGCACCCGGGTAGGGTTGTGATTGCGCGCGTATGAAATTGAAAATAGCATCAGCTGGTTTGCTCCAGTCGATCCGCCCGTCTTCCGGTTTTCTTTGCGCGCAATAGGTCGCTTCCTGGTGCTTTTGCGCTTTGGGTTTTAGTTCGCCCGACAGAATTTTTTTGTAGTATTTCTTCAGCAGTTCAATGGCACCGGTGTCAAATTTCTCCAACACCGATTGAATATCATCTTTGGGCTTCATCTCAAATTTGTATTGGAACCACACGTCGCCTTCGTCCATGCCTTCGGTGAAAGAAAACATAGAGAAGCCCACTTTTTTCTCGCCATTGATAATACTCCATATCAAAGGCGAACCGCCACGGTATTTGGGCAGCAGGGAATTGTGAATACCCAAAAGACCATGCGGAACGCTGTTGAGGGTTTCATTGCCAATCAGCCAATACCAGCCAACCACAATGCCGATATCAGCCCGCTGCGCTTGTATTATTTTCTCGGCGTCGGCCCGGTTCTTCGCTACAAACAGCGGTATTTTATGTTGGCTGCAAAACGCTTTGAAATCGGCTAACTTACCACGGCCATCGGCACTGTCGTCAAATGTAACCGCGCCCACCAGGGTTTCCTTCGATAAACTATACATTGTTTTCAGGCAGTTCAATCCCAGTTGTTTACTGCCCACAAATAAAACCCGTTCAATCTTTTTCATATTATACCTGGTTGTGCCGGCAATGTACGGATTCTTCTTTGGCTGTTCTCGTGCCACAAAAATCCTGTATATTACACTACTCAAAAAAGCAAAGTCAACATGAAAACGATTGCAGGATTCTCCGTATTGTTTGCCGGTATAGGTTTGCTCGCTGCTTGTGGCAATGGTGGTTCGTCGACCGCCGCCGCCGATAGCACCAAAACGGCTACAACAGAAAGTGCAGTGACAGTAAACACCGGCTCAACCAGTGGCTTTAAACTGGGCGTGCAAATGTGGACCTTTAGAATGTTCCCTGTGGCGGAAGCGCTGAAGAAAGTGGATAGTGCCGGCATCAGGCATATTGAGGCTTTCTGGGGACAAAAACTCGGCGCTGACATGAAGGGCGAGTTCGGCATTAAGATGGCAGCCGCAGACAAAGAGAAACTCAAGAAACTGCTACAATCGCATAATATTGACATCGTGGCCATGGGGGTGATTTCGCCCGACACCAAAGAGGAGTGGGTGAAGGCTTTTGACCTCGCCAAAGAATTTGGGTTGAAGTATATCACCTGCGAACCGAAAAAAGAATTCTGGAACCTGATCGATAGCCTTGGTGGGGCTTCCGGCATTAAGATTGCCATCCACGACCACCCCAAACCCAATGCGTATCAACATCCCGATTCGGTGTTGGCAGCGATTCAGGGCCATCCGAATATTGGTGCATGCGCTGATATCGGCCACTGGTCACGCAATGGCTTGAACCCGGTTGAATGCCTGAAAAAACTCGAGGGACATGTATACGGCGCTCACCTGAAAGACATCGTGAAATTTGACGACCCGGCTGCGGCTGATACGGTGGTTAGTAAGGGCGTGATCGATATTCCCGCGGTATTGGCTGAAATGAAAAGACAAAACTTCAATGGTATGTTTTCGATCGAGCACGAATCGAACTGGTACCATAACCTGCCCGATGTGATTTTCACCCGCGAATATTTTGATGAGCAGGTAAAGAAATTGCAGTAAGGGGCCTGGTTATTTTACCAGATCACCTTTTAAGCGCATCAATTCTGTTTCGGCCAGCTTGGCATTGTACCGCGCTGCAATTAACCGATTGTAGGCATCGTTCAGGCTGAGCTGGGCCTCGCGCAGTTCGATATAGGTGCTAACACCTTGTTTGAATCGTTCGAGGGCAATGAATACATTCTCGCGGGCAAGTTTAATATTGTCTTCTTCGAGCGTGAGGTATCTCTTCTGCAGTTCGTAATTTTTAAAGGTGTTGTTCACCTGTACATCCAGCAAGGTTCGCTGGTTGTCGAAACTGATTTTCTGGTACAGGATATCCAGTCGCGCCTGCTGCACCGCCCGTTTTGCCGTAAATGCATTCAGGAAAGGAAAGGAAAGACTGAGTCCGTAGTTCAGGCCATTGTTGCGGTTGTATAAAGGCGTGAAGGTGTTGATGACCATGTGGTTCACCGTGCGACTATACGAATAAGCTGAGTTGAAATACAACACGGGAAATAGCTCGCCCCTGCGTTCTTTATAAGTCAGTTCAGAAATGCTGATGTTCTTTTGGGCGATCTGTAACTGCGGGTTCGACAAACTCAGGTTGTTGCGGATCTCGCCCAATTGCAGTTCGTCGTTGATGGGAATGGTATCTACCACATCGTAATAGGTCATGCTGTCGATGCCGATCAATTGGTTCAATTGTATTTTCAATTGTTCAATCAGCGTGTTCTGTTGTAACTGCGAGGCAATAAAAGCGTTTAAGTCCACTTTTGCCTGCAACAATTCGGGCTTGGCGCCCAAACCCACACTTAGTTTTTTGTCGGCCAGTTTTACCCTTTCTTCACTGATGCTTTTTTGTTCGATAATGGCCTTGAGTTGTTGTTTCTGCCGAACAATGCCATAATAGTTGTTGATGACCGTTGCAACGGTATTGACCACCTGGTTTTTTACACCCAGGTCGCCCAGTTCTTTCATCTCAAGAATCTTATCGCGGGTAGCAAACATTTTGAGTCCGTCGAACAAGGTCCACTGTAAAGTAACCGCCGCAGGCAGGTTATTGGAGCGAATGCCCGACGTGTCTTTCGTGGTACCATTGGCCAATTGTTGTTTCTGCGCGTTGTTGTTCCATGTTTTACTGGCGGTGGCCGTGAGGCGCGGCAGGAAGCCCGCGTTCTGGTATTTGTAATCGATCATGGCCGCGCTGGAGTCGTTGCGGCTCAGTCGAATATCATAGTTGTTCTTTAATGCCAGCGCGATGGCTTGTTCAAGCGTAAGCATATCCTGCGCCTGCAATTGAATGCCCATCAAACAAATCGACAATAAGAGGGGAAGGCGTGCGGTCAGTTTCATGTTTTAAGCAGATACAGGTACAGTGATTACTTCGTCTAGTTCGCTATGTGTTTTCTTTTTCGACGATAGGTAAGAATAAATAGCCGGGATTACATACAGGGTGAGCACCAGCGAAAACATAACGCCACCTACAATGACGATGCCGAGTGGAATCCGGCTGGTGGAGGCGGCACCCAGGCTTAAGGCGAGGGGCAAGGCGCCGAGCGACATAGCGAGGCTGGTCATCAGGATAGGGCGCAAGCGGCTTACCGCTGCATCGACCACGGCTGTCCGTTTGGCTAGTCCCTCGGTTCGCTTTTGATTCGCAAACTCAACAATCAGGATACCGTTTTTGGTAACCAGGCCGATGAGCATGATCATACCTATCTGCGAAAAGATATTCAGCGTTTGGTCAAAAAGCCAAAGGGATAACAACGCACCTGCGATGGCCAGGGGTACCGTCATGATGATGATCAGCGGGTCTATAAAGCTTTCGAACTGTGCCGCGAGAATCAGGAAGATCAGGCCCAGGGCCAGGAGGAAAGCGAAACTGGTATTGCTGGAACTTTCTGCAAAATCGCGCGAGTTGCCCGACAAAGCGGTAGAAAAACTGTCGTCGAGTAATTTACTGGCAATGCCCTGCATGGCAGCAATACCATCGCCAATGGTTTTACCCGGTGCCAGACCTGCAGAAATAGTAGCCGATTTATACCGGTTGAAATGGTAAATCGTAGGTGGTGTTGTCTCTTCATCAAAACGAACAATATTGTCGAGCGAAATGCTTTTGCCAACATTGTTACGAACATAGATGGCTTTAAGGTCGGTAGGTTCGTCGCGTTCATTGCGCGAGAGTTGTCCGATTACCTGGTACTGCTTGCCGTCTTTCGTGAAATATCCCAGTCGGCGGTTGCTTAGCGCGAGTTGTAGGGTAGATGATACGTCCTGTATGGAAACACCGAGTTGACTTGCTTTTAAGCGATCGATGCGCAGGCGCAGTTCCGGTTTGTTGAATTTCAAGTCGGCATCCACCCCCTGAAAAGTTGGATTGGCATTGGCGGAGTCGAGGAATTTCGGCAGTACGTCTTTGATCTTGTTGAAGTTCACGTTCTGGATCACGAACTGCACCGGTAATCCGCCGCGGCGGTTCACTGAAATGGTTTGTTCCTGTATTGCAAATGCGCGCCCTTCATTAAAGCGCGATACATTGCGGCTCACCATGTCGACGATTTGTTGCTGGCTGCGTACCCGTTCATTCGGGTCTACCAGCATCATGCGCATGGAACCGGAATTCACACTGCCCGAACCAAAACTGGGTGAAGTAACCGAGATCAACACCTTTCGTTCTGGCACCGAATCCATCACGAATTCGGTTAGCCGGTCCATATACTTCGCCATATAATCGTAACTGGTTCCTTCAGGCGCCGTGATATTCAGGCGAAACTGGTTACGGTCTTCGAGTGGTGCCAACTCCGATTGAATGCGCGAGCCGATCAGTACAATGATGCCGATACAAATCAGCACCAACACCCAACTCATCCAGCGCACGCGCATAAAAGCATTCAGTGATTTGCGATAGCTGTTTTCCATCCACTGGAAAAATGGTTCTGTTTTGTTGTAGAACCAGGAGTTCCGATGCACTTTGCGTGTCAACTTCACGTTGAGTACCGGCGTCAGCGTCAACGATACAAAGGCCGATATCAATACCGCACCCGCTACCACAATACCAAATTCTCTAAAGAGACGACCCACGAAACCCTGCAGGAATACAATGGGCAGAAACACCACGGCCAGTGTAATAGAGGTAGCAATAACGGCAAAATAAATTTCTTTCGAACCTTCTTTCGCAGCCTGCCATTTGTCCGTGCCCTGTTCCATCTTTTTAAAGATGTTTTCCGTCACCACAATACCGTCATCTACCACCAGGCCGGTGGCCAGCACAATGGCCAGCAGGGTCAGCACATTGATGGTAAAGCCCATCAGGTACATGATAAAGAATGCGCCGATCAGGGAAACCGGAATATCAATCAAGGGTCGAATGGCTATGATCCAGTCGCGGAAAAACAGATAGATGATCAACACCACCAGCATGAAAGAAATCAACAGGGTTTCTTTCACTTCCAAAATGGAGCGTTTGATAAACTTCGTTTGATCGAGACCGATATTCAGCGTGAGGTCGGCCGGAATTTCTTTTTTGATCTGGTCGAAGCGTTTGTAAAATTCATCAGAGATAGCCACATAGTTGGAGCCGGGCTGGGGGATGATCGCCAGGGCAATCATTGGTACGCCACTTTCTTTCAGAATGGTTTCTTCGTTCTCGGGACCAAGCACCGCCTCCCCAATATCTTTCACTTTGATATCAGCGCCATTTACATTTTTAACGATGATATTATTGAATTCTTCTTCGGTGTTCAGCAAACCAAACGTGCGTACCGTAAGTTCAGTAGCGTTGCCGGCGATCTTGCCGGAGGGCAATTCGACGTTCTGCGTGCGCAGGGCAGCTTCCACATCGGAAGGGGTAAGACCATAGGCCGAGAGTTTTGCCGGGTCGAACCAAATCCGCATGGCGTATTTTTTTTCGCCCCAAATCTGGATACCACTCACACCGGGTATGGTTTGCAATCGTTCAAGCAGGTTGTTGGTAGCATATTCCGTTACCTGCAACTGGTTGCGCGTATTGCTCTGCACCGTCATGGCGAGAATGAAATCGGCGCTGGCGTCGGCTTTCGACACCACGGGCGGCGCATCTACATCTTCGGGCAGGGAGCGTTGTGCCTGCGAAACTTTGTCGCGCACATCATTGGCGGCCGCTTCCAGATCGATCGACAGATCAAATTCAACGGTGATATTGCTGGTGCCCTGGCTGGAACTGGAAGTGATGTTTTTTACGCCGGCAATACCATTGATCGATTTCTCGAGCGGTTCGGTGATTTGTGATTCAATGATATCTGCATTGGCACCTGAATAAGATGTACGCACATTGACAATCGGCGGATCAATGGCCGGGTAATCGCGCACACCCAAAAATTTGTAACCGATCAAACCGAACACAATGATGATAACATTCATCACAATGGCAAGCACGGGTCGCCGCAGGCTGAGTTCTGAAATGTTCATCTTATTCGATCAGTTTGGCGATTTCCAATTTTGATTCGGGCTTGATGGTGAGCAGACCACTGGTCACCACCGTATCACCGCGCACGAGTCCGCTGACAATCTGCACCCGGCTTGAATCACGCACACCGGTGGTGACATCTTCAAACTGGGCAATGCCGCCGCGATACACAATTACTTTTTTGCCACGCGCCTGCGGAATCACCGCCTGGCTCGGAATCATCAACGCATTTTTATCCTGGCCGAAATCGAGGATGACTTTGGCAAAAGCACCCGGTTTTAGTTGTGGGGTTTTACCTTGCACGATCGACCGGATGCGAAGGCTCCGGCTGTCTTCGGTAATGGCTTCTTCGGTGGCAATCACTTTGGCCGTCATCGGGCGCGTTAGCCCATCAACCGTAAATGCAACCACCGTGCCTGCACCCAATCTTGCACTGTATTTTTCCGGCACCGTGAACTCCAATTTGAGTTGGTCTTCCTGCCGAATATTGGTAATTGAAGTAGCCGGTGTGATATAGGCACCGAGGCTTACATTGCGCAAACCGAGGCGACCACTGAAGGGCGCGCGGATCTCCGTTTTATCGATGGAGGTTTTGATGAGTTCGATGTCGGCACGAATATTACTCACCGCCAATTCGCTCAGGTCATATTCCTGTTTGCTGATACCATCTATCTTCAACAACTCCGATTGGCGTTGGGCTGTTTTCTGGTTCATTTCCAGTTGCACTTCCAGCTTCTTTAATTGGGCCTGGAGATCGGCATCGTACAACTTTACCAGTAGGGTACCCTTGCTCACCGATTGCCCTTCGTGAATATTCAATTGGGTGATGCGACCTGATACTTCCGGCCGCAATTCGGTGGCTTCATAAGGCAGCAGACTGCCCGGTACTTCCAACTTTTCACTGATGGGTGACGTGCCTACCAGGTAAGCTTCTACTTTGATGATGGCATTGGGACGGGCGGCACCAGCCTTGGGCGGTTGGATCTTGTTTTTGTCGTTGGAATGACAGGCACCCAGCAGGAGCGCCAGGCACATGGGCAGGCAATAACTGATACACTTTTTGAAAAGCTGCATGCGGTCTATTTAAGGTTGGAACCGGGTAAAATTATCCTATTTACCGTTCTGAATCTTCGTTTGAATTAACCTTTTGACGCAGCACTTTCGCTTTTCCTTCGCATCGGGATGAGCGGTTAAGATGCCTTATGAACGGCCTCAGGACTGCGCGATTACTTTCAACGTGCGCTTTACAATATTGGCCTTATACACCAGGTCGACCCGGTCTTTTCCGAGTATGGTAACATGGCCCATTTTACGGCCGGGTTTGGTTTCGGCCTTGCCATAGAGGTGAATGTAGACGGCTTCCATATTGAGTACTTCGGCTAGTCCTTCGTAAGCGACCGGACCGCTTTGTCCCGGTTCACCAATCAGGTTCACCAGGCAAGACGGGTGTAAGCCGGTGGTATTGCCCAGGGGCAGGTCGAGCAGGATGCGCCACAGCATTTCATATTGTGAACATACCTGTGCTTCGATGGTATGGTGGCCGCTGTTGTGCACACGCGGGGCAGTTTCATTCACCAGTACATCGCCGTTGCGATCGAGGAAGAGCTCAACGGCAAATAGTCCGGGCGACTGCAAAGCCTTGGCCAGGGTGAGGGCGATGGCTTCCACCCGCCAGAGAATTTTCTGTTGGATATCGGCCGGGGCGATTTGGTAATCGAGGAGGTTGAGATAAGGATCAAATACCATTTCGACCGGCGGATAAATGGCTGTCTGGCCCTTTTGGTTCACCGCCACCAGGATGGCCAGCTCTTTTTCAATGTCTACTTTTTTCTCCAACACGCTGGGTGCATCAAAGGCTTTGTCGATATCAGCGGCCGATTCCAATAGCTGTACGCCCTTGCCATCATAGCCGCCCTTGCCCAGTTTCATGGCCGCCGGTAAAAAGGAAACCAGGTCGTTCACCGCCGCCCGGTTTTGCACTACCACAAAAGAAGCGGTTGGCAACTGGTGCTGCTGGTAAAAGGCCTTTTGTTCTATTTTATCCTGGATGATGCGGAGGGCGGCCGGGCGGGGGATGATGTTCAGCCCTTCACGTTCCAGTTGTTCGAGGGCTTCAATGTTCACCGATTCAATTTCAATGGTGAGCGCGTCAACTTGTTTGCCAAATCGGTACACATCGTCGTAATTTCTAATATCACCCAAAACAAAATGCTGACAGAGGTGTGCCGCCGGGCAATTGGGATCATTTTCCATTACCCAGGTATCAACGGGAAAATTCGCTGCTTCCTGCAATAACATCCGGCCCAGTTGTCCGCCGCCGAGTATACCGACTTTTTTCATGGGGCGAAAATAGGCTGTTCTCCGATTTTATGTGTATTTTAGCCCGGTAGGGTCGTTACTATGAAACAAATTTTTTCCTTTCTCCTGCTGCTGGCAGCAGCCTATACCGGTTTTGCCCAAAATGCCTATACGCCCGGCTTCAGCTACCAGCGATCGAGCGCCCGGCAAAACGACCCCCTCCGCAAAAAAGAAGATTCGCTCATGCGCCAGTTTCGTGAAAAAGGACTGGAGTGGCCCGCTAAATACGTGTATATCCGTTCCTTTAAATTCGATAGCCAACTGGAAGTTTGGGTAAAAAGTGAGAAGGAGAAACCCTATCAATTGTTTAAGACCTATAAGGTGTGCGCCATGGCGGGTACCCTGGGCCCCAAGCGGATGGAAGGCGATTACCAGGTGCCGGAAGGATTTTATTACATCAATGAGTTTAATCCGCGAAGCGTGTATCATTTGTCGTTGGGCCTGAATTACCCCAATGCTTCTGATCGATTTTTGAGCGATGCCATCCAACCGGGTGGTGATATTTATATTCACGGCAGTTGTGTTACCACGGGTTGTATTCCGATTACCGACGGACAAATAGAAGAACTCTTCGTACTCGCTTCCAATGCGCGTGCGCTGGGGCAGGATTTTATACCGGTGCATATTTTTCCGGTGCGATTCAATGTAAAAAGAAGTGTGGATTACCTCAATCGCTATGTGCGTGATTTTGCTGATTACAGCTATCTCACCAACAGCATGCGCGAGGTGTTTTATTATTTTGAAAAGAATAAACAATTACCGGTAATCATGGTGAATGGCCGGGGTAGCTATGTGTTGGATGCGGAGGTGCGAAAATCATTGCCCTACGCTGATCGGAAGGGCGATGCGCCGGCCGTAGTGAAAAAAGAGCGCAAGAAAGTAGCGTTTGATGAACAGGAGATTCCCAATACGGTGCAGAAGTTGCCCGAATTTCCTGGTGGCGCCAAAGCATTTCGCGACTACCTGAAAAAGTTGAACAAAGACCTGGCGCCTTATCTCAACGAAGACCAGCACACGGCCTATGTATTGGTAGAGTTTATCATCAGTAAAGAAGGCAAAGTGATCAATCCGCATATTTTGAAAGGCGGAAACGACCAGTTGAATGAATACCTGCTGGATGCGTTGGAAGAAATGCCCGATTGGCAACCAGCCATGCGCGATAAAAAGAATGTGCCGATGAAGCTCAAGCAGACCATCCTGATTGAAGCCGATAAAAAAACCGACGCGCCCTCAGTGTAATACCAACTGCACCGTTTCTGGTGTCTGTTGTTGCAAAACGATTTTTTGTTGTGCCACCAGGGTGGCGATGATCTCCGGCACATAATGCCTGATGGTTAATAGGCGCAGTCCTTTTTCAACGGTAACATCAAAGAAATCGGCTGCTGCCAAAGCCAATTGTTCCAGTTTCTCGGAACGGTCGTCTAAACAACAAGTGAAGCTGATGGCACCATTCTGCGTGAGGTTGGGCCTGAAGGCAAGTTGTTCGAAGAGTTTATACAATTGCAGCACTGAATGCTCGCCCACAAAACTGAAGTCTTTTGATTTGAGGTGGAGCAGTACCTGGCTCTCTTTCAGCACGATGATGGGCGGTAAAGCGGGTATTGGTTTGTTATGGATGACGGTTCCCGGCAAAGAGGGATCGAGAAAACATTTTACATAGAGCGGAATGCCTTTGTTCTGTAGCGGCTTGATGGTTTTAGGGTGGATCACCTGCGCCCCATAATAAGCCATCTCAATCACTTCATTGTAATTCAATACCGGAATCAACTCTGCATTCGGATATTTTTTCGGGTCTGCATTCATTACACCGGCTACATCTTTCCAAATGGCCTGGTAATCGGCGTCCAGCATATTGGCGAATATGGCGGCTGAATAGTCGCTTCCTTCACGACCCAGCGTGGTACTTTCGTTTTCATCGGTCGCGCCAATAAAACCCTGCGTTACCACGATTCGGTTTTGTGCCAGCAGGGGTTTTACCAGTTCATCTACTTTTTGTTGAGTGAAAGCCCAATCGATGGTTGCATCGCGAAAAAGGTCATCGGTTCGAAACACATCGCGCACATCGATCCATTTGTTGCTGATCTTTTCTTCGTTGAGAAAGGCGCTTACAATGCAGGTCGACAACAATTCACCAATGCAAACAATCTGGTCGTAGTAGTAATCAAAATGCCGAACGGGTTTATCATAAAGCAACCATTCTACTTCGGTGAAAAAATTGATGAGTGCCTGTTCGCAGGCCAGGTATTCGGTTACCAATAAATATTTAGCGGTGTTGATATGCTGGTCTTTCACTTGTTTGAACAGGGCCAGGGCTTCATCGCGGTTGCCGGCGTAAAACTGTTCAGCCACTTTCTCCAGCGCATTGGTGGTTTTGCCCATGGCAGAAATTACCACCAGTAAATCGGATTCGTTTCGTAAAATATGGGCTACCTGTTTGATACGGTCAATGGAGCTTACGCTTGCTCCGCCGAATTTGAATACACGCATGGGAAAAGTTTCTGGTGGGCAAAGGTAAGGTGATGCGTTGGCAAAGCCATTCTTCGCTGGTACAATCCTTGCGTACCTTTCCAAAAAGAATCCATGCTGCGCTTAATTTCTATGTTGTCATTGTTTGTCTGTTCATTTGCTGCCTGTAAAAGCAAGCCGCCCGCCCGCGCGGAAGCGCCGACCCGGGCAAAATATGGCGTTGCCCTGTCTAATATGGAAACCAATATCGTGGCCGAAGTAAACAAATACCGGCAGTCGAAGGGCCTGCCTGCGCTCCAGGTGAACAGCATCATCGCTACCGAAGCGGCGTTGCATAGCCAAAAAATGGCGCGGCACCAGGTAAGCTTTGGGCACGATGGTTTTGATGGCCGGGTGAGCAGGATCAACAGCCGCCTCGACGGTTCAAAAGCTTCTGGCGAAAATGTGGCCGAAGGGGTGATGACGGCCTATGATGTAGTGCAGCAATGGCTGGGCAGCAAAGTGCATCGCGAAAATATCGAAGGCCGTTATAACCTGACGGGAGTAGGCGTATCGCGCGATACCCGCGGCAACATTTACTATACCCAGATTTTCATCCTCAAATAATGGTTACATTCGTCGCATGACGAAGGAACCGAGTAGGTCGACAGCACCCATCATCCGCGTACAGGATCTCCGTAAAAAATATGGCCAGTTCGAGGCGGTGAAAGGCATCAGTTTTGAGGTGTATCCCGGCGAAATTTTTGGTTTGCTGGGTCCCAATGGCGCCGGCAAATCGACCACCCTCGAAATCATGGAAACGCTTCGGGAAAAAACAAGCGGTAAAGTGCAGATTGCCGGCTTCGACCTCGATGCAGATCCTTCGGCGATAAAAAGAATCATCGGCGTGCAGTTGCAGGCATCGGGATATTACCCCGGACTCAACCTGATTCAATTGCTGGAATTGTTTGCCGGTTTATACAACCGCGCTATTAACCCGATGGATTTCCTGGCACTGGTTGATTTAAAAGAAAAAGCAAAAGCGAAGTTCAAGGACCTGAGCGGCGGACAAAAACAACGATTCTCCATTGCCACCACCTTGATCAACGAGCCACAGATTATTTTTTTAGATGAGCCCACCACCGGACTTGATCCGCAGGCACGTCGCAACCTATGGGATTTAATTGCCGGTATCCGCGCCAAAGGCACCACGGTTATTTTGACCACGCATTATATGGACGAAGCCGAAGTGCTTTGCGATCGGGTGGCTATTATCGACAGCGGTAAAATCATTGCACTGGCTTCGCCGGATGAATTGATCGACCAACTGGTTGCCACCGGTTTTGAACGTCCCAAAGAAGTAAAACGCGCCAACCTGGAAGATGTTTTCATACACATGACCGGCAAAGCGCTTCGCAGAGATGTATAAAATAAATTCGACTATGGATCCCCGTTATCCCATCGGCAAATATGAGCCCCAGTCTTTTTCTGAACAGCAGCGGCAAGCCTGGCTGCTCGACATCAGTGTGTTGCCCCAGCGACTTGAAAATGCCATATTGAACCTCGACGAGGCGCAACTGGATACGCCCTACCGCGAGGGGGGCTGGACGGTCAAGCAACTCGTGCACCACGTGGCAGACAGCCATATCAATGCCTATGTCCGGTTCAGGTTGGGCCTTACCGAAGACAAACCGGTCATCAAACCCTATGATGAAAATGCCTGGGTATTGCTCAACGACGTCAAGGAGACGCCCATCAATGTCAGCCTGACCTTACTACATGCTTTGCACACGCGTTGGTATGCAATGCTGAAAACGGTAGATGCGGTTACCCTCCAACAACGATTGGTGATTCATCCGGCACAAGGAAAAGAGATGACATTGTGGTTCCTGTTAGGCATGTATGCCTGGCATGGTCGCCACCATGTGGCCCATATAACCAGCTTACGCGACAAAATGAATTGGTGACATGTCTGAACAACCATTGAAATGGGATATTCTATCGTCTGAATACATCAGCAACCATGTTTATTTCACCGCGCGCCGCGATCGCTGCCGCCGGCAAGACGGTGTAATCGTTGATCCTTATTTTGTGGTTGAGCTGCCAACCTCGGCCACCGCAGTGGCACTCACGGCCGAGGGCAAAGTGTTGATGACCCGGCAGTACCGGCATCCGATCGGGCAGGTGCTACTCGAAACACCCGGTGGTTTTATTGATCCCGGCGAAGATTTTGTGACCGGCATGCGCCGCGAGCTGATGGAAGAGACCGGTTACTCTTTTCCGCAGGTGGAATACCTGGGTCGGGTTGCAGGCAATCCCGGCGTGCTGACCGGCTTTACCGAGTTGTATCTCGCTACCGGCGGCGTGAAAACCGGCAGCCAGCACCTTGACCACAACGAAGAAATTCAAGTGGTTGAAATTCCGCTGAACGAACTGCTGCAAATGCTGATCAACAACCAGATTGTACAGTCGCTGCACGCCAACTGCATCTTTTACGCCCTGCTAAAACTGGGCTTGTTGCAAGCCCACCCGTCGGGTTCTACCCGTCGGGTGCCACCCGTCGGGTAAGTTCGCCGACGATGAATACACTGCCGCAAACCAGTACCAGGTCGTCGGGTGCTGCGGCCTGCCGGGCCGCCAACAGGGCCTCGTTAACCGTGTCGAAGGGGTTGCCGGTTAAACCGGCCGCCGCGGCCTGCGCCTGTAAGTCGGCCACGGGCAGGGCGCGTGGAATTTGTGCACGGGTAAAATAATAGGTAGCTGCCTTGGGTAAGAGCGATAAAACTGTGCTGATGTCTTTGTCTTTCACCATGCCGATCACGATGTGCAGGTGTTCAAAAGTTTCCAGTTCCAGTTGCCGCACGATGGCTTTGATGCCGTCTTCATTGTGCCCTACATCCAACACGGTTTTTGGCGAGCTGGCGATCTGTTCCCAGCGCCCGTGCAGGCCGGTTAGCTTTTTCGTGTGTGCCAGCCCGTTATGAACGGCTTTTTCGGTTATCTGCCAGCCCATTTGCCGCAACTGTCGCACGGCACAGAGTACCGTGAGCAGGTTTTTCAATTGGTAAACGCCGGGCAGGTCCAGCTTGTATTGTTGTGCATCTTCGCGGTGTTTTTGTTGCACCGTTACTTGCAATAGCTCATCGTCAGATTGCCATTCTATGATCGCAAATTCGGCCGGTGCATAGTGGAGGGCCGCTGCTGCTGCATTGGCTTTCTGTTCAAATACCGGCTGGGTTTCGGGCAACCATTCGCCAATCACCACCGGCACCCCGCCTTTGATGATACCTGCTTTTTCGCTGGCGATGGCCGCCAGGCTATCGCCTAAAATATTCATGTGATCCATACCGATATTGGTGATCACACTGAGTTCGGGTTCGATGATATTGGTACTGTCGAGCCGACCGCCAAGCCCGGTTTCTATCACGGCAATATCGATCTGCTGTTCGGCAAACCATGCAAAAGCCATGCTGACGGTGAGTTCAAAAAAAGAAGGTTCGATCTGTTCAATGGGCTCCTGCATGGCAGCGGTGAAATCAACCACAAAAGCTTCAGGAATCATGGCACCATTGATGCGGATGCGCTCGCGGAAATCGTGTAAATGCGGACTGGTGTACAAACCCGTTTTATAACCGGCTTCCTGTAAGATGGCTGCCAGCATGTGACTGGTAGACCCCTTGCCATTGGTGCCCGCCACATGAATGGTTTTAAAGCGACGATAATTGTTGCCGTTGATTTCTTCCAGTGCAATGATATTGTGCAGGTCTTTCTTATAAGCACTAGCACCCTGTTTGCTGAAAAGGGGCAGGCGATTGTACAGGTAGTCTAAAGTTGCAGCGTAATCCATGGTATTTGCAGACGCAGCAAGTTAGTGCATCGCCCTGAATTCTGATAGCCGTTGCCTATCGAGTAAACATCCGTAAAAATTGCTATCGCAAAGGATGTTAATTCTTCAACCGGAAATTGAAAATGATGGTACCGATTTGTTCTTCGCTGCCGGGGTTGAATTTCAGGAGCATCGCTTTACGGTTGGCGATCGATTTCAGATTGGGATTGGAGGTGGTTGAGCCACGCGGTTGGAAAACGGCCGATACCACTTTGCCTGCTTCATCCACGCGAATATCAACAGCCACTTTTGCATTTTCGTTGAAGTCATCTTCAAAAGACGGGAAGCTGGTAATTCTCCTGCCCGCTAATCCACGAGAGATGCTGACACCCGATTTACCCGATCCACCATTGCCACTGTAATTTTTGCTATCGGGGTCACCGCCAGGTTTGCCCTGGTCGCCGGTGCCACCGGCAATACCCTGGTTACCGCCTTTTTTATAAGAATCGGCTTCATTACCACCGGTGCCATTGCCGCTAACACCTTTGAACACAGCCTTCGGTTTGGGAGGGGCAGGTACTGGATTCAAAACGGGCTTTGCTGGTGCGGATGTTGGCTTTTCTGCCGTTTCCTTTTCCGGGATCTTGGTGGCAGTGGGTTTGGCCTTTTCAGGCTTTTTCACCACCGGTGCATCTTCTTCGGTATCGTCGGTTTCCACGTCTTTCTGCTCTTCGGCCGCTGCTACCACCGCTTTGGGCGGCGTGTATTGCGGCTGTTCAGCAGGCGCGGGTGATTCGGGCGATTTAGGCTGGTCGTCACCAAGGCCTTCATCACTGTTACCGAGATTCACTTCAATACCGTCTTCCATGATGGGCGGCGGCACGACCGGTAAAGACCAGCGAACAAAGAACAGGATCAACAAAAGGGCACCCAACACACTGGCGGTATAGCCACCGGCACGCAGGTTTTTCTCTGTTTCAAATGTCGTGGTCATGGCAGTAAAATTAAGGCCAAATTCCGGATTAAGGTCGTATTAAGCGTTCGAAAATGTTAAAATCAAAATAGTTTTTTCGTGCTGTTCGCCAACAACAATCCGACAATAATAATGAGGCTGCAAATGATGTGCAACCAACTCACTTTTTCGTGCAGCAAGATCGCCGCTTCAAAACTCGCAAACAAGGGAATCAGGTTGCCAAACAAAGAAGTACGTGCTGCCCCCAGTGTGCTGATCGCTGCATTCCACAACAGATAAGCAACCACCGAAGTACCAAGCCCGAGAAAGGCAATCACGCCCAGCAAATGGGGCGTCCATTCAATCGGCGGATAATTTCTTTTTTCCCATAACCATCCGGGCAAAAGAAAGAGTGCACCCATCGCAAATACCAGCATGAGGAACGACAATGGATGGATGCCCGCGGGCTTTCTTCGCACCAATACATTGTACACCGCAAAAGAAAGCGCGCCTAGTAATACGATGGCATCGCCCGCATTGAACTCAAGCGATAACAAAGTAGCCCAATGCCCCTTCGACAATAACAACAAGATGCCGCTTACACAAACCAGCAGGCCAACCGCCCGTTGCCAGGAAATTTTTTCCCGCAAAAAAATCCGCGCCAGTACAATGGCCATAATAGGCGAGGAGGTAGTACCAATCAACGCGAGGTTGATGGCCGCGGTATAATGTCCCGCGATATAAATAAACGTATTGAAGAATGTGATGCCGAACAGCGCCGTCCACACGAAATAATTCTTGTGCTGCCAAACCAGGGGCCAGTCGGTGACAACTGTTTTCCAGGCAAAAGGCAGGAGCAAAATCGATGCGGTCGTCCACCGGAAAAAGGCCAGGCTAATGGGCGGAATCTCTTTGATCACGGCGCGGGCAATAATAAAATTGCCGCTCCAGATGAAGCAGGCCAGGATGGCAAATAAAATTCCTTTTCTAACGGTTAGTTGGTTCGTCAATGTGCAAAGTCCAGTTCGTAGTTGCCTTTGATTCTTTCCATCGGCGGATTATAATACCCGAATTTTAATGTCGGAAATTCTTCTCGTATCAATTCCATCATTTGTTTGATGCCCATGCATTCGCCCGTATCGGTAACGCCAATTTTTCCCAAATACCAGTCGGGGTCAATATTGAAATTGCGCCACTGGATCATGCAGAGATCGGTGTCGATGATGAGTTGCCGCAAGGCTTCGTACTCCGCTTCACTATCAGTCATGCCGGGGAAAACAAAATAATTGATCGAAGTCCAACCACCATGGGCACGCATCACTTTGAGGCTCTCTACAATATCATTAAAATCGTAGTTGTTCGGGCGATAATAAGGCATGTAAATCTCCCGACGCGCCGAATTGGTACTCACGCGAATGCTGTTTAGTCCTGCTTCCGCCAGTTTCTGTACGGCATCGGGCTTTGATCCATTGGTATTGATATTGATGCTACCCTTATCAGTATGTTTTCTGATTTCGATAATCGCTTCGCGGATGGTTTCCCACATGAGCAATGGTTCACCTTCGCAACCCTGGCCGAAGCTGACCAACGGAAACGGTGCTGTTTGCAAATGCGGCACCGTGAATTCAACAATCTCTTCGGCCGATGGCTTGAACTGCAACCGGTCTTGCGTGCTTACAATCGGCTCTTCATCGGGTTGCAATGAAATACAACCGACGCAGTTGGCATTGCAGGCAGGCGAAGCCGGCACCGGGCATTCCCAGCGACCCATGAAATAGTTGCGCGCCGCGGGACAATGGTAAGAGTTGCAACAATTTTCAGCGAGGTGTTTCACCAATCGATTGTGCGGATAGACCTTGGTCATTTGCTCCACGCCCGAAAGAATAATACCATCATCGTAGCCCGCACATTCCTGCCTGATATCCGCTTCAATGCGCACGGCTGGCACCACAAATTTGCCATCGAGCCAACCGGCGGCAGTATAACAAAACAGCGGGAGCGTAGGCGCATCGGGCGCAGTTTCATAGGCTGCAATAAACAAACCGGTATGGGCCGGCGGAATAAAAGCGGCTACGGCCCAACCCTTTTCGCAAAGACGCATCTCGCCGGTGTTGACATCGATTCCAATACCGCGACGACCCGGCAATTCATACAGGTTGCCACCTTCGGGTAATTCAATCCAGTCTTCGTCGGGCACCGGGTACACGTCCCATCCGCTGCGGCCAGTGGCATATAAGCTACTGTCTTCAAAAATATTTCCCTTTCCGTCGGAGTATAAAAGAAAAGGGGTGCTGGGTTTTACCATCGCGCGAAGGTACTGCGTTTCTAACGACTTTTCTGCAGGCCTAGAAAGCCATTTTGGTCAGGAGACGGCCGCCAACCGCGCCTGGCAATAGGCATTGAACTCATCTTCGTCGGCATCACCCTCTTCATCGATGGTTTCGCGTTGGAACAGCCGATTGTCGGCATAGTCGAGGGTCAGGATATTATCGCGCAAAACAATATTGGAGAAATCCTGCCAACCATAATACTTACGCGGAAAATTATTGAAGACGATCTGTTCTGCATCAAACCCGATCTCCAGGTTTTTTTTGGCCTGGCGCTCCAGTAAACCCATTACAATAAATGGAATACTTAACCAGGGATAGTAGGGCATGCTGGCCCAGATCACACCAGTAATCAATAGCACATGGCTGTAAAAAACAGCTTGCTTGCGCACAAAAGACTTATACAACCCCAGCCCAAATAAAAGCAGTATCAGCAGCGAGCCGATGCCATGAATCCAACGCCGTTCTTCCCCAACCAAAAACTGCGCAATAAAAAGAAACAGCGATACGAAAATGGTACCGATACTGAAATAGTCGATGAATTTCTGCGTGGGATTTTTCAGCGTCACCACGTAATCAAAAACCTTGTTGCCCGCCATTATTGGAGGTTGCTGGCGGTGAGCAGATTGCAGAGTCGAAACAACAAACGGGCACCCACATTCGCATCCCAGTCGTTGTCGCCCACACCCACTTCGCTGAGGTCAAAGGCAATGACCTGCCGGCCACTTTCGGTCAGTCGACGGAAAAGATAAAACAACTGGTCAGGTTCAAATCCGCCGGGAACCGGCGTGCCTGTATTCGGGCAGAGATTTGGTTGGAGTCCGTCGACATCAAAACTGATATAGACTTTTTCCGGAAGGGCATCAATCACTTTATCAGCCACCGATTTCCAGGTATTGCCTTCGTACAAAGCCTCTTTCACGTCACGATCGAAAAAAGGTACAATGCGGCCCTGGCTGGCGGTGATATAATCGATTTCTTCGTCGCAATAATCGCGCACACCCAATTGTACCAACTTGCTCACGGCCGGTATCTCTTCCATTACATTGTACATCACACTGGCGTGCGAGTATTTGAATTTTTCGAAAGCCTTGCGCAGGTCGCAGTGGGCATCAATTTGAAGAATGCCGAAAGAAGGATGTTTCTCCGCCAATGCTTTGATAAAGCCGAAAGGGGTGCTGTGGTCGCCGCCCAACAGGGCCACCAATTTCCCCTGTTGCAATAATTCACTGGTTTGGGTATGCACCCAATTGTTCAGAAACTGGCTGCCTTCGTTGATTTCTTTCAGCGATCGGCACATAAAACTGTTTTTTTCCAGTTCCTCGCCCGACGAGATATAATCGATATAGAGTTCAGCCTCCTTGCGCAGGTAGTCGCTTTTTAACAAAATTTTTTTATCGACCTCCCGCATGTAAAAACCCTTGCGCCAGAGGTCATGGTATTGGCCATCGTACAAGTCGACCTGGCGGCTGGCCTTGCGAATGCTTTCTGCCGCCCTGGACGTGCCCGCGCTGTAACTGACGGTTACTTCCCAGGGTACGGGAACGATGACCAAACGGGCATCGGATTCGGTAACGGGAAGACCAAAAAGATTGTAGGCCGGGTTGCCCAAACTATTGGCGTCATACTTTGAAAGATCCATATCAGGTTGTATTAAAAAACGGACGCAAGGTAGCGATGTAAATCCAGATGCAAATTAAAACCAAACCGTTGGCAGGTGCAATACCCCTTTTTCAGCTAACTTCGCGCCGGAACACATTGAACATGAAAAAGACCCATATTGCCCTGCTCATTTTTATTGCGGTCGCCATTGCTGTGCTGGTTAGTTATATGGGCGACCTGAGTACCTATGATACAGTAGCCTCCGCCCGCCAAAAAGAAGGGAAATTTGTTCACCTAATCGCCAAGCTCGATAAGAGCCAGCCGGTTGAATATGATCCGGTGAAAAACCCTAACTACATGAAATTCATAGCAGTAGATACTTTAGGGCATAGCACCGTAGTGATCTACCACAATTCCAAACCGACCGATTTTGAGAAAAGCGAGCGGCTGGTGCTCAAAGGCAGTATGCAAAACGGACAGTTCGAGTGCAAAGAAATGCTGATGAAATGCCCGTCGAAATACAAGGAAGACGTACAGGCCAACGGAACCAATCTCACTGCCAACTAATCTCGCGCGCTCATGAACTATATTGGTGAACACTTATTGCCGGGACAACTGGGCCATTTTTTTGTCGTATTGGCATTGGTTGCATCGGCGATAGCGACCTATGCCTATGCCCGCTCGGTACAGGCCCCGGCCGACGATGAACGCAACTGGCGCCGTATGGGACGGGTTGCTTTTATCATCAATGCCTGCTCGGTTTTCCTGGTATTTGGCACTATTTTCTACATTGTTTACAACCACTATTTCGAATATTATTATGCCTGGAACCATACCAGTCGCGACCTCTCCACCAAATACCTGTTTGCAGCGATTTGGGAGGGACAGGAGGGCAGTTTTCTGCTCTGGTCCATCTGGCAGGGCGTAATTGGTTTGCTACTGCTGCGCCGCCGCAATAAATGGGAAGCACCTGTGATGGCGGTGGTCGCTTTTTCGCAGTTCCTGCTCTCCACCATGTTCATTGGGCTGGTATTCGGCGATGTAAAAATCGGCAGCAATCCCTTTGTACTGGTGCGCGAAATGTTTGCCTATGCACCGGTTTTTCAGCGCCCCGATTACCTGATGATGCCGCAGATGCAAGACGGCCAGGGCCTCGGCCAGGCACTGCAGAACTACTGGATGGTGATTCATCCGCCCGTTCTCTTCCTGGGACTGGCAGCTACCATTGTGCCCTTTGCCTATGCCATTGCGGGCATCTGGCGGAAGGATTATGGTGGATGGACGAAAATAGCCCTGCCCTGGAACCTGTTTGCCGCGGCTGCCCTCGGTTTGGGCATTATGATGGGCGCTGCCTGGGCCTATGAATCACTCACTTTTGGCGGATTCTGGGCCTGGGACCCGGTAGAAAATGCGTCGCTGGTGCCCTGGTTGGTGCTGGTGGCCGGCATCCATACCCAGGTGGTGTACAATGCCACCGGCCATTCGCTGCGGGCAACCACGTTTTTCTTTGTGCTCACCTATTCGTTCTCCTTGTTCGAATCATTCCTCACCCGCAGTGGGGTATTGGGCGATAGCTCGGTACACTCTTTTGTGAGTGCCGGCATGAACCTGCAATTGTTGTTGCAATTGCTGCTCTTCCTGGTGCCGGGTATCATTTTGTTTAGCATTCACTACAAACGAATACCCCATATCGCCAAAGAAGAAGAAGCCTCTTCGCGCGAATTCTGGATGTTTATCGGATCGTTGGTATTGTTCCTCAGTGGCATCGTGATTACCTGGCAAACTTCTTTCACGCCGATCTATAATAAGATCACCGGTAAGACCACAGCCATGCCCGAAGACCCTGAATTTGCTTATAACAAGATTCAGATTTTTGTAGCCATCGTCATCGCACTCCTAACCGGTGCTGCGCAATACCTCAAGTATAAAAAAACCGGCAAGTCTGTTTTCCTCAAAAAAAGCTGGCTGCCATTTACCATCGCGTTGGCCATCACCCTGCTGTTTTCTTTCAGTACTGGTTTGCATTACGACGCGAAGGGCGCCGGATTTTTGGGCGCGCTGTACCTCGGCTTATTTGCCGGCATGTACACCCTGGTGGCCAATATCATGTATATCTGGAGCGGACTCAATGGCCGCATGAAAGCAGCCGGTGCTTCCATTGCGCATTTCGGTTTCGGGGTATTATTGGTGGGCATCATCATTGCGGCGAGTAATAAAAAAGTATTGTCGCTCAATACCTCGGGAATCATGTTGCGCTTTGCGCCTTCGGCCAAACAAAACCCTATGGAGAACCTGACCCTGATCAAGGGCATGAAAACCGATATGGGCGATTACTGGACCACTTATGTGAACAACGATTCGACCAATGCCCATGCCACGATGATCTATTACCGGATCGATATGGCGCGCAAAGACAGTTCGGAGGCCTTTACGCTCTACCCGAACCTGATTCGCAATACCAAGGGACAAGAAAACTTTAGCAACAACCCCGATTCACGCCACTATTGGAACAAGGATATCTTCAGTTATATCAGCTATGCCGATGATATCGACAAACGCGAAGATACCGCCACCTTCAAGCCACATACGCTAAAGCTGGGTGATACCGTTTATTATTCGAATGGATTTGTGATCCTCAACAAAGTGGTTCCCAATCCGGCCGAAGGAAAATATCATTTCGCCCCGACCGACACTGCCTTGATGGCCGACCTGACGGTGGTTAGCAAGGAGGGGAGTCGTTATGGTGCAAAACCGGTTTTTTATGTGGAAGACAATGAAGCGCGTTATATGATGGACACGGTGTTTTCGCAAAACCTGGCCATCGGTTTCAGCAAAGTGCTCGCCAACCAGCAAATAGAGCTGCAGTTAAAAGAAAGCAAGGCCATGGTGCCCTATGTAGCGCTAAAAGTGTACGAGTTTCCCCACATCAACCTGGTTTGGTTGGGTACGCTCATTACCGTGGCAGGATTTGTGATGAGTATTATTTATCGCCGCCGGCAAGGCCGGTTGAAAGCGGTGAACAGTTGAAATTAGCATACCGGTAACAGCGTTGTGCAGCAAAAAAATGTCTATAGCAGCATGGTAAGGGCCTTCCATATTGTATTTCGTTGCTGGATGGTGACGATGTTGTTGCTGGCTGCTGAACAGCTCTACGCCCAGCAACCTGCACCCGTGCCGCCACCGCAAACCGATCCGCGATTTGGTCCTTACGATACCATCATTGTTCCAATCCATGTTTTTCAGGGCGATACCCTGCCCTCGGGTTACCTGCAATACGTGTACATCGATGCACCCATGCCGCCGGCCATGCGCAAACGCTATGAGAAATGGACGCGACTGCGCAACGCAGTGTATGTAACTTATCCGTACGCGAAAAAAGCAGGAGTGATCATCAATGATATCAACCTGCACCTCGCGAGTTTACCTGAAAGCGAAAGAAAAAAATACATTGAGAGCCGGGAAGAAGAATTGAAAAAAGAATTCACCAAGCCACTCACCAATTTATCAGTTTACCAGGGCCGCGTGCTGATGAAATTGATCAACCGGCAAACGGGAAATAACTGTTATAATCTGATTAAAGAATACCGCGGCGGATTCCAGGCCCGCTTCTGGCAAACCGTTGCATTCTTTTTTGGCTCCAGCCTGAAGCAACCCTATGACCCGGCCGACGAAGACCGCGAAATAGAAATGATCGTGCGGGAAGTAGAGAAAATGTATCACTGATTCGTACCTTGTAGGCAATGAACAACCTTGCCGACCAGGAAGCCATCCGCCAGCAACTTGAAGCCGGATTTCCACAATTTGAAAAAACGCTTAAAGAAGAAATTATCCAGAAAGGCACACTCGTACAATTCCCGGCCGGGCAGGAGTTGATGCACCCGGGACAATACATTCGATCTACCTTACTCATTGCCGAGGGACATGTGAAACTCTATCGCGAACAGGAAGAGAGTGAGTTCTTTGTATACCAGCTTGATCCCGGTATGGCCTGCGCTTTGTCGATGATCTGTGCAGCCAAACAGGAAAAAAGCAACCTGCTCGCAAAAACGGTTGATGATGTGACCGCTATTATTTTGCCGATTACGGTGATGGATAATTGGATGCAGCAATACAAAAGCTGGTATTATTTTGTGCTCGATACCTACCGCAAACGGTTTGAAGAAATCCTGGAAGTGGTCGATAATATTGCTTTCAAAAGTATGGATGAAAGACTGGAATTCTACCTGCGCCGCGAAGTGCAACACAGCCAGTCCAATACACTTGATATCACCCACCAGCAAATTGCGTCTGATTTGAATTCCTCGCGCGAAGTGATTTCACGCCTGCTGAAAAAAATGGAGCAACAGGGCAAACTGAGCCTGGGTCGAAACCAGATTTTGATGCGGGCAGCCGGGTGACTTTGATCACTTTTTTTGCGTTATCATCCCCCGATATTTGTGTTTTAAAATCTTTCCATTATGCGAATAGAACAGATTTATACCGGTTGCCTGGCACAGGGTGCCTATTATGTGGAGAGCGATGGCGAAGCGCTGATCATAGATCCGCTGCGTGAAACCGAACCCTATATTCGGCGTGCTGAAAAAGACCACGCCAAAATCAAATACATTCTTGAAACCCATTTTCATGCTGATTTTGTCAGCGGACATATCGACCTCGCCAAAAAAACCGGCGCCAGCATTGTGTATGGCCCTACGGCGAAACCGGGTTTCGAAGCCAAAGTAGCTACCGACGGCGAAATACTAAAACTGGGCCGCCTTCAGATAGAAGTATTGCACACACCCGGTCATACCCTCGAAAGCACCTGCTATTTATTAAAAGACGAAAGCGGTAAAGACCTGGCTATTTTTACGGGTGATACACTGTTCATCGGTGATGTGGGCAGGCCTGACCTGGCGCAGAAATTAATTGCCGATCTCACCCAGGAAAAACTGGCCGGCTATTTATACGACTCCTTACACACAAAAATTTTGCCGCTGCCCAACGACATCATTGTTTACCCCGCACATGGCGCCGGATCGGCTTGTGGTAAAAATATGAGCAAGGAAACCACCGATACCCTCGGTCACCAGAAGCGCAGCAATTATGCCTTGCAGCCCATGAGCCGGGAAGCATTTATTGAAAAAGTGACCGATGGTTTGCTGCCGCCGCCTGCCTATTTCCCGTCGAATGTACTCATGAACATTAACGGCTACGACAGCATCGACCAGGTATTGCAACGCGGTACCACTGCCTTATCGCCCGCTGCTTTCGAAGCGGCCGCCAACGAAACAAATGCCGTGATCGTTGATACCCGTGATCCTGATTTATTTGTGAAAGGATTTATTCCCAATTCAATCAGTATTGGCATCGACGGCAATTTTGCGCCCTGGGTAGGTGCGCTGATTCCAGATATACAGCAGCCTTTGTTGCTGGTGGTTGATAAAGGACGGGAAGAAGAAGTGGTTACCCGGCTCGCTCGCGTGGGCTATGACAAGGCCATTGGTTACCTTGATGGTGGCCTCGATGCCTGGAAGGCCGATGGCCGCGAGCTCGACCAAATTAAATCGATATCGGCGCAGGAACTGGCAAGTATTGATGCCATTCAGTCGAAAATACTGGATGTGCGCAAAGCCAGCGAATACCAGTCGGAACATGTGCTCCATGCCGAGAACATGCCTTTGGATTATATCAACGAACATTTACAGGAACTCGATAAAAACCAAACCCGCTATGTGCATTGCGCCGGCGGCTATCGGTCGGTGATTTTTATCTCCATACTCAAAGCAAGGGGGTATAATAATCTTATCAATATTACAGGCGGTTTTAAAGCCATAAAACAACAGGGAGATTTGCCGGTGAGTGCGTATGTTTGCCCCACTACGTTACTCTAACCAATTGTTTTTATGCCTTCAACTGTTCAGGAGCCTTGGCCCTGGTATATCGCCGGACCGCTTATCGGTTTGACTGTACCTGCCTTGCTGTTACTCGGTAACAAAGCCTTCGGTATTTCTTCCAATCTTCGGCATTTATGTGCTGTTTGTTTCCCTGCAAAGATTCCCTATTTCCAGTACGACTATAAATCGGAAAGCTGGAATCTCTGGTTTGCTGCCGGCATCATGGCCGGCGCATTTTTGGCCATGCAGTTTTTGCACGGTGATGGCCATGTGGCCGTGGCGCCCGCGCTGCAGCAGGAATTAAGCGGTTATGGCATCAATGATTATTCCAGCCAGGTACCGGTTCAGTTGTACAATTGGCCGGCATTATTGACGCTTCGCGGATGGTTGTTATTGGTTGGCGGCGGCTTCCTGGTGGGATTTGGCACGCGGTATGCAAATGGTTGTACCAGCGGACATTCCATCTTTGGACTCAGCACCCTGCAATGGCCTTCACTCGTGGCTACCGTCTGTTTTATGCTGGGTGGCTTTTTGATGGCGAATTATATACTCCCCGTTTTACTTCGTTTATGAAAAAAAATATCCGCTTTTTTATCGTTGGTTCCTTGTTCGGCATCGTTTTTTTGAAAGCGCAAATCATTAGTTGGTTCAGGATCCAGGAGATGTTTCGCTTTCAATCATTTCACATGTACGGCGTAATTGGATCGGCGGTGATCACCGGCTTGTTATCAGTGTTGCTAATTCGCAAATTCAATATTAAAACGATGGCTGGTGAAGAAGTGGTGATTCCGCGCAAACCATTCAACAAAGGAACGGTCATCGGTGGCTTGTTGTTTGGCTTGGGCTGGGGCTTAACCGGTTCATGTCCCGGGCCGATTTTTGCGCAACTGGGCATGGGAGTGCCGGTTGCTATTGTTGTATTGTTAAGTGCGATGACCGGTACCTGGGTCTATGGCCTTTTAAGAGATCGCCTGCCACATTGATCAAATGACCAGGAGAATTGTTTACACCGAGCAGGAGCCATTATCGCCCGTGCAGCGACGCGGCGCAAAGAAGGCCGTAATCAAAAAGATGAGTCCGAATATAGCAGCCGGTGCGCCGCCCTCCTGACGATAGATCCAGCCAACCGCAAAGAAAACCGTGGCGAATACCAACCTGAGTATCACATGCAACCAGCGGGCTGGGTTTTTTACAGCAAAGGATTTTGGTTTCATCTGGTAAAATTGACAAAAATAATTGGTTTTGTCAGTGACAATGGTCACCCGTT
Source organism: Bacteroidota bacterium (assembly GCA_020161535.1). Classification (GTDB taxonomy): domain Bacteria; phylum Bacteroidota; class Bacteroidia; order Chitinophagales; family Chitinophagaceae; genus Flavihumibacter. The sequence goes on along the minus strand of JAIUNW010000012.1, from coordinate 64,932 downwards.
CAGGAACGCATCCGCTGCACGATGCCCGTGGTACTAAAGCCTTCTACAATGGGATTGATTACCACCGAGCCACCATTGGCAATGACTTCACGATGGCCCACCACTTGCTCCACCCGGTAGTCGCCGCCTTTTACCAGCACATCGGGTAGTAAGCTGGTGATGACTTCATAAGGGGTGTCTTCGGTAAAAATGATCACTGCATCCACCATCAACAGCGAAGCCAGTAAGGTGGCGCGACTTTGCTCGTCGTTGATGGGTCGCTCAGGGCCTTTGTTGAGTCTTTTCACCGAGGCGTCTGCATTCACGCCGACAATCAATATATCGCCTTCCTGCGCGGCCTGGCTAAGCGAGTAAATATGTCCGCGGTGCAGTATATCAAACACCCCATTCGTAAACACAATTTTCTTGCCCAGAAATCGCCAGGTGTTCACTGCATGCTGCAAAGCAGACAAGTCGTAGATCTTTTGCGGAATGATGGCGGCGTTTTTCATATCGTTGATTTATGGCAGTTGGTTCAGCTTTGTTGTGGTTGGTTGGCTGTTTTCTTCGATTGATTGAGCAGAGGCATGGCCAGGAAAGCAATGCCACCGGCCACTACAATTAAGACTGATTGGGCCAGCCACAGCAACCAGCCGAATGCGCGGCCCACATTGGCATCCAGTCCATACAAGGCCAGGGTTTCCTGCACCAGGATGGGATAAGCACCAATGCCACCCTGGGTAACAATCATGCCAATGCTTCCGAGCGACAATACCGAAAAGGAAGGCAGCCAGCCGAAATGTTGGGTGTCTTGCATGGCATAAAAACCCAGCCGAATACTGGCGAGGTACAAGAACCAGATCATGATGGAATGAAAGAAGAACCAGCCTTTCTTTTTCACGTATCGCACGCTGGTCAACCCCTGCCAGATGCCGCTGATTACTTTTCTTAGTTTCAGCATGAAACCATGGCCGGCAAATTTTTTGAACAGCCAGCGGATAGCCAGCACCAATAGCAGCAGGCCAACGCCGAGTAAGGCAAGCCTGCGGTAGTCGGGCCCATCGCCCGAACCATTGATCATTTTTTTAAACAGCTCGAGCGTGAAAGCACCAATGATATCGATCTGCGAAAAAATAGTGATGGCAAAAACCAATACCAAACAGATCAAATCGAAAGCACGTTCGGCCACGATGGTACCGATGAGTTTGTCGGCCGGAATTTTTTCGTACCGCGCCAGCAAGGTGCATTTCAATACTTCGCCCAAACGGGGCACCAGCAGGTTAGCGAAATAACCGATCAAAACGGCGAGATAGGTGTTGGTGTTCCCGGGACTATAACCCATGGGTTCCATGAGAATTTTCCAACGCATGGCGCGACTGTAATGACTAATCAGCAGTGCCATGGCAACAGGAATGAGCAGCCAGTAATTGGTACGCAGCAATGCGATTTTCATTTGTTGCCATTCAGACGCACTGATCTTGCCAATACTCCACCATACAAGAAAGATGGCGAGGCCTAGGAAGAAGAAGGTTTGCATCCAACTACTGAGCTTCTTGTTCATATTTCCGGACTGATGCGTAAAGATACGCCCACTGGCGGCTATATGAAAGCGTTGGAATTTATTTCCTTTGCGGATTAAAGTTTATTGCCTTCGCGCGGAAAGATGACCCAGGGTTTGAAAGTTTTTGCTTTGTCGAAATCCATGTGCGCGTAAGAAATGATGATGATGACATCACCCACGGCGCCGAGGCGAGCAGCGGGGCCATTCAAACAGCAAACACCCGAACCACGACGGCCCTTGATGAGATAGGTTTCAATGCGGCTGCCGTTGTTCACGTTCACCACCTGGATTTTTTCGTGCTCGATCATATTCGCGGCTTCCATCAGGTCTTCATCGAGCGTGAGGCTGCCAACATAGTGCAGGTTTGCTTCGGTAATGACAGCCCGGTGCACTTTTGATTTCAAAATTTCGATATCCATGGGGGCGCTAAGGTATTAACATATTATCAATCAATCGCACTTCGTTCAGGTAAGCGGCGGCCAGGGTAACCAGGGGCTGTTGGCCATCCCATTGGGTAATGGGGCGGAGGTCGGCCGCTGATCCGATGGCCACATAATCAACCTTAAAACCGTTGTCGCGCAACATTTGTTCAGCTTTCTGCAACAAGGGAGCGGGGTTACCGGCGGCGATTTCATTTTTAACCATCGTAAGTGCTTGCGAAACTGCTACGGCCTGTTGGCGTTCAGTGGCGTTTAGTCGCTGGTTGCGAGAGCTCATGGCGAGACCGTCGGTTTCTCGCAACGTAGGGCAGGGCAGCAGCTTTACTTTAAACTGCCGGTAGTTGATCAGTTGCTGTACCACCATGCATTGCTGGTAGTCTTTCTGCCCCATGTACAATTGATCAGCGTCGACCATGGTGAGCAGTCGATCCATCACCTGGCAAACACCCTGGAAATGCCCGGGGCGATACTTGCCTTCGAGAATAGTTTCCAGGTAACCGAGTGGATAAGCCGGGAGATGACTGGTGCCGTTCGGATAGATTTCGTTGACCGATGGCAGAAAAAGGATGTCGGTGCCTGCTTTTTCCAATAAGGCAATGTCGTTCTCTATGGTTACCGGGTATTTTTCGAAGTCTTTGGGGTCGTTGAATTGGGTTGGGTTGACGAAGATGCTGCAAACGGTCACCGCATTGGCTTTTTTGGAAGCCTCGATCAGCGACAAATGCCCATTGTGCAGCGCGCCCATAGTGGGCACAAAACCAATGGAATCGCCTGTGGAAGCCAGTTGTAGCAGGTGCCGGCGAAGGTCAGCCGCCGTTTTTAAAAGGATCATGCATGCCCTGTTTAAGCGCTTTTCAGCGAAAAAGTACTAACTTTGCCCCCTATTTGGAAGAAAATAGGTTCCATTTTCACCTGTAGTAAAGAGAAAAATGTCAACAAAGAAAAGGATTTTATTCATTGCCAACGAAATGTCGCCTTATCTGGAACTAACCGAGTTCTCTGAAATAGTGAATCGGCTGGCGATAAAATCGAACGACAGTGGATTGGAAGTGCGTTGCATTATGCCGCGATTTGGTACCATCAACGAACGCCGTCACCGGTTGCATGAAGTGGTAAGGTTGAGTGGTATTAATGTAACGGTTGATAACGACGATTTTCCGCTTCAGATCAAGGTGGCTTCTTTGCCCAATGCCCGCTTGCAGGTATACTTTCTCGATAATGAGGATCTTTTCAAACGCAAATTTGTTTTTCACGACGATAAAGAGCAGTGGTTCGACGACAACAGCCTGCGTACCGTATTCTTTTGCAAAGGCGCACTTGAAACGGTGAAAAAATTCGGCTGGCCCCCTGATATTATTCATTGCAGCGGCTGGATGACGGGCCTGATTCCTTTTTACCTCAAAACAGCCTATAAAAAAGAGCCGGTATTCAGCCATAGTAAAGTGTTGTTCACCATTGGCCAAAACAGTTTTAAAGAAAAGCTCGGTCCTGATTTTCTGAAGCAGGCCGTGATTCATACTTCTATCAAAGAAAAAGACCTGGAGCCTTTTAAAGAGGCCAATAATGCAGCGATGTTTCGCGGTGGCGCTACGTATGCAGATGCCATTAGCTTCGGTGCTGAGAAGGTAGACAAGAAACTGGTAGAAGAGTTTTCGAAAGTAAAAGGAAAGAAAATTCTGGCCTATAATGCAGAGTCAGATTTGAGTGATTACCTGCAGTTATACACCGATTTGGCCAAGTAATTGACAGTGTTCATTACAAGTTTACCAATTACTTATATTTGCCCCCAATTACAATAAAAGTTCAATGCCTTATTTATTCACTTCTGAGAGTGTGTCTGAAGGACATCCTGATAAAGTGGCAGACCAGATTTCTGATGCCCTGATTGATAATTTTCTTGCCTTCGATCCCAATTCAAAAGTCGCCTGCGAAACGCTGGTAACCACCGGCCAGGTGGTGTTGGCAGGTGAAGTAAAATCGCGTGCTTACCTCGATGTGCAGGAAATTGCCCGTGGTGTAATCAAGAAGATTGGTTATACCAAGAGCGAGTACATGTTTGAAGCGAATTCCTGTGGGGTATTAAGCGCTATCCACGAGCAGAGTGCAGATATCAACCAGGGCGTTGACCGCAAGAAAAAAGAAGACCAGGGTGCCGGCGACCAGGGCATGATGTTCGGTTATGCGACCAACGAAACCGACGATTATATGCCGCTGGCCCTCGACATCGCGCATAAATTATTACAGGAGTTGGCTGCGCTGCGTCGCGAGAACAAGCAGATCAAGTACCTGCGCCCCGATGCCAAGAGCCAGGTGACCCTGGAATACGACGATAACAACAAGCCCATTCGCATTGATGCGATTGTGATTTCTACCCAACACGATGATTTTGATACCGAAGCCAAAATGCTGGCCAAGATCAAAAAAGACATGGTGGAGATATTGATCCCCCGCGTTAAAACCAAGTATAAAAAATTCGCGAAACTTTTCAACGACAAGATCAAGTTTCACATCAACCCCACTGGCAAATTTGTGATTGGTGGTCCGCATGGCGATACTGGTTTAACCGGCCGTAAGATCATTGTTGATACCTATGGCGGAAAAGGGGCACATGGTGGTGGCGCTTTCAGCGGAAAAGACCCTTCGAAAGTAGACCGTTCAGCAGCCTATGCCACACGTCATATTGCGAAGAACCTGGTTGCTGCGGGATTGTGTGATGAGGTATTGGTGCAGGTATCGTATGCGATTGGTGTTGCCCAGCCGATGGGCATTTATATCAACACCTATGGCACCGCGAAAGTGGACCTGACCGATGGAGAGATTGCGAAAAAAGTAGCGTCGATTTTCGATATGCGCCCTTATTTTATTGAGCAGCGCTTGAAGCTACGCACGCCGATTTATTCGGAGACGGCTGCCTATGGTCATATGGGCCGCAAACCAGAAGTGGTGGAGAAAGAGTTTAGGTCGCCCGATGGTAAAGTGATTAAGAAGAAAGTAGAGCTGTTTACCTGGGAGAAACTGGATTATGTACCAAAGGTGAAAAAAGCATTCGGACTGAAATGATACCATCGCTGGCGCACATGCGCTGCTGTTGGAAGTAGTTAAGCCGCCTCAAACGAGGCGGCTTTTTCATTGCACTGTTTTTATACAGCAGGCCGGTGAATGAAATCTCCAGCCAGTACAACAGTTTGCAGGCGGCCCTGGCGGGTGCTCAGCGTATTTTTGTTGTGATCGATACCGCACCCGAACGAGCTAGGATAGATCCGCAACCATGTCCCCGCCATAACGCGACTCCATGCAGTTTGACAAAGTGAATTTCAGCCATGTGCCCGAAAAACAGGTGCGCTACGATGTGTCTATCAGTGCAGCGCCGGGCCAAGAAATGCATTTGTGGGCGAGACAGGTGCAGGCAAATCAACCATCTCGACTAAGGCCTAATGCTAATCGCATAACCACCACCCGGTGCACAGAACTGGGTGAGTTTGGTTTTTTTCGTCACCTCAATTTCTTTGATCACATAAGCCTGCGGGTTGGTTTTGTAATGCGCGTTTTTGGCATCGGCATAGATCCTCGCTTTGTATTTTTTGCCGGCATCCAGAAAATCCAAACTGATCTTCGACTCACGCGGCGTTTCGCCATTCACCGAACCCAGGAACCAATCGTTTTTGCCTTTGGCTTTGCGGGCGATGGTGATGTACTCGCCAGGCTCGGCTTCGAGGTAGATGCTTTGGTCCCAATCTACCGCTACGTCTTTGATGAACTGAAAGGCATCGGGAAAACGGTCATAGTTTTCGGGCAGGTCGGCAGCCATTTGCAGCGGACTATACATCGTTACATACAAAGCCAGTTGATTGGCCAATGTGCTGTTCACATGCGAATGATTGGATGGATTTATTTTGGAAATATCCATCTCAAAAATGCCTGGTGTATAATCCATCGGGCCGCCCATCAGGCGCGTAAACGGAAGAATGGTCACGTGGTTGGGCTTTGATCCGCCGAAGGCCTGGTATTCAGTTCCCCGCGCCGATTCATTGCCAATCAAGTTGGGCCAGGTGCGCGCAATGCCTGTGGGCCGCACCGCTTCGTGTGCATTCACCATGATATGGTATTCGGCTGCTTTTTCAAGGGCATATTGGTAGTGGTTGACGATCCACTGGTCGTAATGGTTTTCACCGCGGGGCAAAATGCCACCTACATAACCGCTTTTAACAGCATCATAGCCGTTGGCCTTCATGAATTTGTAGGCCGTGTCCATATGCCGTTCGTAATTGCGCACTGAACTGGAAGTCTCATGGTGCATGATCATTTTAATACCTTTCGATTGGGCATAGGCATGAATACCGGCTACATCGAAATCGGGATAGGGCGTAACAAAGTCGAACACCAAATCTTTTGAATGACCAAACCAGTCTTCCCAGCCAATATTCCACCCTTCCACCAACACGGCATCAAAACCATGTTTGGCGGCAAAATCGATGTATTTTTTTACTTCCGCTGTATTCGCACCATGTGTTCCGTTTGGTTTGACTTTGTTGAAATCGGTTTGACCAATAACAACCGTGGGCAACTCGTTGGTATACGACCAAGTGTTTTTGCCGGTGATCATTTCCCACCATACACCTACGTATTTCGTCGGTTTAATCCACGAAGTCTCTTTGATTTTCGACGGCTCATTCAGGTTGTACGCCATCTTGGATGCAAGCAATACCCGTGGGTCATCGCTCACCGTAACGGTGCGCCAGGGCGACACCGAAGGTGCCTGGATATACCCTTTGTCGCCCCGCGCATCAGGCGTTAACCACGAGGTAAATACCATATTCTTGTCATCGAGGTTGAGGTGCATACACGCATAGTTGATCAACGCCGCCTCGTGGATATTGATGTATAGTTTGTCCGCCGTTTTTAACAGCAGCGAAGTTTGCACACCCGTGGGTGAGAAACTGGTTTGCGAAAGATTGTCCGTAATCGATTTGGTCATCAGCGGACGTATCTCCGACAGTTTCGACGTGGTATAATCGTATTCCTGTGTATCGTAATCGCCGGGAATCCAGAAAGCCGTATGGTCGCCCGTCATCGCAAATTCTGTTTTCTCTTCCTTGATAACGAGATAGGTCATGTTTTTCTGTTCGGGGAATTCATATCGGAAACCAAGTCCGTCGTTGAAAAGCCGGAACCGAATAACAAAATCCCGATCGGTCGAAGCCTGGTGCAAAGTGATGGCCAGTTCATTGTAATGATTGCGGATGGATTTCTCTTCGCCCCAAACCGGCTCCCATTGTTCATCGACCGTATTCGTTTTGGTACCGGCAAGGGCGAATCCCGTCAGCAACGACAAGGTAGGGTCTTTCATCTCGATGCCCAATGTGCTGGGCTTGATCACCGCTTTGTTTTTATACGTGAGGCTGTATTGCGCAACACCTGTAGGGGTGAGGGCGAACTGCATTTGCAGATTTCCATCGGGCGATAAAAGGGTTTGGGCGCCGCTGCAAACGGATATGCAAAGCAGTAGCAAAAACAGCAAATTCTTACACATGGAGATTTCTTTTGGCCAGCCTAAGTTCTGAATATTTTTTTACATTACCCGACCTGAATCGTTTTGGCTGTACTTTGTACTATGGAAAGAAACATCTATTCGCTGCAGGCTTTGGAGAAGATCAACCGGGAATGGTCTGCCACGGAAAAAATGCCGGCCTTGTTCCTGGGGCATGGTTCGCCCATGAATGCCATTGAAGAAAATGAATTCGTGCAAGGTTTTCGCGATACCGCCACTAACTTGCCGCGGCCCCGCGCCATACTGGTTGTTTCGGCCCATTGGGAAACCCGCGGCACTTTTGTTACAGCCATGGAAAAGCCGCGCACCATTCATGATTTTGGTGGCTTTCCGCCAGAATTGTATGCGGTAGAATACCCTGCGCCTGGTAGCCCCGAGTTGGCGCTACTGACAAAATCAATTGTAGACAGTGCTGCGGTGCAACTCGACGATCAGCAATGGGGGCTCGATCATGGTGCCTGGAGCGTGGTCAAGCACCTTTACCCGAAAGCCGATGTGCCCGTTATCCAAATGAGCATCGACTATAGCCAGCCGGCGCAATACCATTATACACTGGCCAAAGCGTTGAACGCGCTGCGCTACAAAGGCATATTGGTAGTGGGTAGTGGCAATATGGTGCACAACCTGCGTGCCCTGGCCTGGCAGCATTTGGATGAGCCCGGCTTCGCGTACGATTGGGCCCTCGAAGCCAGTGAAAAAATGAAAAAAGCGATTGTTAACGGCGACCATCAAACGCTGATTGATTTTCGCGCCCAGGGCGCTGCTTTCGACAAAGCGATTCCCACCCCCGAACATTACTTGCCATTGCTGTACACCTTGGCCCTGCAGGAAAAAAACGAAGCCCTGCGCCTGTTCAACGACAAACCCCTGGGCGGTTCGCTGACCATGACTTCGTTGCAAATAGGGTAGAACATAGGGTAGCCATAAGATCTGCTGCGTTCGGCCGCCAATTCATGCCCGCTAATCAGTAACTTCGGTAATACCCAACCAACTATTATGAAGAAAGCCTGCTGGCTGCTTGTGCTGTTGCTAACAAGCAGCGTTCTCTTTGCGCAAACGATCGACTGGAAAAAAAAGCTGCCGATCGTAAACCAATACATCGACAGCCTGATGAAAGACTGGAATATTCCCGGGCTCGCGATTGCCATTGTTCAGGGCGATAAACTGGTATATGCAAAAGGATTTGGTTATCGCAACCTCGAACAGCAATTGCCGGTAGATACCAGCACCTTGTTTCCCATTGCTTCCAATTCCAAATTGTTCACCGCAACTGCCGTGGCTGAAATGGACCTGGAACACAAACTTAGTTTGGATGCACCGGTCAGGGATTACCTGCCGCAATTGCATTTTTCGACCGACGAGCTGAATGCCAAAGCAACGCTGCGCGACCTGCTCAGCCATCGTACCGGGCTGCCGCGCTACGATGCTTTCTGGGCGTATAATACGGATATTACACGCGATGACCTGCTGCAATTGGTGCAGTATATGAAGCCGCAGTACACCTTGCGCGAAGGCTATATTTATAACAACGTGATGTACGCCACGGCGGGCATTGCCATGGAAAAAATCACCGATTCGAGTTGGGAATCCATCATTCGCAAACGCTTATTCAATCCCCTGCAAATGAAGGCAAGTTGTTTTTTGCCAGAAGAAATGACGGCCTATGGCAATTATTCTTTGTCGTATTACCAGAACGACAGCAGTAAGCAAATGTTTCCCATCACACATCCTGCGCAGTCGTTGGCCCTGGGGCCGGCGGGTACTATTAAGTCGACCGTAGGCGATATGAGCCATTGGATGATCGCCCAACTCAACAAAGGCCAGTACAAGGGCATCCAAGCCATTCCCGCGGCAGCCATTGAAGAGACCCTGTTGGCACAAAATGTGACCGAGAAAAAAGCCCGCTGGCCCGAGTTGTCGAACTCGCTGTATTGCCTGGGCCGAACCGTGCAGAGCTACAAAGGGTATCAACTGGTGTACCATACCGGTTCTATCGACGGATTTTATTCCAACCTGAGTTTTTTACCCGGTGAAAAGTTGGGCATTTTCATGGTGCACAATGCCACCGAAGCAGGCTCGCTGCGATCCATCATGGCCTTGCCGGTATTCGACATCCTGCTCGGTTTGCCACGCACGCCTTGGATAAGCCGGTACAAAGAAGACTTCGGCAAAGCCAAGGCTAAACAGAAAAAAGACGAACAGGCATTTTTAGCCAACCAGCAAAAAGGAACCAACCCCAGCCACCCGCTGGCCGACTATACCGGCATTTACAAGCACCCTGCCTACGGACAAATAACCATTAAAATGGTCAACGGCGCGCTGCAGGCCGATTATCGGCACTTGCTTTTGCCGCTGCACCACTATCACTACGACCAGTTTCGCACCAATGAGAAAAACAGCGACCTGCCAGATTTTAGTTTTCATTTTCGCCTGGATGAAAACGGCCATATTGCCGCCGTTGAAATAGTGGAACTGGCTGAAGTGGATGAAGTGGTTTTCGAAAAAGAAAAATAGTGTGTAAAAATGGTCCATTTCTGTTCACCTCATTCGAATAGATGGTAACAGTCATTGACATTTCAAACAAAAAACAAACTTTATGCAAGAGTTTATGCTGATTTTCAGGTTTACCCCAATGCCTGCGAATAGTTTTTCGCCCAAGCAGGTGCAGAACAGTATCAAGCCGCAGTAGGTCCGTATAGTGAAATCAAGGAAAATATCGGCGGGTATGTCGTCGTGAAAGCGCCATCGCTCGATGAAGCTGTCAAGCTAACGGACGGATTCGCGATTTTCCATCTTGTTGGCCAGGAACCTCGCCCGAAAAACCCCGGTTTTACTTTTTACTTATCCTACTTTTGCCGGATGAACCCATCTCGTCAGCCTTCCCGACCGTCGTTTCGGCAGCCCATGCAGTCGAGGCCCAAAAAGTCGTCGCTGGTCATCGGCCGCCAGGCAGTCGTCGCCGCCCTGAAAGCCGGTAAGCAACTTGAACGCATTTACCTAGTACCCACCTTGCATGGCCCGGACATAGCAGAGATCAAACGATTGGCCGAGCGGATGAATGTGCCCATCAACAAAGTGCCCGTAGAAAAACTCAACGGTTTCAATATTACCGATCACGAAGGCGTGGTGGGACTGATCGCTAAAATTCAATACCAGGAACTGGAGGCGGTATTGAGCCAGGTGATCGACCGGGGGGAGGCGCCCCTCGTATTGATACTCGACGGCATTACCGATATCCGCAATATTGGTGGCATTGCCCGCACTGCTTATTGCTGCGGCGTGCATGCCATCCTCATACCCGACAAAGGGGTGGGTGCATTGAACGACGATGCGATTGCTACTTCGGCAGGTGCGCTGGAAAAGATTGCCGTTTGCCGCGTGAACAGTTTACTCAAAGCGATCGACAGCCTGCACCTGCATGGCGTAAAAGTGATGGCCAGTGAAATGACCGCCGAGAAAAATGTTTTTGACCTCGACCTGACCGAACCGATAGCCATCATCATGGGCAGTGAAGACAAAGGCATTTATCCGGCGTTGATGAAAGCGGCCGATACGGTTTTTCGAATTCCCATGGCAAACAATTTCGAATCGCTCAATGTGTCGGTGGCCACGGGCATGATCTTATATGAAACCCTGAAACAAAGACTGACACCGTGATCGATACTTTTTTTCATACACTGGAATTGGTTGAATGTCCGCGCGATGCCATGCAGGGCTGGAAAAGAATTATTCCCACCCGCGATAAAATCGAATACATCCAGGCCCTCCTGGCTTGTGGGTTTCATACCATCGACTTCGGCAGTTTTGTTTCGGCCAAAGCCATTCCACAAATGGCCGATACCAAAGACGTATTGAAGGGATTGGATTTGTCCAATACGAAAACGGCCTTATTGGCCATTATCGCCAACCAACGGGGCGCCGAAGAAGCCGTTGCGTTCGACGAAATCAAGTACCTCGGTTTTCCTTTCTCTGTATCGGAGACCTTTCAGCAACGCAATACCAATAGCAGCATAGAGGAATCCTTAAAAAGGGTAGAAGCCATTCAGTCGCTCTGCATGAACAACAACCGCGAACTGTTGCTGTACCTGTCGATGGGTTTTGGCAATCCGTACGGCGATGCCTGGTCGGAAGAGATCGTGTTCAATTGGGCACGGAAATTGGTTTCACTGGGTGTAGTGACCCTGTCGGTGGCCGATACGGTGGGGTTGGCCAATGCCGAGCAGGTAAAACGCATCACTGGATACCTGATCAACGAATTGCCCGGCACCAGGATTGGTGTTCACTTGCATGCCGACCCGACCAATCGCGAAGCAAAGTTGCAAGCCGCTTTTGATGCCGGTTGTCGCCGGTTTGATGGCGCCCTGGGCGGATACGGCGGTTGTCCGATGGCGGGCAATGACCTGGTGGGCAATATGGACATGTTTACCCTGATTGATTTTCTGAAAAACAAAGCGCTCGATACCCATATAGATCCGTTGCTCCTGGAAAACGCCGCGGCCATCGCTTCGCGGATATTTACCTAAACCAAAAAAGCAACCGATGAAATTCATGGCTGATATCACCATCACGCCGCCGGATAAAAAAATCCGGTACGCCGATCCGGTGATGCTGGTGGGTTCCTGTTTCACTGAACATATTGGCGACAAGCTGGCCAACCTCAAATTCAAGACCCTTCAAAACCCGCACGGGATATTATTCGACCCCATCAGTGTAGCGCGCTGCCTCGACGCGGTGATGCGCAACGATCCGGTGCAGGAATCGGAATTGTTCCTGCTCAATGAACTCTGGCAGAGTTGGGATTATCATTCGCGTTTTTCCGGCACCGACAAAGAAAAAGTGCTCGATTCACTCAACAGTTACCGCCAGGAAACAAATGGTTTTTTGCAGGAAGCAAAATGGATAATCCTAACCCTTGGTTCTTCTTATTCCTACCGCCTTGCCGAGAACGATCGACCGGTGGCCAATTGCCACCGTGCGCCGGCCCAAACCTTTCGCAAACATCTTTGCAGCATCGATGAAACAGTAACGGCGCTCGACAATACCCTATACCGGCTCTTTAAGTTCAACCCCGAATTGCGGGTGATCTTCACCGTTAGTCCGGTTAGGCACCTGCGCGATGGGGTGGTTGCCAATAATCGCAGCAAAGCGCGGCTGCTGGAATCGGTGCATCACCTGGTGGATAAATTTGACCGGCTCTATTATTTCCCGGCCTATGAATTGGTGGTAGATGTACTGCGCGACTACCGGTTTTATGACATCGACATGGCGCATCCGAATTACCAAGCCACCGAATTTGTGCTGGATCATTTTGTAAAATCTTTTATCGATCCAACGGCACTACCGGTGATGGAGCAGTTGCAACAGATTATGATTGCACGCAACCACAAGGCCTTTCAGCCCGACACCGATGCGCACCGGAATTTCTTGCGAAATTTTGCGCAAAAAACCCGCGACCTGCAAGACAAGTACCGTTATCTTGACCTGACCGAAGAACTGCGTTATTTCGAAGAAGCTGAACTGTAAGGGGGGTGTACATCAGTGAATCCGATCGCCCCGAATTTCCTGGCTGGCCATGATCTCTTTTTCGTGCGCCAACCACTCGGCCCAACGTTGTCGCACCCGCACGGGATCAAGGTGTTTTTCGGCCAGTTCCAGGAATAAAACGTAATGGCCGGCCTCGCTTTCCATGAAACGCCGGTAGAACTTGCGCAGGTAGGCATCGTCGAGGCCTTCGCTGAGTCGCTTAAACCGTTCACAACTGCGGGCTTCGATCATGGCCATCATCAGTAGTTTGTCGAGCAGCCAACCGGCTTCATCACCACCTTTCTGTGAAAAATCAATCAAGGCATTTACATATACATCTTTCCGTTGCGGGCCCAGTGGCAGTTTTCTTTTCTCCAATTCCTGTAATACCAACCGGAAATGGCCCCATTCTTCGGTTACGATGGGCGCCAGGGTTTTCACGATGTCGGGGTAGGCGCTATACCGTTGTATGATGCTGATACAGGTGGTGGCTGCTTTCTGTTCGCAATAGGCATGGTCGGTGAGAATAGCACCCATATTGATTGCCGCCAGGTCTACCCAGCGGGGGTCGGTTGGTAACTGCAAACCAAGAATATTTTTCACTGCGGCGTCAGAATGTAGCTCCATAGTTGTTGTCGATCGGTTGATGCGCTAAATTGCCTCGTCAAAGCTAAACCATTCGAATGAAAGAGATTTTCCTGGAAGAGCGGCTGATTGATCGAAAAATTGATGGGGTATTCTCGGAATTGCGCCAAACCAATCACTTGGTCGATTTTTGTTCGAGCGACTACCTGGGTTTTGCACGTAAAACGCCTGCCGGCGGATTAACCACCGGTAGTTCGGGCAGTCGACTCATTACCGGAAATTCGACCCAGGCCGAGGCACTCGAAGCCAGCATCGCCCGCTTTCACGAAGCCCCCGCAGCCCTGTTGTTTAACTCCGGCCATGAGGCCTGCGAAGCTTTGTTAACTGCCCTGCCCCAAAAAGACGATCTCATTGTGTACGATCGTCTCAGCTATCCGGGTATTGCAGACGCACTGCGGCTCAGCCAGGCTAACGGGTATGGTTATGCGCACAATGACCTGAACGACCTGGAAAATAAATTGCAGGTGGAAACCGGTACCCGGAAATTTGTTTTCACCGAAGCGGTTTGTGCTATGGATGGCGAAACAGCGCCCCTGGATAAAATTGCGGCTATCTGTGACCGTTATGGTGCGTTGTTGTTGGTAGATGAAACCCATGCATTGGGCGTGATCGGTCACCATGGCGAAGGACTGGTGCAGGAGTTTGGGGTACAGGACCAGTGTTTTGCCCGGGTTTTTGATTTTGGCGAAGCAGCCGGTACCCTCGGCGGGGCCGTGGTGGGGTCGGCGGTGTTAAAAGAATACCTGTTGAATTTTTCGCGCAGTATTTCGTTGTTGCCCGCACTGCCACCCATGGTGTTGGGGGCCATCGACGAAGCCTATAAAGCTTTTCCAACGGCACTGGCAGAGCGTTTGCAAATTGCCCGGTTGATCCGCCAGTTCAGGGGCTCGGCTCTGGGGTATTATACGGTTTCATCGCAAACACCCATCCAGGTGGTGGTCATCCCCGGCAATGAAAAAATCAGGAAAATTTCGGCCCGTGCCGCAGAAAATGGTTTTGCTGTATGGCCGGTATTGTATCCAGCTGTGCCCGAAGGCAGCGAACGATTGCGAATCGTGCTCCATGCATTCAATACGGAGAGCGAGTTATCGGCCCTGGTCAGTTTGCTGGCCTCAACCGAAAAGGCTGTATAGCATCAGCACCAGAAACATGCCCGCCAGTATTATTTTCTTTGTTTCCATAGTTCTATGACCACATTGGCTGCCCCGGGTTTACCCAACAACCTGTTAAATAGAAATTAATCCTACTTTAGCCGTTACGCAAAAAGCCCGCCATGCGATATCTCTACCTGGCCCTAGCCGTCTTGTTGACTTTTGGCCTCATTTTTATCTTCAATAGCCGTTTGGTGCTGCCTGCACCGTTGGGCGCGCTGTTGAGTCCGCAGCATGGCATCTGGCAAAATGCAGAAGCCACTACGACCAATTACAACGACGATGTGCTGTTGCCCGATCTGGAAGGCAAAGTGGATGTGTATATCGACGATCGGTTGGTGCCGCATGTGTTTGCAGACAATGAAAGCGATTTGTATTATGTACAGGGTTACCTGCACGCGAAATTCAGGCTCTGGCAAATGGAGTTTCAAACCTATGCAGCAGCGGGTCGGCTCAGTGAAATTTTAGGCGAAGGACCCGAGGGCAGAATTCTCGGGTACGACCGAACCATGCGTCGCCTCGGTATGGTATGGGCCGCCGAAAAATCGGTGGAAGAGGCCGATAAAAACCCGGCTTCCAAAGCGCAGTATGAAGCCTATGCCAAAGGCGTGAATGCCTGGATCGCCCAGCTTTCAGAAAGCCAGTTGCCCATTGAATATAAATTGCTGGGTTACTATCCCGAACAATGGACGGTATTGAAAACGACTTTGTTCCTCAAGTTCATGAGTTATGATTTGGCTGGTCACGAAGACGACCTCGAGTTCAGCAACGCGCGCGATTTTTTCAACAACGCTGATTTGGAAACCCTGTATCCATTTATTCCCGATTCATTACCTGCCATCCAACCCAATACGCCCGCTTCGCCATATCCGACACAGGCTGCGGTTGACCTGACGATTCCGGCAGGTGCTGATACGGTGTATTTCAAGCACAACCGCCCCGACAGCATCACCCGGGTGCCGGCGCAAAAACCGGAAAAAGAAAACGGCAGTAACAACTGGGCCGTGGCGGGATCAAAAACAAAAAGCGGTCGACCTATACTATGCAATGATCCGCACCTCGGCCTGAACCTGCCATCGCTCTGGTTTGAAATGCAACTCAGCACACCCCAGTTCAGTGCCTACGGGGCTAGTTTTCCGGGTTCACCCAATATAATCATCGGTTTCAATACAGATGTTTCTTTTGGTTTCACCAATGCAGGTCGTGATGTGCGCGATTATTACGAAATTGAATTCAAAGACGAAGCGCGTGAAGCCTACCGGTTCAACAACGACTGGGTGCCCACCAGCAAACGCATTGAAATCATTCGCATCAAGGGCAAGCCCGACCTGATGGATACCGTTGTATATACCAATATAGGGCCGGTGATGTACGACGAGAGTTTTCAACCCACCGAAAAGAAAGTAAAAAACCTGGCAGTGCGTTGGAAAGCACATGATGCCAGCAATGATGGCGCAGCCTTTTACTTACTCAATCATGCAAAAACCTATACCGATGCGGTAAAAGCAGTGCGGCAGTTAAAGTGCCCGGGGCAAAACTGTTTGATCGCGACGCGTTCGGGCGATATCGGCATCTGGCAGCAGGGTGAGTTCCCGGCCAAATGGCGCCGCCAGGGCGATTATATCATGCCGGGACAAGACAGCAGTTATTTCTGGCGTGGTTTGATTCCCGCTGAAGAAAACCCGCATTTGGAAAATCCGTTCCGCGGCTACGTAAGTTCGGCCAACCAGGTATCGGTAGATGGCACTTATCCGTATTATACGGGCGATATGTTTCCGGTGTACCGGGCGATGGCGGTGAATAAATGGCTCGACACGGCCCAGCAAATTACTCCGGCTTCGATGATGCGCATGCAAACCAGCAACTTCAATATCAAAGCAGCGATGAGCCGTGATATATTGTTGCGAACGCCGGTTGCAGCCTTGAACGAATCTGCCAAAAGTTATTTCGAAAAATATAAGAAATGGAACGACCAGAATGATCCAGGCGAAGAAGGGGCCACTGTTTTTACACTTTGGTGGGACGAACTGGAGAAAAAAGTTTGGAAAGACGAATTCAACCAAACCAAACTACCGCTTCCCTGGCCGCCAGAATATGTATTGCTGGAAAGCCTGCGGCGCGATTCGGCCTATCATTTTATTGATGACGTCAATACACCCACCAAAGAAACGCTGGAAGATGTACTGGCTTCGTCGTTGACAGCAGCAACCGATTCTTTAGACAAATTGCAGGTATTGGGCAACCTCGATTGGGAAAAAGCCAAAGACACCCGTATCAAGCACTTGTTGAAAGTGATTGAACCATTTAATCGGTTACACGTGCCCGTTGGTGGGGGCAAGGGCATTATCAATGCAGCCGGCCCTGAGCACGGACCAAGCTGGCGCATGATTGTGGAGATGACTGATGGGATAGAAGCCTATGGCATTTATCCCGGCGGACAAAGTGGCAATCCCGGCAGCCGGTATTATGACAATACCATCAGCGATTGGGCAGCCGGCAGATATTATCGGTTATGGCTGATGAAAGAAGCAGAGAAAGAAGATGAACGGGTTCGTTGGGTCATGCATTTCAGAAAAGCATAATTGAAAAGAACACATGAAGTTGCTCATTAACATTTTATTGACAGCGATTCTGGCATTTGCCTTGTCATTCTGGTTTCCGTGGTGGATCATCGCTGTGGCGGCTTTTGTTATTGCCATTGTGATTCCATTGAAGCCCTGGCAATCGGCCTTGGCTGGATTTCTGGGCATATTTATTTTGTGGGTGTTATTGGCCATGTTAATCAATAGTAGAAATGAAGGGTTGCTGGCGGCTCGTATTTCGCAGTTGCTGCTGAAAACAAATTCGGCCGGTTTACTGATTCTGGTGAGTGGACTTATCGGTGGATTGACCGGCGCTGCCGCCGCCTGGACGGGCAGTTTGGTTAGAAGATTAAAAATGAATGAGTAGATACCTTGTCCTTGTAAGTGTATTGGTTGGCCTGTTCCCTACAGCGCAGGCAGGCATTGTTTCGGGTGTTGTAAAAGATGAAAAGGGGAAACCGATTTCATACGCTTCTGTCTATGTGCAAAATGGCAAAGAAGGCACTACCGCCGGTGCCAATGGTTCCTATCAGTTATCCCTAACCGAAGGCAATTATGTATTGGTTGCGCAGCATGTTGGCTATGCCAAGCAAGAGCAAAAGATCCAGGTAGCTGCAGGGGCAATGCAAGTCGATTTTGTACTGAAATTGCAACAGGTTACCCTGAATGAAGTAGTGGTGAGGGCCAATGCCGAAGATCCTGCCTACGAGATCATTCGCCAGGCGATTCGGTTGCGAAAAACGCACCTGGAAGAATTATCCAATTTTAGTTGCGAAGTGTACACCCGCGAACAGATGCAGTTGCGTGATTTTCCGAAAAAATTCCTGGGCCAGAAAGTTGATTTCGAAGACGGCGATACCAGTAAGCGGAAAATGTTGTACCTGTCTGAAACCGTATCGCGGTATTCGGTAAAACCACCGGCTAAATCGAAGATTGAAGTATTGTCGACCCGTGTCAGTGGCAATAGCAATGCCTTCGGCATGAGTCTGCCACGTATCATTAATTTCTACCAGAACAATATTGAAGCGGGCGACCTGAACAAGCGTGGCTTTATTTCGCCCATTGCAGACAATGCGCTTCATTTCTACAAATACAAATACGAAGGTTCCTTCACCGAAGACGGCGTGGAGGTGAACCGGATCAAAGTAATCCCCCGCAGAAAATACGAACCCCTGTTTGCCGGTGAGATCATGATCACCGAAAACAGTTGGCGCATTCATAGTTTGCAACTGCAGTTGTTGAAGTCATCGCAGATGGAATTTCTTGATACCCTGCAGGTAGAACAACTCTATGCGCCATTGAACAGCAAAGCCTGGGTAATCAGGAACCAGGTATTGTACCCGGCCATCAAAATGCTGGGATTTGATGCCTTTGGATCGGCGGTTACCGTGTACAGTAAGTTCGACCTGGAACCATCGTTCGCACCAAAGTTTTTCAACAACACCGTGGTGAAGTACCAGGAAGGCTCGAATAAAAAAGACATCGTTTATTGGGATTCCATCCGACCCTTGCCCTTACTGCCCGAAGAAATATTGGACTTTCACAAAAAAGACAGCCTGGAGCAATTGCGTAAATCAGCGGCCTACCTCGATTCAATTGATCGTATCCGCAATAAATTCAGTGCCACTGCTTTTTTGCTGACGGGTCAAACATTTTCGCAGCAGAAAAGACGCATGACCTATAGTGTGGGCCCGGTGGTGCAGGCTTTGTCGTTTAACACGGTAGAAGGACTTGTTTTTAGTCCGTCGGCCAGCCTTGTCAAACGACTCGACAGTACGCCGGGTGGTCGGTCGCTTTATTTGTCAGCCACGGGCCGGTATGGTTTTAGCAGTCGTCATTTCTACGGCAAAGCAGCCGCTACTATTGGTTTCGGTAAACAAAGGGGCGATCTTTATTTGTCGGCGGGAAAATATGTATCCCAATTCGACAAAGCAGAACCAATTACGCCCTTGATGAACAGCTTGAGCAGTCTGTTTTGGAAAAGCAACTACCTGAAATTATATGAAGCCTGGTCTGGCGAGTTGGGCTATTCGCGTACCCTGTTTGATGCGGTGCGGGTCAGTGGTTTTTTTGCCTATGAAGACCGGTCGCCATTGGCCAATACCACTAACTATGCGTGGACAAGCCGAAAAGACAAATCCTACACGCCGAATATTCCCTATCCGGCAGCAGTACTGCCGATGCAAAGACACCAGGCGGCTGCTCTAACCCTGGGTGTGCGCTGGCGGCCAGGGCAACGGTATATTGAATTTCCCGATAGAAAAATGTCGCTCGGATCTAAATACCCCAGCTTCCATGCAACTGCTACCAAGGGATTCAAAGGTTTTTTGGGTAGCGATGTCGATTATTTAAAATGGGATGCAGGTGTAAGTGATGAATTGAACCTGAAAATTGCCGGTGCGTTCCACTACGATGTTTCTGTAGGCGGGTTTTTGAATTGGAATAGGGTGGAAGTGCCCGACTTCAAACATTTTGGTAGCAACCAGGTGGTATTTGCGCGACCGTATATGCGCAGTTTCCAGGCCCTGCCGTATTATATGTATTCGGGCAGCCCGCAATTTTGGGGTATTGGCCATGCTGAGCACCATTTCAATGGCGCGCTCACCAATAAGATTCCCGGCTTTCGAAAACTGAACTGGCACCTGGTAGCAGGCGCGCATGCTTTTTTTACCGATGGGCGCCGCAACTACGAAGAGTTTAGTGTGGGGCTGGAAAATGTTTTCAAGTTACTGCGAGCCGACCTGGTTTGGTCGCTCGATCAGGGGCGGTCACAAGGCTGTTTTTTTCGGCTCTCGGTTACTGGATTTAACGGCAATTAATGTGTAGCTTTGCGCCGTTAAGAAATTTTGTTCACCAGGCAAGTGTCCGTAAAATTTCAGCATGGCTGTATTACACAACAGGGTTTCCCAACGGGAACTGAAAGAACGTTTATTGGCGGAGGCAGAACCCCGCACTACTATTTCCTTTTACCAGTATTTTTTGATAGAAGATCCGCAGGCATTTCGCGATGCGCTCTACAAGGACCTGGTTGCACTGAAAGTTTTTGGTCGCATTTATGTGGCTACCGAAGGCATTAATGCCCAAATCAGCGTGCCAACCAACTATGTTGACGCTTTTCGCGAGGTGCTGGAACAAATTCCGGCCTTGCGCGGGCTGCGACTGAATATTGCCGTCGACGATGATGGTAAGTCGTTTTGGGTATTGAAGATCAAAGTGCGGGATAAGATCGTGGCCGATGGGATCGATGACCCCGATTTTGACATGCAGCGCAAAGGCAAATACGTAGATGCAGCGGCTTTCAACAAGTTGACCGACGATCCGACTACGGTGGTGATTGATATGCGCAATCACTATGAATTTGAAGTGGGGCATTTTGAACATGCCATTGAAATTCCTTCCGATACTTTTCGCGAGCAGTTGCCGATGGCGGCCGAGATGATGTCGGCCGATAAGGAAAAAAACATCATCATGTATTGTACCGGTGGCATCCGTTGCGAAAAAGCAAGTGCGTATATGCTTCACCGTGGGTTCAAAAATGTGTACCACCTCGAAGGCGGTATCATTCATTATGCCAATAAAGCCAAAGAACTGGGTTTGCCCAATAAATTTCATGGCAAGAATTTCGTGTTCGATAACCGGCTGGGCGAGCGCATCAGTGCGGAGATCATCGCCCATTGCCACCAGTGTGGTGCGCCGGCTGATACCCATGTGAATTGTGCCAACGAAGGCTGTCATTTGCTCTTTATTCAATGCGAGGCCTGTGCCGCAAAATACGAGCATTGTTGCAGCACTGCCTGCCAGGAGGTAATTCACCTGCCGGTCGACGAGCAGAAAGCCTTGCGCAAAGGCAAAACCAAAGACGGTCATAGCTTCAACAAATCCCGTTTTCGAAGTCGCCGGGTGCAGTAAGACCGAAATCGTATTTTTGCCCGATTGTTATGAAATTGTTTCCCGAATCAGCAGCGGTCCAGTTGGAGTTTGACAAGATCAAGACCCTGCTGGAATTGCATTGCAGAACCGAATACGCGCGCATTAAAGCGCGCGAGCTCCGTATCCATACCAAGATTGGCTTCATCGAAACCGAATTACGCCAAACCCATGAATTCAGGCAATTGCTCTTGCATGCCGTTTATTTTCCGGGCGATTTTCCATTGAACCTGGCAAAGGACCTGCAATTGCTGGGCATTTCCGGTGCGGTGATGACGGGCGAACAATTGGTGAACATCCGCAAACTTGCCGAGAGCATGGAGAGTATTTTCCGCTGGTTCGACAATGAGCGTCGTGTTGCCAACCCGGCACTGCTGCAGGTAATTGCCGACAGCTATTATGAAAAAGCCATCAAAGGCTTGATCAATGCCGTGGTGGATGAACAGGGCCAGGTACTTGACAGCGCTTCGGAAGAATTGCGCCGCATTCGCATCGCCCTGAACAAAAAACGCAACGACCTGCGCCGGGTGTTTGAGCGGGTGGTGTCGAAATTAAACAAGCAGGGATACCTGGCTGATATTGAAGAGTCATTTCTGAATGGCCGGCGCGTATTGGCGGTTTTTGCCGAGCAGAAACGGATGATCAAAGGCATCCTGCACGGCGAAAGTGATACCCGCCGCACGGCCTTTATTGAGCCGGAAGAAACCATCGAACTGAACAACGAAGTCTATTCGCTCGAGAACGAAGAATCGCGCGAAGTGTACAAGATACTGCGCACCCTGACCGGACAATTGGCCGTGTATGCACCGCTGCTGAAAACCTATTTGCAAATCATCGGTGAATTTGATTTCATCCGCGCCAAAGCGCGTTTTGCCGATGAATACAATGGGGAATACCCGGTGGTGGTCGACAAAGCCCATATTCACCTGGTGAGTGCCTATCACCCGCTGTTGCTGATCTATAATAAGCGACAGCAAAAACCAACCATCCCGGTATCGATTACCCTCGACGATAAGAACCGCATATTGGTCATCAGCGGGCCCAATGCCGGTGGCAAAACGGTGACCATGAAAACCGTTGGCATCAACCAGATCATGGTGCAGGCGGGCTTACTGGTACCGGTGCATCCTTCTTCGCAGTTCGGCATCTTTCGCCAACTGATGATACATATTGGCGATACCCAAAGCATCGAGTTTGAGCTGAGTACCTATAGCTCGCACCTCAAACACATGAAACATTTCATGGAAACCGCCAATGGCAAAACCTTGTTCTTCATTGACGAATTGGGTAGTGGCTCGGATCCCAACCTGGGTGGCGCTTTTGCCGAAGTGATCATGGAAGAACTGGCGCACAAGCATGCCATGGGCATTGTGACCACGCATTACCTGAACCTAAAGGTGATGGCCAACAAAACACCGGGCATCATCAATGCTGCCATGGCTTTCGACGAAAAAACTTTATCGCCCCTGTATAAGCTCATCATCGGCAAACCCGGCAGCTCCTATACTTTTTCTATTGCAGAAAGAATCGGTCTCGACAAACGCCTCATTGACCGCGCCCGCAAGATGGTAGATGAAAATCATTTCAGTCTCGATAAATTATTGAACCGCACCGAACAGGATTTGCGCGAACTGGAGAAAAAAGAAAAAGAACTCAATCGCCTGCTGAAAGAAAATGAGCGGCTGAAGAAAGAGATGGAAGGGGTGATGGACAAAGAACGCCACCGCCAGCAGGTGGAGATCCTGCGCCAGCAAAACAAGGTTACTGAAGACCGGATCAGTTACCTCAAAGACATGGATCGCAAAATGAAACAATTGCTGATCGAATGGCGCAAGAACCCCGATAAGGAAAAAGTGATCAAGGAAATCAATGCCTTACTCTTCAAGAAAGACGAAGGTAAAGTGGTCAACAAACTGCAGAAAAAGATCGAATCGAAATTTGATGAAGTGGGTGGCGATATTGTGGTTGGCACCAAGGTAAAAATGAAACGCAACCACCAGGTAGGCGAAGTCATAGAAATCAGGGGCAAGCGAGCCGTGGTGAAAATAGGCCTCCTGCCCATGCAGGTCGACTTGAAAGACCTGGTGGTTGTTAAAGAAAAATCAGCCGAACCCGAATCCTGATCAGGAATGAATATAAGAATGAAGGTGTGAAATGGTTTCGGCCTGGTGATCAATCACCGCTTTGATGACGTCGTTTACCGACACAATGCCATGCAATTTTCCTTCTTCAAAAACTGGCAGGTAGCGGATATTGCGCGACGACATGAGCTGCATACACACTTCAACCGATGTTTCAGGCGCAATCTTCGGCAGGTCGGTCGACATAATATCACCTACCTTGGTATCGACCGAAGCTTTTCCCGCCAGGATAACTTTACGCGCATAATCACGCTCAGTCATGAGTCCGCGGTATTCACCCGACTCAATCACCAACAAAGAGCCAATATTATTGTCTGACATGAGTTTTAGCGCATCCAAAACGGTGGTGGACGGCGTAACACCGATGACGTCACGGTGCTTTCTGGAGAGAATTTCAACAACTGTTTTCATATGCAAGCTTTGGTTCCGCCTTAAGATAACGAATTTTTTAATACAAAAATCACTGTCCCTATCTTTGGACCCATGAATCTGGAACAGCAAAGACTCATCGATCCGGTGTGGAAAAAATGGGGACCGTATGTTTCCGACAGGCAGTGGGGAACCGTCAGAGAAGACTATAGTGAAGATACGAATACCTGGGAAGCAGTCACTTACGACATGGCCCGCAGTTATGCCTACCGTTGGGGTGAAGACGGCATTGCCGGTATTTGCGATGAAAACCAATTGCTCTGTTTCTCGCTGGCCTTCTGGAACAAAAAAGATCCTTTTTTAAAAGAACGTTTTTTCGGGCTCACCGGTCCGCGGGGCAACCATGGCGAAGACGTCAAAGAACTCTATTATTACCTCGACAGTTCGCCGTCTCACTCGTACATGAAAATGCTGTACAAGTACCCCCAGGCAGCCTTCCCTTACGAAAAAATCTACGAAGAAAACGATCGGCGCAGCCGGCTCGACCTCGAATATGAAATCGCCGATACCGGCCTCTTTGATGAGGGGCAATATTTTGACGTGTTCATTGAATATGCCAAGGGCAATCCGAACGATATACTCATCAAAGTGTCGGTCGTTAACCGCGGAACAGACAAAGCCCCCATCAGTGTATTGCCCACGCTCTGGTTCAGGAATACCTGGTCTTGGGGCAACGATGACTATCGGCCATTGATGACCGCCGCGGGCAAAAACAGCATCCGGCTTCATCACCAAAAAATGGGTGATTATTTTTTCTACACCGAAGGGCAAAGCGATTTGCTTTTTTGTGAGAACGATACCAATATGCGGCGCTTCGCTGGTAAAAAACTGCCATTTGCTTTTGCGAAGGATGGCATTAACGATTATGTCGTCAACCGTCGGCGAGGCGTGGTGAATAAAAAGCAAACCGGCACCAAGGCAGCGGCGCATTACAATATCAATGTGGAGCCGGGCGAAACCATCACCCTTAAAATGCGGCTCTCGAAGGAGGCACACGATTATCCTTTTCACGATTTCGATCATATTTTTTACCAGCGCCAGGTAGAGAACGAAACGTTTTATGATGACCTGCAGCAAGGTGTTCAGCATCCCGACGACCGGCAATTGCAGCGCCAGGCCTATGCAGGCATGTTGTGGAGCAAGCAATTTTATTATTTCAATGTGGAGCAATGGTTGTCGGGCGATCCGAATTTCAAAGCACCCGCCAACCGGCGCGGGGGTAGAAACCACGATTGGGCACACTTGAACAATGCCGATATCATTTCCATGCCAGATAAATGGGAATATCCCTGGTATGCCGCGTGGGACCTTGCCTTTCATTGCATCCCCCTGGCTTATCTCGATGCCGGTTTTGCCAAGAACCAGCTATCCCTGCTCACCAAAGAGTGGTATATGCATCCCAATGGCCAGTTACCCGCCTATGAATGGTTGTTTGGCGATGTGAATCCACCGGTACATGCCTGGGCTACCTGGCGCGTATACGAGATCGATAAACAACGCAATGCCGGCAAGGGTGATCTCTATTTTTTGGAAAGTGTGTACCATAAATTGCTGCTGAATTTTACCTGGTGGGTGAACCGGAAAGACGATGACGGCAATAATATTTTTCAGGGCGGATTTCTTGGTTTGGATAATATCGGTGTGTTTGATCGCAGCGCGCCGCTGCCGGGTGGTGGCCGATTGGAGCAAAGCGATGGTACCAGTTGGATGGCGATGTATTGTTTGAATTTGCTGCGTATGTCGCTCGAACTCGCCACCCACAACCATGTGTATGCCGGCATGGCAACCAAGTTTTTTGAGCATTTCGTGTACATCACGCGGGCGATGAATATGATTGGGGAAGATGATATTGGCTTGTGGGACGAGCAGGATAAGTTTTTTTACGATGTATTGAAAAAGCCCGATGGCAGCGAAATGCGTTTGCGCGTGCGATCGATGGTGGGGCTTATACCCTTGTTTGCCGTGGAGGTGATTGACCATAGCCTGTATGAAGAGATACCTGAATTTGTGCAGCGATTGGAATGGTTCTTAAAAAACAAATCGGTGTTTTCTGCCAGCATTGCCAATTGGGGCGATTTCTTCAACAGAGACAAACACCTGTTGTCGATGATTCGTGGCGAGCGACTGGTGGCGGTACTTCAGCGCGTGCTCGATGAAACAGAATTTCTGAGCGACTACGGTATTCGCGCCCTAAGCAAATACCATGAAGACCTGCCGTTCACCATTGAGGTGGAAGGCAACCGCTTTGGGGTGAAATACCTGCCGGCAGAATCAGACTCCAGTATGTTTGGCGGTAATTCCAACTGGCGCGGACCTATTTGGTTTCCGCTGAATTATTTGCTGATCGAATCCTTGCAGCGTTATCACTATTATTATGGCGATTCGCTGAAAGTTGAATTTCCCACGGGCAGCGGCAATATGCATACGCTCGATGAAGTGGCAACGGAAATCTCGAATCGGTTACTCGCCATTTTCAGGCTGGATGCAGAAGAGAAACGACCGGTATACGGCCAGTATAACTTGCTCAATACGGTGCCGCATTTCCGGGACTATATCCTCTTCTACGAGTATTTTCACGGCGACAATGGCCGCGGTGTAGGCGCTTCGCACCAAACAGGGTGGACAGGTCTTGTGGCTAAACTTTTACAACCCCGACGATAATATGGCTACAAATGATGTTTGGATAAACGGTGATTGGCTGCCGGCAGCAACAGCGGCATTGCCGGTGTCAGATTTGTCGATCCAGCGTGGCTATGGCATATTTGATTTTTTCAAGCTGATTGCCGGCAAGCCCTTGTTCCTCGACGATCACCTCGATCGATTTTACCGGTCGGCAGCGGCCATTCACCTGGCGCCGGGTATCGACAGACCGGCTTTGAAAACCGTTGTCGATGAAATGATAGGGCGAAATGAATTGGGCGATGCGGGCATCAAACTGACCCTGACGGGCGGTGCTTCGCCCGACGGGTATTCATTGGCCAGGCCGACCTTAATCATCCATTCTATGCCATTGCAATTGGAGCGAACCATGAGCAGCGGTATGACACTGATTACCGATCGGCACCAGCGCCAAATGCCGGCTGTGAAAACCATCGACTACCTACGGGCCATTTGGTTGCAGCCAACCATAAAAAATGCCGGTGCCGACGATGTATTGTATTTCCAGGACGAGCAGGTGACTGAATGTCCGCGGGCAAATTTCTTTATCGTCACCACTAACGGGGAAGTACAAACGCCGAAATCAAATATCCTGGCTGGTGTTACGCGGAAGAAATTGTTGGAAGGCGTAGTAACTGGTTATACGCCGATAGAGAAAGACTTTCCCTTATCAAGTGTTTTTGACGCAGCTGAAGCATTTATCACCAGTACCACCAAGATGATCAGGCCGGTGGTAGCCATCGATGGAAAACCCATTGGGAACGGTCAGCCCGGTCCGGTCACCACTGCCATGGCCACACAACTTTATGAATTGGTATATGGTCATTAGTCAACGCTTTTCATTTTTCTGCTGCCTCGCGCTGCTGCTGATCAGTACAAATGGTTGGGCCCAGCAACAGGCTGGCACAAGCATTCGTTTTGACACTTGTCGTTATTTCGACCTTGCCAGAAACAGAGAAATACCGGTGGCCATATACCAGCCTACCAGCCACACAACATTGCAGGTGGTTATTTTTAGTCATGGTTATGGACAAAACCAGCCGGATACTTATCTCCATTATACCTACCTGACCGAATTTCTGGCGCGCAGAGGCTACTATGTAGTCAGTATTCAACATGATTTGCCCACTGATAGTATTATACCTGCTAGTGGTATTCCGCAGGTTGTTCGCCGTCCATTTTGGGAACAAGGCGCCGACAATATTTTGTTTGTGCTCAACGAACTAAAAAAACGGCAACCCGATCTTGATTTCAACCATACCACCCTGATCGGCCATTCCAATGGCGGTGATATCACGGCCTTGTTTGCACAAAAATTTCCAAACCTGGTAAGCAAGATTATTACACTCGACAACCGACGCATGCCTTTGCCCAGAACCATGCATCCGGGCGTGTATTCTTTGCGTTCGAGCGACCAACCGGCGGATGAGGGCGTATTACCGACTGCTGCAGAAGCAGTAGCAAATAAGATACGGATCCTTAAACTTCCCCACACGAATCACAACGATATGGACGATAGGGCCGACGGCCGACAGCGAAAGGAAATCCAGGATAAGCTACTTTCATTTCTCCGACAATAGCCAGTCATGAACCGAATCGATCGACTTACCGCCATCCTTATTCAATTACAGGGCCGGCGCCTGGTCAAAGCCCAGGACATTGCCGACCGCTTCGATATCAGCCTGCGCACTGTATACCGCGATGTAAAAGCGTTGGAAGAATCAGGCGTGCCCGTGATCGGTGAAGCCGGCGTGGGTTATTCGCTGATGGAAGGTTACCGACTACCCCCCGTCATGTTTACCCGCGAAGAAGCCATGGCCTTTTTGACGGCCGAAAAACTGGTGGCCAAACTCACCGATGCCGGCAACAGTGAACATTACCGTGCGGCCATGTACAAAGTGCGTGCGGTGCTGCGCAGCGCAGAGAAAGACCTGCTCGAAAACATCGACGATCACATTGAAGTATTGAAGACCGCCCGCATGGCCCATGCACAAATCGACAAACACAGCCAACAACTCATCCTTGAGTCCATTGCCGGTCGACGCTTATTACAGCTCGTTTACAAAGCTGGTTATACAGAAGAGAAAACAGAACGGAAAGTGGAGCCCATGGGGATTTTTTATCTCGATGGCTATTGGCATTTGGTGGGCTGGTGTCGTATGCGAAACGATTACCGTGATTTCCGGCTCGACCGGATCCTATCTATTAAGCCAGGTACCGAACAATTTAGGCAACAGCATCCTTCATTGCAATCCTATTTGGAAAAGATGTACTACAACTACCCACTAACGGAGATGGTTATACGCGTTCGCGCCAACAGCCTCCGGTATGTGGGCGAACAGAAATATTATATGGGCCTAGTGAAAGAAGAGATAGAAGCAGATTTTACCAGAATGGTTTTTATGTCGCCCTCCCTGGAAGGTTTCGCCCGTTTCTTTTTGACCATCGGCGATATTGCCAGCATCGAAAAACCGGCGGCCCTGAAAGAAAGAGTGATCGCCCTGCAGAAAATCATTGCTGCCAACCTCAATGCGTAGCGCAAAGTATCTTCCAGGTGGTTAACAATTGGCCGGTATGCCGCATGGTATGCTCAGCCGCATGAAAATAAAGGCCAAGCATCGTTGAAGGAATTTTCTTGCGACCAACCAGTCGCTCGTTGTAAAGTTCTTTTACCGGTGCTATCGCCAACCGGCGAAAACAAGCCAGGAATTGGTCATTCAGGTCCTTTAATAATTCGGCGCGGGTACTATTGTTCATTACACCCTCGGCGGACAAATAAGCCAACTGTGCCGTTGATAGCATTTTCCCTTCGGCATAAGTAAACAACCTGTCGAGAAAACCCTTGATGTGCTGCAAGTGAAATGCAGGGGCGGCCAGTTCGGCTGGGCGCTGCCATAGCAAACGATCGTCACCTGTTTGCAGCAAGGTATTGATCTCGTCTCTTGCCTGCAACAAAGCATGTACAACGGGTTGTAGCAGGCTGGGGAAACCAGCCAACGCACCCATTTGCCAGCGTTCGGGATCGCCGGACTTCAGTAGTCGGATGGGCGGTATTTCATCGTTCATGTCACAGCTTTTGTTGCAAGCTAGCAAATACAACGAGGCAAATGATCGGCTGATCCGTATTTTCGTTCTGCTATGTTGCCAATACAAATGGACGCTGCCCGCTTATTAAAGCTGATCGCAAAATGGATGTTGCTCTTACTGGTACTGGCTGCGGTAGTGGGTTCGGCAGTTGCATTCTTTCTTTGGTCGCTCGATGCAGTAACATTGTACCGCTTCGGTCACCCATGGCTGTTATACCTGCTGCCGTTGGCAGGAATAGCCATTCATTTTCTGTATAAGTGGGCGGGCAAGAATGCCGAGAAAGGCAACAACCTCATCATCGACGAGATACATGCACCCGGCGCCGGCGTGCCGGCAAGGATGGCACCGCTGGTATTGTTGTCGACCCTGGTGACACATCTTTTTGGTGGCTCGGCCGGCAGGGAAGGAACTGCGGTGCAAATGGGTGGCAGCTTCGCCGATTTTTTTGTTCGCCTCTTTACACTCGATCACCATGATCGCCGGCTCTTGTTGTTATGCGGTGTGGCGGCAGGCTTCGGCGCCGTGTTTGGCACACCGGTTACCGGTGCCATCTTCGCGCTGGAAGTTTTGATCGCCGGAAAAATTGATCACCGTGGTTTTCTGCCCTGCCTGCTATCGGCCTGGCTCGCGAAATTGGTGGTTGATCTTTGGGGCGTAGCACATACCCATTACCAAATTGGCTATGTAGACACAGCTAATTTGCTGCGGGCCATCCACTGGCGCGAAATCGCCTGGGTATTGGTGGCTGGTTTGGCATTTGGTTTGGTGGCCAGGCTTTTTGTTTGGTCGACCGATACAGTTAAAAATTTTTCGCTTCGATGGATCAAGTGGCCCTGGATGATACCAGCCATCGGCGCACTCATCCTGATCTTGCTCACAGTTTTGTTGGGCACCGACGATTACCTGGGCCTGGGCGTACAACCGGCGCAGGCCGATTCAGTAACCCTGGTGAGTGCCTTTCGGCCCGGTGGTGCCGACACCTGGAGTTGGTTATTGAAACTTTTGTTTACGGCCATTACGCTTGGCACCGGCTTTAAAGGCGGTGAAGTAACGCCGCTGTTTTTTATTGGCGCTACGCTGGGGCATAGTTTGGCGGTATTCACCGGTATGCCGATCGATCTATTTGCAGCACTCGGATTTATTGCAGTGTTTTCTGGTGCTACAAATACACCCGTGGCCTGTACCGTGATGGGGGTAGAATTGTTCGGCGGGCATTTCATGGTGTATTATGCCATCGCTTGTGTGATTGCTTTTTATGTGAGTGGGCGAAGAGGAATTTATCACAGCCAGTTGCCACAATCGCCAACAGTCAGGTACTGATCAGGCCGGTTGGGTTTGGTCGTATTCGTATACAGCTACATATATGCCATGGGTAATGGCTGCCGGCAGGTTGTCGGGGTACATGCCAAAAAAATCATCTGATACCTGGATAACAAAAGGAATGGGCTCATCGAGATACAACACACCACGATAACCAGCGGCTTTTTCCGTTGCAAATTTTTTACAGGCGATTTCAAATTCCTGTCCGTCGATGACAGTGGTAAACTTGTCCATGCCCTACAATTGAAGTGTGTAAGTAAGGTACGAAATACCCGGCAGTCGAAATACAACCGGCTGTTAAACCGTTTTTAATCTTTATATTAAACCAGTTTTTTTGCAGAAAATACGAAATGAACTTTTTCACCCTTGGTCATCTAACAGCAGTTGATGTTTACAACTGAATTTGATGCTGTTGTTGTAGGCGCCGGACCCAATGGTTTGTCGGCCGCCATTCGATTGCAACAAGCCGGCTTATCGGTCTTGTTGGTGGAAGCGCGCGCCACCGTAGGAGGTGGTATGCGCACCGAAGCAGGCAGCTTGCCTGGGTTTGTGCACGATATATGCTCGGCCGTACATCCACTGGCCATCAGTTCGCCATATTGGCAAACCTTGTCGCTCGAAAAGTTTGGACTTGAATGGTTGTTTCCAGAGATAGCAGCAGCACATCCCTTCGACGATGGCACTGCGGCCCTGCTCTGGCACTCACTGGAACGCACAGCCGAAGCACTGGGCGTTGATAAAGAAAATTACCAATCGCTGTTATCGCCACTGGTAAACAACTGGCCCCTGATCGAAAAAAATGTATTGGGTCCTTTTCGATGGCCAGCTCATCCCAGGCAGCTATTGTCGTTTGCACGGGTTGCCCTGCCCTCGGCGATGCATGTTGCAGAGAAATTCAGCACGCCGCAGGCCCGGGCACTGTTTGGCGGTATGGCTGCCCATGCCATCCAACCGTTGAGCAATACAGCCACTGCGGCCATTGCATTGGTATTAATGATCGCCGCGCATCGCAAAGGATGGCCCTTGCCCCGTGGTGGCTCGCAGCAAATTGCCAACGCATTGTCGGCCTGTTTTCTTGCTATGGGCGGTAAGATCGAAACCAATTGTCGGGTGAAAACAATGGCCGATCTGCCGGCAGCTAAAGCGGTTATTTTCGATTTGGCACCCAAGCCATTGTTGCAAATCGCCGGACATCAATTCTCGCCGCTTTACCGTAACCAATTAGAACGCTATCGTTATGGGGCCGGTGCTTTTAAAATTGATTGGGCCATCGAGGGGGCGGTGCCCTTTGCCAACGAAGCGGCACGACGAGCCGGTACCGTGCACCTGGGCAATAGCCTCGAAGAAATCGCTTGGTATGAAAAAGAAATCTGGCAGGGTAAGATCGGGCCCAAGCCCTTTGTGTTATTGGCCCAGCCATCGTTGGTAGACAATAGCCGGGCACCGCAGGGCATGTCGGTCGTATGGGCTTATTGCCATGTACCTGCAGGCGCCACCACCGATATGACCGACGCCATTGAAGCGCAGGTGGAAAGATTTGCGCCTGGTTTCAGGGAGCGGATTCTATCCCGGCAGGTGTACACGCCCGCGCTATTAGAGCAATACAATCCCAACTATGTGGGTGGCGATATCAACGCAGGCGTGATCGATATTTCACAAATGTTTACCCGCCCGGCCCTGCGACTATCGCCCTACCGAACTTCGCGCAAAGGACTCTATCTCTGTTCTGCATCCACACCACCAGGTGGCGGCGTACATGGCCTTTGCGGCTACCATGCGGCTGAACGCGTATTAAAAGATATTTTTGGCCATTGATTGACACATTATGATAAAACTGCACGAAGACTGGACAGCCGTATTACTTGGCTTTATGTTGATTTTTCTTGCTTTGTTTGGATTGCAGGTGCCGGTGCCAGCTTTTGGCTGGAGCGGATGGGCGCAACTAAGTGAAACGGTATTTAGCGGGAAAAATATAACGGCCATCGGTGCCTTGTTTTTATTGGTAGCGGCAACGGCCATGGTGGGCGCCTGGTTAACGGGCCGGTCGCTGCGTTATTTTGCCATCGTGTTTCCGCTGGTATTTGTTTTGTCGATGCTTGCACTTATCCTGGCTGGTAACAAAACCATCAAAGGGCTGAACCTGGAAGCCGTGATCTTTAGTTTAACCATCGGGTTGTTGATTGGCAATTTGTTTCGACTGCCTGATTGGTTTAAACAGGCATTGAGTACCGAGTTGTATGTAAAAATCGGATTGGTTTTATTGGGCACCAGTATCATTTTCGGTGATGTATTAAAAGCCGGCGCTTATGGTTTGGTGCAGTCGCTGATCGTTGTTTTATCGGTTTGGTATTTTGCGTTTTGGGTTTGCAAACAGTTTCGTATAGACGAAGAAATGGGATTTATGATCAGCAGTGCGGTGAGCATTTGCGGGGTATCGGCGGCCATTGCTACGGCCGGCGCTATCAAAGGCGATACCAAAAAACTGTCTTATGTGATCTCGATGGTATTGATCACGGCCATCCCCATGATGATTGCCATGCCCTGGCTGGCAAAACAGATGGGTTTGTCGCAGGCGGTAACCGGTGCCTGGCTCGGTGGCAGCATCGATACCACAGGTGCGGTGGTGGCCAGCGGTAGCCTGGTAGGGGAGGAAGCCTTGAAGATCAGTACCATTGTCAAGTTTTCACAGAATGTCTTGTTGGGGTTGGCTGCGTTTGCGATTTCGGTGTATTGGTCGCTTAAAGGCGGGCAGGACCGAACCATGGTTGATGAAAAGAAAGGTATGGCCCTGGTTTGGGAGCGTTTCCCCAAATTTGTACTCGGCTTTTTGGCCGCTTCTTTGCTGTTTTCGTTTTTTGTGTCGCCCGACAAGCTGGCAACCGTAAAAGACGGATTGAAGAACCTGCAAAACCTTTGGTTTGTGTTGGCCTTCACCAGTATCGGATTGGAAACCAATTTTGCGGATCTCTTTCACCACGACAACCGGAGGCCCTTGTATGCCTTTCTGTTGGCGCAACTGTTCAATATTGGCATTACTTTGTTGATCGCCTGGTTATTGTTCCGATAGGCGATCGGGTGACAAAAATCACACGGCAGCCTGTTAACAACGATTACCTTCATCCCCATAAATCAATGTTATGACTAAGAATATGGGCGGCACTGACCGCGCGATCCGTTTGATTGTTGCAGCCGTGTTGATAGGCTTGTATGCCAAAGGGATGGTTGCAGGTACCTGGGGCATAGTTGCCTTAGTAGTGGCCGGGGTGTTTATACTGACCAGCCTGGTTTCTTTTTGCCCGTTGTACACCTTGCTGGGCCTGAAGACCTGCAAAACCACCAAATAAAGCCGCGTTTTTTCGTAGCCTTGCTGTTATTTGCAGCATATGGCAATGCATAAAAAGAAGATCGACGCGAAGGCCGTCGAGAATACCGGCCTGGGAACAGCCGTTTCGGAGAAATACGCCCGGTTTATCAATAAAGACGGTTCGCACAATGTAGTGACCCGGGGGCGGAATATTTTTGAGCGCTACAGCATTTACAGTTTCCTGATCAATATGCGGGGCTGGAAATTTGTGATATTGATATTGACCTTTTATACGACCATTAATTTTGTTTTCGCGGCTTTCTATTATTTGTTTTGCATTCCGCATTTGCAGGGCCTGATTGTGGGCACCCCGCTGGAGACCTTTGAGGAGGCTTATTTTTTCAGTTCCCAAACCCTGACCACGGTAGGGTATGGGCGGATCAGTCCCACGGGTTTCATCACCAATACCATTGCCTCTTTTGAGGCCCTGATCGGCATACTTTCGCTGGCCATCATTACAGGTTTGTTATATGGTCGTTTTGTAAAACCGCGGGCGCATTTGCGATTCAGCGAATCTGCGGTGGTGGCGCCTTTTAAAGAGGGTCGGGGACTGATGTTCCGGTTGGCCCCGATTAAAAATGCGATGTTGAGTGATGTTAGCTTGCAGGTGGCCTTGAGTATGATGATCGAAGAAAATGGCAAAAAGATCAACCGGTATTTTTCCCTGCCTTTGCAGATCAGCAGCATCAATACATTGACGGTAACCTGGACCGTGGTGCATCCGATCGACGAAACCAGTCCGCTGTACCAGTTATCGGCCGCCGACCTTGAAACCAATGATGCGGAGGTATTGGTATTTGTGCGGGCTTTCGACGAAAATTTCGCCAATACGGTGATCGCCCGCTCTTCTTATACCTATGCGGAGATAATACATGGCGCGAAGTTTCTGCCTGCTTTTTACGATTCGCCCAAGGGGGAAGGCACCATTGTGGATCACCGAAAACTGAATGACTATATCGATGTGCCGTTGCCCTGAGGGCTGCTGTCCGGCAGTTTATCGGCTATTTTCTCCCAAATATCGAAGCTTGCCGGTCGATGGGCGAACACATTCTTCAAAGGCCTGTCTGTAGCGCATCTTTGTATTGTTGAACGACGATATCCAACCCTATTTTAACCGACATCCCTATCCGTAGAAAACCGTAGACAGCCAGATCCTATTGAAAAACGTGAAATCCAGTTCGAAAAATCATTATCCAATGCCATGAATGCCGATTGTTCATGAATCGTTCAAAATCATTAGCCGCTCCGTAAACCGGAGCGGTTTTTTGTTGTAGTGGTTGCTTATGGATTTTTAGGAACGCCTCAGTACATCAAACAGGTGTTTTTCTCTGGAGGTGTTGTCGCAAAAACCGGTAAAACATTTATAGGTGCAAACAAAGGGATCAAATCACTAGATGACGTACATCCTGATTTAAAAGCAAGAATGTCAGGGGAAACTTTAGAAAAGTGGAGTCAATATAATTGCGCCGAATTTGATGCGTTTAACAAAGCACTAAAAGATGGCGCCAAGTGGGAGGACCTTGGGGATGTGCATACGAAGCAGTGGGATAAATCATTAAAAAAATAAGTCGATGTAGATAGGTGTGATAGTTGTAAAGTTACGTTTAAAGATAAAATACCATCGAGTGAACAATAGGCTATATAATTTTGAAAAAATATCAATAAATGGTCGATATATATATGGATATCTATGTTTATTGAATGCTATTGAGCTTAGCGAGGTTTGTAGGCGTACCGATATTTCGGCAGGTAAAAAGTAGAGTAATCTATTTAATTGAGGTCCTCCTAAAAATCAGACACAGCTAAGTTGTAGATTTCGAGCTTATGCCCAACTCCCGGCTCAAATCTTCCGCCTTACGGCTTTTCTCGTGTTTACCAATGGCCTTGACAATCTGTGTCTCCTTAAACTGTGATTTTTTCAAATTTACTTGTTTGACATTATCGCTTCTTGTTAACTTTCAACTTTGCGAACTTCGGGGAGTCGGACAAGGGAGTAAAAAGTACCAAGAGGTTCTGTCCAAAAGGCAACGATTCAACCGGTGTAGCTGACTACCAACAAACGAACAAAGTACCTGAAGGCATTAAGAAGAAGTGGGCGCAAAACGATATGGCTAGGGCCTTGTAGCCAAGTGACACAAAAAGTATCCTGTACCACTTGCTGAAAACCTTGATGGCGCTGCTCCGTACAACAGGTTGGCCAATCGATTGGTTGATTCATTCATTGACAAAGCAATGTGTATGCAAAAAGACGCCCAATGGGTCCGGTCTATTAAAAAAGGTTTTCAAAATGAGAACCTGCCAACCTATTTAATGATACTGGCCGTGCTGATTGCCATGGCCTGGGCCAATTCACCCTGGAAAGCATCCTATCACCAGCTCTGGCAAATCGTTATTCCATTTCAGTTGCTGAACCTCCAGGCCCAGGAAACCTTACACCATTGGGTCAACGACGGATTGATGGCGGTTTTCTTTTTTCTAATCGGCCTGGAAATGAAAAGAGAAATCCTGGCCGGCGAATTGTCTTCCTTTAAAAAAGCCAGGTTGCCCATTTTTTGCGCAGTCGGCGGTATGCTGGTGCCGGCGCTGATTTTCTATTTGTTCAACAAAGGCCTGGACACGCAACAAGCCTGGGCCATTCCAATGGCCACCGATATCGCCTTTGCCCTGGCTATCTTGAAAGCGCTAAAAAACCGGATCCCTGCTGCGTTGATTGTATTGCTGACAGCCATGGCCGTCATTGATGACCTGGGAGGCATACTGGTAATTGCCTTGTACTTTACGAAAGCGTTGGATTGGAGCGCCCTGTTTTCCGGATTGTTCTTCATCGGGGTCATCGTCGTTTTTAACCGGTTGAAAATTCGGAAGCCCTGGTTGTACTTGTTGCTGGGTGTTTTGGGTGTTTGGTTGGGGTTCTTGCATTCTGGGGTACATGCCACCATTGTTGGTATTTTAATCGCTATGGCTACGCCATTACAAAGTGATATCGATGATCAAACCTATCTCCATCGGCTCACCCAACTCAGCAATCGTTTTGAGAAAACTTGCACCACTCGTGCCGGCCACCTGATAACATCGACCGAACAAATTGAGATCGTAGAAGAAATCAGGGAAATAAGCATCGCGGCAGAATCGCCGCTGCAGCGATTGGAGCACAATGTGGCACCCTTTGTTAACTATTTTGTATTGCCTTTGTTTGCATTGAGTAATGCCGGTGTCGAAATTAAGATCGATTCTTTGGCGGGCATCGTGTCGCCGCTGGGTGCGGGCATCGGCCTCGGATTGATATTGGGAAAATTCATTGGTGTTGCCGGTACCGCTTTTCTGGTCGTTGCCTTAAAATGGGCCGAACTTCCCCGGCAAGTCAATCGGCTTCACCTGATTGGCATTGGTCTTCTAGCTGGTATTGGCTTTACCATGTCGATATTTATTACCGAACTGTCGCTCGCCGACTTACAGCAAAAGAGTACGGCCAAACTTACCATCCTTATAGCACTGGTGATTTCAGCGCTACTTGGCTACTGGACCCTCCGACAATCGCGCCCTGTGCCCGGCTAGTAGGTGGTTGTTAAAAAAGACAGCCAGTTGGCGCTTCAGACGTTAACTTTTCTGTGGTGCCTTGGTAAAACGAAGGCAATCCCTTTATTTCACGGCTTAACAAGAAAATGAATCGTTTATGCCATCAGCAAACCTGTTTCGCCTTGCCTGCTTTGTA
This sequence comes from Bacteroidota bacterium, assembly GCA_020161535.1. GTDB lineage: Bacteria > Bacteroidota > Bacteroidia > Chitinophagales > Chitinophagaceae > Flavihumibacter. The sequence continues at coordinate 26,865 of JAIUNW010000012.1, read as the reverse complement.
GTGATTTTTTTATTCACCGTTACCAGTTCGAATACATTGCAAGCCCAGGGAGAGCGTGTGATAACAACCACCGTCGACGATGGTGGTGCTGCCAACGGACATACTGGTATCTATCCCATACCGCAACAGCCCCAAGACATCAGCCCTTTGCTCTATGGCGAAAAATTACCTATCGCCACGCTGGCAGATGCTGCCGGAAAACCATTTGACTTGAACAAAGCCATAGCTGAAAAGCCGAGCATCCTGGTAATGTATCGTGGTGGCTGGTGTCCCTATTGCTCCATCCAGTTGTCGGGTTTGCAGCAGGCTTTACCTGCCCTGGAAGAAATGGGTTATCAATTGATTGCGGTGAGTACCGATGAACCCAGCGGGCTCGCACAATCGGCTGCCAAAGAAAAACTGGGCTATACATTGCTCTCAGATGCAGACCTGGCGCTGTCCAAACAGCTCGGCATCGCCTTTAAAGCCCCCAAAGCTTATTGGAATATGTTGCCGAAAACAACCGGCGGCAAAAATCCGGATCTGTTGCTTCCTGTGCCATCCGTTTTTATATTCGACAAAAAAGGGATCATTCAGTTCGAATATATTAATCCCGATTTTAAACAAAGACTGGACCCTGATCTTTTATTGGCAGTAGCAGGCAGTATTAAAAAGCGGATGGCTGTCTCAACAGGGCGTTGACGTCTTTGGTCATTTTTGACAACTACTTCTTGGAATCTTTTTCATTTTAGTTGTTCTCTTTGAAATCTGCAATTTCTTTGTTTAATTCTATCGCTTTTAAAACAGGTTTCCACTCTTTGTCGCTCAAAATGAATTTGAACCATTTCTTGTCCTTGTTTTTATAATTTATGTTGAAAAAAAGCCAAATCGAAATACCTGCAAACAACAGCGTAATGGCAATTTGGAACACCCACCATCCCGTACGCCCGTTCTGCATCATTTCTTTGTTCCAATAAAAGGTTGTCCATAGGGGTAGCTGCAAAAAAAGGACACGGGCGATCCAAAGGGATGATGATTGAAGCGTAGTCAATTTTTTCTGTGTTTCAACGATGGAGTCGCTAATATCCGCCTGGTAAATATGCACCGTTTGGTAGATATAAAGCAATAGCGCGATGGCAGTAAGTAATACCTGGAGGGCTGAAGAGAATAAAAGCCAGGGGCTGATTTTGCCAAAACCATCAATGAATAATTTGCCAACGAATATAGATCCAAAGACAACCCATACAATTCCTGCAATAACTGCAAATACTTTTACCGGCTTCATGGACGACAGCAGCGTTTGCACTTTCATTTTAGTTACTTCCTCGATGTTTCTTCTGCTGATGGGAAGGCTATTTTCCAATTTGGCATTGGTGGCCTGCCAAAGTTCTATCACCTGATTTTCCGTCATCTTAATCAATATTATATTGTGAAAAACGTTGTTTCAACTTGTCTTTTATACGGCCAACTTTTGTTCCTACATTGCCTGCTGAAATGCCCAGTATTTCGGCAATTTCATGATGGCTTTTCTCTTCTAAATAGAGTAGTATTAATGCTTTATCAAGTTCTTTCAACTCACTGATAAACTGGTCTAACATGTTCAGTTGCTGTTCCTTTTCTGCCTTCCCCTCTTCCGCTATTTGGCTGATATTCTCTGTTAATGGAAGGTTGTTATTTATTCTATTTGTATTTTTTCTGTAGTAGGATATTGCCATATTTATAGAAATGCGGTACAGCCAAGTGGAAATTTTGTATGCATGATTGTACTTATGAAAGGATTGCCAGATTTGTATCAACATTTCTTGAATAAGGTCTTGCCTGTCGCCCTCATTTTGGCAATACGTTCTGGCAACTTTGATGAGGATGCCTTTGTTTTGCGCAATGAGTTCCTGGAATTGCTGGGCTTGTTGTTTTGTTTGCATTATAGCTTCGAATACCATGTTGAAATTGCCTGAAAACAAGCTGGATCTTGGAGAATGCCTTCATGTGTTGACCCGTCAATGACCTTGACATCTGCCTTGCTGTTTTCCAAAACCGCCTTTTGCTGCGCTTCAACAGTAAAAGCTTCGTCCTGATTACCAAGCAACACAAGCATGGGAATATTGACCGCTTTCAAACCATCAACATAATTTTCTGGCGCCATACTTGCATTTGCCCTGAAGCTGTATTCTCTCAGCGGGGTTCCTTTCGGTAAATTGAAAAACAGTACCGGCAAACTATCTTGTTGGTGCATATTAATTTCATTCAGCATTTTTAGCCCAATAATCCGTGCAATATGTATTTTCATAAATGGCTCGGTTGTGTCTTTGGCTTCTGCCTGCGCTTGGGGGAACGCGGGCGAATTCTGACCAAGCAAAGGAGCAAAAAGTAAGAAACCATTCACTTTTTCTTTGTAGTCACCCATGGCATATCTCAGCGTAATGCCAGCACCCATCGAATGTCCTGCTATTACGATCTTCCCATGGGGTTTCTTACTCCGAATATCTTTGACAATATCGGCTATATCATCAGCATACTGGTTAATGTAGTCCACATCACCTGGTTTGCCGTATGATTTGCCGTGGCCCCTTAAATCTATTGCATACACTTCTGCTTGTGTTGCCTGCTGTAGCAATGCCGCCGTTGGCAAATAATCCCTACCATCACTTTTTACGCCATGTAGGAGGAGGATAGTATTCGCCGATTTTTTCGGAAGTCTGTAAGCAAATATGCTGTGTTTGTCTCTTGTTACAAAGCTGGCAGTAAGGGCTTTGAAAGAAGTAGCCTTGTTAGCAGCTTCTACAGTTTTAGTAGCAATAAACGGCTTAAAAGTTGGCTCCGGCATATTTACCAGCTTGGTGGCTTCTGCTAATAAAGTATCCTTATTCCCCTTGAAATAACTGTTTAAAAAATCCTGGGCCGAAACCGATGATGTGCCCAAAAAGATACTAAGGGTGAAAATGGCTACTACTTGTAAAGGTTTCATGCGTTGAATAATTTGTGGTGGCGGTCGTTTTCCTAATTATTCGTAGAAAAGAGTCGTAAATAACAGTTTTGGAAAAAAATTTGTGAGCTGCTGGTGAAACAAAAAAGCCTGAAAACACGATGCTTTCAGGCTTTTTGAATTGTTTTATACTGATACTAGCGGAGAGAGGGGGATTCGAACCCCCGATACCCTTGCAGGTATAACGGTTTTCGAGACCGCCCCGTTCAACCACTCTGGCATCTCTCCGGGGGCGTAAAAGTACATTTTTACAATGAATTCCCGGGCCACCCTGTTCGAATGACCCGCTGCATTGTAATATTGTGAAAAATAAATGGCTATGCGGCCCGATACGCAACCGATACTCGAAAACGACCTGCTGATTCTCTATCCATTGCAAGAGGCCGACTTTGATGCGCTCTACGCCGTGGCCGCTGATCCCGCCGTTTGGGCACAACACCCGAATAAAGACCGGTGGAAAAAAGAAGTGTTTACCGTATTTTTTGAAGGCGCGATGGCCAGCGGCGGTGCTTTTCGCATCGTCGAAAAAGCTTCGGGTCAAACGATTGGCAGCACCCGGTATTACGATTATGCGGAAGCTGACAATTCCATCCTGATTGGTTATACCTTTTACGCCACCCGTTGCTGGGGCAGGGGCATCAACCCCGCCGTAAAAAAGTTAATGCTCGATTATATTTTCCAATGGGTAAACCGGGTGATCTTTCATGTGGGCGCCGATAACCTACGTTCTCAAATAGCCATCACCCGCGTGGGTGCCCAGAAAATTGGCGAACAAAACCTGGCCTATCATGGTGAACAACCGAAATACAATTTTGTATACGAAATCACCCGGAACAACTGGCTATTGACCGAAGCGAAAAACCAATGATCGGCGTATCTTTGCCTGAATGTTTGGCTTTTACAAGATAATAGGGCTGTTATTGTTGGGTATGCTGGCCTTTCCATCCTTATCGATGGCTTGCTCGCGCCACCAAGACCCGCCTGCTGCACATCAGGTGCCTGCCAAACAGGAATCGACACAAAAAGTAGCTGGTAAACATGCCTGTAACCAGGATTGCTGTCACGATACCTGCCATTGTTCTTCTATCATCCACTTAAGCGCCATCGCGCCCACAAGCACTACCACGTCGCCACCGCAAGTGTTTGTTTTTCTGTACGGCGAAGGCATCGCAGGCGCACCCGTTGCCGGCTTCGATGCCAAATGGTTGCCGCCCAAGTTGAATTGATCCGATCCCCGGTTTAATTTATTGTTCATTCAACTTGTAAACGATGAAATACGCATGGATCATTTCCCTGTTCCTGCTGTATAACAGTAATGTATATACGCAATCGCCGGCCACCAACCCTTTACCGCTGGCCAACAAAGACCGTTTCATTCTTTCGCATGCTGTGCCCGGCGCCAATGCCGGTACGCATTTTGCCCCCGGTACACCCGGCATAAAAACCGTTCGCTATGATCTCTATATCAGCGATAGCCTGGTCAACTTCACCGGAAAAACCAAACCGGCCATCGCCGTCAATGGCAGCATACCCGCACCCACACTGGTTTTCAGCATCGGCGATACAGCCCTGATTGTGGTGCATAACCTATCAGACAAACCCACGGCGGTACATTGGCATGGGGTGCAATTGCCTGCCGCCATGGATGGGGTACCTTACCTCACCCAACTACCCATCGCGCCCCACACGAGCTTTGTGTATAAATTCCCCGTGGTACAGGCCGGCACCTACTGGTACCACAGTCATTTCTCCCTCCAGGAACAAATCGGTTTGTATGGGGCCCTGGTTTTTAATAAACGCGAGGAAGCCGCCCAGCCCAGTATCCCGGTAGTACTGAGCGAATGGAGTGATGTGAAACCCATGGAGATCAATCGCCGCCTGCATACGGCGAACGACTGGTTTGCCATCAAAAAGAAATCAGTGCAAAGCTATGCCGAGGCCATTCGCGCGGGCAAACTCGGCGTCAAATTCGCCAACGAATGGAAACGCATGAACGCGATGGATGTCAGTGATGTTTATTATGAAAAATTCTTGCTCAATGGTTGCACAGAACAAACGGTAAAATCACTGAAAGCCGGCGATACCGTTCGCCTGCGGGTCGTAAATGGCGGCGCCTCTTCCTATTTCTGGCTCAGTTACAGCGGTGGTAAAATGACGGTAGTAGCCAACGACGGAAACGAGGTGCAACCCGTGCAGGTCGACCGTTTGATCATCGGCGTGGCGGAAACCTACGATGTGCTGGTCAGCCTGCCGGAAAATAGGCAGTATGAATTCCTAGCTACTTCTGAAGACCGGGTGGGTTCGGCTTCGCTGTGGTTGGGCGATGGCATGCGTATGCCCGCCACCAAACTACCCCGTCTCCGGTATTTTGATGGCATGCACATGATGAACCAAATGATGGCGATGAATGGCAATATGAAGCCCATGGGTATGGACATGTCCCTGCAAAAAATGGACATGAACAAAGTGATGTATCCTGAACTGGGCAACACGCAAAGCGCCCCGCAGGGAGCGGGCGAATATGTTTGCCCCATGCATCCGGAAGTGACCAGCCAGCAGCCCGGCACCTGCCCCAAATGTGGTATGGAACTTGAAAAAAAGCAAGCGCCGAATAAGCAAGAAATGCATGACATGCACGGCATGCATGACATGCACGGCATGCACGATACGCCTGGTATGCACGATGAGCACAGCGACACAAACACTGCGAACATGGTTACCCTAAACTATGATATGTTGCGTGCAACAACCCCCACCACTTTGCCCGAAGGCCCCTGGCGCGAATTGCGTTTTGAACTCACCGGTAATATGAATCGGTATGTGTGGACGCTCGACAATAAAACGGTGTCTGAAACCGACAAAGTGCTGATCAAACAAGGCGAAAACCTGCGCATCATTTTATACAACAATTCGATGATGCGCCACCCCATGCACCTGCATGGGCACGACTTCCGGGTATTGAACAGCGGTGGTGCGTATTCGCCCATGAAGAATACACTCGATATTTTACCGATGGAAACCGATACCCTCGAGTTGCATGCGTCTGAATCGGGCGACTGGTTTTTCCATTGTCATATTCTCTATCACATGATGAGTGGCATGGGGCGCGTATTCAGTTACCAGAACAGGGCGCCCAACCCGGAGATACCTGATCCCGCGAAAGCGTACCGATTGTTTAAAAAAGACGATCGCATGTTTCACTTCATGTTCCAGAATGATTTCGCCAGCAATGGCAACGATGGCGAACTGATGTATGGCAATACCCGCTGGAATTTTCAGGGCGAATGGCGCCTCGGGTACACCGCGCACCACGGGTATGAAGTGGAAACCCATTTCGGGCGATACCTGGGTAAAATGCAATGGCTGTTTCCTTATGTGGGCGTCGATTGGCGTTACCGTAAAATGTCGGCCGGCGAAAAGAACCTGTTTGGGCAAACCCTGACCAAAGACGATCGAAAAGTGTTTCACGTTGGTGTGCAATACCGCCTGCCCTGGTTGGTATTGGCCGACGCCAGCATTGACCATACCGGTAATGTTCGTTTGCAGTTGATGCGCGAAGACATTCCGCTAACGGCTCGTTTGCGAATGAACCTGATGCTGAACTCTGACCGCGAATACATGGTAGGCGCCCGGTATATTCTCACCCGGCTGTTTGCCGCCGGCGCGCACTACGACAGTGATATGGGTTGGGGCGCCGGAATCACTCTGACATACTAGACATCAATGTTTTGATGCCTGAAACAGCAATTTGTAAGCCCACGCAAAAGATCAGGAACGCAAAAATCCGGTTGATGATCTTTTCGCCGTCGGTACCAAAAAACTGTATGATTCTTTTGGTGTTGATGTAAAAGATGTAAATCAAGATACACATAATCACCACCGCCAGCAGCACAGCGCCGGTATTGATAAAATAGTTATGAATACCGGCCTTTGCACTGTGCGCACTCAGGGTAAACAAAACCGAAATGGTGCCGGCACCGGTGGTAACCGGAAAGGTGAGGGGGTAAAAAAGTTTTCCCTTGATGCTCTCGTAATTGTTTAAAGGGGGCTTTTGGCTGTGATCAGGTTCTTTATCATCTGACAAAGATTCCCAGCCCATTTTGCAGATCATGATACCACCGGCCAATTGGATGATGGGAATGGACAGACCAAATAATTCCAGCACCCAATGCCCGGCGAAAAGCGTGAAGGTGCAAATGGCAAATGCGTTGAAAGTTATTTTTTTTACAGCAGTTCGTTTCTCTGCATCGCTGAGTCCGCTGAAATACGGACTCACCATAAACGCCGTTCCAATCGGGTTCACCACGGGAAACAAGGCAATCACACTGAAAAAAAGCAGTTGCAAAAAAGTATGAATATTTGTCATGGTTTTTCCACCCGTCGGGTGCTAAGCAAAATACAGTATTTTTCAGGATGCGGATCAACTTGCTTGTTTTTCATTGTTTGCTGACTTTCTGCTGCCAGGCGCAGTCGTGGCGCATCGAAAAGGCTGAACTGGTTTGCGCGCAGCCGCCGTTCAACAGTTGTCATGCATCTACTTTACTGGAAGCGCCCAATGGCCAATTGCTTTTTGCCTGGTTCGGCGGTACAGCCGAGGGGAAAGACGATGTGTCGATCTGGTTTTGCCGCTATGCGAAAGGCAAATACAGTGCACCGGTGAAACTGGCTGATGGTTTTATAAACGACAGCCTGCGCTATCCCACCTGGAACCCGGTACTGTTTCGCGAGCGGTTCAGCAAAAACATCTACCTCTTCTACAAAGTAGGGCCCAACCCGCGCGAATGGTGGGGCATGTATATCCGCTCGAACAACGAAGGCAAAACCTGGTCGAAACCAATCCGCTTGCCGGCAAATATTTTGGGACCGATTAAAAACAAACCGTTTCAACTGGCCAATGGCGATATTTTATTTCCATCCAGCACCGAGGCGGAGAATGGTCGCTGGCAGGTGCATATAGAAAAGACCGATCCACACCTGGAAAAGTTTACACTGATACCGGTTGATAGCAGTTCTTTGTTTGCGGTGATCCAGCCCAGCATCGTGCATCATGCAAATGGACAACTGCAATTGTTGTGTCGCAGTAAACAAGGCGCAGTGGCATCGGCCTGGTCCGCCGACCAGGGGCGCTCCTGGACGCAATGGCAAAAAACCAGTTTGCCGAATCCCAATTCGGGTACCGATGCCATTGCTTTGATGCACAGTACAAAACAGGACCAGTCGCTGATCGTTTACAACCCCGACCTCCCCGGCCGGGAATGGTGGGAGGGAAGAACAAAACTACGCGTGGCGCTGTCGGCCGATGGACTGCACTGGCAGGATATCGCCGTGCTGGAAGACCAGCAAACCGGCGAGTACAGCTATCCCTCGGTGATCCAAACCCGCGATAGAAAAGTACATATAAACTACACCTATGACCGAAAAAATATCAAACACGTGGTGCTGGTAAAAAATGACGTGCTGGCAAATAAATAGATCAGCTTCCTGGTTTTAGCAGGGCATAGCGATGTTCGTCGATGATCTGGCCGTTTTTGATCACGGCGTTTCGGGCCACGCCTTCCTTTACGAAGCCGTTTTTTTCCAACACCCGCATAGAGGCTGTATTGTAGGCAAAAACACCGGCAAACAAGCGAATGAACGGCAATTGTGTGAAGGCATAGTTCACCATCTTCGCCACGGCCTGCGTGGCCAGACCGCGGCCCCAATACGGCTCACCAATCCAGTACCCAATTTCGGCACCCAGCCGGTGTACATCCAATTGCGGAACGAGGCCAATCATGCCACAAAACTGTCCCGCTGTTTCAATGGCCAGGCTGACCCGGATTGGCTCTTTGTTACAGGCATCAATAAACCAGATGGCATCGTGCAGGGCATAGGGATGTGGCAGCATATCCCGCACATTGTCGAATATCTTTCGGTTGTTGGCCAGCAATACAAGCGCATCGGCATCGGCAATGGTCAATGGCCGCAACAATAATTCCTCTTTTTCAGGCAGCATAGCAAGCGGGTTTAACTGATAGATTTCATCTATATTACGATAATATTAATCAATTAGATTGATTGATCGAATTATCGGAAATTTGTAAGGAAGAGCAGAAAATACACAAGTTATAAATCAATTAACAATGGAAAATATGGAAGGAGATATTAGCAAATGCCCGTTTCACAATGGTTCACTTCCAAAAGAAGTGTATGGCGGTGGTGGCAAGTCCAACCAACAGTGGTGGCCCAACCAGCTTAACCTAAACATCCTGCGTCAGCAGTCGTCTTTGTCTGACCCGATGGAGGAAGGATTTGATTATGCAGCAGAATTTAAAACGCTTGACCTGGCCGCTGTCAAAAAAGACTTGCACGCGCTCATGACCGATTCGCAAGATTGGTGGCCGGCCGATTTTGGTCACTATGGCGGCTTGTTTGTACGCATGGCCTGGCACAGCGCAGGTACATATCGGGTGGGTGATGGTCGCGGTGGCGCCGGCGCGGGACAACAACGTTTTGCACCCCTGAATAGCTGGCCTGATAACGTTAGTCTCGACAAAGCACGTCGCTTGTTGTGGCCCATCAAACAGAAATATGGTCGCAAACTTTCCTGGGCCGACTTGCTGGTATTGTCTGGCAATGTGGCGTTGGAATCGATGGGTTTTAAAACATTTGGTTTTGCCGGCGGTCGTGCCGACGTATGGGAGCCGGAGATTGATGTGGATTGGGGTACGCAAGACAAATGGCTGGGTGATCGGCGCGATGCATCTGGCAATATCGACAATCCGCTCGGTGCCATCGAAATGGGATTGATCTATGTAAACCCCGAAGGCCCCGGTGGCAATCCAGATCCCGTAAAAGCGGCTAAGGATATCCGTGAGACTTTCGCACGCATGGCGATGAACGATGAAGAGACGGTGGCCTTGATTGCCGGCGGACATACCTTCGGTAAAACCCATGGCGCATCAACCGCCGATAATGTGGGCGCCGAACCAGAAGCAGCAGGTTTGGAAGCGCAGGGCCTTGGCTGGGCAAATAAATTTGGAACCGGTAAAGGACAAGACAGCATCACCAGCGGACTTGAAGTAACCTGGACAACCACACCCACAAAGTGGAGCAATAACTTTTTTGAGAACCTGTTCAAATACGAATGGGAATTGACCAAGAGCCCGGCTGGTGCGCACCAATGGGTAGCTAAAACAAATGATGAAATTATTCCCGATGCATTTGTAGCGGGTAAATTTCACAAGCCAACGATGTTGACAACGGATTTGTCGTTGCGCTTTGACCCTGCGTACGAAAAAATTTCGCGTCGCTTTCTTGAAAACCCTGATCAGTTTGCCGATGCCTTTGCCCGCGCTTGGTTCAAGTTGACCCACCGCGATATGGGTCCAAGGGCACGTTATCTGGGTCCTGAAGTGCCGGCAGAAATCATGATCTGGCAGGATCCCATCCCGGCTGTCAATCACCCGCTGGTTGATGAAAACGATACCAAGGCCATCAAAGCAAATATCCTGGCTTCCGGTTTGACAGTGTCTGAATTGGTGTCTGCTGCCTGGGCTTCCGCCTCCACTTTCAGGGGCTCTGACAAAAGAGGTGGTGCCAATGGTGCCCGCGTTCGTTTGTCGCCGCAGAAATTCTGGGAAGTAAACAAACCCGTGCAACTGGAAAAAGTGTTGAATACCCTGGGTCGCATTCAGGAAGAGACCAACAATACATTGGCTGATGGTAAGAAAATCTCTTTAGCCGACTTGATTGTATTGGGTGGTGTGGCCGCTATTGAAAAAGCAGCCAAAGACGGTGGTGTTGAAGTGAAAGTACCATTTACACCGGGTCGCATGGATGCATCTGCCGATGAAACCGATATTGAATCGTTTGAATACATGGAGCCTGCGGCGGATGGCTTCCGTAATTATCGCAAGCGCATGTCGTCGGTGCCAACCGAAGCATTGTTGATCGACAAAGCGCAATTGCTGACCCTCACTGTGCCTGAAATGACGGTGTTGTTGGGTGGTATGCGTGTACTGGATACCAATTTCGACGGATCAAAACATGGCGTGTTTACCAATCGCCCGGGTACCTTGAGCAACGACTTTTTCGCCAACCTGCTCGATATGCGCACAGCCTGGAAAGCAACCGATCATACCAAAGAGTTGTATGAAGGTGCCGACCGCACCAGTGGTCAACCCAAATGGACCGCTACGCGCGCTGATCTTGTATTTGGCTCAAATGCTGAATTGCGGGCCGTCGCTGAAGTATATGGCTCAGCCGACGCACAGGCGAAATTTGTAAAAGACTTTGTAGCCGCATGGAACAAAGTGATGATGCTCGACCGATTTGAGCTTAAAAAATAATCGGGTTAAGGTTCTGAAAAATAAAGCAGGTCGTAATGGCCTGCTTTTTCCTTTTAATGAGTAACTATCGCCAACCCATCCCGGGCGCCACGTATTTTAAAATCGAAGACAGCACGTGCAGGTTGTAATCCACACCCAATGTATTGGGAATGGTTAACAGCAAGGTATCTGCTTCGCGGATGGCTTCGTCTTGTTCCAGGTCTTTAATAAGTTGGTCAGGTTCTGCGGCATAACTTCGGCCGAAGATGGCACGCTTGTCTTGCTCAATCAGTCCGATCTTGTCGGTGCGATCGGCCTCCTGCCCAAATAAATACCGATCCTGTTCATTCACCAAAGCGAAAATGGAGCGACTTACCGATACGCGGGGTTCGCGGGTATGTCCGGCTTTTTTCCAGGCTTCTTTATACAACCTGATCTGCTCTGCCTGTTGCACATGAAAAGGCTTGCCGCTTTCATCGTATTTCAACGTTGAACTCTGTAAGTGCATACCATTTTCAGCGGCCCAGATGGCGGTGGCATTGGAAGCCGCGCCCCACCAGATGCGATCGCGCAAGCCTTCGGCATGGGGCTCGAGTCGCAAGAGTCCCGGGGGATTCGGAAACATCGGATACGGGTTCGGCTGCGCAAAGCCAACACCTTTGAGTTGATCGAGAAAAGCCAATGCTTTTTTTCGGCCCATGTCTGCATCGGTTTCACCGGCAGCAGGTTCGTAACCGAAATAACGCCAGCCATCGATGACTTGCTCAGGTGATCCGCGGCTGATGCCCAATTGCAATCTTCCCCGCGAAATGATATCGGCCGCCCCGGCATCTTCTACCATATACAGCGGATTTTCATATCGCATATCGATCACACCGGTGCCGATTTCGATCTTGCTGGTTTTGGCCCCAATGGCAGCCAGCAATGGAAAGGGTGAAGCCAGTTGCGCAGCGAAATGATGCACCCGGAAATAAGCGCCATCGAGACCGATTTCTTCGGCGCCCACAGCCAGGTCGATCGACTGCAACAGGGTATCACTGGCCGTTCGCGTTTTATACGCAGGATGTTTGGACCAATGGCCAAACGAAAGAAATCCAATCTTTTTCATGGCTGATGCTTTACAGTAAATGCTACTGCAAAGATAGTGGTTCCTGCATTTGATGAAACCAGCCGCTGCGTGTATGATTAATCCAGCATTTTCCGCAAGGCACCAAAGTTGAAATTTTTGTTGAAGTTATCGAAGACTCGAAGTTGCCGCGGCATGGTAGAATGCCGAAAAGCAACCGTCATAAATTGTGGTTTGGCGGCACCCGTCTTTGGTGCGGTAAAATAAGCCGGGTTGTATTTGTAGAGGGGTTGGCTTTTGTTTTCCTTGTCATAAAATTGCCAAAAACGATTGATGTTGGTTTGTTCCGGCAATTGTGCTTTATAACTTTTGTCACTATCTGCCATTGGATTGATAATGGCTTGCGCGGCTAGCCACTCTTCATCGTGTTCGTCGCGGGTCTTTTTTACAATCGCTATTTTATCGGCTACGGCTGCTTCCCAGTTGTTGTAGTTTTTCAGGCTATTGTCGTGGTCTTCTTTCAGCTTGGCCACCAGTTTGGCGAAATGAAGTTTTTCCCTTTCATAGTATTCCAACAGGCTTTGTAAATACTCCTTCCGGGTAACGGGTACCAGCAGGGGAGTAGTTCCTTTTGTAATAAACCAATACCTGTAAATTTGATTGCTGTTGTTATTGGGTTTTATGTCTTTTTCCGGCACATCCTGAAAATAGCCGTTGCCGGTATTGATGCTTTCCAGCAGTGAAGTGTTGTTGCAGGTTAGGTAGGTAAATAGGTCGATGAGTTTTGCATTGACATCGGCCGACTGGTGGTTTTTCCAATCGGCGAATTGCATCCCAAAATCATAATAATTGAAACTGCTACCAAAAGGAGAAGAAAAAAACCGGTTCAACGTGTTGAGCGGCAACTTGTTTACATAAATACGCAACACAGTGTTGTATTCATCGTTTCTTCGTGATTTACCATTGGCACAGAAATATTCAAACAAGGCCGCCTGGAAATTGTATTGGCCCAATTTGGCATTGGCCAGGTATTGGTATCCTTCTGACGCATATATATTTTCCCAGTTGCCTCCCGTGAGACTGAAACCCGCGTGACTTTCTTGTTCTATCTTTTCTATTTGTGCCAGCGTTTGTTTTGCCAGGGCCTTGTCGGCAGCCGTGTTCATTTTACTGAAATACTCGGTTCTTACGGCAGGCCAGGGGTATTGTGCTGCTGTAAGGTATTTACCGGGTGCGGCATCTAAATCGGCCGTGGTTTTACATTCCTGTGCATGCGCTTGCAAGCTGAAGAGTAGTGCCAGAACGATGCTGACTATGCTGTATTTTTTCATTTGTATCTCGATTGCTTATTTACCAAATCCGCTGATGGCGCCTGTCATATTTCCTGATATAAGGCTCATTTTACCCGTAGCAGTAACAGTAGCGGCTGAAACCTCGCCTTTTACATACACATCTTCCACGCCTTTGCCCGTAAACTCCACGCCCATACCTGCTTTGGCCGATGCTTCCAACGGACCTGCGCCTACGCTTACACTTTTCAACGTGGCTTCTACCGTACCTTTTACGAATCTGGTGTTGCCGTTGTTGTCCATGTAAAAATTCAAATCGGCAGACACAGGACCTGCTTCAAATTCCATACGTGATTTTCCGCATTCAAAAGTTTGTTTGCCAAAGCCAAATTTTAGTTCAGTTTTAAAAGAACAATGCGTTTCATCAAAATCGGCCATTTTATAACGGGACGCTTTATGTTCCTGCGGCATGCAATTGCCGTAACTGTTGGTTGCAATATACCTTGTGTTGCTCAATGCAGCGAGCCACTCTTTTTTTGAAGCAATTTTGGTGGCTTCAAAACTGGCTTCGTCTTGTGTAAATTGTTTCCAGTACAGTTCTTCGGTGATTTTTATATACAACTGGTGCAAGTAATCCTGGTAGGCTTCTTCCAATGGCTTATTGTAGTTTGTATAAACCCATTCACTATAGGCTTTTTGCACTTCACAATTATCAAAGCCCAGGTTCTCCCCCTTTTTACCCAACTCGGTTTCCTGGTTGGCGATGAGGCTTTTTTGTTTTTCAATAATTTTTCTTTGCTTTTCATCGTTGGCCTGAAAATCATTTCTGATAGCATCAATATTTTTTATTGCTTTTTTAAGGCGAAAACCAGCGCCACCATCCTTGTTCATTTCTTCCAGGTTTTTTTCTGCAACATAGCGGTAAATATTATCAGGTGTTGCAGCGCTTGTCTTCATACCACTAATGCCATTTTTCTGGTATTGTTCATATAGCTTCTGTGCCTGTTGATTTGCAGCCTGCTGATAGGGTACCATGTCTTTTGCCAACTGCATGGCTTTTTCATTTGCCTGTTGTTGAAATGCATCCCAATCGGCTTTCAGCGACAATTCTGTTGTGTAGGAAACCGGCACATCGGGGCGCTTAAAATTTTGCAAGCCCAGTGGATTCGGATCGGGCTGGAAAGGTTTACGCATATCGCTGCCTTTTACTTTATAACCCAGCTTTCGCAGCATATTTATTTTATCTGAAGAATAACTATAGGCCAATGAATTTTTCATTTTTTCAATGGCTTTTGGTGTATTGCCCTTGCTTTGTTCAATAAGGCATTGGGTATAATTTGCCTGCGGATGGTATGCAAACGCCTTCACTACTTTATTTAGCTGTGTATTGGCTTTTTCTGTTTCGCCCAGGTAAAACCAGGCCTGGCCGAGGTTGTTGAGAATGCTGGTATTATCAGGATATTGTTTGTTCAGGTATTGCAATAGGGGAATGGCACGATGCGGCGCTCCACCCATACTCAACATAGCGGCAAAATTGCTGAGTAGATCTGCGTCGGTCGTATTATCAGCACAAACTTTAGCCATGATGTACACGGCAATATCGGGTTGGCCGACAGCCCATAACCCGATGGCGTCATTGCCGATGGTCTCCGAATTGTATTTATTCGATTTGTAATAGGCGTAGATATTTTGCCCGGCGAGTCGGGCTTCGCTGGCAATGCCTTTGTCAACATAGTCGGTTTGTGTTTTAACATAGCCCGCAACCGTGCTGGCCGTCAGTGTAATCTGCGGAATAGCAGCGATCAATGTATTGTTCTTAGCCGGTACACTAAAAGCACCGCCATTTACGGCTGCATTTATAGCTGCATCGGTGGTGGGTATGGACATGGATGGCACGTCGGTGGACATGCCCATTTGTTTCATCATCTTTTTCTGCTCCGGTGTAAGGTTGTCCAACTGCTGATGCGCTTGCTTGATTTTGTCGTCCACTTCTTTTTTGGTTGTTGGGTTTTTTGATTGCGCAGCGGCTGCGGCAGACAGTAGCGTTAAGCTTATGATTAACAGGTATCTCATAAAAGGTAGTAGGGGTTAAATGGTTGGTTTGTCTTCAAAACCTGGCGGCAGTCGCACAGACTTTGGTTCTGGTGTTTCAAAATAGTAGGAGATAGTACCATTGCCTTCGCGTTCTGTATGGCCATTATAACCTTCCAGGATCAATGCATTGGCATGGTTGCCCTCCTGGTATTCAATGCGAAAAGTATAGGTTGTTCTCTCCAGTTTTCGGGGTGCTGTCTGTTGCTTTTTGTTCCAGGTTTCATTGATGGCGCGATTGCTTACATCGCTATTGCCATTGGATGTTTTTCCGATTTTTGTCCATTCTTCATCGCTTCCCTTGGTGGGCACAATGCTGAGCTGATTACCGCTAATTGAATAAGTGCCGGTTTCGTAATTCAGTGATTTTGTTGAGGTATAATGGGAGGCATTGACTTGCACAAACCGATAGGTGCCGTCTGGGTAAAATTTATATTGATTGGTAAAAAAGCCGCCGGTATTTGTTTGCAGGTTGCCCGCGCCCATTTTTTCAGAACTGCTGCCCTGCCAGGTTTTTCCGGTGATCGGTGAAAAAGTAGTAGTAGCAACAGGTGTATTGGTTTGTATGGGTTCAACAGCCGACAGCGACTTGTTTTCAAAACCTGTTTTCAGACTAGGCGGATTGTCGATCGACGATTCAAGCGCCCGAAAACTGTAGCGAAACTCGAATGGATCGCCGGGGGCATTGAATTGTCCGCCATCCCTTGCTGTTGCATTGGCTGCTGTCAGCACCAGGGCATTGCCATAACTGGGGTCAATACTAATGGCAAAACGATAGGTGGTCTTCTCCAATTTGCTATCTGTCCATTTTACCAGGCTGCCCCATTCTTTGCTGCTTGCTTTCTTTTTCCAGAAACCGCCTTTACCGCTGGTGGGGGTGAGGGTTAGCTCGTTGCCATCTACCGAATAGGTGCCCGTCTCATACACATACACAATATTGTTGGCCTTGGTAAGCCATTGCTTATTGCGGAACAGATAGGTGCCGTCAGCGTAGAAAGCATATTCTTTTCGCAGATAGCCGGCGGTATATTGTGGGCGGCCGTTGATGCTATAACCGGTTGTTTCCAACACATAACTGGTCCACAGTCCTTTGATCGGGGAGGCGCCCATGCCAGGATTGGTTGCCGGTGCGGGCGATTGACCGTTGTTTGTTGCTGAGGGCGCTGCCAGTTCCAACGAGTTCAGAAAGGCCATCAGGTCTGACTCATATTGTTTGCTATTGGTCATGATCACCACACTCACTGTTTGTCCGCCGCCGGTAGCCGATAACAGTGCCACCGAGCTATTCACGCCATTGTCCATAAAATTCGCATTGCCAGCTTCTACATCCCATCCATTTGAATTGCTGGACGGTTGCATAGTTGGGTCGTCTTCTAAGTGCAACTGGTCTTTGATGGCATCCTTCCATTTGCTATTGAAATTCTCAATAGCGGAGCTGGCCGAAGGGCTGGCCCTGGTGATTATCGCCATAATATAGGCGCCAGATTTTTTTTCTGTCGCCAGCAACTGAACCGAACCCTCGTTCTGTTTTTGCTGCCAGCCCTTGGGTATGCTGAAGGAAACCACGTCGAAGCTTTGTTTTTGCGCAACGGCAGTTAGGTAAAGCAAGGTGCAGGTAAGCAGACAGACCGTTTTTAGGAGACGCATTATTTGAACTTGATAGCGTAAAAATAGTTTTGTGTCTACCTGCAGACAATCATTAAAAAAGATGATTTTCAAGCAAACCGGTGAAAAATCATTCAAAAAGAGGAGGCGAAATTGGGCGGGTGAATGCTTATTTTGCAAACGATGAAGTGGCTATTCTTTATACTGTTGTGTGTGCTATCGAGTAATTGTGTTGTGGCACAGGTGCCAACGCAAACAGACAGCTTATTGCGGGTGCTGGCAACCGCCAAGGCCGACACTAATAAAGCCTTGCTTTTGTTGACCATTGGTGAACAGTACGAAAACACCGCACCGGCGGTTGCAACATCCTATTACAACCAGTCTTTGCAGTTAAGTAAGCAAATCGGTTACACCTATGGCGAAATCAAATACGCAGCCTACTACAGCTCGGTGTTGAACGTACAAGGAAAAGTGGATTCATCGCTGTTGGTTAACCTGCATGCTTTGGAAAAAGCAAAGCAATTCAATGACCCCATGCTTCTCATAAAAACCACTATCAATGTTGCCAATACCTATAATTTATTAGACCAAAATGATTCCACGCTTTTTTATTACTTGCAAACATTGCCGGCACTGCAAAAATTAGAGAATAAGCGTTTCCTGGCCATTGTGTATAGCAACCTCACCAAAATATACAGGGATATCGGGCAACCGGAAAAGGGAATTGATTACGGTAAATTAGGATCGGGATATTTGCGCCAGATGGGCGACTCCGTTAATTTGGAATACTGCTTAACCAACCTGGGTACAAACTATTCGGAGGTAAATAACCTGGATACGGCCCTTGGTTGTTTCAACGAAGCGTACCGTATCAGCCAGTTATTGGGCGATAAATATGCCGGTTCGGCGATCTTGCTCAACCTCGGCGATCTTGCCTTCCAGCAAAAAAGGTTTGAAGATAGCAGGGTGAAGTTTGAAGAAGCAGGGCGAATTGCCCAGGAGCTTGATTTGGCAGAAACCAAGGCGATTGCTTTGAAAGGGATGGCCATGTATTATTTACAAACAAGAAATTACGGATTGGCCCGGGCCAAGGCTGATTCCAGCCTGGTCATTACCCAACAATATAACTTAAGGGAGCAGCGGTTGAAAACCTACAAGCTGTTAACCGAAATTTCTTATGTAAGCCAGGACTTAAATGCCGCGTGGGAATGGACTAAAAAAACAGATCAATTGCAGGACAGTATAAACAAAGACAACCTGCAGAAAGTCACTACGAATTATGAAAAGAAATACGAGAGTGAAAAAAAAGACGCCCAAATAAATGAGCAGCAAATCAGGCTGGCCAACCGGAAGACCCTGAACTTTTTGTTATTGGGTATTGCGTTGGCATTGCTCATTATTGTCGCCCTGGGGTACCGAAATTTCAGTCATCGCCAAAAATGGCAGCAGGCAAAAATTGATGAGCTGGAAACAGAAAAGCAGTTAACGGCCACAGAAGCGGTGCTAAAAGGCGAGGAGCAGGAGCGCACCCGCCTGGCGAAGGATTTGCACGACGGACTAGGTGGCATGCTCAGTGGTATAAAATTTTCATTAAACAATATGAAAGAGAATTTGATCATGACGCCAGACAATGCACAGGCATTTGAAAGGAGTATTGATATGCTGGACAGCTCCATTCAGGAGATGCGCCGGGTGGCGCACAATATGATGCCAGAAGTGCTGGTGAAATATGGATTGGATACCGCACTGAAAGAATTTTGCAATGAGATACAACGCAGTGCGGTGATTTCTATTCAATATCTGTCCATCGCCATGAAAGATGTTGAGATAGCGCAAACAACAGCGGTCAATATCTATCGAATCGTACAGGAACTGGTGAACAATGTCATTAAACATGCCAATGCCCGCCATGTGCTGGTGCAAGTGCATGCATCTGTGCCCGAAAAGTTGTTGGCCGTAACGGTAGAAGATGATGGCCAGGGGCTTGACAAAACCCGGCTGAATGAGGCGACGGGTATTGGTTGGAAAAATATTCAGCATAGGGTAGAGTTTTTAAAAGGAAGACTAGATGTGCAGTCTTCGCCCGGTAAGGGAACCTCTGTATTATTAGAAATAGGCCTTTGATGAAGGTAGAGATATTCATAGTAGACGACCATTATATCGTCATTGAGGGTATTCGTTCTTTGCTCCAGTTTGAGAAGAATATCGAGTGGCTGGGGCATGCTACTACGGCAGCTTCCTGTCTTGCCTTTTTACAAAAAAAGCAACCGGATGTGTTGTTGATGGATGTGAACCTGCCTGATCAGAGTGGGATCGATTTGTGTAAGGCCGTCAAACAAGCTTATCCGCAGGTGTCGGTATTGAGCCTTAGTACCTTTAACCAGCAGGCCATCATCCGCAATATGATCGACAATGGCGCATCGGGTTATGTGTTGAAAAATGCAACAAGAACTGAATTGAAAGAAGCGATTGATGCCGTGTTTAAGGGCAATACGTATTTCAGTTTCGAAGTCAGCCAATCGCTGCACGAAACAGAAACAAGCGCCTTGCTGATAACCAGGCGGGAGAAAGAAGTGCTGCAGTTGATAGCCGAGGGACTTACCAATACCGAAATAGCCCAAAAATTGTTCATCAGCATCCCCACCGTTAATACCCATCGCAAAAGTCTCCTGGAAAAATTTGATGCCAAGAACACAGCAACCCTGATTGGTAAGGCCATCCGGGCAGGTCTAATCTAAATTTTTGCAACGGTCGCTTCTTTTTTTTGCTTTTTGATCTGTAAATAGTATGGTCAGCAGCGCGATAATTAAGAGAAAACTAAACTCCATGCCGTTTCTACCGGCGCCTACCACATACCAGCCTTCGGCAAAATGTACTGTGATGATGCCGAAAACGAGGATGATGATATTGACGACACAGGTGATGGTCAGGAATCGATTGGCCACTAAGAAGATGGATGTAATGATCTGACTAATAACAACTGCCCAGGCAATGAAGACCCCAAAAGGGGCGAACCCAATTTTATTCAAAAATAAGTTCCCAAAATCGTTTACATCATTGCCGGTGAAAATGCCATGTAAGCTGTGCGAAAGAAAAATAATGGCCAGCCCCCATCGCAATAGAAACTGGTTGGTAAAGATGCTTTGTTTGTTCATGCAGGGGTAAGTTAGCCCATTTTATTGTAGATATGCTGACCCATACAACAGCTATGGAAAACTATATGACATGGCTGCGTTGGGAACACTGTAATTCTGCGCTTTCACCACCTGGTTGTTGACGATAATTTCGAGCTTAACGGGTTTCGCCGGGTTTACAAAAAAGCCCAGGGTGATGATGTCATATTTATTGACCGTTTTGCTGATGGATTTCGAAAAGGGCAAGTGCGGGTTTTCGGCAGTTGATTGCCCGTCAGTTTCGTTGTCATAGGTAATGGATACCAGGCTGTCGGCCGTGCTGCTGCTCACCCGGTAAACAATAGTGACCTGTTTTGGATACGTGCTGCTGGGCTCCTCATTTGGTTTATGACAAGCAGCCAAAATTGCAAAGGACAGGACGGTTAGCAGGGAGGTAGTGCGAATTTTCATGTTTGGGTGATTTTTATGCGTAAAATGGGCTATTTATTGGGCGATAGCTGTTGTTCTGCTTTCGGCCAGTGCCAGGCCTTCCACACGATGATTGACGTCAGGATGCTTTCCAGCAAGGATAGCATCACATAAAATATCCGCCATTCCGAAATGGATGAAGCGCCTACCAGCAAGGTGAACAGCGTTAAGAATGAGGCAATGGACATGTTTATCAGTTTATTCCATCTTGGTTTCATTACCAGGCTAAGGAAGATCATTAGGGCAGGTAGCGCCAGGATAACAGTAGCGGCAAGTAGCTTATAGGGCGTATTCAACATGTTCCGCCCACTCAATAAGCCGGCCGTTTTTTCCGGAACGTATAATTCAAAATAGTCGCCATAGATGTAGAGAAACATCACGGAGGTCCAAAGGGCGGAGAGTATCAGTTTGGTGTTTATTTTATGGTCTTCTAAAATAGCTGTCATGTTGTGTTGAGTTGGTGATGAACTGTTTTTCTTTTACGCCGACAAGCAGGAGCCATAAACAGGTGCCTATTTCGCCTAAACTTGCCGGTAAGCTGATATAGCGGGCAATGCCCAATTGCGCATAATCTGGTAATAGCAGTCGACCGAAAAAATTTACCAGGTACCCGAAACAGCCCAATATTAATAAGATGCCTAAAAATTTCGGAAGCATTTTTGAGTAGAACACCAGGTAGCCAAAGGGAAACAACCAGAGGCCGGAAAAAACATGAATTAGGCGCATGCCATCGTCGTATTGGTTAATATAGCATAGCACCTGGGCCTGAATTTGTGGGGCAGTTTGGCCGGGAAAATAATGGGGATTGGTAACGAGCGAAATGGCGGTGAATTCATTTTGCACATTGATGAAATACATGGGTACGCTGATAACAGCCAACAAAACCATCAGCTTTGCCATGTTTGTATCGACAGGTTGGAGCAGTTTATACAGTACCAGGGGTAGAAAAAGAAAGAACAGGTAACAAATCAATCCGCCTGCAATGCCCAGCCTGAATAAATCCGCTGAAGCGCTGATATTTTGAAAAGTCAGTGCAGCATTGTCATAGGCAATGAGTTTATCCGGCACATATAGTAAACTGAAAATACCCGTCACTACCACACCGAGATAGATCAGTCCGGCGAGCCTTGCTGTTTTATTTTTTCCTGTCATTGCGTAATTTGATTTTCATTCATGGCGTAGTTTGCTTGTTACGGGCTACAAAAAGCCACAGCAGCATCAATACTTCGCCTAGCCAGGTGTATTCACTTACTACCAGCGTACTGCCTGGATAGATGAAAAAGACGATAAAGTCAACCAGATAGCCGGCACACGTAACCAGCAATAGCATACCGATGATTTTTGGGATGGCTTTCAATTTTATCATCAGTAAACCCATTGGCAGGAGCCAAAGGCCAAAGAATATGCCGGTGATTTTTAGTCCGTATTGATGCACTGTCAGCAAGCCTGCAATCAGTGTTTCCACTTGATACGTGGCGGGGCCGGCCGCCGGTGAGCTGCTTTTGGCCAATAGTAAAACGGCGACATGATTGAGTTCATTAATCATGGAGATCGGCGCTGCCAGGGCGGCAAACAAGACGATTCCATTTGCCCAGTATTGCTGCAAGGGTCGCAACAAATTTGAAATGAGCAGGGCGGTAAGAACAGTAATGATGGCGCAGGCAATGGCGCTGACGATACTCAGGCGAAACAGGAACTCATTTGCCAGGATATTGGAAACAGTGGCTGCTACCTGGTTTGGTACTACTAACATCGTTGGTTCATACAATATGCCGAATAGGCCGAGTGGAATTTGCAGTAAGTAAAAGAGGCCCGCCAGTCTGGCTGTTTTAATGTTTAAGTGCATAGACCGTCATCGAAAATAGGGTTGGTAACAGAAAAATTGGCTGCTAACAGCAGTACAAGATGCAGATAAAACAGGGCTTAACGAATGCCCTGTCAATGAAATGCCAGTTTTCGTCAACAGAAAGCAGATTTAGCGCGCCGTTGTTGTAGTTCGTTTGGTATACTGAACGGACGGGCGAATTTCTTTTCTTGTTCCTGCCTTTTATTTGTGCAAGATTTGGGTATTTTTAGGCGTCAAGGATAGCTATGAAAAAATTAGTTGACGATCGGTTGCTAAGGTTTTACCTATACACCGGCTTGGGTTTTTTAGCACTCTATTCTTTCGGTGAATTTTTTAACTACCGGGAAACATTTACACACAGGGTAATCAACAGTTTTTTTCTGGTGAGCTATCTAACCATTCTCAACTATTTTTTCTTTGAAGTTATTTTACGCTCGCTCAAGTGGCCATGCAAACAAACTTTTCGGGCCATTGGCTTGCTGATTTTGGCCATACTCTTGTATACAGTTGGGTTGTATGGTTGGCGGAAGCTATGGATAACACTAGGCATTTATGTTGATTATACGCCGAATTTGTCGTTGGGCAAAGGCGTGCTCGTTCATGCACAGTTTAGTCTGGCATGTTTTATATTTTTCGCGGTTGCCCGAAATATCTATAACAATCGTCGGCTCATAGAAAAGAACAACCAGTTAAGAATTGAAAAGAAGGAATCCGAATTAAACTATTTAAAAGCGCAAACGAATCCACATTTTTTATTCAACACCCTAAATAATATTTACGTATTGGCCAGGGAAAAGAGCGACTTGGCCCCGGAGGCCATTTTGCGGCTTTCTACCATATTGCGTTTTATGTTGTATGAAACCGGTGGTGATGCCATTGTGGTGGAGGATGAGTTGAAAATAATTGCCGACTATATAGCGCTCGAAAAGTTGCGTTACGACGACAGTTTATTGGTTACCCTGAATGCCGACATTGACAAGGAAAGACAGACTTTGCCACCTTTGTTACTGATCCCCCTGGTAGAAAATGCCTTTAAGCACGGCGCTGCAGAAACCAGAAGCCAGCCATTTGTGGATATTGATCTCCAGGTTAAGCAACAACAATTAACCTTTACGGTAAAGAACTCGATCGAAGAAACGGAAGCGGCCCAGGAACTTCGTGAAAACATCGGCCTTTCCAACCTCCGCAAGCAATTGGCCTTGCTGTACAAAGAGTATGATTTGGCAGTAGGCAGGGACAAGACGGTATTTAAGTCAATATTGCACATTAATTTGGCCAGCCATGTCTAAGCTACGCTGTATCATAATAGAAGATGAACCACTGGCGGTAAAGGTATTGACCGACTATATTGCCCAAGTACCTTTTCTGCAACTGGCTGGCCAGTTCAAAGATGCGATAGCAGCTACCGAATGGCTCCGGGAAAATGAAGTACAGTTGCTATTCCTGGATATCCACCTGCCAAAGTTAAAAGGGATGGCTTTTTTAAAGACCCTGGTAAAAAAGCCATCCGTTATTGTTACCACCGCTTATCACCAATATGCCGTAGAAGGATTTGAGCTGGATGTAACAGATTACCTGTTAAAACCGATTGCTTTCGAACGATTCTTAATTGCTGTCAACAAAGTCAAGGCCGCCTTTAATGATAAACTTGCCGCTGCGGAAACGGCCGTCGTAAAAGATTACCTGTTTCTAACGGTACAAAAAAAGAAAATAAAAGTCCTGTTCGCTGACATAGTTTATATAGAGAGCCAACGGGAATACATCAAAGTGGTGACGACCAAAAACGAATTCATATCGCGCATGAGTACGCATGAAATGGAGGCCCTTTTACCCGGCGATATTTTTAAGCGAATTCACCGATCCTTTATCATTTCCATGAATAAGCTCGAATCTTTTACGGCAGAGGCCGTGGAAGTGAATGGTGTGACCATCCCCATTGGCAGGGGCTATAAGGAGGTCATTGACGGTCTTTGACCCTGGCGGCGGAAAAAAACATCGCCCGAAACTAGGCCAGCGTGTGTTCGGGACAATCCACCCTTAATTCGTTGGCTACCAACCTGGACTGCAAGAGTGTGCAGTAATGGCCTGCCTTGCTGTTTTGATAGTGTGCACAAGTAAAACACATGCGCTGAATGGTAATGATGCCGGCTTTGTTCAACTGATGAATGAGTGTAAGTAGGCCGGATAGCATGGTTTCTTTTTGCTCATTGGTCAGTGAAGTCAAAGGTTTTTCGATGGCGAAAGCAAAGTTGGACGATTTTTCCGCTGTTTTTTTCCCGGCATGGGTCAGTTCAATGGTATAACTTCTTGTATCGGCCAGGTCGTCTGTTTTTTTTATCAGTTTTTTTTCAAGTAGAATTTTCACGCTGTCGCTGATCGTGGCCTTTGTCATGTTAAACTCCTGCGCCAGGTAGCTTACCTTACATTTTTCACTGGAGTGAAACAACAGGAAGATGAGTATTTGAATTTGGATGGGGCTTAAAGCCGTTTCTTTACTTTCCTGCCATAGCAATACCCGAAAAGCGGTCGCAATCCTTTCAAGCGCCACCACGATTTTGCGTTCGGTACTTTCTGCCTGCTGTTGTATGTTGAACGGAGAAACACGCATCGGGTTCCAATTTACTTTCAGTTGTGTTACCAATAATTTGAAAATGGTTTATATCCCTTTTCTTTGGTTGGTCAAAATAACCATTAAAATTCACCTTTTTTGATATAAGGCTGCCCCCACAAGATAGACTGCATCAGCACTGATTTTAGCCAGGCCTGGTACATTTTCTCCACATCGTCTGGGCTGGCCCCTTTTTTGGCAAGAAAAGGCTTTAGGGTGCTGGTTATTGGAATCGTTAAAGCGGGGATATAGCGATAATTGACTATGGGAACTGAATTGGCATGATCTGTTTTATTTTTCTTGGTGAGATAGTGTCGCAAGCCAATTTCATACTGGTAGTTCAACCAGTTTTGGTCATAGTTGGCTTCTGCTGTTTGTAAAATCCATCTGCCAAATCGTGCCCTTACTTTGGTCAGGTAGTCCCCATCGGGTTTGCCGGTGGTTTTATTGCCGAAGAAATAAACCAATTGCGGTGTGGAGGCAACGAAGCCATACCAAACATCTAAAATGGCATCGGTCTGGTCTTTTAAGATGTCGTGGCTCATTTTCAGGTACTTTGTATCCTCATCGGTAAAGAGCAATGACTGCTCAAGCAATTTTAATTCTTGCAAGGTGAATGGCGATGTAGCTACCTGTTTGGTTCCGTAGGTGTAGCCAGCAGGTGGATTGACATTCTGGGCGGCAGCTGATAGTCCGAGCAGCGCTACCAGGGCGAATGTGGTTAGACTTTTTTTCATGACTTACTTGTTTTGATGAATGGCAAACGAAATTGATTGTTTGGGCGATGATCAGCCTTTTAGATCGGCCATAGCAGCACCGAAGTTGATGTGCAATACGTGCCCGTTTGGCGTTAGCAAGGCTGGTACAGATTTAACGCCGGCTTTTTCCGCTTCGGCTATTCTCGACTTGTCCTTGCCGAAGTGTACGATTTCTACATTGCTTTCGCCAATCAGACTGATAATGTCATGTTCGGCGCTTACACATACAGGACAACCTGCATGGTAAAAGATGGATTTACGCATGTTATTTGTATTAAGTGGTGAAGTGAAATGTCATTACAAATATAAAGGTAGGAATCCTAACAAAAAAATATTTTTTCAACAATTGCTCTTCCTGCGATAAGTACAGCTTTTTCAGGTTTGGGAAAACCATCCACCTGCAAATGGGGTAGAAGTATATAGCTGTTTGTGCGAGAACGATCTACTGATAGATTATTAGCTAATCCTGTGGTTTGGATTTTGCTGGGTAATTTATGATAAGCGTTGAAGTAAATTGCGGTTTGATATCTCTAAAGAAAGGAATTTCTTACGCTTATCAATAACAAACAGCAGAACTTTTTTGGAAAGTTCTGCTGTTTTGCTGCAAACGCCGGTCAAATTGACCACCGTTGGCCGGTTTAAGTTGACCACCCCTGGCCGAAGCAAATTGACCATGCTTGGCCGGGCTAAATTGACCACCTGATTGGGGGCTAATTAGTTCATGTTTTT
>JAIUNW010000002.1 GCA_020161535.1 Bacteroidota bacterium | reverse complement strand
CTCGCCTTTCTTTAACCGAGCGGCTGCATCCTTTTTGAACGCAGCAAAATCAAATGTTTGTTTCTCCATAATTGTATCTGTTTAAAGTTAATTAACTTCAAACTGACACACTTTGTGAAATACTCTCTGGAGATGTTTCAATTTTGTGTATCAACTTTTCACATGAACTCGCAGCGCATTTCAAATCTGTTGTAGTATTTGTAGATTTCCTTGTTGTAGAAACTGTGCGTAATAATTTAAGCTGTGCAAAGCAGGGCTAATTGATTTTACAAAAGCGCCAATTGAATTTCGTCACTGGTCTTCGCAACTCCAACCTTTTGCGTTATTTACTAAATAATATTCTATATAGCAGAAATCAATTCGATGGACATAATTTTAACAGTTCAGCCAGCTAAAAATAAGAGCGCGGGAATCTATAGGCTTGGAATCGGAATTGACGACTCACGAGATTATTTTCATAAGCCGCTAACCATCACACTGAAGCTACCTGAAGGAATTGAAATTAACGTAAATATCGCTTGTGGCCTACCTAACAAAAAATGTTACGATGTTAATAGCAAACAATTGAGCGATTGGATAAGATGTAACAACTATCACAATTATATTCCTAGAAAGCCAACGAAATTAAAGTTTACTTACAAAAAAAAGGGGGATAATATAACGCTGATTTTCAATTCGAAGCTAATGCTCTAGCAATGATTTATAACATCAAATTCCAAAGCTCCTTGACGTCCGCCCTAATATATTAGTCGTGTCAATGATTGTTTTTGAGGACGAGCTTAAAATATGTTGTTTCGACTTAACTGTCTCATAAGAAGTGTTGGCGATTATCAGACAAGACTGGTTGTCTTTTGCCTTATTACATTTTGAATATATAAAATCTTTGTTGATTCCGTTTTTTCAAAACGGCTATAATACTCCCCTTATTTGAGACCAAGAGGCTGGTCGGTTAAGTTAAATCATCAGGCGGCATTTCGGATGGATTTTTCATATCTGTTATTGGGTGTTTCACCGGTGGTATGGTGGATTTTGTCGTGATAGTAGCCGATGTGGTTTTGAACGCCTTCAAAAAGTTCAAAACCATCTTCGGCGGGATTCAAGTACACATAGTCGTACTTCAGAGATCGCCAGAACCGTTCTATCCAAACATTGTCCAGTGCCTTTCCCTTACCATCCATGGATATTTTTATGCCCTGGCTGTCCAAATATTGCGTCCACAAAGCACAAGTATACTGGCAGCCCTGGTCGGTATTGATGATCTCTGGCCTACCATGTGTGCCGATGGCGTCTTCTAACACCTGCTTGCACCAACTGGCGGCAAGGGTATTGCTGATGCCCCAACCAACGATCTTGCGGCTGTACACATCTATGATGGCTGTCAGGTACATAAAGCCGTTACGCATGGGTATATAGGTAATATCGGTGCACCAGACCTGGTTGGCATGGGTGATGTCCAGTCCTTTCAACAAATAGGGTTTGATAAATACTTTCATGCCTTGTTTGGTCAAATTCTTGCGACGATAGATGGTTTGCCGACCCATAAGCTTCAACAACCGCCGGATACGCTTGGGACCTACCGGATAGTTCCTGGCCAGAAAAAACAACACCAGTGATTGCACACCTTCGGTCGGATGGGCCGTCAGGTGCTTGTCCATGATTTCCATCATCTTGGTGTTTTCAGGCTTTTCCGGTACAGGCTTATAGTACAGCCGGCTTCGGTTCACGTTTAGCAATTGACATTGACGTCGAATGGACATATTCTTCACCCGGGGGCTGATCAGGCGCGCTCGTTCGGCTACCCCCCAAGTCTCTTGAAGCTTTTTTTTAGAAATTCAATCTCCACCTTCTGCTGCCCGATCTGTGCGTACAGCTCCTGGGTGTCTACAGCGCCTTTGTCTGCAGATTCGCCAGCCTTCTCAAAAGCGGCACCCATGTTTTCCAGGAACGTAGCCTTCCATTGAGAAATCATCACCGGATGAACGTCGAATTCATGAGACAGTTCAGCCAGTGTTTTCTGGTTCTTAATTGCTTCCAAAGCCACTTTGGCTTTAAAAGCGGAAGAGAATTTTCTGCGTGTTTGCTTTTTCATTTGTGCTAGTTAAATTACGAAAGATTATTAACTAGCCCCGTGGCCCAGATTTTGGGGAGTATTATAGGCTTCCTGTCGGTTGCCACCCCTGCTCAATTGCCTCACTCAACTAGGCGTTTAACTCTGCAATACTTTCTGAGACAATCTGTTTTATTTCACTTGGAAACGGTACAATGGCAATTCATTATTTAGCGTCTTTTGCCTCTGATTTCAAGGAAAAAAGTAAAGGAAAACAAATGTAAAAAGCATTTAACCCTTTTTTTACTAAGGATGATTCTTGATTATCATGCGATCCCCACCTGAGCGTACAGCTCCTAGACGCCTACTTTGCTTTTGTCTGTTGATTCGCAAGCCTTCTCAAAAGCTGCACCCATGTTTCCCAGGAAGATAGCTTTCAATCGGACAGTTCGGCCAGCGCTTTCTGGTTCTTTTCTGCGTGTTTGATTTTCATTTGAGCTGGTTAAATTACGAAAGATTATTAACTAGCCCGTGGTCCAGATTTTCGGATTTATTATAGTTTGGGAATTGTTTAAGTGTGTAGTGACCTTAAATTTTTTCCCAACTGTCAGATTTAGTCGTATCTAATTAAAAAAATGATTATCGTATTTCCAAGGAATAAAATCAACTTAAACCACGTAAACAATCAGGTTTCCAAAATGCCAGTAATTGTAAAAAAAACCGGCAACTTAAGCGGTTTTTATCCTTCCAACATACCTGTCCAGTGCATCAATCTGTTTCTTTGTTTTTCCGCTTTTGTTTGCAATTTTTGCTTTCAATACGTCGGTCAAAGTCAGGGAGTTATTTTTTACTACAACGCCGGTAACAATTGGATTTTTCGTTTTATAATTTGTCTTTTCATGACTGATCTTAAACCCAGCTGCCTTTATTGCATCTACCAGCATCGGAACATGTTCCTTAAAATCAGTTTTGGATGAAAATGTAAGGTCATCAACAAAAGACGTGAATTTAATATCCAAATTTGCGCACAATTCAACCAATTTCTTTCCCGTACTTGCTAAAACCAAATTCGCAATGGTAGCTGAAGTACGTGCACCCTGTGGCACTTTTCCTTTGTATGTAGTAAGCTGTGTAAGCCAAAGCGCAATTGTATGGGAAAAACCATATGCCATGAACATATTGTACACACGCTTGTGATCAATTGAAGGAAAGAAATCCTTCAAATCAGTAGTGAAAATAAATTTTCGTCCCTGATGCTGCCTTGCATTTTTGATATTATCCCTTTTTTTAACTGCCCCATATGCAAAATCACCAACATCCAAATGATTCAATATCCTCCTGAGTATCTTCCGTTGAATCACCTTAAGCTCCCCCACACTTGGATGTATTATCCTTTTCTTTTGAGTTCCATGCCTATCCAATTTTGG
The DNA here is from genome assembly GCA_020161535.1 of Bacteroidota bacterium. Lineage (GTDB taxonomy): Bacteria > Bacteroidota > Bacteroidia > Chitinophagales > Chitinophagaceae > Flavihumibacter. The sequence continues at coordinate 464,758 of JAIUNW010000002.1, read as the reverse complement.
TGTTTCTCCGTCTTTCTCAAACTTCAACTCAACCTTTTCGTAGTAGTAGTCCCCAATATTATCAACAATGTTTTTGAGTGCTTTTTCATCAACGCCAATTTCAAAAAGAAAATGCTTTTTTCGCTTAATCATTTTCGTGGGATGATTCGGTTACCAATTCACCAACAATTGACCTCAAAGACGGCGCTAGCATCTCATAAATTGCCTTTTTTTCTGTACTAACGTCAGAAGCATCCATTGCTAAAAAAAACAAAATTGGAAGGGGAACTTTCAAATTTTCAGCAATCACTCTAATCGTGGCCAGATTGGGTTCTTTATGGTTACCTTCAATTTGGGACAAATATGCAGGAGTTATACTGCATAACGTCGCCAGCTCATTCTGCTTAAAGCCGTGTTGCTGCCTTAAGTGTTTAATAATTTTTCCTAAGTCCATAATTGAAGAAATTAAAAGGGGATGTCGGTTCAAAACAGATCATGATTATTGAAAATGTTTAACAATCTCAAAAAAGCTTCAACAGTTTTAACAATAACAAGCCAATCAACATGACCATTCTTGTTACCTTCTGCTCGGGCTTTCAAAACAAACTCAAGCATTTCTGTTAACAACTTTCTGTCTTCATCCGAAAACGAACAACGGTCCTCCAGTAGGAGTCGCTTGATTCCTTTTTCAAGGTCATCAAGACTTTCTGTAGATTTTTTCATGTATTTACAGGCTTTAAGTGCCCTGCCATTACACTTTCCTGTATTAAATGCCATAAACGTTGTTCGTTGTTTCATCCCCCTAATTCCTGCCATCAAAATGAATAGCAGTAAAAACACAACTCTCTCAAAGCAATCAACTAAAAATAGTCATCATGGCTCTGGTCAGCGGTCCGGTGCAACCGGCCTCACGGCAGTGGTGTCCAAGGTGACGCTGAATCGCAAATTGGGCATTGTCCCATAAGGGCTGTGTAACTAAATACACTTTAGAATTTGGTATTAATACAGTCTAACAGAAAGAACCATCAAAGAACTGAAGCAAATCTAGTTAAACAAATTAAATACCAGCAACTTTTTGCAGCTTTATTTTTCTGCCAGTTAATATTTCTGGCCAATGGAAGCAAATTACTAAAATTTTTATCGCACTTAAATTGACAGTCGATAAACCAGAAGGTAAAATTCTAACCACCAAACCGACCACTGCCAAAAAAAAACGCCACAAACAATTGATATTCAATTACTTGTGGCTATTATCTGTCGGGAAGACAGGATTCGAACCTGCGACCCCCTGGTCCCAAACCAGGTGCGCTACCGGCCTGCGCTACTTCCCGTACCCATGAGCCGGGGTGTACCCGTCCCAAGTGGGTGGCAAAGGTAAGCGTTGGGAACTGAAAGGCCAAGAATTTTGAAGATTCTTCTAGCCCAAGGCGATGCCGTCTGATGAGAAAAACAAGCAATGAGTTAATTGGCTGACACGGATAACAGTGTTTTCCGCTCACTTAAAAAGCCAGGCTGTTGCACCTGTTCGGAAGAATGGAGGGTTTTACCCGTCGGGTAGACTGAAAATCACCCCAGCTGGGCCTGCTCCTCGGGACTACCAAGCACAGCGCGGGCCATGGCCTGGAGCACAAAATCGGTTTCGGTGGCAGGGAATACGACGGGACCATAAGCGCCCGCCCGGCGATCTTCCACATAATCGGCCAGGGGCAAGCGCAAATCGCCCTGCCCGAACAATTCCAGGAAATAATCAGCCGAAGAATAAATATGATAAATCCCATTTACCGGTGTGTTGTACCCGATCTCAAATTGCCGGTGCTCCAACCGAACCGTTCTGGTATGTAATGTCTGCATCATGCGCTTATCTCCTATTCATCGCGTTAAAACGCTACGCACAATATAATCGATAAATGCATGCCATCCATCGGCTTAGCGGCGCGAGAACTTATACAGTCTTTTGTGAAAACCCCGCAACTTATAGGCGGGAATCTTTAGCATAGCACGGTCATACGTGATCAAGCCATTGATCTCGGTTTCCACATCCGTATACTGGGTGTACACCGCCGCTGAAAAGCCGGCTTTTTTCAACTGCACGATTCGACCGATGAGGCTATCATAGGCAGCAGTCAGTTCCTCGCGGGTCTTGTAGCCTTTGTAACTCCAGGCCTGGCCCGCAAATGCATGCAAACTGTCCAGATAGCCGAGTCCGCCAAACTCACCCACCACCAAGGCCCGCCCCGTCTCCAGCGGAAAATCTTTGTTCAATCGCTCATCGTACAAATGATAATCGCGCAGATCGCCTTCGCCGCGATCTATCCAACCACTGGGACCATCCACCAGTCGCGATGAATCCTGCGCCTTTGTCCACCGGATGATCTCATTCGTATTAAACTGTCCCCAGCCCTCATTGAAAGGCACCCATACCGACACCGACGGTGAATGTTGCAACTGCTGCATCACTTCCTTCCACTCGGTTTTAAACGCTTCTGCAGAAGCCTCACTTCGATTCACATCTGCATACTGTTTATCCAACCAATCGCCCTCCGTAGCATGCACATGGTCTTTCAACGGTACAATTTCGCCATACCCACTCGGCATGTCCTGCCAAACAATCAGGCCCAACTTATCGCATTGGTAATACCAATTGGCGGGCTCAACCTTCACATGCTTGCGAACCATATTAAAACCCATCGCCTTCATGCGCCTTATATCGGTTATCATCGCCTCTTCTGAAGGCGCCGTGTACAAACCATCGGGCCAATAACCCTGGTCGAGCGGACCACATTGAAACAAAGCCTCATTGTTGAAGAAAATTCTATCGATGCCCACCGAATCTTTCTTCACTTCAATCTTGCGAAAACCAAAATAACCATCCACCTCATCAATTATCGCGCGACCGCGTTTCAGTCGCAACGAAAATTCATAGAGATAGGGAATCACCGGGCTCCAGGCATGCGCGCGCCCAACCGTTGCCACCAATGGTTGGTGCATTGCAGCCATTGCATGCGGCCGATTGTAAGAATCTTTCCTGAATACTTCCAACTCCAGTTCAAGATCTGTTGCCGCAGTTACCAGGTTGGGTGTAATGGTCACGGTCCTGGTGTCGAAATCTGTTTTGATGGTATAACCACTTATATAATTGTCGGGCACCATCTCAAACCACACGGTTTGCCAGATGCCAGTAACAGGTGTATAATAAATGCCACCGGGTTGGCTAACCTGTTTGCCGCGGGCCTGTTCGCCCTTGTCAGTAGGATCCCACACCGACAATACCAACTCTTGCTCGCCGTCTATCAATGCATCGGTAATATCAAAACTGAAAGCGGTGTAACCACCCCGATGGGTACCGATCTTGCGACCATTCACATACACCGTGGCTGCATAATCGACCGCACCGAAATGCAGTAAGACCCGATTGCCCGACCTTGGCTTTTGGGAGAAACGAGTATGGTACCAGAGCAGGCTGTCGGCCCCGGGACTTCTACCGACGGTCGACAAATACGATTCTACCGCGAAGGGCACATTTATTTTTCCGGACCAATTTTTTGGAAGCGGATGATGAAGTGACGTAATGGTATAGTCCCATTTTCCATTGAGGTTGGTCCAGTTGCCGCGTTGCATCTGCGGACGTGGATACACATCCCACGGCACTTGCACAAATGCATCATCTGACCATTTTGTCTCCATCTGTGCGGGCTTTTGCGCCGCCACTGAAAACGACCATACGCCTGCCAGGCAGGTTAGGATAAGGTTGAGTATTCTCATAGAAAACAATTAGCGTTGAAGCGCCGCATGTAATATTTCCACCGGATGCAGGGCTTCCCGGCCAGTACCATCTTTCACCTGGTGCCGGCAACTGGTGCCCGACGCCGCAATGATGGTTTCTTCGGTCGCCTTGCGCACCGCTGGAAACAATACCAACTCTCCGATTTTCATACTGAGCGAAAAATGTTCTTTCTCAAAACCGAAAGAGCCGGCCATGCCGCAACAACCCGAAGGTATTGCCTGAACCGAATAGCCGTCAACAAATGACAACATTTTAACAGTATGATTAACCGACGACAGCGCTTTCTGCTGGCAATGCCCGTGCAGCATTATTTTTTTGGCCGATCCGGTAAAGGCCGATCGCGCTATATTCCCTTTTTCCATTTCCGCTGCCAGGAACTCGTCTATATAAAAGACATGCTTCGACATCTCTTTCGCCTTGCCATACAAATCGTCATCGGCCAGGTCAATATACTCATCGCGAAAAGTCAGTATCGCACTCGGCTCTACCCCCACCATCGGCGTTTCTTCGTTCACCAGTGGCGTGAGTAAGCGAAGATTTTCATTTACGATTTTTTTCGCGTCGCGGATCAGTCCCTTCGATAGCCAGGTGCGCCCACTCTCCACATGCTGCGGAATAACCACTTCATACCCCAGGGCCTCCAGCAATTCGATGGCCTTGATGCCAATGCCGGTATCGTTGTAGTTCGTGAACTCGTCCGCAAAAAAATAAATCTTTCGTTTGCCCGTGCCCGTTAGATGCCGCTTTTTGTACCATTTCTGTAAAGTGGTATGATAGAGCGTGGGCATGGATCGGCCTACGGCAAAGCCCGATAGTTTTTTGATCAGCGATCCGGTTAGTTTGTTGCCCACAAAGAAATTATACAGGGCGGGTGCCAGCGCACCGAGCCTGGCCGTCAACGTAAAATGGGCAATTAGTTTCGAGCGCAGGGGTACGCCATTGGCATCGTAATAATGTTGCAGAAACTCGGCTTTGAGTTTAGCCATATCCACATTACTGGGACATTCCGATTTGCAACCCTTGCAACTCAGGCAGAGATCCATCACTTCATAAATCTCTTTATGGTCAAACCGGTTTGGTTTGTCTGAACGCGTCAGAAATTCGCGCAGAATATTGGCGCGTGCGCGGGTGGTATCTTTTTCGTTTCGGGTGGCCATAAACGAAGGGCACATCGTACCACCACTCAAGGCAGTCTTGCGGCAATCACCCGAGCCATTGCATTGTTCCGCATGCTGCAATACATCCTGGTTGTGGTAGCGGAAAATCGTTTGGAAGGCCGGCGTTTTTTGGCCGGGCTCGTACCGCAACATGGTATTCATCGAAGGCGTGTCAACAATCTTACCCGGATTGAAAATATGGAGTGGATCCCAAACCTGTTTGATCTTTTTTAAGAGCTGGTAGTTTTTCTCCCCGATCATTTGCGGTATGAATTCACCGCGCAAACGACCATCGCCGTGTTCACCCGACAAAGAGCCATCGTATTTTTTTACCAACGTGGCGATCTCTTCGGCGATAACGCGAAAGAGTCGGTTGCCTTCCACTGTTTTCAGGTTAATGATGGGCCGCAGGTGCAATTCACCCGAGCCCGCGTGCGCATAGTGCACCGAATACAAACCGTGCTTGGTGAGTATCTCGTTGAAGTCGCGGATATAGGCCGGCAGATCCAACACATCAACGGCCGTGTCTTCAATAACCGGCACGGCTTTGTCATCGCCCGGCAGGTTCGACAACAGACCCAGTCCCGCTTTGCGCAGACTCCAGATGCGTTTGGTATCAGCACCGAACAACAGCGGAAAATGATAACCCAACTGCGCATCGCGCAGGGCCATCTCCAATTCTTTGGCCACTACACTGATTTCTTCGCGGCTGGCACGCAGAAATTCAACCACGAGAATCGCACCGGGATCACCCTCTACAAAAAAACGATTCTGGCTTTGTTCAATATTGTCTTTGGTGCAGGCCAGGATATATTGATCGATCAGTTCGCTGGCGCTGGGTTTAAAACCCATGGCGATGATATTGGCGCGCAGAGCTTCGTCGATACTATTAAAATGTATGCAGAGCAATCCTGCTTCAGCAGGTGGCAGAACATTGAGATCGAGTTTGATCTCGGTTAAAAAAGCAAGCGTTCCTTCTGAGCCGGCTAGCAGGCTGCAGAAATTGAATGTTGGTCCGCCGGCAGCAAAAGGCGCCATTTCGGTGAGTAGATCCACCGCATAACCGGTATTTCTTCTTTCCACAGTGGCTTTGGGAAATTGTCGGCGGATTTCCGCTTGCGTATCGGCATTGCTCAACAATTGCCGCGTGGTTCGGTATATCTGTGCTTCGAGCGAATCACCTTCGCATTTGGCATGAAACTGGTCGAGGTCAAGCGAAGAAAATGCTGCTTCTGTGCCATCGCTGAGCAGGGCTTTTACTTCCAACAGGTGTTCACGGGTACTGCGATACACCACTGAATTGGAACCGCAGGAATTATTACCCACCATGCCACCAATCATGGCGCGGTTGGCTGTGGAAGTTTCGGGACCGAACAACAAGCCATGGGGTTGGAGAAACATATTCAATTCGTCGCGCACCACGCCCGGCTGCACCCGCACCCATTTTTCGGCCACATTTAATTCAAGGATCTGGTTGAAATATTTTGACACATCCACTACGATGCCGGCGCCTACTACTTGTCCGGCGAGCGACGTGCCGGCGGTGCGGGGAATAAGCGATGTTTTTTCGGTTTGGGCAAATTCGATCAGGGTTTTCAAATCGGCCAGGTTACGGGGGATGGCAACGGCCAGGGGTAATTCTCTATAAGCGGAGGCATCGGTGGCATAGAGGATGCGCATGGTGTCGTCGAAGTACAAATCGCCCTCCAGCCTGCCGGCGAGTGCCTGCAGTTTGCTTGTCATAAGGCGACAAAATTAGTAGGTTTTTGATAACGTGAAGCAGCTGTGTCGACAAGGGCGCGAAATCGGTTTGCACATCAAATATTTGTTTTTAACCATATTTGTCATTGTTTTCACCGTAGCCAACATTGGGTACCGGGAAAAAAGTCAGCCAAATTCCGTATAAATACGGAATGAATTGTTGATGGAGCCGATTAGATTCGCGCTTGAACGGTCGGGATGCCCGTTGATACCTTAATCATTGAACCATTTACCCTATAAACCCTTTTACCGAAGGGTTTTTTTTTTGACTAATCTGAACAAATAGTCGCATTTGTATAAGTAAAATTCACCATATTGCTGATATGAGTAACAAACACAAAATAACCCTGGCCGAAGCCAAGGCACTGACAAAGAAATTTCGCGACCATATGCCCAAAGCCATGGAAGCAACCAGTTTTAAGGGCCAAAACACCTTGTTCCACCATGCAACCATCGATCGTGCTGCTATTGAGGAAATTTTTAAGCAGCCGGGGTGCACCGAACTACGTGTATATCTTGGCATGAATGGAGAAAATAAATTAACCCCAGTATTCGTGGGCGTAGATGAAAAAGGGCAGGAAATGGTAGATGGTGGAGCTATAATGGATAGAGTAAAAGCATGCCCACCGATATGTTCGGATGTAGCTGGGCGGTTACAGCAGGATTAATGCATGTCGAGACTTCTGAGCGACATAAGCTCGTATAGTGCGGTAATACCATTTTTAGTTGCCATTTTCAAATGGCGAAGGAAGTTGTCATTTCATTTACCACTCTTTCTATATGTGACTCTTTCCTTTTGCAATGAAACATGGGCTGATATTGCTATCAGAAGCGGTCATTATACCTGGAGTAGATCAGCCGGCAATTTTTATGTGCTTGCTGAAACTGTATTATTAATCTGGCAATTCCGTAACTGGGGATTGTTTAACCGAAGATCCTGGTTATTCAGTTTGGTGCTGGCGATGATTTTTGCCTGCTGGATTGTCTTCGTGCTGCTGGGCATTGGCCTAAACGCAGCCGCCTCCTGGTATGATATTATTGCCAGTTTCACTATTTCAATCGTCGCCATTTCCAACCTGAACCTGATTTTCTCTCAAAACTGGTCTGACTTTCTCAAAAACACGAATTTCATCGTCACCATCGCCTGCATTTTCTTTTTTACCTACCGTGTGGTGAACGATGTCTTTTATATGTATGGGCTCGACAAAGACCTCCACTTTATTGGCAACGTGTACACAATTCTCTATTTTGTCAATTTAATTTATAACCTTTTGCTAGCTTACGGGCTATTATGGACGGACCGCAAACAACCCTATTTACTGCGATACTGATAGCTGTTGTTTCGCTAACAGTTTTTCTGGTCTATTTTTTTGTCATCCTGCTTCGCCAACAACGCATCAACCGCCGTCTTTTCGAAGAAAAACTGCGCACCGAAATTGAAACCCTCGAAAAAGAAAGAAAAAGAATGGCGGCCGACTTGCACGACGACCTCGGTCCCAGCCTGCTGGCCATTAAATTTCAAACCAGCAGCCTCGAACTCACCGATCCCATCGACCACGAAACCCTGCAAATGGCCCATGCGCAAATGGACCATCTCCTGGAAAAAATTCGCGAAATCTCCAACGATATTCTCCCTTCGGCCCTGAACCGCAAAGGACTCACCGCCGCTGTGCGCGATTTTAGCCAAACCGTTTCGCGCAGCGCAGCGATTGCTATTCACTTATCCATCGACGACATGCCCGATCTGCCGGCAGAAAAAGCCGTGCACCTGTTTCGCGTGCTGCAGGAGATAGTACACAATACCATCAAACACGCTGCCGCCAAAAACCTATACATTGAATGGCGCCAAAACAATACCGCGCTTTCCATTGTTACCCGCGACGATGGCAAAGGCTTTAATACCGAAGAAGCAGCTGGAAAAATGCGGGGGCTGGGACTGAACAATATTGTCAGCCGCACAGAAATTCTCGGTGGGAAACTGTACCTTGATGCCGCTCCGGGTAAGGGTACCCGTTATGAAATTAATATACCTACCTAACCCTACAAACCAGGTTTGCCATGCCAATCAAGTTATTGCTTGCAGACGATCATGAACTGCTGCGGCTTGGGTTTCAAACAATGCTTCGGAAAATGCCGGAGATTGAAGTAGTGGGGGAAGCCGAAGACGGCAAAGAGCTTCTTGAAAAAACCCTGCAGTTGCAACCCGATGTCATCATCACCGACATCAATATGCCGCGCATGGATGGCATTGCGGCTACCCGGCAAATCCTCACTATTTTTCCTGAACTGCCCATCATCGCCCTGACCATGTTTGATGAAGACAGCCTACTGATCGACATGCTCGAAGCCGGTGCCCTGGGTTATATCATCAAGAAAACCGGCAAAGAAGAAATTCTCAACGCCATCAATACGGTGATGGATGGTCGACCTTACTATTGCCACAAGACAAGTTCACGCCTGGCTACCCTTATTGCCAGCAGCATGTTCAACCCCTATTTAAAAAAAGAAAAGCCCGATTTTACAGAAAGAGAGGTAGAAATAATAGCTCTTCTGTGCCGCGAGTTTTCAAACAAAGACATTGGCGAAAAATTACACCTCAGTCAACGCACTATTGAAAGTCACCGGGAAAGAATTTTAGAAAAAATGAAGGTGCGGAATTTGGCCGGATTAGTGGTATACGCCATAAAGAATGGCATCTACAAAATATAAAATTCGCGGCAAAGCAGTATCTTGACTCCAATGCGGCTTACCAAACTAACTTTTCTGCTTTTGCTGCTGGCAGCGAAGCAACTCATCGCCCAAAACGATATAGCCCGTTGGGCATTTACCGACTCTTCCGAAATGCAGGCCATCCGCTTTTACCATGCCGCTACCGGCAACAATGCGCGGATCTACACCGGTTTGCTGCGACAAAATTATTCACTGCAAATTCAGGGGCGACCGTATTTCGATACCAGTGTGTACATGCCGGCTAATGTTGTTTACCAACAATTGCAATACGAGAACATCCCGGTACTCTATGATATGTTCACGCAAACATTGATCACCCTCCTGCCTGGCAATATGGGTGTGCAATTGTTACCCGACAAAACATCGACCTTTGATATTGGCCAACATCATTTTATTCGGCTTGATTCAGGCAATGCCATTTTGCCCAAAGCGCCTTCGGGGTTTTATGAAATACTCCTCCAGGGCAAAAAAATTTCCGCCTACGTTCATCGCAGGGTGATCATCGAAGAAAAAATCACCGATCGGCTGGAACAAAAATTTGTTTCTGTCGATAAATATTACCTCACCAGAAACGGACAGGTCGACACCTATACGTCTTGGCGCGGCCTCCCCAAACTACTCGGCATCACGCGAGGCAGAATGCGCCGGCAACTCGCTGCCAACGGCATTGACCCTAAACTAAACCCTGATATGGCTATCCGCGCCATCCTTCAATACTACGACGACCAAAATCCTGCCACACCATGAGATTTTCGTTGCTGCTAATTTTTTTACTCGGTGGACATTATCTGCAGGCACAAACCACCGATCCGCCGCTGAGTGTTTCTTTCGATAGCGCCCATATTGCTGATTTTGTAAAAGAAGCCGAACGCCAAACCGGTGTCTATTTCTACTACGACGCCCGCTTGTTTGATAGCCTTCGCATATCCATTGCCGTTAGAAGCGAGCCGTTGAGCAAAGTGCTCACAACTATATTTACCGGCACCGACTACTATTATTATTTCAGCGACAATAAAAAAGTGTTTTTGACCAGGGGGAGTCCGCTGCAAGCGCAACTGCCCGCCGGCTACTTTGATGCCCCCGGCACAAAACCAGCCAACCCCAGCACCAGCCTGCCCGATTACAAGGGTGTAGCGGTGAAGAAAACTGATCCCGGTCTCGAACAAAGGACATTTGAAATCGGCCCGCGCACGAGTGTCATCTCCAACGCACCGGCCAGTATTGCAGGATATGTACGCAATGGGAAAACCGGCGAACCCATGGCCAGCGCTTACCTCAGTATTGAAGGCACGAATATCGGCGTCAATACCGACCAGTATGGGTACTATTCATTCACCGTACCGCGCGGCTCGCATGTACTCCAGATCCAAAGCATCGGCATGGCCGACACCAAGCGCAAAATTGTGGTATATGCCGACGGTAAATTCAATATCGATCTCACGGAGAGAGTTACATCACTGAAAGAAGTAATCGTTTCGGCTGCCAAAGTGGCCAATGTGCGTCGGGTGGCCATGGGGGTGGACAAGCTCAATATTACAACCATCAAAAAAATGCCTTCGGCTTTTGGAGAAGCAGATATTTTGCGTGCTGTTACTACCCTGCCCGGGGTGAAAACAGTGGGCGAAGCCAGCACGGGTTTCAACGTACGCGGCGGCTCGGCCGACCAAAACCTGATCCTTTTCAACGACGCTACTATTTTCAACCCGTCACACTTCTTCGGTTTTTTCTCTGCCTTCAACCCCGATGTAGTGAAAGATGTAGAGTTGTATAAAAGCAGCATTCCCGCTGAATATGGCGGTCGTCTTTCTTCGGTACTGGCCATCACCAGTAGAGAAGGCAACAAAAAAACCATTACCGGTTCTGCCGGCGTTGGCCCGGTAACCGCTCGCGCCACCGTTGAGGTACCGGTTATCAAAGACAAGATGTCGTTGATTGCCGGCGGTCGCGCCACTTATGCCAACTGGCTGCTGAACCTCTTGCCCGATGAATACAAAAACAGCAAGGCCAATTTTTACGATGGCAACCTGCTGTTACATTACCAGCCCAACAACAAAGACAATGTGCATATAACCGGCTACCTCAGCCAGGATAAATTCAAACTGAACAACGATACCTCCTACGGTTACAATAACCGAAACATTTCCGCCAAATGGAAACACAATTTCAGCAACAAGCTGATTGCTGAACTAACCACGGGTTACGACAGCTATTCATATAATACCGCCAGCGAAAAGCAGGGCATATATGATTATAATCTCCGGTTTGCCATTGGCCAGTTCAATGCCAAAACGGATTTCACCTGGTTTGTGCACCCCAAGCACACGCTCGATATGGGTTTGGGGTATATCCGCTATTCGCTCGATCCCGGCACCTATGAACCGGCCGACAAAAATTCATTGATTGTTGCCGATCGAATTCCAACCGAACAGGCGCGTGAAATGGCCGCTTATATTTCCGATCGCTGGAATATCAGTACCAATTTATCTGTGCAGGCAGGCATTCGTTACTCTTACTACAATTACCTCGGCCCTACCAGTGTAAATAATTATATCGGCGGACAACCAAAAACCACCGACAGCCAAACCGGCACCACCGAATTTGGCAAGGGAAAAACAGCATCCACCTATGGCGGTCCGGAGTTTCGCTTATCAGCCCGCTATAGCATCACCGGCGATTTCTCGGTAAAAGCCGGCTACAACTCGCAGCGCCAGTATATTCACATGTTGTCAAACACCACGGCCATTTCGCCCACCGATATTTGGAAACTGAGTGATCCGAATATTCGTCCGCAGTTCGGCCAACAGGTCTCCCTCGGCTTCTATAAAAACTTCAGCAATAACAGCATCGAAACTTCGGTTGAAGTGTATTATAAAAAGATCAACAACTACCTCGACTATCGCAGCGGTGCTTCCCTGATCATGAACCACCATATTGAAACCGATGTGATGGGCACACGCGGCAAAGCCTACGGCGCTGAATTCATGATCAAAAAACAAGCGGGCAAACTCAACGGTTGGGTCAGCTATACCTGGTCGCGTATCCTGTTGCAACAAGCAGATCCCAATGCCGGCGAAGTCATCAACGGTGGCCGTTTTTATCCCGCCAATTACGACAAACCACATGATGTAACAGCGGTTGGAAACTATAAATTCTCCCATCGATTTAGTATATCGATGAATGCCACGTATAGCACGGGGCGGCCTATTACCTTGCCGATTGGAAGGTTCTATTATGCCGGCGGACAAAGAGCGCTTTTCGGCGATCGCAACGGGCATCGTATTCCTGATTATTTCCGAATGGACTTCTCGATGAATATCGACGGCAACCATAAGGTTGACCAGAAATTTCACAACTCATGGACCATTGGCGTATATAATCTCACCGGCAGACACAACGCTTATTCGGTTTATTATGTCACAGAAAATGGCGTTATCAATGGATACAAGCTTGCCATCTTCGGCAGCGCCATTCCTTTCGTCAATTATAATATCCGTTTTTGATGAAAAAACTGATGATAACAAGTGCAATGCTTTGGTGCTGTTTAACGCTAACGGCACAAACACCTGCAACACCTGAACAATTGCGGCAGGGCTTTGACACCTGGCGCAAATACAATTACACGGAGAAAACATTTGTTCAAACCGATAAGCAAGACTACCTGGCCGGCGAATTAATTTGGTGGAGTTTCTTTTGCGTAAACAGCAGTTCACTGCAACCCAGCGGTTTAAGTAAAATCGGTTATGTAGAAATACTTGATGCCAGCGGCCGACCGGTATTACAAGGCAAAACAGCGCTGGACCTGGGACTGGGCCGGGGTTCCTTTTTTGTTCCTGTTTCTTTGGGCACGGGCAGTTATGAACTTCGTGCTTATACAAAATGGATGCGCAACAATGACAGCCGTTATTTTTTCCGCAAAAAAATCCAAATCATCAATCCATTCCGGGCAGTGCAAGCGCCGGTAGCCCTTAACCACAACCGGTTTACCATCCTGGCGCGCCCCGAAGCGGGCAAACTTATTTCGGGTGTGCCTACCCGTGTGGCGCTGTTGTTGGAAGGCCCGGCAGATAATAAGTCGACCAAGGGCTGGTTACTGAATGAAAAAGGCGATAGCATTCAATCACTCGAAACCAACCAGTATGGCCTCGGCATCGTGCGCTTCACCCCCATTGCGGCGCAGCAATACAGTATAACGTTGACGCTCCCCGATGGCAGTAGCAGTAAAGCATCGTTACCAACAGTGCAAACCGATGGCGCTGGTCTTAGCGCATTGGCCAATAACAACGGCGGATGGCAGGTGGAAGTTACAGGCAACCTGGCGGGAAAAACCGCTTATCTGTTTTTGCAAAACCGGCAGGCGGTACAAATGATTCAAACCGTGAACAATACCATGGGTTCACTAACCATTCCTGCAACTGTATTGGGTGAAGGCATTAACCAGTTGAGTTTGGTCGACAACAACGGACAAGTACTCGCCGAGCGTCTTTTATACCAGCAACCGAAAGCAAGTGCCATTCAGGTTAACAACCTCGCAGCAACTTATCGCAAACGCCAGGAAGTAACGATCCAGGCCGGTGGATTGCCCGCTTTCAAAAATGGCGGTCGATATACCATCGCTGTCAACAAAGAAACAGTCCTCGATAAAACCACGGCCATTGATATGCAAACATGGTGGTGGCTGGGCGCCGACCTAAGCTTTACCAGCAACCTGCTTCAGCAATTGCCGCTACATGACGCGGCACAATTAGAACCGCTCCTATTATTAAGTGAAGGCCGGCCCTTTGCCCTCGGTGTGCCAGCGGCGCCTGCCTATTCGCCTGAATACGACGGCCAACAATTAACCGTGAAGTTATCAGACGCAGCAACGGGTCGTGTGGCTGATTCAATTCCACTACAACTGGCCATTACCGGTGGCAAGCCCCAGTATTACATGACCACCAGTAATAGAGACGGCATCTGTCATTTTGATATACATGATTTTTATGGCAACGGCACCCTGGTGTTTCGGGTCGACAAAGCCGTTAAATCAGGCTATAAATTTGAACCTGAATACAGCTTTGCGCCTTCAACCCTTTTGCCCACCGAGCCAGTTACAACGGCCCTTCCCGCATCGCTGGCTACTGATTTAACGGCAGCCAGTTTTGCCTTGCAGGTAAGAAACCAATACACGGCTGATAGCCTTAATTTTTTTACGCCGCCTATGCTCGACAGCCTTTCGTTTTACGGCAAAGCGGCAAACAGTTATATGCTCGACAAATTTGTTCGGTTTACGACCATTGAAGAAGTGCTGCGCGAATATGTGCTGGAAGTTGCCGTGCGCTTTCGCGATGGTAAACCACAATTGTTTATGATCGACCAAACCAACCGTGGTTTATACAGCTCCGAGCCGCTGATATTGGTAGACGGCATTCCCTGTTCAGGTGCACAGGCGCTGGCACTTGATCCACTGAAAATAATGCGGCTCGATGTGGTTGACCACCGCTATGTTTTCGGTGATTATTTATACGATGGTGTAGTGAGTTTTGTGAGTTATGACGGCAGTGGCCTGGAGATGCTGAAGATACCCGATGCAGGGATTTTTGAGATGGAAGGATTGCAAATAGACCGGCAGTTTCATTCGGTTAACCACGGCATCGACAAGGAAGAAAACGAACGTATTCCCGATTACCGGAGTTTGCTGTATTGGCAAACCACCGAAGCCGATAAAAATGGCAACAGCAGATTTTCCTTTTATACAGGCGATATCCCGGGTCGTTATAAGGTGACGATTGAAGGCACCGATCACCAGGGACATAGCGGTAAAACCGTACAATACTTTGAAATAATTGACAAGTGATGAAAAAGAATGCAGTGATTGTTTTCGTGTTGGTTTGTTTTGCAGCCGGTTTCGGTTGTAAAGACAAATACGATCCACCTATTATTACACCCCAAACCGGTTATTTGGTGGTGGAAGGTTTTATTAACGGGAATGGCCCCACTGAAATAAAACTTTCCCATACCGTGCAACTGGAAGACAGCAGCGATGTAAAAATACAATCTGGTGCAACGGTGGTGGTGGAGGGCGAAGACGGCAGCAATTTTCAACTGTATGAAACCAGCTCTGGCGCCTATACTGCCGAGAGCTTGCCGCTGAACCCAAACACCGCTTATCGCCTGCATATCTATAGCAATGGCAGTGAGTACCAATCGGCATACGCTAAAAAAATAGCCACGCCTAACATTGAAGCCATGCCCTTTGCGCGCGCCGACGACGGTGTACACATTCGCGTGCAGGCTGAAGACCCCACCAACAGTACGATTTATTATACCTGGACCTATTCCGAAACCTGGGAAATTGTTTCGCGCTATTCTGTGTACCTCGAATACACCCATGATTCGAACGGAGATATTTCTGGCGTCGCAGACCTGCCACCGGGTAACAGTCCCGATACCACTGAAAGCCATTGCTGGCGAACAGAATTTTCTTCCCAAATACTTACTGCTTCCAACCTTAAGTTATCAAAAGACCGGCTCGACAAAGAAATCATGTACATCCCGAATGGCTCGATCAAACTCGACGAGCGCTATTCCATCAAAATAAATTTGCATGGATGCTCGGCGGCCGGTTATGATTTCCTGCAACGCATGGCTAAAAACAACGAGCAGTTGGGCTCTATTTTCGATGCCCAGCCCAGCGAATTGAATGGCAACCTTACTTGCGTAAGCAATCCCGACGAAAAAGTGATCGGCTTTGTAGAAGTAGCCGATGGCCAGGAAAAAAGAATTTTTATTCGCCGACAAGATATTGGTGGCTGGAATTACAATCCAAATTGCGAGCAGTTAACCAAACCCAATAATGTTGACACCCTCAAAGCCTGGGGCGGTGCTTACGCGCCATTGATGTACACCGATCCCTTTAAAACGAGCATAATTATGGGCAATAACCTCTGCAGTTATTGCACATTGCAGGGAATACACCTTCGACCTGATTTTTGGTAGAATAATATAGTAGCCTCAAAATAGAAAGGCCGCCACCGAACCGCAGATGGCTTTGACCAACATTAATCCGTCGATTCTCGTGTAATAATAAATCAACGGTCGCCTTTTACGCAGCGACCAGGCTGCCAATAGCAGCAACAAAAACGGTATAACGTTGACGGCTATACGCAGCGGATTAAAATGACGGTTCACCCCGTAAATAACCAGGGCTGCCAAACCGCCGATTATCATGGGCATCAATATACCGAAGATGGTTTTTCGCAAGCCGTATTTAACCACATAGGTTTTAATATCACCTGAATGATCGGCTGCATAATCTTTCACATCAAACATGATGCATAGCAGCGACACAAAAAGAAAGTTTTTGATAAACAGAAACAGGTCGAAAAAATCAAATACATGCTCCTGCCCCTTTACAATAGAATGGAGTAGCACCGGGTAGATGGTAACGGCGCCTGCCCAGGTGAAACCAATTAAATAGGGCTTCAGCCAGCCCACTTTCCGCAGGTTGAAGGCCGTTGGAAATATGCTCAACCCATAATAGAGTGCCGCCACCAGCGGAAAAACAACCACCAGGAAACTATTCATCCACGACAAATGCATGGCCCGGTAGCCATAATGATACAGAAACACGCTCGACCCGATGGCCAACGCAATGGTATAGATAATCTGTGTATTCCTGACCAGGATATAATGCCGCTGGTACCATTGTGTACGCGGGTTGGCTGAATACCCTTTGACCCGGCGAACATAGGGGTAGGAATAAAACAAGACGGTGCCGATAAACAACATCGCATAGAACGACAGGCTGTTCAGCGATTGTCCCTGCTGTAACGAAGCCTCTATGGCCAGCGCCACCGCGCAAATGCCATAGAAATAGTTACCGAAAAAGAAAAATGCTGTTAATCCTTTCATGCAACACGAAAATAAGCCGCGATGGCTTAATCGTGCTTACGCAGTTTAAGGCGTTGTAACACCATTTGGCCAATCAGTTGCCCTTTTTCATTGCCGATATCGCAGGCGCGCTGAAAATGGATACCGCCGTACACGCGCGACTGTGCCGCTTCTTTCGCTGCCTGTCGTACCGAAACAAAATCCCGGGGTGCAATACCAAACTCTGTTTCAGAGGTATCGCGATAAGGGATGCTGTCTTTTAAATAGTACGCGATGGTTTCGGCGGCGGCGGCAGAAATCACCGCATGGCCGCTGCTATACTCCGGAAATGGCGGTGTTTGCAAGTAAGGCCGCCAGTCGGGGTCCACATACTGGTTAATGGCTGTTTCGGGCCTGATATAATTACTTCTGTATTTTTCATCCCAGCAACTGATAAAGGCATCGAACAGGGCAATGCCTGCCACCGTATACGCTGCCACCGTTGCTGAAAAATCTTTGTTCAGTTTCTGTGCCAGTATGCCGGTGATATTCATCCAGTGACCAGCGGGCGAAAACTTTTTGGTGCCATACATCACGTGGCCACTCACATTCAGGCGAAAGGGGTTATCGTCCCAAAAATCAGCCATGTGTTTTTGTTCAGGCGTCAGGCTATCGACCAGGTTCTTCACTTCCATCAACGCGATGAAGAAAGGGCTTTTCTTATCGTTGGGTTCAAATTTCGGCGGACGAACAGGTACAAATTGCGAAGCCGAATCGAGCACCAGGGTTCTGATCTCCATCCAATGTGGCTCAACACCCTGGCCGTACATGGGGGGTGTGGGTACCCATCGCCCCGGCTCCTGCGTTACGGTGTATTTGGGCGCTGAGCGTGTTTGAGCATAGTTGTCTTTCTTGCTCCAGGCGAGAATACTATCGGCCACCAGGTTGGCATAAGCCACGCTGGCCTCAAAAAGCGCTTTGGGCATGCCCGCTTCCAATATGGTGTCTTTCAATTGTTCTACATATATATCCATACTGCCTTCGGGAAAAGTAACCGCATTACCCACTTTACAAAAAGCAAGCATACTGGCGAAAGGATAATCGACCGGCGCACTGGCCTTGGGCATGGGTGGCAGGTGTTTGATCTGCCCGCTCAACGAATTGTAATTGGAATCGCCCGCAGCAATCACTTCATAGGCCGCAATATTTGCATACGCATAATTGCGGGAAGCGACCATCGGCGGAAAATTATTTTCCATCACAATATCATTCAGTTTCTTCACCGTTTTTGAATACATAAACGGGTTTTGCGAAACCAGTTTGTAATTTTTCGGTTTACAGGAAAACAGCGTCAACAGTGGCAGCAATACAACTGCCCAGCGAATAGGCTTCATATCTACAGTGGGGATTTTTAGGAGCGCATGCTGGCGCGAAGTGGTCAGCAGGTAAAGGGCTAAGATGGTTCCATAACTACCGCCGCGTTCAATCCATTCTAACAGGGGCCAGGCGGGATAAAACAATTCAGTGCCCATTTTCCAAATAAACAATAGGAGGAGTACCCAGCGGATGGGACGCAACAATACCAGCGCAGCGGCAATGACTTCAAATATGCCCACTGCTTTTGCTACTGCTACGGGGTTGGTGAAACCCAGCGAGGCATATTGGTCTAAGAGGCTTTTTTTCTCCATCAGGTTTAACCAGCCATGCCCCAGGAGCAGGAAAAACACAATCCATTGCAGGCTGTTGCGCAGCAAGTTTTCGGGATAAGCAACCTGGTAAGGCCTTATTCTATCCAACCAGTACGACCTGATAACGGCTTGCGCCCGGGAAAGCAGCAGGAAAGCAAACGGTGCCCCAAAATTGCCGGCCCGCTCAATAAACTCAGCAAAGGGTTCGTGCGAGAGGGGGCGCAACAGGGCGGTAAAAATGCTCCAGAACACCAACCAGGCGGCGATGATCCGCATCGGCCGAAAAAGAAAAACGATACCACATAGAATATCAAATCCACCTACCCAGGGCATCAGGCGGTACGACCAGTCGGTTCCAATGCCAAATACGCCGAAATAATTACACCAGACCTGCTTGGTAACGATGCCGAAAGCACCATGTCCGACCAGGCACATAACAATGGCCAGTCGTAATACATAATGCAGGGCAACAGACCGGTTTTTTTCAGCGGGCATTCCAGCGGTGTTGTGATGAGGGAGCAATTTAAGGAAAAATACAAAGTAGGCAGGGTGACCTGGATCAGTATGCCTGGTCGCCAAAATGCCCCGGTTCGTCGCAGGCTGGTATTTCTGGTAAAACGGCTGAACTAGTTTAGCAGTAAGGTTATTAATATTTGAAAAAACGCCGGGCAGTGTCTACTGTCGGGCTTTTTTTATGCTATTCGGATCGCAGGCTTTTAATCGGGTTGGCGCGGGCGGCCCGGATGGTTTGGATACTGACGGTTACCAGCGTAATCAACAGGGCACCGAGCATGGCCGTTACAAAAATCCACCAATCGAGGCGGGTGCGATAATCGTAGTTCTGCAACCAACGGGTCATGGCCCACCAGGCCAGGGGGATGGCAATGGCGCAGGCAATCAGCACCAGCACCATGAATTCCTGCGAAAGCAGTTTCCACAATTGCGGAATAGAAGCGCCCAATACCTTGCGCACGCCGATTTCTTTGGTGCGTTGTTCGGCAACAAAAGAAGCCAGGCCAAACAAACCCAAACAGGAGATCAACACGGCCAGGGTCGCAAACCAGTTGGCGAGTTTGCCGATGCGTTCTTCGTCGCCAAATTTCTTTTTGAAACTTTCATCCACAAAACGCATTTCAAAGGCGCTGGATGGATCAAATTTTTCCAAAGCCGATTCGATGGCATGCACCGATTCGCTGGTGCTTTTGTCAGGATGCAGTCGAAAGGTCAATACGCTTTCATCTTCCTTCGATAAATGATACAACATGGCGCGTACTGGTTGATAAGGCGACTCTACCAACATATTTTCCACCACACCTATTACACGATGGGGAACACTGTCCCATACCAATATTGATCCCACCGGTTCTTTAAATCCAATGAATTTGGCCGCAGTTTCATTCAGGATAAAGGCTGTGGTATCGGTGCCGTAATCGCGCGAAAAATCGCGTCCCTCTTTGATCTTCCAGCCAATCACTTTGCCGAAATCATAGGATACCTGGTTATTGGGAAAATCGACTGATTGGTTGGGGTCCTTCCCTTCCCAACTAAAACCGCCATTGGTGTTCCATACTTCCGTTGCCGGACTACCCGACTCGGCCATTTCTGTTATCACTTTGGCCTGTTGCAATTCATTGCGCAATGCATCAAACTTTTCGTGCAACATTTTATTGGACAATACCCACACCAATCCATTCTTTTCATAGCCGATGGGCCGGTTGCGGGCGTGCTCGATTTGGCGGTACACGATGATGGTGCCAATGATCAGCATGACTGATACCGAAAACTGCAACACCACCAGCACCCGCCGGGGAATGGCCGCAAAGCGACCGGTACGCAGGGTGCCTTTCAACACCTGCACCGGGTTAAAGGAAGAGAGATACAAAGCGGGATAGCTGCCGGCCACCAAACCGGTAAATAAGCAAGTGCCCAGCAAGGCCAGCCAAAACAACGGTGCGCCCAGTGGCAATGCGATTTTTTTATCGGCCAGGGTATTGAATGGCGGTAACAATAATAACACCAGCAATACCGACAACAAGGCGGCCAGCAGCACAACGGCCAGCGACTCACAATAGAATTGAAAAATCAATTGTCGCCGCTCGGAGCCGATGGCTTTGCGCACGCCCACCTCCCGCGCTCTTTTTTCCGACCGCGCAGTACTGAGGTTCATAAAATTGATACAGGCCAACAGTAACACAAAGAGGCCTACAATGCCAAACAACCATACATATTGGATATTGCCGCCCGTGTTCACGCCATCTTTGAATTCGCCGTACAAGTGCCATTTAGACATCGGGTGCAGAAACACTTCAAACTTGCCTCTTTTTTCGGCAGCGCTCACCCGGTCTTGTTTTACATTGATAATACGCTTGTTCACTTTATCGATATCGGCACTGGGTGCCAGTTCGGCGTAAACCTGGGTAAAATTGCTGCCCCAGGGGTTGGTCATCTGCTTGATCCAGGGATTGTCTATATAATACAATTCCCAGGGAACAATATAAGTGAGTTCGCGAAAGCTGGTATTGTAGGGCAGGTCTTTGTACACGCCGCTTACGTTGAGGTCAAATTTATTGTCGAATCGCAGGGTCTTGCCCACGGGATTTTCTTTGCCGAAAAAAGCTTCGGCTACCGACGATGACAACAAAATAGAATACGTATTGTCGAGCGCCCGCTTATCGCCCGCCGTCAATTCCAGGCCCAGCATTTCGATGATGCCCGGCTCGATAAAGGAGCCCGTTTTCAACAACTTTTTGGTGCCCTGCGACAATGTATGCGAGTTGTTCCACGACGACTGCAATACATGTTTAAAATCGCTGCCATATTTGTCGCGGATTTCCTGACCAATGACGGCCGGCATCGAAAAATGCGCATTTTTCTTGCCATTATAGGTTTGGTTCTGCATTACCCGCACAATGCGGTCGTAGTGGCCATGGTATTTGTCGAACGACAACTCGTCCCAAATCCAAAGCCCGATCAAAATGGTAACGGCCAACCCAATGGCGAGTCCGCCGATATTAATGGCACTATACCCTCGGTTTTTGAGCAGGTTTCGAAAAGCGATTTTGAAATAATTCAACAGCATCTGGCAGGTTTGCGTTTTATACACCAACCAGGTGCCAATATAGAAAGCGGATAACAATCAATGGATTAAGCATTTCAAGCGGCAGGCGGGTGTCCGGTTTTGGTACAATCACTGTTCGCGCCCGCACATTAACAGGAATGTTTTATTTTGAGACGCAAAACCGGGGGAATAGATGACAATTAAGCGACAACATGACAAAATAGACTGGAAAAGAGTGTATAACCCCAGGAATTTTCTACAGATACTGATCGGTGTTTGCCTGGCCGTACTGGCCATGAAAGGTTTTATGATACCCAATCTTTTCATGGATGGCGGCATCACGGGTATTTCAATTCTTTTTCATGAGATCTTTCACATCAATATCAGCCTGCTGATCATTTCCTTGAACGTATTATTTATTTATCTCGGCTATCGCAGCATTGGTAAAACTTTTGCCGTCCAAACCACGGTAGCGGTATTGTTGTTATCGCTGGGCCTGCTTTTTGTCGACATCCCCTCCATTACCCACGACAAGTTGCTGATTGCGATTTTCGGCGGGGTATTGATGGGCGTTGGGGTGGGATTGGTGATCAGGGGCGGCGGGGTGATTGATGGTGCCGAAGTGGTGGCGGTGTTTGCGCGACGAAGAAGTAGTTTCTCCAGTAGCGAAATCATCCTGTTGTTCAACACCATCATTTTTGCCATAGCTGCTTTTCAGTTGGGTATTGAAACGGCCATGTACTCGCTGATTACTTATTTCACTGCAACCCGTGCCACGAATTATGTGGTAGATGGCATTGAAGAATTTACGGCCCTCAACATCATCAGCGCCAAAGAAGAAGAGGTGAAGTCGTTGTTGGTAAATGAGTTTGGCAAAGGCATTACGGTGTACAAAGGAGAGCGCGGTTACCTGCCTGGCAGCTTCGATATCAAAACCGATTGCCAGATCATTGTTACCATTATCACCCGGTTGGAAATAAAACAATTGCAGGACGCCATCCGCGACCTCGACCCCAAAGCTTTTATGTTCGTGCAGAGCATTAAAGAAGCTGCCGGTGGAATCTTAAAAGAAAAAGCACATGCGGCTTGATGCAACCATCGCCATGATCATCTGCAGCTACCTGATGCGAAGGGCTAAGCTGGGGCAGATTGATCAAAAATGGCTGTCGTTCTTTCAGATACGGTTCTATGTTGCCATCGGCATTATTGCTGTAGGTTTTCTGGCCGAATCATATGCAAACACCATCATTCAATTGGCCGGCCTGGCCTTATTGGTGCACATTGCCTGGACCCTGTACAAAGACGATACGTTTAAAGCCATGCGTTGGATCGTGTGGGCGATCATTCCCTATGTGGTCGCTTCGGCGGTGGCATTGGTGATCCGCTTTGTCACCCCCAAATTTTACGAGAACTGGGGGGATTATATCGAAAGCGCGGTGTTTTGCACCATTGGCTGGGGCTTCTTTATGTGGCTGTACAGTCGAAAGGAAAGAAAAGCCCTTGAAGAAGAGCGCGAAAAACTAAGAAGGAAGGAAGAAGAAGTGCGAACCAGCGAAATCATGCAGCGACAACTGGAAATCCAGGTATCGCAAAGAACCGAAGCGTTGCAACAACAAAAAGAAGAATTGGAAAAAACCCTCGATGAATTGAAATCAACACAGGCCCAGTTGATACAATCGGAGAAAATGGCATCACTAGGCGAACTGACAGCCGGCATCGCTCACGAAATTCAGAACCCGCTCAATTTCGTTACCAATTTTTCTGATGTATCGGCCGAGCTTATTGATGAAATGATCGTGGAGCTCGATAACAACAATCCGGAAGAAGCCAAATTAATTGCGGTTGATTTAAAAAGCAACCTCGATAAAATTTTGCACCACGGCAAAAGAGCCGACGGCATTGTTAAGGGCATGTTGCAGCATAGCCGGAACAGCAGCGGCCAGAAAGAACCCACCGATGTGAATCAACTGGCCGATGAATACCTGCGCCTGGCTTATCACGGACTGCGCGCCAAAGACAAAACCTTTAATGCCAGCATGCACACCGATTTTCAAAATGACCTGCCGCTTATTACCGTGGTGCCGCAGGACATCGGTCGTGTGTTGCTGAACCTGATCACCAATGCCTTTCACGCTGTCAGTGAAAAAAAGAAAAAAGAGCAGGAAGCGGGTCGGGCTTTTGAACCGGCCGTGAGTGTAGGCACCAAAAAGCGAAGAAACGATTTGATCATAAGTATTACCGATAACGGCAATGGCGTACCTGCCGACCTGGTGGATAAAATTTTCCAGCCCTTCTTCACTACCAAACCAACCGGGCAGGGAACAGGATTGGGGTTGTCGCTCAGTTATGATATTGTCAAAGCACACGGTGGCGAACTGACCATTGCCAATGAGCCGGGCATCGGCGCCAGTTTTGTGATTCGCTTACCTTATCAACCCAGTTAAATGAAAATACTTGTTGTAGACGACGAAAGAGATATACAAATGCTTTTTGAGCAACGGTTCCGGAAAGAAATTCGCCAGGGCGATATGTCGTTCGCGTTTGCTTTTTCGGGCGAAGAGGCGTTGCAATACCTTGATGCGCATCCGCAGGAAGCCGTATTGATTTTGTCAGACATCAATATGCCGGGTATGAGCGGCCTGGAACTGTTGGGTGAAATCAAAGAACACCATTATGTGCCGCCACCCATCGTGATGATGATCACAGCTTACAGCGACGACGACAATTACAACAAAGCCTTCAGTTTGGGAGCCGATGATTTTCTGACCAAGCCCCTCGATTTCAACCTGCTCAAAGAAAAACTTAAACAAATCGGTCATGTCTAAAATATTGGTAGTCGACGACGAGGCCGATCTGCAATCATTGATCCGCCAACGGTTTCGGCAAAAAATACGCGAAAAGAAATACGATTTCCTGTTTGCACTAAATGGTCGCGAGGCCCTGGAAGTTGTGCAAGACAACCCCGATATTGATATGGTGCTGAGCGATATCAATATGCCCGAAATGGACGGGCTCACCTTGTTGAGCAAACTGAATGAAAGCCATCCGCTGATCAAGTCGGTGATTGTATCGGCCTATGGCGATATGGAAAATATCAGGGCGGCCATGAACCGCGGCGCTTTCGATTTTGTGACCAAGCCCGTGAATTTTGAAGACCTCTCCGTTACCATGGAGAAAACACTGCTGTATGCCAAACAAATTCGCGATACCCTCGATGCGGTGAAGGAGAACAATATACTTCGCATGTATGTAGATGAAAACGTATTGCGCTTTATGGGTGGGCAGGAATTTGAAAAGACCTTGCTGGTGAATGAAACAGTAGAGGCAACAGTGGCCTTTATAGATATCTGTGGCTTTACGCGCATCAGTGAAACCGCCAATGCCGATTCGGTAGTGCGACTGCTGAACCGGTATTTTGATGTGATGGTCAAAGAGATTATCCGCCAGGGCGGCTATGTAGATAAGTTCATTGGTGATGCCATCATGGCGGTATTCAAAGGCGATTATCACCTCGATCGGGCGGTTGATGCCAGTCTCGGTGCCCGCAACGAAATCATGAAACTACCCACCGATCCGGCAGTGCCTGATTTTGTGCCCCGGGTATCGATTGGCATCAATTGCGGCGAAATGATTTCCGGCAATATTGGCTCGGCATCCTTGCGCAGACTGGACTTTACCATGATTGGTGATACTGTCAATACAGCGCAGCGATTGCAAGCGGCCGCTACCGAAAACCAGGTATTGATCAGTGAACTGGCCTGGCAGCAGATCAAAGATTCTTTTCGCTGCAAGGCCGTGGGTGAAATGAAACTGAAAAACAAGTCTAACCCCGTGATGACTTACGAAGTGCTTGATTGATGGCCACCTTATTCGCAATAAACCAACAAGGCATGAAACGATTCACTATTTTCATTGGCTTCTTACTGCTTGTTTCCGCAACTGTTACCGCGCAACGTTCTTCTACAGGAAGAAAGATCAAGCAGATCATGAAAGAATACAAAGCCGTTGGGCTGGCGGTGGCGGTTGTAAAAGACAATGAGTTGCTGTATGTAAAATCGTTCGGGAAAAAGAACCTGCAGACCGGCGAAAAATTACGCACCAACGACCTGTTTCGAATTGCATCGATATCCAAGTCGTTTTCGGCCACCAGCATCATGCAATTGGTGGAAGCGGGCAAACTCAGCCTCGATGCCGATATGTCTGACCTGGTTGGCTTCAAGATCAGGAATCCGAAATACCCCGATGTACCGATCACCCTTCGCATGTGTCTTTCGCATACATCCAGCATCAACGACAGCCAGGGTTATTTTACCCTCGATGCCATCAATCCGGCAAAAAATCCCCAGGCCGATAGTTGTTATAACGACTATGCACCAGGCAAAGGTTACCAGTACTGCAACCTCAATTTCAATATGATTGGCACCATCATCGAAAAAACCAGTGGTGAGCGTTTTGATCGGTATGTGCAACAACATATTTTAGCGCCGTTGAAATTGTATGGTGGTTATTGGGTCGACGGGCTCGATTCGAGTTTGCTGACGCCTTTGTACGACTATGATTCGGTGAAAGGATTCACGGTGGCAGAGAATGCTTATAATCCCCGGCGGGCAGAAATCGAAGCCTATGTAATGGGCTATAGCACGCCGGTGTTTTCGCCCACTGGCGGCATGAAAATAGCGGCGGTTGACCTTGCCCGTTATATGACCATGCACATGAATTATGGAGAGAGCCATGGGGTTCACATTATCAGTGAAAAAAGTGCGCGGGAAATGCAGACGCCCTTGTCGCCCGAGGAGAACTATGGCTTCGCCTTGTTGAAAACCGACACCTATATTCCCGGCAAAACTATGATTGGTCATACCGGTTCAGCCTATGGACTTTATAGCAATATGTTTTTTCAGCCCGAAGAAAAATGGGGGATCGTATTGATTACCAATGGTTGTGTGCCAGCGCGACATGGCGATTATATAGACCTGCTCACCAAAACAGCCAACCTGCTGTATGAGCGCCTGGTTAAAAAGTAACCGGGCGGCGGCGATTTTAGGCGGCGATCGCAATTACAACAAAATGACTAGTTTTCTTTTTTTACATTGCAGGCCAAGGCCATCCTGGTAAGGCTTTCAATGTATGCCCAAATACCAACTTTTTACTAAAAATACGCGCGTCTGTAAACAGCGCATACTTCGCCAAAGCGTCCATACAGGTGCTAGTCTTGTTGTTTTATTGCTGTTTCAGTGCTGCTGTTATGCGCAAACCGAATTGACAGGTACGGCCTATAATAAACTGACCGACTCCATGTTACCCGGTGTCAATATCTGGAACCTCAGCAAGGGCAAAGGGGGCGTGGCCAATTCAAGAGGCCAATACCATATCGATGCCGGTGAAAATGATAAGATCATCTTTTCCCACCAGGGTTATCGGAATGATACAGTCGTGGTTGAATTCAGTCACCTGAAACTCGGCTACAACCCAAACATGACGATGGCACAGCAAACACTGGAAGCCGTTTATGTAGATGAAGCCTATTACAAACGCGATTCCATCCAACGGCGGCTCGATAACAAAGAGATCTATGACATGTCTGAAAAAAAACTGGTCAGCCGCAGCGGCCCCACCGATGGGGTTGGGGTAGCCATTAGTCCCGGGTCTTTCTTCTCCAAAAAGAACCAGGAATTAAAGAAGACCAAAGAACGACTGGAAGAAGAAGAAGAACAGGCCTATGTTGATTTTCGATTCAGTGAATCGTGGGTGGCATACCTGACCAAATTAAAAGGCCAGGACCTGCGGGATTTCATGTTTAGTTATCGTCCTTCCTACAAATTTTGCAGGAAGAACGATAAGTTGAAAATGCAGAAATACATCATGACCAAGTTGGAAGAATACCATGCCGGTAAACGCAAAACCAGTTAGGTTGCTTCCATTTGATTTTAACCCAGCATCTTTTTGAGATAGTTATAACTGTTCGTTACATTTTGCAAGGGCTGCGGTGCCGCATCCTGTTCTACAAATACATATTCCATTCCCGATTCTTTGGCGTGTTCGAATATGCGTTTGAAATCGACGATACCCGCGCCTACTTCCGTTGGCTGTTGGGTTAGTTTGTCGATATCTTTCACGTGCCAGGCAGGGAAGCGGCCACGATGCATGTTGAATAGTTCTACCGGGTCTTGTTTGGCAACGGTAGCCCAGGCGAGATCCAGTTCCATTTTCACCAGGTTCTTATCGGTGTTGTTGAGTATATAGTCGAACGGTCGTACTCCATCGACCGTTTCAAATTCAGTGGCGTGGTTGTGGTAGGCAAATTGTACCCCGTTTTTCATACAGGCCTCCCCTGCTTTGCTAAATACATCCACCGCTGTTTTGATTTCATCGAGCGTACCAACGGGCATACTGGAGCAGACCAGAAAACTGATACCCCCTTCAGCCGCTTCATCGGCCAATTGCTGGTAATTCTCTTTGAGGTTGGTCATCTTCGGCTTGTTCTTCATCTGTTCGGCAAAATGCTGAATGCGCGCAGAGTCTTCTGCTGTTTTGGCCATCTTCAAGATTTGATCGATCGAGAAAGGTGCACCGATCACATGGGCTGACCGCCAGCGAAGGCCAAGCTCTTTCATCATGGCCGACAATTGTTTCGGCGTGAAGCCGTAATAGTTGCCTTTTTGGTAATCGGCTGTTTCTATTTCGGTGTACCCGATGGCAGCCACTTTTTGCAGGGTGCCCCGGGTGTCTTCGATCATTAAATTACCGAGGGTAAATAGCTGCAAACCCAACGGTGGTTTTTTGGGAGCTGGGTTGAAAACAGCAGCGGCCTGACCGAGCTGCGGCAATACCAGGCCGGCCAGGGCCAGCGATGAGGATTGTTGTAAAAATTTTCGTCTGTTAAACATGGTAGCAGTTTTAGTATCGATGAGTTGAATGGTTGGGCGTCGTTTTTATTTAGTAGACGTTGTGGTTATTTAACAGGCGTTGTGCTGTTTTTAAAATGGATGGCCGATACCTGCATAATGGGCTCTTTGGCCTTTGCCTTTTCTTTTTTAAACACAAAATAAATGGTATGCTTGCCGGTGGTGGGACTGATCGTTGCAATGGCATGGGTCGACAACAATGCCTGCAACAATTCCATGGAGAAAGCAGGTTGTTTTTTCTTGGTATCTACTTTTTTTCCACCAGGTTTGCCGGCAGCCGGCTTGGCTTTGTTCTTGCCGCCGCCCATTTCCATGATGCGTGCGTAGTCGATCGGTTTGGATTCGACCATCGCCGTTTGGCCAATCAGTTTACCATCGGGCGCGTCGAGGTGCACTTCAATCACGCCCCCTACTGCACCACTGCTGGGTGTTGCCTGCACCAGTAATTCAATCTCTTTGATATCTTGTAAGTCGATATCACGGTAACCGATATACGCATTGTTGCCCAGTAGCGAAAACGAAACAAAAGGCGTTGTCAGTAATTCGGTGTTTTTTTGTTCATCTGCTTTTTTCGGATCAACCGATGCACTGCGAAGGGCCACAATAGATTCGGATGAGATGGGTGGCACGCCGTTGGCGCCTTTGTCTTTGTACGCAGCGCGCAACAGGTAACCACCGAGGCCGTTTTCACCTACCGGCACGGTCGGCACAAAACTTCCTTGCAGCGGAATTTGTTTTTCAACAGCCGGTTTTTGGGTGAAGGCAAGAATATATTTCACTATCGTTTCTGCTTCCTGTTGGGTGATGGTCGGATGTGCGGCCATGGCATGTTCACCCCAAACGCCGGAACCGCCTTCTATTACTTTTTGCGCCAATCTTTCTACTGCCTGCGGATCGGTTTTGTATCGCGCCGACACGGCCATGAAACTAGGGCCTACCGAAGCCTTATCAGGCAGGTGACAGGATTTGCAATCACTGGCATTCATCAGGTATTGGCCCGCAGCAAAACCAGTTCGTTCATCAGCAGAGCGATGGTGCTGGGCAATTTCGATCGGATCAAAACCTTGTGGTATGTAATCGAAATTAAGCGCGAGCAAGGCCGGTGCGATGGTACCTGCTGCAACCGATCCGTCTTCTTTGTCACTCACTGCAATTGAATAGTCGATCGGCTGGCCGGGAAAGAAAAATGTTCGGTTGCCTTTCAGCAAGCTCACGGCTACCGTGGGTGGTTCATTACCGGCTGTTAAGGCAATCGTCTTGCTGTTCTTCTCGCCTTTGGTATCAGTAACGGTTAATACGGCTTTATACACGCCGGGTTTGTCGAGGGTGATGGCAGCTTCGGGACCCGACAAAGTTTTATCCAATCCGTTGCCGGTGACTGTCCATTCGTAGCGCAATTTGCCTTCATCGTAGGGGTCGTGATCAGTGGTTCCTTTCGACGAAAGATGCACAGTTAGCGGGGTGGCGCCATCGGTTTTATCGGCTGTGGCTTCTACGCCCGGTTTTCGATTGCCGCCATTGTATTCGATACGCACAAGTGCCGAATTGGTATTGCCTTTGAACCAAGCCGTTCCATACTCCAGAAAATAAAGATCACCATCGGGATTAAATTGCATGTCGATCACACTGCTGAAGTTCTGGTCAGGCAGGATGCGTTCCATCGATTGGTAATTGCCTTCGGCGTCCATACTGATCGCCATCAGCCAACCGCGCATGAAATCGCTGATCAACCATTTGTTTTCGAAGTAAGCAGGCCATGGGCGAATTGCATTTTTAAAATCGGCTTCGTGAAACACCGGTCCACCGAGCGCACTGCGGCCGGCACTGCCCAGCAGCGGAAAACTATCGGATGGCCCGTAGGGATACCAGATAAACGCCTTCTGTGGTGGGGGTAGTTCTTTTAATCCGTTGTTATTCGGCGAATTGTTTACCGGATGCTCGGGGTTGAATTTCTCCCCATAAATACTATCGGCATAATTGTACTTGGTATAGGCCTTGTTATCGCCGATAAAATAAGGCCAGCCAAAATTGCCTGCCTTGCGAGCCTGGTTGAATTCATCATAACCACGCGGCCCCCAGATCGAATCAACCGACGCATCAGGACCCACTTCGCCCCAATACACAAATCCTGTTTTACTATCTACCGAAACACGCCAGGGATTTCGGTTGCCCATGACAAAAATTTCAGGTCTTGTTTTATCGGTGCCTTTGGCAAACAGGTTGCCATCGGGAATGGAATAACTGCCATCATCGTCGGGATGAATGCGTAAAATTTTACCACGGAGGTCGTTGGTATTGCCGGCACCGCGTTGGTCGTCCCAGCTGCTGCGCCCGGGGCGTTCATCGTAAGAAGAAGTACCCGAAGCGGGGTTGGCCGTGTTGTTACCCACCGTCAGGTATAGGTTGCCTTGTACATCGAAAGCCATGCCGCCACCGGTATGACAGCAGACCTCGCGTTGGGTGGGCACTTCCATCACGATTTTTTTGGTGGAAGCGTACAGCGAATCATTGTGCAATTCCCACCTGGCCAGCACGTGTTTGGCATCGGTGGGATCGGCGTAGTACATGTAAATCCAATGGTTCTTGGCAAAAGCCGGATGCGCCACGATGCCCATCAGTCCTTCTTCCGCTTCACTCACCGCGCCTTCTTTGCTGGTGTATTTTGTGTTAACCGGGATGAGGGCGATGGTTTTTACCTCATTTGTTTTTGTATTTACCGATTTCAAGGCCCCTTTTCGTTCTACGATCAGCACCCGGTTGTCGGGTACAAAGGTCATGGCCATCGGTTCATTAAATCCCTCGGTTAATACAACTTTGGTAAAACGATTGTCTTCAGGTCGCTCGCTGGATTCCTTCACCGCCGGTTGCGTACAGGAAAACAGCCAAACGGCGCTGGTAAGCAACGCCAGCCGGCACCCGCGGCTGCGGGAAAAGAAGGGCATAAGCATGTTAGAATGGTTAGATTCTAAAATAAGCTTTTTGTAAGCATTGTAAGCTTCTGGAATTGGGTAAAATATCGGGTGCTTATACCAAAGAACAGCCTTGTGTCAAAGTACAATTCAGTGTATTTTACTGGAAACTTGTGCTCGTGGATTTTGATTTCGAAAAACTTTACCAGGATTATAATAATGTGCAATTATTGGAAATTATTGAGCACCCTGAACAATACCAACCGAAAGCGGTTGAAGCAGCAAAAAACATCATTGCCATTCGAAACCCCGATGAGCAGGAAGTGATGGTTGCCAGGCAACATTTTTCTGCAGCACCAGAAATCGGTTTTTGGACCTTGCGATTTCATTGGATCAGGCGACAGTTTCAGACCTATTTCCTACCCATTGTAACCCCAGAAGAAGAATTTCAACCAACCAACTGGTTCAAAGCCGTAATAGGGATATATATAATTCTTGTTCTGTTCAGGACCTTTTCATTTTTCAAGCTGCTGTGGTATTATCTACGTTGTTCGTCCTGTCAATGGGACTTGGGCATGTCGATAAGCATGGTGGAATTGGCGACATTATTGACAACCCTTCTGTTGCTAAGAAAAAGGCATCCCTGGGCCTGGAAGCTCCTATTTGGCTACAATTTGATCGTCATTGTTACCGGTGCATTCAATCTCTTTTATACCGTTCAAGTATCGGGTATTCCATCGAGTTATTATGTAGGCACTTTGGTCGTCATGACCATCAGACTCTACTTCGCCTGGTTTCTGTGGCAGTACGAAGTGGCCGGCTTTTTCGGCATATTATCAAACGACCACAAAAAAGACACGCTGGTGGTAGCAACGATCATGGCTGTAGCCATATTATTTGTCGTTAAGTATTTGGGCTAGTCCACCATCAAACTAGTTACGCAAACAAAAAAGCCCACCAAATCTGCATTGGGGGCTTTTTAAAATGAGTTATCTTTTTACTCTGCGGTGAGGGAGGGATTCGAACCCTCGGTACAAGTTTAAGCTCGTACAACGGTTTAGCAAACCGGCCCTTTCGGCCACTCAGGCACCTCACCGTAACCCAGCATCCTGTGCGGGGAGGGCAAAATTAAGAACAAAAACGAATAAAAGCAAAAGTTTAAGGACTACCCACACTAAAAAAGCAACCTGCCGAACAGCAAGTTGCTTTTATATCTTTTGGTTTTACTATCTATTTTAAAACAGCCCTCTCAGCGACCCTTACACCTTACATCCAAAACCTTAAACAGCGGTCACGGTCACAGCGCTGCTAATTGCACTTTCTGCTGCAGCTCCATCACATTTTCCCGGAACACATTATCGGTGTCCATCAGGTCTTTAACGGTTTGGCAGGAGTGAATCACGGTGGTATGGTCGCGGCCACCAAAATGTTCGCCAATCGTCTTCAGGCTGTTTTTGGTGAACGACTTGGCCAGGTACATGGTAATTTGCCGGGCTTGTACGATTTCGCGCTTGCGTGTTTTTTGCAACAGCTTATCGTACGATACGTCGAAATAATCACACACCATTTTCTGGATGGCATCGATCGTGATTTCCTTCGACGAGGTTTTCACAAAGTTACGGAGTACCTTCTTCGCCAAATCAAGGTCTATTTCCCTACGATTAAGCGAAGATTGTGCCAACAACGATATCATCGCACCTTCCAGTTCGCGCACATTGCTGTTGATATTGTAGGCCAGGTATTTAACCACTTCTTTGGGCATCTCCAGGCCATCATTCTTCATCTTACGC
Source organism: Bacteroidota bacterium (assembly GCA_020161535.1). Taxonomy (GTDB): domain Bacteria; phylum Bacteroidota; class Bacteroidia; order Chitinophagales; family Chitinophagaceae; genus Flavihumibacter. The sequence continues at coordinate 431,149 of JAIUNW010000002.1, read as the reverse complement.
TCCAAAATCTCAATACGGGTTTCGTATTCAGGCACCTGCAGGTCGGCACTCAAGCCCCAGCGGAAACGGCTCAGCAAACGCTCCTGTACCCCTTCCAGGTCTTTCGGCGCTTTGTCAGACGTCAATATCAGTTGCTTGCCACTCTGGTGCAAGTGATTGAAAATGGCGAAGAACGCATCCTGCGATTTTTCGGCACGGTTAAAGAATTGCACATCATCAATGATGAGCACATCAATCAGTTGATAAAAATGGATGAAATCATTGATCGCGTTGTTGCGGCTGTGATCCACAAACTGGTTGATGAACTTTTCCGAACTCACATACAATACGACTTTGTTTGCATGCAGTCGCTTCACCTCATTACCAATTGCCTGTGCCAGGTGGGTTTTTCCCAAACCTACACCACCATAAATCACCAATGGGTTGAATGAATTCGCACCAGGTTTCTCGGCGACGGTTTTTCCCGCCCGGCGAGCAACGCGATTCGAATCACCTTCCACATAGGTATCAAAGGTGTAAATAGGATTGAGCTGCGGATCTATCTGCATTTTCTTCAACCCCGGAATCACAAACGGATTCTTTACCGGATTGTTGATCACCAGCGGAAAATCCATCTCATTGTTAGAATAAGTCTTGTAACCCTGGGCCGGAACGTCCATGGTCAAAGGCTTGTTCTTATGATTTCCGCTGTCTACCATAATGCGATATTCCAATTGTGCGTCTTTACCCAACACCCGACGCAGGGTTTTTGCCAGCAGGCTTACATAATGTTCTTCGAGGTACTCATAAAAAAACTGACTGGGTACCTGAATCACCAAAATATTGGTTTTGAGTTCTACGGGGCGGATTGGTTCAAACCAAGTTTTAAAATGCTGCCACTCAACGATATCCTTAATGATCTCTAGACAACTGTTCCAGACTGTATCTAAGGTTTTGGTCATTAAATCGTTCAGTTTAACAGTGTGATTTCTCTGTGTAAAAAAATATCGTGGGAGGGCGAATATCAAATAAAACTCTGGAAAAAAAAATTTTGTTAACTGGATTTTTTGCCAATCAAAACGCTTTGTGATGCTTCCAGATTTTTATCCTTATTCGACGAAAAAACATAGTCTAAACGGCCAAGAATGATGCCAGCCCATCCCACCTGGTTCACTATAACATCCCGGCCCAATTTGTTGCGATAAGCGAGCGGCTTGTCAAAAAAAGTATGCGTGTGCCCGCCGATGATCAGGTCAATATTGGCCGACTCGGCCGCAAATACTTCGTCACTTACTTTCGCCGGCTCTTTGTACTTAAAACCGAGGTGTGAGAGGCAAATGACCATATCACAGCCCTGCTTTTTCTTTAGGTCATCGGCCACGCGGTTCGCCGCTACAATCGGGTCGAGATACTGGGTAGCGCCGTACAAATTTTCCGGTACCAAACCCTTCATCTCTATGCCCACGCCGGTGATCCCAATTTTTAATTTTCCTTTCTTCAATATGGTGTACGGAATTGTCTTGTGCTCTAAAGGTGTTCCGGTAAAATCGTAGTTGCACAACAGCACCGGAAAATTTGCATGCTGCAACTGTGTGGCAAAATTATCCATCCCCGCATCAAAATCGTGATTGCCCATGGTGCAAGCATCATAGCCCAGCATAGTCATCGCTTTCATCTCGGGCTCGCCTTTGTAAAAATTAAAAAACGGTGTGCCCTGAAAGATATCGCCTGCATCGAGTAAAACTACGTGACCGCCTTCGGCGCGGATGGCTTCAATGGCTTTGGCCCGCGCCGCAACACCAGCCAATCCCTGGTTGCGACTACCATCCATCGGAAAAGGTTCCAGTCGACTGTGTACATCATTGGTATGCAAGATCGTCAGTCGCTGATCGCGGGCTTCCGCGGCCATCGCCTGTTGCAACAAGGCATCGCCTGTCAATACGGCACCTGTTGCCAGCGTGGAACGTTTTATAAAACCTCGCCTATTGAGCATTGCTTACCCTGTTTTCAATTTTTGCCTGCAACTTCTCGCCTCTTGCTGTCAGTATGGAAAAATAATGGATCAATCCATCCCGAACAAGAAAGCCCTTGTTTTCTTGCGGAATCGTTTGCAGCATATAGCTATCATCCCCGCCATTGGCCACATAATCCGCATTCGCAATGGTGTACGTACGTTGCAAATCTAGTGGCTCACCAGCAACCAATACCTGAGTGGCCTTGTTATCTTTTATGACAAAACTCAGTCCCTTCACCGGCCATCCGCCGCGCGCGGCGATATTATCAAGAAAAACTTGCAAAACTTTTCCGCTCACTTGTTGCAGCACCAACTGGTTGTCGAATGGCATCATTTCAAAAACCGTATTCAAGCTCACCGGCCCCGCGGGCAATTGGTTCAGCCGGATGCCACCATAATTCACGAAAGCCGCATCAATCTTTTTCCCAAACACCCGTTCCGCTTCGTAAAAGCTGGCATCAGCCATCAAATTACCCAGTGTACTTTCGGGCAATTTTTTGTCCAGGTTGATGGCAGCTACCGCAATAATTTTTTCCATCACTTTGTTTACGCTGTCGCCATACGGCTTTATCATTGCCACCAGGGCCGCATCTTGCGGGGCATTCTGTTGTATACGGAATTGTTCGTACTGGAGTGATTTGGCCTGGTAATGTGTTTTGCAACCTGCTGAAAAAAAAGCAAACACCACACTGGCAGCAAGAAGAACAGAAATAGGTCGGAAGGCTGTCATACTGCGAAAAGGTACACAAAAATAAGCAGGCTTTCGCAACAAATGCCTGGCTTACCTTTGGCGCGATCATGCAAAAAAAGATTACGCTGCAAGTTAGTCCCGCCGATGCGGCCGATCCCGTTGTGCTGCAATCGCTGATAGCGGCGGCCCTCGGTGAAAAGCCTTCGGCGATCACTGGTTACCAACTGCTCAAGCGTTCGATCGATGCCCGCAGCCACGCTGTCAAGATCAACCTCACCCTTCAAGCTGGTGTCAAAGAAACATTTGTTGAACAAGCACTGCCGGTGATTGATTATCCGGATGTGCGAAAGGCGAAACACCGGGTGGTGATTGCGGGTGCGGGACCCTGCGGACTCTTTGCAGCGCTTCGCCTGATGGAAGCGGGTATCCGGCCGATTGTGCTTGAACGCGGCAAAGATGTGCGTGCGCGGCGGCGCGACCTGGCGATATTGAACAAAGAAGGTATTGTTGATCCGGAGAGCAATTACTGCTTTGGTGAAGGCGGCGCGGGCACTTACAGCGATGGCAAACTCTATACCCGATCGAACAAACGCGGCAGCATTGATAAGATTTTGAATTTGTTTGTGCAGTTCGGCGCCGACCGCGCTATTTGCATAGATGCGCATCCGCATATTGGTACCAATAAATTGCCGCAAATCATCACCGCCATGCGACAGCAGATACTCGATGCCGGCGGTGAATTTCATTTCAGGGAAAAAGTCAATAAATACATCATCGAAAAAGGTCGATTCAAAGCCGTACTAACGGCCACGGGTAACCGATTTGATGGCGATGCGCTGGTGCTCGCTACCGGCCACAGTGCGCGCGATGTGTTTGAAAGCCTGCAGGCACAGGGCATATTGATCGAAGCAAAACCTTTTGCACTGGGCGTTCGCATCGAACATCCGCAACAACTGATCGACCATATTCAATACCACCAGCCGGTGCGTTCGGCTTTTTTACCGCCGGCTTCTTATAGCCTGGTGCAACAGGTAAACCACCGCGGTGTTTTTTCTTTTTGTATGTGCCCCGGGGGCATCATTGCACCGGCAGCCACGGCTCCCGGCGAACTGGTGGTGAATGGTTGGAGCCCTTCAAAAAGAAATAATCCTTATGCCAATTCAGGTATGGTAGTAACGGTGGAAGAAAAAGACTACTTGAATAAACAGGGTGCTTTATCGGCCATGCATTTCCAGCAATCGGTTGAACAGAAAGCTTTTGTTGCCGGTGGCGGCAAGTTGGTGGCGCCAGCACTGCGAATGACCGATTTTGTAAACCGACAAGTATCGGGCAGCTTACCCGATTGTTCTTACTTGCCGGGTGTACAGGCTGCTCCGCTATGGGAAGTTTTGCCGCCCTTCATTTATAAAAGCCTGTCTGAAGGATTTAATGCCTTTGGAAAAAAAATGAAAGGCTACCTTAGTCGCGAAGCCATTGTTGTTGCGACTGAATCGCGCACGTCTTCGCCCGTGCGTATTCCCCGTGATCCCGAAACCTATGAACACCCCCAGGTGAAGGGGTTGTATCCTGCGGGTGAAGGCGCGGGTTATGCGGGCGGTATCGTGAGCGCAGCGATGGACGGCGAGAAACTGGCAGCAACAATTGCGGCGGTTTTGCAGAAAAAATAAACACCCTTTGTAATAACCAGACGGGAAATTCATCTAAATAAACCATATTCATTTAAAATACAGCGAATGGCTTTACTCGAGGTTCAACAGTTGAAGAAGTACTACGCAACTCAGAAGGCGGTAGACGATATTAGTTTTAGCATCGACGCCGGACAAATATTCGGGCTACTCGGTCCGAATGGCGCGGGCAAAACCACCCTGCTTCGCATGATCACCGGCATTTTTTATCCCGATGAAGGCCAAATTATTTTCGAAGGAAAACCGTTTGAGCCGGAGAAAGATATTTTGCGCATCGGCTATATGCCCGAAGAGCGCGGTCTGTACAAAAAAATGAAAATTGGCGATCAGGCCATTTATCTCGCGCAGTTAAAGGGGATGTCGCGCGCAGATGCACTCGAAAAAGTCAAGTATTGGTTTGAGAAATTTGGCATGCAGAGTTGGTGGAGCAAAAAAGTGGAAGACCTGAGCAAGGGCATGCAGCAGAAATTACAGTTCGTCACCACCGTATTGCATGAACCCAGCCTGATCATATTGGATGAGCCTTTCAGCGGACTCGACCCAGTCAATGCCAACCTGATCAAGGAAGAGATTTATTCGCTGGCGCAAAAAGGTTGTACTATTATTTTCAGCACCCATCGCATGGAACAGGTAGAAGAAATCTGCGATAAAATTGTGCTGGTAAACAAAGGCAAAAAAATTCTTGATGGTGACGTGGCTGGTGTAAAAGAAAAGTTTAAGGAACATAAATACAGTCTACTCTCCGATGGGTTGGGTGTATTGCCTGCCTCCGCAGCGTATACGGTGCTGCATACCGACGGGCCGGCTTCTACCATCCAACTGAATGGCGACCATAGTACCAATGCTGTATTGGGTGAACTCATCGCCCGGGGCGTAACCATCAAAGGCTTTTCGGAGATACTGCCTTCACTAAACGAAATATTTATCCGGCTGGTGCACGATCAACAAAGCACTACCCGTAGTTTTCAAAACATACAAGCTTAATACCATCCGATGAACAAGATATTGGTGATCATGCGACGGGAGTTTTTGAGTCGCGTTCAGAAAAAAACATTCCTGATTTCAACCATACTGCTGCCGCTTTTTATTTTCGGTTTTTATGCGTTGATTATTTATTTCAGCGTCAAAGGGAACGACAACCTGGTTATTGCCATTGCCGACCCGTCGAGCCGACTGGAAGGAAGGATAGAAAGCAATGCCAGCCTGAAGTTTAACTTCCTCCGCGAAACCGACAAAGACAAGATGGACCTGCTGCTGAAAGAAAAAGCCTTTGATGGTTATATCATGGTGCCAGCTGCGTTTAGCGGTGCCAAAACCGATAGCCTGTTGTTGGTCAGTCAATCGAGCATTGGTCTTATCACCAAAGAACAAATTCAGGATCGCATCAACAAGGGTTTGGAAAAAATGCGTGTACAGTCGTTGCTCGCGCCAGGTGTAACGGCGGCCCAGCTTGATAGCACACACGCCGATGTATCGTTGGTAGTGTCAAAAGCAGGCAAGAGTGGAAGTACCGGTTTCGCCTATGCACTCGGCTTTATTTGTGGCATCCTCATTTATATGATGCTCTTTATTTACGGCGCCATGGTGATGCGCGGGGTGATGGAAGAAAAAACCAGTCGCATTGCCGAAGTCATTGTTAGTAGCGTCAAACCCTTTCAACTGATGATGGGAAAAATTTTTGGCATTGGCGCAGTAGGCCTGGTACAGTTTCTAATTTGGGGCATCCTGATGACATTTTTACAATTATTGCTTCCACTCATTTTTCCCGGTATGCTCGACCAGGCGGCTTCCATGCCGGCCGGCGATATCGCTGGCAATATGTCTACCCATTCGCCGCAGGCAAATGCCATGCGCGAAATCATGCAGAATATGCAAAACGTGAACATGCCGCTGATCATCACCTGCTTCTTCGGCTATTTCCTGGGCGGCTATTTGATGTATTCCTCTTTGTTCGCCGCAGTGGGCAGTACGGTGAACGAAGACCCGCAAGATGCGCAGCAACTGATGTTGCCCATCACCATGCCGATTATCTTTTCGTTTGTGATCATGACCCAGGCCATCAACAATCCAGATGGCGGGCTCGCGCTCTTCGGCAGCCTCTTCCCGCTCTCCTCGCCCATCGTGATGATGGCGCGATTGCCCTATGGCGTACCTGGTTGGCAGATACTGTTGAGTTTCGCTTTCTTGGTAATCGGTTTCGTTGGCACCACCTGGCTGGCCGCGCGTATTTACCGCACCGGTATATTGATGTATGGAAAAAAACCAAGCTGGAAAGAAATGATGAAGTGGGCGATGAAATGAGTTAACGGCTTCAACGAATGGTTGAAGCCGTTTAATGCTTTTGGGAGATCTACATGTTGAACTTGTTCCGGTTGGTTTTTGGTAGGATGGATCAGGATTCAGGGGCGTTTTTCGAAGGATTGGATCAGTGCTGATTTCTACGCTTTCAAAGGATTCGGATGGTCTGCTGTTTCGAGGCTCTTTTCGGTGGATATCGGATTAGCTCGTTTGCTAATACAAAGATGTAAAATGCCTGCCCCTGTCGGAACTTTCTTCGATTACCGGCCGTCAACCTTCGATTTTCGGGAATTTCCACCCGATAGGTAACACCCGACGGGTGCAGCAAGCCGGTAAATGTTAAACTTGGCGAAAACCACCACCAGGGTTTTGCAATTACGAAACTCATCGTATATTTATTACGAAATAATTCGTAAATATTGTAACCATGATAGCCATTAACCAAACCCGCCGCAGGCTATTCGCCTGCCTGCCTCTAATCGGAATAGCTTTTTTAAGCATTAGTTGGCACGAGCCCTTTGTTCGCGGTGCCGGCTTGCTGGACGAATTGGCCGACACATCGCCAGTGGGCAATGACACCCTTCCGCGCCGTAGCCTCGACGACCAATTACTGGAGCTACGTCGCGCCAAAGAAAATCTTCGCCAGGAACTGTCCGGCAAAAACTGGGATCAAATTGAAGCCGACATGGAACGGGCCTTCGACCGAATCGATTTTGATGCCATTGGCCGCGACGTACAGCGATCGCTGTCGGGTTTAGACCGGCAAATGGAACAGTTGGGCAACCAGCACCTATTGGAACGAATACAGTACGACGACCTGGAAAAACAATTTAAAGCCGCTGAAAGGCAACTAAGGCGGGAGTTCAGGGACTATAACCTCGACGATAAACTCGATGCCGCCCGCGATGCCATGGTGGAGGCGCGCGACAAAATCGCCCGCCTGAACAAAGAAGACTTGGCACTGGATATGGCGAAACTCCGCGAGGAATTGAAAGCGCAATTGCAACAGCAATCTGCAAATATGGCTGATCAAAAAAGAAAAATGCGTCAGCAAATGGGCGACCAGCGCATCAACTTACGCAAGCACCTGGACGATGCAGCCTCTAGCATCGAAAAAACAGAAAAACAGATGGAAGGTTACAAAACCATGATCAGCGAATTGACCAAAGCCGGGTTGATCAAAGATGCCGATAACTATGAAATTGAATGTCGCCAGGGCACACTGTATATCGACGGCCAGGAGCAATCAGCCGCCATCAACAAAAAATACAGCAAATATTTTCCGGCAGAAAATACTCGAATCAGCAACCGGAAAGGCAATTGGAACTTGCGCAGCGGTCGAATCACCGATTAACGTTGTGAGTCGGGCCAGTCCCAGAACTTTTGCCTCCGTTCCAGTTGCGCCAACATTTTCACAATCCTACCAGCCCGGGTCTCGATCTTTTTTGACGCATAGACCCAATCGATATAATACTTCTTATTGCTATCGCTCAGGCCCACGAAAAATGCGTGGGCCCTGGGCGATAAGCGCAGTGAATCCCAAATTTCTTCCGGCACTTCAATGTCAGACGAATCGGGAAACAAGCGCACGCGCACCTGATCGCCTTCTTTTTTGCCAATGGCTTTTCGCAACACCTGGTTCAGCGGAAACACCATGCCGCCTTCCTTCATTGGAAGCAATTTGAATTGCTTCACCGCATAGTTATCGACGGTGCCCCTAATGCGCACCATACCGCCGCCCGATTTAAAATGATCAGGTATATCGTTCACTACCACGTAATGCCAGCCACCTTTATCCGGTTTCTTTTTGATCAGGAAGCTGCCATCAACAATTGGTTTCATAGGCGTAAAATAACAAAAACGGCCCCGCTTATCGCGAGGCCGTCAATACTTTTTAGACGATCTACATGTTGAACTTGTTCCGGTTTGTTTTCAAAGGATGGATCTGGTTGCTTTCACGGATAGGATGATCTGCTAATAAAGGCGCGGTTTTTAGGATTTTCGGATCTGTGGTTTCAAAGGATAAATGGTCGTGGTTCTACAGGATCAGGATTCAGGGGCGTTTTTCGAAGAATTGGATGGCTGATTTCTTTGGATTTCGAAGGATTGGATCGGTGCTGATTTCTACGCTTTCAAAGGATTCGGATGGTCTGCTGTTTCGAGGTCTTTTCGATGGATATCGGATTAGCTCGTTTGCTGATACAAAGATGTAAAATGCCCGCCCCTGCCGGAACTTTCTTCGATTACCGGCCACCAACCTTCGATTTTCGGGAAGAATCGGCCTATTTTTGCATTTCCTGTACAACAAAAATCGACCCCGTTCGATATAGAAGGGCATGAAACGATCGTATTTCCCTGTTTTTCCGGTGCTTATAAGCCTTGTATTCCTCCTGACCAGCTGTTTCGAGGTGGTGGAAAAGCTCGACCTGCACAGCAATGGCAGCGGCAATTTCCAATTCACCGTGAACATGAGTCGCAGCAAGACCAAGATTGCCTCTATTATGCAGATGAAAACGATCAATGGCCGACCCGTGCCAACCCGCGCGGAGATCGCGGCCAAGATTCGGGAAGTAGAAACAGCACTGCGAAACAGTCCCGGGATCAGCCAGGTGAGCAGCCAACTGGACCTCGACAATTTCATCGCCAGCGTGCGTTGCAATTTCGATAAAGTCGAGAACCTGAACCAGGCCATCCGCCAGGTAGCCGTAAAACAAAAAGCCAAAGCGGCCGATATCAAAGACAATTATAAATATGATGTTGCCACGGGCATATTCAGTAGACTGAATAATTTTTCGCTGAAGACGGAGTATGATAAAATGAAATCGGCGGACAAAGAAATTTTCCAGGATGCCGTTTACACCGGCATTATGCGTTTCGACAACCTTATTTCAACAACCAGTAACCCTGCTGCAAAAATAGCGGCCGACAAAAAAGCGGTGATGGTGAGAGAACAGGTGCTACCCATCGTTAACAATGCCAAAACCATCGCTAATACCATTACGCTTACAAAATAATCCCATGAAGAATATCTGCAGCTTATTGCTTGCCGCTTGTATGTCGCTCGCCGCTTTCGGCCAAAATGCCGCCACCCGCGTGCCCGACAATGCACCTCTTGTTATCAAATATGCAAGCGCCAATATGACGCGCGAACTGCCGTTGAAAAAGATCGACTCGTATGGTTTCATGCGACAGCAGGTATTTAAACTCATCGGGCTCGACAGCCTGTCGTCTCTCGAAAACACCGGTATCGATTTCAGCAAAGATTGCTGGCAATATTTTTTAATGGGTGATAGTGCCACTGGTTTTGTTACACTGCTGCCACTAAAAAACCAGCAGCAGTTTCTGCAGACTTTGTCGACTTCATTGAAAAAAGAACTAACGGCCACGAAAACCACCCCGTATCATTTTGTCACGCTCACTTCCAATACCTATTTGGGCTGGTCAGATCAGTTGGCAGTTTTGGTATATGCCGATCAGAAAAAGCCGATCGACTACTACAAGCCTTATGGCAGTGAGGTAGTGCTTGATTCAGTAGTAACGGGCACCTATCCGTCAGATAGTACGATGATTGAAGATATGGCTACAGCGGCGGCAGCCGAAGCCATTAGCGAAGCGGAACGGGTGTCCGATGAAGAAGCCGCCACGCCACCAGTTACTGTGAAGCGAACTACGGGCAAGAAATTCAATAACAAGAAAACAACTGCGACCAAACAAACGCCGGCAAAAAAGAAAAAGCAGTCGACAAAAAGCAAAAGCAAGAAAAAAGCAGCGGGCAAAAAGAAAACCGCTGCATCAAAGAAAACTGTTACCAAGCACCAACCAAAAGTTGTTCTGGACGACAGCATGATAGTGGAAGATATACGCATTGAAGAAGCAACCGATGAGATCAAAGATGAAGAGATGGCGCCGATTGTAGACAGTGCCTATGCCGAAAGCCCATACGAAAACGATGGCCTCGAAGACGAAAAAAATGCCAGTTGGTACCGCCTGCAAGATTCCCTGCTTCTCGTTAATCAATCTGCATTTGCCGACAGCCTGATCAATCGTGCTTTTACCAGCCAGCCAGGTATTGTAGGTAGCAGTCGATACCAGAAAGTAATAGATGCATCGGCCGATATCTCTTATTATATCAGTTACGATGATTTGTTCAGTGGACTCTGGGCGGCTTCACTGAGTGAGTTGTACAGATTTACCGGCTCTTTTGCAGCGGGAAAACCCAATAACATGACCGGCTATGTGTTGGGCGGCAATATGTACTTCGACAAAGACAAAGTAAGGCTGGAACAGAAAATGTTTACCGAAAATCCCGAGTTGGCAAAATGGACCCGTGCGATGTACGATAGCAAACAAAAGAAATCAATTGCTACTTATGTCAATCCCAATGATATCGCCTATTTCTCGGGCTCCATCAATACTGAAGCAACCAGTCATTATTATTATACATTCATGCGCAACTACATGGGCAGTGCAGGCTTAATGCCAAATGGCAAGGAAGCGGCTGATGCCATTGTTGACATGATTGAACTGGTGATCGACGAAAAAGCCATCGCAGAGTTGGTACCTGGCAATTTTGTTTTCGCATTACATAATATCGGCACGAAAAAAGTGAGCTATACTACCTACGACTACGACAGCGCTTTTAACCAGATCGAAATAAAGAAAGTAAAGGATGAAATGTCGCCCGATTTCAGCATCGTATTCGAAACACATAACCCGGCTTTTGTTTACAAATTGCTGAAACTGCCGGTGAAATACAGCCAGGACAGTGGCTTTGTTTACAAAGCGCACGACGGCTATTTCGAATGGATATTTGACGCCGAAAAAGACATTATCAACCATCTTTACCTGATTGTAAAAGGCGACCGGCTTGTTTTCACCACCTCGAAGGCCATGTTGGATCTTACTTTGAAAAACGGAACCATCAAGCTGCCCAAAGACCTGCGGAAAAAAATATTTGACAACAACTACAGCATGAAGCTCAATTCCAGCAAGCTGATCGAGCAGCTTAGTCGCGAGCTTAGCACCGGCAGTGCTGCCAAAATCAAAGACTACCTGCGCGATAACCTCGGTGATATGGAAATGAATAGTTACTACAAAGATGGCATGGTATATAGCAATGGCTATGTAGCGGTGAAAGGCAATCACAGCAATAGCCTGGAATTTTTCTTCAACCTGATCGATACCATCAACCGTATTTATGACGAAGAAAAACACACCATTGAAGTGGATGGGATTGAACTGGACAGTGATGCTACCCAAAAACAAACCGGCAACTAATTGAAGCGAAGAAGCAAGATATTTTTGTTGATCCTGGCCGCTGCATGTACAGCGGCCGGATTTTTTTTATTCTACACCAGCTTTGACGAACGAAAAGTACCGGCCGATGTTGACCAGGTGTTGGTCGTAGACATACACCGCATCCGAAATGAATTGATATGGGAATACCTGCAAACGCCGTCGCGCTGGAAAATTTCCTGGTCGGGTAGTCGCCGCAAAGAAATCAGTTTCGCCGACCTGGTGAAGTTCCCGGATTATGCATTCGTCTTCCACCGCAAAGACCAGCCCCTGGAAGCCTGGTACCTGCTATTGGATGCAAAAAAACCGGACAGTACTATCCGGCAATTGACTGCACTCGGCTTTGAAGCGATCAATAATGGCCCTGTTTACCATGCCGAGAAATGGGGCATTGATTGTCTGCTGGCCGGTGATCTACTGTTGTTGGGCAATGGACACTTGAAAAACAAAGACCTGTTGCAACAAACTGCCGCTTTGTTGTTCAACGAGAAGAAACACATCGCGCGCAAAGACCTTGAGAAATATTTCGATGCGTCCACCCATTTGCAGTGGACTTCTGCAGCGACGGCCTGGTATGTATCGGCGACTGGCACGGCGCGTTTCAACAAAACGGATGTTGATGCCGTTTTTACTATTAACACACGCGATAGTATAACTACGGCCTCCAACCCGTTCAGTGTATCCGCCAATGCCCTTGCCAGTGTTAGTTGGTCGCAACCTGGTGCTGAATTCGTTCATTATCTCGACAGTGGCAGAAAGGCTTCGGTATCGCGCTGGCTTAATTTCAATATTGATAGCTTGTTGATGGCGCCCATCAACCAATACAGGTTTGATCTGCAGCCTTTCCAAAGCAGGATAGACACGGCCATCACTTACGAATACGACGATGCTTTTAACCAGGTGGAAAAGAAAACACGCAACCAGGTGACCGAACCGGCTTTTTTATGGTTGCTCAGTGGATCAGGGGTGAATAATGTGTATCGATACTGGCAAGCCAATGGAAATATCGACAGCAATCTTGGTTTTTCACCTTCACCATTGGTTCGTTCACAAGCTGTGTTGAAGCGGGACGAGCAAATCAGCATCCAGTCGGTCAATTTTCAATCCAGTGCTGTGGCGCCTGCCGGTGATGGGTTGTTGGTAGGCGCTATTAGACCAGGTTTGCTGCCGGATTCTTTGTATACCTATTTGCCGGGCGGGCTGGTTACCGCTTTGCGGGAATGTAATTTGATTGATGTTAAGTTGGAGAAGAGATCGGCAAGGCGGTTGGAGTTGCGTCTCCACGCGTTAAGAAGAGATAGATGAGTTTATTCGGGTGAAGGGTTTGATGCTGTATTGGTACTTGTTTCGCGCAGAAAATGTGAAGAGAGATCGATGATTGTTTCCCGCAAACTCTTTTGTAATACGGTTTTAGGTTCACTAGCGCGTGCAGGCATTTTTTTTCTCGCAGAGCGCCCGGAGTAACAAAGCCCGCAAGCGTACCACCCGACGGGTAAAGGTAACTCGCCACGCGGCAGCAACCTTAAACCTTAAACTTTAAACCTTAAACATTCAGAACATTCCTTCCAGCAGGCGTATTCCCGCATGTTCGTAGTCCTCGGGCAGCAGGTCTTGTTGGGTGCGCACATCGAGTTGGAGCATTTCGCCGGTTTTAAGTTTCACGGCGTCTTTGCGAATGAAGCGATAGCCTTTTTTGTCAAATATGATCGACATGTTTCCTGCCGGTAGTTGGCGGATTTGGAAATAGCCCGCGGCATCAGTGGCACCTGATTTCAGGATTGACTTGCCCGACAAGGCTGATACCGTTACGCCCGCCAGAGGCTTTCCGGTTTTGGCATCGCGCACATAGCCATGTACCACCGCTTCTTTCTTATACCGCGCAGAGTCTCCCTGGTTGGCCCGAACTGCCAGGGTCAGTAGCAGCGCAGCTATAACAGTCATGCCTAAACGAAAACTTTTCATAAAAAAATTTTATCGGTTGATAAATGGCTCTGCGACGGCCCGGGCAAATTCGTTCTTAAAGCCCTGCATGATGTCGGTAGCAGGCAACAAGTCTTTGACAATACAACTTACCTGTCCAATTTCAAGTTCGCCGTTTTCCAAATCGCCTTCAAACATACCCTTTTTGGCCCGCGCACGTCCCAACAGTTCTTTCAATTCATCGATCGAGGCGCCTTTTGCTTCGGCCATGGCCACCTGCTGGTAAAACGGATTTTTCAGCAACCGCACCGGAACCAATTTTTTCATACTTAGTTGCGTATCCCCCTCATCGGCGTTTAGCACGGCTGCTTTGAAAAGCGCATGACAGCTTGCTTCCTCACTGGCCACGAAACGGGTGCCCACTTGCACCCCATCCGCGCCCAATACCATGGCTGCCATCATCTGTCGACCGGTTGCAATACCACCCGCAGCGATTACCGGAATTTGTACGGCCCGTCGAACCGCTGGCACCAGTACCAGGGTGGTGGTTTCCTCCCGGCCATTGTGTCCGCCGGCTTCAAAGCCTTCCGCCACCACCGCATCGCAACCCGCCTCTTCGGCCTTGCGGGCAAACTTGCTGCTGCTCACCACATGCACCACCAGGATATTTTTTTCTTTCAAAATGCGCGTCCAGGTAGTGGGGTTGCCTGCAGAAGTAAAAACAATCTTCACCCCTTCTTCCACAATGATATCCATGAGTTGTTCGATGGCCGGATACAGCAAGGGAACATTCACGCCAAAAGGTTTGTCAGTAGCTGCCTGACAGCGTCGAATATGCTCTTTTAAAACATCGGGGTACATACTGCCGGCGCCCAACAAACCCAATCCGCCTGCATTACTAACGGCGCTGGCTAAACGCCAACCACTGGCCCACACCATGCCTGCTTGTACAAGCGGGAAATCAATTCCGAAAAGCTGTGTAATACGATTGGTAGCAAACAAGGGCTGCGTTTTAAGTGGTGTGCATCAACCATGTCAAATGTAAAAAATCAACGCCAGCTTTTACGCTACCCTTTGAAACTACCTTCGACCCAAATCAATTTCGGTGTTATCGCCAATATTAAGGCTACGGCTCTCGCCGCGTACACCCGCATCGGTACCAATCAGGGAGCGGGTCAATACAATGTCTTTGAGATCTGAAAAAGCGCCGATGATAGAATCTTTGATGATGGAATCGGTAATGGTAACCGATTCGCCGATGGCCACATTCGGGCCAATGATACTGTTGGCGATATCACACCCCTTCGCGATGCTAACGGGAGGCACAATGATGGTGTTCTCGAATTGGTGGTCTTCGGCAATCGACTGCCCCATTTTTCGCAACAGGGTCGCATTGCTTTCGAGCAGGGTTTCTTTCTTACCACAATCGAACCAGTTCAACACTTTGAACGAACGAAGCACTGCCCCTCGCGAAATCATGCATTCCAGCGCATCGGTCAGGTTGTATTCGCCGTAAGAAGTATGGTTTTGGCGGATATTATCTTCAAGGCATTCCAGCATCACGCCGGTTTCGCGGATTTTATAAATGCCCACCAGCGCCATATTGCTCTTGGGAATCTGCGGCTTCTCCACCACGCGGGTGATCTGCCCATCGTCGTTGATTTCTGCCACCCCGAAATCGCGGGGGTCATCCACCCTTTTTACCCCCAACAAAGATTCGGGATTCTCCAGCACCGCTTTTACGTCGTATTCGCAGATGCTATCGCCCAATACAATAATGATTTCGTCGTGTCGTATCAGGTCGCGCGTGAGCCAGATGGCGTGTCCGATGCCATGCCGCTCGTTCTGCTGCACAAAATGGGTTTGCAGGTGGGGGTATTTTTCGCGCACAAAATCCTGGATTTTGTCGCCCATATACCCGATTATAAAAATAAACTCCTGTACACCGGCTTCGGCGAGTTGGTCAATGAGTATGCTGAGGATGGTTTTGCCAGCCAACGGAATCAGTGCCTTGGGTTGGGTGTAGGTGTGTGGACGCAGTTTGGTGCCGGCACCTGCTACCGGAATGATCGCTTTCATCGACCCGAAAATACCTATTTTTGCGGCAAATTTTACAAAGCATGCAACAAGATACCGTTGTCTTTTCGCTGATACGCAAGGAACTGGAACGCCAAAGGCATGGCATTGAGCTCATCGCCTCCGAAAACTTCACTTCTTTACCGGTGATCCAGGCCATGGGCAGTGTGCTGACCAATAAGTATGCGGAGGGATATCCCGGCCGTCGCTATTATGGTGGTTGTGAAATCGTTGACCAGGTAGAGCAACTGGCCATCGACCGCATCAAGCAGGCTTTCGACTGCGAATATGCCAACGTGCAACCGCATAGTGGCGCCCAGGCGAATGCGGCCCTGCTGCTGGCCATACTGCAACCGGGCGATACCATCCTCGGGCTCGACCTGTCGATGGGTGGTCACCTTACTCATGGCTCGGCGGTGAACTTCAGCGGAAAACTCTATAACCCGGTTTTTTACGGTGTGGTCAAAGAAACCGGTCTGGTTGATTATGACATGCTCGAAAAACAGGCGCGTGAACACAAACCCAAAGTGATCATCTGCGGCGCATCGGCCTATAGCCGCGATTGGGATTATGCACGCATTCGCAAAGTGGCCGACGAAATCGGCGCTTTTGTTTGGTGCGATATGGCGCATCCCGCGGGACTGATCGCCAAAGGCCTGCTGGCCTCGCCCTTTGATCATTGTCATTTTGTTACTTCTACTACCCATAAAACACTGCGTGGCCCCCGCGGTGGCATTATCTTGATGAAGAAGGATTTTGAAAATCCTTTCGGATTGAAAGACCCCAAGGGCAATACCCGCCTGATGAGCAACCTGCTCGACCTGGCGGTGTTTCCCGGCATCCAGGGCGGTCCGCTGGAGCATGTCATCGCCGCCAAAGCCGTGGCTTTTGGTGAATTGCTGAGCGATGAATACACTGCTTATGCCCGGCAAATTGTTGAGAACGCCCAGGCAATGTCTTCGGCGCTGGTGAGCCGTGGCTATAAGATCATCAGCGACGGTACCGATAACCACTTGATGCTGATCGACCTGCGCAACAAAGACATCAGTGGTAAAAAAGCAGAACAGGTATTGGGCAAGGCCGATATCACGCTAAACAAAAACATGGTACCTTTCGACGACAAATCGGCCTTTGTTACTTCGGGCATTCGCGTGGGAGTACCGGCCATCACCACCCGTGGCATGAAAGTGCAACACATGGAATTTGTGGTCGACGCCATTGATCGCGTATTGATGAACGCCGATGATGAAGGGCTGATTGGCAAAGTGCGCGGCGAGGTAAATGCCTTTATGGAACAGTTTCCGTTGTACCCTGAACTGGGGTAAACCATTTAAAGACGATAGCATGATTCAACGTATTCAAACCCTTTGGTTCGCGATGGCGGCTATTTGTGGTTTCGCGATGGCGAAAGTGCCGCTGTTTTCAGCCCTGTTAACAGATGGTAGTCGCCGTAGCTACCTGGCTTCCGAAAGCCTGCTCAGCTTTGCGCTGATTATTGGTATCGCCTGTTTGAGCACGGTAGCGATTTTTCTGTTCAAGAACCGGCCCACCCAATACAAAATGGCCTGGATTGGGTTGTTGTTGTCGCTGGTTGTGATTGGCTTACAGGTGATGTCGGTGGAAAATTTCAAAAAGTCGATCACCATGCAACAAGGCACCTACCAGTGGGGCGGCCTGCTGCCCATCGCGATGGTGATCTTTCTTTTCCTGGCCAGCCAGGGCGTGCGAAAAGACGAAAAACTGATCAAGAGCCTCGACCGTTTGCGCTGATTTTTTTACCCGTCGGGTTGCACCCGTCGGGTAGTACCCGACGGGTAAATCACAAATTCTTCCCGGTTACACTTTTTTTCTCCTTTATAATGTCGGCGGGTTTGCCGGCAAAGACCAGGCTGCCGCCGCCATCGCCCGCTTCGGGGCCGAGGTCAATCAGCCAGTCGGCGCTTTTGATGACATCCGTATTGTGTTCAATCACCAAAATCGAGTGCCCCTGGTCAATCAAGGCATTGAAAGATGTCAGTAATTTTTTGATGTCGTTGAAATGTAGTCCCGTAGTTGGTTCGTCGAAGATGAAGAGAATATGGCCCTGGGCGCGCCCCTTGCCCAGAAAAGAAGCGAGTTTCACGCGCTGCGCCTCGCCACCCGACAGCGTATCTGACGATTGCCCCAGTTTTACATATCCCAGGCCCACATCACTCAGCGCTTTGATTTTATTCACCACATCTTTTTCATTCCTGAAAAATTCGAGCGCATCATCCACGCTCATCTCCAATATGTCAAAGATGTTTTTTTCGTTGTAGGTTACCTCCAGCACTTCTTCTTTGAAACGTTTGCCTTGACATACTTCGCAGGTCAAATGCACATCGGCAAGAAACTGCATTTCCACAATTTGTTCGCCCTCGCCCTTGCAGGCATCGCAACGGCCGCCATCTACGTTGAAGGAAAAATGTTTGGGTTGAAAGCCACGCATTTTTGACAGGGGTTGCGAAGCATAGAGATCCCGAATTTCGTCCCAGGCTTTGATATAAGTAACCGGGTTGCTGCGCGATGATTTGCCAATCGGGTTTTGATCAACCAATTCAATTTGGGTGATGAAATCGATATCGCCTTCGATGGACTGGTGTAACCCCGCCTTATCCGTGCCTTCGCCCTTGATCTTCATCAACGCGGGATACAAAATCTGTTTAACCAAAGTGGTCTTACCACTGCCACTCACGCCACTCACCACCGTCAGCACACCCAGCGGAAATTCGACATCAATGTTTTTTAGGTTGTTCTGCCGTGCACCTTTCACTGTAACCGATCGCTTCCAGGAACGAATTTTGGCCGGGGGATCAATGCGCAATTTGCCGGACAGGTATTTGCCCGTCAGGCTGTCCTTATTGGCCAAAATGGCGTCATAGTCGCCTTCTGCCACCACTTCACCGCCGAGGTGGCTGGCCAGCGGCCCCATGTCAATGATGTGATCCGCTTCGCGCATCATGCCTTCATCGTGTTCCACCACTACCACCGTATTGCCGAGATCACGCAGGTTTTTTAGCACGCGAATCAATCGCGCCGTATCGCGGGCATGCAAGCCGATTGACGGCTCATCTAATATGTACAGTGAATTAGTGAGGTTCGATCCCAAACTGCGGGTGAGTTGAATGCGCTGGCTTTCGCCGCCACTGAGCGAATTGGCGAGCCGCGATAGGGTCAGGTAACCCAGGCCCACATCCATCAACGTAGCGATGCGGGTTTCGATCTCGATCAATATCCGCTTGGCTACCGTACGGTCATATTCGCTCAAGTCCAGGTGTTGGAACCAGGTTTGCAAATCGCGCACAGGCATTTCGCATAGTTCACCAATATGCTTACCACCTACTTTCACATACAGCGCTTCCTTGCGCAAGCGATAGCCTTCGCAATCGGGGCAGGTAGTACGACCGCGATAGCGCGCCAACAACACGCGGTACTGCACTTTGTATAAGTTCTGCTCCACCTCTTTGAAGAAATCGTTGATGCCGAGTGCCGACCCCGCGCCTTGCCAGAGTTGTTTGTATTGCGCCTTGGTTAAGTCGATGATCGGCTTGTGAATGGGAAAGCCATTGGCCTTAGCTGCTTTGATAAATTGTTCTTTCCACCAGCCGAGCTTCTCGCCCTTCCAGGGCGCCACCGCCGTTTCGTATACACTTAACCGTTTGTCGGGGATCACCAGGTCTTCATCAATGCCCAACACCTGCGAAAAACCTTCGCAGGTAGGACAAGCACCAAAAGGATTGTTGAACGAAAACAAATTGGGTACCGGCTCTTCAAACACAATGCCATCGAGTTCGAAACGATTGCTGAAATGCAGGGGCTTGTCTTCGTTCACCAGCAAATCTATTTCACCTTCGCCTTCATAGAAAGCTGTACCCACCGAATCAGCAATGCGATGCAGGTCGTCTTCGTCAAAATCTTTGGCAACCAGTCGATCTATCAGAAGATACACCGGCTTTTTAGCGGATGGCTTCCAGGCTTTGCCATTGGCCATATCCTGCAGCAGGTCATCGACCGATAATATGGCACCATCATAGAGGCGCGCAAAACCTTTTTGCAAAAGGATACTTAGTTCCTCTTCAACCGAACGGTTCTGGTGCTGGCGGAAAGGCACTACGATATGTATTTTATCGCCCTTGGGCAAAGCGCGGATGGCATTGACCACATCGGCGACATCGTCCTTTTTCACCACTCGCCCGGAGACCGGACTGATGGTCTTGCCGACCCTTGCGTATAATAACCGGAGGTAATCGTAGATTTCCGTCATGCTGCCGACGGTTGATCGGGGCGTTCGGGTAACCACTTTTTGCTCAATCGCGATCGCCGGGCACAGTCCGTGGATATAATCTACATCCGGTTTATTCATCCGCATTAAAAACTGGCGGGCATAAGCGCTGAGGCTTTCTGCATACCGGCGCTGGCCTTCGGCAAACAGCGTATCGATGGTGAGCGAGCTCTTGCCCGAACCTGATACGCCCGTGACTACCACCAGTTTATTACGTGGAATGGAAACATCAACATTCTTAAGATTGTGAACCCGCGCACCCTTGATATATATATCAGCCGCCCCGGTTCGGGGAGAAGAAATCGACTTGCTCATAGTAGTATAACAAAGGTAGGAAGGGCCGGTTGAAAATTTTTTTTAACGAATTATTGTTTATATCAAAATATTATTATCTTGGTCTTCCGTTAAGTCCAACAGAGAAAAACCAGCTCAATCCGCTATCGTAAAACTACCATAGAAGATTTCGTTTTTCTCCTACGGCTTAAAGGTTGTTCCAATATCCTGATTTTCGCCTATAACCTTTATCAATAAAAAACCGTAGAAGTTTATGAAATCCATCTCTACCAAGACCGACAACGACCTGATCCATCTATTCATTGATGGTGACATGAATGCCCTGGAGACCCTGATTCTCCGCCACAAGGACAAATTGTACACTTCCATCCAGTTTATGGTTAAAGACAAATATCTCGCCGAAGATATTTTTCAGGATGTACTCATTAAAATTATTGACACCCTTCGCGGTGGCCGTTACACCGAAGAAGGCAAATTCCTTCCCTGGGCTATGCGCATCGCCCACAACCTCTGCGTAGATCATTTCCGCAAAGTAAAGCGCACACCTGCTATTAAAACCAGCGACGATCGCGACATTTTCGAAGTACTGAACTTCACCGAAGATGGTGCTGACGTTAAAATGATGAAGCGCCAGAGCCATGATCGGGTGCGCAAAATGCTTGACCTGCTGCCGGAAGACCAGCGCGAGGTAATCATTCTGCGTCACTATGCTGAACTCAGCTTTAAGGAGATCGCTGCATTGACCAATTGCAGCATCAATACCGCGCTGGGCCGCATGCGTTATGGTTTGATCAACCTGCGCAAAATGATGGCAGAAAAAAATATCGCACTTTAACTTTTTTGTATTCGACGAGCTGGGTATTTTCGCCTCAGCAAACGATAAAATAATGTCATTCTGTATCTCCCTCTAACAACTCTTTCAGCTTGCCCGTTGGAAGGTTTATACAGAATGACGACTAATTGAGAGGTGGTTGAAAGACCACCTCTTTTTTTTGCGTATCTTTTTGCAACCAAGATCAACGCTATCACTCATTTTACTTATCAAGTTAACCTGCCATGTTCAAGAACTACCTGAAAATGGCCTTTCGCAGTTTGGCGAAAAGAAAGGCCTTTGCCCTCATCAATATACTGGGCCTGGCCATCGGCATGGCCATTTGCCTATTGATCTTATTGTTCATCCAGGACGAAAGCAGCTTTGACAATTTTCACGCGCAGGGTGATGATATTTATCGCATGGTTGTTAAGCGCCAATACCCGGGTCGCAGTACAGGTTATGCCATCATCCCGCAGTCGTATGCATCGGCCGTAAAACAAGCTTTGCCGGAAGTGCGCGAAGCGGTGCGGGTATTTGATTTTAGCGGCGGGGTCGCTTTTCAATTGAAATACAAAGACCAGCCCTATGAAGAACGGCGTGTGTTGGCGGTCGACTCCAATTTTTTTCGCGTGTTCAGTGCCGACTTTATCGCCGGCAACAAAGAAGATGCCTTGCTGAAAACAAATTCGGTGGTGCTGAACGAAACCACCGCGAAAAAATATTTCGGCTCTACCAGCCAGGCAATTGGCCAATTGCTGCAGCCCGAAGGCCCACAGGCAGAACCGTTACAAGTAACTGGCGTAATAAAAGACTGGCCGGAAAACTCGCATCTGCAATTCGACCTGCTACTCACTACCGTGGGCAGACCTGGCGTCTACGATGTGAACTATGTCAATTTTGCCGCCTGGACCTACCTGTTTTTGAACAAGGGCGTTTCACCCAAATCGATTGATGCACGGTTCCCCGCCATCATTGAGAAATATGCGGCAGGCAATATTGAAAGAGATTTCTCTCAATCCTTTCAACAGTTCCAGGCCAATGGCAATGGCTATACATATTACCTGCAACCGCTGCAACAGATACACTTGATTTCAAACCTCGAAAACGAATACCAGCCCAATGGCAGCCAGAAAGCCATTTATGTTTTTGCCATCGTCGCCATTTTTATATTGCTGATCGCCTGTATTAATTTCATCAATCTCTCCACCGCGCGATCAACCGAAAGAGCCAAAGAAGTGGGCATCCGAAAAACCTTTGGTTCTGAAAAAAAATCACTGATTGCACAGTTCTTAGTAGAGTCGACTTTGTTGAGTGTATTGAGTATGGTCATCGCCGTATTAATGGCCCTGGTACTACTTTCTTTTTTCAACCAGGTTTCGGGAAAACACTTGCGGCTGGCTGATTTCTTCACCCGAAAAAACTTTTTGCTACTGTTGTCGCTCACCGTTTTCATTGGTCTTGTTGCCGGACTGTACCCGGCTTTTGTATTGTCGTCTTTCAAACCAATCCTGGTATTGAAAGGAAAGTTTAAATCAAATGCCTATGGCCTGGCGCTGCGCAATGGGTTGGTCATTTTTCAGTTTTCTACTTCGGTGATATTGATCATCTGCACCCTGGTGGTAAGCACACAAATGAAGTACATGACCAGCGGCGGGGAACTGGGCTTTCGCAAACAGAATACCATCATCATTGAAAGAGCGGATTTGTTGGATGATAAAACCAGTGCCTTTAAAATCGAACTGCAAAGATTGCCCGATGTGGTTGCCGCCAGCGGCGCCAGCGCACTCCCGGGACAACCGAACTATTTCGGTATCAGTTGGGCCCTGCGCGGAAACCAGGAACCCATGACCGGCCGCGGCATCATCACTGATGAAGACTACCAGAAAACACTGGGTTTAACCATCAAAGAAGGGCGCTTTTTTTCCAAAGACCATCCGGCAGATAGTTTTGCGATTGTGCTGAACGAGAAAGCGGTGGCTGAACTGGGTTTACAAACGCCCATTGGCACCAAGCTATATGCCCAGGAGCCTTTCTTAAACCGCGAAAACGGTGAAACCATAACGTACACGGTGGTGGGGGTTTTGAAAGACTACCATTACCAGTCGCTGCACAGCATGATTACACCCCTGGTATTTACCAATGCCGCGCGCTTCCATTACCAAAACCAATATTTGGCGGTGAACGTGAAAGCCGATCATTTCGCCGCCTCCATAAAATCTATTGAGCAGTTGTGGAAATCATTTGTGAAAGACCGGCCCTTTCATTATTCCTTCCTCGATAAAACGGTAGAGCAACAATACCAGGCCGAACAAACCACCCAAAAAATATTTAGTTTCTTTTCATCGCTGGCCATCTTTATTGCCTGCATCGGTTTGTTGGGGCTGGCTGCTTATACCACGCAGCAACGCATCCGCGAAATCGGCATTCGTAAAGTGTTGGGCGCATCGGCCTTCACGATTGTTCGCATGTTGTCGATCGATTTTTTGAAACTGGTAGTTGCAGCCTCGCTGCTTGCCTTTCCCATCGCCTGGTGGGCGATGCATACCTGGCTACAGGATTTTGCTTACCGCATTGGGATTGGCTGGTGGGTATTTGCCATTGCCGCCCTGGCGGCCATTTTGGTGGCGCTTGCTACCATCAGTTTCCAGGCGATCAAAGCCGCCACCATGAGCCCCATTAAAAACTTAAGGACCGAATAAGTTACCCAAAAAGAACAGGCTTATTTAGTGCGCTTGTTTGCCACAATTTAACCAGTCGATATAGGCTGCCGCATCGGGCGTATACCCCACTGGTTGGTTCAACAATTTTTCGTCGGGCGAAACTATCGCATACAAGGGCTGCGAAGCGTTTTTGAAATTATCGGTTTGAAAAGTGATGTACTTATCCCCCACTGTTTTTATTTCCACTTTTACACCGGCCGCATTGGTGTACAAAAATTGTTCGGCTTCGGGTAGCGGCTTGCGATCGTCAACATACAGCGATACCAGTATAAAATCCTTTTCGATTAGTTCACGTACCGCAGACTGGGTCCACACGTTTTCTTCCATCTTTCGACAATTCACGCAGGCCCAACCAGTAAAATCAATCAGCATCGGTTTACCGGTTTGCTTGCTCAATGCCAGGGCTTTTTCGTAGTCGTTGATCACCTGTGCTTCCACGCCTTTACCACGCGCAGATTCATGGCCGTATACACTGTAGTGTAAAGGCGGTGGAAAGCCACTTACCAGGGCGCGATTGGCCCAACGGGTATTGGTAACGCCGGGCGCGAGATAAATCGCGAACAACAGAAACAGCAGGGCCAGTACTTTACGACCGGCGCTGAGTTTTGCCGGCGGCGGATCGTGTTTGAATTTGAGAATGCCAAACAAGTACAAAGAGGCCGCCAGCGAGATGAGTATCCACAAAGCGAAGAACACTTCGCGTTTGAGGATGCCCCAGTGCATGACCAGATCGGCATTCGACAAAAACTTAATCATCAACGCCAGTTCCACAAAGGCAAAAACAATTTTCACCGTGGTCATCCAACTGCCAGAGCGCGGCAGGTGCGAGAGCCATTGCGGAAAGAGCGCAAACAAAGCGAAGGGCAATCCGAGCGCGAGACCAAAACCAGCCATCGCAATGGTAAGTTGCAGGGCGCCGCCATTCTGGTTCAATGCACCCACCAGCAGGGTTCCTAGTATGGGGCCGGTGCAACTGAAAGACACGATGGCAAGTGTCAGTGCCATAAAAAAGATACCACCAATGGTGCCCATATTCGATTTCTCATCGGCCTTATTGGTCATGCTACTGGGCAGGGTAATTTCAAAGAGCCCGAAAAACGAAAGCGCAAACACAAAAAAGATAGCGGCGAATGCGAGGTTCAGCCATGCATTGGTAGAAATATTGTTGAGGATGTCTTCGCTGCCCGCATCGAGAAAATAAAACGGTACGCTCAGCAGCACGTAGATCAGGAAGATAAAAAAGCCATACAAAAACGCGTTGCGGATGCCCTGTTGGCGACTCGGCGCGCGTTTGGTAAAGAAACTAACGGTAAGGGGTATCATCGGAAAAGTACAGGGCATAATCAGGCCGATGAGTCCGCCGATAAACCCCAACACAAAAATTGACCACAGCCCTTTTTGTTCAGCATCTTCGCCCCCGGTACCACCGCAAGCAGCAACAGGATTTTTGATATCGATCAACGATCGTTTGATGGCGGCATCGCCGGTAGCAGAGCCTTGCAAACCAGCTAGTGCCGCTTGTGGCTTTCCGCTGGCGTCGACCGTAAACTTGAAGGGAATTTCTTCGGGGCCTGCTACTTCTTCGCCCGACAGCGCCATGAATAACAAATGGCCTTTGATGGTAGAACCGGGCTGTAGGGCCGATACCGGTACTTCAATTTGCAGCTTGTCAGAAAAAGACTTTAAAACAACGTTGTCGAACAGCGGCTCTGCTTTTTCAACGGGCATTCCTTTCTCGTTGATGGTACCGGTTTTTCCCCTGAAAGAAGAATCGAAAACGATTCGGCTATGGGGCTGGTCGTCGGGCATGGAAATGGAATACATTTTCCAACCCGGTTGAATGCGGCAGGTAAATAGCAATTGGTCGCCGCTGGCGCCTGCACCGTGTAGCACCGAGGTTTCAACCTGAACGGGTAAAACGGGCGATGGTACCGAATTGGCTGACTGCGTTGCTGAATCGGTTGACTGAGCAATCTTATCAGTCGACTGTGCAAAAGCGGATGGCAGCCCCAGCACCAACAAGATCAGTGCGGTCCATAACTTGTTACGCATATAAAATGGATCGGGTTAGCCGCCAACAGCGACCTTGAAATTTACAGTAGAAGGCGGCAGGCATTCGCGGTCGTTACAAACCATGAACTCTACTTTGCCGGAAACATTGGTTTTCGCTTTGCCTTTCACTTTCACCAACTGCACGAAAGTGACGGTCTTTTCGAAATAGCGCACATCTGATTTAAAAGCCTCTTCAAACTTCTTCACCATCGCGCCATTCTCTTTCACTTTTCCATTGAGTGTAACCAGCGGATTTTTGGTGAAATCAAATTTGGTGGGCAGCGGACCATCGCCTGCATTCTGGCTATAGATATGGTAATTGCCTCCCACCGACGCCACCATCTGCACTTCGTAGGTATCAGCGCTTATTTTCTTTGCTTCGAATGTCCACTTCACCTGCTTCTCGCTTTGCGCGAAGGCGGTGGCAAATGTCAACAGTAAAAGAAGCGTAGTAGAGATTATTTTCATACCGCAAAATTGGCAGAAATTCTCTAAATATTATGGTAAAAATAAGGCCTTGAGAACCAGGCGCCCATCGATGTTTCCGAGTGCTTCCGAGGCCGCTCTTTCCGGGTGTGGCATCATCCCAAACACATTGCCTTGCTCATTGCGGATGCCGGCAATATTGCGGGTGGCACCGTTCGGATTGGCCGCTGCGGTGACCGCGCCATTTTCATCGCAATACCGATAAATAACCTGGTTTTTGGCTTCGAGCGCATCCAATACCCGCTCTTCGGCGAAATAGCGACCCTCGCCGTGGGCGATGGGAATCTTCAGGGCTTTTTCGGGACCAGCTCCGGTGAGGTAGATATTTTTACAAATGAACTGCTGGTTGGCGTTGCGCAGCAATACACCCGGCAGCAGGCCACTTTCACACAGAATCTGGAAGCCATTGCATACGCCCAGCACTTTACCGCCTTTGTGGGCGAATTCGATCACGCTCTGCATCATGGGACTGAAACGGGCGATGGCGCCGCAGCGCAGGTAATCGCCGTAAGAAAATCCGCCTGGCAGTACGATGCAGTCGTCGGTAGAAAACGCGCTGAGATCCCGGTCTTTGTGCCAAAGCATGACCACTTCCTGACCCATGTCATTGGAAAGTGCTTCTTGCATATCGCGATCACAATTGGAACCCGGAAAAACGACAACGCCAAACTTCATATACGGAGATTGAGGGGCAAAAGTATAGAAAAGATCGCAGTGGGTTTCAAGGGAGTTTTTTTGGGAGAGACCGCTGGTTGCTCGCCGAGGCCGTTTCTCGCCGAGGCTGTTTCTCGCTGAG
This sequence comes from Bacteroidota bacterium, assembly GCA_020161535.1. GTDB lineage: Bacteria > Bacteroidota > Bacteroidia > Chitinophagales > Chitinophagaceae > Flavihumibacter. The sequence continues at coordinate 403,729 of JAIUNW010000002.1, read as the reverse complement.
ACCGCAGAGGAACGGAGAATAACCTAATACTTTTAGATTTTTTTTGATGTGTGCGGCAGTCTGTTGCGCTTGGAAGAGTTTTGACGGGGACTTATGATGAGTACCTTTAGAAATTCGATAGAAAATGGGATTTATATGATTATAAGAAGAGTCTTTCTAGAATTACAAGTCTTTTAAATTTTCAATAAGCTGAAGCGTTTGATGTAATTGATATGGTTTGTACATAACTATATTTTTTGTGATAGCGGTACTTAAATAGCGTTTCGAAGTGCCGATTCGTAAACTGTATTCTCCTTTCGTTTTCCTGCGTCTACTGCTGAAATTATTAAAACAACTACGGAAAAGCTACATATAAAGGCGAGAAATTACCGGGAAACAAGTCCTGTTGAGCGTCAAACACAGCGACATTAAACCAACGACCCCAATCAATATTTCCGCATCCAGATAGCCATCCGGTTACCCATCGTGAGGCCACAAACCCCATTTGCCCCCCGAACGCGGAGCAACTTTAAACACTTAAACATTAAACCTTAAACAATTGGCTTTCACTTACAGGTAATTTACTAATACAGCAAACGCAAAAATCATCCAATGCAGAATCAACGGAAACAACTTTTTGGGGGGAAAATAATACGCGGCGGCGTGGAAGCTGGCGAGGGGAATGGTGCTCAGGAACCAGTGCTGGTAGTTGTTGCCGGGGTTTACGAGGATGATCAGGAGGCCGACGATTAGCACCGATAATACCAGGCTCCAGCATTTGCGCACCTGGATCAGCATTTTGTTTAGGTTGTCCTGCACCAGCCATCCGCCTATTAAGAAAGGTACCACCAGTAAGAGAATACCGACGGTAATCCAGATCGACGCGGGCAATCGCGGCAGGTGGAAACTGATGCGCGGAACCAGGTCGTAGGGTTTGAAATCGTTGGTGAGGTAGAGCAGGATAAAAAGAAAATAATAGGGCGTTAGAAAGCCGATAAGGCTGACCACAAAATCACCGATCCGAATAGGCCGGGTGATGATGATGCCGAGCAAGAGCATCACTACATAAGCTACACAGGGACTGTATAGCAGTGGCAACACCCCCACAATCAGGCTGATATTAAAAATGGCGGTGAGGGGTTTGGTGCTGTTGTACCAACCGGCCATGCCATAAAAAACCCAGATCAGCAGCAGGTTCACTATCATGGTGCTGGAAAACTGGTTCCATTCGGGCAAGAGCGACGATACCAGTAGAAAAGCCATCCCCACCAGGTAATTGGGCTTGGGGAACAACTTGGTGGCATTGGCTACCCGGTTCAGGAGTGTCGCCTGCACAAATAGCAACACAAAGGCCAGCAAACCATAGAGAAAGCCACGGTCGCCAGCAAAAGGATGCAGGATGCGCAAAACCAGGTTGTACAGGTAGTTGTCTTCCGCCTGCCGCAGGGGGGCAGGCGCATGTAGAAAAAGCGGAAATTTCAGGATCAGTGCATAAATCAGCAGAATGAACGCATTAGCCGGGTTCTTCTGCCGGAAAACTCCAATCACGGTGTTCTGGTTTAAAAGTCCACCCTGGCAAAGCACAGGTAACTCCTGTACAAACAAGGGATGATTACCTGCCGCGCACTCACCTGTTTCGCAAACCTCGGCATAAACTCATACCCTTTGTCAAGGTTTTTATACGTCGGATACCTGGTCAACTTGCCCGCAGCATCCAGGCTTTGGTCGGTCAACACAAATGTTCGACGTTCGAAAGTATTAAAAAGAAAGTGCACTTCGCTGCCCGTGTTCATATTTCCGTAAGAAATCAGGTTATCCGTTTCATCGTCGAACTGACTCTTGGTGATTACATTGCTCCATTCAAGCCGGTTGCCTTTGTCGAACGAAAGCACGAGCACATTGTCGGCAAAGAACCGGGTTTGGCTGGGCGCATTGTAGCCGTAGCGGTTCCAGGGCATAGACCAGGGACTATAATAAGGCGACCAATAACCATAGCTCATCGGGCTCATCCAGGGGTTGCCATAACCCATATAATCCCATCGATTGAAATTATTATAGCGCGAAGTGGTGTACAATGATTCACTCACAACAGCATAGCCGCCATCTTTCCGCGTGTAAATATTCTTGATGTAAAAATCGTTCAGGGCCGTTTTGCGATTGGCCTCATCGCCCTTGGCAAGCACCCGAATCTCTTCATTGAAAAGAATGGCCGAGTCCATGATTTTGGTATTCGTACCCTTGTCCCAATTGACAACATACAAGCCTTCCATATTGCCTCTTTTCTGCCGGCTGTAAAAAGAGCTCAGCAAAATGCGGTTATTGCTGTTGTCGATCTTCATCATGATATTGTCGAGCACCTGCTTGCCAATATTCACATCGCGCTGGCTGAAACCCAACGAATCGGGATACTTGATCAACATATCCACCGCAGAAATGGCATCGTTGTTATTACCCGCGCGTTGAAAGCGACCAACTACCAGTTCACCTGCATTGCTCAACTGGAAATCGGAGAAATATTCGTTCTTATCGGCCATCGCTACTTCTGCGCGATTGCGCGAAATCAGCTCGAGCTGGCTATTGTACAAGAAGGAGGTCACCAAAAAATTGCGGGGATTGCTACTATTCACTTTGAACAGCATGATCTTTTGCTTGTCGTCGCTGTTCACTACGGTGTAAATTTTACTGTTGGAAGAAAAATTTACTTCGGTTGTATCGAGCGTAATGGGATTGCCGGTTACCTGACCGCCTGCCCCCAGGGTGACCTGGTCGCAATAAACAACTCGTTTTTTCTGGTACTGGTAAAACAGCAGAACCCGGTCGGGATAGGCGATATAATCGAGGTTAATCAGCTTATCCGGTACAAAATCGAGGGTCGTCGTCGCCTTCAGCTTCATATCCTCTCCGTAAACCCCTACCACATGGTCGTTGCGGTTATTCTTATAAATGAGCACATCGGGGCCAATCTTCCCCATGATCTCAAAATTAGTGCGACGAGAATCGTCCTTTTCGGGTTCGGAATACTGCACGCGCGGTGTTTGTGACCACACGGGGGTGCCGGCAAGCAGGAGGAGGCTGAAAAACAAAAGCCTGGTTTTCATTCTTTCCATTTTAATAAAGGTAGACCGGGAATTGTATATATAAGATATAGACAAGTTTATTTTTAACTATAACTTTGCAGGATATGCCGGTGAAAACCGGTGGCATTTTAATAATCCTATTGTGGGCAAACACGCGAATAAAGCAACGCTGGCAGGGCTGGTAGTTGCTTTGGGCATCATTTTCGGTGATATTGGTACATCTCCCCTTTATGTACTAAACGCTATCATCAAAGACAGAGAGATTACAGAAAAATTAATACTCGGTGGCTTATCGTGTATCATCTGGACCCTCACTTTACAAACCACGGTTAAATACGTTATTCTCACCCTGCAGGCCGACAACCGGGGGGAAGGCGGCATTTTCTCTCTATATGCACTGGTGCGAAGGCAGAAAAGATGGCTGGTGATTCCAGCGATGATTGGCGGCGCGGCGCTGTTGGCCGATGGCATGATTACCCCGCCCATTACGGTCACTTCTGCCATTGAAGGTTTGCGCCAAATTCCGAAACTGGAAGGCATTACGCAAACCACCGTAATGTCGATTGTACTGGCCATCATTTCGCTGTTGTTTTTCGTTCAACAATTCGGAACGGCCAATATTGGGCGCTTTTTTGGCCCCGTGATGGCCGTTTGGTTCACCATGCTGGCCTTTCTTGGTTCCGTGCACCTGAGCGACGACTTATCGATCTTTCGCGCGTTTAGTCCGCATTACGCCATCGACCTCCTCACCACCTATCCCAAGGGATTCTGGATACTGGGGGCAGTTTTCCTGTGTACCACGGGTGCCGAAGCCCTGTACAGCGACCTCGGCCATTGTGGCAAGGAGAATATTCGCGTAAGCTGGATCTTTGTCAAAATCAGCCTGATTCTCAACTACCTCGGGCAGGGAGCCTGGTTATTGAATCATTTCCAGGGAAAGGTGTTCGATACCGCTGGCGACAACCCCTTTTACGGCCTCATGCCGCAGTGGTTTGTTCTACCGGGTATTATCATCGCCACGGCCGCGGCCATTATTGCCAGCCAGGCCCTTATTTCCGGTTCCTTTACCCTGATCAGTGAAGCCATGCGCCTCAACCTTTGGCCCCGACTGAAAATCAATTATCCGACCGAAGCAAAAGGCCAGTTGTATATACCCGGCATCAACCTGATCCTGTTTTTGGGTTGTATTGGCGTGGTGCTCTATTTCAAAAAATCGTCGAACATGGAAGCGGCTTATGGCCTGGCCATTACGCTTTGTATGATCGCTACCTCGATACTGTTTGCCAACTACCTTGTCAGCAAACGGGTTACACCCATATTGATTTATCTATACCTCGCCGTTTATTTCAGCATTGAATTCAGTTTCCTCTTTGCGAACCTGGAAAAATTTGAACATGGTGGCTATGTAACGCTGGTGATGGCGGGTGCGCTGTTTGGCGTGATGTATACCTGGTACCGCAGCCGGAAGATCAAAAATCGCTACGTCGAATTTGTGCGGCTCGAGCATTATGTGCCCATGATCCAGGAACTCAGTAACGATAAAACTGTTCCCAAATACGCTACCCACCTGGTGTATATGACCAGCGCCAATAACCCGAAAGAAATTGAGCACAAAATCATTTATTCCATCCTTAACAAAAAACCCAAACGCGCCGATATCTATTGGTTTGTGCATGTGGATACACTCGATGATCCTTATACCTGCGAATATGTCGTTGATCATATTATTCCGAACGATATCATTCGCGTTGAGTTCAGGCTTGGGTTCAGGATGGAACCTCGCATGAACCTGCTCTTCCGCAAAGTGGTGGAAGAACTGATGACCAACAAAGAGGTGAATATCTACAGCCGCTATGAATCGCTCGAGCGCAATAATGTAGTGGGCGACTTCCAGTTTATTGTGCTGGAAAAATACCTGAGCCAGGACAATGAATTGCCACTCGCCGAACGCATGATTATGAAACTGTATTTCTGGTTAAAAGAAATCAGTTTGTCTGAAGAGCGTGGCTTTGGTCTCGACCCGTCTAATGTAGTGGTGGAGAAATTCCCCCTGATTGTGGCGCCGGTAACCAATGTGCGGTTGAAAAGGGTTTATCACGACGAAGAGTCAGACCAGCCTTTCGGTTAATCTCTGGCTGTTTCGCGCAGCGATTACAATGCCAACGATTATTATTATTGCGCTTACCCCTAACCGTTATTGCCCGGTCGTGTGGCAGGCCGCGTGGCCGGCTGCTGGGCGTTGGGTCTTTGCGTTGGCTTAGGCCGCGTTGTTTGTGTTGGTCTAGTTGACGGTGTGTTGGGTCTTGTTGTTGGCCGGTTTGAATTATTTGGTCTTGTTACCGGTGTAATGGGCCGCGCATTCGGATTGCCCGGCTGCGATGGCCTTGTGTTCGGGTTTGTTGGTCGAGCACCCGGGTTTGTTGGTCGCGCACCTGGACTCGTTGGTTGCTCGCCTGTATTGCCGGGCCGGGTGACGGGATTGGTAGGTCGGTTGCCACTGGGCCTATTCACATTACCAGCCGGGCGTTGTGCCGTCGGACGAGGTGCAGGTCTGTTCATACCCGGCCGTAACACCGGTTGCTTCGGATGATTTTTGGAAAAATCTTCCATGCCCCGGTTGCGCATATCGGGTCGCGAGTACGTGTTTTGGTAGCGGCCACCCATGCGATAGTTATTCACGGTAACCGAAACCGTACGGTGCGGCCGGTAATAATAATTGTTCCAGTATGGATGCCGATGAAATGGCCAGGGACGATACCAGCCCCAATAATAGTTGAAATAATTATAGTGATAGCCATAGTAGTAGTCCCAGAACCAGGGCCGCCAGGGTCGCCACCAGGCTGGATAATAGCCCCAGTAATATGGTGAATGCCAGGCACTATAGGTGGGCACATAGATCACCTGCACAATGGGCCAGTTGTTGATCTCGGCCGGTGTTACCTGGTTAACCACAATCACTTTATCGTCGAGGGTACGCGTTTCCTGCGTAGTTGAATTGCCTGTATAACCGGGATTGGGGGTTGCACCTGCTTCGGTTACATTCGGTTCAATGATATAGTCCTTGCCGTATAATTCTTCATCGCCGGTAAGCTGGATACTCACCTGCCCATTGTCGTCTTTGCTAACAGTGAACACCGCCACATCTTGCATTTCCCGATCATTCACGGCCACCTGCAAGATGATATTGTGCACATTGCCATCTACCTGGTCAGTTACTTTGATATAGTCGATATCGTCATCGCCATTTAGATCAAGGTTGTTGATCTTGCTGTCTTCTTCATTCAATTTTTTCTCAAACGATTCGAGGGTAGGTGACTCCTGAAACAGTTTCATCACCGCATATAAGTTCAGGTTATCACCAGGTAAACCTAATTTTTGGTCTGTATTGGTTTGTGCATAGCCTGAAAAAGAAATAAGAAGGGCACCTGCTAGCAGCAAGGCGAAAATTTGTTTCATGGCTCAAGGTATAAAGTGACCCGAAAGGTACTTGATTTAAACGGCTTAGACGGGTATTACCAACCGGGCTTTGTTTTTTTTGATCTTTTCCGGCAGGTTTTCCAAAATAGATTCCCGCACCGCCTGCAACAATTTCTGTTTTACAAAATTCCGGGAAGTAATGAGGCTGACTTCGCGCATGGGCGCCGGACTACGAAAGTGCCGCAGCAAACGGGATTGCGCTGCATTCATGTCTTGCGTAGCGAGCTCGGGCAAAATGGTTATACCATGGCTGGTTTCCACTATTTTTTTCAGCGTTTCCAGGCTACCGGCTTCGTAGGCAAAAAGCGACAGGTCTTTTTGTGCGGCCTGCAAGGCGCAAATATTGAGCATTTGCGATCGCAAACAATGTCCCTCTTCCAACAACCACAGTTCGCGCACATCAATATCATTGGCCAGCATATAGGTTTTTTTATACGCCGCATGTTTGCGCGAAACATAGGCCAGCATTTCTTCGTAAAACAACACTTCTTCCTGGATGCCAGGCTTACCCAGGGGCGTTACCACCAGGCCAATATCGATCTGTGCAGTATTGATGGCCTCTACCACATGGTCGGTGGTCATCTCCTTCACCTTCAGTTGAACATTGGGATAACGTGCAATAAAATAAGGCAGAAAATGTGGCAACAAATAGGGCGCCAGGGTGGGTATGATGCCCAGTTTTAGTTCGCCGTCTATTTTGTTTTGCTTTTCGCGCACCACATCTTCCAACATCTTGATCTCTCTGATCACAGCGCGTGCGTGTTGTAAAAACAATTCGCCCACGGCTGTTGGCACTACCGGTTGACGACTTCGATCAAAAATTTTTATACCCAGTTCCGTTTCCAGCTTATGCAATTGCATGCTTAAGGTGGGCTGCGTCACAAAACAGCTCGCAGCCGCTTCAGCAAAATGCCGATGAACATCAACTGCTATTGCATATTCAAGCTGTACAAGTGTCATGGCTTTATACTTCTTTCAATACCACGTCGGTTCCCACTGACAAATGGTATTTAACGCCTTCTTTTAAGGCATAGTTCTCACGGTCATGGCTAACCGGAAACCCATAGCAAACCGGATAGCCGGCATCTTTGGTAAAATAGTGCATGATCTCATCGATGGTTTTGCCAAAGGGTCGCGGCGTGTCTTTGGTTTCGGTAAATCCACCAAGCACCAGGCCGGCCAATTCATCAAACCAACCCGCTCTTTGTAGCTGAACCATCATGCGATCGAGTGTGTACAGGTACTCTCCCACATCTTCCATAAACAGGATGCGTCCCTTTGTTTTGGGTGCCGATGAAGTACCGATGGCATGTGCCAGCATGCACAGGTTGCCACCGATCAGCCTGCCTTCTGCTTTTCCTACCCGGTTATAAGTGTGTGCCGGCACGGTATAGCTTGCTTTAATGCCTTCCAGCGCCCAGCGCAGTGACTGCACATAGGTATTCGCATACTCACCCTCGTTGAAAGCCGCTGCCATGGGCGCATGCAACGTGGCAATTTTATACTGCTGAACGATGTGCAGGTGCAATGCCGTGATATCGCTGTACCCGATTATCCATTTTGGCTTTTTAACAAACCGCGAAAAATCAAGCTGGTCTACCAGGCGACTGGTTCCATAACCACCACGGCCGCAGAGGATAGCCCTGATGGAATCATCGTCCATCATTTTCTGTAAATCGGCCAGTCGTTCTGCATCGGTGCCAGAGAAATAATTGGTCGATTGACTGTGCATGGTGGCGCCTAAAACCGGCTCATAGCCCCAGCCTATTAATTGCAGCAGGCATTCCTGGTATTTTTCAGGGGGCATGAATCCCGCCGGACAAACAAGTCCGATTTTATCTCCTTTCTGTAAAAAAGCTGGCTGTTTCAAAGCTAAATGGTATATGAAAAAGACGTATTGGAAGATGAAAATAAGGCATTCGGCAAGTTTCTGGCCATTTGGCAAAGGAAAGCTGTCAATTCGCCGTCTAACCAATCGCATACGCCCGCATTATGAAGCATTTTATACTCCTGTTCGTTACCATGGTTTGCAGCCTCGTCGCGCTGTCACAAAGCACCCTTCGGGGGCAGGTCAACGACAGTAGTTCAAAAGCGCCATTGAGGGGCGCTACGGTGCAACTCAGCAATAGCAAGGCAACGCGCAACGCCATCAGTGCAAAAGACGGAAGCTTTAGCATTACCGATATCGCCAATGGCAGCTATAAACTAACCATCAGTTTTGTGGGATACACAGGCTTTGAGCGAATCCTGACTTTTGATGGCAAAGCCATTGACCTGGGCAGCCTGACCATGAAGAAAGGAAGTGAAAACCTGGCGGAAGTGGTGGTACAAGGCGTAACGCCTCCGGCACAACAAAAAGGCGATACCATTCAATTCAATGCAAGTCAGTTCAAAGTAAATGCAGACGCGAACATCGAAGACCTGGTAAAAAAGATGCCGGGCATCCAGGTAACCAATGGCAGTGTTACCGCCCAGGGTGAAACGGTAAAAAAAGTAACGATTGATGGTCGTGAGTTTTTTGGCGATGATGCCTCCGCCGCCCTGCGCAACCTGCCTGCCGATGTGGTGGATAAGATCCAGGTATTTGACCGGCTCAGCGACCAGGCGCAGTTAACAGGAGTTGACGATGGGAATGGGTACAAAGCCATCAACGTTGTTACCCGCGCCGACCGGCGGAATGGCCAATTCGGTCGCGTGTATGCAGGCTATGGTACCGACGATCGCTACCAGGCGGGTGGCGCTGTTAACTTTTTCAAGAAAAACCGGCGGGTTTCGGTGGTCGGACTTTTCAATAATATCAACCAGCAAAATTTCGCCAGCGCCGACATTCTCGGCTTAACCGGATCGGGCAGCGGCCGCGGTGGTGGCGGTGCGGGGCGTGGTGGCCCGGGTGGCGGCAATTTCACCGTCGCAAATAGCAGCGGTATTACCAGCACCAATTCGCTGGGCATTAATTACAGTGATGTATGGGGCAAAAACTTCAATGTAACCGGTAGCTATTTTTTTAACAACGGCATCAACAATAACAATACCATCTCCAACCGAGAATTGCTGAACGGCGGCGACTCATCTACTTTCTACAACGAAAAAGGTATTACCCGAAACAAAAACAGCAACCACCGCATCAACCTGCGCATGGAATATGCGATCGACTCTAACAATACATTGATCATTACGCCCAGCGTCAATTTTCAGCGCAATGATAATACCAGCAATACATTGGGCAATATGACCGGGCAATCTGGTGGCCTGGTTAGTACCACCGATAACCGGAACCACACTATTGGCGACGGTGTGAGCTTCAGCAATGGCCTCCTGTTTCGGCATAGTTTTGCCAAAAAAGGCCGCTCTTTTGTATTGGGTTTAAACACATCGGTGAACAACAGATCTTCCACACAAGAGGTCACTGCCATCTCCAGCTTTTACAAGGCACAGGTTGAATACGACAGCGTATTGCAGGAGCAACAATCGGCAACCAAGTCGTATACCCTGTCGGGCAATGTTTCCTATACCGAACCCATCGGCAAAAAAAGCATACTGCAATTCAATTACAACCCCTCCTACACGTACAGTGATGCCGACCAGAAAACCTTTAAGTTCGATGCTGCCGACAATAAATACAGCCTGCTTGATACCAGTTTGTCGAATGTATTTGACAATCGCGTTACCACGCAAAGAGCTGGCATCACCTATCGAATGGGCGATCGCGAGAAAAATGTCAATATCGGTTTCGACCTGCAAAGCGCATCATTGAACAGCAACCAAACCTATCCCGAGCAGGGCACCATCAAAAGAAATTTTTTCAATTTCCTGCCCAATGCCATGGTCCGATACAATTTCAGCACCCGCAGTTCGGTTCGATTGTTTTACCGGTCCAGCACCGGCAATCCCTCCGTTAGTCAGTTGCAGAATGTAATCAATAACAGCAATACCCTTTTCCTTACTACGGGTAATGCCGACCTGGGGCAAAGTGTGAGCAACCGGCTCGGTGGTCGATATACTTACACCAATAGCCAAAAAGGAAATTCCTTCTTTGCCAATTTTTTCGGTACACAAACCGATGGGTATATCACCAATGCTACTTACCAGGCAACCAAAGACTCTGTGCTAACCCCCAGTGTTACCTTGTACAAAGGTTCACAGTTGTCCAAACCGATTAACCTGAATGGTTATTGGAATACGAATGCCATGCTTACCTACCTGATGCCGTTGAAGTTCATGAAGAGCAACCTCACCATCAACGGCGCGCTGGCTTATATACGCACGCCGGGCATGATTAATAATGTGTACAATGTTTCGAATAGTTACACGTATTCCGGCGGACTTGGTTTAACCAGTAATATCAGTGAGTATGTTGACTTCAACCTGAATTACAATGCCAACTACAACAATGTAACCAACAAAGTGCAGCAGTCGCTGAACAACCATTATTTTTCTCAAACGGTTGGTGTGGGTGTAAACCTTGCCAGCAAAAATGGCTGGATATTCCAGAACAACCTGAACAATAGTATGTATCGCGGTCTCAGTGCTGCTTATAACCAGAACTTCTGGTTGTGGAATATTGCTGTTGGTAAAAAATTCCTGAAAGACCAGAAAGGCGATTTGCGTTTGTCGGTATTCGATCTGTTGAAACAAAACCGTTCTATTGCACGCACGGTCACTGCTTCTTATATCGAAGACCAGCAAACACAGGTACTGACACAATATTTTATGTTGACCTTTACTTATCGGATTAAAAATTTTGGCAAGGCACCGCAACAAAAACAAAACCGCAACTGGCGCAGAGACGGTCCACCACCCGGTATGGAACCCGGTATGCCCCCACCAGGTGGCGGCATGGGTCGACCACCAGGCGATACGGAATAGATCGAATGGATTAATTTCGTTCCGCAGCCAACAACCAACCAATAGCGTGAACGAGAAAGACTTTATTGAGCAACTGAGAAGCAAAGACGAACAGGCGTTTAGGCAGTTGGTTGAAACCTGGAAAGACAGGGTATTCAACACCTGCATTGGTTTGTTGCAACAGGAAGAAGATGCAGAAGATTGCACGCAGGAAGTATTTATTAGGGCCTATAAAAAGATTGACGATTTTCGGGAAGAGGCGGCAATTGGCACCTGGTTGTACCGGATCGCTGTAAACCGTTCGCTCGATTTGCTGCGAAAAAGAAATCGCGAGAAGCCTGGTGCTGAATGGATCGAATTCCATCATCCCGGCGTGCAATTGGAAAAAAAGCAAGATGCGGCTGTTTTGTTCAGGGCCATACAACAATTGCCCGAGAACCAAAAAGTGGCCTATCAGTTGCAGCAAATGGAAAACCTGAGCCAGCGCGAAATCGCGGCTGTAATGGAATTATCAGAAAGTGCGGTTGAAGGGTTGCTGCAAAGAGCCCGGGCCACACTTAGAAAAATATTAATAACCTATCTGGATAAAAACAAATGAGATGGACAATCAATCACCGTTGAACAACAGGGTTGATGAAATCCTGAACAGTTTTGAAGGCATGCAAAGCGCCAGCGCGTCGCCACATTTGTACACCCGCATCAGGGCGGCACTCACCGAAGAAGATAGCCTATGGGTTCGCCTGGGGCGCTTCCTGTCTACACCGGCAGTTGCGTTGATGGTGAGTCTACTCTTGATCCTGATCAATGTTTGGTTTATCCTTTTGTCGCCCGCTGCCAACGCCGACCAAAAAAACGAGCAACTCAGCGATATCGCGGCTGAATACCACCTCAATTCCAGCAACCTGGCAGACCAAAGCAATACGCTCCCATGAACCGCATCAATAATAAAACCCTGCTCCTGATCATTGCTGTATTGCTGCTGAGCAATATTCTGCTGCTCATTTTTTATCGCGTGCCGCCGAAAGAAAACCAGAACAAGGGGCCGGTCGATTTTATCTCGAAAGAATTGGGCTTGAATGACACGCAACGCGCCGGCTTCGACACCTTGTGGTCGGCCAATAGAGCACGAAATAAACCGCTATATGATGCCCTTCGACAAACCAAAGACAGTTTATTTGGTCTGCTGGCTGTTCAACCACAACCCGATTCGTTGATACAAGCCATGGTGGGGCGCATCAATCAATTCGACAATCGAATCTTGCTGAATAATTTTGAGCATTTTAAGAAGCTGCGCGTCATCTGCAATGCAGAGCAACAGATCAAACTCGATACTGTTATACGGAAGATGGGTCGCCGGCGGCGCTAAAATCTTCTGCGGGCGCATTCGATTTTTTCTTCTTACCGCGCAACCAGTTCCACATACCCGAACCAGCGCCAACCACGGCCAGCGCAATCAGTTTCCAGAATTTGAGCAGCAATACAAAGAACCCGGTCTTTGCCAAAATCTTACCGGCAACCAGTCCGCCAACGGTCCAGGCTGCCACATTATCAGAACCCGATTCATAGTCGGCATACCTGCTTCCATTTTGGAACTCGATGCTGTTGACTACTTTATTAATTTCTTTTTTCACCACCGGCATTTCTTTCATGCCTGCAATGGCGTTCAACAGGTAGATACCGCGCCGGCCCAATACCCGAATATTATAATTGAGCGTGTGTACACTGTCGTCGCCAAATTTCAATTCTTTGGCCCAGTGCAGGGTCTTGCGTTCTTTGTCGTAATAAGGAGCAGATGCCCAGTTGATAAAGTCGACCGATTCAAACCCATTGGCCACACGATCGGCATTGGCTTCACGCACTTCCTTCTGCTGGTCTTTCAACAACTGGTCGTAATTGATATCGGCCGCATCATCGTCTTTCACATAACCCATCTCATCGTAACTGATGGTAAAGGCCCAGCTATCGGGCGATAACACCCCACGATCGGTTGGCACCAACAGGCCAATGATACTGCTGTCGGGCGGGTTGCCCCAGAGATCTGACAATACATATTGGGCTTGTTCGGGGTTTAGAAAGCGAAAGCCAGCCGGCACTTTTATTTCTGCGTTGCCGGCAGCGAGAATAATATTACCGGTTTGGTAATGAAGTGCTTTTTCGAGGGAGTCGATTCGCCACTGCACAGTGTCTTTGTCAAGAACGGCAATGCTGTCGGTGTCGGGTTGCGCTTGTAGCAAAAATGGTGTTGCCAACAAGAGCAAAGCAACAAGGTGCTTGTTTCTCATATCGGGGACGGATCAGTTTGGGGTAAAATACAATTTAAGGTTGGTTTGTGCAAGCGCAGCCGTACGGCGACGAACAGGAATTGTATCGGAACCGGACAATGCACTAGTAAACTTTGTTTTTCAAGCAGTTGGAAATCAGCGGCAGACAAAAACGGCATTGAATTGGTGGCCGAAAACCTGATTCACCGGTTAATTGCTACTATGTTTAAAAACTATCTCAAGATCACCTGGCGCAACATCATGCGGCACAAAGCTTATTCGGCCATTAATATTGCAGGACTGGCCATCGGCATCGCCGCCTGCCTCCTGATCTTCCAGTATGTGTCGTTTGAAATGAGCTATGAAGATTTCCAGCAAAACAGCGATCGTATTTACCGCGTGCAGCAAGACCGTTACGACAATGGCAAACTGAGCACCCAATGGGCGGCCGGTGCCTATGCCGTGGGCAATTCCTTTAAAGACGCCATCCCCGAAATAGAAGCGTATGTGAAAGTGGTCGGCAATAGCCGGATAACGGCCGAAGTGAACAACCAGCCGCTGAAAATCGAGAAGGCCTATTTTGCCACGCCCTCCTATTTCACCGTTTTTACCAGTCCCCTGCTTTCGGGCGATAAGGCTACCGCTCTCAAAGAGCCCTTTACCGCGGCACTCTCGGCCAAAACCGCCCGGCAGCTATTCGGCAGCACCGACGTATTGGGCAAGCCGCTGCAATTAAACCGCAATGCCAACTTTACCATCACGGCCGTTTTTGCTGATCCGCCGGCCAATACGCAGTTGAAGCCCGACCTGCTGCTTTCCTATGCCACTTTTCACAAAATGAATTCCGACTCTGCTGGCAATGGTCCTGAAACGGCCTGGTTTTGGGACGGTTGCCTCACCTATCTCTTGCTACGCAAAGGCGTTGACCCCGCCGTTGTAGAAAAGAAATTTGTGCCGGTGGTAAAAAAATTCACCGAGCAGGATTTAAAAAAATCCAATGCCAGCGTCGAATACAAGTTGCAGCCGTTGAAAGACATTCATCTCTATTCGCATTTTATGCTGGAGCCTGGTGAAACGGGCGATGGCAAAACGGTGTACCTCTTGCTGGGGATCGCGTTTTTCATCGTGGTGATCGCTTGGGTAAATTATATCAACCTCGCAACGGCGCGGGCGGTTACGCGTGCGCGCGAAGTGGGTGTACGCAAAGCGATCGGGTCGCTGCGCAGCCAACTCGTCGGACAATTCCTCGCCGAGTCGGCCCTGCTGAACGGCCTCGCCCTGCTGTTGGCCCTGTTGTTGGTGATCATCGCCATTCCGGGTTTCAACCGCATGTCGGGCCAGCATCTTTCTTTTACCCTGTTGGCACGGCCTGCGTTCTGGGCCGCTATGTTGGCTTTGTTCGCGCTAGGCGTGTTTTTTTCAGGCCTTTACCCAGCCTTTGTGCTATCGGGATTCAAACCCATCGAGGTGCTGAAGGGTAAATTACAAACCACTTCGCAAGGCGCGCTATTGCGCAAGGGGTTGGTAGTTTTCCAGTTTGTCGCCTCTTTGTTTTTACTGATCGGCACAGTGACTGTGTACCGCCAGATCAGCTATATGCGGCAGCAGACCCTGGGCCTGAACATCGACCAAACCCTGGTGGTATCGCCTCCCATCGTGGGCGTAGATTCAACTTTTTACAAAAAAGTAGCAGCGTTTAAAGAAGAACTGCGCAAGCAAAGCAGTGTGAAGGCGGTGACTTTATCTACCAGTATTCCTGGCGAGCCGGTGGGCTGGAACGCCGGCGGCATCAAGTTGGTGAGCCAGGACGAATCCCAACAGAAACAATACCGTGTGATTGGTGTTGACTACGATTATATCGGTGCCTATGGATTGAAGTTGATTGCCGGCAGGCCTTTCGATCAATCTTTTGGTTCCGACAAGCATTCGGTCATCTTCAACCGCAAGGGCATAGAGCAACTTGGGTTCAACAAACCAGAAGAGGCCCTGGGGCAAAAAATTGATTTCTGGGGCGATCAATATACCATCGAGGGCGTAACCGAAAACTTTCACCAGCAATCGCTGCGCGAATCTTTTGAACCGCTGATTCTGCGGCTGATACCCGACTTAAATGGGTATGTATCGGTGAAGACCTCGGCAGCATCGTCGGCCCAGACCATTCGCGCCGTGGAAACTGAATGGAAAAAATTCTTCGCAGGAAATACGTTTGAATACATGTTCCTGGATGAGCATTTCAACGACCAGTACAAAGCCGACCAGCGTTTCGGTCAGGTGTTCGGCTTGTTTACCGCACTGGCGGTGCTAGTGGCCTGCCTGGGACTATTCGGATTGGCTTCTTTTACCACGCTGCAACGCACCAAAGAAATCGGCATTAGAAAAGTGCTGGGTGCATCGGTGCCTACTATCCTCCGCCTCCTGTACCGCGAATTTGTTTGGCTGTTGCTGATTGCCTTTTTGATTGCTGTGCCGCTGGCCTGGTTAAGTGCTTCGCGCTGGCTGGAAGGATATGCATTCCGGGCGGGACTGTCGTGGTGGTTATTCGTATTGCCATTTTTGGTGATTGCTGCCATTGCATTGTTGACGGTCAGCTACCAGTCTATTCGTGCCGCACTGGCCAACCCGGTGAACAGCCTGCGCACGGAATAACTAATTGTCCGCTGGCTTAATTTGCTCTCAGGATGCGCGCAGGCAGCAGGAAGATGCCTTTAACGAGACCCAGTACGCCATCGATGGCGAAGCCCAGGATGCGGAAAGGAAGTAGTATCAGCCAGATAAAAGGATAGAGCAAAAAGAGGCCAATGGCAATGGGCCAGCACATCACGAAAAGAATAATCCAAAGCAAGAGCTTTATCATAGCCGGTTTTTTACTGATGACGCAAAAAATGTATCGAAGGATGCATGTAGCGTCAGACAAATGATTAACCCGATTCAATTGATCGGTTCTATCAGTTTAACCCCATTGTCGTTCACGATCAATTGCACTTTCACGCCGCATTTCAACGCATAATTGTTGCGCTGGTGACCCACTGGAAAATCAAAACATACCGGGAAAGCGCAGTCGCTGATCTTTTCCAATACAATCTGGTAGAGATCGCGATTGAATTCTTCAGCAGGGTCTTCCGATGGTTTGATTTTAAAGCCACCAATGATGAGTCCCGCGAGGTGTTCCAACTTACCCGAACGTTTTAAGTTCCAGAACATCCGGTCGATGCTATAAAGATATTCGCCCGTGTCTTCCAAAAACAGGATTTTGTTACGAGTGGTAATATCAGAAACGGAACCGGCAAGGGTTTCAAGTGTTTTGCAATTGCCGCCAATCAGTTCAGCAAAAGCCCAACCCAGCCGATTGTTGGTATTCGGCGGAAGCTTAAAATCCATGGGCCGGCCCACCAGTGCATCGCGAATCGACAAAATGGTTTCTTGTTGCATGGCTTCGGCCTTATCCCAAACATCGGGAAAGCTGTTACACATTTTAGAATGAATGGAGGCCACGCGAATCACGCGGTTCAGGTGGGCATGCAATACCGTAACATCGCTGAAGCCGATGATCCATTTTGGTCGCCGGTGCATATTGCTAAAATCAAGTCGATCGATGATGCGTATGAGGCCGTAACCACCCCGTGCGCACATAATCGCTTTCACGCTTGGATCATTTAACATGTTTTGAAAATCGGCCGCGCGCGCTTCATCGGTTCCCCCAAAATTGCCATCGCGTTTACCAATGGCATTGCCAATTTTGGCGGTAAATCCCCAGGCCGCCAATCGTTCCAAAGCGGGTTGGAGTTCGGCCAGCGTGATATAACCTGCCGGCGAGGTAATACCGATAAGATCACCCGGCTTGAGCGACGGCGGCACAACCAGGGGTAGTTCGTTGCCAGTCGGCGTTGTGGGGTCGGAAACTGCTGTTAGGGTATGCGCCGGTGCAGGCAGCGCCGGCAACAATCCCCATACACCCCACTTCAAAAAAGATTTTCTCTGCATGTTGCAAATCTAACCGCTTTGCTCAAGCGATTGTATCAAGGTTTTTTTGCCAATACCTCATTTTAATTGGCAGCGAAACCGCGCACCCCTTATTTTGCCAACAGCACCGGTAGCATAAACAGCTTCACCCGACCATTCGCCGATGAGTTCGCGCGTTTCATGGTTGTAGTTGGCAACCAGGCTGAATTTGTTTTCGGGCTTGGACACAAAAACATATTGGCCACTGATATTATCGTAATAAACTGCCGATGCCCAATCGGCTCTCACACCCAATCGCGATTGGTTGAGCGGCTGGCTCTTGAAATACGCATTGATGATCAAACCGGAGTCCTGGCTGCAGGCTGAGGGCCCAAAAAAAGTAAGCGCGTCGCGTTCGATATTGATAACAGCACCGGTGAGGCTGCCGCATTGCCAGCGGGTTCCGGCGGGAATTAGCCAGCTCGAATCGGCCAATGCTGCCTGCGGCTGACAGCTATAACAGCCGCCGAGCAGGTTGTTGACCAGGCTGCTATCCGCCGAAGGCGTTGGTTCCACCTGGCTACTATCGGGCAAGCTATCCAAGGCGGGTATGGTAAGCCCCTCTACGCTATGTTCTTTCACACAGGCGCTGCAGCAGCCAAGGGCCAGCAGGATCGATATGAAGAGGGATACCCGCAATCTTTTACCTTTGCACCCATGAATTTACCTAAAAGATACCTGATCACCGCGGCCCTGCCCTATGCCAACGGACTGAAACACATTGGTCACCTGGCGGGCGCTTACCTGCCGGCGGATATCTATGTTCGTTACCTCCGTGCACAGAAAAGAGATGTGGCCTTTGTTTGTGGCAGCGATGAACACGGAACAGCCATCCCGATCCAGGCGATGAAAGAACATACTACTTCACAGGCCATCATCGACAAATACCACAAAATCATACAACAGAATTTTGAAGACCTGGGTATTTCGTTTGATATCTATCACCGTACGTCTTCGCCTTTGCACCACGAAACTGCGCAAGCTTTTTTCAAGGTGCTGAACGACGCAGGCGAACTTGAAACCAAAGAAACAGAACAATATTACGACGAGAAAGCCGGCAGCTTTTTGGCTGATCGCTACATCAAAGGCACTTGCCCCAACTGCGGTTTTGAAAGCGCTTTCGGCGACCAGTGTGAACGTTGTGGCACGGCATTGAGTCCCGACGAATTGATCAATCCGGTATCGACCCTCAGTGGTGAGCCGCCCGTGAAAAAGAAAACAACCCATTGGTACCTGCCCCTGAATCGACACGAAGAATTTTTGCGCAATTGGATTGTGGGTGAACACGGCGATAACTGGCGCGCCAATGTAGTGGGTCAATGTAAGAGTTGGATTGATGGCGGATTACAACCGCGTGCTGTAACCCGCGACCTCGACTGGGGCATTAAAGTGCCGGTAGCAGGCGCCGACGGAAAAGTATTGTATGTATGGTTCGATGCCCCCATTGGATATATCAGTGCTACCCGGCAATGGGCCATTGACAATAACCGCGACTGGCAACCGTATTGGAACGACAAAGACACCAAGCTGGTGCATTTTATCGGGAAAGACAATATTGTATTTCATTGCATCATTTTTCCCGTGATGTTGAAACTGCATGGCAATATCTTGCCCGACAATGTGCCGGCCAATGAGTTTCTCAACCTCGAAGGCGATAAAATGAGTACCAGCCGCAATTGGAAACTGGAGATGCAGGATTATATCGATGATTTTGTGAATAAAGAAAATGGTGGTGGCGCGCTGGTTGATGCCTTGCGTTATTACCTCACACAAATAGCGCCCGAAACCAAAGACAGTGAATTTACCTGGAAGGGTTTTCAAGATGCCGCCAACAGTGAACTCACCGATATCTTTGGCAATTTCGTGAACCGTGCCATGGTGCTGATGCACAAACTCACCCATGGTAAAGTACCGCCATTGCATACAGCCGCCTTAACGGAGGCCGACAAAAATATGCTGGCCCAACTTGCCAAGACCAAAGAAACGGTCGAGAACCTGCTGGAGCAATACAAATTTCGCGAGGCGCAATTTGAAGTGATCGATTTAGCGCGTATTGGTAACCGTTACCTGCAAGGGAAAGAGCCCTGGAAAAAAGTGAAACAGACTGGCGAAAATGGTCAACCTACCGAAGCGGCACAACAGGATATTGACAATACCCTGCATATCTGTTTGCAAACCTGCGCCAACCTGGCTATTTTGATCAACCCCTTCCTGCCCAATACCGCCAGGAAAATGCTACACATGTTCAAAGTGGTAGACAAAATGCTGGATTGGGAGAACGCCGGTAAAACAAAATTGCTGAGCGTGGGTTACAGCCTGCGCGCACCCGAATTGCTTTTCCGTAAAATAGAAGACGAAGAGATCAGTTACCAGTTGGAAAAGCTGCGCAACAACAGCCTGGCTGCCAGTGTAAGCCCTGAAAACAAAACGGATACAACCGTTACAGCACCTGCCAACAACCCGCAACCGCCCGCTTTTAAACCCGCTATACAGTTTGATGATTTCGCCAAAATTGATCTTCGCACGGGTACCATTGTGAGCGCTGAAAAAGTGGAAAAGGCCGACAAGTTGCTCAAGCTGTCGATCGACCTGGGTAGTGAAGTCCGCACGATTGTAAGCGGCATTGCCCAGCACTTTAAGCCCGAAGATTTATCGGGACAACAAGTAGTGGTGGTGGCGAACCTGGCGCCGCGTAAAATGCGTGGCATCGAAAGCAATGGTATGATCCTGATGGCCTCTGACGAAAAGGGGAAACTGCATTTCGTTCGTCCGCAAAACAAGATCAATCCCGGTGCTGAAATCAACTAAAAATTAAAACAGGTTGTCGCTTACCGGTGGTTATTCCTTTAACAGTAAACCTTAACATTTTTTGGTAACTTGAAAGAATGAATCGGCCCTCGAAAAAAAATCTTCTCTATATCATTCTGGGGGCCTTTCTCCTGGCGCTGGTATTGAGTGTAGGGCTTTTTGTTCGACTGCAATCTACCTTCGCACTCAGAAAACTGGTATCGGTTTTATCTGATGGCAAGTACCAGGTGGAAGCAAAAAAAATCAGGGTAGATCCGCTGCACATGGTGTTGCGCGCCACGGGTATTAATATCCATCCGGTGAATCCCGACAGCGCGAACAGTGATTTCTACCTGCAAGCAGATACTTTATCGTTGAAGCTGAACCATATTTTCAGGCTGATTTTTCAAAGAAATCTAAGCGTTGACCATTTCAGGATGGTGAACCCATCGTTGGTATTGAAAGAAGACGACCGAGACAGTACGAGAAGGGTTAACCGGGAAATTATTCCGCTGCATATCCAGGTGGCGCGCATGCAGGATGTATTTTTTAAAGTGCTGGAGTCGATGCGGGTGAACAACCTGAGCCTGGTAAATGGCACGGTAACTTACTACCCCGACTTCAATGGCCATGGCGAAAAATATTTTCTGAACCATTTGTACCTCGACATCAATGACCTGAACCTCGTTAAACGCATTTCCGAATGGGACCACGACAACCGCGTGGGCATTCGTTTCGAACTACGACAACCGGAGATTGCCTATCCCGATTCAACCATTGCGATCGACCTGAGTGAATTGTTGTGGGATAGCAAGGCCCATACTTTTCAATTGACGGGCCTGGGTTTTCACAAACGCCTGGGTGAAGCGAACGACAGCTCGGGGTTTCGGCTGGAAGGCATTGAAATCGATTCCTTGAATTGGAACAGCCTGTTGACCAAGGGCCGCGTGGAGCTGGGTTCGTTGAGTGCTTCCAAAGGTTATTTTTCTTCTGATAATTTCAGTTTGAAGAAAAACAAAGACAGTGTTAAGAGCAAACCCGGCGGCAATATTTTTGACGTGATCGGGCCGATACTGGTCAAACGGTTATCCATACACGAAATTGAGTTTGTTGGCAATACGCATACCCGGCGCGGCAAAGAAACCCTGCAGATCAAGGGTGATGAATTGCTGGTAAAGCAATTGCTGGTTGACAAGAACCTGCCGCAACGGGTACAACTGGATGAGCTTCAATTAAAGGTGAAGGCCTTTTTGGAGTCTGACAGCAGTCGCACGTTTCAGTCGGGTTTCAACGAATTGAACATCGTTGGCAACGACCTTATATTGAAAGGGTATTTTCTGCATTCGTTAAAACCAACCAAGTACGGCAAAAACAAGATTGATATCAGGTCAGTGGCGTTGAAAGGCATTGCCATTGAAGACCTGGTAGCGGGCAAGCTGCATGCAAAAGAATTGGTATTGACATCGCCTACTGCTTACATTATTCTTCCGGGTAAAAGAAAAGTCAGGTCAGGATTCCGTTGGTCGAAGTTCCAGAAGAAATTGTCCGAAAAAATGGACATCGGCAAGCTGCGCATTGAAGATGCCTCCATGTATGTGCACCGTGAAGGGGAAAAAAACCCGTTGATCAGCACTGAACATTTTAATGCGATTATCAATAGTCACACAGCCATTAACAGCGAACGCCTCGAAGATATATTTGAAGGAAAAAACAATTTCAGTTTACCCCAACTGGCCATCCGGTTGCCGAATATGTGGATCGATTGTCGCGATGTTCGGTATGAACACAAAAGTTTTTTTGCCGGAAATGCAAAAGGCCGCAGCATCGATGGCAATATGCGATTCAATGTGCGGCAATTACAGGCATATGATATCAATACGACCGCCCTATTGAACCGGCAAGACTCAACCCTGCTTCGACATTTGGAAATCAGGAGCGGTGAACTCTATGTTAAATTGCCCGGAAAAAACAAAAAGCCAGATACCGCGGCCAAAAAGAAAGCCGATATAGTGCGCAATATCAACGCTGGTCAATTCTCAATCAATATAGAAGGTGAAGGATTTAGTTTGCGCACCACAACCGATAGCTTACGCCTGAGTCACCTGGCACAGGGCAATGATCGCTGGCGCTGGGACAGTCTACGACTCAGTGGCGGCAAATTGAACCTCGGCATCAATCACATACATGCCAGTACCGGGAAATACCTGATCAGCAATTACGAAGAAACTTTTATTCAGCAAGTAGCTTTTGCGCTCAACAGTGCCGGGGTGAATGCATCGATCGCTGCGGCATCGATGCAATTACAATTGAAACTATACAATAGCAAAGACATATTGCCCAGCCTGCACCAGGTAGTGATACGGCAACCGGTGGTAAAGGCTTTGTTGCGCAATAAATCAGCGCCCGATACCGACGACACGCGCAAAAGAAAAACCATTGATCTGCCAACCATACAACTGATTGACCCGCAACTGGCCCTCAGTCGCGAAACAGATACCGGCAACCGGCAACTGGCTTCGGTAAACGGCGGCAATATTAAGATACACCAAGTGCATGTGAAACCCGACGGAGTGGAAACCAATGGCCTGGACATGGATGTACGCGATCTTTTCTCCGAGCAAAACAAATTCAAGTTGCAATTGCCGGCCCTTACTTTGTCGACCGGACCCATACAACTCAAACCCCAAACACCGCTGATCACGCAATTGGAAAAACTGCAACTTACCGGCGGCAGCCTTGATCTCGACGATGGTGTAAAAAATATTTCACTGCACAATATCAGTGGAACACTCGAAAAAAGTTTCCGGCTCAATACCAGTAAAGACTCTTTGAAACGCATGCTTTCCAGTCTGCCGCACCTACAACTGGCGGCGGGAAGGTTGTATTACCAAAAAGGAGATCGCACCATGGTGACCAGCGGACTAACCGTTGACGCCGGCAGAAAGCGAATCAGCTTCGACAGTTTACAGTGGACTTCTTCGCTTACGCGCGACAGTTTTTTCCGCGCAGCGATGGTGCAAAAAGATTTTATACAATTACAAACCGGTGCTGGCGAAATCAGTAATTATGAAATGATTCCCCTCGTGGTAGATACGGCCTGGAAACTGGGTCAGTTGGCGGTGAAAGATATGCGCTTGTTGGTAGAACGTGATAAACGATACCCGAACGACACGGTGCGTTACCGGCCGCTGCTGGCCGGTGCCCTTGTAAATATTCCCCTGATGGTGAATGCAGATCGCATTGTGCTCGACAATGGTTATATCCGCTACAACGAAATCAATGAAAAGAACGGCCAGGAAGGCAGCATTTGGTTCAGCAAGCTGAACGCCAATATCCGCTATGCGCGCAATTATGATATTGGTCCAACCGATAGTTTGCGCATTATGGCGCATGCCCAATTAATGGACGAAGGCGACCTGCGACTGAATTTTGCGGAATCCTATGCCGATAGCCTCAAAGGGTTTTATATGCTGGCAAGATTGGGTAAAATGCCTTTCAATGCCCTGGCCCCCCTCCTGACGCCGATGTTTGGGGTACACATCGAAAGAGGCATGCTCGATTCACTGACCCTGCGGGTAAAGGCCAACGACTACCTGGCTTATGGAAAAATGGACATGAAATACCACGCGTTGAACATGAGCTTGTACAAACAAAACCAAAAAAGAAAATTTCTTAGTTGGGCGGCCAATCTCTTTTTGCGCGATAAAAACAGCAAAACCGGCCTGGTATTTCGCGAGCGCATGCGCAATAAATCTATTTTCAATTACTGGGGAAAAATTGCCGCCAGCGGCCTTATGACCACCATGGGCATTAAAGGCAATAAGAAGGTGGAGAAGAAATACCGCCGCGAAATGAAAGATCTCTCCCTGCCCGCGAGTATGCTGGAAGATTAACCTGTTTTTTGTAGATTTGTTTAAATTAGTTGTTTAACTAACTAATTTAACTTGTTATATGATAAGAACCATCCGCAAAACGGCCGTATTGGGAAGCGGCATCATGGGATCGCGCATAGCCTGTCTTTTAGCGGGCGCCGGTATACCGGTATTGTTGCTCGACATGGTTCCCAAAGAAGCGGTTGACAGTACAGATAAAAACCTCCGCAATAAACTGGTGAACGATGCGCTGGCAGCGGCTGTTAAGTCGAACCCTTCTCCCCTCTACACACCCGCCGCGCTGAAAAAAATCAGCACCGGCAACTTCACCGACAACATGAAAGAGATTGCCGGTTGCGACTGGATCATTGAAGTGGTGGTGGAAAGGCTGGATATCAAGAAAATTATTTTCGAGCAGGTAGAGCAATTCCGTAAACCCGGTACCCTGGTAAGTTCCAATACATCAGGTATTCCCATCCACTTAATGGCCGAAGGCCGCTCAGACGATTTCAAAAAACATTTCTGTGGCACGCACTTTTTCAATCCGCCGCGTTACCTGCGACTGTTGGAAGTGATACCCACCCCTTATACCGAAAAATGGGTGATCGATTTCTTCATGGATTTCGGCAGCGTGCAACTCGGCAAAACAACAGTGCTGTGCAAAGACACGCCGGCTTTTATCGCCAACCGCATTGGTGTATTTGGCATCATGTCGATTTTTCAATTGGTCGACAAGCTGGGCCTCAGCATCGATGAGGTAGACGCGCTTACTGGTCCCGTGATCGGCCGACCCAAATCAGCCACTTTCAGAACAGCCGATGTGGTAGGCATCGACACCCTGGTAAAAGTAGCCAAGGGCGTAGCCGACAATTGCCCCAACGATGAGCAACGGAATATATTCGCGATACCCGCCTGGCTTGATAAAATGGTGACCAATAACTGGCTGGGCGACAAAACCGGTCAGGGCTTTTTCAAAAAAACGAAGGGCACGGGAGGCGAAAAAGAAATTCTAACCCTCCACCTGCAGACCATGGAATATGGCCCGCGGGTAAAATCGAAATTTGCTACGCTTGAAGCCACAAAACCGGTTGATGACCTGAAGCAGCGTTTACCCATGCTCGTTAATGGCAGCGACAAAGCCGGTGAGTTTTATCGCCTGTTTCATTACGGCCTTTTTTCCTATATCTCGCACCGCATTCCGGAAATCTCTGACGAACTATATCGCATTGACGATGCCATGATGGCCGGCTTTGGTTGGGAAATTGGCGCCTTTGAAAGCTGGGATGTTTTGGGTGTGGAGAAAACCGTGAATGCCATGAAGCAGGCCGGTTTCAGCGTTGCACCCTGGGTAGACGAAATGTTGGCCGGTGGTTTCAAAACATTTTATAAAGTGGAGAAAGGGAAGCGTTTGTACTACGACGTTAGTAGCAAGTCGTACAAAAGCATACCTGGTTCAGAGGCCTTCATTGTGATGAAAAACTTCGAAGACCAAACCGTCTGGAAAAATGCCGCTTGCCGCACCTATCATTTGGGCGATGATGTCATTGGCCTGGAATGGAATACCAAGATGGGCACGATTGGTGGCGAGGTGCTGGAAGGCATCCAAAAATCGATTTCGCTGGCCGAAGAAAAATACAAGGGGCTGGTAATTGCAAACGACAGCGCCAATTTTAGTGCCGGTGCCAATGTGGGCATGATCTTCATGTTTGCGATAGAACAGGAATTTGATGAACTCGATATGGCGGTACGCCAGTTTCAGCAAACCATGATGCGCGCACGGTATTCATCTATACCGGTGGTGGTAGCGCCGCATGCGCTCACTTTGGGCGGCGCCTGCGAACTCAGTTTGCACAGCGATAAAGTTTGTGCGGCAGCCGAAACCTATGTCGGCCTGGTAGAGCTCGGTGTTGGGTTGATTCCAGGCGGTGGTGGAACCAAAGAATTTGCGTTGCGGGCATCAGACGAAATTCAGGAAGACGAGCCCGAAACCATTCCGTTGAAGAATCGTTTCTTCACTGTGGCGACGGCCAAAGTGGCCACCTCGGCGTTTGAAGCATTCGATATTGGCATATTGCGCAAGGGGCACGATGAAGTTGTCATGAACCAGGGCCGCCGCATTTTGGAAGCAAAGCGATCGGTGATTGAGATATTTGACAGTGGTTATATCACTCCTGTACAACGCACCGATATTAAGGTATTGGGGCGCAGCGGACTGGGCACTGTGCTGACCGGCATCAATGGTATGGTACGCGCCAATTATGCCAGCGAGTACGATGCCTTTGTGGCCAGGAAACTCGCCTATGTAATGTGTGGTGGCGACCTGAGTGAACCCAGCCTTGTTAGCGAACAATACCTGCTCGACCTGGAGCGCGAGGCCTTTCTCCAACTCTGTGGCGAAAAGAAAACCCTCGAAAGATTACAAAGTGTATTGAAAACTGGAAAACCCATCCGAAATTAGGGCCATGACGGTTCTTGAACTGGAGGGTATTCAGAAATCTTATGGCCGGGTACAAGCATTGAAAGGCGTGAGCCTATCGATCCCGCAGGGGTCAATCTATGGTGTTCTCGGCCCCAATGGCAGTGGCAAAACCACCCTGCTCAGTATTGTACTCAATGTACTCAGTGCTGATGCGGGTCACTATCGTTGGTTTGCAGGCAATGAGCGGGCGCACCCGCGAAAGGATATTGGCTCCTTGTTGGAAACGCCTAATTTTTATCACTACTTAAGTGCGACCAATAACCTGCGCATCACCCACAGCATCAGCGGCCGTGGCAGTGAGGCGGGTATTGAAAAAGCCCTGCGGCGCGTGAATTTATACGAACGTCGAAACAGCCGTTTTTCTACCTATAGTTTGGGCATGAAACAGCGTTTAGCCATCGCCGGTAGTTTACTGGGTGATCCTAAAGTGCTGGTACTCGATGAGCCCAGCAACGGGCTCGATCCCAATGGCATTGCGGAGATACGCTCGCTGATGAAACAATTGAATGCCGATGGGCATACCATCATCATGGCCAGCCACCTGCTCGATGAAGTAGAAAAAGTTTGTACCCATGTGGCCATCCTGAAAACCGGCAGCCTGATAACCGAAGGCCCGGTAGAAGATGTGTTGTCAGACGAAGATGTAGTTGAAATCGCCGCCGATGATATGGAAGCCTTGCAAAGTCTTTGGGCGGGGCAGGATCGCTTTCCGCAATTGCAACAGTTGCAATTACAGGATGGCAGCCTGCAACTGCATTTTGCCAAAGGCGCGGCCGACACCATGGCCATCAATCGCTTTTGCTGGGAAAACCAGCAGGTGTTGAAATACCTCGCGCTCAAAAAGAAAAAACTGGAAACGAGGTTTTTTGAACTGACGCAGGAATAACGTTAAACTTATCTCAGAAGCATGATGAACTTGCTGAAAACCGAATGGCTCAAACTAAAGCGTTACCCTGCGTTCTGGCTACTCGTTGGCATTTGCCTCGTTAGTTATCCCGGCATCAACTATATTTTTCTGCAGGGATTTCTTGAATTGGTAGAACGGCAATCGGGCGCCGGCCAGGTGTTGGCCCTGTTTATCGGCGAGCCGTTTTCTTTTCCGGAAGTATGGCGCACCTCGGCCTTCTTTTCTTCTGTTTTTGTATTTCTGCCCTCTGTGCTGGTGATCATGTTAATCACCAATGAATTCACGTATAAAACCCATCGCCAGAATATCATCGACGGCTGGAGCCGGCAACAATTCATGCTGGCCAAAATGATTGATGTTATCATTATAACGATGATACTTACGCTCATTTACGCGCTAACAGCCTTTGTGATGGGGTATACGCAAACCACTGACCCCGCGGCCAGCAAAACAGCACTTTTGTATTATGTGTTGTTGTTTGGCTTGCAAACTTTTTCGCAGTTATCCATTGCTTTTTTGATCGGCCTGCTGGTGCGAAAATCATTTATTGCATTGGCCGTTTTCCTGTTCTACAGTTTTATCGTCGAAAACCTGCTGGTCGGTTTACTCAAATACAAGCTGGGGGAAACTGATTTGGGTCGCTTTCTACCGTTGGAGATTTCTGACCGAATCATTCCGCCGCCAGCTTTTATGAACCGGATTAACGAAGAAGGTTATAAACATGCACTTGCGTTAGTGCACCCACATATCGTGTACACGGTAATACTCGTTATTATTACCTGGCTGCTCTCCTTCTATTTGTTCTACCAACGTGATCTCTAAGTGCAGGAATCCAATCTTTAATAACCGGTTTGTGTTCTGACCGGACGCATACGTTCTGTGGCTGTTGCCGCCAAACCGGCATTGCCCGATTGCTTTTGCAGGTTGAACTGCAACATGTCGACTTGCCAATGTCCTTTTATTTGCCGCAGCTCGGCCAGGTAAACACCTTCTACTGTCCACGCTTTATCGCCAATAAAATGATCGACCTTGCCTTCGAAACGAACCACGGCCCGCGGACCATTGTCTTCGATGTCGAAACCAAATAACTGGTGATGGGTGCTGTCAAAACCGGGAAGAAAATTTTGCCAGTAATCAACCACTTCGTCGGCCGATAAATGTGCCGCAGGGATATCAGAAAGAGATTGATAATCAAACCAAACATCGTCGGCCAGTGCCGCGCGAACCTTGCGCCAATCTCTTTCATCAGCGCCGTTGAAAATAGCTTTGATAGCAGCAATTATACTATTTGTTTCCATGGTTATTATTTGTCTGAAAGTTACCATCCATTTGCACGAATGCAACCGACGAAAGTTGGGGGCTACACTGATTTTAGTCAGGCGATTTTAGGTTTTACTGTTGGTCGTGTCCGTATTTCTTCTCACCGGCCTGTACGCTGATGGGGAGCCGGTTTTGCACTGGTGGCAACGGACAGGTAGCATAGGGAGTAAACACGCAAGGCGGGTTAATCGCTTTATTAAAATCGACGACCAGTTGCTCATCGCCGACCGCTTTTTTTACATATAGAAATCTACCGCCGGCATAGCTGTCTTGGCCGGTGGTCGCATCGGCAAAAATCAAAAAGTAATCGTCTTTCTCCACCAACACATCCAGCCGACATTCTTTTCCATTCAGCGTAAACACCAGGGTTCCCGGCGATTTCTCGGGTTTCGTTTGTCCCAGCACGTTAGTAATGGCAATGCTACGCTGGCTATCGGCTTTTTCGAACCGGGCTTTGACACGATAATTTATATCAATCGGAAAATGATCTATACCCCTGAAGTTGGTTAACAATTTGCTATCGAGGTCGCGCAGGCGCACACCCAGCAATGAATCACGCTGAATGATCGTCCACCGTAAGCTACCACATTGCACCTGTACCGGGCTCGGCGTTATCGTCGGATACAAAACCGCATCCCTAACTAGCTGTCCCTGGATGGTCACGGCAGCTTCAGGCCGCGCGTGCAACCTAACTGTATCACCCCGCAATTCGAAATAGCCCGCGTCAGATACGATTTTACCCGCAGGAAAAACCAATTGCTTTGCCGAATCGCTGCCGAAAGAATTGCTACCCGGATTCAACCAGAACAAACCCACCAGGTTCAACCATCCGTTGGGCGCTTTCAGTGTTGCTTCCCTGCTGGCATACCAGGTTTTGATCTCCGCTTCATATTCTTTCTTCTCGGCCGCAGATGGCTGCCCGGGCGCGTTGCAGGCCAGAATCGATACCACTACCATCGCCAGAAAAAAGATGCTTGGTTTCATTGCTGCAGATGCTTATTCAGTCTACTAATGTACTGGATTCAATATTAAACGCGGCATCCGTGTTGAATTAAGTATATTCCGGGAAACATCCCGGCATGTATTCCCCTAAAACCATCGCGCTGTTGGCCCTGACCGGTTTGGTCCTGGGCTGCACAACCAACCTCTACGCGCAGAAAAAGAACAGCAAAAATGTCATCGCCCAGTACGAAAAATACATCGACGACAATGCGGACCAGCACCTGAAAGCATTTCAGGAACTGGCAAGCATTCCGAGTATTTCTTCGATCCCTGCTTATGCACCCGAAGTGCAGCGCGCGGCCGTTTGGATTGAACAAAAAATGAAAGAGATCGGGCTCACAAAAACGCAGATCATTCCAACGGAGGCGCATCCCGTGGTGTTTGGTAGTTGGATGGGGGCACCGGGTAAACCGACGGTATTGATTTATGCACACTATGATGTGCAACCGGTAAAAGAAGCTGAATGGATACATCCGCCATTCACGCCAACGGTTGAAGGCGACCGGTTGTATGGCCGCGGTACAAGCGACGACAAGAGTGGCGTGGTGAATGCGCTGTTCACCGCCGAAGCTTTTTTAAAAACAGATGGAAAACTGCCCGTGAACATCAAATATGTTTTTGAGGGGATGGAAGAAATTGGTAGTCCGTCGTTCGCCAGCTTTCTCGAACAAAACAAAGACCTGCTTAAAGCCGACTATGCACTCAATGCCGACAACGGTCAGTTTGATGAACAAACGCCCGCGATGACACTCAGTATGCGTGGCGCGGCACCGTTGGAATTCTCCATCAAAACAGCCAATACAGATGCGCACTCAGGTGTGTTTGGCGGCAAAACGCCCAACTCGGCGCAGATCATGGCGCAACTGCTGGCTTCGTTTTACGATGCGCGTGGCAACGTAGCGGTGGAAGGATTCTACGACAAAGTGATTCCCATAACAGACGAGCAGCGGGCCATGATTAAAAAAATTCCTTACGACCCGGCGCACGATATGAAACTGCTGGGCACCACGGCAGAAGCCGGAGATACCAGCTACGCATCGCTGGAAAGAATCTGGTACCGGCCAACGCTCGAAATCGTTGGTGTTGAAAGCGGTTATACGGCACCGGAAGGCCACTCCAATATCATTCCCAGTCATGCGATGGCGCGCATCACCTGCCGCACGGTCAATAACCAGGATGGCAAAGAACTCATCGACCTCATTGTAAAGCATATTGACAAACACCTGCCAAAAGGTGCCACGGTCAGTTATAAATTTTCAAAGGGATATGCCAGTCCTTTCCAATTGCCAAACAATACACCTGAATTCAATACCATTACCACCGTATTAAAAGAGGTGTATGGTAAAGAACCGCTGCAATTGGCAACCGGTGGAAGTGTGGGCGCTATGTTGTCGTTCAAACAGATACTCGGTATCTATGCGTACCCCTTTGGTTTTGCATTGGAGGACGAAGGCTTTCATGCGGCCAATGAGTTTTATCGCTTGTCGAGCTT
Organism: Bacteroidota bacterium; assembly: GCA_020161535.1. Lineage (GTDB taxonomy): Bacteria > Bacteroidota > Bacteroidia > Chitinophagales > Chitinophagaceae > Flavihumibacter. The sequence continues at coordinate 372,232 of JAIUNW010000002.1, read as the reverse complement.
GCGCAAAGCGCAGATCGCGCTGACGAAATATTTTCTGCTGGTTGGCGCTACATCAACCAAAACAAAAAAATAACGGTCGAATTTTTATTTTCTTTAACGAGTCGGTTGTATGGAATCGAATCGCGCTTTCGTCTGTTTGCGGTTAACCACCAACGACCATGGCAAACAGTTCCGCGAAGAAATTCTTCAGCACCTCATTGCTGTTCCTGACAGTAATTCTCTTATCATGTGATGCACAAAAAACAACAGATCCGGTGCCTGAAACGCCCAGACCCGATTCTTTATCGAAAGAAACAGTGAATGCCATTACCCGGTTCTTGCGCGATCATCCCGCTATGAACCAGCAGACCGTTTTCCTGATAAATATGCGACTGCCGGCCAATCAGTACCGCTTTTTTGTGTATGACCTAGCTAAGCAACAAATCACGGCCCGCGGGCTGGTAGCGCAGGGCATCAATACGCGGCCCGACACGCGCGGGCGGCTTCGTTTCAGCAATGAACCTGGCTCCAATTGCAGTTCGTTGGGCAAATACCGCATTGGGCAGAAATACAAAGGCAAATTCGGCACGGCTTATAAACTACACGGACTGGATAAAACCAATTCCAATGCTTATGCCCGCGCGATTGTGTTGCATAAATACGATGATATGCCAAACAACCCAGCCGATGGCGATGTTTATTATAGTCTTGGTTGCCCGATGGTGTCGCCCAAATTTTTCACCCACTTAACAGGTATTATCGATGCCGCAGACAAGCCCATTATTCTGCAAATAGTTTATTGAAAGCGCTTTCTTCGTATCTTTTTCGCGCATGCACGAACTACTCCCTTTTATGCTGGCGCTGGTGGCTGCCATCGTATTGATTGAAATGCTGGCTACTAAATTAAAAGTTGCCTATCCGGTATTGTTGGTCATCGCCGGACTACTAATCAGCTTTGTACCGGGGCTGCCGCGCGTGGTCGTTGACCCCAATATGATCTTTTTTATTTTCCTGCCACCCCTGCTTTTTGAAGCTGCCTGGAATATTTCCTTTAAGGAAATGATAAAATGGTATCGCATCATTACCAGCTTTGCTTTTCTGGTAGTACTTTTTTCGGCGATGGCGGTAGCCGTGGTCGCCAATCATTTCATACCAGGCTTTTCGCTGGCACTTGGCTTTTTGTTGGGCGGTATTGTGTCGCCGCCCGATGCCGTAAGCACGGGCGCGATCACCAAATTTGTTCGAATACCGAGGTCAACTGCCGCTGTATTGGAAGGAGAGAGTCTGCTGAACGACGCGTCGTCTTTGATCATATTCCGCTTTGCGCTGGTAGCCGTTGGTACAGGCCAGTTTATTTGGCAAACCGCCCTGCTGAATTTTTCCTGGATGCTGGTGGGTGGCGTGGGCATCGGCCTTTTATTTGGCTGGCTTTTTATGCAAGCCCACAAACGCTTACCTACCGATGCGCCCTCTGATATCATATTTACCTTGATTGAACCATATTTTCTTTACTGGGTTGCCGAACAGGTGCATAGTTCAGGTGTATTGGCCGTTGTATCGGGCGGATTACTACTCGCCAACAACCGATATAGTTTCCTAACAAGCGCCAGTCGGGTCAGGGGCTATAGTTTCTGGGAAGCGTTTATCTTTATTTTGAACGGTATTGTTTTTATGCTGATCGGATTGGAACTGCCTGAAGTAGTGGAGGGTTTGCGATCAAATGGCATTCCGCTGCGCACGGCTGTCAATTATGGGATATTGGTAACCGTTACCTTAATAGTGGCCCGGATCATTAGTTCTTATGCGGCTATGATTGCTACATTGATTTTCAGGCCCGGGGTCATTCCCAATCGACGCAGTGCGCGCCGCCGTTGGGGGCTGCCCCTGTTGCTCGGATGGACAGGCATGCGAGGGGTGGTTTCATTGGCCGCCGCGTTGGCGATACCACCAACCCTGCCTGATGGCTCAGCCTTTCCTTATCGCAACCTGATTCTCTTCGTCACCTTTGTGGTGATCCTGCTCACCCTGGTTATTCAAGGCCTGACCTTGCCTTACCTCATCAAACGCACCGGGATTTTCAATGACATGAATGAGCAATCAGAAGAAAATATAAAAAAGGAATTGAAAACAAAATATGTTGCGGAGACCCTACGCCTGTTAAAAGAACGGCAGGGTAAAAATGCAGAAACGGAACCGCATTTGCAACGCTTGATTGACCAATGGGAGCAAAAAATCAGTAAACCGGAATTATACAAGATGACGGTACAGGCAAAAGAGAGTTACCTGGAGTTGCTGGAAGACCAACGCAGCTTTCTGTCCAAACTCGGTAAAACTTCCGACATTCCGGATGAACTAATCCGCCATCAAATCTACCAGATCGATCTGGAAGAAGAAAGGATCAAATTACTCTGATCAATTTTGTTGCCACAACGAAACAGTGCCATATGAATTTCCTACAGAAAGTATTCGGAAAAAAAGAAGCGCCCATTTCAAATTATGCAACATTCTGGCAATGGTTCGCCAAACACGAGTCACAATTTGCGCAGGCTGTAAAATCGGGCCAACGCATAGAAGAAGATTTTCTCGACCTGCTGGGCCCTACACTTGATGAAATAAAGGAAGGCTTTTTTTACCTGACGGGCATGGCCGACGACAATACCGTTGAACTCATTATAACCGCCGATGGCAACCTGAAAAATACTGGCGTTCGGTTGAAAGATTTAATGTATAAATGCTATGTTGGCACTAACTGTTAGCAATAACCGCTTTTTCATCAATGGATCGGCTGTAACATTTCCAACTGACATACAATTGCTGCGGCAAATCTTGGGCGATTGCCGGCACCTCGCGGCCAAGGCCAATCATATTTATACCTGGGACGAATTAGGCCTACTCGCCTATGCCAAAGATGGAACCGCCGTTGAGCATATCCTTGTATGCTATGAAATTGAAAAATATGCTTTTAGCCCGAAGCAAGTTTTCACGGGCGAATTCAGCATCAACAACACAGCTATCGGCACCTACTATGCAGCCAACCGGTCGGCCACCAGAAAGTTATTTCAGGGCGACGAAGGTGGGGCCTTGCTATTCGACCAAACTTCTATTTGGTTTAGTCTGGACGATGGCAATATCCAGAGCATTGAGATCGGTAAAAATGAACTCGCCGATGTGGAACCACCCCTGCCAATACCGCCCGACCCCGCTTATGCCTACCTGCAACCGCTTTGGGACAACTGGATCGCTGCGACCAACGAGCTGGTACCGCCATACAATACATATTATAACCTGCGTCACGGTATTACCGCCCAGGAATTGGCCAACCTGCCATCGACAGCTGATTTTCAACTGCCGGCCGAGTTACTTAATTTCTATAAGATCAACAACGTATTATACGATCCTGTCACCGCCGTTTTCTGTTTTATCTATGCTAATTGGCAATACGACCTGCTTCCTTTTAATAGCCTCTATGAGCATTGGCAGGGCATTCAGCAATTACAAACGGATGGCAACGACTATGCAAACCCGCGCTGGATACCATTTGCAGAAGGCCGAAACGGAGATTATTTATTGTTCAATGCCGTGCCCGGTGATGGCTACGGGCAAATCATCGAGTTGCAGAACGAAGCCTGGACAAGAGTAGTGGTGGCGACTTCGCTGGCAGACTTGCTGCAACGCGAAACAGACACCATCAAAAATCAACCGGGCGATCGCTTTGATTTCATCCTCGGAAAAAAATAAAACCCGATCACGAAAAATCTCCTACCATACGACGGTATAGTGTTATTCTATGGCATGGTAATGGACAGTGCCGAGGCTGATGATTATTTCAATCAATTGCTGAAGAACATTGAATGGAAAAACGACGAAGCCATTATGTTTGGCAAACGCATCATCACCAAACGGAAAGTGGCCTGGTATGGCAGTGAACCATTTGCTTATATGTACTCGAGAGTGACCAAGTACGCTCTGCCATTCATCCCTGCATTACTGGCCCTGAAAGCACTAGCAGAAAAAGTAAGCGGCGAAACCTATAATTCCTGCCTGCTCAATTTGTATCACACGGGCGAAGAAGGCATGGCCTGGCACAGCGACGATGAGCCCGACCTGAAACGGGAAGGCGCCATCGCTTCCATCAGCCTGGGCGCTGAAAGAAAATTTGCTTTCAAGCACAAGAAGACGGGCGAGAAAGTTGAATTACAACTGGCATCAGGAACTTTGTTGGTGATGAAAGGCAGCACCCAAACGCATTGGTGGCACAGGTTGCCACCTACCAAAAAAGTAAAGACACCCCGAATCAACCTGACCTTCAGAACCATTGTATGAAGATCTTTAGCACAATCATTGAACAATGCTGGTGATGGCTGCATCAATGCTTGGATAGGCAAACTGAAAACCCATGCGGCTCAGCTTGTTTGCCGATACGGTGCAACTCTTCAATACTTCGATGCTCATTTCGCCCAATACAATCTTTAATACAAAACCGGGAACATGCATGGGTATAAAAGCACGGCCACGTATGGCACGGGCCAGGGTGAGGGTGAGGGTTTTATTGTCGACCGGATTCGGTGTTACGGCATTATAAACACCTGCCATCGTTTGATCAAATATCGCTGCTTCATACAATCGAACCAGGTCATTGATATGTATCCAGGAAATGACCTGTCGGCCATTGCTTAAAATGGCAGCCACACCAAAACGGAGTGGTTGGCGAAATTCGGTCAAAGCGCCGCCGTCGGGCGACAAAACGATGCCGGTACGCAAAATCGATAAGCGCTTTCCCATGGCCTGCATGGGCAGTATCGACTGCTCCCATGCATTGCAGGTGGTGCCCAGAAAATCATCATACACATGGTCTGTTTCAATGAATGGCTGCGGGTTGGGGATTTCCGCATCCGGGCCGTACCAACCTATGGCCGATGCACTGGCGATGGAGATAATTTTATTGGGAACCCGCGCCACGGCAGCACATAAAAGCTGACCTGACAATACCCGGCTGTCGCGGATTTCTTTTTTTCGTTTGGCCGACCAGCGTTTGGCTGCTACATTGGCACCGGCCAGGTGAATGATATGATCTGCTTCTGCAATGGCCCAGTCGTCGATGCTGCCAGCTTCTACATTCCATTTGGCATAACGTACAGGTATAGCCGAATCTTTGCTGTTGGTACCGGCATCGCGCTGGACACTATTTTCCCTCACCAATACAATTACTGCATGACCTTGCCTGGTCAGCGACGCCGTAAGCGCTGTTCCCACCATCCCCGTGCCACCTGAAATAAGAACCGTTGCCATGGCTATGCTGTTTTAGAATTGAAAGGCAATATAAAAAGAAAGGCCCCTCGCAAAAGCATGGGGCCGACTATCCTTAGTGGATAAACAACTAAAAACAAACGCGTTTTCAAAATATTGGACAAAAACTTTCTAGTCGGGTTTTTTACCGTCCAGAAAAGTGTTAATAGTACTGATCCTTGTATTATTTCGGTCGTCCGTTTTCACCTCATAATTGCTATAGAAATTCTCAGCAGGTGACACGGTGTTATAGAGTTCAAGATTGCGGCGGATATAGGCCGGCACAGTTTCAAACTCGTTGTTTGGGTCCGCAGCATTAATGTTGAACGACAGATTACGTAATTTCTGGATTCGCTCAGCAGCTTTTCGCTTTTGTTCCTCCGCTTCGTCCAGCAAAGCCGGTTCCTCAACGGGAGGTACTACGGTGTTCGAGTTTAGTGGTGCCCCAGGCTTATCCGCCGCGGGAGTATCATCTCTGAACACCAATTGCATATCGAGAGCGGGTTCTTCCGCTTTCTGTGGCATTGCCGGCAACGGTTCAGGCATGACCGGTTCGGCATAAATATTGGACGGCTTGGCCAAGTATCCTCCAGATGCTGCAGACACCGGAGAATTCATTTGGGGTAACGTCGAAACAGATTTGTTTTCGGGGGTAGCGATTGAATGGAGCGACGAATCTACATTGGCAGCAGCACTGTTGCTGTATAAGTTTTCAACAGTAATTGTACGATCGTAATTATCCGGTTCAAACTGCACGCGTGCTTCTTGCTTAGTTGCGTCGAGGTCTACCAGTTTGGGTTGCAGTGATTCGGGCAATACCAGTTCTTCTGTTTTCGCTTCAACTATAGTTTCCACTTTCGGTGCCACCGGCGCTTGCAAGGCCACTTCAGGTTTCGGCATCATCACTGCAGCTTTTACCGCAGCGGGCGCTTCTTCTTTTACCGGTGCAGCAGCAACAGGTTGGGCGATGGCTGTTTCAGGCGTCAGCGTCATCACAATCTTTTCCTCTTTCTTCTCGGCAACCGGCTTGCTTACTGATTTGTTGAAGGGATCTTTGTATTCAAAACCGGTGGCGATCAGCGTGATGCCAATATTTTCACCCAGGGTATTGTCATAACCCAAACCGAGAATCACATCGGTGTCTTCACCGGCATGGCTCAACAGGTAACCCTGAATGACGTCCACTTCATCCATGGTGAATTCATGATCGCCTTCGGCCGAATTAATATTGATCAAAATCCAACGGGCACCCCTGATATCATTGTCGTTGAGCAATGGTGAATTCAGCGCACTTTCAATCGCTATTTGCGCACGGTTTTCACCAGCCGCATTGGCATTGCCCAAAATCGCTACTCCACCATTGCGCATTACGGTGCATACATCGGCAAAATCGACATTGATTTGGCCCGTGCTGCTGATCACATCGGTAATACATTTAGCGGCGGTTGCCAACACATTATCTGCTTTTGCAAAAGCATCTTTCATTTTCAGGTTGCCGTACTGGTGCCGCAACTTGTCATTGCTGATCACCAGCAGGGTATCAACATTGTCTTTCAATTGCTGAATACCTTCTTCGGCTTGCAATTGCCGTTTACGCCCTTCGTAACCAAAAGGGGTGGTAACGATACCCACGGTGAGCACACCCAGGTCTTTACAGATCCGGGCGATGATGGGTGCGCCCCCAGTGCCGGTTCCACCACCCATACCAGCCGTAATAAAGGCCATCTTGGTATTCACTTCCAAGATGCGTTTGATCTCTTCAAGACTCTCTTCGGTGGCCTGTTTTCCGATTGAAGGATTGGCACCGGCACCCAGCCCCTGCGTTAGGTGCGGGCCAAGTTGTATTTTATTTGGCACCTGGCTTTGCGCGATCGCCTGGGCGTCAGTATTGCAGATAATAAAGTTTACACCGTCAATACTTTGACTGAACATGTGGTTGACTGCATTGCTGCCACCACCACCTACACCAATCACCTTGATGATAGATGATTTTTCTTTTGGTAAATCAAAGTGGATCATAACTGGTTGCTGATTTTTTAGAATAATGGGTTGGTAAATGCCTACAGGTGCTGGTCTTCCTCCTCTTTGAACAGGTCGATCAGGTTGTCTTTAAACTTACTCCAGAACCGGTTGATGCCAAGTTCTGCTTTTCGGTTACTCACGGGTACGGAGCTTTCTTCTTCCTGTTCAACTACAGCCCTGGTTTCAGGTACCACAGTTTGTTTCTGCAACTCCCGGGGAATTTCTACCGGCCGGAATTTTTTCTCAAACTGTTTGCGGTTGCGCTCGTAGTCGTCGTATCCTTTCAGGATAAGACCAATACAGGTCGCATACATCGGTTTGGCCAGTTCGTCGATATGTCCGGCGGCCAGGTGTTCATTGGGGTATCCGATACGGGCATTCAACCCGGTTACATATTCTGTCAGTTGAATAAGATGACGCAGTTGTGAACCACCACCGGTCAACACGATGCCACCATTCAGCATGCGATTGTCCATACCCACCTGTTTGAGGTGATAGGTTACAAAATCCATGATCTCACTCATACGTGCCTGGATAATATTGGCCAGGTTCTTCACGCTGATCTCTTTGGGCGGCAATCCGCGCATACCCGGAATCGTTATGAAGGCATTGGCCTTGGCTTCGTTCGACAAAGCCGATCCAAACTGCACTTTCATTTGCTCGGCCTGGGTCTTCAACACCCCCAAACCGGTTTTGATATCGTTGGTAATGTTCTCACCACCAAAAGGAATCACGGCTGTATGTTTCAAAATGCCTTCATAGAAAACAGCCAGGTCGGTCGTACCGCCACCAATATCAACAATGGCCACGCCTGCTTCAATATCTTCCTGCCCCATGACCGCCGCCGAAGAAGCTAATGGTTGCAATACCATGTCTTTGGTATGCAGGTTGCTTTTTTCTACCGCGCGATTGATATTGCGGATGGCATTTTTATCGCCTGTAATAATGTGAAAATTTGCGCCCACTTTCACCCCGCCATAACCAATGGGGTTGGGAATGTTCTGGAAATTATCGACCGTAAACTCCTGCGGAATTACATCAATGATTTGGTCGCCCGCCGGAATATAGGTTTTATACTGATCGGCAATCAACTGGTCAATTTCTCGCTGTGAAATCTCTTCTTCTGTATTCTGGCGCACAATATCACCCCGCGTTTGCAGGCTCTTGATATGATGACCCGCGATACCAACATATACTTCACTGATCTCCAGGTTCGGATTGGAAGCATAACAATTCTCGAGTGCGTTGGCAATCGCTTTGATGGTTTCATCGATGTTCAGTACCTGACCATGTTTTACACCATTGCTGTTGGCACGCCCAAACCCGAGGATTTCCAGTTTGCCATACTCGTTCTTTCTGCCGGCGATAGCAGCAATCTTAGTGGTTCCAATGTCAAGGCCGACAATAATGGGTTGTTCGTGATTCATAAACAGGGTTTATTTTTTAGTTGTTCTGCTGCTGCTATTAACCGCCAAAGGTGCAGTAGCAGCAGTCGTTATATATAATTTTTTATCCACGAATGTGGATATTGGCTGATCCTTTTCTCCTATCACCTGGCCGGCATATTGTACACTGATCGATTTATAATAATCAAAGCCGGTTTTGGCCAACACTTTCTTATAGAAAATAGCAAGCCGTTGAAATTTTTCAGTCACGTTTTCACCATTGCCAAAATGGATGATGTGGTTGCCCACCATTGGCACCATGTCAAAATTTCTATCGGGCAACATATCCACCTGCATGATCTGTGCATTCCACAATGAGTCGGTTTGCAATACCTGGCCAATCGCTTTGATGCCCGCCAGCAAACTACTGTCGGCTGCCTTGCTTACCATTATTTTTTCGGGCATGCCCGTGAATACGGGCAGGCGCATGGCCGGCTTGCCCAAACCAAGTGGCAGGTATTTGCCTTCACTGTCGATGTAAAAAGAACTGCCCAGCGAGGTGAACAACCGTGCAATCGGTTCTCTTTCGGTTACCGTTACCTGCAGCACACCTTCTTTATCTATATACAGTTCAGCGGACTTCACCCAGCTATTGTTGCGCAGTTTATTCTCCAGGCTGCGCAGATCGATGGAGGTTACCGGCTTTCCCGTGAAATCTTTCGGGCCACTGCTGCCCATCATGCTCCATATATCGGCTTTCGCCAGAAAATGTCGTTCATTGCCCTTGATGCTGATGTCCACTTTTTCGCAGCGGCTCGCATTGCTCTTGCGGATAGCAGCCGCCAACGCCACCGTTACGCCCGCCGCCAAAAGCAACGAGAACAGGGTGATCATGATCTTTCTGATATGTGTGGGCATACTTACCATTTTTGGCGGATCAGTTCTTCAATGGGTTTAACCAGGGTATCTATATCGCCTGCGCCAGCCGTGATCAGCAATCCCGGAAAATCGGGTCGCAGCGAAGGCAAAAAAGTATTCTTCAAATAGGTTAATGCGGCTTCCTTGTCCAGGATCATTTTCTCTTTCACCTGCAACTTGTCCAGTAACAACTGGCTGGTTACCCCGGGTATCGGCAACTCTCTTGCCGGATAGATCGGCAACAAAATCACTTCATCGGCCAGGTCGAGGCTTTCGGCAAACGCATCGGCCAAATCTTTCGTGCGACTAAACAAATGCGGCTGAAACAACAAGCAACATTTTCTATCGGGAAAAAGGGTACGCGCGCCTTTCAGCAAGGCTTTCAGCTCTTCGGGATGGTGCGCATAATCATCTATATAAACCAGTTGTTCTTTTTTGTAGATGTATTCAAACCTTCGCTTCACGCCTTTGAAATCGGCCACGGCTTTTTTGATGGCCGTTGGATCAATGCCCAACTGGTGGGCAATGGAAATCGCCACCACGGCATTCTCCACATTGTGCAGTCCGCCCATATTCAACTTAATGTCGCTGATCACGGTATCAGGCAAAATCAAATCGAAGCGATAACCGCCATCGTGCATACTGATATTACTGGCCCTGATATCGGCCGATTCATTTTGTAAGCTATAGGTCAAATGCCGGGGCGAATCAAATGAGCGCGCTCTCGGCAAGCCGAATTTGCTGAAAAGCGTGCCACCGGGTTTGAGCTTTTTGCTGAATTCAACAAAAGCATCTTGCATCGCTTCTTCTGTGCCATAAATATCCAGGTGATCGGCATCCATCGATGAAATCACCGCGATATCCGGACTCAATTGCAAAAAGCTCCGGTCGTATTCATCGGCCTCAATCACCGATACATTCCGGCTATCGCTCCAGAAATTGGTATCGTAGTTCACACTGATACCGCCCAAAAAAGCATTGCAACCATAACCGGTGGCACGAAGTATATAGGCCACCAGGGTTGTAGTGGTGGTTTTTCCGTGGGTACCACCGATGCAAATATTAAAGGAGCCGCGACTGATCAAGCCCAACACTTCGCTGCGCTTCATCAACGGAAATCCCTCGCGACGAACCAGTTCCAACTCCTGCTGGTTAGCCGGAATCGCTGGTGTATAGATCACCAGGTCGGGCTTCGCGGGCACTTTCGCCGGGTTATCGTCAAAATGAATTTCTATTCCTTCCTGCTGCAAGGCATCGGTCAGTGCTGTTTGCGTTCGATCATACCCACTCACTTCTTTTCCCAATGAATGGAAATAGCGGGCGAGGGCGCTCATACCGATACCGCCGATACCGATAAAATAAACGGTTTGTATGTTGTTGATCGATAACACTCAGATCGATTTTAAAATTTCTGTAGCAATCACCCAGTCGGCATTTCCGATTGCCAGCGGGGCTATATTGTTTTTCAATTTTTTTTGCAACAATGGATCCTGCGCCAGTTCTATAACGGTGTTGATTAACCGCTGTTTGACTTCTGCATCAGGCACCATCAATGCTGCTTCTTTCCGCACCAGGTTATTGGCGTTCACGGTTTGGTGGTCTTCTGCCGCGTAGGGATAAGGCACTAACACCGCCGGCTTTTTCACTACACAGATCTCAGCGATCGACATGGCACCGGCCCGCGAGATCACGATATCCGCCGCCACATAAGCGGTTTCCATATTCGTGATAAACTCATTCACCCACACTTCACTATTGGTCGCCGTTTTATTCTTTATGCCGGGGCTCAGGTTATTCTTACCCACCTGCCAAATCAATTGCAAGCCCTCGGCCTGTAGTTTATCCAATCCTTCTTCTACGGCCTGGTTAATGCTGCGTGCACCCAGGCTGCCGCCCACCGACAAAATGGTGGTCTTTCCCGCCTGCAATCCAAACTGCCTGATGGCTTCGTCTCGTTCGGTGTGCGCATCAACGATCGATTTGCGTACCGGGTTACCGGTTACTAAAATTTTTTCTGCCGGAAAAAACTTCTCCATACCGTCGGTCGCCACGAAAACGCGGCTTGCTTTTTTCCCGAGCATTTGGTTCGCGCGACCAGCAAAAGAATTGGACTCATGCAGAAAGCTCGGTATCCCTTTCTGTTGCGCCAATCGCAAAACCGGAAAGCTGGAATAACCACCCACACCTACCACGGCATCTGGCTTGAACGCCTTAAATATGCGCCGCACCTGAATAAAACTTTTGATCAGCTTGAAAGGCAGACCAATATTCTTTATCAAAGAACTTCTGTTGAAGCCGGCAATATCCAAGCCCTTGATTTGGTAACCGGCTTGTGGCACTTTCTCCATTTCCATTTTTCCCTTCGCACCTACAAACAAGATCTCTATGGCCGGATCCAGCGCTTTTAATGCATTGGCAATGGCGATGGCCGGAAAAATATGTCCGCCGGTACCACCACCCGCTATAATCACCCTCCTACTCATGCCACCACCTCCGTTTCTGCTGCCGGTTTTTTCATCTCCATTTTCTCCACATACCTCGACACGCTCAGAATAATACCAATCGCCACGCAAGTAAAGAGAAAGGAACTACCGCCCATACTCACCAGCGGCAGTGTTACACCTGTTACGGGAAACAGGTTCACATTCACCGCCATATTCGCCATGGCTTGTATCACCAGGGTAAAACTCAACGCGAGCGACAAAAAAGCGCCGAAGGCGAAGGGACATTTTCTGAACAACTGGATGCTCCTGAAAAGAAATACCAGGTACACGAGTAAGACGATGGCGCCGCCCACAATGCCGTATTCTTCTATGATGATGGCATAGATAAAATCGGAGTATGGGTGCGGCAGGAAATTTCGTTGTTCGCTGTTACCGGGACCGAGACCAAAAAACCCGCCTTTGGCGATGGCGATTTTAGCCTGGTTTACCTGGTAATTGTCGTCGTCGTCGGCAGCAGCGCTGCCACCATACATAAAACTTTCTACGCGGTTTACCCAGGTGGTATAACGGGCCGTCAACTTCGACTTACCTTCAGTTCTTGGTTTCACGCCGTTACCGCTATTGTGTTGTATCATGGCGGCAGCGATGAGAAAAACAATGGGCACCAGCGCGACCAAGCCCACTAGTGCAAGGTGTTTAACCTGCACCCGACCGATGAACAACAACATCATGCTGGTGGCGCCGGTAAGCAAAGCAGTCGACAAGTTTGCCGGCGCAATCAACACACATACAATCGCAACGGGAATGATCACCGGCAAAAATCCCGTTTTGAAATCTTTGATCTGGTCCTGCTTCCGGCTCAGCATACGACTAACGTACATGAATAGGGCCAGTTTCGCGAGATCACTGGTTTGAAAAGTTAAATTGATGATCGGCAGCCTGATCCATCTACTACCCTGGTTCAGGGTAACACCAAAAAACATGGTATAGATGAGCAGCGGTATGGTAATGAGAAACACAATTCTCGCCACGCGCGAATACAAAGTGTAGTTGACCATGTGCGCGAAATAGATCAGCCCGATGCCCACGCATATAAATGCCACTTGTTTAAAGAGGTACACTTCTGTGTTACCCTTGTACATTTTATAGGCCAGCGAACCGGTTGAACTGTACACTACCAACAAACTCATCGTTGCCAGTAAGATCACCAGCGTCCAGATCACTTTATCACCCTTTGTTTTATTTAGTAGCTGTTGCAATGTTAGACTGTTTTACGGTTGCTTCATTCCATCCTTACAAATCGCGCACGGCCTCTTTAAACTGGCGCCCCCGGTCTTCATAGTTTTTGAAAAGATCAAAACTGGCGCAAGCGGGGCTGAGCAAAACTGCATCGCCCTTGGTCGACAACTGGAAGGCTGCCTGCACGGCTTCTATCGCACTCCCGGTGTTGATGATAACCGGCACCTGGTTTTGAAATGCTTCGTGGATCTTACGGTTGTCAACGCCCATACACACAATCGCTTTCACTTTTTCTTTTACCAGATCAAGTATCAGCGAATAATCATTCCCTTTATCGATACCACCCAAGATCAACACCGTTGGTTTGGTCATGCTTTCCAGCGCATACCAGGTGCTGTTCACATTGGTCGCCTTGCTATCGTTGATGAATTCTACGCCACGCACCAACGCCACCGGTTCCATGCGATGCTCCAGGGCTTCAAAGCTCTGGATTGCTTCGCGTATCTTTTCTTTGCGCAGACCGATCACCGATGCTGCCAATCCCGCTGCCATGGTATTGTATTGGTTGTGTTTGCCTTTTAGGGCGAAATCATAAATGCTCATCTGGTATCTCTCATCGGCAGTGGCCACGGTCATCTGGTTGTCTTTGATAAATGCACCGTGGAGTAGTTCTTTACGCATACTGATTGGTAATGGGTTTGATAGGATGGAAAAGTCTTTGATATACTGCATCGTTACTTCATCGTCTTCGTTGTAAATGAAATAATCAGATGCCTGCTGGTTCTCCGTTATCCTGAATTTGCTATTGATATAATTCCTGAACTGATAATCGTACCTGTCTAGATGATCTTCGGTGATATTGGTCAGAATAGCCACCTGGGGCCGAAACGAAACAACATCGTCGAGTTGAAAACTACTGATCTCTGCTATGTACCAGGGTTTCGGCGCTTCGGCCACCTGCCTGGCAAAACTGTATCCTATATTTCCCACCAACGCACAATCCAATCCTGCTTGCTTGCAGATATGATAGGTGAGCGCCGTTGTTGTCGTTTTTCCATTGCTACCGGTAATCGCAATCACCTTACTGTTGCCGATAAAGCGATAGGCGAACTCGATTTCACTGATGACCTGAATGCCCGCTGCACGAATCTTTTTAACGAGTTCATTTTTTTCGGGTATCCCCGGACTCTTCACCACCAGGCTCGCCTTAAGTATTCTTTCTTCGCTGTGTCCTGATTCTTCAAATGCAATACCTGCTTTGATCAACTCTTCGCGATGGGCGGGTTTCAAAACTCCAGCATCGCTCACCAAACAATCATATCCTTTTTGTTTCGCAAGCAGGGCTGCGCCCACGCCGCTTTCGCCGGCGCCCAATATGATCACCAATTCTTTCATAAACTCCTTTTTCTACGGGCGCATAACGGATAGGGGGTTCTTCAAACGCATTGGATTCCTGCACCACAAAATGGCTTCTCTTTTAGCGAACTTTCAGGGTAACAATCGAAAACACCACACAAAACAGGGTCACGATCCAGAACCGGGTCACGATCTTGCTTTCGTGGTAACCCAATTTTTGGTAGTGGTGGTGCAGCGGGCTCATCAAAAAGACTCTCCTGCCTTCACCGTATTTCTTTTTTGTGTATTTAAAATAACTTACCTGTATCATCACACTGAGGCTCTCCACCAGGAAAACGCCACAGAATATCGGCACCAACAATTCTTTCCGCACAATGATCGACAACGCAGCGATCACACCACCCAGCATCAGGCTACCGGTATCACCCATGAACACCTGGGCCGGATAGGCATTGTACCACAGGAAACCCACACAGGCACCCACCATCGCACCGATAAAAATCGAGAGCTCGCCGAGGTTCGGGATATACATGATGTTCAGGTAATCGGCCAGTATCAGGTTGCCACTGGCGTACGCAAACACACCTAAACACAATCCAATGATCGCACTCACCCCGGTGGCCAATCCGTCGAGCCCATCGGTTAAATTCGCACCATTCGATACCGCGGTTACAATCAGGATCACAATCAATACATATAATATATTGGTGAATGGTCCGCGCAAGGAAGCCGGCAATAATTTCGAATAGTTGAATTCATGTCCCTTCACAAACGGGATGGTGGTAATTGGTTCATTCGCTTCAACAAAATGTCTTTCCACGCCCTGGAACTTGATCGTTTTCATGTTCTTCACATTCGATACATCATCGCCCAGGTATTCCCGCCACACTTTTGTGTTGTCGTTGAACAGCACGGTCAGGCCGATCACCAGGCCAAGCCCCACCTGTCCCAATATTTTAAACCAGCCGGCCAACCCATCTTTATCCCCTTTCTTATACGCCACTCCTTGCTGCTGCGCTATTTTTTTGGCCCGCAGTTTCAGGTAGTCATCAATGAAGCCAACCACGCCCAACCAAATGGTACTGAAGATCATCACCCGCACATAGGCTTTTTGCAAATCGGCCAACAACAGTGTTGGTACCAAAATCGCCAGGATGATGATGAGTCCGCCCATGGTCGGCGTTCCCTTCTTTTGTTGTTCGCCCTGCAAGCCCAGGTCGCGAACCGATTCACCCACCTGCTTCTTCCGCAGGTACTGAATTAATTTTTTACCGAATACAGTAGTAATGATCAGTGACAAAATCACGGCCAGTAACACCCGGGAAGTGATGAACTGAAACAGCGCACTTCCCGGGAACTTAATTCCTACAGTTTTTAACCAATCAATTAAGTGGTACAGCATGATGGTTTATTGTTCTTCTGGCTACCACCCGGTGTCCAGCCGGATGGATTTGTTCTGAGTAACCGTCCTAATTATTTATTCAACAGGGTAATCACTTTTTCGATTTCTTCTTTGTCGTCGAAATGGTTTCTCACCCCTTTTATTTCCTGGTACTTTTCATGTCCCTTACCCGCCACCAGCACGATGTCTCCGGGCTGGGCCAGGCTGAAAGCGGTTTTAATCGCTTCGCGCCTGTCGGCGATACTGATATATTTTCGCCGCGCGGCCGAATTCAACCCGGCTTCCATATCGCGCAATATCTCCAGCGGATCTTCGCTGCGCGGATTATCGGCCGTGAAGATGGCTTTGTCACTATAGTCGCAGGCGATCTGCGCCATCGCCGGCCTTTTTGTTTTATCGCGATCGCCCCCACAACCCACAACGGTGTAGATTCTTTCATCGGCACCGCGCAACTGCCTGATCGTTTTCAACACATTCTCCAAAGCATCAGGGGTGTGCGCATAGTCCACAATACCGATGATTCGTTCTGCGGGGCTCACCACATAATCAAACCTGCCCTCTGCGCCGGTCATCTCACTTAAAAGCTGCAGCACTTCTTCTTTCTCTTCGCCCAAACAAATCGCTACGCCATATATCGCCAGCAGGTTGTACGCATTGAATTCGCCAATCAGCCTGAAATGAACTTCTTTGTCGTTGATGTTCATCAGCAAACCGGTCAACCCATTCTCCAGTATCTTGCCCTTGAACTCGGCCATCGACCGAAGGCTATAATAATAGGTTCGGGCTACCGTGTTCTGCAACATCACTGCACCTCTTTTATCGTCGAGGTTGCTGATGGCAAAAGCGCCTGCAGGCAAATCATCAAAGAACTTTTTCTTCACCCGGATATACGCATCAAATGTTTTGTGGTAATCGAGGTGATCGTGGGTGATGTTGGTAAAAACACCGCCCGCAAACTGCAAACCGGCAATGCGATGCTGGTGAATCGCGTGCGAACTCACTTCCATAAAAGCGAACCGACAACCCGCATCAACCATTTGCTTCAGCAAGGCATTGATACTAATTGCATCGGGCGTGGTATGCGTTGCCGCATAGGGCTGCCCCGCAATCATGTTCTGCACCGTACTGATCAATCCGCAATCGTATCCCAGTTGTGTAAAGAGCTTATATAAAACAGTCGCAACCGTTGTTTTTCCATTTGTTCCCGTTATGCCTACCAGCTTCAGTTTGGCAGATGGCTCACCATAATAATGATGCGACATCCAACCAGCAGCTTCACTGGCATTTTCTACCTGCACATAGGTGACTCCTTCTTTCAGCGTCGCCGGCAATTGTTCACAAACAATAACCGTTGCACCTTTCGAAATCGCCGTGTCAATGAACGCATGGCCATCGGCCTGGACTCCTTTTATCGCAATGAAACAGTTGCCTGTTACTACTTTTCTCGAATCAATTTGCAAACCACTGATCGTTGTTTGCAGGTTTCCGTTCACCGACCGGAGTTGAACCTGGTATAATATGTCTTGCAGATTCACCATTAGTTCAATTCCAATACAACGGTATTGTCTTTTTTAATCGCCGTGCCGGCAACGACCGACTGCGATACTACTTTTCCTTTTCCCTTCACCTGCACTTTCAACTTCATCGACTCCACCAGGAACAAAGCGTCTTTCAAACCAAGTCCCTTCAAATCTGGCATGGTGCCGGTTGACAGTGTACGCGTATCAAGCAAGGCCAATTGGTCTTTTCCTGCTGCCACATTCGCCCATTTTCCATCAGCACTGTCGCGGTACTGCCAGTTCATAGCGGCGAGTACTTTTTGAATGGCCTTTTTCTCACCACTGTATCGAAACGCACTGCTGTCGCGTTTTGGCAACACCGCCGAAGGAACAGCGATCTGTTGTGCCTGCATGGCAAAGAGCTTGTCGGCTATTTCGCGGAACACGGGGCCGGCAACCGCAGCGCCATAATATTTTACCGCATGTGGTTTGTTTACAATCACCACCACACAACTGTATTTTGGCTCATTTGCCGGAAAATAACCGGCAAACGACGACTGGTAAATATGATCGGCATACCCCCGGTTCCCATTCGCCACCAGCGCCGTACCTGTTTTTCCGGCAATCGGATAATAAGGCGTTTGCAATGATCTTCCGGTACCATTCGTCATCACCGAATTCAAACAAGTGCGCAATTGTTTCAGGGTCGATCCGCTACAAATACTATCCACCCATACCTTCGGTTCGTTCTTCTGCAAGCTGATGCCATTTTGTTGAATCTCTTCTACCAGGTAGGGCTTCATCATCTTACCGTTGTTGGCAACTGCGTTGTAGAGCATCAGGGTTTGCAGTGGGCTCACCAACACTTCATAACCGAAGCTCATCCAGGGCAACGACGTCGCACTCCAGGTTTTTGACTTGGGCGATTTGATCACGGGATGGTTTTCACCTACCAGGTCAACGCCTGAAAATTCGTTTAACCGTAACCGTTTGAGGTGATCCACAAACTGGTTGGGATTTCGACTGTAATGCAGGTAAGCCATTTTTGCCATGCCCACATTGCTGCTCAGGTCGAAAGCCTGCTCGGCTGTTACTTCTTCGCGACCATGGCGCTCACTGTCAAATACCGTTCTGCCGTTTATCTTCCATACGCCTTTTTCCAAATTCACCGGCGATGCGATGGTGATCTTTTTATCTTCCAGCAACGAGAGCATCGTTGCCAGTTTAAACGTTGATCCCGGTTCAGTAGCGCGAATGGCATAGTTCAGGTCTTCCCAGTATTCACCATTGCCGGTTCTGCCCAGGTTCGCAATCGCCTTGAGTTTTCCGGTGGCCACTTCCATCACCAAACAGGTTCCCTGTACCGCTTCGTTCTCGATCATCACTTTCAACAGCGCATTTTCGGCGATGTCCTGGATATTCACATCGATGGTGGTTTTGAGGTCGTGCCCATTTTCGGGTTCGATCTCATACCCTTCCACCGGTACCGCCACACCGCCGGAGATAAAGCGCACCAGTCGTTTACCGGTTTCACCTTTCAGCAGGCTGTCGTAGGTGTATTCGAGTCCCACGTTTTGTGCATTCTCGCGCGCCAGCCCAATGGTCCGATTGGCCAGCAGGCCGTAGGGGCTCATCCGCTTGCTTTTCACTTCGGCAATGAACCCGCTTTTATTGCGACCCTGTTTTACGAGAGGCAATTCGCGCAGGCGTTGGTACACATCGAAAGAAATATTTTTCTGCAACGAATAGTAGCGGTTCTTTTTGCGAAAGCCTTCCTGCAACTGGGCTTTGTACACAGCGGCTGTACGGTCTTTGAACAAAGCAGCAAGTTGGATACTCAGCGAATCAACATGTTCGCGAAACCGTTTTCCATTTTTTTCCTGCAATCCATCTGCACCGAAATCGATATAGATGTTGAAATAAGGAATGGAAGTACTCAGCATGTTTCCGTCTTCGCTGTAAATGGTACCGCGGTCGGCTTCCAGGCTTACAATGCGCGTATGCAGGGTATCACTTTTGCTGCGCCAGTAGGCACCTTGCACATTCTGTATGTAAAGAGCTTTACCCAAGATGAAAGCGCCGAGCACCACGATTCCCAGAAAGCAGAGATAAACCCTCCATAGTATATCGCGTTTCACTTCCACGTTTCAACCCGTTGTATTATTTTTTCAATCGCCAATTACTGAACTATCGGTCAGTACAACCGGCGGAATATTTAATTCTCTTAAGCCCAATGGTTCAACAGCCCGCGCAACTTCCGTTTGCTTGCTACGAAACATCAGTTCACTTTTCAATGTCTTGTACTCGAATTGCATTTCGCGCAATTCTTTGTTCGTTTTGCTGATGGACTTTATAATCTTGTCAGAATAGTGGCCATTGTAGATGTAAATCACAGCCAATACACTCAGGAATAAAAAGAATGGCAGGTTCTTTACGACCAACTGGTAGTTGATCCGAAATCGTTTTTCTTTTTTGTTGCTGCTGGTTTCCATACAGTTTGGTAGTTCAATAGGACATTAACATTTCACAACTTTCTTTCCGCTACGCGCAATTTTGCACTGCGGGACCTTGGATTTATTTTCATTTCGGCGGCTGAAGGAATGATCGGTTTTTTACTGATCACCCGCAGCGCCGACTGGATTTTGCTGTTCTCAAAAGGATTCTCATCGGGTACTTCTTCAAATCTTCCATCGCGAAAAAAATTTTTAACGAGGCGGTCTTCCAGTGAATGAAAACTGATGATCGCGGCGCGACCACCGGGTTTCAACACTTGGGGCAATTGCGAAAGCATTTCTTTCAGCGCCCCCATTTCATCGTTCACTTCAATGCGCAATGCCTGGAATACCTGGGCGAAATATTTATTCGGATTGCCTTTCACGATCGGCTGCAGCACAGCTTTGAACTGGTTGATGGTTGCCATGGGTTGTTTACCGCGTTGTTCAACAATGGTTTTTGCCAGTGTTTTTGCATTGGTAACCTCGCCATACTGTTCAAAAAATTTGTGCAATGCCTGTTCGGAATAGGTTTGCAATACCTGTGCAGCGGTGACCTCGCCCCGTGCATCCATACGCATATCGAGTGGTGCATCGAAACGCGTGGAAAATCCGCGATCGGCTTCATCAAACTGGTGACTGCTTACGCCGAGATCGGCAAGAATGCCATCCACCCCAACGATCTTGTGTAACCGAAGAAAGCGCGACAAGTGCCGGAAATTCTGCGGAATAAACAGCAGTCTTTCATCGGCCGGCAGGTTTTGTTTGGCATCCGCATCCTGGTCAAAGCCCACCAGCTTGCCGGTGGGTCCCAGTTTGTCGAGGATGGCCCTTGCATGACCACCGCCACCAAAAGTGCAATCCACATATATACCATCCGGTTGAATCGCCAATGCATCGAGCGCCTCAGCCAGCAGTACCGGAACATGGTAAGGATCCGATATGTGGTTGGTTGCCGTCATCAATTGTTGCTTTCTTCGGGCTTCACCATCACCTGAAGGGCGAGGCTACTGAAAGCATCCGGTGAGAAACTGTCAAAGAGCTTTTTGTACTGTGCCGCATCCCATATTTCTATTTTGTCTACGGCCGACACCAGTACGATGTCTTTTTCCAAACTGGCATGCGATTTCAGGTTGGGCGGAAGCAAAATTCTTCCGGCGGTGTCAGGCTCCACTTCGGTGGCGCCGTTCAAAAAGTACCTCCTGAATTCACGTACCTTTGGGTCAAAATCATTCAGTTTGCTGATGCGATCGAAAATCGGTTTCCAGGAGGCCATGGGGTACAGGGTAAGGCATTTCTCAAACCCCCGGTTGATCACGAAGCTGTCAGCCCCTTCCGGCAGTTGCTTTTTCAGCCCTGCCGGGAGTAGGAAGCGCCCTTTGGCGTCCAGCGTCACTTCGTATTCGCCCAGAAAACCTTTCATTTACAGCTAAATGTATTGATTCTGACATTTATTACCACAAAATAACACTTTTTCCCACTTACCAAACAAATTTGGAAAGGACTATTTTTTCCACAACAGATAATCGCGTGAAAACCCGCCGTAGATCTACGTTTGCGGCGATTTTCGCCGCAGTTTCAACCAAAAGGATGTGAATTGACTGTGGATTACAGTGGATAACCCGTGAACAACCGAACCCTACCCGACGGGTAACACCCGACGGGTGCCACCCGTCGGGTAAAAAAAACAGCCCATGTCTGACAGCAAATACGCTACCGGCCCCCAAGAAACAGCGGCCATCGCCATCGAAGCCTATCATTACCCGCTGCCCGACCAGCAAATTGCCGCCTTCCCCCTGCCGGAAAGAGACCAGAGCCGCCTGCTCCTATATAAAGCAGGTAGCATCAGCGAAAAACTTTATTGCGACCTGCCATCCGAACTACCACCGTCTACACTGCTGGTTTTCAACCAAACAAAAGTCATCCCGGCCCGCCTGCAACTGCAAAAACCCAGCGGCGGCTGGATCGAAATCTTTTGCCTCGAACCGGCCGATGATACCGACCCAGCCCGTGCCCTCATGGCCACCGGCAGCACCACCTGGAAATGCCTGGTGGGCGGCGCCGCAAAATGGAAAGCCGGCCAGGTACTCGAAAAACGCCTGCCATTGGGCTCCCTGCTTCAACACCCGACGGGTACAGCGAAAGCGGGTATAGCCAACGATACCGCTGCCGCGGATGACGAACTCCTTTTGCAGGCCGCCATGCTGGAACGCAGACCAGGCCATTTCCTGATCCAATTCCGGTGGACGCCCCCGTTGCTTCGTTTTGCCGACGTGTTGGAAAGCGCCGGCGCGATGCCCATCCCTCCTTACCTGAAGAGAGAAGCAACTTCGGTTGACCATGACCGTTATCAAACCGTTTACGCCAAAGAAGAAGGGTCGGTAGCGGCACCTACCGCCGGACTCCATTTCACGGCATCACTACTTGAAAACCTGCGTCAAAAAAATATCGAAGAAGCATTTGTCACCCTACATGTCGGTGCGGGCACTTTTAAACCGGTGCAAACTGATACCATTGGCGACCACGATATGCACGCAGAATGGATCGAAATCAATCTCGATGCCTTGCGCCAAATAAAAGCAGCCCATGGCAACATTGTTGCAGTAGGAACCACCTCGCTGCGCACGCTGGAGTCATTGTATTGGATAGGTTGCAAGCTCATCAAAGAACCCAATAACGCCCTCGATGATCTCTTCATCAGCCAATGGGAAGCATATTCAATTGAAGCCAACACAAACGATGCATCCATCACCGTTTCTATCGCACTCGAAGCAATCGAAAAAAGGTTACTGGCAGAAAACCGAACCCAGCTTTCCGCCCGCACGCAAATCATGATGGCGCCGGGTTATAAAGCACGAATGATCAAGGGCCTGATCACCAATTTTCACCAGCCGAAAAGCACCTTGTTGTTGTTGGTTGCTTCACTGATCGGCGACGACTGGAAAAAGGTATATCAATATGCGCTGGATAATAATTTTCGTTTCCTGAGTTATGGCGACGGCTCGCTGTTGTGGTTGTAGAGAAATCAATCGTGCGATAGATTTGTGTTTGTTGAAAGTTTTTGACCGGCAAATTGGTAGCTACGAAAATTTATAGCGGTGTCATTTTTTTTCAATTTGATGGTTATGCCAATTGATAATTGTGCCAACTCCAGCTATCTGTTGCCCAACCATTTTGTGTATGCCTCAACCAGGTGTATGCATCAACCCAACTTCTTCTCCATAAACACCGCACCCGCCAATGGATTAAACCGGTAAGGCGCTATCTCATAAAACCCCGCTGCTTTGTACAATTGAATCGCCGCCTGCATCTCCTGCAAAGTATCAAGCCTGATATACTGGTAACCAAGCGCTGCCGCCACATCCAAACATTTTTCCAACAGCGCGGCGCCCAGTTTCAAGCCCCTGAATGCCGGTTGTATATACATTCTTTTCAGCTCGGCCGTGGTAACGTCAAATTTCCTGATGCCGGCGCAACCAATGGGCTGTTCGCCAGCCGAAACCAATAGCAGTACGCCATTGGGCGGCCCATATACCAAATTGATCTGCAACAGTTCGTCATCAAATTTTTGAAAAGCCAGGTCAATGCCAATCGATGCCGCATATTCACCAAACAGGGCTTTCGCGCTCTGGTAATCGGCCTCGGTAAGCGCCGCCTCGATAGAGATGATCTTTTCAGCCTGCATAAAAATTAGCTAACGGTAATGCCTAACCGCTATACGGCATATCAATGGTAAAACTGGTTCCCTTGCCCAGGGCGCTTTCGACCTTGATCTTTCCGTGGTGTGCATCCACGATGGTTTTCACATAACTCAGGCCCAGCCCAAACCCTTTCACATTGTGCAGGTTTCCGGTATGCACACGGTAAAATTTTTCGAAGATGCGTTTCACATTTTCCTTGGTCATCCCAATGCCATTGTCCTCCACCTTGATTTGAATCCCTTTAGCCGTCGACACGGTACTCACTTTCAATTCCAGGTGGTCTTTCGAATACTTAACCGCATTGTCGACCAGGTTATTGATCAGGTTGGTAAAATGCACTTCGTCGGCTTCAATCAAATCGTTGGGCGCATTCAGTTGTACAATGGCATGTCCGCCTTTGTTCTGCAATTGCAAATCAAAATTCTCCAACACCTGTTCAATCACCGCATGCACATGTACCGGCCTTTTATCCAATTGAATCTCCTGCCTATCCATCAGGGCCGCCTGCAAAATCGTTTCCACATGCTTGTTCATGCGCTTATTCTCTTCTTTGATGATGCCGGTAAAGTATTGCATCTTCTCTTTGTCGTTCGATACCTTTTCAGTTCGCAGCGCATCCACCGCCAGCGATATGGTGGCCAGGGGCGTCTTAAATTCATGCGTCATGTTGTTGATGAAATCATTTTTAATTTCACTCAACTTTTTCTGGCGCAACAAGGCAGCAACAGTAATGAAAAAAGCAGCCAGCATAATCAGGGTAAAAGCAATGGAACCTGCCAGCATCCAGCGCAATTCGCGAAAGAAAAGGTTTTTTACGTTGGGCACCACCACGGTCATGGTTTCGGCAGGCACCAGGCCTTCCATATCACTGCCCGGCGGCACCATCAGCGGAAATATCCACTTGAAATTATTGATCGTGTCTTCTGCCAGCCGATCAAAATTGCGCGACTTCAATTCACCATACCCCAAGAAATCACCACCGTCTGAAGCAATCTCAAATTCAAAACCAACATCCTGCAGTCCGTAGTTGTTGAAATTCTTGCGCAACTTTTCCTGCACTTCAAACATGGTGAACTTCTCTGAAATGGTAGAAGGCTTCAGCAATTCCATCATCAGTTGATCAGAAGGCCAACTGATATTGGGGCGCGTGCGACGATTTTTTAAAGAAGGCAATGTTCCCTTTTGCTCCATCAGTTCCTGGCCCGTATCGTTCATGGCCATGAAAATCTTCTGTCGCAACTGGTCTTCTTTCACGAGCAGCATGGATCTAAACCAGGAAACCTGGATATAGAAAATACCGACCAGCGATAATGAAACCAATATGATGATCAGGGGGAAAATTCTCTTCATCGGCACAAAACTACAGTTGGTTTGCAAACATCAGAAGTCAATGCTTGTTATAATTATCGAATTAACAGGAGTTTATAAAGCTTTTTACCCAATCAAAATCCCAATTCCGGTATTTTGACCAAGCCCCAATTGCGTAAAACTTTAATTGCTCCGTTCTTCAATATTCTATAAATTAATGCTATGACACAAATAATACCGTCGGCCGGCATTTTATTGATCGCCGATCCTTTCCTGAAGGATCCGAATTTCAAGCGCACGGTGGTGTTTTTATGCGAACACCAGTCGGAAGGCAGCTTCGGATTTGTGCTGAACCGGAAATATGAATATACGCTCGACCAGTTGATGGCCAGTGCAGAAGGGATGCCGCTCACCGTTTTTTACGGCGGACCGGTACAGATGGATACCATTCATTTTCTTCACCGCTACCCGGCACTAATTCCCGGCGGGTTTGAGGTGGTGGATGGCATTTATTGGGGGGGCGATTTTGAAAAAGCGGTCGACCTGTTGAAGACCGGCCAAATTTCCCCCACGGGTATCCGGTTTTTTATTGGCTATTCCGGTTGGTCTGAAGGGCAATTAGAAGGGGAACTGAATGAAAAATCCTGGATCACGTCCAACGGCAGCAGCCGGCTGATTTTTCACCGCAACATGGACGCCATCTGGAAAGAGGCCTTGAACGAACTCGGCGGCGAATACCGCCAGTTGGTGAATTATCCTACCGATCCGCAATTGAACTAACAACCCCTTCGCCATTGAACAAACAGCTTTCCCATCATTGAACCAGCAACTACAATACCCCTAACAATTGATGGGTAAGTGCAGCCGGGTCGATTTCTGCCGCATGGATATCTGCAAATGGAAAATGAATTTGTAACTGGTTGCCATCACGCTGAACAGCCAGGTAAGGGCCTTCGTGCAGCGACAATTGTTTGTAGGTTGCCGCCCAACTTTGACGCGCATCTTCCGTAGTAAACAGATCTGTTATTACTTGTTGAACCAAGTACAACAGTTTAATAATGCGGCCCAGGGATGGTTGGTTGTCGGGTAATGCACTGTCGGCAATTGCAACTTCAACACCGCTTTTTTGGCGGATGGCTTCTGTAAATTCCCGAAACGCTCTTTTCACATCGAGTTTGCCCGCATTGTCGTAACCGATACCCGCGCGGGATTGCCCCAGCGATAAAAAACGCAGGGCATTGGCGGCGCCGATCAACTCGATCGACTCAATTGCGTTCACCGGCAGGTACACATAATTTTCCATGGGATAGCCGCGCTCGTCGTAGAGCTGCATGGTAATCACTGCGCCATCGACGCGGGTATTGCCCAGGGCTAGAATCAACCCGAAATAATAACCGCGGGCGTTGCTATACAGTTTAACGGGAATATCATTGCCCGACGAAGCTATATAAAGCAAAAGTTCCTTCTTATCGGGAAGAGGAACTTTGCTTATCTCTTTGGTAATCGTATCCATCTGCTGTTTTGAGGCGGTAGAATTACATATTTGACGACAAGAGTTTCACCAAGGCTTTAACACGGTCGTTGATGTCGTCGACATTGGTAACCGGATCATGGTCAAAGGTCAATTCACCATTCGCAAACGAGAAAGCATATCCGGGCGAATAGTACCCGTTTTCATTTTTGATGATCACTTTTTTCAAGGTCTCCTTCAATGCATCCTTGCCTAAGTCATCGATCGTGATTTCTTTAAACGCCTGGGCCAGGGTATTGAAATACACTTTGGTAAATCCCTCTTCATACAAGTGTGCGTAGTCGGTTTTGGCAAGGCTGTCCCATTTCACCTCGATGGGCACCTCGAAGCCGGCGGCCTGGTTGATTTCGTTGACCAAGGCAGGATAATTATTGTCCTGAAAATTTTTGATGGCTCTTTTCTCGATAAGTCCCATGATCGTAAGATTATAATTGATGATTTTATGGCAGCACTGGAACGACCAGACAATATTATTTATTGTCATATAAACACCAAAAAGCCGGTAAACACCGGCTCTTTGCTCCACTTACTACCCATAACCGGAATCGGTTTTTCAACAGTCTTCGTTCACGTCAATTTCTTTCACACCTGTTGTTACCCCGTTCCACCATACAATGTTACGACAGCCGCCAAGCCCCTGCCAGCGTGTTTTAACGGGAATTTTAGACCGTTATAACACGGTTGCTAAAGCACCATGAAGCCAATTCCCCTACCCACGAGACAATAATCGTTGAACATCCTCCTCTCTCCGGCAGCCAACACAAAAAAACCCGCAGAAAATCTGCGGGTTAGTTACATAGCCTGATTAAATCATCAGTTTTCCACCGGTACAGCACCTTCTACCAGCACGGTGACGTTGTTGTTCAACACCTCCACAAAACCTCCCTTGATGGCAAAAAGGGAAGTGTCATTGGCCGCCCTGGATCTTAATACTTTTAGTTGCCCCGCTTTGAGTGCACTCACCAGCGGCGCGTGTCTTTCCATCACTTCAAACAAACCATCCACACCAGGCAATTGTACGCCGTACACATCGCCGCTATACAATTTCCGCTCTGGTGTTAATATCTCTAGATTCATAACGTCAATCAAAATTTACAATTCGTTTAAGCCCTACAGTTCAACAGTTGGCCACCGGCCCCAACATCTCTCCCCTTCGCGACCCAACTTAAACCTTACACTTTAAACCTTAAACCATCGGCTCGGCTCGCTCATCCTTGGGCCTGCGCCAACAGTTTCTTGCCTTTCTCCACCGCATCTTCAATGGTACCCACCAGGTTGAATGCTGCTTCGGGATAATCGTCCACTTCACCATCCATGATCATATTGAAGCCGCGAATGGTGTCTTCAATGCTTACAAACACGCCCTTCAAACCAGTGAACTGTTCGGCCACATGGAAAGGCTGGCTCAGGAAACGCTGCACTTTACGCGCGCGGGCCACGGTCATTTTATCTTCATCACTCAATTCATCCATACCCAGAATCGCGATGATGTCTTGCAGTTCCTTGTAGCGTTGCAGGATCAGTTTCACGCGGTTGGCGGTGTTGTAATGCGCGTCGCCAACTACCTGCGGACTCAAAATACGACTGGTAGAATCCAGGGGATCCACCGCCGGG
Organism: Bacteroidota bacterium; assembly: GCA_020161535.1. Classification (GTDB taxonomy): domain Bacteria; phylum Bacteroidota; class Bacteroidia; order Chitinophagales; family Chitinophagaceae; genus Flavihumibacter. The sequence goes on along the minus strand of JAIUNW010000002.1, from coordinate 344,056 downwards.
TAGATACCAAGGTCGGCAATCTTCCGGCTCAATACCGTGGTGGCATCAAGGTGTGCGAAGGTGGTAGCGGGTGCGGGATCGGTCAAGTCATCGGCCGGTACATATACCGCCTGTACAGAGGTAATGGAGCCGTGCTTAGTAGACGTGATCCGCTCTTGCATCAATCCCATTTCTGTGGCCAGGGTCGGTTGGTAACCCACCGCTGAAGGCATCCGACCCAGCAGGGCCGATACTTCAGAACCAGCCTGGGTGAAACGGAAGATATTATCAACGAAAAACAGGATGTCTTTTCCTTTTCCGGTACCGTCGCCATCACGGAAATACTCGGCGATGGTGAGTCCGCTGAGGGCCACACGGGCGCGGGCGCCGGGGGGCTCGTTCATTTGTCCGAATACGAAAGTTGCTTTCGATTCTTTCAATTCTTCCAGGTTCACTTTGTCAAGGTCCCAGCCACCTTCTTCCATGCTGTGGATAAACCCTTCGCCGTATTTCATGATACCGGCTTCGATCATCTCGCGCATCAGGTCATTTCCTTCGCGGGTACGCTCACCCACACCGGCAAATACGGATAGTCCGCCGTGACCCTTGGCGATATTATTAATCAATTCCTGGATCAATACCGTCTTACCTACCCCTGCACCACCGAACAAACCAATCTTACCACCTTTTGCATAAGGTTCGATCAGGTCAATCACCTTGATACCGGTAAACAACACTTCTGTAGAGGTGCTGAGGTTTTCGAAAGCAGGTGGCTTTGCGTGAATAGAACGGCCATTGGCCTTATTGATAGCAGGCAATCCATCGATCGGATCACCGGTTACATTAAACAAACGTCCATTGATACCTTCACCTACCGGCATGGCAATCGGGCGACCCGTGTCAACCACTTCCATACCGCGAACCAGCCCCTCGGTGCCATCCATCGCAATACAACGTACACTGTCCTCACCCAGGTGTTGTTGCACCTCCAGAATCAGGGGCTCGGCGTTTTCGCGCTTCACTTCCAGCGCATTGAGAATTTCAGGCAATTTTCCGTCGAACTGCACGTCTAACACCGCGCCGATGACTTGTTTTACTTTTCCTTTGGTAGACATATAGGTGAAACCTTTTAGGCTTGGTTTTCAAAATTTGCGCAAAGTTAAGGGTTTTGATGATGTATATTTAGATGATATGAAAATGAATTCGATTTTTGTTCTCGCGTTGGTAATCAGCATTTTGTCTTGGTCTTGCCAGGAAAAATCGAAAGCCGTCAAACCGGTGAAGCGGGCGGTTGAAATTACCCCCGAACTGGCTACCTCTACCCTGTTCCTCGACAGTGTTACGGTGCAGCAATACCTGGCCGCCCAAAAACTGCCCGATAGCACCCGGCAAATGATCGTCGATTTTTACAATAGTCGCAACTATAGTTATGCCTGGTTCGATACCAGTGGCGTGGCCGAACAAGCGATCCAATTGTGGAACCTGCAATCGAATTATATCGAATACAGCCGCGACAGTAGTATTTATAATGCCTACCTGCAAGGCTGGGCCGATTCGGTGTATGCCAATGGCAATAAGGCGGTGCCGGCGGCCGACCAGCAACGCGTTGAACTGGAACTGACCAGCCAGTTTTTTAAATATGCCAGCAAGGCCTATGTGGGCGATGAATCGCTCGAAGCCAAAGACCTCGGTTGGTTTATACCGCGGCGCAAGGTCGACCTCCGCGCTTTTCTCGACAGCCTGGTTAACGACAATGGCAAAGGGGTTGATACCTACGAGCCGGTGAATCGTCAATATCGACTGCTGCGCGATGCCTTGCAAACCTATTTTACCCTTCAAAAAGAAGGCGCTTGGGATTCACTGCATACCAAGGCGAAAAAACTCAGTATCGGTGACACGGGTGAGGTGGTACTGCAACTCAAAAAAAGGCTGGCATTGACCAAAGACCTGGCCAGCAACGATGGCAGTAATTTGTTCGACAGCAGCCTGGTTCGCGCCATCAAACATTTTCAACACCGCTACGGGTTGAAAGAAGATGGGGTGGTGGGTGGTACCACGATGGCAGAAATGAATCGGCCGATCGATTACCGCATCAAACAGATGCTGGTGAATATGGAGCGGATTCGCTGGGTGCCCGCTGAACCAAAAAACGATTACCTGTTGGTGAATATTCCCGAATATCGACTGCATGCGTATGAAGCCGGCAATAAGCTGGTATTTGATATGAATGTGGTAGTTGGCAGCACCACCCATTCAACTGTGATATTCACGGGCGATTTAAAATATGTGGTTTTTAGTCCCTATTGGAATGTGCCACCGGGTATTTTGTCGAAAGAAGTACTACCGGGCATTAAGCGCGACAAAAACTACCTGGCCCGTCACAATATGGAATGGAATGGCGGCAATGTGCGCCAGAAACCTGGTAAATCAAATTCATTGGGCCTGGTCAAATTCCTGTTTCCCAATAACTACAATATTTATCTGCACGATACGCCTTCAAAAAATCTTTTCAATGAATCGAAGCGCGATTTCAGTCATGGCTGTATTCGCGTGTCTGAACCCAAAAAACTGGCCGAGTGGATACTGAGAAATGATTCGAGCTGGAATGCAGCATTGATCGAAAAAGCCATGAACAGTGGCCGCGAACAATTTGTGACGGTGAAACCAACCCTGCCGGTGTTTATTGGGTATTTTACGGCCTGGGTTGACCGCGAGGGACAAGTCAATTTTCGCGACGATGTATATGGTCACGACAAAGTGTTGATGCAAAAAATGTTTAAGTAAACCCTATTTATTTTTCGTATTAGACGACAACAGTTTTTTCAGCAGGAATTGTCCCGCAGCCAGTAGGCCTGTTCGCGTGATCGATGAAAACACCGAACGAGTGGCACTCGCCGCTGCTTTCTTCACAATGAAATTTCCGGCAAGCGCGGTGGCAGCGGTCAGGGCCAGTCCCGCGGCTTTGTTCCGCAAGAAAGGTTGTACTACATTGCCCAGGCCCAGTTTGACGGTTTCTTTCGGCAAGGCGCGCAGGTGTTCACGCAACTCATTTTCCTGCGTCCTGATTTTTAGCCGCAATTGACGCGCTTCGAGAAGTAAATCATCCACATTATTGATATGCGAAAGATCACGCTTCTGTTTCAGCGCCGGGGTTGTCGTCTCCGTCATTATCTGTTGTTTTATCAAAGAAAATCCTGACCACGGTATTGGTAATAAGCGGATCAAGGTATTTCTTCCGAAGGGTCAATACCAGTATCAATACGATCAGGTAAAAAAGCGTTACAATACCGAATCCGATCGGATAACTTTTCGTCCACAGCGAAAGAAGATAGCCCGCCAGTATGCTCACAAATAACAGCAGTAAAAAGCCAAAGAGGCTGATGACCATAAAGATGACCATGGCCGATGCCAGCCTAGCCACTTTTTCAGTGGCCGTCAGTTTCAACAGCAAGACCCGGTCGTCAATATATTGCCGAACAAGTTTTTCTGTTCGTTCAAAATAATTCGGTTCCTGTTGCTCCATTCCTTAACTGTTGAATGTTTTGCTTTCTACCTCTTCGGCCCATTTTTTTCCTTTGGTGATGGCATTTTTCATCTCTTCTGTTGCATCAGAAGCAGCCGATTTAATATCGTCGAGTATTTCCTTGCCTTTATCGGTTGTCAAAAAATAACCCAGGGCCGCGCCCGCTGCAGCACCCAATAGCAATCCGGTTAAAAACTTTGAATTATCGCTCATGGCTTAAAATTTAACAGTTAAATTGTTTACTAAAATTACGGTATCCATTTTAATTAATGTCGCATTATGGAAATGAGAACTGATCTAAAAATCAATAAGTACTTTTTTCTTTCCATTATCATCATAATGGGTGCTTTTTTACTCTATAGCCTGATAGAGTTCTTTACGGCATTTCTGGCGGCTATCATGATTTACGTATTAACGAAATCACTCACAGAATACCTGGTTAAAAAATGTCGCTGGTCCAAGCGGCTCGCTGCCATCGCCATCATTGTGTTGAGTTGTATCGTCATTATGGGGCCGTTGATGCTTTTTGCCAGTATGATCTACAACAAATTATCGACCTATATCGAAGATCCGGAAATCATCATGCGCACCCTGCGGCATTTCGACGAACAACTCACGGCGCGATATGGCATCCGTTTACTATCGAACAACAATATCCAGCAAATCCAAACCATCAGTACGGGCATGATGTCGACCGTGCTCAACAATAGCCTCAATTTTTTCAGCACCATTACCATGATGTATTTTTTTCTATACTTCATGATCATCAACGTGAACCGCATGGAAGCAGCGATTGTTTTTTTCCTGCCCTTTCCACGCAATCGCATTGAACTGTTTGGTCGGGAATTGGTTGCCCAGACCATCAGCAATGCATTTGCCGTGCCACTGATCGGCATTGTGCAAGGCACGCTGGCTTATTTCGCCTATCGTTTTGCCGGTTTGCCTGAACCGGGGTTCTGGGCGGTGATCACGGGACTGTCGTCGATTGTGCCGGTAGTGGGTACTGCGCTGGTATGGGTGCCAGCCGCCGTTTACCTGATCGCCACCGGGCAGGTATGGCCGGGGGTGGGCCTGATTGCTTTTGGCGCGGTGGTGTTGAGTTCGGCCGATAATATCATTCGTTTTCTGCTTGCCAAAAAAATGGCCGATACCCATCCCATTGTCACCGTTTTGGGGGTGGTGATGGGGTTAAAATTCTTCAACCTGCCTGGTCTGATTTTTGGCCCGCTGTTGATTTCCTATTTCCTGATCTTGTTGAAAATCTATTATTGGGAATTTCAAACCAATACACCCATCCTGAAAAGAAAGAAAAATAGACCCGTTCGCTTTAACTTGCCCTTTTTGGGCAAAGAACCATGATGCAATTAGTTGAAGTAAAAGACGAAAAACAGGCACGCCGCTTTCTGGAAGTGCCGGTGCATATCTATAAAGGCAATCCAAACTGGATTCGCCCGCTCGACAAAGATGTGAACGAGGTATTCAATCCCGCCAAAAACAAGGCGTTTAGAAGCGGAGAAGTTATACGCTGGCTCTTGCTGGACGAGGGGCAGCCCATCGGCCGCATTGCGGCCTTTGTAAACAAACGATATAAAAACAAAGGCGACCAGGGCCCGGTGGGTGGTGTCGGCTTTTTTGAGTGCATCAACAACCAGGCTGCTGCCAATTTACTGTTTGACCAGGCACGGGAATGGTTAACCGAAAAACAAGTGACAGCCATGGATGGCCCGATCAATTTCGGCGAGCGCGATAAGTGGTGGGGCCTGCTGGTGCAAGGTTTTCAACAGCCACTGTATTGCATGAATTACAATGCGCCCTATTACCAGGCGCTGTTTGAGAACTATGGGTTTCAATTGTTCTATCAGCAGATTTGTTTTGGGATGCATCCGCGTGAACCATTCCAGGAAAAACTTTTTGTTCGCCATGCGCAGATAGAAAAAGACCCTCATTTCAGCGCCCGCTATATGTCGAAAAAAGATATCGATCAATACGCGGCTGATTTTTGCACCGTGTACAATAAAGCCTGGGCCAAACATGCGGGCAACAAAGAACTGACCCTGCAGCAATGCAAGTTGATGTTTCGCAGCATGAAACCCGTTATTGATGAACGCATCAACTGGTTTGTGTACTACAAAGACGAACCGATTGCGATCTTCATCAACCTGCCCGACCTGAACCAATGGTTTAAATACCTCAACGGAAAATTCGGGCTATTGCAAAAGCTGCGCTTTCTTTGGTTGAAACGATTCAAGGTAAATAAGCGATTTGTGGGATTGGTATTTGGCGTGGTACCCGAATGGCAGGGCAAGGGCGTGGACAGCTACCTGATTGTGGAAGCGGGTAAAATTGTGCAGCACAAATTACATTACGATGAATATGAAATGCAGTGGATCGGCGACTTCAACCCCAAAATGATTGCGGTGGCTGAAACCCTCACCCCCATCCGCAGCCGGGTGCTGACCACCTATCGCTACCTCTTCGACCGAAACCAGGCTTTTCACCGCCACCCCATACTGTAAGCGACTGGGCCGCGTGCGACAGCGAAAGCAAACTGCCCCGAAAAAAGGCTAAATTGCCGGCATGGAACAGTTTATCGTCTCGGCCCGGAAGTATCGCCCGCAGAATTTTTCAACCGTTGTTGGTCAATCGCATATCACCACTACGCTCAAGAACGCGATTAAGAACCAGCAACTGGCGCATGCCTTCCTGTTTTGCGGTCCGCGGGGGGTGGGTAAAACCACCTGCGCGCGCATCCTGGCCAAAACCATCAACTGCGAAAACCCATCTGCCGATGGCGAAGCTTGTAATACCTGCCACTCCTGTGTCTCTTTCAACGATGGCGTATCGCTCAACATTCATGAACTTGATGCTGCCAGCAACAACTCGGTAGATGATATCCGGGCCCTGGTTGAACAAGTGCGCTTTGCGCCACAGGCGGGCAAATACAAAGTGTATATCGTCGATGAGGTGCACATGCTCAGCACCAGTGCCTTCAATGCGTTTCTGAAAACCCTGGAAGAGCCCCCCTCCTATGCCATTTTCATTTTGGCCACCACCGAAAAGCACAAGATATTACCCACCATTTTGTCGCGCTGCCAGATCTTCGATTTCAAACGCATTACCCCGCAAGACACGGTAGAACACCTCGAAGAAATTTGCGAAAAGGAAACCATTCACGCCGAAGCGGCGGCACTGCAAGTGATTGCGCAGAAAAGCGAAGGCTGTATGCGCGATGCGCTTAGTATCCTCGACAAAATTGTGAGCTTCACCAATGGCGAACTCAGCTATCGCAATACCCTCGAGCACCTGAACATACTCGATGCAGACTATTATTTTAAGTGGATGGATTGCATGCTGGCCCAAGACCTGACAGGAGCGATGTTGTTGTACGACGATATCAACCGCAAGGGATTTGAAGGCGATCTGGTACTCGGCGGCTTTTCTGAATTCATTCGCAACTTATTGCTCTGCAAAGACGAAAAACTCGCGGGTATGATGGAAGTGGTAGAGAGTTTCCGACCAAAATATGCACAGATGTCGGCCCGCACCAATGCCGGTTACCTGGTGAGCGCACTAAACATTCTCAACGAAGCAGAAATTCAATACCGCACCGCCCGCAACAAAAAATTACAGGTGGAGCTGACCCTGATCAAACTCTGTTATCTCAAACAGGCAATCGAATTAACCAGCGAATCCGGTGCCCAGCGAATGGCCGATGCACGTCCGCTGAACTTTCGGGTACTCGCCCCCGTTAGAATCAAAGAACCAGTGGCTGTGCCCCAACCGGTGATAGAAACCAGGCCGATAGCGCCGGTGCAAACCGCAGCAACTACCAATCAATCCGTTACCAACCCGCGGCAACCGGCAGCCAAATTAACGGTGGATGAGAAACTGATGACGGCCAAAACCCAACCGTCTAAACTCAACCTCAAAAACATTCGCCAGCAGGTCAATACCAGCGAAAAAGAAAAAGAAGTGGCTACGGCCATTCCCCTGAGCAGCGATGCGCTGCAACAAGCCTGGAAACAATTCATCGGCAAACTGGCTGAAAACAAAAACCCCGCGCAGCAAAGCTTCGAAATGGCCGAGTTGCGCATTGTCGACCAGCAAAGTTTTGCCATTGTATCAACCAATAACCTGCAGCAGAAATTCATCGATGCCGAACGCATTCCGCTGGGCGAGTTTTTGCAGGCAAGTTTTAAAAACCGGTACCTGAGTTTTCAGACCCTGGTTGAACAGCGCGATGACCTTCAGCCCAAAACAGCAGCACCGCTGAACGCGAGAGAACGGTTTCAGTTGCTGGCAGAACAGTATCCGCTTGTTAAAGACCTGAAAGACAAACTCAGGCTCGAGCTTGATTACTGATCAGATCGGCCTGGGTTTCGAGCATGGTTCTTAACGCCTTGAATTGCAGTTGCTGCAAACCCTCCTGCACTTCTTCCAGCACGTCCAGTAATTTGGCAAATGCATCGTGGTTCAAGGCGTCGTTGAAAATATAGACCACATCTGTCGACAAAAATGCTGACAGCTTCGCACTGAGGGTTTCCTGCTGCGCGAACAAAGACATATCAACCAGTTGCGACAATTGTTTCTTAACCGAAGGCTCCAGCACCTCTTTCAAATGCGATGTTATCTCGCTGGCTTTGTCGAACGTAAGATCGCCTCCTTCGCGCATGGGCGCTAGTAGTGCATGGATATGATCACTGGTTTCGGTAAAAGCACGTCTGTATTCGGTTAACCGCGACAAACGATCAAAGCGTTGTCGCAATCGTTCAGTACTATCCGACTGAACAGCCAGCCACCAGGTGTATTTCATAAAGTGCAGGTCAAAGCGTTCGATCGCATGTTCCCAGCCTTCTACTTCCAGGCGGATGCGTTTGATGATTTCCTCGGCATCAGAGTGATGGTACCGGACCCCGGCAAACTCAAAATAGTCGGCATCAATTTCTTGTTTGGCGATGGATTCCAATATCGATTGATCATAGGTAGCGGCACTGATTTTATACACCAGTGATGCCTGTTCCTCATCCATGATGGGCGCTTCGCTAACAGGAATATCGGTCATCCATTGTTCCTTTGTCATCTTCGACAGAAAACGATAATCAAAACAACCATTGAACAAAGCCGGCATGCGATCAGCCGAACGATCGTTTTCCAATTTGCCATTTACCTGGTCGCCATCGATCCACTTCTTGTCTGCAACTTCAATCGCCGCCTGCTCGTACACAAACCGCGTGATCGTTTCCTGCAATTGACCATACTTGTTAAAGACGGTCCACGACGAAGTGGTATCGGGCGTCATATTTACCTGCAACGAACGCAGGCGGGTGGTACGCTCTTCGGTAGCCGGGTGCGAGGCCCACTGGTCTTTGTAGGTAACCCGGCGATACCGGTCTTGAATTTCTTCTGCCGGCGTATTGCTCAGCAAATAGGATTGCGCCTTGTAAAAATTCTGCGTGAGCAAACCCTCTTTTAACCAGCGGTTGCTGCCCGTCAATACTTCGTCGTAACAGGCATTGGCGAGCGGCAATTTTTCGAGTGCCGATGCCAGGTTATTACCTCCGCAAACGGCCGCGGCCACCGCGTCGGCATGAAATTCCATTTCGCGCGACAAGCGCATATACCCTTTGTTCACATACCCATACATCGCGCGCAACACCCATTGAATGCCTTGTATGATTCGAACCGTTATATGGGCAAAGAAGGCAAAATAACTACTGATGCCCGCCCAACTTTTCAGGAAATTGGCATAACCGTCGTTGTCGTACAGCATATTGTAAATAACGCGGTTTACCTGGTACACAAAACTGCCCAGTTTCATACTGCGTTGGGAGAAGTGTCCAAATTCATGCGCGATCACGGCCCGCAGTTCACCCTTGTTCAAAGCATTGACCAGTCCCAGGCCAATCACCAGGTTTTTACGCACGGGCAAGAGCATACTCCAAAAACTGGAATCATAAAACACGCTCGCGTTTACATCGGGCGACAAATAAATATGTTTCGGAAAATCTGTGCCTGTTTGTCGGGCGATGGTACGCACCAGGTCAAACAGCGCCGGCTCTTCTGCCACCGTCACTTCGCGATACCCCGACCGATCGGTGCGATTGACCGTGAACAAAAACTTCAGCAGAAAAAAACAGACCATTAGTCCCAGGCCGGCAATACCCAACCCCAGCATCAGCGCAAGAAAATTACGGATGCCTATAACAACCATGATACCGCCCCATACACAGGCCGCTGCCAGGGCCAAACCCAGGCAAACCATGATACAGTAAACAATAGTGAATTGGATAATACGGCCGGCTGTCTGGATCACTTCACGCCGGAAGGAAGGGGTAATTACTACCTGAGAAGGGGTCATAAAAGTGGCTTTAGGTTTCAGGCCAGTGAAACGCCTATTGCCACAGAAATAAACTTCGTTCGCTACCTTTGCGCACCATGAGCAATCCTTTGCCCCACGATCATATTCTCCCGTATGGAGAAAGAAAGCAGAGTAAGAAGCAGCAGGTGGCCGAGATGTTCGACCAGATCGCCTTCCGCTACGATTTCCTGAACCGGTTCCTTAGCGGCGGGATCGACCTGTATTGGCGAAGAAAAGCAATTTCCCAGCTAAAAACGAACAAAGCGCAGAAAATTTTAGACGTGGCCACCGGCACCGGCGACCTCGCGCTGGCTGCCGCAAAATATCTTAAGCCTGAGCAGATTATAGGTGTGGATATTTCTAAAGGCATGTTGGAGCTGGGCCGGAAAAAAATTGAGAAAGCCCATTTGAGCGATAAAATCACCCTCCTGGAAGCCGATAGCGAAGACCTTCCTTTTCCCGATAACCAGTTCGACGCGGTGACCGTGGCCTTTGGGGTTCGCAATTTTGAGCACCTGGAAACCGGTTTGAAAGAAATGTGGCGGGTATTGAAACCCGGCGGCAAGCTGGTGATCCTGGAGTTTTCCAAACCCCGCCAGGCGGTGTTCAGCAAGCTTTATTCCTGGTACATGAACAAAGTGACGCCGGGTATTGGCAGTATGATTTCGCGCAACCGTGAAGCCTATAGTTACCTGAACGAATCGGTGAAAGCCTTTCCGGAAGGCGAAGCCTTGCGAACCATACTCAACCAATGCCAGTACGAGTTAACCGAAGTGAAGCCGCTTAGTTTTTGCATTGCTACCATCTATACCGGTCAGAAACCAAAAAACTTGTTATAAACCACCGGCACGGCAATTAATCAAAGAATTGGCCGTTAATTTGTTAATATGGTCGATCTCTACGTATGTACTTTTTATCGTTCGTTCGCACCTGCTGCATCGTTTGCAGCCTGCTTTTCCTGTCACTGATCGCCCATGCCCAGTTGCGTGAAGGGTTAAACCTGCCCGACAGCGATGAAAAATGGTACCATATCGGTATCGTGATCATGGGTACTTCCAACCGCTTCCAGATCAACCAACATCCCCAATTTTTACAGTCCGATTCGGTATTGGTGAGCAATCCCAACAACAATTTCGGTTTTGGCATTGGCGGCATTCATACGTTCCGGCTCAGCAATCGCTTTGAAGCGCGGGTGGTTTTTCCGCAGTTGCTCTTCGTGAACAAGTCGATCAATTATCATTTGAAATACCCCGATCAATCGAAAGAGGAAACGCCGGTGATGAACCAGCAGGTGGAGTCTATCTTGCTCGGTGTGCCCCTGCAAATCAAACTGAAATCCGACCGCATCGGCAATTTCCGGGTGTACATGATGGGCGGCGTTAAATATGAAACCGATCTCACTTCCAAAGCCGCTGCGAAAAATGCCGAAAATTTCGTGAAACTGAAAAAGGCCGATTTCGGCATTGAAGCCGGCATTGGCTTTAACTTCTACAATAAGATGTTCATTCTATCGCCCGAAATCAAGATCAGCAATGGCATCAGCAATGTGCATTCGCGCGATGAGCGGTTGAAGTTTTCGAATGTGATCGATAAGATCCAAAGCAGGCAGATCATTTTCTCCCTGATTTTCGAGGGATAAGATAATTTTTGCGGCTGCGACGGTTTGCCTAATTTGTTGCATGCTTCCCATCAGCGACGACAACAGCGACCGGCACACCACGCCCTATGTTACCTGGGCCCTCATTGCTATCAATATACTCGTGTTTGTTTTTCTGCAGGGCTTTGGCGGTAATGCGGCGTTCACGTATGCGTTCTCGACCGTGCCGGGCGAAATTCTCAGCAATACAGATATAGTGACCAGTAGTAAAAAGGTGCTGGTCGACGGACAAACCTACCTCGTACCCGGCCTGCAACCCACGCCCATTCCGGTATACCTCACCATGATCACCTCCATGTTTATGCATGGCAGCATCGCCCACCTGGGTGGCAATATGCTCTATTTATGGATTTTCGGCGACAACCTGGAGAACCGCCTCGGGCATGGCCGCTACCTGCTGTTCTACCTGCTCTGCGGGGTGATTGCGTCGTTGAGCCATGTGGCATTCACCGCCTTTACCGGTGCAGACCCGCTGACCCCCAGCCTGGGTGCCTCCGGCGCCATTTCTGGGGTATTAGGCGGATACCTTTTATTGTATCCCACCCGTCGGGTAAATGCCCTGTTGGGCTGGTTTATCATCGCCATTCCGAGTTGGGTGGCCCTGGGTTTGTGGATCGGCCTGCAATTGGTCAGCGGCTTTGGCGCCATTGCCGGCGAGTCGGATGGGGTGGCTTATGCCGCCCATATTGGCGGTTTTGCCGCCGGCCTCCTGCTGGTGAAGCTCTTCGACCGGGGAGAACCTGCCCCACCGCCGCGGCAGGAAAGATGGGCGCAAAGGCGCTGGTAATCAATACTCGGCACGAAATTTTATGGTGTTAATGACGTGAAAATGGCATTAAAATAGCCTGTTTTACCAACCCACTGGCTAGCAGGCTGTTTGGATAAGAATACCTTTAGAGCCATCCTTTCAGAAAAACACATACGTACATGGTGTCTGTAATCATTCCGGTGCTGAACGAGGGCGCCACCATTCGCAAAGTCATCCGGATCATCAAGCAAAGCAGCCTGCCGATGGAAATTATCGTGGTAGACGATAATTCGACCGATAATACCATTGCCGAGGCGCAGAAAGAAGCGGTGCGCATTGTTACCAGCAGCCGGCGGGGAAAGGGTTTGTCGATGCGCGAAGGCTTGCTGGCTGCCAAATTCGATACCGTTGTATACCTCGACGGCGATATTATTACCTATCCGCCCGATGTGGTTGACTTACTCGCCAACCCGATTATCAACGAAGAGGCCGACTTTGTGAAGTCCACCTTCAAGCGCCAGGCTGGCCGGGTGACCCAACTGGTGGCCAAGCCCTTGTTGAGCATACTCTTTCCCGAATTGAGCCACCTCGAACAACCCTTGAGCGGTATGATCGCCGCCCGAAAATCCTTTTTGGAGAAAGTGAGTTTTGAAAAAGACTATGGGGTGGATGTGGGCTTGCTGATTGATGTGCACCGATTGGGTGCGCGGATCAAAGAAGTGAATATCGGCAAAGTGCAGAATGCCATGCAATCGCTCGAAAGCCTGGGCAAAATGAGCAAGCAGGTAACACGTACTATTCTCAACAAAGCCGATGCGCAAAGTTTGCAAACCCTGGGACATATTGATATGATCAGCCGGCAAATGGAATCGGCTGTACTCGAGTCGATCACCAAGATCAAGAAAATGGTATTGCTCGAAATGAACCACCTGGTATTGCAGGGGCATTTTGGTGAAACGGCGGCCGGCGCCCTTGGCCTGTCGCAAGAATATGCCGCCATTCAAAAATTGTATCCCCATCCGCCCGAGCGGCTTGCTGCCATTGCGTCTTTGTTCGCGGGCACCAGCTTACCTACCCTGCTTGAAATTGCTGATGATATCGACCTGATGCCCGGCATCAGGGAACTGATTGTTGAGCTGAAAAAACGCGGTTATACCGTGGGTCTGTTGACCGAACAATTTTCTTGTGTGGCCAATCACTTAAAAAACACCCTGGGCTTTGATGTGGTACTCTGCAACCGGCTGGTGCTCGACGAAGGCATTGCCACGGGTGATATCGAGTACGCGCCTTTCTTCCTGGCCGAAGAGGGCAACCCCAGTTCTTACAGCAAGCCATTGGTATTTTCGTTTATACAAGACCGTTACCAACTGGCTGCTGAAAACATTGTTTATATCAGCGGCAGTACCGCCGATGCCGATTGCCTCGAAGCCGCAGGCATTGGCCTGTTGATTGAAGACAACGACATTGAATCGCTGCTCAATATGCTACCCGGCGTCAATGAAAGAAAGAGTTATTTGTCGATGGCGCGATCGGTAAAACCTGCTTCGCTGGTGCTGCCGGTGGTGATCATTGGCACCGTTGGTTTTTTGGCCTGGATGGGACTAAGGTCTTACAAAAAGAAAACGCTGCAAACGGTTGACCCATCTGCAGCGCCTTGTATGAGTTAACAGTTTGTCGTTTACACCAACATGCGCAACGGCTCCTCCAGCAACGACTTCACGGTTTGCAGGAAAGCCGCGCCTGTTGCACCATCTACCACGCGGTGATCGCAACTCAGGGTCACTTTCATCACGTTGCCTGGTACAATAGCACCGTTCTTCACCACAGGAATTTGTTGAATGGCACCCACCGCCAGGATACAAGCATCGGGCGGATTGATAATCGCCGTAAAATCATCTATACCAAACATACCGAGGTTGCTGATGGTGAAGGTGCTGCCTTCCCAATCTGCGGGTTGTAGTTTTTTCGCTTTGGCCTTACCGGCAAAATCTTTCACTTCGGTGGCAATCTGCGCCAGGCCCTTGGTATCAGCAAAGCGTACCACCGGCACCAGCAAGCCATCTTCTACTGCTACAGCCACCCCAATATTCACATGGTGGTTGGTGCGAATGGTATCGCCCAGCCAACTGCTGTTCACCGCCGGGTGTTTTTTAAGCGCAAGGGCCACCGCCTTCATCACCATATCGTTGAAAGAAATTTTCACCGGTGCCATTTCGTTGATCTGCGCGCGGCTGGCCACCGCCTTGTCCATATCGATCGACATCGTCAGGTAGAAATGTGGTGCCGTAAACAGGCTTTCCGACAAGCGCTTTGCAATCACCTTGCGCATTTGCGACACGGGTCGGTCTTCGAAGCTTACCTCGCCGGCAGGTGCAGTAACAATCGCTGCCGCGGATGGCACCGCTTTGGTTTCAGCCACTGCTTTGGCCGGCGTAAAGCCTTCAATATCTGATTTAACAATACGACCACCATCGCCCGAACCCTGCACCTGGCGCAGGTTGATGCCTTTGTCGGCCGCAATCTTACGGGCCAGTGGTGAGGCTTTCACCCGACCGTTTTCCTGGCCATGACCCGTGCCCGCCACTTCAGCCGCTGCTTCAGCTTGCGCCGGAGCGGCTTCTGTTTTGGCTGCCGCAGGCGCCGCAGACACTGGTCCGCCGGCTGCCGCCGCTTTGATCGCTTCCACATCCACCTTGCCTTCTTCGCCAATGACGCAGAGCAGGGAATTCACCGGCACTTTCGCGCCTTTTTCAGCCCCCACAAACAGCAGGGTGCCGCTTTTATAACTTTCGAGGTCCATCGTGGCCTTATCGGTTTCCACCTCGGCCAGCAGGTCGCCTTTGTTTACTTTATCGCCCACTTTCTTGTGCCAGGCAGCAATCACTCCTTCGGTCATGGTATCGCTCAGGCGCGGCATCAGGATCACTTCTTCCATCTTGCTGAGGTCGAGGCCGGCCGCAGCAGCAGGCTTTTCCGCCGCGGGCGCGGCTGCTTTCTCAGCAGGTTTGTCGGCCGGGGCCGCAGTTTTGGCGGCGGGGGCTGATCCGCCTTTGGCGCCACCGAGCAAAGAACTAATGTCTTCGCCCTGGTTGCCGATGATGGCCAGCAGGTCGTTCACCTGCAGTTTGCCGCCTTTTTCGGTGCCAATATGCAGCAGGGTACCGTCTTTATAGCTTTCAAGGTCCATCGTCGCCTTGTCGGTTTCAACTTCTGCCAGCAATTCGCCTTTCTTCACGGGATCACCCACTTTTTTGTGCCAGGCAGCAATTACCCCTTCTGTCATCGTATCACTCAACCGGGGCATCAATATCGCTTCAGCCATCTGTGTATTGTTTTATAGATAATGAGAGGTCGAAATTAAGGCAATTTTATCTTTGTTCCATGCAGATCAACAAAGCCAGCTACCTGGTTAGCAGCCCCGATTGGGAAAAATGTCCGCCGGCCGACCGGCCCGAATACGCTTTTATCGGCCGGAGCAATGTGGGAAAATCCTCCCTGATCAATATGCTCACCGCCAACCAGAAACTGGCCAAAACCTCAGGCACGCCCGGAAAAACCCAGTTAATCAACCATTTTGAGGTGCTGAGCCAGAACGGTGCCGGGGGCCAGGTGCAGAAATGGTACCTGGTCGATTTGCCAGGTTATGGTTTTGCAAAAGTGTCGCAGGCCCAGCGTAAACAGTGGACGAAAATGATCGAAAATTACCTGCGCAAAAGAGAAAACCTGGTCAATTTATTTGTGCTGATCGATGGCCGGCACGCGCCCCAAAAAATTGACCTTGATTTCGTCAACCAACTGGGCGATTGGGAACTGCCGTTTACCCTGGTGTTTACCAAGGCCGACAAAGAGAACCAACGCACGGTGGCGAAAAACGTAAAAGATTTTTTGCAGGAGATGCGAAAAACCTGGCAATTTCTGCCGGCCCATGTAGTGACCAGCGCGGTGAAGGGGCAGGGCCGCGAGAAACTGCTGCAAATGATTGCAGACATGAATGCGGGCGATTAATTCACCACTTTGTTGGCACAGCTACTGCTGGCAAATGCTTCTGGTTTTGCTTTGAAAGCGAAGCCCATTCCGAGTATATAACCCATGGCTTCTTTCAAGGCATCATTGCTTTTGAAATGCGGATTGGTGTTGATATCGGCATGCACTTCCATGTCAACATTGTATTCGGTAAACAGCGGACAAAGCTCATACGCTATTTCAATACTGCGCGCCACTTCCACCAGCATGCGTTCTTTGATGGAATATTTTTGGCGGGTCTTTTCATTGTGGATGAACATAAAACCACCATGGCCTTCGCGCAAAAAAACAATCACCGTGGCAAATTCAGTTTCAATCCCTTTTACCTGCGAGTCGGTGCCGATACAAACTTTTAAATGATAGCCATTGTTCGATTCTTTTTGAATCGCTCTTTCTACGGCGTCTTTGATCGGAAGCTCGATCAAATCGCCATTAAATTTTCTCCATAACATAAAATGGGTTTTTGGAAATTACCAAAAAAGCCGCGGTGCCGCGCCAACGACGACTGTTATGAAAAAATTAATTTCCCACAATGGTGCATAACCAAGTCCCATTAACGGGTTCACCCCCATTGGCTTGATCAGTACTGGCCCGTGCTGAGCAATACCAGGGTGCAGGCTTCCTGCGGATAAATACCCAGGGCCTTTGCTTTGGCAGCCAGTTCTTCGTTTTCAGCACCGGGATTGAAGATGATTCTTTTGGGGTGCAGTCCGAGTATGTAATCGTAGTAGGGTTGCTGGTTTTCGGCCGACAGGTACATGGTCACGGTGTCAATATCTTTCAGGGAATCAGTGCCGGTTCGCACCAACACATCCTTTACTTGTACTGCCTTTCGGCCGATGGCTTCCACCGGATGGCCGTGTGCCCTGAGTTTGTTGATGGCGAGATAACTATAACGCTCAGGGTTAGCGGAAGCACCCATTACCAATGTTTTTTTACTGCTCATACTGGTTTTTTATGCGGCGGGCCATTGATATAACAGTTCGCCCGCTCAATAGGTTGGGCAATCGTATTTCTTTTCTTTCTTGGTACCGGTGAATTGCGAACTGCGAATGGTCAGGGCAATATAACCGCCGCCACTGGCCATCGATGTTTTGGAGAAAAGATTGGCGAGGTTGTGAACGCCCACCAACAACGGACCGAGGCGACCCGCTGCACCAACCCAAAACTGGTTGTTTGCATTGTATTGCAAGGGCAGGTAGAGCCCCCAGCGACGCACTTCATACCGCGGTGTAACGCGCACCCTATTCATGCTCTTCAGGATATACCGGTTCTTGCCGAGAAACAGCGACCCGATATTGACATTGATATCGGCATTCAGGTACAAGGCACTCATCAGCCAGCGATCCACATTCAGGTTGATGCGCGCGGGCGAAAAGATTTTATAATCGGTACCCGCCGATTGCACCGGAACCAATTGCGCAATGGCATTCGTAAAATCAGAAAGACTTTTGACGGTTGAATCAATATGCTGGTCGATTTCTGTAGCAGTAGGGCCATTGGCTGGAATGGTGGCGCGCCGGCTTTCAGCACCATACCTATACTGCGCCCAGCCGATATCCAATACAGACGCACTCACTTTCCAATCGTAATCGTAATAATCATCTTCGCCCTGTGTATACGCCGGACCATTATCAGGCAGTTTCAACCACTCCAAACCAAGGTCTACCGAAGCACCTGATCTGCTGTAGCGCACCAGGTTGGCAATATTGGTCAGGCGGCTGTAATTGCCATTCAGGTGGTCAATATTGGATGAGTAGCCGTAAATAAGCGAACCGCCGGTGAGCTGGTATTCAATACCCGTGGGGGTAGCCGTTGACGTTTTACTGATATTCGTAACCGTGCCCTGCGCGCCGGCCAAACCTCGGTTAACCTTCACCGTTAGTCCGCCGTTCAATCGCCAATCGCCACCTCTCAAAATCGTTTGACCGTACGACAAACACAATTCCACCGCCGTGCTCATGCGCATTTTGGCAGAATAGGGTCCGGTGGCTTCGTTCAGGGTCATAAACGATTGTACACTGCTCACCGTATCGCGGTAATTGTATTCGCTGGTGCTGAAATTGGCGCCCGACCGTAGGTTGGCGCCAAAAGAAATGGCCCGGTTTCGGCCCCAGGCGATGCGCGTAGTGAATAGGTTGATATTGGCCTGCGCATTGCCATACCGTTCTTTGCTACCGCCGGTGATAAAGAATTGCGAATTGGCGGGCGACGACAACAGCGAATAGTCAGCAATGCGGATGGCATTGGTTTGGTATTTGGCCTGGATGCCGGCGATGGTCAGGTCCCATTTAACTGGTGTATTGACCATGGCTGCCGGATTATTGTACACGCCCAGCGACCCGGCATAATTGGAGCCTTGTACCGCGTGATAATCCTGCGCCTGTAACGGATCCATTCCCTGCATGAGCAACCACAAACTACAAGTCTTAAAAATTTTCACCATGGGTTTGTTTAATGAGAAATCTGGTGAGCGCAGGAGACATTCTCCCCGCCCGCAACAACCAATTACTCAACCGCGGATTTCCGAAAAAATATTGGATGGCTCGTCCCGCCTGCAGGCGTCGGCCAAAATGCTGCTTCCATTGCCGCTGGTATTGGGCCTCCAGAACGCTGCGGGAAATTTTGCCCCGCAAAAACGAATCACCCAAACCGGCGGCCAGCTTTGCGCCATGCATCGCAATGCTCATGCCATTTCCGCAGAGTGGCGTGATGAGTCCCGCTGCATCGCCGATCATCAACACATGGTTTTCAAGAGTCGACTTGGGCGCAAATGAAACCTGTGAAATGCTGATGGGTTTGCGATCACCAAAATCAGCCGTTTGCCATATGTTACGAAGAAAAGGATTTTGTGCCAGAATAGTCGCCTCCATTTGCGGGATATTGTTGCCGCAGCGCGCCAGGTTATCGGCAATGGTCAGGTAACAAAGGCAATACTGGTTGTTTTCCACCGCTGAAATACCACAATACCCCTGGTCGAAATTGTGCAGGGCAATGGTATCGATGGGCTGGTCATACCGCACATGGTATTTAACGGCAATATAGTTCCCCGCTTTGCCGGGTTTGTGTATTGCAAAGGGCCGTTTGAACCCAAGATCGAGGTTGCTCCGTTTGCCAAAGCAGCCAAGGGCCAGTTTGGCAGCGAAACGCAGTTTGCCCGCCTGCATTTCCTGTTTACCGTTTCGGTATTGAATGGCGTCGACCTTGAGCCCCGTCATGAGCCGCACGCCGGCAGCTCGCGCCTGCTGCGCCAGCAGGTCATCGAGCCGGTAACGGCTGATGCCAAAACCGCCTGGTTGCAGGTCGGTTAGCAACGACAAACCAGCCGGTGCCGACAATTGCAGTTGGCGGATAAGTGGATAGGTGGTTGCCGGTAAATCCAGCCCCAGTGATGCTAAAAAAGGGCGACTTTCTTCGCTGATGTATTCGCCGCAAACCCGGTGAAACGGGTATTCATTTTTTTCCAGTAACACAACGCTATGCCCCTGCCGCGCCAGCAAAATCGCTGCACTCAATCCGGCGAGTCCGCCGCCGGCAATGGCTATATCCGTTTCAAACGGCTGCTCCACCGTCATTTTTCTTTACCAGGATACACCAGCGAAACGCCCATTGCCAGGAAATGGAAACTTCGGGTATACCTGCCCGTGAGATAATACCGGCCCAGTCGCGCCGGCTAAAGCCACGTTGCACCGACAGCGGCGCATCATGCCGCACCAATTCAGACTTAGACAAAAAACGCGTCAACCATTTGATAGAATGGTATGCCAGCGGATGCCGGTGCAGGTCGTTTATAAAAAAACCAACGCGGCTGTTTTGGTACATCCACTGTAGTTGGGTCACCAGTTCTTCACTGCTGAAATGATGACAAAATAGTGAGGAGAAAATAATATCAGGTGATTCATTAAAAACATAGTGCCGGTAGTCGGCTTCAACAAAATCAAATGCCGGAAACCGATCGCGCGCATACAACACACAAGAAGGATTCAGATCAATGCCAATACCGCGAATTTTCTTTTGTTCTTTGCGGGCCCAGCGGGCGATGGCTAGTAAATTATCACCGCCCCCGCTGCCTATTTCGGCAATCGAAAAAGCAGGCATGGACGACACCAGTTTTTTACAGGCATTGATACTGATCTGGTGGCCGCCCAGCCAATGATTGATAACCGCCAGCTCCTGCATATTAAGGCGGATGGCATCGAAAGGAATGCCCGGCTGGTCGAGCAGTTCGGGTTGATTGCGTCGCGCAGACCAGTTCATGACGACCCGGCCTCCAGCCAGCAGGTTTCCATGGTGAGCCCCGGTCCGAAAGCCGCGGCCAGTATGGGCCCGCGCGTACCGGCGTCAAGCAATTCTTTTAATACAAACAAGACGGTGGGCGATGACATATTGCCAAAACGACGCAGTACCGAATAGGAAGCAGCCAGTTCATGGTCCAACTGCAGGCTTTTACCCAGGGCCTCCAAAATCCGTTTACCGCCCGGATGAATGCACCAGCCTTGAATACTGTTGCGGCTGATGCCATATTGTAAAAAAGCCCGTTCGAGCATGGGCTGGAAATCGGTCGACAACAAATCGGGCACATAGCCACTGAGTGTCATTTGAAAACCCGACGATGACAAACCCCAGCTCATGTCTTTGCTGCCGGCAGCCACTACTTCGCCGTAAAAACCTTTCAACACGGGGCCCTTGCCGTTTGCAGCTTGCAACAATACCGCTGCTGATCCGTCGCCAAACAACAAGGAAGAAGCAATATTGTCGGCATCAGGTGTTTTCTGAAAATGCAGGGTGCAAAGTTCGGTGCATACCAATAGTACTTTGGCCGATGGATCGGCGCGGCAGATCAAATCGGCCTGCCGCAGGCCATGGATGGCGGCATAACAACCCATGAAATTGATGGCATGGCGTTGCGTGTTTGCGGGCAAGGCCAGCGCTTGTTGCAGGGCGAGTTCCAGTCCCGGGGCTTTCAAGCCGGTGCAGCTTACCGTAATGAGGTGCGTGATGTCGGCAGTTGTACAAGCACTGTTTGCCAAACAAGATTCGATGGACTGTAGCGACAGTGCCAATGCCTGCGCATCGTACCACTCCATGCGTTTTTCGAGCGTGGGAAAAGGTTCCAGCGATTCGGTGGCCGGATAAAAAACCCAGTCATCAGCCGGCAGGCTATAATCAGGAATTACAGAGTAACGGTAATCAATAGCCGACTGCTGGTACAGGAAGCGCATCTTACGGCTATCGGTAGCCGACAACGCATATACCCTGTCCATAAACTGCCTGATGTCCTGCTGCGCATGACGGTAAGCAGGCAGCGCTGTTCCTATGGAGCTGATTTCAGTCAAGTAATTTCCAGATCAAGATAAACAGAAAACCTGCATTGGAACAAATTGCCGACACCCAATTCATGCGCATCAGGTTATCGTAGTTGGCAGCGACGCTGTTCTTCCACACTTTTCGCGCCCAAAAGAAAAAATAAAGCCCCACCGGCAGGAAAAAAAGCAAGAGGTACAGAAACCGATCCAATTCCAATTGTAACGCAAAATGCAGGCCTAGTGCGAGAAAGGCTGCGTTGAACAGCAGTGCCGAAAAAATAAAAGTGCCTTTGATGCCCAGTTGCATGCTAATGGTTTTCACGCCATCAGCTTCATCCTGGCGGTGCTGGTATACCTGCGTGAGTGGATAGGCCCCGCCCAGCAACAGACTGCTGGCCACGCAACCACTGAGGGGCACGGCCAACGGATGTCGCAGGTGTACGCCATGATACACCATGGCAAACACCAGTGCCCCCTGGCAAAGCATCACCAACAAAAAACCCGACCAGGCAAATCTTTTAAGCCTGATTAAGCGACTGCTGTACGCGCGCGAAGCAGCGATATACAACAGCACACCCAGGGCGAACCAGGGCGTAACCAGCAACGACAAAGCAATGGCCAGGATATCCATGGCGTTTACCAGTTGCAACAATTGCTTGCTGGGTGGCAACGGGTGCCTGATGCCGCCCACCGCGTCGGTATCTTGATCCATATAACCATTGTAGCCGTTGCTGGCGGGATAAACCAGCACATGTAAAATAAAGAAGACCCATACAGCATCCAGCCAATTGGTGTACAGGGTTTGGCTGAGTGCAAACAGATAAACCGGTAGCAACAAAAACGAAAACGGAAATCGCAACAACTGAATGGTAGATCGTTGCAGCATGGCCTAGTAATCAAATTCTCTTCGATACATATTCATGCGTAAGCCCAGGCTGAACAGGGTCGTGTTGCGCGTAAGCGACGCATCGTTGTTGGTCTTGTAATTGCGCACCTGCAACATACCATCAATGAATAAGTTCTCCAGTATTTCATAACCCAGGTACAAGGACGCATTTACACCGGTTGCTTTTCGTCCGGTGCCGGTGGTCCAGCCATAATCGTAGGGACGATCGCTATAGGGCCGAAGAATATTGCTGCCAAAATCAATACCGGCCGAGTCCTTTCCCTGCTGCCAGGCAATGAGTTTGCCCTGTACTTGCAATCGCGGTATGGGCTGGTAGCGAACAATGCCGATAAACTCGCGCAAGTTGGCACCCATGGGATGCGCCAGCGACTGGTTATAATGCGAATAATCGGCAAGGCTATCATTGTGCGAATAAGTAAACGGTCGAACCTTATTGTATTCAGCCTGCAGGTCGAGATTGGTAATGCCAAAGGCATCAATGTATTTGGCACCCAACTGGATCGCGTATTTGTTGGCCCACCAACCACGGCTGCTCTTCATCTCACTCAGCTTAAACTCATCAAACAATACCTGCGTGTAAAACTGAAAATGTTTGGCCACATTTGCTTTTACATCAAAGCCGATATTGGCATTGTCGGCACTGCCGTTCTGCTGTTCGATGGAGCGCAGGAAAATAACCGGCACCAGGTAGGTGAAATCAAATTTGTTGCGGCGGCCGAAGATCACCGATTCAAACAACCCTACATTCAGCCACTTGGTAGGTTGGTAGCTGAGGTGGTGCATAGCCGCGTATTTTTTATCCAGCAACTGGTCGTCGCGAAAGCTCCTGCTCAACGACGGCGTCAGTTCCATAAAAATATTCTGGTAGTTCAACTTCCAGATGCGCGTATTTAATTTCAGGAACAAATAGTTGTTGGAAAAATCGCTGAGGAACAAACTGCGATAGCCGTTACCGATAAAATTTTTGTCGTACCCAAACTGAATATTGATGTATTTGGTGGCGTTGACAAATATAGAACCGCGGGCATCGAGGTAATCATAGCCCGTTGTTTTGAAGGTTTTATAATAACCTGCACCCGGTACGGCATTAAAATCCTGCTGAAAACGCCGTACATACCAGGGGTCTTTTTCCTGGTTTTCGGCGAGGTAAAAATCAAAGCCGATTTTTTCAGCGATTAATCCGCGGGCCCGCGCACCCCTGCTGTTGATATACAGGGTTTCATCCGTTCCAGATTCTTTCGCTACCTGAAAATTGAACATCGGATTGATGGCCAGGAAAAAGTCTTTCACATTCACCTGTAGCAAGTCGGCCCGGGTTTTATAAAAGGTTTTCAGAAAGGGCCGCTTGCTGGCAAAACTTTCGGTAGGGCCGGTTACCCATTCCTGGTTATTCATCAGCGCACTCTCGATATTAAACGCATCAACCACACTCATGGGCGCAGACGGATCGATGGCTTCCAGCGCTTCTACCCAACCTTTTCGGTCGAAGGGTTTGGCCTGTTGCATCGACAAAGCACTGTCGCGGAAACGAATTTCCATCCGGTCGATCAGTTGCTGGTGTTTATAGCCCTGCGGCAACAGGGTGGATTGGGCGAGCAACAGCGACGGACAAACAACCATCAGGATGGGAAGCAGTCTTTTTATAACTTGCATCGATACGGCTAATTTTCGGCTAAGTAAACAAATTATGCGCAGATACCTGATAAAGAACGTTCAATTGGTGAACGAAGGGAACACCCGACCAACCGATATTTTGCTAACAGATGGCATTATTGAGCGGATCGACCCCCAGATCAATGTGAAGGGCGCTGTTACCGAAATCAAGGGCGAAGGCTTACACCTGATGCCTGGCGCCATCGACGACCAGGTGCATTTTCGCGAACCGGGGCTCACCCATAAAGCAACCATCTACACCGAAGCGAAGGCCGCTGTTGCAGGTGGTGTTACCAGTTTTATGGAAATGCCCAATACCAAACCACCGGTCTTTACACAAGAACTGCTTGAAGACAAATACGCTATCGCTGCGAAGCATTCGCTGGCCAACTATTCTTTTTTCATGGGTACCAGCAATGATAACCTGGAAGATGTGTTGCGCACCAACGATAAAAAAGACCGTGTAGCCGGTATCAAAATTTTCATGGGCTCCTCTACCGGCGGGCTGTTGGTCGACAATCCTTTGTCGCTCGAACATATTTTTGCCGGCAGCGAATTGCTGATCGCCACGCACTGCGAAGATGAACGCATCATCCATCGCAACCTGGCAGCACTTCAGGCAACGGGCCGGTCACTCACCGCAGCCGATCACCCCATTATCCGATCGGCCGAAGCCTGTTTTGAATCGTCTTTTTATGCGGTACAACTGGCCAAAAAACACGATAGCCGCCTGCATATTCTGCATATCACCACCGAGCGGGAATTGCAGCTTTTCAGCAATATGCTGCCCTTGCGCGAAAAGCGGATCACGGCAGAAGTATGTGTTCACCACCTGCATTTTACGGCCGATGACTATGCCACACTCGGCAACCTGATCAAATGCAACCCTGCCATCAAAGCGGCCAGCAATAAAGCGGCTTTGTGGGAAGGCTTACTCGACGATCGGCTCGATATCATTGCTACTGACCATGCGCCGCATACCTGGGCCGAAAAACAGGAAGACTATCTCCATGCCCATGCCGGCCTGCCCCTGGTACAACATTCTGTGCTGCTGATGCTGCACTATGTTAAAGCAGGCAAACTCAGTTTTGAAAAAATGGTAGAGAAGATGTGCCACGCGCCGGCCATTTGTTTTCAGGTCAAAAACCGCGGTTTCGTACGGGAAGGCTACCAGGCCGACCTGGTTCTGGTCAATCTCCAACAACCAACAACCATCACCAAAGAAAATATTTTATACAAGTGTGGCTGGAGCCCATTGGAAGGTACCAGCTTGCCCGCCAGCATCAGCCATTGCTTTGTGAATGGCCACCTGGTAGTAGCCAACGGCGTTTTTGATGAGTCGCAGCAAGGGCAGCGACTTGTTTTCGACCGATGACTGTGCATTCGGAATAAAACAGCATCTTATTCGGTTTCAACGCGTAAATTGAACACGATGAATATCGATAAGGTAACCTTGCACGATCTTTCCATTTTCCATTCGGAAGAAGACCAATCTATTTTCCACAAACTCAACCAAACCCGCACCAGTTTGGGGCGCGATTGGTTGCATCGTTTTTTCAAAGAACCTTTTGACAATGTATCGGCCATTGAACAACAGCAGCAGATACTGCAACACCTGACGAAATTCCTAGACGATTGGCCACAGCAAATCAGCAATGGTACCATTATGGTGATGGTTCGTTTTTTTGATGCCCAACTCGAACCGATACCGCCCGCCCATAGTTTTTTGGGCGGTTTGCGTTACAAGCTGATGGCGAGCCCTGATTTTGCCACGGTACGATATAGCATGGGCCATTTCGCTGATTTTGTACGCGGCTTCTTGCGCCTGATCGAATTGCTGCGGGCAACGCAGCTTCCAAAGCCCCTGCAACAATTGCTCGATCGTGCAGCGGGATTGCTGAACGAAACAACCATTCGTGCATTGGGCGCGCATCTTTCCGGCACTTCCTTCACCCTGCAGGAAGTGGTTGGTTTTGGTCATTTTATCTTTTACCGATACAAACAGCAGGTGCATGAATTATTGCAACTTTTCGGCAAGCTCGATGCCTGGTACGGCATGGCGAAAGCAGCGGTGGTATTCAATTTGCAATACCCCAAAGTGATCGATACCAGCACCCCGGTATTGGAAGCCCGCCAACTCTATCATTTATTATTGCCCCAGCCGGTGGCCTATGATATCGACTTGAACAAACAACATAATTTTCTGTTTCTTACCGGCGCCAATATGGCCGGCAAAAGCACGTTTATCCGTTCCATTGGTGCGGCCATTTACCTGGCACACCTGGGCATGGGCGTGCCCGCGGCTTCGATGACCTGCAGTCTTTTTGAAGGCATCCTCAGCAATATCAATGTGACGGATAATATCGCGCGGGGCGAAAGCTTTTTCTTCAACGAAGTACAACGCATTCGCAATACCATCCTGAAGATCAACGATGGCAACAAATGGTTGGTATTGATCGACGAACTCTTCAAGGGCACCAATATCAAAGATGCGATGAAGTGTTCGCTGGCCGTTATCGAGGGATTGGTGAAAATGCGGCAATCGATTTTCGTTTTATCGACCCACCTTTATGAAATTGGTGAAGAGCTGCGCAACCACCAAAACATCCAGTTCAGTTATTTCGAAACGGAGATTGAAGACGACCAATTGGTGTTCAACTACCACCTGCGTCCCGGCATCAGCAACGACCGCATTGGTTACCTCATCCTGAAAAGAGAAAAAGTGCTGGAACTGCTAGATAAATTATAAAATGGCATGAAACCCCTACTTTATTTTTTCTTACTAACGTTTACGGGTAACTGCATATTTGCACAAGGCGTGCCCGAACGGCATACCCGCATCGATGTAATCGGGTACCAATACCAGTTACAAATTTCCGACCTACACGATACCTTGCGGGGGCAGGCCGCCATCCGCCTGAATATGTTGCGGGGCGATAGCATATTGCTCGACCTGCATGCGCCGGATGCAAGTGGCAAGGGCATGCGGGTGAGTGAGGTAACGGTCGACAAACAACCCGTAACATTTACGCAGTTGGCAGAATGGGTGGCCATTCCAGTTGCGACAAAGGGCGAGCACCAGATCGCCCTGCAATACAAGGGTATTCCGGCCGATGGACTTATCATTTCAACCAACAAATACAACCGGCGCTGCTTCTTTGCCGACAATTGGCCCAACCGGGCGCACCAGTGGATTCCCTGTAACGACCATCCGTCAGATAAAGCAACGGTTGGTTTTCGCGTAACCGCACCGGCGCATTACCAGGTGATCGCCAATGGTATCCAAACCGAAGAATGTCGAAATGGTTCCGATACCGCTGTTACCGAATGGCAGGAAACCACCGCCATTCCCAGCAAGGTGATGGTGATCGGCTGTGCCGAATTTGCCGTGGGATATGCAGGTGCCGTGGGCCAGGTTCCAGTCACCAGTTGGATTTTTGCACCCGATCGCAGCAAAGGATTTTACGATTACAGCCAGGCAACCGAGATACTACCCTGGTTCATCCAAAAAGTGGGGCCCTATCCATTCAGCAAATTGGCCAATGTGCAATCGAAGACCATTTTTGGCGGCATGGAAAATGCGGGCTGTATTTTCTATTACGAAAATTCGGTTACAGGTAACCGTAAGGTCGAAACCCTGCTGGCGCATGAGATCGCCCACCAGTGGTTTGGCAACAGCGCTTCCGAAAAACACTGGAGTGAACTCTGGTTGAGCGAAGGCTTTGCTACGTATATGACCGATATGTACATGGAATCGGTTCATGGCATCGATACCATGCGCAAAATGTTGCAGGAACAAAGAAAGGCCGTGATTGATTTTTACCGCAAAGAACCACAACGACCCATTGTAGACAGCCTCGAAACCGACTACATGAAACTGCTGAATGCCAACAGTTATCCCAAGGCCGGTTGGGTATTGCATATGCTGCGGCGGCAATTGGGCGATAGCATTTTCTGGAAGGGCATCCGCGACTACTATGCCAGCTATACAGGCAAAAATGCCAATACCACTGATTTCATGCGGGTGATGGAAAAAAACAGCGGCCGCAACCTCGAAACATTTTTCAGGCAGTGGTTGCGCACACCGGGGCATCCACAGTTGCGCATACAATGGAGCACGAAGGGCAACAACCTGCAGGTACATATCCGTCAAATGCAAAAAGAAATAAGTCGGTTTCCGTTAACCATTCGTGTTAGGGGCAATGGCCGTGAATCGATACAATCCATCCAGGTCAATAGCCCCGATCAACAACAACACTTCGCTCTTCCATTTACTGCAACGCAAATTGAAATAGATCCTTTCACTGATCTATTGGCCGAGTGGACAACAGAAAGGGTTAAATAACGGTTTTTTTGACCCGGCAAGGCGGCTAATTTGCCGGCATGTTAGTGCGAACATTTGGCAGCGCGGTGTATGGCATCGACGCCATCACCATTTCTATTGAAATCAATGTAACCCTGGGTACCAGTACCTATATGGTGGGCTTGCCCGACAATGCGGTGAAGGAAAGCATACTGCGTGTTGAAAGCGCCATCAAGTCAAATGGTTTTTTTATGCCGCGCACCAAAGTGATAGTGAACATGGCGCCGGCGAACATTCGCAAAACAGGATCGGCCTTTGACCTGCCCATTGCCATCGGCATATTGGCGGCAACAGGCCAATTGGAAAATACCGACCTGCTCGCTTCCACCGTATTAATGGGCGAATTGGGGCTCGATGGGTCTATCCAGGCCATTCGCGGTGCGCTACCCATTGCCATCAACAGCCGCAAAGAAGGTTTCAAAAAACTATTGCTGCCGGCCGGCAATGCCAGCGAAGCTGCGGTGGTAGATCAATTAAATGTATATGGCATGCTGCACCTCAAAGACGTGGTTGAATTACTCGAATCACCCGAGTCCTTTACGCCCACCCGTGTCAATATCCATACTCAATTCAAACAGGCAGCACAATCGGATATGGATTTTGCCGATGTGCGCGGCCAGGAAAACATCAAACGGGCGATGGAAATAGCCGCTGCAGGTGGGCACAACCTGTTGTTGATCGGTCCGCCGGGCGCGGGCAAAACCATGCTCGCGCGACGACTACCCAGCATCCTGCCGCCGCTCTCTTTGCAAGAAGCCCTGGAGACCACCCGCATTCACAGTGTGGCGGGCAAACTGCAACAACACAGCGCACTGATTACCCAACGGCCATTTCGTGCCCCGCACCATACCATCAGTGATATGGCCCTGGTAGGTGGCGGGCATTTTCCGCAACCCGGCGAAATTTCCCTGGCGCACCATGGCGTCTTGTTCCTGGACGAGTTGCCGGAGTTCAGGCGCACGGTGTTGGAAGTATTGCGGCAACCACTCGAAGAGCGACAGGTCACCATTGCGCGCGCACATGCCAGCATCCAGTTTCCGGCCAGCTTTATGTTGATCGCCGCCATGAACCCCTGCCCCTGCGGTTATTTCAACCATCCGGAAAAAGAATGTAGTTGCGCACCCAACCTGGTACAGAAATACCTGAATCGCATTTCGGGCCCCCTGCTCGACCGCATCGACCTCCATGTAGAAGTAGTGCCCCCCAGTTTCAACGAGTTGCAAGGCAACCGGCCACAGGAGCGCTCAGCCGATATCAAAACCAGGGTGATAGCAGCCCGGCAAAAACAGGCTGAACGTTTCAAACAAACCAGCTATTACTGCAATGCCCAAATGAGCAACCGGCTCACACGCGAATGGGTACCCCTCAACCAGGCCAGCACCCAATTGCTTAAAACAGCCATGGAGCGACTGGATCTTTCTGCGCGCGCCTTTGAACGCATCCTGAAAGTGAGCCGCACCATCGCCGACCTGGCTGGCAAAGACTCGGTTCAACCGGAGCACCTGGCCGAAGCCATCCAGTACCGCAGCCTCGACCGGAAAAGCTGGGGCATCGGCGTGACGAGTTAAGAACAAAACCGCCTGCAGCCTGTTATTATCTTTGTTTCAACTCAAGAGACTGCATGCAAATCCTTTTTCAATACCTAAAGCCTTATAAATGGCTGGTATTCCTCACTTTGTTATTAGCTGGCATCAATACCGGTTTTTCACTGATTGATCCCATCATTTTTGGTCGCATCATCAAAGTCGCTTTCAACTACAAAACCTATGCTGACAGCCAGGATTTGAAGGGTTTCATCAACGCCGTGGGCTGGCTTTTACTCGCTTCTATCGGCGTAGCGATGGTGAGTCGTATTGCTAAAGCCTTTCAGGATTATTTTTTCAATGTGATCACCCAAAAATTCGGCGCGCGGATTTTCACCGACGGACTCAAGCACGCCATGAAATTGCCCTACCACGAATTTGAAGACCAGCGCAGCGGCGAAACCCTGAGCATTTTGCAAAAAGTGGAAACCGATACCGAAAAATTCATTTCCAATTTCATCAATATTTTGTTCGGGGTAATGGTGGGTACGGTATTCGTTACCATCTACTCGTTCAATATTCATCCCAGTTTGCCCCTGGTCTATTTCGGCGGTATTGTTTTACTCACCGTCATCACCAATTTCCTGAGCCGTCGCATCAAACTAATCCAGAAAAATATTGTGGCCGAAACCACGTCGCTGGCAGGTACCACTACCGAATCGCTGCGCAATATCGAACTCATCAAGAGCCTGGGACTCACCAACCAGGAAGTAGAGCGCCTCAATAAAAACACTTTCAAAATTTTAGGACTCGAACTCACCAAAGTAAAAAGAGTCAGGAGCCTCAGTTTTGTGCAGGGCACTTTTGTCAACACACTCCGGCAAGTGATACTGGCCATTTTAATGTGGCAGATCTACAAAGAAAATATGCGACCCGACCAACTGGTCACTATGCAATTTTTTTCCTTTTTTATTTTCGGTCCGCTGCAGGAAGTAGGCAATATCATTCTTTCTTATCGCGAAGCAGAAGCCTCGTTGAACAATTTCCGCCACCTGATGGAAAAAGCGCCCGAACCCGTTCCCGCGCATCCTATTCAAGTAGATAATATCCAAACGCTCTCGTTTGAAGACGTGGGTTTTAAACACAAAACAGCACAACAACACGCGGTTAAAAACATCAGCTTCACTGCTGCAAAAGGCGAAACCATTGCGTTTGTGGGGCCGTCGGGGGCAGGAAAAACCACACTCGTGAAATTGCTCGCGGGGTTGTATCGCCCACAGCAGGGAAAGATTTTATACAACGGCATCAACGAAAACGAAATCGACTTCGATGATCTTCGCCGGCAAATCGGTTTTGTTACGCAAGACACACAATTGTTCAGCGGCACCATTCGCGAAAACCTCTTGTTTGTAAAACCAGATGCCACCGAAGCCGAAGTAATGGCTGCCTTGGAAAAAGCCAGCGCCCAGAACCTGCTGGCCCGGGCAGAGAAAGGCATTGATACCATGATTGGCGAAGGCGGACTCAAACTCAGCGGTGGTGAAAAACAACGATTGTCGATTGCGCGTTCTTTGCTGCGGCAACCGAACCTGTTGATTTTTGATGAAGCTACTTCCGCACTCGATTCATTGACAGAAGAAGCCATTACCCGAACCATTCGCCATATCTCTGCGCAACGCCGGCAAATCACGGTATTGATCGCACATCGCTTGTCGACCATCATGCACGCCGATTGCATTTACGTGCTGGAAAAAGGATTGGTGGTAGAGACAGGTAGTCATGAAGACCTGCTCGCCGAAAAAGGATTGTATTACGCGATGTGGCGACAGCAAATAGGTGAAAGAAAATACGCTGAAATAGTGAAAGCAGCCAGTGCTTAACCAAGTGGAAAAGTGACGGTAAAACAAGCCCCGGCACCCACGGCCGACTGGATGGAGATTTCACCATTCAATTCTTGCACCAATCTTTTTACAATGAATAGACCCAGCCCCGTTGAATTTTCACCGGCAGTGGGCGAAGCCGATCCCTTCGCATAGCGTTGAAAAAGCACTTGCTGTTCTTCGGTTGAAATACCCGGCCCATGGTCTTGTACCGAGATGGCTATTTTCTCGTTCTCTTTGCGCACCTGCAATACGATTTCCTGCCCTGGTGGTGAAAACTTAACAGCGTTCGACAAAAGGTTCTCTATGATTTGTCGCAGCATCGCTTCGTCGGTGAGCAGCGAGGTTCTGCCGATGGCTGGCTTGTACAAAATAGCAATCTGTTTGGCGGCCGCCACCGGCGCAAAAGCATTCACTACAATTTGCAGAAAGGAAGTGATCTCTACTTCTTCGAGGTCGAGTTGCTTTTCGCCCAGGGTCATGCGTTCCACTTCGAGGATATGGCGAATCAGGTTCTCGCCTTCGCGGGCTGATGCGCGAATATTTTGCAAACCGGTTTTGCGGTCAACGTCCTCGTCTCTTTCCAACAGTTGCGCCCACATCTGGATGCTGGAAAAAGGCGCACCAAGGTCATGTGACACCACACTGATCAAAGCGTTTTTTTCTTCGTTCAGTTCAACCAGTTTTTCTTTCTGTCGTTGTATAACACGGTTTGTGTCTTTCAGCATCTGGTTCGATGAACGATAGGCCATCAAAAATATACCCGTTAATACACCCATGATCAACGCTCCCAGGGTTAAATAAGTCAGAAAACTATTCCTGGTTTTTTGGTGTCGGATATCAGCTACCAATTCCTGGTTTTCACGTTCCCGTTCTGCGGCATGAAATCTTTCCTGTAATTCAGCAATATTCCTGCTCGACGCCTGGTTCACCAGGCTGGTATCGCGCTCGTACCACAAATGCTGGTATTCGAGCGCGCGCTTGTAGTTGCCCATTTTTTCTTCCAGCCGGGCGAGCATGGCATAACTATCGGCCTCTTTGCTTTTGCTGCGCAAGAGCTGGCTTAGATCGAGCGACTCACTGATATACTTGCGCGCCGAATCATAGCTGTTCATTTGCAAATAGCTGTCACCGATATTCAAGTCATCGAGCCAGAGGTTAGCATGGTCGTTCGACCGAAGGTTGATGGCCCGGTTCAAAAAGAAATAACCCAGTGCCTTGGTGAAAGCTTTCTTCTTGTAATAAACATTGCCCGTATTGTT
Source organism: Bacteroidota bacterium (assembly GCA_020161535.1). Lineage (GTDB taxonomy): Bacteria > Bacteroidota > Bacteroidia > Chitinophagales > Chitinophagaceae > Flavihumibacter. The sequence goes on along the minus strand of JAIUNW010000002.1, from coordinate 310,874 downwards.
GTAAATCGTTTCGATCGATTCAAAATTACCGTGCTGTTCACAAAGCGACCTGCCAATAGACAGATAGTGCAGGGCCGTATCGGGCATATTGAGGTTATTGTAAATAGCGCCGATATTGCCATAACAGGAAATCAGGTCGGCCACCGTACCATGTTTTTTGGTAAGCACCAGGCATTCGCGGTAAACGTTTAATGCTTTTTCGGGCGATTTGATTTGCGAATACAAAATCGCCAGGTCGGTCAGCGCCGACATTTCGAAATCCATCAGTTTGGTTTCGCGCGCAAGTGCGAGGCCGCCGAGATAATACCGCAACGCCTCGTTGTAATCGCCCGTCAGGTCATAATACAAACCCCGCAGGCGTTGCACCATCACCGCGCGTTGCTTAAAAGGCATTTGCATATCGGTCTGCTCAATGACCGTTGCATTGATAAGAATGGAATCTACTTTGTCTTCAGAAAAATCACTGGTTCGCTCATACAGATTAATCAGCGTAGTGGTATCGGCATTGTTCGCCGCCACCGGGCAAGTGAAACCAATAACAGCCAGTATAATGAATAGATACTTCAATCAGTCGACCAGGTTGTTCCTGATGGCAAACTTCACCAGGCCAACGGTATTCTGCACACCCAATTTCGCTATAAGGTTTTTACGATGTGTTTCAACTGTACTGATGCTCAAGAACAATTTCTGTGCAATTTCTGCATTGCTGAATTCTTTGCAAACCAGCTTTAATACCTCCACTTCGCGTTTCGATAAAATTTCACCCACTTTTCGGTCTTCGATGGTGAGCGTATTCCTGAAATCGCCATCGCTCAGAATATCAATTTCCTTGCTGAAGTATTGTCCGCCTTTGTGCACGGTATCAATCGCGGCGAGCAGTTCTTCCACGCTCGCGTTTTTCAATACATACCCCTGGATCTGGTATTTCAGCAGTTTGTGTACATACCGGGTACCCCGAATCAGGGTCAGGTAGATCACTTTCTGCTTTGGCCGGAGCTCTCGAATCTTTCGGATTAGTTCCTCCTCCTCCATGTCGGGGAGGTTAACGTCCAGCAACAAAATGTCTTCCGACGACATTGTCGGCAGTCGGTTCAAAAGATCGGCAGCATTGGAACTGGTTCCAGTCACTTCCAGTTCTGTCTGTTTCTGCAAAAGCAATGAGAGACCTTCGAGGTACATCTCATGATCGTCAGTAATATACACCCTCATCTTTACGTCACATTACGAATTAGCCAGGTAATTTTTCCTGTTGAAACTACGTTCGTTACAAAGAAAGTATTTTTAAATGTTTGAATTCGACAAATTTTCCCAAAAATTGTTTCCGTGCGCCGTAGGGCTACAAATATTTGACTATTACCTATAAATATTTGATTATTATTTTAAATATTCTATAATTGCTCTATGCCACTTCTATAATCGTTCTACGATTCCCGCAATACCTTGTCCGCCGCCCACACAGGCCGAAACCATTCCATATTTCTTGCCCAGTCGTTTCAAATCAGTCAGTACTTGCACCGTGAGTTTGGCGCCCGTACAACCCAGCGGGTGCCCCAATGCTATGGCACCACCATTGATATTCACCCGGGCAGGGTCCAGTTTCGCTTCACGGATAACGGCGATCGATTGCGAGGCAAATGCTTCATTCAGTTCGATCAGGTCGATATCATCGAGCGACAAATGCGCCTGGGCGAGCGCCCGGGGAATGGCCGCTACCGGACCAATACCCATGATGCGCGGATCGACCCCTGCGCTGGCGCAGGCGATGAGTCTGCCGATGGGCGCCAGGCCCAGTTCTTTTACCATCTTCTCTCCCATTACGACCACAAAAGCCGCGCCATCGCTGGTTTGGGAGGCATTGCCCGCGGTTACGGATCCGCCATTGGCGAAAGCCGGTTTCAATTTGGCCAGGGCCTCGGCATTGGTATCGGCACGCGGGCCTTCGTCGGTATCTACCACATAAGATTTTTGCTGTTTTTTCCCCTTGGCATCGAGCAATACCTGGTTCACCGTAATGGGCAGGATGCCCGGTTTAAAATAGCCTTTTTCGATGGCATTGATCGCCTTGCGGTGGCTCTCGAGCGCAAAAGCATCCTGCTCTTCGCGCGATACATGGTATTCTTTGGCCACGGCTTCGGCCGTGAGGCCCATGCTTAAATAATAGTCGGGGTGCTCAATGGCCACGCTATAAGCCGGCGAAGGTTTCCAGCCCGCGGTGGGTACCATGGTCATGCTTTCCGTACCGCCGGCAATGATACAATCTGCCTGGCCACTCCTGATTTTGGCGGTGGCGATGGCAATCGTTTCCAGTCCGCTGGCACAATAGCGGTTCACCGTCATGCCCGGCACCGGAATTCCCAGGGCCCGCACCGAAATCATGCGACCAATTTGCAAGCCCTGTTCGGCTTCGGGCACGGCATTGCCCACGATCAAATCATCTACCCGCGTGGGGTCCAGGTTGGGCACCGAGGCCAACAGGCCCTTGATCAGGTCCACCGCCAGGTCGTCGGGCCGCGTAAAGCGAAACCCGCCCCTTTTTGATTTGGCCACGGCTGTTCTGAAACCTGCTACGATATATGCTTCCTGCATCTGTTCTTTTTAATAGGTAAAGCAAGGAGAATTAAAAATAGTTGCTTATGCAACTTTATAAACCAAATTTACCATTTTGATCCGGCTGGTGAAAACTTTTTTGCGAAATTGCAGCCAATGTATTCCTTCTTACGCCGACTGCTTTTTCAGTTTCCCACCGAACCGGTTCACTATTTTTCCATGAACAGTCTGCACGTTGCGGCAGCCATCCCAGGTATGAAAAACATGCTGGCGCGCAATTTCGCCAGCCGGACAGATTTGAACACAACGGTTTTTGGCCTGCCCTTTCGCAACCCCGTGGGGCTGGCAGCGGGATTTGATAAAAACGCCTATTGGCTCACCGAGTTGGAAATGATTGGTTTTGGCTCGGTTGAAATCGGCACGGTAACGCCGCTGCCGCAGGATGGCAATGAGAAGCCCAGGTTGTTTCGCCTGCCGGCAGACCAGGCCCTGGTTAACCGGATGGGTTTTAACAACGAGGGCGTCAAAAAAGTGAGCGAGCGCCTGGCGCGTTGGCGAGGTTCCCGGCCGGCGCCGGTAGCTGGTCAGCCGCGCATGATTGTGGGCGGTAATATTGGCAAGAACAAGTTGACGGCCAACGAAGATGCCTGGAAAGACTATGAGACCTGTTTTCGGCAATTGTTTGATGAGGTGGATTATTTCGTGGTGAATGTGAGTTCGCCCAATACCCCCGGCCTGCGCGCCCTGCAGGAAAAAGACGCGCTGCATAAAATTCTCGATCACCTGCAAACCATCAACCGGCAACAGCCGCATCCCAAACCCTTGTTGTTGAAAATTGCGCCCGACCTCACCCAAACCCAGGTGGACGATGTGATTGACCTCGCGGCCGAAACGGCCCTTGCCGGGTTGGTGGCAGCCAATACAACGATCAGCCGCGAGGGATTGAAAACGGCGGCGGCCATAGTGGAGGCCATGGGTGCCGGCGGGCTCAGCGGGGCGCCGCTGCGGCAACGATCTACCGACTTACTACGGTATATAGTTACCCGTTCGGCCGGAAAAATTCCGGTGATTGCCAGCGGCGGCATTTTTACCGGTGCCGATGCGTTGGAGAAATTTGAAGCAGGTGCCAGCCTGGTGCAGGTGTGGACCGGCTTTATTTACGAAGGCCCGTATATTGTGCGCAATATTTGCAATGCCTTGCAACCCACACAGGGTCAATCCTAATCTACTTATCTTTCAAGTCAACCATGGAACATCTTTTTACCAGCGAAAGCATCATCAGTTTTTTGATACTCGTTATATTGGAGGTAGTGCTTGGCATCGACAACGTGATTTTTGTGAGCATCATCATGAATCGGTTGCCGCAGCTCAAAGACCAGAAAAAAGCCAGGCGATTCTGGATGATATCGGGCATCATTATGCGCAGTTTGATGTTGATGGGCCTGAGCTGGCTGATGTCGCAGAAAGGCAAGGCGGTATTTAGTATCAGCGGCAAAGGATTTGATCTGGCCAGCATAGTGATGTTGGCGGGTGGACTGTTCCTGATTTATAAATCGGTCAAGGAAATTCACCACAAGCTGGAAGGCGAAGACGAAACCAGCAATGCAGAGAACCAGCAGGGCCTAAGTCTTTCGCAGGCCATGTTGCAAATTCTGGTGATCGATGCGGTGTTTTCCTTTGATAGCATTATTACGGCGGGTGGCACGGCCAAACATGTAGAGATCATGATTGCTGCGGTGGTGATCGCCATGATCATTATGTTTTTATTCAGTCCGAAGATCGCCAGCTTTATCCACCAGCACCCCACCCTCAAGATGCTGGCCCTGAGTTTTTTGGTGATGATTGGTCTCAGTCTGGTGATCGAAGGTTGGAATGCCGAAGCAGCCCATGACCTGCACCTGAAAAACTATATTTATTTCGGTATGGCTTTCTCTTTTGCGGTGGAGTTACTGAATATGGTGATGCGCAAAAACGCCAAACGCAACCCGGTGCAATTAAGAGAGCCCCAATTGCCGGCCAAGCCGGGTCAACAAGGGTATGATGATATGGCGCGATGAGAACCGACTCATCGATGACTATGGATATAGTCCGCTGGTATAATCATTTGATTGTCGTTTACCAGTATCGTAAAGAATAAATCCGAGTCAACTTTTTTTGAGTTATTTACCATAGCCCGCCAGTCTGTCATTTTCGCCAACAATTGCAAAACAAAATACTCAAGCTTTTGGTCATTGATGGATGAAGCCACATTGATGGATTTGATTTTGCTCATATTGGAAATAGAAACACCAACTACCAACCACTGATTTTCAACAGAATCATTATACGTTAAAAGCTTACGTTGCAATTCTGGATAAAAAACCCCGTACAAACTTGTCCCGGCATAACTTAGCATGTTTACTTGACCATATACATTAAAGAAGTTTTCTGTAAGACGGAGGTTTTCATTGGCATAAATGATATTAAACTTGATTTGTGGATCTGTCATTTCGCCTTTAACATATTTCCCCTCATCAAACGTTTCAACTGCAAGAATATAGTTCCTCTGCAAATGATTATATGCCTGTTGTCCATATTTTCGACCTGCTTCTATCGTCCACCTTTCATGTTCCCGCGCATTTAGCCAAGTCCACTTACCATGTTTTTTACCATTCAAAACGTTCCCATAGATTTCATATTCAGTACATTGATTACCTACATTAAAGATTGTTGAAAACTTACCTTTGCCATTCATGACAGTGGCCTTTCCAGATGAGTTATAAACCTCCATTATCAATGGCTCTTGGCCTGCAAAATCATATACTTTATGTACGCGCCCGTTCGGGTAATAATAGGTCCATTTGCCGGTCCTTTTATTATTTTTATACGTCCCTTCTTCCTTTACTGCGCCATTTTGGTAAAAGTACCGAGCTTCTCCTTCAAGGTTGTTGTTGGTCATTGTGGCTTTTAAATATAGTTCGCCGGTTTTATAGTAATCATGAAAGTCACCTGTAACATTAATAATTGCAGTGTCCATTTTTCCGAGCCTATAATATGTAGCGTGGCTGCTGTCAACGACGGTTCCGGGGCAGGTGAAATAAACTTTTATACTATCTCTACCGAAAATTTCAACAAATTCACCAATTCTAAAATTATCTCGCAGACTAGGTTGCGAAAATGAATCAACGTGACATAGCAACAGAAATAAGCAAACTAAAATTGACTTCATAAGATATGTAGGCGATTTTATCATATAACACAATGTATTGTCTTATATGATTTCCATTTGGATCTTTTGCTACTCTTCTTGTCATTATATTGCGAACCTTCGATAACGGCGCTAGCAACATCTGATAAATAGAAGCACTTAAAGAAAATGATAATTTAATTTGGAACTTACTCGCAAAAAAAGCAAGCATAGAAATGACTGATAAACAAATTCCATAAAAAGACAAGGTTTAAAATTAAATTTTCCGTTTAACAGAAGAATTCGATTTTTTGAAAATATTTTTTTGCTGCCAAAATTCAATTTTAAATATCTCTTATAAGCCAGCATTTTTTAACGACACCAGCTTTGGCGGTTCCCATACTTTCCACCTAAAACACCCTTAACAAACTCGCTCCCACCAACGCGGCGGTTTCCGTTCTTAACCGCGTTTCCCCCAGCGTTACCGCCTGGAAACCTGCCGCCAGCGCGGCGGCTATCTCTTCGGGGGTAAAATCGCCTTCCGGCCCAATCAGCAATAGTTTGCTTCCCGCCCGCTGCACGGCGGTACGCAGCGACACCCGGTCGGTATCCAGGCAATGCGCAATAAACCGTTGATCGGCCACCGACAACAAGGCCTCTTTAAAAGGCAGCGGCCCCTGGAGCTCGGGCAACCAAACCTGTTGGCTTTGCAGCAAGGCACTCACCAGGATCTGCTGCAACCGGTCGAGCCGCACCTGCTGCTTCTCGGTGCGCCGGCACTGGATAAGCTGTATCGATCGAACGCCTATTTCTGTGGCTTTTTCCAGAAACCATTCCAATCGCGCAGCATTCTTCAGCGGCGATATGGCCATAGAAACCGGGTTGGCTAACGGTTCCGTATAAACGCTGTTGCTGATTTCTACCGCACAGTGTTTTTTGTGCGCGTCGGTAATAACCGCGGTATAGAGGTGGCCGCGACCATCGGTCAGGTGGATTTGTTCACCCGCTTGCATGCGCAACACCGCCACTACGTGGCGTGAACTGGCTTCGTCCAGCACCGACGTGCTGCCATTCACCGCGGCTACATAAAAAAAAGGCAGGGCCATTAAAAAGGCGTCTCGTCGTCGTTAAAAGAACTGTCGTTCATGCGACTGCTGATTTGGCGATAGGGACTCTCGCCGCCGCCTGCCCCCCCATTGCCAATCGGCTTCCAGGGCGAGGGCTGGCTGTCACCGCCCTCCACACCTTCGTCGATAAATTTCTGGATATGCAACAAGGCACGCAGCTTGATGGTTTCGAGCGAACCATTCCGGTGCTTGGCAATACGCACATGGGTTTCACCCTTGGTGCTCTCACCGTTTTCATTTGCATTTACATCGTAGTATTCGGGCCGGTAAATAAACATGACCATATCTGCATCCTGTTCAATGGCACCCGATTCGCGCAGGTCACTCAACTGCGGCATTTTATTGCCCTCTTTCCGCGTTTCTACCGCACGGCTCAACTGCGACAACGCAATGATCGGCACTTCCAATTCTTTGGCCAGTTGCTTCAACGAACGCGATATCTGTGAGATCTCCTGTTCGCGGTTGGTATTGCCACCGGCACCACTCATCAACTGCAGGTAATCGATGATGATCAGGCCGAGGTTGTGTTTGTTTTTCAATCGCCGGCACTTGGCCCGCAGTTCGAAAATATTCAGCGCCGCGGTATCATCAATAAAGATCTTGGCTTCTGATAAGCGCTGAATGCCCTTGGCATACAACTGCTTCATTTCATATTCTTCCAGCTTGCCCCGGTTGATCTTTTCCAACCAAATCTCACTCTCTGCACTGAGGATACGCTGTACCAATTGGCCAGCGCTCATCTCCAGGCTGAACACCGCCACTGCAGCGGGTTTGGTGGGATGCAGGGCCGCATTCCGCGCCAGGTTGAGGGCAAAAGCGGTTTTACCCACGGCCGGTCTGGCGGCCAAAATAATCAGGTCGGTTTTCTGCCAGCCAAAAGTGACTTTATCAATGCTCGGGAATCCCGAAGGCACGCCCGAAATGTCTTCGGTTTGGTTGCGCAAATCTTCAATGCGCTGCACCGCCTGCACCAACACCGAATCAATGGCATTATAGTCTTTCCGTAAGTGGTTATTGGTAATCTCAAACAACTTGCTCTCGGCCGCATCCAGCAAATCGAACACATCGGTCGAATCTTCATACGCATCGCTGATGGTTTCCCCGCTGATGCGGATCAGCTCGCGCTGGATGAACTTCTGCAAAATGATCCGGGAATGCGCTTCAATATTGGCCGATGACACCACGGTATTAGTAAGCCGGGTTACATAATAGGGACCACCCACCATCTCCAACTCTTCGCGCTTGCGCAACTCTTCCACCACCGTGAGGATATCAATTGGCTGGCTTTTCTGCGACAAGGCCTGCATGCTGCGGAAAATACGCTGGTTCGCATCCAGGTAAAAACATTCCGGTTTCAGGATTTCAATCACCGCATCAAATGCCCCTTTTTCCAACATGATGGCGCCCAAAACCGCCTCTTCCAGGTCCTTGGCCTGGGGAGGAACTTTCCCATATACCATCGTGCTGAGATCCAAAGAAGACTTGCGCCGGTTTTTCCTGTCTTTATTGATATTCGTTAAGTCCATTTCTATTATTACCCGATCATGAAGAAATCGTAAAAAAACTGTTAACAACTGGAGGTCGGAAGGCGAATATATACCCGCCCTATTCGATCAAAAAATTTTCACCGCCGTTTAGTTATGCCAAAGTAATTCCCTACCCAATGCACAAAATTGCCGGGCTTTTCCACAAAAACCAAGGGCATATCCACAATTTAAAAAAGTTTTCCTGCTATCGAGCCGAGAAATACACACAGGGTTGTGCAGAAAGATTTAGCCCCGGTTTTTTGGTGGAGAACAACTACCACCAATATGGCGTTTCAGCGAAAAAAGGGTGAAAACACGGTAGGTAAACAGGCGGGAAAATCAATCCCCATCAGGGTTTCCCGTGATGGCTCGTTCACCGCCGCTGGCCCAAACCAGCCACCAGGCAGGGTTTACCCATCGTTTGTGCCACACCGTTAAAAGCCCGTTTTGTCGCAAAGCCCGGTTTCATGCCTGTTTCACGCCGGCCTTTTCTTTCCTGCTGCTCGCCCTGTTTACCCCCCGCCCTTTTAGTATATTTGCATCCCTTATCGTTTACCCGATCATAAATGCTTACATGACAATCTCTTATAACTGGCTTCTTGACTATTTGCCCATCCAGCCCGATCCCGAAAGATTGAGCCGCATACTTACTTCCATCGGTTTGGAAGTAGAATCGATGGAATTATTTGAAACTGTACCGGGCAGCCTGGCCGGCTTACTGATCGGTGAAGTACGCACGGTTGAGCAACACCCCAATGCCGATAAACTTCGCTTAACCACGGTCAATATCGGTCAGCCAGAACTGCTTAAAATCGTTTGTGGCGCGCCCAATGTGGCTGTTGGCCAGAAAGTAGTGGTAGCGACCATCGGCACCACCATTCATCCGTTGAAAGGGGAGCCCATCACCATGAAGCTGGCGAAAATCAGGGGCGAAGAAAGCCAGGGCATGATCTGCGCCGAAGATGAAATCGGTCTCGGTGAAAGCCACGCCGGCATTATGGTACTGCCTGCCGATCTCAAACCCGGTACGCCAGCCGCCCAGCATTTCAAACCCTATCGCGACCATATCTACGAAATCGGCCTCACCCCCAACCGCATGGATGCCATGAGCCACCTGGGTGTGGCCCGTGATGTTTGTGCCTACCTTACGCACCACGACAAAAAAGACGCCCGGGTTAAAACACCGTCGGTGAATGGTTTCAAAGTGCAGGACCATTCCCTGCCCATCAGCATCAAGATTGAAAACAAAACGGCTTGTCGCCGCTTCAGTGGCGTTACCCTCAACAACATCACTGTCGGCCCTTCGCCGCAATGGTTGAAAGACCGGCTGCTATCCATTGGCCTGCGACCCATCAACAATATTGTCGACATCACCAATTTCGTGTTGCACGAAACCGGTCAGCCCTTACATGCCTACGATTACGATGCCATCACCGGTCAGGAAGTCATCGCCAAAAACCTGCCCGCGGGCAGCAAGTTCACCACGCTCGACGACAAAGAACGCACGCTTGCTGCCGACGACCTGATGATCTGCAATGCCAACGAAGGCATGTGTATTGCGGGTGTATTTGGCGGTGCTCATTCGGGGGTAACGGCCAAGACCAACCGAATTTTCCTCGAGAGCGCCTGGTTCGCGCCGACCGTCATCCGCCGCACTTCTTTTCGCCAGGGCTTGCGCACCGATGCCGCCAGTCGTTTTGAGAAAGGCACAGATATTTCACAAACCGTGCAGGTTCTCAAACGGGCTGCTTTGCTCATGGCCGAACTCGCAGGTGGCACCATCAGTTCCGACATCGTTGATATCTATCCCGATGCCGAAAACAAAAAAGAAGTGGCGCTTAAATACCACTACCTCAAAAAACTCAGCGGCAAAAATTATCACCCCGATACCGTTAAGAAAATTCTGGAAAGCCTGGGGTTCGAAGTGATCAAAGACGGCATTGATGAACTTCGGTTAGCCGTGCCCTTTAGTAAGCCCGATATTTCGCTGCCGGCTGATATTGTGGAAGAGATATTACGCATCGACGGACTCGACAATGTCGACATCCCGACGAATATTAATATTAGTCCCGCGGTAGAAAAAGACCCCGACGGCCGCCTGCGCGATAAATTCGCCAACTACCTCGCCGGTGCCGGTTTCCGCGAAATACTGACCAATTCCATCAGCAATGCCGCCTGGTACACCGAAGAGCAATTGTCGACCGCGGTTAAAATGCTCAACAACCTGAGCGTAGAACTCAATGTGCTTCGCCCAGCCATGCTTGAAACCGGGCTGGCCGTGATCGCACACAACCTGAATCGCCGCAACAACAACCTGCAGTTTTTCGAGTGGGGCAAAACCTATCACAGCCAGGCAGTGGGCAAGTACCTGGAAGAACCCAAGTTCTGTTTGTACCTGACCGGTGAATACCGGCTGGCCGACTGGCGCAGCAAGGCCATTGCCGCCGATTTCTTCGTTCTCAAAGGCACGCTCGAAAAGCTCGCCGCCGCTGCGGGCCTGGGCAGGCTCAGTTTCACCGCAGGGGAGGCAGCCGGCATCAGCCAGGCCGTGCAGATCAATGCCGGTAAGGAATTGATCGGCTTCGCCGGATTGGTTTCTGCCCAACGGGCCGCTACCTTCGACATCAAACAACCCGTTTGGTATGCCGAGCTCGATTGGCGCCTGGTGCTGGAAATCGCCGACCGCAACAAAATCAGCTTCCGCGAGTTGCCCAAACAACAGCCCGTGCAGCGCGATTTGGCCCTGCTGGTGAACAAAGAACTGGCTTATGGCAGCATTGAAGCCACGGTTAAAAAGATCGCCATCCAGCGCCTGAAAAAGCTTTCGCTCTTCGATCTGTTTGAAAGTGATAAATTAGGAGCGGGAAAAAAATCAGTGGCCGTCAGCTTTACTTTCCTCGACGAAGAAAAAACGATGACCGACAAAGACATCGATGGCATGATGCAAAAGATCATGCATTCGCTGGAAAATGAGTTGGGCGCCGAAATCCGCAAGTAATCAACCATGGAAGACTTGTTGCTGCAGGTGAAACGGATTCAGGAAAAGCTGGCTGCTTTACAGCGGCAACAGCTGCAATTGCAGCGCGACAACGATCGGCTGCAGGCGCAGCTAAACATCTACCAGGAAAAAGACCAGTTGCTGCAACAACGCAGCGGCGAATTGGAACGGCAGTTGGAACTGGCCCGTGCCACGCGGCCGCAGATGACCGAAAAAGACCGGCAAGCCCTGGAAAAGCGGATCAACCAGTACCTGAAAGACATCGACAAATGCATCGCCCTGCTGAATGAGTAAGTGGCGGTGCCAAATCAGTTTACCATGAACGAGCAACTCATCCCCCTCAATATTGTCATCGGCGACCGCAGTTACCGGATTCGCATCAAACCCGAAGACGAAGCGCCGGTGCGGGAAACCGTAAAAGTCATCAACGACAAAGTGATCGAGTTTAAGACCCATTTCTCTGGAAAAGACATGCAGGATTATATTGCCATGGTATTGGTTTGGTATGCCACCGAGCAATCATCGCGCACGCAGCAGGGCATCGACAACCGCGCTGTCAGCGAAAAACTGGGGCAGATCGAAGCCCTACTTGACAAAATGAATGGTTGAAAATCATTACATTCGCGCCATTCAGTTTCACTTAACTAGTTAAAAAACAATTCAATGGACTCTACTATATTACTCCTCATCGTCGGTCTGGCAGCAGCGGTTGTCGGCATCGTACTGGGGAAATTCATTTTTAAAGCCAACACCGAACAAAAAATCCAGGAAGCCAATGCCGAAGCCAGCAAGATTATCACAGAAGCACAATTGAAGGCCGAAACCATCAAAAAGGAAAAGCAACTGGAGGCCAAGGAGAAATTTGTTCAACTGAAAAGTGAGCACGACAAAGAGGTAAACGACAAGAATCGCAAGATCAACGATGCCGAGAACCGCATTAAGCAGAAAGAGGTTTCCATCAACCAGAAAGAGAACAACCTCGACAAGCAGATCAAGGAAAACGAAACCATTAAAGAAAACCTGAACCGCCAGATTGAGGTGGTGAACCATAAGCGGACCGAACTGGAAAAGCACCAGGAAGAACATATTCGTCGCCTGGAAAAAATCGCCGGTCTTACGGCCGACGAAGCCCGTTCGCAACTGGTAGAAAGCCTGCGCAACGAAGCCAATACCCAGGCCCTGGCCATTCAGCAAGAGATCATCGACGATGCCAAGGGCAAAGCCAATAAGGAAGCCCGGAAAATCATCATCCAAACCATCCAGCGCACCGCCGCTGAACAGGCGATTGAAAACTCGATCACCGTGTTCAACCTCGAAAGTGATGAAATCAAGGGCCAGATTATTGGTCGCGAGGGCCGGAATATCCGCGCCATTGAAGCGGCTACCGGTGTGGACCTGATTGTAGACGATACCCCCGAAGCAATCATCCTGTCGTCTTTTGACCCACTGCGCCGGGAGATTGCCCGTCTCAGCCTCACCCGCCTGGTGACCGATGGCCGGATTCACCCGGCTCGTATTGAGGAAGTGGTGGAAAAAACCCGCCGCCAGATCGAAGAGCAGGTGATGGAAATCGGCGAGCGCACGGTGATAGAGCTGGGCATCCACGGACTGCACAAAGAATTGGTGCGGATCGTCGGTAAAATGCGTTTCCGTTCTTCTTATGGCCAAAACCTGCTGATGCACAGCCGCGAGGTGGCCAATCTTTGTGGTATCATGGCTTCTGAACTGGGCATGAACCCCAAGCTCGCGAAACGCGCCGGTCTGCTGCACGATATTGGTAAAGTGCCAGACGAAGAATCTGAACTGAGCCATGCTTTGTTGGGTGCCAAGCTTGCCGAAAAATATGGTGAGAACCCGGCAGTGGTGAACGCCATCGGTGCGCACCACGATGAAATGGAAATGCAATACGTGATTTCGCCCATTGTGCAGGCCTGCGACGCCATTTCCGGCGCCCGCCCCGGTGCCCGCCGCGAGATCATGCAACAATACCTGCAGCGGATCAAAGACCTTGAAAACATGGCCATGGCCTATCCAGGCGTGGAGAAAGCCTATGCCATCCAGGCCGGCCGCGAGCTGCGGGTGATTGTGGAAGCCGATAAAGTAAGTGATGCCGACAGCGATCGACTGAGCTTTGAGATTGCGCAAAAGATTCAAACAGAGATGACCTTCCCCGGCCAGATCCGCGTAACGGTGATCCGCGAAAAACGCGCGGTGAACGTAGCGCGGTAACGCATTTTTTACCCGTCGGGTTGCACCCGACGGGTAAAACCCGACGGGTAGAACGGCATAGAACTGTCCCTTCTCGCACAACATTGTATCAAAAACGGACGACCTTCCGTTAAGGCTTAATAGTATTTGATTGACTATTAAGCCTTTCTCATTTTGGCACTGGGTTGGCAGCGAAGCCCCAAACCGCCGTCATGCTCCGGAACTACTTCAAAACCGCCTGGCGAAACCTGGTTCGCCACAAAACCTTTTCGATCATCAATATCGGCGGACTCGCCATAGGCCTTGCGGCCTGCTGGCTGATCATGCTCTATGTTGGCAATGAATTGAGCTACGATCGTTACCACCATAACGCGCACCGCATCGCGCGTATAGCGCAACACGGCGAATGGAGCGGCGGCAGTTTTCAACTGGCTGTCACCCCACCACCCTTTGCGCAAGCCTTCAAAGATGCTTTCCCCGACATCCAGGCCACTGTTCGCATTGATGCCGAAGGCGGCGGCACCATCAACTACGGCGAAAAACACATCAAAGTCAACGATATCCTGTTTGCCGACAGCAGTTTCTTTACCGTTTTCGATTTCCCGTTTCTCTACGGCAATACCCAAGCCCTCAACCAACTGAACAGCATTGTTATTACACAGTCACTCGCCAATACCCTATTCGGCGATCCTGCCATTGCCCTTGGTAAAACTATCTCCTTCGGCAACAATGACAACGCGCTGGTGAGTGCCGTGATCAAAGACGTACCCGTCAACTCGCATTTTAGTTTCAGTGGCATCCGCCGCATGGCACCCAATAACAGCCCTGCCTGGGAAAATTCTTACCTCTATACCTACTTACTATTAAACAAGGAAGCAGACATCGCCCGCATCAATGCCAAGCTGCCTGCCTTTTACGAAAACAAACTGAAGCCGGCACTTGCAAAACTGGTGGGGACAGCCAACTACCAACTCGAACTGCAACCACTTACCGATATCCACCTGCAGTCTAACCTGGAATATGAAATCGCCCCCAACGGCAGTATGCGTTATGTAGTCGGCTTTTCCATCATCGCGGCGTTGATCCTGCTGGTGGCGTCAATCAACTACATGAACCTGTCAACCGCGCGCGCCAGCCTGCGGGTCAAGGAAATTGGTGTACGAAAAGTAAATGGGTCCAGTCGCGCGCAACTGGTGCGCCTGTTTCTGGCCGAATCGGTATTGATCACTTTTCTGGCCGCCCTCTTGTCAATACTCCTGGTACAACTAACCTTGCCCTGGTTTCTTGGCTTTGCCGGAAAGACCGCTTTTGCCTGGCAACCCGATGCAGTGCAAACCCTGGGCTTTGCGGCGGGTTTTGCGTTGCTTGCAGGCGGCTTGAGCGGCTTGTATCCCGCTTTGTTTTTATCGGGCTTTAAATTGATCCCCGCCTTAAAAGGCCAGACCGGCAGCCACGAAGGGAATCTGCGGTTCCGGCAGTCGCTCGTGGTGTTTCAATTCGTGGTCACCATCGCCCTGATGGCTGCCTCTTTCATTATCTACCAGCAATTGCAATTTGTAGGCGCCAAAGACCTTGGCTTCAACAAAGACCAGGTGCTGACCTATCACCTGAATAACCGCGCTGCCAGAAATAATATCGACCAGATTAAAGCAGCATTGGGACAAAGTCCGCTGATCGAAAGTGTGGCTGTTGCCGGCAATCCCATTGGCAACAATGATATCGGCGGACAAGATTATACACCCGCCAATAACGACGGCAGTTTTAGTAACAATAGCCAGATGGCCAAACAGTTTGACATCGACGAAGACTTTGTGCCAACCCTGCAAATAAAAATCGCTGCCGGTCGAAATTTTTCTAAAGACATGCCAACTGATAAAGACAATAAGGTATTGATCAATGAAACCCTGGCCCGGAAAAACGGTTGGACGAAACCGGTTGGCCAGAAAATTCAGTTGGGCACCGATACCGCGGGTAAACCGATGCTGTATGAAGTGGCGGGAGTGCTAAAAGATTTTAATATCTATTCACTCCAGCACAAAATCGAACCCCTTATCGTCAAACTTGCCACTGAAAATGGCGATAAAGACAATGTTTACGTGCGACTCAACCCCCGCAATACCAGCACCGCGCTCCAACAGGTAGCCACCGTATTTGAACAATTCGATGCCGAAAATCCATTCGAATTCCATTTTCTCGACGACAATTTCGCCCGCCAATACCAGGCAGAAAAAATGCAGGGAAAATTGTTGATCGGCTTCACGTTGCTGGCCATATTCATCGCCTGCCTGGGTTTGTTTGGGCTGATCACGTTTACAGCCGAACAGCGGCGGAAGGAAATTGGCATCCGCAAAGTGTTGGGAAGCAGTGTACAGGCCCTCGTGTTGTTGTTGGCGCGCGACCTGGTAAAATTGGTGGTGATCGCCATGCTGATCGCCTGGCCCCTGGCCTGGCTGCTCATGAACCATTGGCTGGCCGATTTCGCCTATCGAATTCAAATCGGCTGGTGGGTATTTGCGCTGGCCGGCCTGACTGGTCTGTTGATCGCCCTGGTTACGGTCAGTGTCCAGGCCATTAAGGCGGCCCTGGCCAATCCAGTACACAGCCTGCGGTCTGATTGACCCTACCCGTCGGGTTGCACCCGTCGGGTAAAACCCGTCGGGTAAAATCGCTTCTTTTTTTTAGTTTTGACTTTTGGTTATTTCCCCCTACCTTTGCCGTCCGTTAAAATCGATCATCATGAACGCTGTAGCATTTGTTCACGAGCAACTGACCCCCAAAAGAGAATTCCCTGCTTTTAAAGCCGGTGACAATGTTACCGTTAACTATAAGATCGTTGAAGGTAACAAAGAGCGTATCCAGAGCTTCCGCGGCGACGTTATCAAGCGCCAGGGCCAGGGTACCACCCAAACATTCACTGTTCGCAAAATCTCCGACGGTGTAGGTGTAGAAAGAACATTCCCCCTGTATTCACCCAATATCGAATCGATCGCGGTGTCTAAAAAAGGTAAGGTTCGCCGTGCTAAACTCTATTTCCTGCGCGAACGCAGCGGAAAGAGCGCCCGGATCAAAGAAAAGAAAATGGCAGTTGCCGCCAAATAATTCGAAGCCGCCGCGAGGCGGCTTTTTCATGCCCCTACCGGCCAACTTTTCCACCCGGCGGGACGCTTACCGGTGAAATAGCTGTTAAACCCGCTCCTTTTTTGCGTTTTGACTTTTCCCTTTTGACTTTTCCCTACCTTTATCCACTCAAAATCTATTTAGCATGTTAACAGCTAATTCCCTACTGATGATCTCTATGCCTGGTGGTAGCGAGTGGATCCTGATCATCCTGGTCGTATTGCTCTTGTTTGGTGGTCGTAAAATACCCGAACTGATGCGTGGCCTGGGCCGCGGTATCCGCGAGTTCAACGATGCCAAAAACAATGTGAAAGACGAAATCGAACAGGGTATGCGCGAAAAAGAGACCACTAAAACGCCTTCTCAACCTTAAGTAGAAATTTTTCTGGTTTGTTTGTATTTGCGTCTATAGAGACCTTTCATACCGCATTATCCGACAACTCCACTACCTGCAAAGGGGCAGTGGAGTTTTATTTAGCGGAAATCGAACGGCAAAAGCACCTGAACGCCTTTATCGAAACCTTCACCAGCGAAGCCCTGGCCCGCGCGGAGGTGCTCGATGCTGAACTGGCCGCCGGCCAACCCCTGCGCCCCCTCCACGGCGTTGTGGTTGGCATCAAAGACGTGCTCTGTTACGAAGGCCATTTCGTGACCGCCGCCTCCAACATGCTGCGTGGTTATCGGTCGCCCTATTCCGCCACCGCCGTGCAGAAACTCGTCGATGCAGGTGCCATCATCATCGGCAGACTCAACTGCGATGAATACGCCATGGGCTCATCGAACGAAAACTCGGCCTACGGGCCCACCCTGAACGCCCGCGACAACAACCGCGTTCCCGGAGGCTCTTCCGGGGGATCAGCCGTAGCTGTGCAAGCCGGTCTTTGCATGGTCAGCCTCGGCAGCGATACCGGCGGCTCGGTGCGACAACCCGCCGATTTCTGTGGCATCGTTGGCCTTAAACCAAGCTACGGACGCGTATCGCGCTACGGCCTCATCGCCTATGCATCATCGTTCGACCAGGTAGGCATATTTGCCGGCAACCTGGCCGATACCGCCAAAATATTAGAAGTGATCGCCGGGGGGGATGCCTTCGACAGTACAGCCTCCAGTTTACCGGTGCCCGACTACAGCCAGGCCCTGCTATCACCCGAAAAAAAATCCCACCGCTTCGCTTATTTCCGCGAAGCCGTTGAGCACCCCTCGCTCGACCCCGAAATCGCAAAAACCCAGTTGGCCTATTTCGACCAGCTTCGCGCCGCCGGTCACCAGGTAGAAGCCGTCGATTTTCCCCTGCTCGATTATATAGTACCCACTTATTATGTGTTGACCACCGCCGAAGCTTCTTCCAACCTCGGCCGCTTCGACGGCGTTCGGTATGGGCACCGGGAACAGGGTAATTTGACAGATTTGGCAGAATTTTATGCACACAACCGATCCACCGGTTTTGGCAGGGAAGTGAAGAAACGCATCCTGCTCGGTAGCTTCGTGTTGAGCGCCGGTTACTACGATGCCTATTTCACCAAGGCCCAGCAGGTACGCCAGCAGCTTTGCGCCCAAACAGATTTGATTTTCAATAGTTTCGACGCTATTTTATCGCCCACGGCTCCCAGCACAGCCTTCCGTTTCGGCGAAAAAACAGCCGACCCCGTGGCCATGTACCTGGAAGATATTTACACTGTTTTTGCCAACCTGACAGGCATTCCGGGCATCTCCCTCCCTCTTTTTTGGCATAGTAATGGTATGCCTTACGGGCTACAGGTTATGACCAACCGGTTCCAAGAGTTATCTTTGCTGGTATTGTCGAAAACCCTGAAGCCTTTCGAATCTTAATCCTCTGTTGAAAACCTCACCAAAAACATCCCTTTGAGAAGCTGTTTAGTGTCGAACCTAAAGTTGGATAATGAAACAATTTCTTTTGCTGGGTGGCTTTCTGGCCGGTTCACTTGGATTAACTCTCGCCCAAAAAGTGCCGACCGCGCAAGGTCCACAGAACATACTTACCGCCGATACAACCATTGTATCGGTTGCTAAAGACAGTACCCTACTTCTTGCCCAAAATACATCTACCGCACAGATTGCCGGCTTGTTTGAAGCCGAGAGCAATAAAGCGATGCTGGCGCCCCGGCTGAATCCCCGCGCCGTTAGCTTTGTGGAAGATTATATGGATAAATACAGCAAGGACTTGCAGGACATGAAATCCTGGGCCCTTCCCTATTTCAATATGATGGATGGCATTATGGTACAACACGGCTTGCCGCGTGAATTGAAATACCTGGCTGTGATCGAATCCAAAATGAAAGCGGGTGCAACTTCCTGGGCCGGTGCCGTTGGCCCCTGGCAATTGATGCCGGGTACCGCTGTAGAACTGGGCCTGAAAGTGAACAGGAAAGTAGATGAGCGTCGCAATTATGTCAAGAGCACACACGCAGCGGCCAGGTACCTCAAAGACCTGTATGCCCAATATGGCGATTGGTTGCTGGTGATTGCCGCCTACAACGGTGGCCCCGGCGCGGTACAAAAAGCCATCGCAAAAAGCGGTAGCCGCAATTTCTGGGACCTGCAATATTACCTGCCGGCCGAAACCAGAACCCATGTAAAGAAGTTTATTGGCACGCACTATATTTTCGAAGGGCAGGGCGGACTCACCACGCTGACCAAGGCCGAAACCACCGAACATTATGGTCAGCACCTATACGCTTTTACCCGCAACCTTACGGCCGATGAATTGAGCAATGTGAAAGAGCAAAAAGTGTCGGGCAAATACCAATCGGTGATCATCGCCAAACACATCAGTATGTCGCTCGAAGACTTCAAGCGTTACAACCCCGACTTCGACAAGCTCATGTCGAAGCCCGATAACAAAGGTTATAAATTGAATCTTCCAAAAGAGAAAATGGATTTGTTCAACGCCAACAAATACAGCATTCTGCAGGAATCGGTTGACCTGATGTTGAATGGCAATTCGGTATCGACTTTATAAGTCGGTTACCGGGCGTCAACACGTATAAGCCGTTAACCGTCATCAGGACTGCGCAGCGCTTGCCCAAACCGATCGGATGGCAGCCGCTTTCAACAAACACTCTTCGTATTCATGCGCCGCATCGGCATAGCCGGTGATGCCCGAGCCTACCAGGTATTCGAGGTAGCCCGTTGCACGATGGTATTGCAGGGACCGGATCACGACATTGAAATCAGCATGGCCTCCGGGATCAACATATCCAATGGATCCCGAAAATAGGCCCCGGCCCCGTCGCTCGTACTGGCCAATCAATTCCAATACGCGCTTTTTAGGCGCGCCGGTCATGGAGCCCATAGGAAAGCTGGCTGCCACCACATCGGTCCAGCCCAGGCCCGCTTTCAACAACCCGGTAACAGTCGAAATCATCTGGTGTACCCGCGGAAAAGGGTATACCCCAAACAATTCTTCTACCTGCACTGATCCGGGCTGGCAAACCCGGCTCAGGTCATTGCGCACCAGGTCTACGATCATTACATTTTCTGCCTGTTCTTTGGGATCGTTCCGTAAGCGCGTCGCCAGTGCCTGGTCAATCGCGGGGTCGGGATCGCGCGCGGCCGTGCCCTTGATGGGCTCAGACCAAACCCGGCGGTTCGCCAGCCTGAAATAGCGTTCGGGGCTCGCGCAAAGGCAATAGCTGTCGTCGAGTTTATAATACACAGAAAAGGGCGTGGGCGACAAGCGGCACAAATCGCGGTACACCTGCACCGGATCCATCTGTACCCCCTGGGCGGTGAATGCCTGGCAGAAATTGATCTCGTAACAATCACCGCGCTGTATATGCGCCTGAAGGGCTTTGACCAGGCGGATGTATTCGTCGCGCGGATAGGTGGCAGCGAATGTTGGCGCTTCTGTTTGGCGCGGCCCAGCCCCGCGCGAAGCCATTACCTGACGCAATACCTGGTCGGGGGGCAGGCTGTAACTGCTGATACTGAGTTCGCCAGCCGTCAGCAACAACAAATGTTCCGGCACAAAAAAATAACCATCTGGAAAACCGACCGCGTCGTCGAAGCGATTGCTGACGCCCATACAGTCTTGCTGCAGGCCAAAGCCGAGGTGGCCGAACAACCAGTCGCCCGCATGCGCGGCAAAGGCCTGTAATAAAACAAGCGCCGTTCCTGCTTTGAGTTTAACCCAGCGCCAGCAACCCGCTGCCAGCAAACATTCATACGAATGGGCGCCAGCCTGGTAACCATGGTTATCCATAAAACAGCAAATGTTGAACTGGTTACCCCAATTCAACATTTGCTGTTTTATGGTATCATCAACCGGTAAAGCGTATCGCGTAAAAGAGCGCGACGGCGCTGTGTTAGAGCCGGTCATTAGAAATCGTCGTCTTCATCGTCGTACCCGTTTGAGTCGTTGAAGAGATCCATGTCTTTGAACTCATCGTCGAGGCCCAGGTCATCTTCGTCTTTGGCAGATTTCTTGCCCGCGCCCGAACCCGTACCCGATGATTTTTTAGACTTTGATTTGGGCATGTCGAATTCCTCGAAATCGGGATCCCAATTATCATCTTCCTCTACTTTTTCCCAATCATCGTCTTCTTCCGGAAGATCCTCATCGTCTTCGTCGTCGTCTTTTGCTGCACGACCTTTTTTCGCCGCTTTTGGGGTTTCTTCCTCCTCATCAAAGTCGTCGTCGTCATCTTCCTCTTTCTTCTTGGAAGATGGTTTTGTTTTCTTAGCTGACTCGTCTGCCTTACCAGCAGCCTTCGGGGTAGTCTTTTTTTCCTTTTCTGGTTTCGATGCCATAACGCAAAGGGGATTACGTTGTAAAATTTCGGTGTTCTTTTTAAATAGCCAAATTTTTAAAAAGGATTTTTTGGCGAAAATTTTCTCATACGGTAACAATCTGGTCGCGACCAGGACCATTAGAGATATGGGAAACTTTCACCCCTGTGTATCCATTTATAAAATCTACATATTCTTTCATCTTTGCCGGCAATGCAGTGTAACTCGTTATCGCCGTGGTATCTGTGTCCCAGCCAGGCATTCCTTTCAATACCGGCTGAATCTGGTGACGGGTCATCTGGAATGGAATATATTCCGATGATTTTCCATCTACTTCATAACCGGTACATAGTTTCAATTCTTTGAATTTGTCGAGCACATCGGCCTTGGTCATGATCACCTTGGTAACACCATTGATCATGCAGGCATATTTCAAGGCTACCAGGTCGATCCAACCGCAACGGCGCGGCCGGCCGGTGGTAGCACCAAATTCATTACCGAGTTTGCGCAATTCTTCACCAGTTGCATCTTCCAACTCAGTGGGGAAAGGGCCACTACCTACGCGGGTACAATAGGCCTTGGTAACACCCATCACTTCGCGGATTTTCTGCGGCGCAATACCCAAACCGTTACAAACGCCCGACGTGGTGGTGTTAGATGAGGTCACAAAGGGGAAGGTACCAAAATCAATATCGAGCATGCTGCCTTGTGCGCCTTCGGCCAATACTTTTTTACCGGCAGCAATTTTTTCGTTGATGAAATATTCGCCGTTCACAATATTGAGGCTGCGCAAAAATTCGATGGCTTCAAAAAATTCTTCTTCCCAGGCACTGATGTCTTCCTGAAAATTAAAATTATCGAGCAGGCGCTGGTGCTTCAAACGCAGTTTGATATAGGAAGTGGTGAATGATTTATCGAGCAGGTCGCCTACACGCAGACCGTTGCGACCGGTTTTGTCCATATACGCCGGACCAATACCCTTCAATGTAGAACCGATTTTATCATGGCCCTTCTGCAATTCAGATGCTTTGTCGAGCGCCCGGTGTGTGGGCAGGATGATATGGGTGCGGTGCGAAATAAAAAGATTCTTTTTTACATCCACGCCGAACTCGGCCACTTTCGCACATTCTTTTTGCAGGGTAACTGGGTCGAGTACCACGCCATTGCCAATCAGGTTAATGGTGTTCTGGTGAAAGGCGCCGGAAGGTATCTGGTGCAACACCACTTTCTTGCCATCTACATACAACGTGTGGCCGGCATTGGGGCCGCCCTGGAAACGCGCAATGATATCATAATTCGGCGCAAAATAATCAACAATCTTTCCTTTGCCTTCATCGCCCCACTGAAGGCCCAATATTGCATCTACCATGACTATAGTTTATACCTGCGGGAAAAGCAGGCAGCAAAAATAGGTGTATAGCAACCAAATAAAAAACAGGATTATTCGGTATCGAAACGATCCACCGAGTGAATGCCGCTCAATTGCTTCAGTCTTAACACCAGTTCATCGAGTTCTTCCTTGTCGTGCACAAATACCTTGATGGAGCCTTTGAAAATGCCCTCGTTGGCCTCGATCGACAGGCCACTGATATTGATGCGCATATCGCCCGAAATCAGGTTCGTGATTTTATTAATAACACCCACGTCATCGAGCCCGATGATCTCGATGCCGGTGAGAAATGAAATCTCTTTGTTCTTGGCCCATTTGGTTTTCACCACCCGGTGCCCATAATTCGCCAATAATTTGGACGCATTGGGACAATTGGTGCGGTGGATGGTCAGGCCTTTACCCGTGGTAACAAATCCAAATACGTCGTCTCCGGGGATGGGTTTGCAACAATTGGCCAGGTTGTACATGATCCGGTCGCTGCTCTCGCCAAAAATAATCAGTTCGGCATCTTTTTTCGGCAACTCATGGTGTGCCGGATCCTGTTTTACTTCCTGAATCGGCTTTACCGGTTTGGGCGGTTCCAGTTTATCGCCCAGTACCTGAAAATCTTTCAGTTCTTTAAGATCGATGTTTTTCGTTGCGATCTGGTAAAACAAATCGAGCGATGACTGCACTTTGTAGTAGTCGACCAGGATCTCAATATTTCCGGGCGAAAACGCAGCGCCCATGGCCTCGAGTTTTCGTTGCACCACATATTTGGCATCTTCGGCCACCTTGCGCTTTTCTTCTTTCAGCGCGTCTTTGATCTTGGTTCTCGCTTTGGCGGTAACCACAAAATTCAGCCAGTCTTCGGTGGGCTTTTGTTTGTTCGAAGTAATAATCTCCACCTGGTCGCCGCTGCGCAATTTATGGCTCAGCGGCACCAGCTTGTGGTTCACTTTGGCACCAATACATCGTGCCCCCACGGCCGAGTGAATCGCGAAGGCAAAATCGAGCGAGGTAGAGCCCACGGGCAACATCTTCACATCGCCCTTGGGCGTGTAGACATAAATTTCTTCGGCGAGAAAAGATGTTTTGAAATCGAGCAGAAAATCGACCGAATCGGTATCCTGGGTATGCAACATTTCCCTGATCTGGTGAAACCACTTGTCGAAGCGGCTTTCATCGGTAGCGCCTTCTTTGTATTTCCAGTGTGCGGCCAGGCCTTTTTCAGCGATTTCGTTCATGCGTTTGGTGCGGATCTGCACTTCCACCCATTTTCCCTGGGGGCCCATCACCGTGGTATGGAGCGCTTCATAACCATTGCTCTTGGGGTTGCTGAGCCAATCGCGCAGGCGCTCGGGCGATGGCGTGTATTCGTCGGTGATCATCGAATACACTTTCCAGCAATCTTCTTTTTCGCGCTCGTGCGGTGAATCGAGAATAACGCGAATGGCGAAGAGGTCATATACTTCTTCGAAGCTGACACCCTTTTTTTTCATTTTATTCCAGATGGAATGAATGCTTTTCGGGCGACCATAAATCTCAAAATTGAACCCGCCTTTTTCCATTTTTTCGCGCAGCGGGCGAATAAATTCGTTGATATAGCGGGTGCGTTCGCGTTTGGTTTCCGACAGCTTACGCGCGATCTCTTTGTAGGTGTCGGGCTCCATGTATTTCATCGCCAGGTCTTCCATCTCGGTTTTGATGGTATAGAGCCCCATGCGATGCGCGAGTGGCGCATATACATACACGGTTTCGGACGATATCTTGAGTTGTTTTTCGCGCTTCATGCTCTCGAGCGTGCGCATATTGTGCAGGCGATCGGCGAGTTTGATAAGAATGACCCGCGGGTCGTCGGTGAGCGTGAGCAATATTTTGCGGAAGTTCTCGGCCTGTTGCGAGGCATTGACGTCGATGACGTTGGAGATCTTGGTGAGACCGTCTACAATGCGGGCGATTTCGCTGCCGAATTGCCGCTCAATATCGTTGAGGGTGATATCGGTGTCTTCAACCGTATCGTGCAGCAGGGCGCAGATGGTGGAGCGCACACCGAGGCCGATTTCTTCCACGCAGATGCGGGCCACGGCCAGGGGATGCAGGATATAGGGTTCACCGCTTTTGCGCCGCATGGTTTGGTGGGCTTCGGCGGCCATTTCAAAAGCCACGCGAACCAGTTCTTTGTCGCCCGGTTTCAGCTTGGGTTTCAGGCAACGCAAGAGGGCGCGGTATTCACGTAAGATGAGTTTCTTTTCCTGTTCGTCGGTAAGATTGTATTTCGGGATCGCTGCTACAGTTTCCATCGTCAACGAATTTAATAAAAGGCTTTGGTATTTGGGGATTGAGGGCTACATTTGCCGGCCCTGTGGGGGGAGCGCGCGGAGGTTTTTTTCGCGCTGAGATTTTTTCACTCAGAGAACGCGTTTCTCGCAGAGAGCGCGGAGGGACGGAGGATTTAGAGGCGGGCGTGGCGAAACTGGCAGACGCACCAGACTTAGGATCTGGCGCCGCAAGGCATGTAGGTTCGACTCCTATCGCCCGCACAAACAAAAAACGCAGCTTCGTGCTGCGTTTTTTTTATGGATAGTGGGGAAAATTTTTAACGCAACGGGCAACCCAACTAATTTCCTTTGCATTTATGATGATGGCAGGATGTAGTTTACTAAAGGATGCTGTAGCCACTAACCATGCAAATAGCCGACCTCATTTTTGATATTCAATCGGGCAGCCCGACCGCGCAGCAGGCATTGTTTGTACAAACGGCCGACCAGATGATGGCCCTTTGTTGCCGCTACTTAAAACGAAAAGAAGATGCGGAAGAGGCGCTGCTGAATGGCTACTTCAAGTTTTTTACGCATATCAGCAACTTTGTTTACCAATCGGATGCGGCTTTTTATGGCTGGTTGAAAAAACTGATGGTCAACTAATGCCTGATGTTTCTTCGAAAGAAACATGTATTTACGATCGAAGCCGACATGCTGGCCGAGCAGGTCGTTTTACCGGCCGATGTCATTGACCGGATGCAGGCGGCTGACATCAGGGCCTTGGTACTGCAATTGCCGGTGGGGTATCGCACGGTTTTTAACCTCTATGAAATAGAAGGTTATTCGCATATCGAGATTGCTGAAGCACTGGGCATAGCAGTAGGTACTTCGAAATCACAGTTGAGCAAGGCACGCCAACTATTGCAGAAAATGTATCACCAACAAGAAACAAATCATGCAAAACGACAAATCAAATAAGCCCTGGCGTGAGCTGATGGATAGCAGCAGCGCTACCGGTGGTGAAGGCTACAACAAAGAAGCTGGTTGGGAGAGATTGTCGCGCCGGTTGCAGCTTGCGAATGAAAACAAGGTGGATGTTGTCAGCATGCAATCCAGCCAACAAAAAGGAACCATTCGTCGCTGGGCTATTGTCGCCGCCCTGCTGGTGGCGGTGTTGGGCGTTGCCTGGTTGTTCCAAGTCAACCTTCGTGGTGATAGAATGAATTTAACCAGTAACCCCAACGAAATAAAGCCTGTCGTTACCAACCAGGAGAGACCAGTTGAACCCGCTATAAAGCCGACTGGTGCGCCCATCGAACAAATTTCCATTGCGCCCGCGATCGCCGCCAGCCAATTGAACCAGGCATTGGCCGGCAATGGTAAGGTTCGTGCCATGCGTTTCAACAGGCCGGTAAACCGCATCGACCGCCGTTTGCCAGTTCGACCCCTGGTACACGCAGTGAACAATGCCCATACGTTAAACACCGATTCCTCACGGCCATCAATAGACGCAGCGTTGCTTGCTACTGAATTTTCAAATCCGCTGACACCGAAACCCAGAAAATGGGTGCACCTGAACGAGATTAGAACCGCCCAAGAATTGTTGGGACTGCAACCAGCGAAAGAGCAAAAAAGGATGAGCTTTTTCAATCGGCGCGAACCTACAGTAACCAATTCGCCGACAAGCAACCTGATCATTCCATTTAATCACTGATACGGCTCAATCACCAATACGAGTTAACCACAGATACGCCTCAATCACCAATAAGCGTTAATCACTAATACGATGAAAAAAATAATTTTTTGCCTGGCACTGATGGGTGCTGGTAAGGCAATAATTGCCCAAAACGGCGGACCAGTATTTAAAATTCCCCCGCATTATAACTATGAACATAAACTTCGAATCGACCTGGGAAAAGGCAATTCAGTAACGGTTTATTTGAGCGACCTGAACGACCTGCCGCGGCTCAGCAACCTCGATTCGATGGTTGAGCGCTGCCTCATCGATTTTGCGCCATTGAAAGACAGTATGACTGATCCCCTGGCCGCTTATTACCTGGACCATTTCAGCGATGGCCTGGGCGTTCGTAAAATCAGTTTGCGCCGCAGCCCCGATACCGACCACAGTTACCTGGTAATGAAAAAGGAGTTGGCCGCCATCAAACAAAAACAAGATACGGTTCGCTTGCTGGGCATCATTCCGCACCCGTCCAAACACGCGGAACATAAGTACAGCCTGGGTGAACGTTATTACGAGTTCATTTTTTCACTCAATAACATCGAAGACCTTCGGCAGTTGCAAACCAGCGACATCACAGACCGGCTGCGATTTTATGCCGATAACAAGAACGGTAAATGGAAACGGAATTGGAAAGAAGGGCTCTCCTTGAAAATGGCAAAAGACAGCAGCATCACCGGCGATCGACCCGCTGGCGGCGCCTACAATACCCGCGATTATTTTTACCTGAACCTGGGCGTTTCGCTGCAGAACTACAAGAACTATTTCGCAACAGGCTTTAACATCACCGGTAATGTGGTTTTCAGCAACCGCAACCGCGATTGGGCCCATGTCATCACGCTGGGCTGGGAACCGGTTTACCTTTTCGCCAATAACCAGGAAGGCAAACTGCAGACCTATCGCAATGAATTTGTTTCCATCGGTTACGGACAGCGGCCCGTGGAAGACAAAAACCCGATGAAAGAAACCAGTTTTACCGGCATTGGCTCACTTGGCTGGCTCTATCATCGCCAGGGTGAATTCATGGCTAAAAACAGCTTCCGACTCAGCTTCGGGCGCTTCACCTGGCGGAAAACACATATCGACCCACTTATTTATTTCCACGAATTTTTCCGAGGCACTACGCCCGGCCTGCGCATCATCCAATCATTCTAATGACAGCTCGGTAAACTTGTGATTTTTGACTATTGACTTTACTACCTTTATAGCATGCAGTCAATACTCGTTGCTACCGATTTTTCAGACGCTTCTTTGAATGCTGCCCGCTATGCAGCCGTGCTCAGCCGTAAAACCGGCGCAGGCCTAACACTCTTGCATGTTTTTATGTTGCCAACACCCGTGGGCGAAATGCCCTATGTGATGGTGTCCGCCGAAGAAATTCAAGCCGAGCACGAAAAACAAATCGCGAAACTGGCTGCTGACCTGGAACCCATCGCCGGTAAAAAAATCAATACGTTGGTGAACATCGGCATGCCTGCCGATGAAATTGTTTACCAAACCGAAGAACTCAAAACCGACCTGGTTGTTTCCGGCATGCAAGGTACCAATAGTGCGCTCGATAAATTTATCGGTAGCACTACCGCCGCCATTATTCGCAAATCAAAAGTGCCGGTATTGGTAATACCCGCGGGACATAGCTATGAAAGCATTCACAGCATCACTTTCGCCACCGATTTCAATGATGTGATGAATGAAAAAAGCTTTCACCTGTTGCAAGATTGGCTGAGCGCCAATCCCGATGTATTGCTGCAAATTGTACATATTCAACAACCGGGCGAAGACCTTTCCGATAGCCAGGCAAATAGTAAATCGGGCCTTCAGCAACGGCTCCAGCAAGTGAAGCACCTCTTCTTTCACGAAAAGCACGACTCCGTCGAAGACGGGCTCGACCAATTCCTGTCTACCCATCCCAGCCAGCTCCTGGTTATGATCACCCACCGCCACAGTTGGTGGCACCGCCTGCTCAACAGCAGCCACACCACCGAAATGGCCTACCGCGCTGAGGGCCCTCTCTTGGTACTCCAAAATAAGTGAGGGGAAACTCGGGTTTAAAGTGTAAGGTCTAAGGTGTAAGGTTGCTGCCGCAACTATTAAGTTCTTGACAAATAGCCAGTTATAAAATTCTTATTAGTGATTACCGATGTTTTGCAGGCAGTACCTGGGCCTTTCAGCCCTTGCTGCTGTATGCTGTCAAATCTTATTACTGACAACCAAAACCTTGGCGTTTTGCGCCTGAAACCCTGGAAACCCGGCTCCTTAGACCTAAAAACCCCGCTACAGAAACAACGGGAGCCCTGCTCTTGAAGCCATGGAAATCTCACTTCAGAAACCATAACACGCCTGCTCCAAAGAACATGGAAACCCTGCTCCAAAACAATGAAAATCCCGCTACAGGAACTAT
This sequence comes from Bacteroidota bacterium, assembly GCA_020161535.1. Lineage (GTDB taxonomy): Bacteria > Bacteroidota > Bacteroidia > Chitinophagales > Chitinophagaceae > Flavihumibacter. Next base: position 281,664 of record JAIUNW010000002.1, on the reverse strand, counting down.
AGAACGCCGCTCCACAAACCGCTGAAACCCTGCTCTTGAAGCCATGGAAATCCCATTCCAAAAACCATGGAAACCCTACTCCAAAAACAAAGAAAATCCTGCTTAAAAACCAAAGAACACCCATACCGACCCCTTCCGAACAACAGAAAGTATACAAAACACGCGGCAGCAACCTTAAACCTTAAACTTTAAACCTTAAACAATTTGCTTACCTTTGCACCCCCAAAAGTTATTTTAATTATGGCAACAGTTACCCGGGAAAATATCGGTCAGCTCAACGACAAAATCACTGTGAAGCTGGCAAAAGAAGACTACCTGCCTTCTTTTGAGAAAGCGCTGAAGAATTATAGCAAGCAGGCAAATATTCCAGGTTTTAGGAAGGGAATGGTTCCCGCCGGACTCATTCGCAAAATGCACGGACAAAGTGTATTTGTTGACGAAGTTCTTCGTTCGGTTGAAAAAAACCTGAACGATTATATGGTGAATGAGAAACTGGAAATCTTCGCCCAACCCCTGCCCCTGCCTGAAAACGATTCGCGTCAATTGGATTTCAACAAACCCGATGAATATGCTTTCGCGTTCGAAATCGGCTTGAAGCCCGACTATAGCATTGCTGATCTTAGTACCGCCTCCCTGCCTTTCTACAAGATCGAGGTAACAGATGCAATGATCAACGAAGAAGTTGATCGCCTGCTGTTGCGTCATGGCAATATGACCAACCCCGAAACCGTAACCGGCGATGACAATGTGCTCAATGTAACCTTCACCGAAATAGACGCCGATGGCAACCCTGTTGCAGAGGGCGTTACCAAAGACAATTCCCTGCTGGTAAAATATTTCAGCGAATCTTTCCGCCCATCATTGATTGGCAAGAAAGCCGACGATCAGCTTCAAGCAACCCTTGCTGAAGCATTCGATACCAAAGAACGCGAATGGGTATTGGGCGACCTGGGTCTCTCTACTACCGAGCCGGCCGATGCCGACCGTCGTTTCAACATGACCATCACCAAAGTAGGTCTGGTTGAAAAAGCAGCGCTCGACGAAACATTCTTCAAAGCTGTTTTTCCGGGCAAAGAAATCAGCGACGAAGCCGGTTTCCGCAACGCGATCAAAGAAGATATCCAGGCACAACTGGATGCGCAAAGCCGCAACCAATTGTTTGACGGTATTTATCATTACCTGGTTGATAAAACCAGCATCAATTTTCCCGAAAACTTCCTGAAACGCTGGATCCAAAACAATGGCGAACAAGCAAAGAGCGAAGAAGAGGCCAACCGCGAATACCCCGGTTTCGCCAATTCACTGAAATGGACCCTGATTGTTGACAAACTGGTGAAAGAAAACAACATCGAAGTAGGCGCCGACGACCTGCGTGATTTTGCCCGCAACCAATTGTTCAGTTATATGGGTGGCATGAATATGGGTCAACTCGGTACCGACCAACCCTGGGTGAACGACTATGTTGAGCGGATGATGAAAGACCGCAAATTTGTAGAAGACAGTTTCAACCGCATCCAAACCGATAAAGTGTTCGCGGTGGCTGAAAGTAAAGTGAAGAAAGACGAGAAGCCGATCAGCCTCGATGCTTTCCAGAAAATGCAAGCCGAACACCAGCATCACCACCACTAATAGTTAATACATTGAATGGGCGGCCTAAGTGGTCGCCCGTTTTTTTTCTACCCGTCGGGTTTTACCCGACGGGTGCAACCCGACGGGTAGAAAGCGAAACCCGCCTTTTTGTCATGATTTTCAATTGGAGAGGTATTTGATTCATGCTAGTGCTTAATTTTAAACAAACAATCCGGAAATATGGCATCAGAATTTGAAAAATATGCAATCAAGCACCGGGGCATCTCGAGCCTGACCCTGCATGACTACCAAAAGCACCAGGTTACGAACTTGACTCCGAATATCATTGAAGAACGGCCCATGAACATCGCCGTTATGGACGTTTACAGCCGCCTGATGATGGACCGGATCATTTTTCTCGGTTACCCCATCAACGACGAAGTAGCCAATATCGTTACCGCACAGTTATTGTTCCTCGAAAGCACCGACCGTACCCGCGACATCCAGATGTATATCAACTGTCCCGGTGGCAGTGTGTACGCTGGTCTCGGCATGTATGACACCCTGCAATACATCACCCCCGATGTAGCCACCATATGTATCGGTATGGCCGCCTCCATGGGCGCTGTACTGATGTGCGCCGGCACCAAGGGCAAAAGAACCGCGCTGAAACACAGCCGCATCATGATGCACCAACCAAGCGGTGCTATCGGCGGACAAGCATCAGATATCGAAATCACGGTGAATGAGATTCGCAAACTGAAAAGAGAATTGTACGAAATCATCTCTAACCACACCGGCAAATCCATCAAGCAAGTAGAGAAAGATTGCGACCGCGACTACTGGCTCACCTCGCTCGAAGCCAAAGAATATGGCCTGGTAGACGAAGTACTGTTGGTGAATCCGCGCAAGGAGAACAAAGACTAATCACTCTGTAAAAACAAGCTGACATGTTATACAACACATCATACGGATCATTCAGAATGGAAGAGGAAGAAGAAAAGCAGTCGGAAGACAAACGCGACGACCTCATGATGCTCAACAAGAAACTGGAGAAATATTTCTTCAGCGAAAGAGCGGTGCATCTCTGGGGACCAGTCGACGATAAATCGGCCCGCGAAGTGGTTACCAAAATGCTCTTGCTCGACGACCATGAAAAAGGCAAAGAGATCAAATTTTATATCAACAGCCCCGGAGGTGTGGTCACCAGCGGCATGGTCATCTACGACACCATGCGCATGCTGAAAAGTCCGGTGAGCACCATCTGTATGGGTCTCGCTGCTTCCATGGGGTCTATTTTACTCAGTGGTGGCGTAAAAGGCCGGCGCTTTATCTATCCCCACGGCGAAGTAATGATCCACCAGCCCAGCCTCGGCGGACATATGCAAGGCGTAAGCGCCGACCTGGAGATCCAGGCCATCCAAACCAAGAGAGTTAAAGAACTGGGTGCCAAGATATTAGCCGAGAACTGTGGCAAAACCATGGCCCAGATCATGAAAGATTTCGACCGTGACTATTGGATGGACGCCAAAGACGCCATCGCTTACGGTATCGTTGACGAAATCGTGGAAAACATCTAGTGGAACGGGCTTTTTGCCCAAAAACCTCGTAATAAAACAACGTAAATGACCGTTCCGATATCCCGGAACGGTTTTTTATCTTTGCAATTAGCAAAACGAATATGGCTAAAAATACTTTACACTGTTCCTTCTGTGGCCGAAGCCGCGACGAGGTGAAAATACTCATCGCCGGGCAAGATGGTCATATCTGTGAGAACTGTGTGGAACACGCAAGAGAAATCATTGAACAGGAACTGCTGACCCGATCAGAACCCAGCGGCCCTGGCTTCAAGTTGACCGTTAAGAAACCCATTGAAATCAAACGCTTTCTGGATGAATATGTAATCGGACAAGACGATGCCAAAAAAGTATTGTCGGTAGCCGTGTACAATCATTACAAACGCCTGCAGCAAAAAACAACCGAAGGCGAAGTTGATATTGAGAAAAGCAATATCGTGATGGTGGGTGAAACCGGTACCGGTAAAACCCTGCTGGCCAAAACCATCGCCAAATTATTGAACGTTCCTTTTGCCATCGTCGACGCCACCGTATTCACCGAAGCCGGTTATGTGGGCGAAGATGTGGAAAGCATACTCACGCGCCTCTTGCAGGTGTGCAACTACGATGTAGCTGCTGCGGAACGCGGTATCGTTTACATCGATGAGATTGACAAGATTGCGAGAAAGGGCGACAACCCTTCTATTACACGTGATGTGAGTGGCGAAGGTGTGCAACAGGGCTTGTTGAAATTGCTCGAAGGAACCGATGTACTGGTGCCACCACAGGGAGGTCGCAAGCATCCGGAACAGAAACTCATCAAGATCAATACGCAAAATATTCTCTTCGTTTGCGGTGGTGCATTTGATGGCGTGGACAAACTGATCGCGCGCCGCGTGAACACCAATGCCATCGGCTTCAACGTGAACAAAGAAGCACAGGAACATGCCAAGAAAAACCTGTTGCAATATGTAAACGCGCAGGATTTGAAACACTTCGGATTGATTCCTGAATTGCTGGGTCGTTTGCCGGTAGTGACCTACCTGAATCCGCTCGATGCAGAAACACTTCGTTCGATTTTGACCGAGCCGAAAAACGCATTGATCAAACAATACAAAAGGCTGTTTGACATTGAAGGCATTGAACTCACCATCGATAATGACGTACTCGAGTTCATGGTGGCCAAAGCCATGGAATACAAACTCGGTGCCCGCGGCCTTCGCTCCATTTGCGAAAGCATTCTAACCGATGCCATGTTTGAATTGCCATCGAGCAAAGAAACCAAGTTTCACCTGACACTGGAATACGCAGAGAAAAAATTCGACAAGAGCAAAATGAGCTTACTGAAAGTGGCTTAAAACGCACTGACGTTATGTGCTAAAAGCACTTACCTGTTTTTCACTGGCTAAATAATAGAAGTCGCTCCCCAAAGAGCGGCTTCTTGTTTTTTGTACGCAGCCGTTGTCACCAATTGGTAGCACCCATATTTTCAACAGCCAATCGAAACCATTTCATCGTACCTTCCCATCCTACAAAACCGCGGCATGAAAGAACTGATTGATCAACTGATGGCAGAAGGCTTAACCGAAACCCAGGCATACAAAGCCATTGACGTCATCAAAAATTTTGCAAAAACCAAGTTCCCCATTTTCGGTGGCGCGATTGATAAGTTGTTTGATAAATATGGCCCGAAAGACAAGGAAGACGATTTCCTGGACTGATTTCTACCGGATAACCAGTAGAAAAATATACTGCTAACTGTCGATTGTCTACCGTCGGCCACCGCGATAATTTCACACTGTTGTTTCGATATTCAACAGCAGTGTTATGGAAAAATTTTCGCGCAAGATCACTTCCTTTTTTATTTGGCTCTTAGTTGCCGGCCATACCGGTTGCGCCAGTGCCGGTAAGGCCCAGCCGAAAACGATCAAGGCCACTGAAGTCGTTGATAATATCCGTCGCAACAAGGTGAAAAGCTACGCCTTCTGCACCATTGTTGGCGACCTCGACTTTACCCAAATTCAACCTTTCCCCACTGGTAACAATAATTACAACAGTACAATAGCCACGGCTTTGTATTTTGAAAGTTGCACGTTTAAGGGTAAGGTAGTAGCCTTTAACAGCGATAACAATCGAAATACAACCAGTCGATTCAGCAACAACCTCGGCTTTTACAACTGCCTCTTTAAAGACAGTTTCGATTTTCGCGGCGCCAGTTTCGACCAATCGCTGGTGCTCAGCAAGAGTATCTTTGACAAAGACGTTCAACTCCAAGCCTGCCATTTTCAACAAGACCTGCGCCTTGACGAAGCTTTTTTCAGTCAACAGTTGCTGTTGCAGGAGTCAGTTATTCGCGGTGTTTTCTGGGCCAAGCAAGCCAATATTTACGGGCAGCTATCCTTGCAACAAGCCGATTTCTGGCAAAACGTTTCTTTGGCCGCCATTTCTGCGCACCAATATGCCGATTTCGGCCTGGCCAATTTTAGGCGTGCCGCTTTTTTTGAATACGGTGAATATTTCGGCAAGGCCAATTTTAACGGGGCAGTGTTTGGGCAACATGCAGAATGGAACAAGACCATCTTTCACCAGGCGGTCGATTTCAGCAATACTTTGTTTTTCAGCCGGCCCGTTTTCTCCAACCTAACCAGCAAAGCGGAAATCATTACCACGAATATGAAACTGGTAGATGGTTATGCAGACAAAAATCTATTGCCCGCTACATCAACCGCCAATCAACAAGAACCTTAAAGCAGATAATCATGACAAACAATTCTTATTTGAAATGGCTGCTGGTCGCCCCAGTCATTTTATTGGGCAGTTGCCAACGTGAACAAAGCACCGACCCTGGTCCGAATCCAACACCCAACACGCCCTTTGCCCTGGGCTGGTCGGGACAGGACGACCCGTCTAAAATTCCATCGAATATCAACCTGGTTCTTGGCGATGGCAACCTGCCGACCAGCTTTTCCATCAAAGCAAAACTGCCGCCCATTGGTGATCAGGGCCAATACGGCACTTGTGTAACCTGGGCGGTGGGGTATAACCTGAAAACAACCCTCAATGCCATCGACAAAAACTGGAGCAGTACCGACCTGGCGAGCAATAGGAACCAGACAAGTCCGAAGGATCTTTTTCTAGCCATCCCTGCTGCCGAAAAGGGAGGTGATTGCAACGGCACCAACTTCGAGCCTGCTTTTACCCAACTGATCAACCGGGGTACCGCTTCCCTGAGCAGCGTACCCTATACTAATATGGGCGACTGTTCACAATCGCCCGATGCCGGCGTAGCTGGTGAAGCCGCGGTAAACAAATTGAGCAACTACCGAAAAATTTCGATGTCGGTCAACGAAATCAAAACCTATATCTCTCAAAACCGGCCGGTGGTATTCGGTGCTAAACTCAGCGACAATTTCATGACCTGGCGCAGCGACCAGGTACTTACCAGCCATTCCAGTTTTACAAATGTGGGAGAACATGCCCATCATGCAATGATGATTATTGGCTACGATAATAGCAAGGGACCAAACGGCGCCTTTCAGGTGGTCAACTCCTGGGGAAATGTTTGGGGCGACAAAGGCTTTATCTGGATCGACTACAATTTCATGGTTGATCCGCAATTCGGCATGATGGCTTTCGTGGCAACCAATGGGGTTGCTGACGATTACAATCCCGTTGATCCGCCCGACAACAATACCACAGGCAACTATGACCTGGTGCCCTGGAATGTGAGCGACGAACAAAACAGCGGCAGCAATCCACGCAGCCGGAAAATGCATTACAATGTGTACAATATCGGCAGTGAATCGATCAGCGCCACCAAACGATGGAACATTTGCTATTTGTATTACAATGCTTTCGATGCAAATGATTACGGCATTTTGTTGTACGACGAATACACCGATCAATATGGTTCTCCTGGTGATAACGGCAAGCTGAATGCAGGTGTTGGTATAGCCGGCAACTGGTGGAACCACATCGATTTAGCCGGTGGCACAGGAGTAGCTGAAACCATGTATGGCGAAGACAATATGCAGTGGACCTATACCATGCCGTCGATCAGGGGCTATTATTACCTCGTTTGTTTGGCCGATGCTTATGATGTGATCAGCGAAAACGACGAAGCCAATAACTACTTCTTTATCACAGACGATGGTGGCTGGCCGTTAAAAATCGACAATGGGGTGGTGAACAGCCGCATAGGCACCCGCATTCAAACCATGCGCACACCAGCACCCGGTAGCCGCATCAAAACACTTACGCCCAAAGACATCAGCGGCAATAGGAATGCGTATACACCGCAGGAAATTGGTGGCATGATCAAGGCCCTTAAAAAAAGCGGCAAGTTGCGCGAGGCTATACAACAATTTGAATCAGAAAAAAAAGCTAGCAGGTAAGTTTGGTTTACAGGACGAAGAGCGGCTCGCCGTAAAGGCGCAGCCGTTCTTTTCTTTTTGTCTTCATAGCAATTTCTCATCAATCGCCATCTTGATCAATGCCGGCGCATTGCTTACCCCAAACTTCTGCATCAGGTTCCGACGATGCGTTTCAACGGTCAGCGGACTCACAAATAATTGTTCGGCGATCTGTTGTGTCGTTTTACCGCCGGCAATCAGTCGCAACACTTCCTGCTCCCGTCGGGTGAGGCGAGGCAGGCTTTTTAACGATGATTCGGCCAGGATGCGTTGTACGTCGGCCGTAAAATAGGTTTTACCATTATAGACATTCTCAATAGCCGTATATAGTTCTTCGGCCGTCGCATTTTTGATCAGGTAGCCCTTCGCGCCTTTTTGCACCATTTGCCTGATCACTGAGGCGTCATTGTAGGTACTCATGCCCAATATCTTGCTCTTTGGATTGGAAGCCATCAGTTTCTCGCACAATTCTATGCCATTTATATCAGGCAGGTTGATATCAAGCAATACAACCGCATTGCCCAGCAACGACAGTTGATGCAACGCATCAAGGCCACGGTTAAATGTTTGCCGTACTACAACCGCGTCGTAATTCGACAAGAGTATCTTCAACCCTTCAATCACCATGGGATGATCATCAACAATAACGATGGCTATTTCATTGCTCATGGTTGACATTGAATTCAATATTTGTACTGGTTCCCACACCGGGTTCAGACTGCAGGTCCAACTGCCCGCCTAAAAAATTTACCCGGCTGCGCAAGGTGCTGAGTCCGATGCCTTCGGTACGGTCATCAACGGCAAAGCCCTTGCCATCATCTTCTACTGTTATCGAGAAAATATCCTCCCGTTGCAAACACTGTGCAAGAATATGTTTGGCTTCGGCATGTTTAACCGCATTGGTAATGAGTTCCTGCAGTATGCGGTAAACCATGATCTGTGTTGTTTTGGGCAAATCATCGCGCACATCGAACGACTGGAAATTGATTTGCACGGTATCAGTTTCCATGCTTTTGCAGAAATCTTTTATGGCAGCAACCAGACCGTATTTGAGCAGGGCTTCCGGCATCAGGTTTCGCGCAATATGTCGAAGTTCATTGATGGAACGATCCATTTCTTCTGCCAGCAGCATTAATGCTGTCGTTTTCCCTTCTACCGGCGTTGACAAGGCCTCGTCTCTGATCAGTTTAGACAATTTCAGTCTTATACCTGAAAGGGCGCCACCCAAGCCATCGTGTAAATCAATCGCCAGTCTTTTGCGTTCCTGTTCCTGCCCTTCCAGCACCGCGTCGTATTGACTGAGCTGTTGTTCTTTTTTCAGGGTGTCGATACGTTGTTGTAACAACTCGGCTTCCTGTACGGCAATCTTGTGTTTGTTTCGGCTGATGATTTGTCGCGCTACAAAAAAACCTGCCAGAAACAAAGCCAAAACACTTAACAGGTACAACCAGAACCGGCTTTTTTGAATCTGCAACTGCTGGGCTTGCGCAACCTGGTTCAGTTTCACGATTTGGTTTTCTTTCTCTTTGGCAGTATAGCGCTGTTCCAATTCCTGTATTTTAACCTGGGTATTGGCTGTTTGCAAACTATCATTCAAAATTATATAAGCTTTTTGCCAGGCCAGCGCTGCCTTGGTATTGCCCAGCTTTTCTTCCATCTCCATCAGGTGCCGCAGGTGTAAAAGCCGGTCGTCGGGCGACATATATATCGCATACTGTTCATATAATTCTTGTGTAATCGCCAATGCCTCCTTGTATTTTCCGGTCTTCACTTTGATATAATATTGCCGCAATAACAAGGAAGATTTAATGGTAGCCAGGTTGTTTTTTTCAGCCAGTTCTATTGCCTGCTCATACACGTGATCAGCTTTGTTTGTATCACCATCAAAATATTCCCAGGCCATACCGAGGGTTTGCAAATACTTCACTTTGGAGATGGCATCGGGGTACAACTGCATCAAATGATCTGACTTCCGCAGCAAACTGAACACCGAATCACGTTGGTTGTCGGGTATGTTGAGATAGATCATCGACACGACCATGCTGATATAGGCGTCTGTCAATTCCGGAATCGAAGGCGTATTACGAAGCATGTTTTCCGACCGTTGAAAATAGTCGATTGCTTTCTTATGGTCTTTGATATTCTGAAAAATGGTACCGATGGCATAGTAGTTTTTTCCAAGTTTAACGGAATCGTTGAGCCGAAGGTTGATCGGAATCACTTTCTCCAGCATTATTTTCAACTGAATGTCACTATTGCCCTGGCGTTGGTAAACGAGACCACGATTTGACAATACCCTGGCGAGCACTGCCTGTGCCTTGGCATTGCTGTCGGTCGATAAAATTTCTGCTGCCCGTTGGTAGGCTTTGTGTGCATTGTCCAAATCAACCGCTTCCAGGTAAGCACCACCGAGACGATAATAAGCGAAGCCGATACCGTATTGGTCTTGCTTCTGTTCGGCCAGTTTTTTTATTTGGGTAGCGTAATAAATTGACTTGACAGAATCGGTATAAGAATAGACATCTGAAATATTGCCCAACAATTCAATCTTTTCATCATAGCCACTGGTGATACTCAATCTTTTCAACAAGCTGTCGGCCTGGCTGGCAATGGTTTGTGCACGACCGGGCAGAAAACAAACCAGCAACAGGAACAAGGCAATAATCCTTCGCATAAATGGAGTCGTGTTTAACCAGCCTTGAAAATAAGCAAAAGGCCGAATCAGGAATGATCCGGCCACTATAGCAAGCAAACGAATAAACTAACCCAGGTGATCGAGGCGCGCGGGCAAAAACTAACGAATATGCAGGGCCTCCCGCGCAATCACGATCTTTTGTATTTCTGAAGTGCCTTCACCAATGGTACTTAGCTTACTATCGCGATAATATTTTTCTACGGGGAAATCTTTTGTGTAACCATACCCACCAAATACCTGTACTGCATCGTTCGCCACTTTCACGGCCACTTCACTCGCATAGTATTTGGCCATCGCCGCTTCCATGGTCATATTGAGCTTTTGGTTCTTGCGATCGGCGGCTTGGTTTATTAGCAATTCAGCAGCGGCAATCTCGGTGGCCATATCGGCCAGCTTAAACGAGATGCCTTGAAAATTGGCAATGGGCTGGTCGAACTGGTACCTTTCTTTGGCATATTTTTTTGCCGCCAGGTAAGCGCCTTCTGCAATGCCGAGCGACAGCGCAGCAATGCTGATGCGGCCACCATCCAACACTTTCATCGCCTGCTTAAAACCATCCCCCACATCACCCAACCTGTTTTCATCAGGGATGACGCAATCCGTAAAAACCATTTCGGTGGTTTCGCTGGCGCGCATGCCCAGTTTGTTTTCTTTTTTTCCGGCAGCGAAGCCCGGTGTGCCTCGTTCTACGATGAATGCAGTGGCATTGTTTTTCGCGCGGACTTCACCCGTGCGGGCAATGACCACTGCAATATCGCCAGACTTCCCATGTGTGATCCAGCACTTCGTGCCGTTTAATATCCAGTTTTGTCCGTCCTTTTTAGCTGTTGTTCGCATATTACCGGCATCACTACCTGTATTGGCTTCGGTCAATCCCCAGGCACCCAACCATTCGGCCGATGCCAGGCGCGGCAAATACTTTTTCTTTTGCGCTTCGTTACCGAAACTCAAAATATGTCCGGTACACAAACTATTGTGTGCCGCCACGCTCAAGCCGATGGAGCCGCAAACCTTGGCAATTTCCCGAATGATGGCCACGTATTCCAGGTAGCCAAGGCCCGATCCGCCATATTGCTCCGGCACCAATACCCCCATCAAGCCCAACTGGCCCATTTTCCGGAATAGTTCCAGTGGAAAAGTTTGCGCTTCATCCCATTCCATGACATGTGGCGCAATTTCCTGCCGCGCAAAGTCGCGGGCCATTTGGGCGATCTGTTCTGTTATTTCTTCGGTGCGAAAATCCATGCTATGACTGCAATATAGCGAAATCAACTAACAATTGTTCGTTAGTTGATTTATTTTTTATTCGTTTGAAGCTATTTATGCCCCTTTGCATGCTGGCTTCTCGCGCAAGCGAGATGCCCTTGTTTGTTGAATGCTGTTGCTACTCTTTAAAATGCGGATCGTCCAGCTGGCAATAGGGCGCCATTTTCTCAAAAACCTCGTCGGTAATGAGCTGGATATCCTTCAATTCTTCCACTTGCAGAAAAGGGCCGTGTGCGGTTCGGTAGGCCACAATCAGCCTGGCCAGTTTCCAGCGAAAATAAGGATGCGCCGATAGCTCGGCCTCACTCGCCTGGTTGATGGAAATCCGCTTCCATTGCAGGTTATCGGCGAGCAACAAAGGCGCAATCAGTTGGTAAGTTGAATCGCGCAGGCCGAAAACATCCAGCAACTGCGCTGGCGCATGAAAGCCACCCAGTTTTTCCCTGAATCGTACAATGCGCCCTGCAAGTACGGCCCCAATGCCCGGCAAGGCCTCCCATTCTGTACTGTCGGCCAGGTTGATATGAACCATTGGTCGCTGCCTCGGTTTGCTTTTGAAATCCGTAGGCCTTCGCGCCCATGGCTGCGGTGCATCCATGGGTGCCCGCTCATATCTTGCTACATACACAGGCAGGCGCCCGCTTCCCGATGCAGCCTCCGATAAGCGCACGAATGGCTGTAACTTGTCGGCGAGTTCCGGCGACAATCCGTAAATCTTTCGGATATCGGCGGGTCTTCGGAACCATCCGCCTTTCTGTCGATAACGACCAATGCGTTCAGCCGTTCGCTGGTCGAGTCCCAGTTTCATCCAAGCTTCCACCGAAATTGTATTGGGATCGAACAAAAACAATTCGGCAGGGTGCGACCGACGTTCGACGGGTTGCGACGCAACAGCCATTCGGCTTTCGTTTGCCGCACCTGGTGCCAGCAAATGTTGCACCTGCGCGCTGTCAATAACCGGCGGATGATCTACCGCCAGGGCAGGCAGGACTACCGGCAACCAATTGGGCAGGCCCTTTACCAATAGTGCCAATCCAACCAGGATCAATACGGCCCAACGTTCCCGTACCGAAAAATGAAAATAATCTGCCAACCACGCTCTCCAATTCTTTCGCTTCATGCTACAAACATGCAGCATCCAACAACAAGAAAAAACCGTGAAAGAACCCAAATATTAAACGGGAAAAAACGACAGCGCTATATCAGCCGATCTGTAAACGCAACCCATCATACGCCAGGTGCATACCAGTGGGCAACCCAGCTTCTACTTCGGCATGCAGGCCTAACTGGTGACTGATATGCGTAAAATAAGCATTCGGTACCTGCAATGCCTGCACCATATCAATGGCTTCGGCCAGGGTGAAATGTGAAATATGTTTTTCCTGCCGCAGTGCATTCAACACAATATGACTGCTGCCCCTGATCTTATCCATCTCCGCCGGCTCAATGCGATTCGCGTCGGTGATATACGTAAATGAACCAAAGCGAAAACCCAATACAGGCATGCGCATATGCCACACCGTTATAATGCTCACTTCAATATCACCCACGGTGAAATTCTCCTGGTCGATCGGATGCATTACAATTTCAGGCACACCCGGGTACCTGGTTTCGGAAAATGCATAGGGAAACTCGCGTACGATCGACAACTGTGTCATTTCATTCGCATAAATATTCATCGGCCGCTGCAAAAAATAATTGTAAGCCCTTACATCATCCATGCCGGCAATATGGTCCTTGTGCGGATGCGTGTACAACACCGCATCCAATACTTTCACATCGGCGCGCAACATCTGGAACCGAAAATCAGGCGTAGTATCAACCACCAAAGTAGTGGTGGGCGATTGCACCAATATACTGGATCGAAGACGTTGGTCACGTTTGTCCGCCGAATGACAAACCGCACAAGGACATGCAATCATCGGAACGCCGGCGCTGGTACCTGTACCCAAAAATGTTATGGTAAGCGGCGGATGGATCGCTGCAGGTTTAAGATTTCAACGGTTGTTTTTCGACGATGTCATCGTAGGTCTTGCGCGCCTCGGCCGTTAGCTGTTCGCGATCAATTTGCAACTGCGGCACAATATCCATCAGCGTATTAATCCTGCCTTCGAGTTGTAGAAATTTATTCAACACCACTACCTTCCTGTCTTCCAAAATACAATACCCACTCTGGAAAGTACCCCGCTCATACCGTACGATGTAGTTTGCTTCCTCCAATATCTGCTCGATCTTAGTCAGGGAAGCCTGTGTTATTTTCATAGCAGCAAAAATAAAAAATCAAAACCCAAAATCAGGCAGCAAACCGCGCCACCCCGCCCGCAAACCGCGGATTTTATGCACCATTTTCTCACGCTCTACCCGTCCCCTCTGCGATCTCTCCAAAAAACCCCTCAGAGATCGCTCCAAAAACCCCTCTGCGATCGCTCAAAAAAAGTACACCAAACCCTCCTAAAATATCACCCACCTCCTGCCCAAAAAAAATCAACCACCCCCCGCCTCAACAACCCCTCTGTTCCACCGCGATCTCTGTGTGAAACATCTCCGTAAGAAACATCTCCGTAAAAAACACCTCCGTAAGAAACACCTCCGTAAAAAACCCCTCCGTAAGAAACACCTCCGTAAAAAACACCTCCGTAAAAAACCCCTCCGTAAAAAACACGCCAAGTAAAACCCCTACGCGAGAACCAAACACCCCTCACTTACTCGTCATCTTAATCACCGGCACAATCATCTCCTCCAAACTTATACCCCCGTGCTGAAACGTATTCCGATAATAATTCACATAATGATTGTAATTGTTCGGATAACACAAATACCCATCCTCCTTCGCAAAAATATACGTAGAATTCACTGTGGGCACCGGCAGCCCCGCCTCCTTGGGCTCTCGCACCGCCAAAACTTCTTTGGCTTCATAGGCCAGGTTGCGTCCATGCTTGTATCGCAAATTGGCCGTGGTCTGTTTGTCACCCACCACTTTGTGCGGCGTTTTTACCCGCACCGAACCGTGGTCAGTCGCCAATACGATATTGATTTTTTTATCAGCAATTTTCTTCAGCGCCTGGAACAAAGGCGAGTGTTCAAACCAACTCACCGTAATACTCCGGTAACTCATCTCATCACTCGCCAGCTCTTTCAACACTTCCATCTCCGTGCGCGCATGGCTGAGCATATCCACAAAATTATACACGATGATATTGAGGTGGTTGCCCATCATATTATGGATATTGGCCACCAGGTCGTTGCCCGCCTGGTGATTGGCCACCTTGGTATAAGAAAATTTCAGGTCGTCTTTTTTCAGGCGTTTCAACTGCCCGCGAAAGAACTGCTCTTCTTCCATATTCTTGCCACCTTCCTCTTCATCGTTCTTCCACAATTGCGGATACTGCTTTTCGATATCCACCGGCATGAGTCCGGCGAAAATCGCATTGCGTGCATACTGTGTGGCCGTTGGCAGAATACTATAAAACGTATCCTCCTCCAGTATCCGGAAAAAAGAAGAAAAAATCGGTTGTATCGCTTTCCATTGATCAAAGCGCAGGTTGTCGAGCAAGATGAAAAACAATGGCGTCTCCTTGTCTACATGCGGCAATACCTTGAACTGGAAAAGCGTATTTGACATAATGGGCGACTCATCCGATTTCGGGTTCACCCATTTCAGGTAGTTCTTGGTGATGAACTTGCCGAACTCAGTATTGGCTTCCTGTTTTTGTGATTGCAGCACTTCGCGCATCTCCGGACTATCACTCTTTTCCATTTCCAGTTCCCAGTACACCAGTTTTTTGTAGATATCCATCCACTCGTTGTAATCAGGGTTGCTGTTCAGCGCCATAAACAAGTGCCGAAACTGTTGCTGGTAGGCGGAAGTCGTTTTCTCGGCCACCAGCCGGCGATTGTCCAGTATTTTTTTCAGGCTCAGCAGCACCTGGTTGGGATTCACCGGCTTGATCAGGTAATCGCTGATCTGCGAGCCAATCGCCTCTTCCATCAGGTTTTCCGTTTCATTTTTGGTGATCATCACCACCGGCACCTGCTGGTTGATCTCCTTGATCTTGGCCAGTGTTTCAAGGCCCGTGATACCCGGCATGGTTTCATCGAGCAACACCAGGTCAACCATATTTTCTTTGATATAATCGATCGCATCAAACCCATTGGTCAGCGTTTCAACGGCATATCCTTTTGATTCGAGGAAGAGCTTTTGCGAACGCAGGCTTTCCATTTCATCGTCAACCCAGAGTATCGTGGCTATTGGCATAGATTCAAATGTAATTTATCTGTGGTGGGTTCGTAGCTTTGCGCAGCACAATTCGTCTATTTTAACAATTGAGGCATGAGCGGCATCCGAAAAATTGTAAACGATCCGGTATATGGTTTTATCACCATCAGCCATCCCCTGGTATTGTGGGTGATAGATCATCCATACTACCAGCGCCTGCGCCGCATCCAGCAGATGGCCCTGGCGCAATTGGTGTATCCCGGTGCGGTGCATACCAGGCTGCATCATTCCATGGGCGCTTACCACCTGATGTGTAATGCCATTGCTGAGTTACGCCTGAAAAACGTGCAGATATCCCCCGAAGAAGAAGTGGCAGCCGAGATTGCTATTTTATTACACGATATTGGCCACGGACCTTTTTCTCACGCCCTCGAACAAACGCTGATCCAGGGCGTAAGTCATGAGACCTTGTCGCTGGCCATCATGGAAAAAATGAACGAAGAGGCAGGCGGTAAACTTAGTCTCGCGATCCAAATCTTCAAAGGCAGTTACGAAAAACCATTCTTGCACCAACTGATTTCGGGACAATTGGATGTTGACCGGATGGATTACCTCACCCGCGATAGTTTCTATACCGGTGTGTCGGAAGGCGTAATTGGCTACGACCGCATCCTGAAAATGCTGGCTGTGCGCGAAGGCGAGTTATTGGTGGAAGAAAAAGCGGTGTATTCAATTGAAAAATTCCTGGTGTCGCGGCGGCTCATGTACTGGCAGGTCTACCTGCACAAAACCGTGCTCTGCGTGGAGAAAATGCTGGTCAAGATCATCCAGCGCGCGCGTATGCTGATCAGTGCAGGCGTTTCCTTGCAGGCCCCTTCGCCCATGCTGGATTATTTCCTGCGCCTCGAAGGACCCTTTCAACCCGACACCGACCTGGCCCTTTTTTGCCAGCTCGACGATACCGATATTCTGGCGGCCATCAAATGCTGGACCCAGCACGGCGATAAAGTGTTGGCTACCCTTTGCGGCATGATTATCGACCGGAAATTGCTGAAAGTAAAACTGACCTCCACGCCCGTGGATCCCGACCACCAGCGCATCTGCCTCGAAGAATTGGTGCGCGCCACCGGCCTCAGCGAAGAAGAGGCAGGTTACCTGGTGTTCAGCGGCGAATCGACCAATACCACCTATAATCCGCGCGACGAAAGGATCCGGATTCTTTTTAAAGATGGGTCGGTCAAAGACATTTCTTCGGTCGACAACGCCCTGATACAGCACAATTTATCCCGCCCTGTCAAAAAATACTACTTTTGCTACCTAAACCAGGAAAGAATAGCCGACTGGTTCAATCATAAGCCTATATAAATTAACCCGTATGCAATTCAGCGCCGCGCAAATTGCCGTGCTCATTAATGGAAAAGTGGAGGGAGACCCGCAAAGATCGGTCGGCTCCTTCGGCAAAATCGAAGAAGCGGGCGCCGGACAACTTTCCTTCCTGGCCAATCCCAAATACGAAGATTATCTCTATAGTACCTCGGCATCGGTGGTGATCATTAACGACAACCTGGAACTGAAGGAGAAAGTCAACCCGACCTTGATCCGCGTTCCCGATGCGTATTCAGCGTTTGCTACCCTCTTATCGAAATACCAGGAACTGAAAACCCAGCAATTGGTGGGCAAACAGGAACCAAGTTATGTGGCCCCCGGCGTAACCCTGGGCGAAGGCGTGTTCATCGGGGCCTTCGTATATATCGGCGAAAATGCGGTGATTGGTAACCATGTAAAGATTTTCCCCAATACATTTATTGGCAACCATGTGACCATTGCCGACGGCAGTATTTTACATGCCGGCGTCAAAATCTACCACGATTGTAAAATTGGCAAACAGGTGACCATCCATGCCGGTGCCGTGGTGGGGGGTGATGGCTTTGGCTTTGCACCGCAGGCCGATGGTAGCTTCAAAAAAGTGCCCCAAATCGGCAATGTAGTGATCGAAGATGGCGTGGAAGTGGGTGCCAATGCCACGATCGACCGCGCCACCATCGGGTCGACCATTATTCGCAGCGGTGCCAAATTGGACAACCTGATCCAGGTGGCACACAATGTGGAAGTAGGTCATAATACCGTGATCGCAGCGCAGGCGGGCGTGAGCGGCAGTACGAAAATTGGCAATAACGTGATGATCGGCGGACAAGCAGGTATTGTTGGCCACATCAGCATCGCCGATGGCAGTAAGATCAATGCCCAAAGCGGCGTGAGCAAATCGATCAAACAACCCAATATGGCCGTGACGGGCTCACCGGCCTTTGATTATACAAGCGCCCTGCGCAGCCAGGCCGTGAGCCGCAACCTGCCGGAAATGGAAAAACGATTGAAGGAACTGGAACTGCTGGTCAAACAATTGCTGGCAGAGAGAGTCAATTTATAAAACAAGCATGGATAGCAAATTCAACCCCGACAAGCAACATACAGTAGGCGCTCCCATTAGTATTTCCGGAACCGGTTTGCATACCGGCGTGAAAGTCGACATGACATTCAAACCCGCCAGCCCGGGATTTGGATTGCAATTCCAGCGCATCGACCTGGCCGGTCAGCCCATCATCAAAGCCGATTGTGACCTGGTAACCGATACCTCGCGCGGAACTACCATCGAAGACAATGGCGCCAAAGTAAGTACGGTAGAACACGTGTTGGCTGCCCTGGTGGGCATGGGCGTTGACAACTGCCTGATAGAAATCAATGGGCCCGAAACCCCCATTATGGACGGTAGTTCCCAGCCCTTTATCGAAATGCTCGAAGAAGTGGGCGTGCAGGAACAACCTGCCGCCAAAGCCTGGTACAGCATCGATGAAAATATTCACCTCTACGACGAACAAAAGCGCGTGGAGATGGTGGCCATGCCATCGCTCGACTACCAGATCACAACCCTGATCGATTTCAATTCGCCGGTACTCGGTACCCAACATGCCGGCCTGAAGAATATGCGGAATTTCGTCAAAGAAATTTCCCCCTGCCGCACGTTCGTTTTTTTACACGAACTCGAAATGCTGCTGGAGCACAACCTGATCAAAGGCGGCGATATCAACAATGCCATTGTGGTGGTCGACAAACCGCTTACCGAAGACGCGATGAACCGCCTCGCCAAAGCCTTTGGCCGCGATAAGATTTCCGTTAAACACGAAGGCTACTTGAATAACCTCGAGCTGCGTTTCCCCAACGAGCCCGCGCGGCATAAGTTGCTGGACATTGTGGGCGACCTCGCATTGATCGGTTATCCGGTAAAAATGCGCATCATCGCCAACCGGCCGGGACATAGCACCAATGTGGCTTTCGCCAAAAAGATCAAACAGTACATCAAGAAGAACAAGCACCTGAAAGATGTGCCGGTGTACGACCCCGCGCAACCGCCCATTTATACCGCACAGCAAATTGAGCAGACCCTGCCGCATCGGTATCCCTTCTTGCTGGTGGACAAGATCATCGCGCTGACCGATACCTATATTGTAGGCGTTAAAAACGTCACTTTCAACGAACCCTTTTTCACGGGACATTTTCCCGGCAACCCCGTTATGCCGGGCGTATTGCTTTGCGAGGCCCTGGCACAAACCGGCGGCATTCTCGCCATCAACAGCATGCCCCCGGCCGAATACGATACCTATTTTCTGAAGATCGATAACTGTAAGTTCAAGCAAAAGATTGTTCCGGGCGATACCATGTTATTGAAAATGGAACTCTCCGCGCCCATTCGCCGGGGCATTTGCGAAATGCGCGGAACAGTGTATGTGGGCAACAAACTCTGCGCCGAGGCCGACATGGTGGCCCAGGTGGTTAAACGCGGGTAGTATTTGGTGTCAATAAGGTCAATTCACCTATTTTTGCCGATCAAATGATTCATCCACATACCTATATACACCCAAATGCCCGGCTCGCTACCAATGTAAAAGTGGACCCTTTTACCGTGATCCACCAAGATGTGGAGATCGGCGAAGGCACTTGGATTGGCAGCAATGTCACCATCATGGAAGGCGCCCGCATTGGTAAGAACTGTCGCATATTTCCCGGTGCTGTGATCGCCGCTATTCCGCAAGACCTGAAATTCCAGGGCGAATACTCGCAGGTAATCATTGGCGATAATACCACCATTCGCGAATTCGTGACGGTAAACCGGGGAACCAAAGACCGCGACCAAACTGTTATTGGCAAAAACTGTCTTATCCAGGCCTATTGCCATATTGCGCACGATTGTGTGGTGGGTGACAACTGCATCATGAGCAATAACACCCAGGTTGCTGGTCACGTCATCATTGGCGACTGGGCGATTCTGGCCGGCATGTGTGCCGTTCACCAGTTTGTGAAGATCGGCGCCCATGCCTTTGTGGGTGGCGGATCATTGGTAGGTAAGGATGTGCCGCCCTATATCAAAGCTGGTAGAACGCCGCTGAGTTATGCCGGTGTGAACTCCATCGGCCTCAAACGCCGCGGCTTTAGCGTGGAAACCATCAACCAAATTCTCGACCTGTACCGGGTGCTCTATAACAAGGGCATGAATACCAGCCAGGCGATGGAATACATTGAAGAAGAGATGCCGGCCACAGATGAGCGCGATGAGATCCTGACATTCATCCGCGAAAGCGGTCGCGGTATCATCAAACGCTTTACCAAAGGCAACGGTGATGACGATCTCCCTATCTGATGCGGGCAAGCGCTTTAACCGGGAATGGATTTTTCGCCATTTCAGCAAGCAATTTCAACGCAATATTGGCTATGCGATAACCGGACCCAACGGATCGGGCAAAAGCACTTTGCTGCAATGCATTGCAGGCGCCGTGCAATTGTCGGAAGGCGTGTTGAGCTATAGTCGCAACAAGGCCCTGGTTCCCGAAGAAAAAACGTACGAATACATTTCACTGGCCACGCCCTATCTCGAACTCATTGAAGAGATGACGGCCCTTGAACTGATGCAGTTTCAACAAACTTTCAAACCCTTTCGCACCAACATCGGTTTTACCGACATGTTGCAGCGCGTGCGACTGGACCAGGCGGCAAACAAACAGATTCGGTACTACTCTTCGGGCATGAAACAACGCATGAAATTATTGCTGGCTTTTTTTGCAGACACGCCCCTGCTATTGCTCGATGAGCCCAGCACCAACCTCGATGCCGAAGGCATCGCCGCTTATAAATCATTGCTTGATGCTGAAACAGCCGATCGCATCCTGATCATATCAAGCAATGACCCCAATGAATACGATCGTTGCCAGGAAATCATTTCTATCCAGGATTATAAAACGGGGCGATCTGTTTGAGCCCTATCGCCTGCTGGCGATCAGCAGGTTCAGGTCGGTGTACTTGAGGTTGAACCGCTGGCTAAGGTGAAAATGTGTCAGCGCTCCCTTGAACAGATAAATGCCACTCCGCAGGTGCACGCGGTGCCAGATCAGTTTTTCAATGCCACCTTCTTCGGCCGCTTCAATCAACAAAGGGGTTAACACATTGCTGATGGCATGCGACGCCGTACGCGCAAATCCCGATGGAATATTGGGCACGCAATAATGAATAACGCCGTATTTCATAAAGATCGGCTGCTCATGACTGGTGAGTTCGGAGGTTTCAAAACAGCCACCACTGTCGATACTAACGTCGATGATCACACTACCGGGTCGCATATTGCTCACCATCTCTTCGGTAACCACCATGGGCGTGCGGCCGCTGTTGCTGCGCAAGGTACCAACAGCTACTTCACAGGTCTTTAGTTGCTTGGCAAGGATCTTCGGTTCGATGACGCTGGTCCACAGTCGCTGGCCGATATTATCCTGCAACTGCTTTAACCGGTAAACACTGTTGTCGAACACTTTTACCGAAGCACCCATGGCCATGGCCGCCCGGGCTGCGTACTCACCCACAATGCCGGCACCGAGAATGATCACTTTCGACGGTGGAATACCGGTAATGCCACCCAATAACACCCCCTTACCGTGGTTGGCCGAACCCAGGTATTGTCCGGCGATCAACATCACCGAGCTGCCGGCAATCTCACTCATGCTCCGCACTATCGGGAAAGTGCCATTTTCGTCTTTCAATTGCTCAAAAGAAATCGCGGTGATCTTTTTCTCCATCAACTTTTCGATCAGGCTGGCTTTCAACATGGCGCTGTGCAGCGGCGAAATAATGATCTGGTTAAACTGCAGGTAGGGCAGCTCCTCTTCCATGATCGGCGCACTCTTTACCAACACCGGACATTTATACACTTCGGCTTTGTCGTACACAATTTTGGCACCCGCTTCGCTGTAGTCTTTGTCACGGAAATGCGCGGCATCACCGGCATTGTGCTCAATCATCACCTGCTGGCCATTGCTTACCAGCAGCCCCACCGCATCCGGAATCAGGGCCACCCTGTTTTCCTGGAGGTTCGATTCGCGAGGAATGCCGATTTGGAGTTGTGCGCCGGTTGGCTTGATGTCGAGGGTCTCTTCGAGCGTTTCATAACTAAACGACCCACTGATGATTGGTTTTTGCTGCGCCATGTGCTGATTAACGGAAAGGAAAATTACAACTATTCGGGCGAAATCACTTGTAACCGGCGTCGATTCTCGCTGGTCAATGCCAGCTTGATCGCACGCATATCGGGTGTTAACAATTCCTGGATTTTTTCGGGCCATTCCACAAAACACCACTGGCCGCTGTACAAACAATCTTCCACGCCGGCATCAATGGCTTCGGCCACCGACCGCAGGCGATAACAATCGATGTGGTAAATGGTTCCAGCAGCGCTGCCGTATTCGTTGATGATGGCATACGTGGGACTACCAACAGTATCTTCCACACCGAGCTTTTCACAAAGCGCATGCACCAGGGTGGTTTTGCCCACGCCCATGGGGCCATACAGGGCAATGGTGCCCGGCGTTTTCCAATAAGCCAATAACTGCCTGGCAACAACATCCAATTCATCAATAGTAAACTCCCATTCCATGTTACAAAGCTAGGTTAATCTGCAACCCTGTATCCATTTTAGGTAGTGTAACATCGAACAAAGGCCTGCCTGTAACTGTATATTTGCAGGTGGATTTCCCTCACAAAAAACACCCCCATGGAAGCCGTTAATTTAAAAGTAAAGGGGATGACTTGCAGTAACTGCGCCCTCAGCGTTTCCAAATACCTGGAAAAGCAGGGCATGCAGAATGTGAAGGTCAACCCGATCGACGGAGACGTTCATTTCGAGGCTGAAAAATTTGACCAGGCCGAGCAAACCCAGCTCAGCAAAGGGATCGCTTCGTTGGGCTATGAAGTGGTCGATGAAAAACTGGCGGCCGTGGTACCGGCTCGCCCCCCCATGAACAAATACCTTCGTTATACCCTGCTCTGTTTACCGTTTACCCTCGTGCTGATGCTGCACATGCTGCCAGCCATGCACGATAGTTGGATCAATAACCCCTGGCTGCAATTGGCGCTCTGCTTGCCCGTGTACATCATTGGGATGTATCATTTTGGTACCAGCGCCGTGCGAAGCACGCTGCATGGCATGCCGAACATGAATGTGCTGGTAGCAGTAGGCGCCACCGCGGCCTTTGTGTACAGCCTGATTGGCGCCATCCGCGGTATGGGGCATGATTACCTGTTTTTCGAAACCACCGCCACCATCATTACCTTGGTGTTCTTCGGCAATTACCTCGAAGATGTTTCGATCAACAGCACGCAACAACAACTGAATGCCTTGGCCAAACAACAGCCGAGCATGGCCAATATGATTGCCTTCGACGACAAATACCAGGAACAAATTTTTGCCGTTGAAGCCGCCAACCTGAAAAGTGGCGACCTGGTCCTGATTAAAAATGGCGAACAGGTGCCGGCTGATGCCAAAATTTTATCGGGCGATGGCATGCTTAACGAAGCCGTGGTTACCGGCGAAAGTGTGCCGGTTCGAAAAACAGCCAAAGACAAAATCATTGGCGGCAGCTTGTTGGTAGATGGCATCTTGCGCGCTCAGGTTTTACATTCGCCCAAAGAAGGCATACTCGCCAATATCATCGACCTGGTGAAAAAAGCCCAGGGAGATAAACCGCCGATCCAACGATTGGCCGACCGGATCAGCGCCATATTTGTGCCGACAGTCATTGGCATTGCGCTGCTCACGTTTATTATCAATTATGTTGTTTTACACGACTTTACCCCGGCGCTGATGCGGGCCATTGCGGTGTTAGTTATCTCCTGTCCCTGCGCCATGGGACTGGCTACGCCAGCCGCCATAGCGGTAGGATTGGGTCGCGCCGCTAAAAACGGCGTTTTGTTTCGCAATGCGCAATCGCTTGAAATCTTCAAACAAATTAAGCAGGTGGTTTTTGATAAAACCGGTACGCTTACCACGGGGGCTTTTAGCATCAATGGTTTTGATACCACGCTTCCCGAAGAGGAATTCAAATCGATTGTTTGGTCGCTCGAAAAATATTCTAACCACCCGCTTGCCAAAAGCATAACGACTCACTGGAAAGGCGCTACAGAAATTCGCTGGGCATCTGTTGAAGAAATAAAAGGCAGCGGCATCCGAGCCACCAACAAATCAGGCGATGAATTCCGCGCAGGATCAGCGGCTTTTGCCGGTGTGAACAAGAGCGGTGCGGCTGTTTATCTTACACGCAATGCTGAATACATTGGATCGGTAAACCTGGCCGATGAAATTCGCCCCGAAGCGCCCGAGGTAATCAACTACTTGCATAGCAAGGGCATTGTAACGGTATTGCTTAGTGGCGATTCAACAGATAAAGTACAAGCCCTTGCCGATAAACTGCAGATCAAAAAAGTTTACGCACAACAATCACCGGCCGACAAACTAACGGTGATCGATACCCTAAAAGCAGCCGGTCCCACGGCCATGGTGGGTGATGGCATCAATGATGCACCGGCACTGGCCAAGGCCGATGTAGGTATTTCTTTGAGCGACTCTTCGCAGGTTGCCATGCAAACCGCCGATGTGGTGTTGATGAACAATGGTTTGAAACAATTGCCACTGGCCCTGGGGCTCGGTTTGCACACCATGAAAACCATTCGCGGCAATCTCTTCTGGGCATTTGCATACAATGTGGTGGCCATTCCCATCGCCGCTTTCGGGTTTCTAACGCCAGGCGTGGCTGCGCTGGCGATGGGTTTGAGTGATGTGGTGCTTGCGTTGAATTCAGGTCGACTCTATGTTAAGAAAGTGACCTGATGCCCGCTGATATTCACGAAATACTTGCCAACTATTGGGGCTATGCTGCCTTTCGCGATAGGCAGGAAGAAATCATCCAGGCGGTGCTGCGTGAGCAAGATACCCTTGCCTTGTTGCCCACAGGTGGCGGAAAATCGGTCTGCTACCAGGTACCGGCACTCGCACAAGAGGGAATATGTTTGGTTATTAGTCCGCTGATCGCACTGATGAAAGACCAGGTACTGCAACTGCGTCGTCGCGGCATTTCAGCCCTCGCCATTCACACGGGTATGTCGTACCGAGAACTCGCAAAAACAATGGAGATGGCGGTGAATGAACAGGTGAAATTTTTGTACCTCTCCCCTGAACGTATCCAGACAAAATTATTTCGTGAATACCTGCCATCGATGAACATTACCTTATTGGCGATCGATGAAGCGCATTGTATCTCGCAATGGGGCTATGATTTCCGCCCCTCCTATCGACAAATTGCCTTGCTTCGCGAAGAATTGCCCAAGGTACCGGTGCTGGCCCTCACTGCCTCTGCCACCGAGTTGGTGCAAACAGATATCATTCAACAACTGAACCTGCACGCGCCTTTGTTAATCAAAGGAAGTTTTGCGCGACCAGCGCTTTCTTACAGTGTGTTTGAAGAAACCGATAAATGGGGCAGGCTGGCGCATATACTACAAAGAGTAGGTGGTTGCAGTATTGTGTATTGTCGCACGCGGAAAAAAACAGTCGAGATCTCTCGCTACCTGAACAGCGCCGGCATCGCGGCTACTTTTTACCATGCAGGCCTGCCAGCCGACGAACGCAATGAACGCCAGCAGCAATGGATGAACAACCAGCAACGGGTGATGGTCAGTACCAATGCATTCGGCATGGGTATCGATAAAGCGGATGTGCGCACGGTTGTGCATATGGATGTGCCCGATTGTTTGGAAAATTATTACCAGGAAGCAGGCCGTGCGGGTCGTGATCGCGAAAAATCCTATGCCGTGCTTTTGTACCAGCAACAAGATTTGCTTGAGTTGGAAAAACAACTGGAACAAAAATTTCCTTCGTTGGACATTGTGCAGGGCGTGTATAGAAACTTAATGCATTTTTTACAGATACCCGAAGGCGCTGCCGAGGGACTCACCTATGATTTTGACCTGAGTCTTTTTTGCGAGCGTTTCGACATGGATCGCACAACGGCCCTGCAGTCGATGCAGATCTTACAAACCGAAGGCTATTGCGCGTTGAATGAGTCGGCTTACAACCCCGCTACCATACTCGTAACCGCGCGGCGTGCAGAATTGGAAGCAGTGGAGCAACAGCATCCTGCTCTCGACGAATTGCTCAAAACGATTTTGCGCAGCTACGAAGGCTTGTTCAATTATCCGGTGGCGATTTCAGAAACCTATTTGTCGAAAGTGTTGCGGCGCGATCGCGAACTCATCATTCGGCAGTTGGAGCAACTGATGTTTATGGGTTTGCTGACTTACGAGAAACAGAAAGACAAGCCACAGTTTGTGCTGCTCGCCGAAAGAATGCAAGCAGCCCATATACGCTTTGATCGGGCCGCGCAGGAGAAGCGAAAAAAATTGGCCCAGGAACGGTTGGCGAAAATGAAAACCTATATCAGTAGTAGCGATTGTCGCGCAGTGATCATTGGCCGTTATTTCAGTGACGATACCATCACCGACTGCGGTATCTGTGATAACTGCCGGCAAAAAAAGAAAGCGCCTGAAGCGGTGGAACCGGTAGCGGCTCAAATCAGGATGGCCCTGCAAACCAGCAGGAAAGAAAAACTCAGCTCATTGCGTGCCGGCATCCAAGTCAGTTGCAATGATGATACCTGGTGGAAAACGCTGACCTGGCTGGAAGAGAACGGCCAGATCAGCATTACAGAAGATGGAATGGTAAGGTGGCTATGATGTAGTTGATCTTGAATGCCCTACCAAAGACTTTTCTTTTTTGACCTGCCACCCAATCCCAGCGCCCCCAACAACGTGCGGGTAATCATGCCCGCCGCGGTTCTGGTCGCCTGGCGGCCAGCCGAACTGTCGATCATTTTTTCGAAAATGCTTTTCTCTTCTTTGCCCTTGGCAGCAGGCTTGGCGGCTTCTTTGGCAGCAGCTTCTTCACCCGCTGCGGCTTCCAGTTTGGCCGTCAGCATTTCGTACGCACTTTCGCTGTCGATGGTTTCATTGTACTTCTTCACCAGCTTGCTATTGCTCACCAGGTTATTGATCTCGGCATCGGTCAGCACATCCATCCTGCTGCGTGGTGAAATCATCAGCACCTGCGCCAACGGTGTAGGGATGCCTTTTTCATTCAGCATGGTTACCAGCGCTTCACCGATACCCAATTGCGTGAGCAATTCATCTGTCTTATAAAAACTTGTTTCGGGATAGTTCTCGGCCGTTTGTTTGATCACTTTTCTATCAGCCGCTGTAAATGCCCGCAGTGCGTGTTGAATTTTCAAACCCAATTGCGCCAGCACATCTTTGGGAACATCCATGGGGTTCTGCGTACAAAAGAAAATACCAATGCCTTTGGAGCGAATCAGTTTCACAATGGTTTCTATCTGTTGCAGCAGCGCATCACTTGCTTCCTGGAAAATCAGGTGTGCTTCGTCGATAAAGATCACCAGCTTGGGTTTGTCCATATCGCCTTCTTCGGGCGATGAGCCATACAATTCAGCCAGCATTTGCAGCATAAATGTCGAAAACAATTTCGGGCGATCCTGCAAATCTGTTACGCGCAAAACCGATACCATGCCACGGCCATCGCTGTTGATGCGCATCAGGTCTTCTACCTCAAAACTTTTTTCGCCAAAAAACTGATCGGCGCCTTGTTGCTGCAGTTCAACCACCTTGCGTAAAATGGTGCCGGTGGAAGTGGTTGATATTTTACCGTATTGTTTTTCCAGTTCTGCCTTGCCTTCATCGCTTACGTATTGCAGCACTTTGGTAAAATCTTTCAGGTCGAGCAGGGGCAGTTTACTATCGTCGCACCATTTAAAGATCATGGCGACGAAACCTGCCTGGGTATCATTGAGGCCAAGTATCTTACTCAGCAACACCGGACCGAACTCACTAACGGTGGCGCGTAAGTGCACCCCGGGTTCACCGCTGAGCGAAAGCAATTCAACGGGATAAGCCGACGGCTCATACTTCATTTGCAGGTGCTGGTAGCGTTCGGTAATCTTATCGTTCACTACACCGGCAGCCGCGATGCCACTCAGGTCACCCTTGATATCCATCAGCAACACCGGTACGCTGTTATCGCTCAACACTTCAGCCAGTACCTGCAGCGTTTTTGTTTTACCGGTACCGGTGGCACCGGCGATTAGTCCGTGGCGGTTCATGGTTTTCAGCGGCAGGAAAATATCTGCGCCGGGAACGGGTGCACCGTCGAGCATCGCTACGCCAATTTTCGCCGAATCACCCTTAAAAGTATACCCTGCTTTGATCGCATCAAGAAACTGCTGTGTGTCAGCCATAAACTTTGAATTGTTGGTAAGAAAAAGATACGCAGAAACTAAAGCTCTTCGTCCCGTTCGAGCAATAAAATTGCGTTTTGGGGTACAATAAAGAACTTTTCATTGTTATACATGATCTCTGTGGCGGCGTTTAACAAAAAAATTGCCAAATCGCCCTCCTTGGCCTGTAGCGGAATGTATTTTACCTGCTCGTCGGCCTGTTTCCAGCTCTCTTCTTCCGGTGGCATAGGAATAGCATAACCGGGTCCGGTGCGGATCACATAACCCTGTTGTACTTTCTCCTTCTCTTGCACACCTGGCGGCAGGTAGAGCCCACTGGCTGTTTTCTCATTGGCCTGGGTCAGCCGAACCAGCACCCTGTCGCCAATGACGATGAGTTTTTTCAGTTTGTTATCTGGTGACACTAACATGCTGCAAAGTAAAAAGTTAAAAATCAACGGGCAAAAAAGCCTATTCCGTGCAGCATGTATAATTTACTTATTTTAGCTATACATAAAAATGGGTCAAATGGAAGAAAAGAAAGCAAAAATTTTATTGTGCGAAGACGATCAGAACCTGGGACTTGTGCTGAAGAATTACCTTGAACTAAACGATTTTGATACTGTTTTGGAGCGCGATGGCCGCCTTGGGCTGGCCGCTTTTCAACGTGAAAAATTCGATCTCTGCCTGCTGGATGTAATGATGCCGAACATGGATGGCTTCACCCTGGCCGAAGAGATTCGTGATATCGATCCGGATGTACCGTTGTTTTTCCTGAGTGCGAAAACCATGAAGGAAGACATCATCCAGGGCTATAAACTTGGTGCCGATGATTATATCACCAAACCCTTCGACAGCGAAGTATTGTTGATGAAGATCCGCGCCATTTTGAAACGCAACGAAGAACTGAACAAAGAAAACGAGAACAAAGAGTTTGACCTGGGCAGTTTTCATTTCAACCCCAAGTTGCGTGAACTGAGCCACCATGGCCAAACCCAAACTTTGTCGCCCAAAGAAAATGAATTGCTGAAAATGCTCGCCGAGCACATGAACGATTTGTTACCGCGTGAGCAGGCCCTTAAAAAAATCTGGGGCAGCGATACTTATTTCAATGGCCGTAGCATGGATGTGTACATTGCCAAACTGCGCAAATACCTCAAGGAAGATACCAGCATTGAAATCGTGAATATTCATGGCAATGGATTCCGGCTGGTGGTGCCGGTGTAAGCATTATCCGGTATTTGATTAAGAAATGAAATCTATCGCTATCATAGATAATATTCATCGCACGTATAATATTCAACGCACGTAAAAAACACAATATGCCGCAAATCAACCCCTATATTCATTTCAATGGCAATGCAGAGGAAGCGTTCACGTTTTACAAATCCGTTTTCGGTGGCGAATTTTCCAGCATCAATCGTTTCAAAGACATCCCCCCCAGCATTGGTCAATCTTTCCCTGCATCGGAAGCGCAAAAAATCATGCACATTTCCCTGCCGATTGGCAAAAACAGTGTGTTGATGGGTAGCGACACCCCTGAATTCATGGGCAAGCACAACTTAAAAGAGACGCGGAGCAAAATTTCATTGAATGCCGACAGCAAGGAAGAAGCCGACAAATTCTTCAATGGTTTATCGCAGGGCGGAGAAGTCGAAATGCCCATGTCCGATAGCTTCTGGGGTTCCTATTTTGGCATGTTTAGAGACAAATATGGCATTGAATGGATGATCTCATTCGAAAACAGGCCATAGTTGGGTGATTAAACAAGCCCGCTTTGAACCAAGGCTTGCTCTACCAAAAGCTTGCTCAAAATCCCAACTCCATGGTACCGGCGCCGCCCTTGGGCTTTCGGCCAAGGTGTTCATAGGCTTTGTTGGTCACTTCGCGGCCGCGTGGGGTGCGTTGAATAAAACCTTCCTGTATCAGGAAAGGTTCGTACACTTCTTCGAGGGTACCGGCTTCTTCGCCCACAGCGGTGGCGATGGTGGTAAGTCCGACGGGACCACCTTTGAATTTCTCGATGATGGTTGCCAGAATCCGGTTGTCCATTTCGTCGAGGCCATGCTCGTCGACGTTCAGCGCTTTCAACGCATGCTGGGTAATGCCCAGGTCAAGATTGCCATCATTGAGTACCATTGCAAAATCGCGCACGCGACGCAGTAGGCCATTGGCGATGCGAGGTGTGCCCCGGCTCCGGCGCGCAATTTCAGCCGCCGCTTCTGTCGTAATCGGCGCTTGTAGCAATCGCGCTGAGCGAAGTAATATCTTTTCGAGTACAGGGGTTTGGTAATATTCCAGCCTTGACTTGATGGCAAAGCGCGACAACAAGGGCGCCGTTAATAAACCGCTGCGCGTAGTGGCGCCAATCAGTGTAAAGGGATGCAAGGCAATCTGGATGCTGCGCGCATTGGGGCCACTGTCGATCATGATATCGATGCGATAGTCTTCCATCGCCGCATAGAGGTATTCTTCCACCACCGTACTCAACCGGTGGATCTCGTCGATGAACAATACATCGTTGGGTTGTAAGCCTGTGAGCAATCCTGCGAGGTCGGCAGGTTTCTCAATAACCGGTCCCGAAGTCTCTTTTATCTGAACGCCCATTTCATTGGCGACAATGCGGGAAAGGGTGGTTTTGCCCAGTCCCGGCGGGCCATGAAACAACACATGGTCAAGCGCTTCACCGCGAATTTTCGCTGCCTTGATAAAGATGCGCAGGTTCTCAATGATTTGCGGCTGCCCGGCAAACTCAGCAATCTCCTTCGGCCGGAGACTGTTTTCGACCTCCCGTTCTGCAGCCGATAACTGCGAAGGGTCGGGTTGTAAATGTGGGTTTGCTGCCATAAGCAATGATACGGTTTAAGGTTGAGCCGAATGTTTAAAGTTTAAAGTATAAAGTTGGTTTCCCGGCAGGTGCCAGCAAAGTTATTCAACCGTTAAAAGAATTGAGGCCGCAAATAAAATAAATGAAACATAAAAAAAGAGGCCATCTCAGCAATTGAGTCGGCCTCTTTTTGTATTGTTGCCTGCCACGCGGCAGCAACCTTATACTTTAAACCTTAAACTTTAAACTCACAGCTATTTTTCGCGTAGTTGCACGGCCATTCTCCTGTCCACTTTTCTTTCTTCGTCAGAAGCGGTAGCCGCCACTTTTGCGAATTCAGAACCATATCCTTCCGCGCCCGCAAGCTGTGCTTCATTAGTACCCTTCGCTTTTATGGCAGCAAGTACGGCATCGGCTCTTTCCTGGCTGAGTTTTTTGTTCACGGCCGCATCGCCGGTTTTATCTGTATAGCCGCCAATTTTGATCTTGGCTTTTGGATAGGCTTTCAGGATGGTCGCAATATTTCCGATCTGACGCATGCTGGCTTCGGTCAGTTTAGCACTGCCCACTTCGAAGTTCACATCATCGAAATCGAACCACTTGTCTTTGCCGGCAACACAGGTTGCATCGTTCAGGCAATTCACCAGGGCGCTCTCAAATCCGCCTTCATATACATCCACTTCGGTGCCATCGGCCAATTTCAATTTGAGGGTTGATTTGGCGGCCGTAACCGGTGCAGGCGTGGCTGCCGGCGCCGTAGCCACCGTGTCAGTAGTAACTGGGGCCATTTCGTGCGACTCTTCTTTATGTCCGCCACAACCCTTAACCAGGTACAACAGCAACGCAACTGCAGCCACACCCAACAGCAGTGGCATCAGCCAACCGCCCGATTTTTTGGGCTCATCGTGGTGAACAGGTGCTGCAGCGCCGCGGGGAGCTTCGCTTCCACCAAAAAGACTACCCAGGCTGAGACCGCCGGGAAGTGAACTCAAAATATTGCTTTTCTGCGAGCTCAGCATCGATACCAAACCAGAAGCCGACAAACCGCTGTCGCTCGCATGTTTACCCAGCAGGCCCAATGCCAGCGGTGCAATGGAGCCGAGCAGCGAAGCCACGGAAGAACCTTTGATACCTGCCCATCCGGCGATGGTATTGGCTATATGACCAACTTTATCGCCGAAAATGCCGCTCAACAAGCTGGGGCCAGCATCCGGAATGCCACCACCACCTTGGGTGAAGCCCGATGCCAGGTTGCCGAGAATGCCCGAGCCAAGTGCTTTTTGCGCCAGGTCCATAATGGTCGACGCACCACCGGGTGCTTCTGCCTTATTAATAATGCCCGTCAAGGCCGCGGGAACCAGGCCCGAAACGGCTTTCGATATACCAGAATCAGATTCGCCCAGATAAGAAGCCGCCTGGCCGAGAAGCTGGGGAGTCAGGTAGCCTTTTACCGCATCTAGAATGTTGAATGACATAACGATCTTGTTTTGTTGATTGAATGAAGTCTTTTCGAATTAGTGTGGTATCAAAGGACCTTGGAGAGGCGCAAAGTATTAAAATTTTGCTGTATTCGATGGCAGGTGCATAAGTTTTGAAAACTGTTCATTTCGACAGCCATTCCATCATGGCGAGATATACCCCATTCGACCAGCCGAACCCATCCTGCGAAGCATATTCGCCGCCCCCAGCGGGTGTATTCAGATCAGCCACATTGTACTTCTCCATCATTTTACCGGTTTCCTTAAACACTTTTTCGTTGAGTCTTGTCCACCGTTCGGCCACCTCTCGCGCCAATCCCCGCTGCCCGCCCCGGTTCAAACCGGTCAATGCCATCCATTCCAGCGGTGCCCACCCATTGGGTGCATCCCATTGTTCGCCGGTATTTTGGTCGCTGGCCAGCAATCCGCCGGGTTGCAATAATTT
This sequence comes from Bacteroidota bacterium, assembly GCA_020161535.1. Classification (GTDB taxonomy): domain Bacteria; phylum Bacteroidota; class Bacteroidia; order Chitinophagales; family Chitinophagaceae; genus Flavihumibacter. Next base: position 248,550 of record JAIUNW010000002.1, on the reverse strand, counting down.
CTCCCGCACCAATACGGCCGCCTGGCTGCATTGCAAACTCAAAAAACCTTGCCGCTCCGGGAAAAAACAAAATGGATACAAACCAGCCAGGGTAACTGCATTGGTTTGTTTTCTCTTCTTGAAATTATAGTCAGTATAATATTTCAAACTGCTGCTCCAGCAATATTTATTGATGGCCTTGCGGCGTTTTTCAGCCAGTTGCAAAAAACGGGTAGCGCCCGAATCGTCGCCATTCATTTTTCGGCTTCGCGCGATTACCATTTCCAGGTTGAACAGCAAACTGTTCAGGTCGACCGGAATAATATCGGTTGTTTCGATGGTGGTGATGTTTTTTCTGTCTGCAAACCAGCGACTGCTGAAATCTATGCCACTGGTGGCACCGGCCCGCAGGTGTTTGTACATCTCCACCCGGTTGCGACCCGACTTACGCGCTGTTTCCACATCTTCGCGATAACTTTCCTGCCGCGGCACCATCGACTCATCCCAGTTCCTGTTGAGCACGGTTCCGTCTTTGAGCTTGACTACATATTTAATGGCCTTACCCGGCTTCAACTGGTCTTGTCCATCCATGAAATACGCATATTCTTTTTCCATCGCCGGTAAGTATTCCGCATACACCGCATCGCCCTTAATGCCTGCCAACAATTCAACCATCATGGCGAAAAACGGCGGTTGCGATCGGCTCAAATAATACGATCGGTTACCATTGGGAATATGGCCGTAGGTATTGATCAGGTACGCGAAATTCTTCACCATGTTTTCTATCATCGCTGTTTCGCCCGACACTTTTAAACCCAGCATGGTGAAATAAGAATCCCAATAATATATCTCCCGAAATCGACCACCGGGAACGATATACGCATTCGGTAAAGGCAATAATGAAGAACCCGCAACGGCGGTATCTGGCTCGCGCCGCAGCAATACCCAAAGCTTGTTGATATGGGTGCGGATGTCTTCGTCTTTGGGTGTGGTATAGGTTGCCGTGGGACTACCCGGCACATGAAAATTTTCTTCTACAAATGTTTTCAGCGAAAACCGGATAGCGGGGTTTTTCTTAATGGCGAGATAATCTTTCACTATATCAGCCGGCGCGCGTTTTGGAATACAGTCCACAAATGTTTTTCCATCCGGAAATATTTGCGCGTTCTGCACATCGCTGAACAGTGTGCCATAAATCTCATCGGGCGTTGCCGGCCAGTTGGTCTGCGCCTGCGCGGAAAACACGCAACACAGAAAAGCAAATAAAAGCGTTCGCATATACTTAATGGTTATTGCTGTACGGTAAAGGTTTTTTTCTGTACGCCCACACCGGTTATGGTTAATTTTTTCCAGCTCGGCGGCAGCACCGATTTAATTTGCACAATGCCTTTGTCAGTAATCTCTAATCCGCCAAAACCCATCAGCACACTTTGCACAATGCCACCGGCACCGGTTGAAAAATACGGGTTGGTACCACCCTTGGTTTCGGCTATCACCCGAAAGGGCGGATTCAGGTTGGGCACATACGACTCTTTAAACCACTTCGCTGCTTTCTCTTTATTACCGAGCCGCGCATACAAGGTAGTAAAAACAGCCTGTGTCATGGCAGGTGTACCTGCATCGGGCACTCGTTGTTCATAATATTCCAGGTCGCGCAATACCGCCGCCGGTTCCGTCACTTCTTTCAACGGATACGACAGCAGGTTGACATCGGCCTGTTTGATGCCCTCGCCTTTGTAAGTGGCATGTTCCTGGGTAACCCCATCGGCCATTTTCAGAATAGGAATATTATTGGCCACCTGCAGCCAGTCGGGATCGGGTGTCAGCCCCAATAATTTAGCAGCCGCGGTGGCGTATTGCAGGTTCGCGCGCGCGGCTGCATTTGTGAAGGCGTTGTTGTCAACATTTTCCGCCCACTCATCGGCAGCAACCACATTTTTAATATCGTAGTGGCCGGGCCCATTTCGTTCCACCCGACTGGCCCAGAATTCGGCCGTGGCACTGAGTAGGGGCCAACCTTTTTCGCGCAACCAGTCTTTGTCTTGTGTAACCCGGTAATAATTCCAGGCAGCGATGGCCACACACGCCGTTATATGGTGTTCAAAGGGGCCACTGAGCGCCCATACCGGGGTTTCTTCCACGCCTTTTTCGGCACTTTCCCAGGGAAACATCGCGCCCTTAAAGCCTTTGGAGAAAGCATTTCGTCTAGCAGCTTCCAATCGTTGAAAGCGGTATTCAACCATGCTTTTCGCCAGTTCAGGATGCAATACCAATACCGCCGGGTACATCCACAGTTCGGTATCCCAAAATACATGGCCATTGTAACCGAGTCCGCTGAGGCCCATCGGTGAGGGCGACAAGGCCGTTCCTTCGCGCGTGAAAGAATAGAGATGGTACAACATGCTATGCACATCTTGTTGCGCTTGCGGATCGCCTGTTATCTGCACATCGCTTTCCCACAGCCGGTTCCAGGCCTGGTGATGGAACTGCAGCAATCGATCCCTGCCTTCCAGCCGGGCATAAATGGTGAGGCGCTCGGCTTCATTCAGCGGATCATCGTGGTGTGCCGACGTAATCGAAGTGCCGGCAATGGAAAAATGATAGGTTTCGCCGCCTTTCAGTTGCTGGCTGAATTTCATCAGGTGCATATTGTTATCCCACATCTCATGAATAACACGCGGCTCTTTACCATGTGGTTCATTGAAGAGGAAAGAATTAGATGCGCATAATTGCAGTTTACCCGTGGGACTTTTAGCCGTGCTGGTGAGCAGGCTAAGCACTACATGCGGACGATCAATTTCATTGTAATAATTCTGCACATCTTTCAGCAGGTCGGGCGCTTCCATCACACTTGATGCGGTGATTCGAATGTCTTTTTTGGCTTCGATACTAACGTCCATGAGTACCGTAAAAGGAAGCTGGCGCAACGCGTAATAAGTATAGGTTACGGTGGCCTTGCCGGGAACCTCAAAACTGCTGGTAAAAGAAGCTTCGCGCATGTTCAGTTCCTGCCGCAAACCTTGAATATTACTAGCCTGCACTCGACTGCCGTCAATTTCCAGGTTCATGTTCAGCAGGTTAAACGACCGGATGAAATTACTGACGCGACCACGACCGTATTGATCATACACGCCCGCCAGCACCACGTCTTTCACCTTGAATGGTTCGGGCGATGATACCACGCCGATCATACCATTGGCCACTGTAATGCCGTAATAATTTGATGGTTGTATGTCGGTTGCGGTTATTTTCCAGGGATCCGGCTGCGCGAAAACGAGGAGGCCTGCCAACGAAAGTGTGAAAACTAAAAGAATATGTTTCTGCATAGCAATCAATTTATACCACAATGGTTTTTTAAATTTACCAAGTTTATTACGCATGCCCTAATCTATGCTAAGAGGCCGAAAATTTTTCTTCATCCTGGTACTGGCGGCCATTGGCCTGATGTTGTTATTATCACTTACCATTCCATTTACGTTTCGCGAAGAAGTGGTTGTACCACTGGGTTTAAGCCGCACCACCGAATTGTTCACCGATAAAACATTGTTGGCAAAATGGGTAGTGCCGGGCATCAGCAGCGGCAATGACAGCATTTATGTGGTGAAAGCCTACCCCGACAAAATTGCACTGGCCTACCATGTGGATGGCGACGACCGTGTGTACGACTATTTACTGGAGCGGCGCCGGGAACCGCAACGCAATTGCGTGGTCAGCCTGGTTAAGGTAACCAGCTTGTGGAAGAAATACATCGATAGCGACCCGGTGGATCGGCTGGCCCATGCATCGCTGCGAAACTTACACGAATTCAGCAACGACTCGAAAAAAGTATATGGGTTCAAGATCAATATCGGGCAAGCAACAGACAGCAGCTATCTGTTCATGACCCGTCAGGTGCCGTTGGCCTTGCAGTATGTACAGCCGGTTTTGTTATTCGACTCGGTCATTGAATTCGCCAATCACCGCTTCATGCGGTACAACGGCAATCGGTATATGAACACGCATCCGTTGCAACACGGCATGATCCAGGTAACGGTTGGCATTGGCATGGATGGATATCCGCCCATCAACGCCGATGATCCGGTTACTTTTAAGAAAAATGCACCCGGCCAACAACAGGTTCAACTGGAATTCAACGACGTTTTTGCCAATGTGCAGGAAGCCTACAAAGCGATGGACCAATACAAACGCGATCACGGCATTATTGTCACCGATATTCCGCTCGAAATGCTGATCAGCCTGGGTTATGGGTTTAAAGCAACTGATACGGTTTCGTTGAAGTTGATTACGCCCTACCTGACGAACAATCCATAGGAAGGGCTAGCAGGCAATTGTTTATATCCAAATTCCGTATTTCTACGGTATGGCCTTTTCAATCGAAACTATAAATTGCTGTTTCCAGAACTAAGATCATCTGTTATGAGTAAGTTTGTCATTGACCAACCTTCATTGGTTTCGGTACCCTATTCGCAATTGTGTTTTTCCAGCCTGCATACCTGTTGTGTTATTGCTGAAAGGCGATTAGAGGGCCAACGGCGTTCTATTTTTAACCTACTTCCCAATCGATTTAATTACGTTGTTAGACATTTCCTGAAGACCTTATTAGGATATTCAAACATTCTCCTATTGGTTTTTGCCGTCCTGTTCCCATATTTCCTGCTTGCTCAGAATAGCACAGCGTTCAATGCATCTAAAGTTTTGCCACCACCGCCTGATGCGGCTGGTTTTGCCAAATACGGAGAAATTCCGGTTAGTCTTTATACCGGTGTTCCAAATATCGAAGTGCCGCTGTATACATTAAAGTCAAAAGACATTTCTATTCCAATTACACTTTCGTATCATTCAGGAGGTATAAAAGTGGAAGAAGAAGCTGGGTGGACAGGACTTGGGTGGAGTCTTAATGTCGGTGGTGTGATTACTCGTCAGATAAAAGGCGGCAATGATTTGGCTACTTTGAACGATGGCTTTCATGGTACTTACTGGGTAAATAACGCACAATATCAGGGCTACCCGTATGATCCGGCCATACCAACCACCATGACTCAAGACTACCTTGGAAAGGTTTGCTTGAACCAGGTTGATCCGGAACCTGACGTTTTCTATTTTAATATGCCCGGAAAATCTGGCTCATTTATCTTAGAAAAAGGGCAAACACCGGGAGCAAATTTGATTGGCACGCCCATGACTTCCCAAAAGATCGATATTAAATATGACCGATCCATTAACAAGTGGGTAATTCGAACTGTCGATGGCTTCACCTACCAATTTGGGGTTAAAGAAATTCAGGAAATTAAACGGACACCGCCTCCAATCGTTTCTGGCGGACAGGTTATGCTTTCCCAGCCAGTTGATGAAGAATCTTCAGCTTACTCAACATTTTATTACTATAGCACTGCCGACTTCAACATCATGGCATGGTACCTTGAAAAGATAATTTCGCCGACCAATGAGCAGGTTACCTATGTTTATGACATAGATCCTGTTTCAGGTTGTGGAACCGGCTCCTGGAGTAAATACGGTTCCCGTTCAGTTAATTTTACAGATGAATATTCCGATCCGATTCAAATTAGTGTACAACCCGGATCCACTGGCACAAGTTGTTGGGGCAATCTTTTGGGATCAAATAGGATCAGGGAACGGTCTCAAACCTTTACCAGTCACATCTATTTGAAAGAAATACAATTTAGAAATGGATCCATTTCATTTTCAAAATCAGTTCGGGACGATATTCTTTCTGCGCACGATGTGAACAATACACCAGCCACTGGAATTCTTAATTGCACAATTGGTTGGGGTAACAACAGTGCACTCGGGCCGCAAAAACTTGACTCACTGATTATCAAAGATGAAAATGGCATCATTAGAAAAAAAATAAAGCTTGAATACTCCTATTTTAATGCGTCGAACAATGCCTCTAATAAACACTTATATAAAAGACTTAAACTCACAAAAGTTTCCGACTGTTCATCAATTACCGGCAATTGCCTTCCACCATACCAATTCGAATATGATGAAACCAATCCCTTACCGTCAAAATACAGCCGTGCACTCGATTTTTGGGGCTACTACAACGGCCAAACCGCTAACCCCTCTAGGGTCTCTGTAGGGACCTATGCGCCATCTGGCTATGCAAGCGCAAAATATATTGGTGATGCAAACCGCCAGCCCAATGGAACTTTCATGACCAGTGGGGTACTTACTAAATTAACTTATCCTACCGGGGGATATACGACATTCCAATTTGAGCCAAATGACTATTCTATTTTTTCTTCAAGTTCATTTGGCATTACCAACTTTGAGGCTGATATGGTCGCCACCAACCAGCTTGCTTACCTGAATTCGACTGGTGGAACAACAACAGACCTTGTTCAGAACTTCACGCTTACACAATCCACAGACATTAACGTCAAATCTACCCTCGCTTATTACCCAACGATTCAAAACTACAGCTACCCTTGTTGCGCACGAAACCCTTTTTCAGGATATGATGGGTATGGCAGCTACATTTCCGGCACCAATTATAATACTGCAGAACCCTATCTTGAAATTCGAAATAATTCAACAAATGCTCTTCTATATAACTTAAACTTGGAGCAATATGCACTGTTTCTGCAAACCTGCACGAGCCCTTGCAATGGAGCGGCAAACTCCGGACATGGCGCTTTTTTGAACAAACAGGCACCACTGACTTTGCCTGCAGGGAGTTACAAACTTATTTTAAAACAGAAACAATATTGGCAAATGAATTCGACTTTGGAAACCAAGTCGCTAAAGACTAAAACCATTCCACTGGTCAACGGCGTCTATTCTAAAACTGGCGGGGGATTGCGCATTAAGAGAGTAAATAGTTACAACCTGTCAAATTAAATTGAATTCTCTAAAATCTATGAATATACAATGATGTCCAATAGCCAGAAAGTCTCTTCCGGTCGCCTTATGATGTTTCCTTCCAACCATACTGTCGAAAACACCACTGTAGGATCAACAGTATCTTGTACTGGAACTGTAAGTACATTAATTGGCCGATCATTCAGTAGTACACCATTAAGTTCCGGCGCTCTTGCCAATATAGTTGGATATGACCAGGTTATTGTAACCGACGAAACTTCAGGCGCTAATGGAAAATCCATTTATTATTACGACAACCACGAAGACATTATGACACCGGGAACTGAAATATTCTCCGGCTTCCCTAATATTTTTAATACCACAAATGGAAATCTCCTTAAAGAAGAAACATATAATGCAGCGGGAACACTTCTTAAAGAAGTTAATAACACTTATGTCAAAGAACTTTCGAAAGAAATCCCCTCGCTCGCATTCAGAAAGACTTTTCAAGGTGCCTTAATGCAAATCGGAAATCAGCTTGCTGATGCAAGTTGCTCCATTTTCCAGGCAAATAGGTATTTCACGGTGCCATTGTATCGATATTCATTAACCAATCGAACAACAAAAGACTACGGTATCACGTCAGGCAATTCGATAACCCAAACAGAGAAGTTCACTTATAATGTTAGCAGCCACCTTCAATTGCTGTCGTCGGAAAAGACATCTTCAAAAAACTAGCAAATTATAGAGTCCTACAAATATGCAACAGACTTTGGTGCAGCACCTTATCCTGAGATGGTTTCCAGGATGCTAATCAACCAAGTTGTTCAGACGGATGTTTACCGCGGATCAACTTTCTTACAATCTAACAGAATCAATTTTAATTATTGGGGCAATAGCCAGTGGGGTTATGCGAGCTCGTCCAGTTTTATTCTACCACAAACAACTGAATACAAATTGGGTAATATCTCCAACAACTATACAGTAGGTGATCGTTTTACCGCCTACGACGGAAATGGAAACCCGGCTGTTTTTGGTAAAGACAACGATGTACTTACCAGCATACTTTGGGATCCAAATCGAAATTTTGCCGTTGCAAAAGTCTCAAATGCCACCCTTGCCGATATTGCATTCAGTTCATTCGAAGGCAGTTATACGGGTGGATGGAACTATGCGGGAACGATTTCGACCGCTATAGCTCCCTCCGTAGCCGCAACGGGCTTTAAGTATTACAATCTTACCGCAGCTTTTCCCATTTCCCGGTCGGTCACAATTGGCAGGAAATACATACTAACCTACTGGAGCAACCAGGGAGCTCCCTACAGTATAGCAGGAGGCAGTGTTACTACAACTATCGGGACAACTGTTTCCGGGTGGACGTTATATAGTCACGTCATCACTACGACAGGCAGTTCAATTAGCATTTCAGGCACAGGCAACATCGACGAACTTCGACTCTATCCTATTGAAGCACAAATGGTCAGCTATACAATCGACAGTTTCAACGGCATCACTTCTTCAACGAGCGAAACGAATACCACTACTTATTTTGAATACGACGCATTTGGAAGGCTGGTGTTAATAAGAGACCGAAATAGGAATATCGTCAAACGCAACTGTTACAACTATGCCGGCCAATCAACAGGATGTAGTTTGTAATTAAACCCATGTAACATGTTGACTAAAAGGAATACGGTTATTCTTTGTCAGATACTATTTATCTGCAACCTTTGCATGGCACAACAAGCAGATGACAGTAGAGCTAAGTTATCATTTGGCTCGGTGTTAGAATTTCCACAGCAATTAAGCCGTTCGCTCTCCGAACAACAGGAGAAGATCAGCAAACAACTCAGCAAGCAGACAGACAAATACCTGCGCAAACTGCAGCGGCAGGAACAGAAACTCAAAAAACAACTCTCGGCCAAAGACTCCCTACTCGCCAAAGAACTCCAACTCGGCGAAGACAGCGCCTTTGGGCACATCCGCAGTGGGCTAACAAAAGCACAGCAGTCCGCAGCCAGCTTTCCGGGAGGTTATGCCGGTAAACTGGACTCGATGACCACGGCCTTGCACTTTTTACAACAACAACCAGCCCTGCAACAAATCAACACGCCGGCACTCAACAAAATCAAACAGCAATACGCTGAACTGGGCCAGACCTACCAGCAGGCCGACCGGTTGAAAGAACTGGTGCAACAAAGAAAAGCCCTGCTGAAAGAGAAACTGGGCCAACTGCCGTTGGGTAAAACCTGGCGCAAGTACCAAAAACAGGTCATCTACTACCAGCAGCAATTGGAAGAATACAAACGAATACTCAACCAACCCGAACTACTGGAACAAAAAGCGCTGGCGCTGTTAAGAGAATTACCCGCTTTCCGGAAGTTCTTTGACAAGTATTCTTTCTTAGGAACGATGTTCCGGCTACCGGGACAAATGGAAGACCTGGATGTGTCTATGCTCGAAGGCCTGCAAACCCGTACCGCCGTGATGGAACAATTGGTTGACCGAATGGGCAGCACCGCCACGGCGCAGCAAGCCATCAACCAGGGCATGGGCCAGGGCCAGGCTGAGCTGGCTTCTTTGCAAAACAAATTGTCGAGGGCGCTCGAAAGCGGCGAAAGCCTGGAGATGCCGGGCTTCAAACCCAATGACCAGAAGAGCAAATCTTTTCTCAAGCGCATCGAACTGGGTTCCAACCTGCAAACGGTGCAATCGAGCCGCTTCTACCCGGTAACCAGCGATATCGGGGTAAGTGTGGGTTATAAGCTCAACCAGAAATCAGTGATCGGGATGGGCTTGAGTTACAAGATGGGTTGGGGCCAGGACATCCGGCACATGACCATTACCCACCAGGGCATGGGTATGCGCAGTTTTGTGGACATCAAAATCCAGAAGAGTTGGTGGATCACCGGTGGTGGTGAATGGAACTACCGGCAAAAGTTCGACAACCTGTCGATCCTGAAAACAGTGAACCAATGGCAACAGAGTGCCCTACTCGGCATACAGAAAAAACAAAAGCTGGGTAAATACAGCACCACCGCTTCTGTTCTCTACGATGCCTTGTGGAACCAACATGTACCGCAAAGCCAGCCGATCCTGTTCAGAGTGGGGTATAATTTTAAATAGAAGGAGACGAGGATATATAGCTATAAACCATGGTCTACATGAAAAAAGATACTATTAACTATCTACTTGCTACCATTTGTGGCATCTGCGCATTACCGTCCATTGCACAAGTAACGCCGCCAGTTTATTCAGGCACAACACCTGTCAACTATGTACGCAGTTGGGTAGCGCAATCACCCCAAACAGATGGAAGCGCAATCAGTTCGCTACCTACTAAACAGTCAATACAAACTACACGATATGTGGATGGGCTTGGTAGACCCATGCAAACAGTCGTGAAACAGGGAAGTCTGTATGGGGGAAGTTTTGTGGACATGGTTTCAACAAACTACTATGATGCCTATGGCCGTGAGGCCAATAAATTTCTACCTTTTGCCGCCAACAATGCTGGGGGCGCCACAGCATTAACAGATGGGAGTTTTAAATACAATAGCGGTCAGCAGCAGGCTGCTTTTTATAACCCTGCAAACGCCAACAGTCCCATCACGAGTCAAACAGAGTCCTGGTTTTATGGCAGCACTGATTTTGAAGCATCACCACTAAACCGCCCACTCAAAGTAAAACCAGCGGGCAATAGTTGGGTTGGCAGTAATAGAGGAGTTGTTACTGACTATGCCACTAATACTGCTGTCGACGACGTCGCCATTTTTAATGTAACGCCACCGACGGGGATTACTTATTCGAGCTTCAGCCGGAGTGGTTCGTATGCAGCCGGCTTACTGTTTAAAACAATTACAACCAATGAAAATGGCAAACAGACTATCGAGTTCAAAAACAAAGAAGGCCAGGTGATTTTAAAGAAAGTGCAACTGACTGCGAGCGTTGACGGTGGTGCCGGTTCAGCGCACACGGGTTGGATATGTACCTATTATATCTATAATGACCTTAACCAACTCATTACAGTAATACAACCCGAAGGTGTGAATTGGTTGGTAAACAACAGTTGGAACACCAACGACGCTATCTTACTGCAAGAGCAATGTTTTCGGTATGCCTATGACGCCCGCGGTCGGCTGGCCATGAAAAAAATCCCAGGGGCGGATCAATCAACACTAATGGTGTACGACCAGTGGGATCGGTTGGTGCTGACACAACCGGGGCATTTAAAAGCCAGCAACCAGTGGATCTATACCAAGTACGATGTGCTGAACCGACCAATCGTAACGGGTTTGTACACCAATAGCGCAAGTACCCAAGACGCCATGCAGGCCATCGTCAACAGTTCAGGCCTAGCCCGGTATGAGAATTTCACTGCTGGGGCTACCCAACCACAATACAGCTTGAACCTGAGTTTTCCATCGGTGGCTGCCAGTTCGGTGACGACGGCTACCTATTACGACAACTACGACTGGCTGACGAACCTCGATGCCAGCTTCAAAACAAGGACAACGACCTGGGATGCCACCATGACTTCGGCCAACCAAGCCAGTTACCCGGAGGCGATGACCCAATCGAACCAAACCATGGGACTATCCACGGGCACCTGGCAAAATACCAGTCCCGCCACCTACAGCGCCTTGCTGTACGATGAAAAAGGCCGGGTGCTGCAAACCAAACAAAAGAACATCACGGGGGGTACAGACATCAGTAGTATGCTGTATTGCTTTAATGGCAGCGTGGCAGTCACCGCGCAGGTAACCCAAAACGCGGGTGCGGGCGGCTATACCCATGAAGTGTGGACACGACTGACCTATGACGACTTGTGGCGGGTCACCAAAACGGAAAAGATGCTGAAACACCCGCAGGTCGCCAGCGGCGCGTATAGTGCGTGGAAAACAACTAACCAAACCAGTTACGATGCGTTGGGTCAAGTGAAAGCAAAGAACCTAGGCACTAAGTCAGCTGGCGGTAGTCTCGCCAATAACAACTATGAGTACAATATCCGGGGCTGGTTGTTGTCGTTGAACAGACCATTTGTAACGAGTGATATAACCGACCAATACTTTGGCATGGAGCTGGCCTACGACAAGGCGGCCCCTGATCAGGCTTTTACTGCCTTTAATATGAACGGTGGCATCATGGGCCAGGTCTGGAAATCAAAAGGCGACGGGGTAAAACGCGCCAATGAATACGCTTACGACAACGCAGGGCGGATACATTCCACTGGCTTCTACGGTGCAGCAGGCGAATCGTATCAGACAATCATGGGAAATGGACCAGATCCTAACATAGCATATGACCTTAACGGAAACATCAAGAGAATGATTCACCGTGGTTGGTATTATGGAATAGAAGGCTTTTATGTTGATGTACTGAACTATACCTATGCACAAGGCGGTCGAAGCAACCGACTGGAAAAAGTGTATGATGAACAATCAGGTCCCACCAGCCAAGGCGACTTTACGGACAACTATACCGGCGCTGTGGACTACACCTACGATGGTGGCGGCAACCTGACTAAGGACCTGAACAAGAAAATCTCGTCCATAACTTACAATCATCTGAGCCTGCCGCTGGTGTTGACAATACGAACAGGCACCAATGATACCGATCCCATTAAAGGAACCGTCGCCTACACCTATGATGGTGCCGGCCAGAAACTAAAAAAGGAGGTGGTGGAGAACAGCACCAGCATTACCTACAATGGCGCCAGCTACACCAGCAGCATCACTACCACCTCCACTTATTTGGGCGGTGCACTATATGAAAGCAAGAGTTATGGCAATGCTACCCTGAACACGGCCCTCTCCTACAGCAACCGATTGCTCTTCCTGGGCCAGGAAGAAGGCCGCATCCGGCTGGAACAAGCGACTACGGCCACTTCGCCCGCTCAACCCATTCGCTGGGCCTGGGACTACTTCATCAAAGACCACCTGGGCAACACCCGTTCGGTGGTGACCGAGCAGTCGGAATTAGTTGCTTACCCGACTGTGACCCTAGAGGATGCCAGTTGGCAGGCAGAAAATAAATATGCGTTGATTGAAGACGCACGACGCACGGCAGTGAGCACCGTTGCAGGTGCCTCCACTACCGACTTTAACCAAAAGTTCTACAAAACTAATGGCAGCGTTACAGGCCAGAAAACTGGTCTGGGCATGATTTTAAAGGTTATGGCAGGTGACCAGGTTTCAGTTTCTGCAAAATCGTATTATAATACAGGGGGAACCACACCCTCCAACACCTATCTTTTGCCGGCTGTGGACTTGGCGGCGGCCTTGTTGCAGGGAGCGGGTTTTCCGGCGGGAAAGATAGACTACACCTATTTTTCCAATATTCCCAATAACCTGTCCTCCATGGAAACATTCACCAATGGCAATACCGTGTCGGCCGGAAAGCCCAAAGCCTTTTTAAACTACATTTGTTTTGATGAACAGATGAAATTCGTCAAGATCAACAATATGTCGGAAGCAGGTGCTTTATCAGTTGGCTCTTCCGGCGTAGCGACGCAAATGGGCATGTCTACAACGATTAAAAAGAGCGGATATATTTATATTTACGTGAGTAACGAAAGCAACCAGAATGTGTTCTTTGACAACCTGGCAGTAAGCCATACACCTAGTCCCTTATTGGAAGAAACACATTATTATCCGTTCGGACTTACCATGGCGGGCATATCCTCCAAAGCCATGGGCCGCGTAGATAATAAGTTCGAATACAACGGAAAAGAAAAACAGGAAAAAGAGTTCAACGATGGTGCTGGTCTCGACTGGTACGATTACGGCGCGCGCATGTACGACCCACAAATCGGCAGATGGCATGTGGTGGATCCAATGAGTGATTCTAGTAGAAGATTTTCGCCATATGCCTACGCATTAGATAATCCAATAAGGTTTATCGATCCGGATGGAATGAGAGCTGCCGACCCAGGAGATAAATTTAAAACTGTTATTGAAGCAGCGAAGGACTTTGGGAGGTTGTATAATGATAATTCAATTGTTGAAAAAAGAGAATATGGGGCAACCATATACAAGGCAACTGATGACAAAGGGAATATATTCTATAGTTACTCAACTCCAAATGCAGCCGAAAGAGAGGGCGGAACAGTGACGGTTAGCAGTGCGCCTGAAGGCACCACACCTGTAGCTGATGCACATACACATGGCAACGCAGGCGGGGTAGATGTATCATACAGCGATAATAATTTTTCCAATCAAGACAAGCGTGGAAATATTGCAGCTGGTATTAATGGTTATGTAGCAACCCCTGACGGATCGCTTAAAGAGTATAACTCTAAAACAGGAGAAGTGCAAGTCATTAGCACAAATATGCCAAGTGATCCGAAGGATGCGACGAGAAAAAATGGCAATGACGCATCAGCGGCTCCTCTACGCAAAAACGAACCAAAGGTTGATTTGAGAGAGCAGACGAAAGAATATAAACTGCTCAATCCATTTAAAAGTACGCAATAGCTAGGTATGAGATTTTTATTTGTTATAGTTTTATGGCTACTGTTTGGGTGTACTAACAGCGAAAAAAAACAGCTGCAAATTTCGGATGATGTATTTGCTGCATCAATTCCTGGCGATTCAGGAGTTAATTACTTTCCCAAGGGCGTCGATTTTGGCTATGGGGCTAATAAAGTAAGTATCGATTCTTTTGTTAAAAGATGGTATTCTGACGTGTTATACAATTTCCATGAACCGGTTTTGTATAATTATGCTGGAAACGCTGAATCTGTTCGATTTTTATTATTGCCGTCGTTTGGAAATGCAGTTGTTGTTAGGCTGAGTCAGTTAGACGGTATTGTATATGCGAAAATAAAAGAGTTGTCAACTGCGTCGAGTGAGAATACGAGGCAGCGAGTAAAAGTTGACACACTCTTAGTTATTGAGCCAATTAGATGGCAGGAGATGATATCAAGGTTGACAGAGCATGATTTTTGGATTGCTACCGCCTCTGACTCATCATCTCAGTTTTCTAAGGATGGAACTACTTGGTTGCTGGAATGTCGCCTTAAAGACAGGTATCATTGCATTGAAAGATGGGACAACGGATCGTTGGCTTCATCGGATATGAGACTTTTCGCCGGCAGTTTAATGGAAATAGCCAAGACGACCGTTTCTATAGGGTCAGAAGCTCGATAGTTGTCTGTCGTATAGTTTTTTTGTAGAGGAGCTTATATCAATTTTTTCAATCTTTCATTGATGGTGTTATCGGAGATATTATCGAGATCGCTTTTGTCGTAGATGGCGAGCAGGTAGACGGTGGTGTTGGTGACTTGTACGTGTGTGATGATGCGAGCGCCGCCGGATTTTCCTTTTCCTTTGGAGGTGATGGCCAGGCGAATCTTGTAGCAGTTGTTGCCGAGGTCGGTACCGGTGGTGGGCTGCTGCTCAAGTTGTTCAACGAGTGCCGCCAGGTCTTTTTTGAGGGAGCGGTGTTTTTTAGCCAGGGCCTTGAGTTCCCGCTCAAAGAAGGCGGTAGCCAGCACATTATAGCTCATCGAGGAGCGCTTTGGCCGACTTCAGATTGGCTTTGCCGTCCTTATGCTGGTTGACTTGCCGAACGGCCTCTTCGAGGTCTTCCAGCCATTTTTTTTCTTTTGCAGAGAGATCAGCGGGTTCCAGCACTTCCACGTAATCGAAAGCCTTCAGCAGTTCCTTGATGAAGGCCAGCTTGCTTTTGTTTTTGATGTGTAAGACCAGTTGTTCCATGGCATTGTTTTTTGGCGTTCGTTGGTTTTAGGAGGCAAATACCTTTTTTGCCTTGTGCGATTGCAGAAAGGCGTCAAGCAGCGCGAAAACATGCGCCTTGTCTTCGGTATTGAGCCGCTGGATATCTATAATCTTATTCACCACATTTTTTTCCAACAGCAGATCGGTGTTGCCTACCAGGTAATCAAGGGATATCTCTAACGCTTCGGCGACCGCGGCAGCCACTTCAATAGAAGGCTTTACTTCATCGCGTTCATACCGTCCTATTACAGCGCCGTGCACGGCCAGTTTTTTGGCGAGTTCATCCTGGCTCATTTTCTTGTTTTTTCTCACTTCTCCGAGGCGCTTGCCGAAGGTGGTTGACTTCATATATGTATGAAATAATACAGTTAAAAAGGCTATTCCGCGAATTTACGCAACATAAGTAGCGTAACAAAGGCATAAAAGTTTTGATTTGATAAGATTTATCTGTTAGGTTTGCAACAGATATGTAGTCAAGAAATATTTTTTTAATGGAATTAAAAGAGATCAAAGAGCAGCTCTCGATCGGCGCAGTATTACACTACTACGGCCTGCAGCCCGACCGCAACCAGCGCTTGCACTGCCCCTTCCATCTGGACAAAACGCCGAGTATGCAGGTCTATCCGGCGACTAATACCTGGTGCTGCTTCAGCAGTAATTGCAAAGCCGGTACGGGGGATGTGATCCAGTTTATTCAACTCCAAGAAAACTGCACGAAACACGAAGCGTTGCTAAGAGCCACAGCAATTTTGTCCGGGGGCTCGAACCCCTCTTTGGCTGCTACACCCGCTGCCAAACTAAGCATCGACAGCGATCTGCTGGCCAAAGAAGCGGTGCTTACTAAAGTGTTCAGTTATTACCAGCGCGGGGTGCGATCGGCCAAACGGGCAGTAGCGTATCTGCAAAGCCGTAGCCTTGATGATGCTAAGCTGGAAGTGGCCTACAACAGCGGTGGGCTGCATACAGAAAGTAAGAACCACCACCTGGTAGCGAGCATGGTTAATATCGGGCTGTTAAAACCAAGACCGGCTGGCGGCCACACGGTGTGGGCGAAGGATTGTATGCTGTTCCCGTTAAAAAGCCAGGACAATAAGATCGTGAGCCTCTACGGCAGAAGCATTACGGACACTGAAACCAGCAAACACTTTTACTTGGCCAACCGGATGGGCCTGTATCCGGGCTACCCGAACAAAGCCACGACCAAACTGATCCTGACGGAAAGTGTGATCGATGCTGCGAGCCTGCTGCAACAGCCAACCATCACTGAGCAATACAGTGTGCTGGCCTTATACGGCACCAATGGCCTGACGGGTGAACACCTGCAGGCGATACAACAACTGCCACAGCTAACCGAAATCATCCTCTTGCTCGATGGCGATGCCGCCGGCAGGGCCGCGACTGAAAAACACGCGCGTACGTTGCAACAACTGCTTCCTGCAATCACCTTCACCCAGGTATGCTTACCGGAGGGCGAAGATGTGAACAGTGTGTTGCAGGCGCACGATGATCCGCAATGCCTCGCTGGCCTAATCGAACAGCGCATAAGCGTGGCTGCTAGCAGCCACGTTGCTACTGCTGCTGATACGAGCGAACCGAACACAACTTTTTTGTTTCAATTGAAAAAAGAAGCGTTGGTTGCCTTGGAAATACCACCTGCTGAAATCCCCGCCCCACTGGCAACAGCAGCCACTGAAAACCTCTCCACTGAAATAGCCTCACCTGCTTCCAAACTCACTACGACCAACGCTGAGTTATTAGTCTATACCGATGGGGCCTTGCGCATCGAGGTATTGGGCGGCATTAAGATCACGGGATTGGACAGGCTACGGGTAACGCTTAAACTGCTGCACCCACAACGACCTGGTAGCCCCGTGTGGCACAGTTTGGACTTATACCACCATGGGCAAAGAGAACAACTGATCACGCTGCTCGCTGATACGCTTGACCTGCCGGTAAGATCAATCACTGACCTGCTCACGGGCCTTACCACGGCGCTCGAACATTACCGGCTGCAAAAAATCGAGGCGATGCAGCCGAAAAAGACAACTACGCCGGAAATCACGCCGGCACAAAAGCAAGCGGCCATCGCAGAGCTGCAGCACCCGAACCTGCTTACGCGCACCAGCCAGCTGATTGCCGCCAGCGGGCTGGTGGGGGAAACCACCAATGCCCTGACCAGCTACCTGGTGTACTGCACGCGCAAACAACCAATTCCCTTGCATGTGATGTTCTTAGGGGCCAGCGGCTCGGGCAAGACCTATTTGCAGGAGAAGATCAGTGACCTGATCCCCGCCGAAGACAAGATTGAGATCACGCAGGTAACCGAAAATGCGCTGTATTACTTCAAGCAGGAGGAGCTCAAAGGCAAGCTGCTGCTGATTGAAGACCTGGACGGGGCCCAAGGTGTGTTTTATCCCTTACGGGAACTGCAGACCAAAAGGCGCATCAGCAAAACGGTTACGCTCAAAGACAACAAGGGGAACCTGAAGACCATTACGCTCACCGTAGAAGGCCCCGTGAGTGTGAGTGGCTGCACCACCAAAGAAAAAATCTACGAGGACAATGCGAACCGTTGCCTCTTGCTATACACGGACATGAGTAAGGACCAGGACAGACGGATCAATGACTACCAGACCAGGCTTGCCGCCGGAGAAATCAACCGCGACCGGGAACAACGCTACAAGGAGCTCTTTCAATCCATGCAGGGCCTCCTGCGTCCCATTACGATCATCAATCCCTATGCGAAGTATATCCAGCTACCTGAACAAGTGTTCAAACCCAGGCGCACCATGACCCTGCTGTTGGGCTTTATCGAGGCCGTGACGTTCTACCACCAGTACCAGCGGGAAATAAAACGAGACACGAGTGGACAGCCATACATTGAAACAACCCTAACCGATATCGAACAAGCCTTCGGATTACTAAAGGATGTACTGTTCAGCAAGAGCGATGAACTGACCAAAGCGACACGTGAATTTTTAGAGCAGGTCAAAGTGCTGTTGCAACCCACCCATGCCACGAGTTTTACGACCCGTCAGATCAGGGAGCAGTCAAGGATCAATCCCGGCAACCTGAAGCGTTACCTGGCAGAGCTGCTTCGCTACGGCTATATCAAAGGGAGCGGCAACCGGTACCGGGGCAGTTATGAATACAGCATTGTGAACCTGCAGGAATACGAGGCCCTGAAATCAAGCATTGACACGCACCTGAAAACTATCCTGGATACGATCCGTGGTTCGGTTCAGTAGTTCAGTGGTTCCCTAGTGGTTCATTTTCGAAAATGAACCACTCAAACCCAGTACCATAGCGCATCTACGGTCAGTGGTTCGGTGGTTCTCCGGAAAAGACTATTAAGAAATTTTCTTTTTTTTCAAACGATCAACATGGCGCAAACAGACACACTGAACAGCAGCAGTGCATGGCTGCTCGTGCAGGCAGGTTTTAGGGACTGGCTGCAACTACTCAACTACTCGGCATTGAGCATCCCGGTGATCACGCAAGCGGTGCAATACTTCATACAGCATCTGCTGGTCGACAACAAAACGAGTGTGGAACAACTCACGGCCACTGATGCGACCAAATACCTCCAGCACCTGAAAACAACTGTCGGCAAACGCACAGGCAGGCCGTTGAGTGGGGCGCACCTCAATAAGCAGGTGCAGGCTTTGAAGCTGTTCAGTAAATACCTGCGCCAGACGGGCAGTTCGCCGGTGGGCTTTGCCCTGGCGCGCGAACCGGAAAACAAATCCAAACCGCAATACCTGACCCAAGCAGACATCGAATCCCTGTACGAGGTCATCCCCGACAGTGTTTTAGGTGTTCGTGACCGGGCGATGCTGGCGGTGTTCTACGGGTGTGGGTTAAGACTGAACGAAGGGGCGAGTGTGGAACTAAAAGACATCCTGCACGAACGCAAACTACTGCACGTGCGCAAGGGCAAGCGCAGCAAAGAGCGGCTGGTGCCGATGGCGGAGAAAAGCTACCAGGCCATCCGGTTTTACCTGGATTACGGCCGGCCGCAACTCTTGCAGGACAAACCCACCGACGCTTTATTCATTGATGCCAACAAGGGCCGGCCGATGCAGCGGCAAAGCCTCTACATAAGAATAAAAGCCCTGGCGAAACGCGCCAAAATAAAGAAGAAAGTCGGCACGCACACGCTGCGCCACTCCATTGCCACGCACTTGTTGCAATCAGGCATGCCCCTGGAACGCATACAGCAGTTCCTGGGCCACGCTGACCTGGACAGTACCCAAATCTACACCCACCTCAAAAACGACCCGCCATGACACGAGCCACTACACGAACCACCTTCACCGACTACCTGGAAGCAAAACAACTGAGCCCGGCCACGGTGTATACCTACGGGCAGTACATCCGAAAATTTAGGGCCTGGCTCCAGGAAGAAGACCTCACCCCCGACAGCTTCACTTACAACGACCTGCTGGCTTATATGCAATACTGCCAGGACTCCGGCATCACCAAAAGAACGGTGCACGCTGTTCTGAACATGATCCGACATTACTGCCAGTACCTGATCACCGAAGAAGAGCGAACCGACAACCCGGCGGCGGGAGTGTTCATCCAGGGACTGGTTAGAAAACTGCCGGTCAATACCTTATCCCCCGCCACCCTGGATGACCTCTACCGGCAGTACAGCCTCCAGTTGCAGGTGGATGATGGCAAGAAAGCGATGCTGGGCTTACTCATTTACCAGGGGCTGGCCACCGAAGAACTGATCCGGCTGGAAGCAAAACACATCAGGTTAAACGAAGGCAATATACTGGTCAAAGGCACGAAAAGAACGGGTGAACGCTGGCTAAACCTGCAAGCCGTGCAAATCCCGCGATTACAGGCTTATCTGGCGGCTAATAAGCGCAAGGCCGGGTCTTTGTTCGCCGAACAGAAACGCGGCTGTAAAAGCCCGCAAAACATCATTAACCAGGTGCAGTGGATGATAAAGCAACTAAAGCAGTTGAATCCGAATGTGATCAACGCGCAGCAGATCAGATCGAGTGTGATCACGCACTGGCTGAAACGCCACTCCCTGCGAGAAGTACAATACATGGCCGGGCACAAATACGTGAGTTCAACAGCACGCTACCAGACGGGTAACCTGGAAGACCTGCAAAACGAATTGCACCGGCACCATCCCCTGAAATAAACCAAGGGAATTACTGCTACCCGCTGCCTCGCCATAACATTGTTCCGGGTGTATCTCCCTAATCTAGGAAAAAAGGTGTGCCGTTAAGGTGGGTTCGGCAAGGCGCGCGCCAAACCAGCGCCATCGCTGCCGCGGCATCTATACAGCGGATCATTTTAGCGCGGCAGCCATGGCGCTGCCCTTCGGGTGCCTTCGCTGCGCTACGGCAGTTTGTCACGTCCCTTGCGCTTCACCCACCTTCCGACACCCCGGCCCCCGTGCATCCAGCCAGGAGCAGGGCGGGAGTAGAACAGCCAGCACAAACGGTCACAGACCGCCGCCCTGCCCCTGCCTGTCTGCGGGGCCTCCGCCATCTGTTTGTGCGCCCCCTGCTCAGGCACCGCCGCCCTTTGTCTGTAGTACTGCCTCCGCTTCGCTCCGGCGGGTAAAGAGGCGCCAGGGGCCTTAGCCGTGCCTCCGTGCTCCGCTGCGCTACGCACTCCCGGCCCGGCAGCGGCGGGGCCATGGCGCAGCGGGGGCGCCGGAACCCTGATCAGCGGCAGGTTATAGCCACGGTCAGCAGGAATACTAATCAACACTTCCGGGTGAAACCATCCGCAGGAGTGGTAACAGTGACATGCATCCCACAGCCTAACAGAAATGGCTATACGACTATGCACCGCAGGGTATACAACCATCCTGATCAGCAGTGGTAATAGCACCGCTCCCTTGCTTTTAAAAAAGGAAAAAAGAGCAGCAAAGCTAGCCGCCGCTGGGAGCCCTGGAATAAAGCCGGGCAGCAGTTAATCGGTAACAAAGCCCGGCAGCCAAAAGACTACGCCATAAAGCAGTAGAATAGGTTCTCGGCAGCCGTTCCTGCACCAGCGGTATCAAGGTAGTCAGCAGCAGTAATCCACCGATTTATTGCGTTTCCTTTTGGCTTGGAACCGCGGCGGCTGACCGGGGGGCTTTCTTTTTTTCTCTTTTTTTTCATTTTAAAAGCAATCGTTATGCAGTACTACATTTTACCATCTCCGGTTACCAACGCTGCTGACAGGCAGTATATCCTTATGGTGGTTACACCCCGTGATGAAGCGTCGTTTTTGGCAGCGCACGGCCACCAGGTTATTGCCCAGGGCGGCAGCATCGCCGAGGCATTAATCCATTACCAGTCCTGGCTCAACAGCCAGCCGGCGGCGTAGTCCACAAGGGCTTCGGCCCTTTTGTTCTCCTTCTTTTTTGATCAAGCTAAAACAAATGGATATGAAACAAACCATCACGCTCGACATCCCCCTGCAGTTGCACCTGCTCTGCGAGCTATTGGACACTTCTCCGCAAGCCGTTTTACAGGCCTTTGTCAACGACGTGAGCCTGGAGGTCAACAGCAGCGGCTCGGACGAACGCGGGCTCGCTGTCGGTTATTTTTTGCGGTGTGGTTACGGCATGCACCGCTACGAGCCGGAACAGGTCGAACAAATGTTCGACGGACTGAACTGGCTGCGCTTCCAGCAATATGCAAACCATGACGCCGCCTTCCAGGCCCTGCAGTTCCTACAAACCTGGTACGAGGAATGGAAAGCAAAAATGAAAACCAGGTAAGTACAAGGGGCTGGCGCCCCTTGTACCACCGGGCATTTTTTCTTTTCAATTGAAAAAAGAAGGGCTATTTTGGAGGGATGTTAGCAGTTCTTTGAGTGATGGCTTCGGCGGCTGCCAGCGTTTTGGAAGGCGCATCAAAATGGGGATGGAGATTATTATCCGTTCGGACTTACCATGGCAGGGATCAGCTCCAGAGCCATGGGCCGCTTAGACAACAAGTATGAGTACAACGGCAAAGAGAAACAAGAGAAAGAGTTCACGGACAACAGCGGCCTCGACTGGTACGACTATGGCGCCAGGATGTATGACCCCCAGATCGGCAGATGGCATGTGGTGGATCCATTAAGTGAACTTAGTCGACGATTTACACCATACAATTATGCATTTAATAATCCGCTGAGATTTATAGACCCTGATGGAATGATGAGTATTGATGCGATAGACGACACAAAAGAAAAAATATCTCCTAAGCAAGAAGCGGAAGAAAGGGGGGCTCGACTTGAGTTCGGAGAGCAAGTTATTGCAAACGCATTTGCGAGGGCTGATGAAAAAGAGAATCAAGAGAGTAATGGAGGCGGTGATCCAACGCCAAAGAAAAATGACACAAATGGTGCTAATCTCAATAAAGAGCAATTAGAACAGCTAAAAACAATTTTCGAGAAAGCCGATTATTTAAGTTTAGAATTTGAATATGCCAAAGCGGCGGTAAGCACCCAAGGTATTATGACTATTAAAACAGCTAACGGCGTTGTCAAAATTGTGTCAACTGTTGGTCAATATAACAGTTTGCTTAAAGCAACAAACATTGCTGGAGGAGTGGGTTCCGGGCTTGATTTAGTATTAAATGCAAATGCGTATAGTACTGGAGAAATTAGTGGTGCCAGGTTCGCGTATCGGGCAACAGGAAGCGCGGCGGCTTTTTTTGCTCCAATGATTTATGGCGCTGTTGTAGGATCCGAGGTGCCGGTCGTAGGAACAGTAATTGGTATTGCTGTGGGATTTACCTTTTCAACCGGAGAATTCCTTTACGATACATATCCAAAAGTAAAAGAAGCAACAATAAACAATATTAACCATATTGATAACATTGAAAACACCTTACGTAGTGGAAAAATATTCATTAGATGAAAAACAAATATTACATAAAAGGAAGACAGCAATTTTTAGTCGCATGTTCAGGATTAATAAAATACATTGGGTTAGGTGTTATATGTTGCTATTTTTTAAATTTGAAATATCATCCTATTTACATTTTTATTGCCCTATTTTTCTTCATCTTCGATATTTTGCCTGCTCTCATTCTTCATCTGCAATATTTAAAAGTGAATTGGGGAGCAGACCTAATTATTGATACAATAAATGAAGATATATTATATAGGAAAGGGGGAATAGCTGCCGAACATAAATTTCATGAAATAACTTCTTTTAAAATTATTAGCTCGTTTGGTGGTGGCCAATACAATGCGGGGTGGTATGCCTTTGGTGAATATCGCTATTGCGAATTCGTTTTTAAGGACGATACTCAGATGATAATTACATGTCTTATGATAAATGATATCCAAAATACTCTTGAAAATTTGCTGAGAATTAAACCAGAAAAGAGAAGGAAAGTATTTGCTTTCATCTCTTCGTAATGAGTAATTTAAAAAAAGATAAATCCAGCTTAGCTGAAAGTTTTTCAATTGGGTATTGGCAGGCAGAGAAAAAAATGTAGGAGTATTGTTCTAATTGATTGCGGGTAGGCAAGGTCACATTGTGGCACGATAAATAGTTAAGCAGAATCAATTTGCTTACATCAATTTTTTCAATCTTTCATTGATGGTGTTGTCGGAGATGTTATCGAGGTCGCTTTTGTCGTAGATGGCGAGCAGGTAGACGGTGGTGTTGGTGACTTGGACGTGGGTGATGATGCGCGCGCCGCCAGATTTTCCTTTTCCTTTGGAGGTGATGGCCAGGCGAATCTTGTAGCAGTTGTTGCCGAGATCGGTACCGGTGGTGGGCTGTTGTTCCAATTGTTCAACCAGGGCCGCCAGGTCTTTTTTGAGGGAGCGGTGCTTTTTGGCCAGGACCTTGAGCTCCCGCTCAAAGAAGGCGGTAGCCAGTACACTATAGTTCATCGAGCAGGGCTTTGGCCGACTTCAGATTGGCTTTGCCGTCCTTATGCTGGTTGACCTGCCGAACTGCTTCTTCCAACCTTTCCAGCCATTTTTTTTCTTTTGCAGAAAGATCGGCGGGTTCCAGCACTTCCACGTAATCGAAAGCCTGCAAGAGTTCTTTGATGAAGGCCAGCTTGCTTTTGTTTTTGATGTGTAAGACCAGTTGTTCCATGGGGTTGTTTTTTGGCGTTCGTTGGTTTTAGGAGGCAAATACCTTTTTTGCCTTGTGCGATTGCAGAAAGGCGTCGAGCAGTGCGAAAACATGCGCCTTGTCTTCGGTATTGAGCCGCTGGATATCTATAATCTTATTCACCACATTTTTTTCCAACAGCAGGTCGGTGTTGCCTACCAGGTAATCAAGGGATACCTCTAGCGCTTCGGCGACCGCGGCAGCCACTTCAATAGAAGGCTTTACTTCATCGCGTTCATACCTTCCTATTACAGCGCCGTGGACGGCCAGTTTTTTGGCGAGTTCGTCCTGGCTCATTTTCTTGTTTTTTCTCACTTCTCCGAGGCGTTTGCCGAATGTAGTTGACTTCATATATGTATGAAATAATACAGTTAAAAAGGCTATTCTGCGAATTTACGCAACATAAGTAGCGTAACAAAGGCATAAAAGTTTTGATTTGATAAGATTTATCTGTTAGGTTTGCAACAGATATGTAGTCAAGAAATATTTTTCAATGGAGTTAAAAGAGATTAAAGCGCAGCTCTCGATCGGCGCGGTATTACATTACTACGGCCTGCAGCCAGACCGTAACCAGCGGCTGCATTGTCCCTTCCATGTGGACAATACACCGAGCATGCAGATTTATCCTGCAACCAATACCTGGTGCTGCTTTAGCAGTAATTGCAAAGCGGGTACGGGGGACGTGATCCAGTTTATTCAACTCAAAGAAAACTTCACCAAACACGAAGCGCTGGTAAAAGCCACTGAACTGGTGAACCATACCACCGGCACGACCACCGATCAACCACCTACGGCCAAACTAACCATCGATACCGAGCTGCTGGCCAGAGAAGCGGTACTGGGCAAAGTGTTCAGTTATTACCAGCGCGGGTTGCGATCGGCCAAACGGGCACTGGACTACCTGCAAAGCAGGAGTCTGGATTATACGAAGCTGGAAGTGGCTTATAACAGCGGCGGCCTGCATACGGAAAGCAAGAATCATCACCTGGTAGCGAGCATGGTTAATATCGGGCTGTTAAAACCAAGACCAGCCGGTGGTTACACGGTGTGGGCGAAGGATTGTATTGTATTCCCGCTGAAAAGCCCTGACAACAAGATCGTGAGCTTCTACGGCAGGAGCATTACCGACACTGAAACCGGCAAACACTTCTACCTGACCAACCGAATGGGCCTGTATCCGGGGCATCCGAACAAAGCCACGACAAAACTGATCCTGACGGAAAGCGTGATCGATGCCGCGAGCCTGTTGCAACAGGCATCCATCACCGAGAACTACAGTGTGCTGGCCTTGTATGGAACGAATGGCTTAATCGGCGAGCATCTATTGGCGATACAAAGTCTTGCGAACCTCGCCGAAATCATCTTCCTGCTCGACGCCGATCCTGCCGGCAGAAGGGCCACCGAAAAACACGGTCGCACGTTGCAACAACTGCTCCCTGCAATCCTCCTCACCCAGGTATGCTTACCGGAGGGCGAAGACGTGAACAGTGTATTGCAAACGCACGATGATCCAAAATGCCTTACCGACCTGATCGAACAGCGAATAACCGTTGCTGTTGGTAGCCACGCCGCTGCTGCTGACGCGAGCGAAACAACACCTGCTTTTTTGTTTCAATTGAAAGAGAAAAATCCGGCAGCTCCTGAAGTCCTACCCTTTGCTGAGACATCCCCGCCAGTTGGAACAACAACCGCCATTGCAACTGAAAGCGCGCTGCCTGAAACACCGGCAGCCACCGAAAACGCGTTTCCTGAAACACCCCTACGCGCTTCCAAACTCTCGACCACCAACGCCGAGTTATTGGTCTATACCGATGGAGCGTTGCGTATCGAGGTACTGGGTGGCATCAGGATCACCGGATTGGACAGATTACGGGTGACGCTCAAGCTGCTGCACGAGCAGCGACCAGGCTCACCCGTATGGCACAGCCTGGACTTGTACCACCATGCCCAACGGGAGCAACTGATTACGCTGTTAACCGACAGCCTGGACTTGCCGGTAAGAAACACCACCGATACCATCACGGGCCTTACCACGGCGCTGGAACATTACCGGCTCGAGCGCATCGAGGCGCTACAACCGAAAAAAGCCACTGCGCCGGAAATGACCCCGGCACAACGACAAGCGGCCCTCACCGAACTGCAGCACTCGAACCTGTTAGGTCGCACGAGCCAGCTGATCGCGGCCAGCGGCTTGGTCGGTGAAACCACCAACGCGCTGACTGCCTACCTGGTGTACTGCACGCGTAAGCAACCGATCCCGCTGCACGTGATGTTCCTGGGGGCCAGTGGCTCGGGCAAGACCTACCTACAGGAAAAGATCAGTGCGCTGGTCCCCACTGAAGACAAGATCGAGATCACGCAGGTGACCGAAAACGCACTGTATTACTTCAAACAGGAGGAACTGAAACATAAGTTACTACTGATCGAAGACCTGGACGGGGCCCAGGGCGTGTTCTATCCCTTGCGGGAGCTGCAGACCAAGCGGCGCATCAGCAAGACCGTTACGCTCAAAGACAACAAGGGGAACCTGAAGACCATTACGCTCACCGTAGAAGGCCCGGTATCGGTGAGTGGCTGCACCACCAAAGAGAAGTTGTACGAGGACAATGCGAATCGCTGTTTGTTACTGTATACCGACACCAGTAAAGCGCAGGACAAAAAGATCAATGACTACCAAACGAGACTTGCCGCGGGCGAGGTCAACCGCGACCGGGAGCAGCGCTACAAGGAACTGTTTCAATCGATACAGCGCCTGTTGCGCCCCATCGCCATCGTCAATCCTTTTGCCAAATACATCCAGTTGCCCGAACCCGTGTTTAAGCCGAGACGCACCATGACCCTGCTCTTGGGTTTTATCGAAGCGGTGACGTTCTATCACCAGTACCAGCGGGAAGTAAAGCGGGACGCGAGTGGCCAGCTGTATATCGAGACCACCCTCCCCGATATCGAGCAAGCCTTCGCCCTGCTCAAAGACGTGCTGTTCAGCAAGAGCGATGAACTGACGCAGGCGACGCGCGTGTTTTTTGAGCGCCTGAAGGCGCAGCTCACCGAAAGCAACCAGGCCAGCTTTACGGCACAGGCCATCCGGAAGGCCTTCAGGCTCGAGCCGCGAACGATCCAGCGGTATATCCGGGAGTTGCACCAATACGGGCTTATCCGGGCCGTGAGTGGCTTCAAACACCGCAAAGGGGTTGAGTATGCTGTTACCGATGAGCGCGAATACAGCCAGCTGAAAACGGCCATTGACACGCACCTGGAAGCGATCCTGGAACAGTTAAAAAGATGGCCGGCTACTGCGACACCGGCGACAGTCCTGCGACAGTAAGGGTAGTGTCGTAGTAAAACCCAGTCTGGTAGCGGCTTTTGGCTACTGCGACAGTAACGACACGGAAAAAGACTATTAAGAAACTTTTCTTCCTCCTTCTTCAATCAAAGTATATGGAGCAAAACAGCACACTGCACAAAGGCAGTGCATGGACACTATTGTTACAAGGTTTTATGGACTGGTTAACGTTACTGAACTACTCACCCTTAAGCATCCCGGTGATCACGCAAGCGGTGCAACACTTCATCCACCACTTACTCGCTGAGAGCAAAACGAGTGTGGAACAGCTCACGGCCACGGACGCCAGCGCGTATATCCAGCACCTGAAAGCAACCACCGGCAAACGCACGGGTAAACCCCTGAGTGGCGCACACATCAATAAGCAAATCCAGGCCTTAAAGCTGTTCAGTAAATACCTGCGCCAGACGGGTAAATCGCCGGTGGGTTTTGCGCTGGAGAGAGAACCGGAAGACAAAGCGAAACCTGCGCACCTCTCTCAACCCGAAATCACCGCCCTGTATGAGGCCATATCCGATAGTGTTTTAGGCGTTCGTGACCGGGCGATGCTGGCGGTGTTCTACGGGTGTGGACTCAGATTGAACGAAGGGGCGAGCCTGGCACTGAAGGATATCCTGCATGAGAGAAAACTCCTGCACGTGCGCAAGGGCAAACGCAGCAAGGAAAGGCTGGTGCCGATGGCGGAGAAAACCTATGCCGCGATACAGTTTTACCTCGACTGGGCCCGGCCGCAACTCTTGCAGGACACCCGCACCGATGCATTTTTTATCGATGCCAACAAGGGCCGGCCGATGCAGCGGCAAAGTCTGTACATACGGATCAAAGCCCTTGCAAAGCGAGCGAAGATCAAAAAGAAAGTCGGCACCCATACGCTGCGTCACTCGATTGCTACGCACCTCTTACAATCCGGTATGACCCTGGAACGCATACAGCAGTTCCTGGGCCACGCCGACCTGGACAGTACCCAAATCTACACCCACCTTACAAACGACCATCCATGACACGAGCCACTACACGAGCCACCTTCAAGACCTACCTGGAAGCAAAAAAACTGAGTTCGGCCACGGTGCACACCTACGGGCAGTACATCAAAAAATTTACCGCCTGGCTGGAGAGGGAAAACCTGGAACCGCAAACCTTCACGTACAACGACCTGCTAGCGTATATGCAGCACTGCCAGGAGGCCGGCATCACCAAACGCACCGTGCATAGTATCCTGAACATGATCCGGCAGTACTGCTGTTACCTGATCACTGAACAACAGCGCAGCGACAACCCGGCGGCAGGGGTGTTCATCCAGGGACTGGTTAGAAAACTGCCGGTCAATACCTTATCCCCCGACACCCTCGATGAACTCTACCGGCAGTATAACCTTCAACTGCATGTCGATGATGGCAAAAAAGCAATGCTGGGGTTACTCATTTACCAGGGGCTGGTCACCGAAGAACTGATCCGGCTGGAAGCAAAACACATCAAATTAAGTGAAGGCCGGATCCTGGTCAAGGGAACCAAACGCACGGGTGAACGCTGGCTACCCCTGCAGGCCGTACAAATCCCGCTATTACAAGCTTATGTAGCCGCGAATAAGTTCCGGGAAGGGTCTTTGTTCACCCAGCAAAAGAAGGGTGTTAAAAGCCCGCAAAACATCTCTAACCAGGTGCAGTGGATGCTGAAACAACTGAAGCAGTTAAACCCGAACATCATCAATGCCCGGCAGATCAGATCGAGCATACTCACCCACTGGCTCAAACGACACTCCCTGCGCGAAGTGCAATACATGGCGGGACACAAATATGTAAGCAGTACGGAGCGGTATCAGACGGGTAACCTGGATGATCTACAGAACGAGTTAAAGACGCATCATCCTTTGAAATAATCTTCGCCCTTCACCGCTTCCAATAAAAATAAAGTGCGGCTGCCGCCGCGGGGTCAATTTAGATGGCTGCGCCGCTGCGCTCTGCAGCCAAGGAATCAGGAAAAAAGGTGTGCCGTTGCAACCGGTTCGGCAAGCGAGCGCCAGCCCGGCGCAGGCGCTGCCGCGGCATCTTTAGCGCGGATAATTTTAGCGCGGCAGCCCCTGCACCGCCCTCCGCTGCGCTACGGGTGCTCCGCTTCGCTGCGCAGGCTGTCACAGCGCTTGCAGCTCACCGGTCGCCCGGCACCCCGGCCCCTCTGCATCCAGGCAGCAGCAGGGCGGAATGTAACCCCAAAACGAAAAGTAACGACTTGCCGCCCTGCACCTGCCTGTCTGCGGGGCCTCCACCTCTTTGTTGTGCGCCCCCTGCGCGGCCCCGCCGCCCTTTGTCTGTAGTACTGCCTCCGCTTCGCTCCGGCGGGTAATAAGGCGCCAGGGGCCTTAGCCGTGCCTTCGTGCTCCGCTGCGCTCCGCACTCCCGGCCCGGCAGCGGCGGGGCCATGGCGCATGGGGGCGCCGGAACCCTGATCAGCGGCAGGTTATAGCCACGGTCAGCAGGAATACTACTCAACACTTCCGAGTGAAACCGTCAGCAGGAATGGTAACAGAACACGCTGCCGCAGCCGATCAGCGGTAGTAAAAATCCAGGCAGTAGTAACGGCTTTGGCTGGCGGCTGCCGGCCGGCGGATAAGCCCAAACAGTAGAATACCCATCAGCAGCAACAATACCCACCGGCAACAGGCCATGACCGGGCAGCAAACCCGCTTATCCACCGTCCGCCAGCCGCTTTTACCTCCCGCACCTCTTTTTTTCTTTCAACTGAAGCCCCGCAGGGAATAGAAAAAACTTTTCTGGCCAGGAGGGCTCAATTGAAAAAAGAAGGGCTATTTTGGGGGAGGTATTAGCAGTTCTTTGAGAAGGCTTGCGTCGGGGTTCCAGCGAAATGACCGGCATGGCTAAAGGAGGATGTAGATTATTATCCGTTCGGACTTACCATGGCAGGAATTAGCTCCCGAGCCATGGGCCGCTTAGACAACAAGTTTGAGTACAACGGCAAGGAAAAACAAGAGAAAGAATTCAACGATGGTGCCGGCCTCGACTGGTACGACTATGGCGCCCGGATGTACGACCCGCAAATCGGCAGGTGGCATGTGGTAGATCCGATGGCAGAAACAATCCATGAATTAAGTAGCTATAATTACACCGCAAATAACCCATTAAGATTTATTGACCCTAATGGATTATGGGCAGAAGGTTCCGAAGCTTGGAACTATATGAATGGAATGTTCGACGAGGACGAAGAAAACAAGAAAGCAATATCAGGTTTTGAAAAAAGGCTCCTGTTAAGCGTAGGAAAAGTCAACGAAGGTGATGACTCAAAAAGTGGCTTCGGTGCTGAAAGAGGCAATACAGTCCCTAAAAGCGCTGAGGCTATGTCAAATACCGAGTTATTTGATTGGATGTACCGAATGTTCAGCTTTTACTCTTCCGGCGGAAGTCGAAGTGGACAGGTAGCTGCCTGGCAAATGGTAAGCCGATTTAAAGAAAACAAAGGCGGCGTATATGAGAATGTCAATCTAACTGACGCGGTAATCGAAAGCAGTTTATTCAAAGGCTTTGCAAACGAGATTGGTAAACAGTTTCATGCTCGCTTACAACAACAAGGAGGGGATGCGAGTAAATTTACCTTAGCACTAGACCGCCCTTTATTCGACGAAAAGTTTTCAGGACTTGGAATTACAATTCACGGAGTTCAAAAGATGGAATTGTATTTAGAAAATTTCTCAATCAATCAAAAGGGAAGATTTTATGCCGAAATAAATATAAATCTATACGACGATTTCGGTCTGTCTCGTGATGACGTCACTCAATTTAGCGGTAAATTCGCACCTTATAAGACTGGTCTTTATGCTTGGTGGATATTACAGAACCAAAGAGGCTATAAAGTTTTTCAAACTAAGGTTTCTGCTACAATAGAGATAAGTGGCAATATAAAGTAACTCTTTTATGCAAACAATTTCATTTTACTTGATAGCACTGATTCTCATATACGGATGCGACTCAAATATACAACGTAAGAAACTTGAAATCAAACCCCTACACCCGTACTATACGTATATTCCCGAAGGTACAACTAAAATCAAGGTCGTCTATTTTTGGGTGGACGGATTCAACAATGACTCCTCGCAAGTAAACTCGTTGGTTGATTACGCCAAGAATAAGTTTATTGATTCTTCTATTCTACAAGAATATTCAATCCGTTTTTATCGACACTCTGACGAGATTAACAATAATTTCAAATCAAGAGAAGGTGATTTGATTGAATGGCACAAAAAAGATTTAATATTAGATGCTAGTTTTGTCAATGGCACAATACAATATGCTTTTCGTTATAAGGACGGAGTTCTGCTAGACAACACCTCCGACGTTGAAATTATTTCAATAAAGCCGACTTCTGGAACACACTGACAAACAAATACGGATGGACTAACAGATTTGGGTATTTCAAATTTGCGTGCTGTGCTTATTGTAATATTGAATGTAATTTCATGCTTATATCGATATCAAGGGGAAATCAAATTCTTGGTTAGTCCAGAAGAAAAACACGAAGTTTTAATGTATTAGCTAGTAGTTGGCATGTTATATTACAATCTTCGGAACTATCCATAATTTTACAAATGTCATTGAAAAGAATCCTGCTGTTTTTCCTCCCCCTGGCCCTGGTTGTTGGCGTCGTTTTGTATTATCCGGTTACAAAAACCAGCGCCATCTCCATCCCCTTACCGGTTGAGCGCGCTGTGCATCTGCTCGCCGATCCGACCTATATCAAAAAATGGTACCAGCCCTTTACGGATGCCAATACCGATACCTCGCACCAGTCAGACAAACAATGGCAACTGACCAACGGCGATTTGCAATTGTCGCTCCGCAATAAGAATACCATCTCGGCCACCTTGTTGCTTACCGAAAAAAACCAGGAAGCTGCTTTCTTTTACCACACCACGCTTGATTCGAATTATATCGACCAAACGAAAGTGACCATGACCTATAAAAAAAACTGGCTTGGCAATTTTAATGGTCGCAACAAACTGATTGACCTGGCGGAAACAAGTTTACAGTCGCTCGCCACCTATGCCAGCAATACGGTTCGTTTATATGGCTTGGAGATTCGACACAAAGACGTAACCGATTCTGCCTATCTTTTTACCCAAAAAACAACGAGCTGGGCCGAGGTGAAAACAACTGTACAGTCGCTGTATAAAGACCTGGTTAATTTTGCTGACGCCAATAAGATTGACAAGAATGGTGCAAAAATCATCAACATCAAAATATTGAGCGGCGATAGCATCCGGGTTTCTGCGGGGCTGGCCATTCAACAATACATTAATCTTCCACTGAACGGCAAGATTACGTATCGAACCATGCCCTATGGCAAGAAACTGTTGGAAGCACCTTTTAAGGGCCGGTATGCTGACCTACCGCAGGCTTTTCAGTCGCTCGATCAATACGCCCGCGACCACAAGCTGACCAATATGGCCATCGCATATGGGAAATTTTCCGACGACCGAACCGATTATGAACAGGGCGATATCATCGATATGATGGTGTATTACCCGGTAGACTAACCAATTGCAAACTATCATTGTTTTTCGCCAGCAACAATGCGGTGAATGATGGCTTAGCGGCGATGCCAATCGGCAAAGCATGTCGCACCTGGCCCTTCACAACCAGTCCCGGCAGGTTGTGCACGGCAAAACCACCGCCGGCGGTGCCTAACAACAGACTGCCGAAATCAGCATCGTTGCGCCCCATTTGTATATTGTTGTCGTAGTAATTGCCAAATAACAACAAATCTGATTTGCCGTCGGCATTGTAATCGCAGGGCACAGCCGTTTTCACCGGCGATAGCTGCAATTGCCAGGGCAGTGCCTGGGTACTGAAATTCCCCTTGCCATCATTGATCAAGACCGCATTGCTGAAATAATTCACTGTCAGCACCTGCGATGTTTCCAATTTGTCCTTCCCTAATAGCTCGAGCAAGCTCGATTTGGCAAAATCAGCCGCATACAAGAACCGCTTTTTTAAATACGGTAACTGTCGCTCCAATTCCATTTTATTGGCGAATGGCTTTTCCTGTTGCTGAATATAGTAGGTAACAATTTGTTCTTTGCGACCGTTGCCGTCAAAATCATTGTAGTAAAGTCGTACCGGTTCATTCTCTGTTGGTTTCAGGCGAAAATTTTCGCCCGTATTGCCAGCCACAATATCAAGGTCGCCATCCCCATCAACATCAATCGCTTTCGCGAGGTTCCACCAACCTTTTTCTTTACTTAACGCGCGCACACTGAATTGGCCCTTCTTGTTTTCCAGCAAGGTCACGGCGCCCCATTCCAGCGCCAGCAAAAGATCCAGGTCACCATCTTTGTCGAGGTCGGTCCAACTTGCATTGGTTACCATTCCTACTGTCGACAGAGCCGGGGCCAAGGTTTTTGTAACATCATTAAAACCACCCTTGCCGTCGTTGAGCAACAAATAAGAAGCAGGCATGCTTCCATAGTCATACACATTGCAACGTGCGCCCAGAAAAATATCTGGCGCCCCATCGCCATTGATATCAGCAATCGCCAACGCGCCTGCTGTCATATAAATGGTATCCAGCACCGAGGCAATTCGCTGCAACTGCCCATTCGCATTATTGAGATAGATACGTGATTGGCGCTGCGGTTTCTTGCCGTAAAATTCATTGCCGCCCGAAGCCACCACCAGGTCGTTGAAGCCATCTTTGTTCAGGTCGACCCATTGGGCATCCACATCCTCATAACTACTGTCGGCCGCCAGTGCTGGCTGCGGCGAAATCGAAAACCGGCCATTGGCCTGTTGCACAAATACCGCGCTTTTTTTATTGCGTGCCGAGCCGATAAAAAAATCTTCGCGCCCATCGTTGTTGATGTCGCCGATGGCCATTGCAGGGCCTTCGGTCGACAATTTGTGCGGCAACAACTGTTCACGATCAAATTCCCCAAATGGGTCCTCTTCCTGTTTGAATGCGATACCCTGCGCCGCCGTAATATCTTTCATCAATGGCAAGCCCGCATCGGGGTTCGGCAGCAATGTTCGCTTATCGAGCTTCGGCAACCCGGTGGTATAGCTGACGGCGATCGTTTTTTTCGTACTGTCTACCGGCACCCGGGTATAAGAATTATCCGGCCATACCAATACCATCGAATCGGGCAGCTGTTGTCCCCAGGCCACCAGCAGCGGCGTTTCTGCTGATGATTGAAAACCATGCACCGCCGATTTTTCATAGGTTCGAATGGCACCGCCTTTGTCAAATACAAACAAGGTAGCACCGATCGCATGTCGATTACCAGTACCACCGGTAAGCTGCAGACTAAACGCTTTTTTCGCGGCACCCGCTTCATTTCGATAAAGCAAAGCCGGATCACCAATATTATTTACCACAATATCAAGATCGCCGTCGTTGTCGAAGTCGGCATACACCGCGCCATTCGAAAAAGTCAACGGTGCATCGTTTAAGGAAGTGGTGATATCATCAAACTTCAGGTCGCCTTTGTTTCTAAAAAATTTATTGGGCAATTTGATTTCGGGGAATTGTTCCGACAAAGCCAGTTCTTTTTCACCCAGGTTATTCTGTTTGATCTGCGCCTGCACTTCGTCGTTCGACACAAAATTCACGAAGTCCATATCATTCATGCGTTTCGGAATGCCATTGGATACGAACAAGTCTTTCAACCCATCGTTGTCAAAATCCAACCAAAGCGGCGACCACGACCAGTCGGTGGCAGAAACGCCGGCATACAGTCCCACTTCACTGAACATACCGTTGCCGCGATTGTATTGCAGGTTGTTGCGGGTATATTGGTAATTGTACCCGTAACCAATCTTGGTGTTGAACAGATTGTATTCATCTTCACCCAGTGAACGTTTCAGGATATAGGGGTCTTCGGGCAGCATATCCACCGAAATAATTTCCGGCTGCATATCATTGTTGACATCGGCCACATCCACGCCCATGGAAAACTGCGACGTGTGCATAACGCGATCGGTCAGCTCTTCTTTAAACTTGCCATTGCCCTGGTTGATATACAAATAATCGTTTTCGTGAAAATCATTGCCAATATAGATATCGGGATAACCATCGAGATTGATGTCTGCAATAGCGATCCCCAACCCATAACCAATCACCGAACTGTTGATGCCTGATTCTTTCGTAGCATCGGTAAAATGGCCACCGTCGTTCCTGAAAAACCGATCGCCCGACAAAGGGTGATAGGTGTTGGCAAATAATTTACGTTCACCAAAAGTACCATTGTGGTGTACCGAATGGTTGAGCAGGTACATATCAAGATCACCATCGAGGTCTGCGTCAAAAAAAGCGGCCTGCGTTGAAAAGCCCGAGAAATCAACACCCCATTCAGCGGCTGCATCGCGGTATTGCGGAACGCCATTTTTAATACCCGTGCAAAGCAGCAATTGGTTTTTTCCTTTTAACACTTCGTACTGCCCCACGCGGCATACATAAATATCCAGCAAGCCATCGTCGTTTATATCGGCCACCGATACACCGGTCGACCAACTGCTGTCTGCCGGAATACCTGCCTGCTCGGTCACCTCTTTAAACCGCATATCGCCCTCGTTGAGGTAGAGACGATTGCGATGCTGGTTGCTGGCAAAAAAAAGATCAACCTTTCCATCGTTGTTGAAATCGCCAGCCCCCACCCCTGCCCCATTGTAGAAATACATGTAACGAAACAGGTTGAAGTCGCGGGTAGAAGTCAACACATTTACAAATTGCAAGCCGGTTGAATCAGCGCTGAGCGGCGTGAAAACAGTTTGCTTTTTTTTGGCCTCTTTACAGGCAGCCAACAATACCAACAGCAATAACCAACAATTCCTCATGGCTTTGGTTTGTTATTGACTGCATTGTATAAAACGGGATAATCGTTGTTTTGCGTAAACAGCAACATATTATCGCCCTTGAATCGCAGGGGTTTGATATCCCGCACCATACCGGTTAACTGAATACCCGATTGCTTATTGCTAATATAGGTGAATCCTTTACCGGTTTCATATTGCAGCAAGTGACCAAAGCTGGCGTCGAGCCGACAAAACTGCGGTTGCAGGTTAAAGCAATTTCCTGCCATAACAATGGTTGCTATTTTTCCATCGGTCGGTAATACACAGATGGCGTTGACAGAGGATAATTGTACCTGGTAAGGCAGTTCTTCCAGTTCAAATTGACCATTGCCTTTGTTTCGCGCAAACAAGGAAGCGCCACCATTGAATTCTCTCACAACGGCTTTCTTCAATACATCTGCTGGAAACAATTCCTGGATTGATTTGGTGGCGTATTGTTCGTGGCGCAGGTTTTGTTTTTTCAATCCGGGCAGTTGATCGGTGAGCTCGCGTTTCATGAACACGGGCATGTCTTTACCACCCACCGTGCGGGTGAGGATTTTTTCTGATTCACCGTTCTGGTCAAAATCACCCATCCAAAGTTTGACCGGATCGGCCTGGTCGGGTTTTAAATAAAAGTTCATGCCGATATTGCCGAGCAGCAAATCATTGCGACCATCTTTGTCGAGGTCGGCCACCGCCATCGATTGCCACCAACCGTCGTGGTCTGCCAAATTCGTTTGCCAGGCGTTGAAACTATTTCCTTTTCGAACGAAAATAGTCGGGCCCATCCATTCACCTGCTAGCACCAGGTCTTTCTTGCCATCGCCATCCATATCAGCCCATTCAGCAGCGGTGATCATACCGGCGGCGGACAATGCCGGGCACCAGCTTGTTGTTTGGTTGGTGAACACGCCTTTGCCATCGTTGATAAAAATGGCACTGGCAGGCGATTCACCAAATAGTTTCGGTTTGGATCTCGCGCCGATAAACAAATCAAGATCACCATCGCCATCAATGTCATCGGCAATAGCCACCGAAATATTTACCAGGTTTGGCGGAAAAGCATCTTTCTTCAGCGTAAAATTGCCCTTGCCATCGTTGATAAAGAGTCGATGTTGCAAAGCAGCACCTTGTTGATCAAAATTGCCGGCGGCACCGATGTAGAGATCAGGATCATTGTCGCGATCAGCATCAAAAAACAACACAGCCACATCTTCCGTGCCGCGCATGGCATTCATGGCAGGTGGTTCTGTTTTGACGAAGCCTTTGGCTGTTTGCAAGTAAAGAACACGGGGCTGGTTCACCGAACCACCGATGTAAACATCTTCTAATCCA
Organism: Bacteroidota bacterium; assembly: GCA_020161535.1. Taxonomy (GTDB): domain Bacteria; phylum Bacteroidota; class Bacteroidia; order Chitinophagales; family Chitinophagaceae; genus Flavihumibacter. The sequence goes on along the minus strand of JAIUNW010000002.1, from coordinate 210,402 downwards.
TCGCCGTTCACATCGGCCTTGGCTATTTTCGGTCCCTCGCGCGAAATCAGGTAGGGAATATTTCTTTCGTAATAAAAATCGATATAGTCGTCTTCCTGGTGTTTATCAAACAGGTTGGGTTCCACCGCCTGGTAATACGGCGAGGTTGTTGGTGCAGGCATGGTATAGGGCCTGGCGGCGGATGATTGCCTGAGTTGGTAAACCGAATCCACGGCCGGTTTGATCAGCACATCGATGGTACGATTTGGCCAGATGATCTGCACCGAATCGGGTTGCCATTTGCCCAGTCCCATAATCATCTTATAGTCGACCGAAGATTGAAAACCCCGGGTCGGGATCAACTCGCGCATCAGTATTTTATCGCCCGTAAAAAGTTTTATCAGCGATCCAACGGCGAATGTATTCTCGCCACTTCCCGTCAGTTTAAAGCCGATATAGTGAGATGAATCTTTTTGTCGGGTATTGTTGCGATACACAAAGGCCGGCTGGTTGACATTGTTAACGATCAAGTCGAGGTCACCGTCGTTGTCGAGATCGCCATAAGCAGCACCGTTGGAGAAAGAAGGTTTATTCAGTCCCCAGTCGGCCGCCTTATCGGTGAATGAAAGTTGTCCGTTGTTATGGAACATCTTATTCGAGATGGGTCGCGAAGGCATTTTACTGATGATCTCATCCACTTCTTCCCGCTTGCCCGTCATCACCATTTTCTGGATGATATCGTTCGCAAAAAACTCGATGAAATCCTGGTCGGTCACATCCTGGTAAATGCCATTGCAAACAAAAATATCGGCATTGCCATCGTTGTCGCCGTCAAAAATAAGTCCGCCCCAACTCCAGTCAGAAGCCGCCACGCCGCTGTAAAAAGCCGTCTCCATGAACTTGCCGTTGCCGTTGTTCACTTGCAGGGTGTTCTGCATGAACTGGTTGTAGAAGCCCGATTTTTGTTTGAGACGTTGTACATCTATGTTCTCAAACGAAGTGGTTGTTTTCAGTCGCGTTTCATCGTCGGGCAGCATTTCGGTGACAAATACATCCGGCTGACCATCGTTGTTAATGTCGGCCATATCGGCGCCCATCGACGAGTGGCTGATATGTTCCATATGGTTTTCAAGTTCTTCTTTAAAGCTGCCGTTGCGTTGGTTGATATAGAGGTAATCGCGCTCGAAGAAATCGTTTGATACATAAATATCGGGATAGCGATCACCGTTCACGTCACCCACGGTTACACCCAGGCCAAAACCGATCAGGCTACCATATATATTGGCTTCTTCGCTGATATCGGTGAAATGGCCGTTGTCGTTCCGCATCATTTTATCACCACCACCTTTTAGAAAATCAGCAACGGGCCAGTCTTTGGCGCGGAGGTTTCGTTTATTGGCGTAATTAAGGGTGCTAACGGGGATGAAACTGTTGTTGAGGATATAGCAGTCGAGGTCGCCATCGAGGTCGAAATCAAAGAAAGCCGCGTGCGTGGTATAGCCACCTTTATTAGTGAGGCCCAGGGCTTCGGCCTGGTCGGTAAAACTGCCATCGTGGTTATTGATGAACATGTTGCAAACCGGTTCGCGGCCCTTGACATAACCGGCATTGCACACGAAGATATCCAGCCAGCCGTCGTGGTTGATATCGACCATAACCACGCCAGTGCTCCAGGTGTCGGCGTCGGCTACGCCGGCTTTATCTGTAATGTCTTCGAATTTGAAATCGCCTTTGTTAAGATAGAGTTTATTACTACCCATATTGGCCGTGAAGTAAACATCGGCCAATCCGTCGTTGTTGATATCGCCGATGGCACAGCCGGCGCCGTTGTAAAAATTTCGGTAACTGAAAATATTGAACTCGGTGGTATTCTCCGTTTTGTTGGCGAAGTTGATACCCGTGTTTTCCATCAGACCAAACCGGGTGTTTTTGTTTTCCGGGTGTGTACAGGAAGCAAGCAGGGCAATCGAGCAAAAAACAGTAAAAAACCGATTCATACGGGGCTCAAGCTAAAAAAAGAGACTGTCTTTAGCAAAAGACAGTCTCTCTTTATTTAAATTAAATGCAAAGCAGATTAATAGCCGGGGTTCTGACCCAGTGCCGGGTTTGCCGCGAGTGCGTTGGCCGGAATGGGGAACAACAGGTATTTGTTATCTGATTTAGACGGACGCGTAGTACCAACGGCATCGAGGAAGTGACCGAAACGGATCAGGTCATTTCTTCTCCAGCTTTCCCAGTACAGTTCACGACCACGCTCATCGAGCAGGTTGTCGAGATTGAGGGAAGTGAAAGCAGTAGCACCGCGAATAGCGCGAATTTGGTTTACAATGATCAGTGCATCGGCTGCATTACCAGTACGCAGCAGCGCTTCGGCCTTCATCAGCAATACGTCGGCATAACGCAACATTACGTAGTCGTTGTTGGCATTGTCCTGGCTACCAGACCAATCGGCCTTCATGTCAGGCACATATTTAACCACGCGGATACCTGCAGTTTCTACCACTGATCCAGTAACGATGTTATCGACACTAGCAGTGAAGATCAATGGATTGCCGCTGCGGTCTTTCAATGCAACACCACCTTTACCATATTGTTGGCCCTGGAGGAAACCTACACGCATACCTGTGTTGGTAGTGAAATCACCATATGCTACACCACGACGCTGGTCAGCAGTTTCAAACTTGTCATAAAAGCTGGCCAAAGTAGCGAAACCATTCCAACCGCTTGGATTCTGGTTGTAGTGCGTACCGCAGAACCAATGGAAACGAACGTTACCCGCTTCAGCGTTGGTGTTTTCCAGGGAGAAGATCAACTCCTTACTGGTTTGTGAGTTAGTAGGCGTAAAGGCCTTGAAATAATCGCTTTCAAGGGCAAATTTGCCAGAAGCGATGATCTCGTCACAAAGAGAAATCACCTGCGCCATATCAGCCGCATCGAAAGTGGGGTTGGTTCTGTCTTTGAATGTGCCTTTGTTAAGATACAATTTGGCCATCAAAGCTTTTGCTGCCCATTTGTTTGCCATATAGGCTGGACCTTCGCCCAAGTTTGGTACAGCAGCATTCAAATCGGTTAAGATTTGAGCGGTTGCCGCATCTGCATCGAGTATCTCTGGATCCAGCAGCGGATCAGTACCTACCTGACGGAAAGGAACTTTACCATACAAGTCCAACGTGCTAAAGGTTGCATAGGCACGAAGGAAGAGGGCTTGCGCTCTTACCGAATCAGAAATATCAAATTTCTGAATATCCGTGGTACGGAACACAATCTGCAACAGGTTGCTGAAATTATCCTGGATGCGCGCGTTATCAGGCAACCAGGTTTGCTGGTGAAGTACCCTCCATACACCGTTGTCGTCCCAGTCACCACCACGGGTGGGTCCGATGGCGTCATCGCTCGACATATCCTGCAAACACCAAACACCCGTTTGGTCTTCGTAAGGACCGCGGAAGGCGGTATAACATCCCTTCAACAAGCTGGGGATGTCTTGCGACGCATAGAATTCAGCTTCAGAAACGGAGCCATTCAAACTCTCGTTTAATTTTGTACATCCGGTGAGCATGGCGACACAACCGGCTACAGTTAAGGCTATTTTCATCCTTTTCATATACTAAGGAATTTGAATTAAAGTGAAAGGTTGATTCCCAGTGTGAAAGTCCTTGCCGGAGGGTATGGTGTATACTCAATACCAAATGAAGGAACATCATTCAATGGCTTTGGCGTATTCACTTCTGGATCGAAGCCTGTGTATTTAGTTATGATAAACAGGTTCTGGCCAGTTACGAATACACTTGCATTCCGGAATGTGTTTGAAATTTTACCAACACCATACGCAAATGTCAAGTTTGCCATTTTCATGTAGTCGCCTTTTTCTAAGTAGCGAGTTGATACCGGCTGGCTGGCAGCTTTGTTCTCCAACTGATTGGGGTTGTATACCGATTTCGCTATGTTTTTGTTACCGATGATATTACCAATAGCAAGGGCAGCTTGGGTAGTGTTGTTGTAAACCATTTGACCAAAGGCGCCGTTCATGTTTGCAGTAAGACTGAAACGACTAACAGTCAAGGTAGTGCTTATGCCCAGCAGGGTCTTGGGGTTGGGACTTCCAACAAAATGACGGTTTGTCGTTACGTTGGGATCGCCACCTTCAAACTCCGCATTACCATCTTTGTCCAAGCCTTTGTAACGTGCCATCCAGAAAGAATTCAGGGGCTGACCATTAGCTATCTTTTGTGCAAATGCGCCACTCAAACCTTGTCCGCTAATAGCACCAGTGAAGATATCAGCACCTTCATATCCTGTAAGTTTGTTCTGCAGGAAGGAGGCAAATACGCCAACAGTCCACCCGATTTTGTCTTTGTCGATGATCGATGCATTCAACGTTACCTCCAAACCTGAGTTGGTTACAACGCCGGGGTTGTTGATCCAGAATGTGCCACTCGGAGCTGGGTCTTTCGGGCGACCAATCAACAGCAGATCATGCGTTTTCTTTACGAAGTAATCAATTGAACCCCAGAGCCGGCTCTTCATCAATGAGAAGTCCATACCAATGTTGCTGGTGTTTGAGCTTTCCCACTTCAAGTCAGGGTTAGCAAACTGCGTTTGTGCAGCTACACCGGAACCGGTGTACACATAACGAGTTTGTGCAGCGCCTGATGGGAAATCCTGGTTACCAGTTTTACCCCAACTCAACCTAAGTTTCAAGTTGTTGATGAAAGTAGAGTTCTGAAGAAAATCTTCCTGAGAAACGTTCCAGGCCAAGGCAACTGACGGGAAATAACCGTATTTATTATTTGAACCGAACTTGTTGGAACCATCTGCACGCATGGTAAGCGTAGCAAGGTATTTATCTTTAAAGTTCATGATTGCCCGACCGAAAACCGATTGCAGTTCAGCACTGGGATCGTGCCAGGAACCTACACCACGGTTGGTAGTTGAAGATCCACCAAAATAGTCAACATAAGGAAGTGAGTTTGACGGGAAGCCCTGTGCACTCAAAGAACGACCCTGGTTGTCAATTCTCAAATATTCATAACCTAATGTAGCGGTAAGGTTGAAGCCTTTGTTAATTTGCTTATTGTAGTTAAGGGTATGAGAAATCTGACGAGTGAATTGCTCCGAATTTAGTGCTTGTGCAATACCGCCTACTGATTGGATGGCAGAAATATTCATCCAGTTTGAAAAGTAAGAAGAGCGACCACCTAAGCCATAATTCATACTAAGCAACATTCTATATTCGAGATCTTTGGTGATCTTGAAATACGGCGTTACACTGGCAATGATATTGGTTGTTTTTGATTTGTCATTATAAGCCGCAGAATAAGCCAGCGGATTATAAACAGTATTCGGGAATCCATTCGCAGTTGCAATATTATAAGAACCATCTGCATTTCTAAGTGCCCTTGTTGGGTTCCATTGCAGCGCCATACCTATCAAGCTTCCTTCAAAACCAGCATCAGTTGAGATGGGGGCAATATCTTCAGCAACATGAGAGGTCAGGATATTGATATCCATGCCCAGCCTTTTGCTTTCCAAAAATTTGAAGCTACCATTCAGGTTGGCGGTATATTTCTTCATGCCAGATTTGATCACAATACCCTTTTGGTCAAAATAACCAAAGGAGGCACGCAATCTTGCATTTTCGGAGCCGCCGCTAACACCAACGGTGTAGTTTTGAAAAAATGCCTTGCGCGTAATAGCATCCATGGCATCCACACTGGAACCCCAGTCTGAACCAGTAACACCATATTTGCCCAGGGCGTCACGATATTCATCAGCAGACAATACTTTTAGTTTCTTCAGTATGCTGCTCACACCAAAATTGGTCGCAATATCTAATTTAGGCTGACCAGTTTGGCCACGCTTGGTGGTGATCATCACCACACCATTGGCACCACGAGAACCGTAGATGGCAGTTGCAGACGCATCTTTCAACACATCCATGCTGGCGATGTCCTGCGGATTAATAAAGTTCAGGGGGTTGGCATCCGGTGTTGTTCCCACACCGGTAGAACTCAGGCCTGGACGAGCAGATCCGCTTGGCAACTGAACCCCGTCAACGACATACAGCGGTGAACCACCTGCACGAATGGAAGCGGTACCCCGAATACGAACGGTTGTTTGACCACCAGGCTGACCACTGTTGTTCAGGATTTGAACACCAGCAATCTTACCCTGGATCAACTGATCCGGCGCACTCATTACACCCTGGTTGAAATCTTTTTCTTTCACCGTAGCCACAGAACCCGTCAAGTCTTTTTTACGAACGGTACCATAACCTACTACTACCACTTCGTTGAGGTTCGCATTGGATGCAGTCAATGCTACATCAACTACATTACCTGAACCGATGCTTTGTTCCATCGATCCAAATCCAACCGAAGAAATAACGAGGGTCTTGGCCGAAGCAGGTACATTAATTCTAAATGTACCATCGGCACCGGTTGAAACCCCTTGCGTGGTTCCTTTGACTGTTACAGTCGCCCCCACCAGCGGGGATCCATCTTTTGAATCTGTGATTTTTCCGGTTATCACCCTGTCCTGGGCTTGTACAACCGAGCAGAGCAAGAGCAGAAGCAAGAGCGCGGGCATGCGTCTTACCCAACGTGGCAATGCAGCAATCATAATGTTAGTGTTTTGATTTTTGTTTCTCGTGACGGTTTATAAAAAGTCTTTACTATTCTGTGTTCCAACCGGCATCCTTCTTATTGCAGCAATCAGTTTACAGGTTGTGTATATTTGAACACTAGGCAACAAAAAGTTAAATTATGCTGCCAGATGAAATAAATTTCATGTGTGTACAAAATACATATAGGCAAAAATAGGGGTTTCCTTTTAACAAATCGTTATTTTTTATCGCAAACCACAATTATTTTAACCCCGCAGCAGGCAAAACCGACCCGAATCAGCAGAAAATAAGGCCATTCATGGTTGCAATTTTAGGGTATTTTTAATATTTATACTGGTAATAAATGCCTCTGTTCGCGCAACAAATTTTTTCTACCTGTAAATTTTACCACCATTGTTGCCAGCCAGTGCGGCGTTCTTTTTAATTAAAGCAGAACCATGTTTAACCACCGGATAACGAATGATGCACCGTTTTCCGCCCATTTTAGGGATTTGTTTGTACTAGTTTTCGGTTCAACACGTTAGTTTGGCGAGAATTCTGTCGCTATGTTTAAACCCAGCTTCCTCCTTTTTCTTTTTTCGTCTTTTTTTCTTTGCAGCTCCGCCCAAACCATTACCGGCGTTTGGCGTGGCAAAATCAATCGCCAACCAACTGAACTGAAACTCGTCAAAAAGGGAGATGAAATCCTGGGCGTTGCCTATTACTATACTGGCAAAAACAGTTATCGCCGATACAGCGTCAAAGGCCATTTCGACCCCGAAACCAATGAAGTGATTTGGTGGGACGAAATCCTGATCGACGAACAAAAGCCCCGTTACACCTTGCAAATTGGTGCCGACCCCGCCGCCCAACTCATGGTGGCTGATTTCAGTTGCCCCGGGGGCGAAGAGATGTTCTTGGATGGTAATAGTACCCCACGCGACAATAACCGGGCTACCCCTGCCAGCGTCCATCTCGTAAAACAAACCAGCTCGCAGTTTCCCGACGAATGGGACTATATTATTGACAATTATTTTGTAGGTGCCAACGATCCTGAACTGATCGATATCATCGCCCGCTTTGGCATCGCCGCAAAAATGCCCGACGAACCCCGGCCACTTACCGCCAGCCCGGTGGCCAGCAGTCAACCCGCCCCAATCGCAGCAACCGACATCAATATTCCTTTGCCGACCAAGGCACCAAATCCAACCGGCATTACGGAACAAAAATTTTCTGCCCGGAAAAATGTATTGCAAACAGTCATACCCATCACTGCCGAAACCATCGAACTTCGCTTCTACGACAATGCCCAGGTGGATGGCGATTCCATCGCACTATTCCTGAATGGGAAAATGATCTTTGAACATATCCGGCTCACCGAACAGGCGTATATCATTAAATTACCGGCCAATGAGCTGGCGGCGGACAATGAACTGGTGATGGTCGCAGAAAACCTTGGCAGCATTCCGCCCAATACGTCGTTTATGGTGGCGATGGTGGGCGACAAACGGTACGAAGCACGACTCTTTGCCAACGAACAAAGCAGCGCCCTGATCAGGCTCATCAAATCACCACATTGATCATCTTGTTCTTCACATAGATGACTTTTTTAGGGGGCTTGCCTTCCAGCCATTTGGCGATCGACGTATCAGCCAGTACAATCTGTTCTACTTCCTGCTGGTTCGCTTCCAATGAAATAGTGATCTCGGCCCTGGTTTTACCATTGATCGCTACCGGATAGGCCTTCGCTGATTCCCGTACATACTTTTCGTCAAATACCGGGAATGCCGCGTCCAGTACCGAACCGGCATTGCCAATTTGGTGCCACAATTCTTCGGCAATATGGGGCGCATACGGGGTGATCAATACCAGCAAATCAGACAAGATCGATTTCTTCCGGCTCTTCAACTCTGTCAGTTCGTTTACACAAATCATGAAACTGCTCACGGCCGTATTAAAAGAGAATCGTTCGGTATCTTCTTCAATTTTGCGGATGGTGCGATGCAATATTTTCAATTCTTCGGCGGTGGCCGGCTCGTCCACCACCAACAATCCTTTCTCCTCGTCCATAAACAATCGCCAGAACTTCTTCAAGAATCGATGCACCCCTTCAATGCCCTTGGTGTCCCAGGGTTTGCTCATCTCTACCGGCCCCAAAAACATTTCATACATCCGAAACGTATCGGCCCCATATTTATCTACCAGGTCGTCGGGGTTAACGGTATTGTATTTACCCTTCGACATCTTCTCCACTTCACTGTCACAAATGTATTTTCCGTCTTCCAGTATAAATTCCGCGTCAGCAAATGATGGCCGCCATTTTGTAAAAGCTTGCGTATCGAGCTCATAGCCATCAACAATATTTACATCCACATGGAGCTTGTCGATCGTTTTGCCCTGATAAGTACCATCTGCGCTCAACAATCCTTTCGAAACAAATGTATTCGTGCCATTCACCCTGAACACAAATCGGCTGCTTCCCTGGATCATGCCCTGGTTCACCAATTTCTTATACGGCTCATCATGGCCGATATAGCCCAAATCATACAGGGCCTTGGTCCACATTCTGCTATACAACAAATGTCCGACGGCATGCTCGGTACCACCAATGTATAAATCGACCTGCCCCCAATAATCACTGGCCTTACGGCTACAGAGTTCATGGTTGTTGTGCGGATCCATATACCGTAAAAAATACCAGGACGACCCTGCATACCCGGGCATGGTATTCGTTTCCAGTTCTTTGGCCACCCAGGCCGGGATATTGGCCAACGGCCCTTCCCCTTCGGGCCCGGGTTTATAACTATCTACATGCGGAAGCGCCAATGGCAGATCAGCCACCGGCAAGGGCACCGCCTCGCCGGCCTTCCATTGAATCGGGAAGGGTTCACCCCAGTAACGCTGACGGCTAAACGCTGCATCGCGCATGCGGTAATTCACTTTGCGCTTGCCAATGCCCATCACTTCCAACTTGTCGATCGCGGCACCAATGGCATCGCGCATAGTCATCCCCGTTAGAAAGCCGCTGTTCTCCAGCACAGCCTCTTTGGTGGGGTTGGCTTCTTCGCCATCAAAATGACTGCCAATGATATTCGTGATGGGAATGCCAAAATGTTGGGCGAATTTGAAATCGCGTTCATCGCCGCAGGGCACCGCCATAATCGCGCCGGTACCATATCCTGCCAACACATATTCCGATATCCAAATGGGTATTTCCCTGCCATCAAATGGATTGATGGCATACGCACCTGTAAACACCCCACTGATCTTTTTCTCGGCCATGCGCTCGCGCTCACTCCGGCTTTTCACATAGTCAAGATAGTCTTGTACTGACTGCAACTGTTCAGCCGAAGCGAGTTCAGGTACCCAGTCGAGCTCAGGCGCCACCACCATAAAATCAACCCCAAAAATGGTATCGGGCCGGGTGGTGTACACCCTTAGTTTATCAACGGTCGCCTTTTCACTCTTCACGTTAAAATCAATCTCTGAGCCATAACTCCGGCCAATCCAGTTCGTCTGCATTTCCTTCATCGCCTCACTGAAATCAATGCGTTCCAGGCCTTCCAGCAGGCGGTCGGCATATTCAGTGATCCGCAAATACCATTGCCGCAATTTTTTCTTCACCACGGGATACCCACCTCGTTCGCTCACGCCGTTCACCACTTCATCATTAGCCAACACCGTACCTAAGGCCTCACACCAGTTCACTTCGCCTTCGCCACAATAGGCCAGGCGGTAATCCATTAAGATATCCTGCTGCTGTTTGTGTGAATAGCTTTTCCAGGTAGCCGCATCAAAAACCAACGATGGGTTGGCGGGAGAAACATGCCCAATATTTCCTTCCTTTTCAAAAATCGCTACCAGCCCTGAAATCGGCTCTGCCTTACCGTTCGTACGGTTAAAAAAGGAAGAAAACAATTGCAGGAAAATCCATTGCGTCCATTTATAATAAGCAGGATCAGAAGTACGCACTTCGCGGCTCCAGTCGAAACAGAAACCGATATTGTCGAGTTGCTTCCGGAAATTCTCAATATTCTTTTCCGTGCTCACCGCAGGGTGCACGCCATTCTCAATCGCATATTGCTCAGCAGGCAAACCGAACGCATCATAACCCATCGGATGCAGCACATTGAAGCCTTTCAATCTTTTGAATCGACTGTAAATATCACTGGCTATATATCCCAGCGGATGGCCTACATGCAATCCGGCCCCACTCGGATAAGGGAACATATCCAACACATAGGCTTTCGGTTTTGCAGAATCGTTGCTTACTTTATACGCACCGGTTTCTTTCCATACCCGCTGCCATTCTTTCTCTATCTTTCTGAAATTATATTCCATGCTTTGCCTTTCAATACACCTGCCTGATTTGTGAAAACCAACTTAAAAAGAGATTTAAGGGGCTGAAACCCGCAATAAACAGGCAGGTCAGGTTCGTTTAACGGGCGCAAAAATACAATTTGAAGCGTAAAACGGCTATTTTTGTCGGCGTCCCACAGTACTAACCCACTGAAATAAAACAGCATGTCCCAAGTTGGAAAATCCTCTTCCAAGCGTTCGCAGCCATCTTATTTTATGTCGATTCTCGGGGTCTCCCTGGTGCTTTTTATCCTGGGCCTGCTCGGCTGGATCGTGATCAACGCCAATAAACTGGGTCAATATTTTAAAGAAAATGTGGAAGTACGGGTCTACCTCCGCGAAAACCTCAATGGGAAAGACAGCGCCGCCCTCGTCCAGTATATTGCCAATAAACCTTATGTGAAGGAGTATGAGTTTGTGACCAAAGAAGCCGCGCGTAAAAAATTCATCGCCGACGGCAACGATGACTGGAAAAACATCATCGAAGCCAATCCCCTGCCCGCCAGCATCGACTTCAAACTCAATAACCAATATGTGCATGCCGATTCGCTGGCTACCATCGCCGCCGACCTCGAACAAAATATTGGCGTGAACGATGTTCAATATCCGAAATCGCTGGTGAACAGCCTGAACGAAAACGTTCGCAAAATCAGTTTCATCCTGCTGGCCATCGCTATTATACTATGTGTGGTAGTGATTGTGCTGATCGACAATACCATTAAACTGGCCATGTTCAGCAACCGTTTTCTGATCAAAACCATGCAAATGGTTGGCGCAACCCGTGGCTTTATTTCGCGGCCCATGGATACACGCGCCGTGATCAATGGCCTGATTGCCGGACTGATTGCCCTGGCAGGCATTTTTGCCCTGGTGGTGTTTGCTGAACAGCAACTGCCCGAAATCAAGGCCATGCGCGATATGACCTGGCTCTCCCTATTGGCCATCGGTATCATTATTCTCGGTATCCTGATCTCTCTTTTCAGCACCCACCGTGCTGTGATCAAGTACCTGAAAATGAAACTCGACGACCTCTATTAAGTACCGCGAGCCCTTAAATTTGGCGGCCCCGGCCGCAGCCCCTATTTTTGACTTTCGATTTTTTTGACTTATAATTTTCCGCTGTGTCCAAAAAAGAAACAAAATCCATCGCCCATACTTCCGAAAGTCTTTTCGGCAAGGAGAATTACCTGTACATGCTCATCGGCCTGGCGATCATCGCCCTGGGTATGTTTTTAATGGCAGGCGGCAAAAGCACCGACCCCACGGTTTTTGACCAAAAAGAAGTGTACAGCACCACCCGCATCACCATCGCCCCCATCCTGATCTTATTGGGACTGGGCCTGGAGATCTACGCCATTTTCAAGAAACCGAAAGCCTGAAAATGACCGTTTTTGAAGCCGTGGTCGTGGCCATTGTAGAAGGTCTTACCGAATTTCTACCCATCTCCTCCACCGGCCACATGATCATTGCGAGTTCCCTGCTGGGCATTCACCACGAATCATTTACCAAACTCTTTGAAGTGGCCGTCCAACTCGGCGCCATCGCTGCCGTAGTGGTGCTCTACTGGAAAAAATTCGTCGATTTCAAACACATCAATTTCTACCTCAAACTTTTTATCGCCGTTATTCCCGCACTGCTACTTGGTTTTCTTTTTTCCGATAAGATTGATGCATTGCTGGAGAGTCCGCTGACCGTAGCCATCACCCTTTTGCTCGGCGGTTTTATACTCATCTGGATCGATAAGGCTTTCCAACGGCCAACCATAACCGAAGAAAAAGACATTTCATTTGGCAAAGCATTTATCATTGGCTGCTGGCAATGTCTTGCGATGATTCCGGGTGTTAGTCGCAGTGCCTCTTCCATCATTGGTGGCATGCAGCAGAAACTAACCCGCAACCTGGCCGCCGAGTTCTCATTTTTCCTGGCCGTACCCACAATGGCTGCCGCTACCGGTTATAGCCTCTTGCTGAAAAAATGGCCTGCCGCAAATGGCGGCGTACAGAAAGGCTATGAATTGTTGATGCAAAAAGACAACCTGGTGGCTTTCATCGTTGGCAATGTGGTGGCTTTTGTGGTGGCCTGGCTGGCGATTAAATTTTTTATCGGCTTCCTGCAAAAACATGGCTTTAAATGGTTCGGGTATTACCGGATTGCGGCGGGACTAATTCTTCTTATATTGCTTTGGATGAAAGTCATCCAATAAGCAATTATGCCAACTGCTTCCAAAAGAGTCATTAACGGCTGGGCCATGTACGACTGGGCAAACAGTGCCTACAACCTGGTTATCACTTCCACCATTTTTCCCGCTTATTTTGTTGGCATCACCAGTGCCGGCAATGAAAAAGGCGCGCATTACACTTCTTTCTTTGGCCGCAGTTATATCAATACTTCGCTGATGGATTATGTGTTGGCCGTTGTGTTTCTATTGGTGGCCATCAGTTCGCCGATACTAAGTTCGATTGCCGATTACCGGCGCAACAAAAAAGTATGGCTGCGCGGCTTTTGTATCATGGGATCGGCTGCCAGTGCCGCACTTTTCTTTTTTAAACCGGGGATGACAGAGTACGGTATGATCTTGTTCGGTATTGCCGCACTGGGTTATTGGGCGAGCCTCGTATTTTACAATTCCTACCTGCCTGAAATCGCCGCCCCTGAAGACCAGGACCGCGTTTCAGCAAAAGGCTTTTCACTCGGTTATATCGGCAGTGTATTGCTGCAAATCATCTGTTTTGTATTGATCCTTAAACCCGAACTGCTGGCTTTTTTCGGGCTGGATCCCACCGATAAAACCGCTGGTGCGCGGTTCTCTTTTTTACTCGTGGGCCTATGGTGGTTTGGTTTCGCGCAAATGACCTTACGTGTATTACCGCTGCCACCGATATCAGAACGAAAAGCCCGCACCAATGTACTCACCAATGGATTCAAAGAGCTGAAACTGGTATGGCATCAAGTAAGGGCACTGCCCGCGCTGCGCAGGTTCCTGCTTTCTTTTTTCCTGTACAGCATGGGCGTACAAACCGTGATGCTGGTGGCCGCGGGTTTCGCCAAGAAAGAAATATTTCCGCATCCCGACGATGAGCCCAAACTACTGACCACCATCATCCTCATTCAACTGGTAGCTGTCATCGGTGCCGTGGCATTAAGCCGCTTGTCAAAACGCATTGGCAACATGGCCGTGCTGATGATCTCTGTCGTTTGTTGGATTGCCATTTGTATTGCTGGTTACTTTGTAAAAACCGCCACCGAATTCTATATACTGGCTGCCGCTGTCGGCCTGGTCATGGGCGGCATCCAAAGCATGAGCCGCAGCACCTATTCAAAACTGTTGCCGGTCACCAATGACACCACTTCTTTCTTCAGCTTTTTCGATGTAACGGAAAAGATCGCCATCGTGATTGGCATTTTTACATTTGGTTATCTCGAAGACCTGACCGGGAGTATGCGCAATTCGATTGTAGCCTTGGGGGTTTTCTTCCTCGGCGGACTCATCGCTCTTTTTTACACCAATAAAGTATATCCCAAACAACATGCAGGTATATAGTATCGATACCGGCTTTTTCAAGCTCGACGGCGGCGCCATGTTTGGGGTGGTGCCCAAAAGCATTTGGAGCCGCTTACATCCGGCCGATGACAATAATCTTTGTACCTGGGCCCTGCGTTGTTTGTTGATTGTCGACAACGATCGCCGCATCCTGGTCGATACGGGCATCGGCGACAAACAAGACGAACGTTTCTTCAGTCATTACCACTTGCATGGAACCGACACGCTCGACAGCTCACTGGCAAAACATGGTTTTACCCGCCATGATATCACCGATGTATTGCTCACGCATCTGCACTTTGACCATGTAGGCGGAGCCATCAAAAGAGAAGGCGATAAACTGGTGCCGGCCTTTCCCAATGCCATTTATTGGTCAAATGAAGCGCATTGGCATTGGGCCACCCACCCCAATAACCGCGAAAAAGCCTCTTTTCTACGGGAGAATATTCAGCCCATAGCCGACAGCGGCAAACTGCAGTTTATTCCTGTACCACACGAAACACCCTACCTCGATCAATTGGTGCCACTGGCAACAGCTTCGTTTACCCATAATATACAGGTTCGGTTTGCCAACGGCCATACACAAGCGATGATGTTGCCGCAGTTTGAATACCGTGGCCATACCATTGTGTATATGGCCGACCTCCTGCCATCAGTAAACCATATTCCATTGCCTTATGTGATGGCCTATGATATGTTTCCGCTGGAAACCTTGCAGGAAAAGGAGTCGTTTCTTACAGAAGCCGCAGAAAACAAGTACATCCTCTTTTACGAGCACGATCCGCTGCACGAATGCAGCCGGCTCATCAAAACAGAAAAAGGAATACGCGCCGGAGAAACCGGTACTATCGAACACTTATCAGCGAGCTGAGCGGGTACCGCAGGTTTTTGTAATCCATCATATCTACTTTCACACTACCTACGCTGATGGGGCTTTCAATGCGAAGTGGAATTTTGTTGCCATCATCGCTTACCCACACTTCCATTTTTTCACCACCTTCAAAAATGGTTCCTTTCACCAGCAGGGGTTTGAACTTGATGGCTTTAAACTTACCGTACTTGGTTTTGATGGTTTCCTTGCCCAGGTAGCGGATGTAGAGATTATAGGTTTCGTTGTCGAGGAACATGGCAAACGGTATCTTGTCGTTCACCTTGTATTTGCTGAAATCAATATTGCGCGCATAATAGATGGCGCTGATCACGTCTTGCACACAATTCGGAACGGGAAAAATGCCTTCGTTCGTTACAGCCCGGTTACCTATATGGTCAAAAGCCACTGTTTGGTATTTTTTATACCCGCCTTCATAAATATTGCGAATGAATTTATAGGGCTGCAACGAAGCGGTATCAATATAAGATTCGTACCGGTCGCGCACTTTGAAAAAACTATCGTAGAAACTGTAGGTCTTACCATCGCCCACCAGGTGATAAACGGGCACATCATTCAGCTTTTCGAGCGTAGCGGTAAAGTTGGCCTCACCGGCACCGATATACATGCCGGCCAGGGTATAAAACACTTTAAAGTTGATGGATTCTGATTGCTTAAAAGCCGTGTTGCGGATACCGCAAAATTCATCGCCGGCATCCAGGCGAACAACCAACAGCAGCAATACAAGAAATACGAGCAACCTTTTTTTCATCACAAGGGTTTTCTAAGTTGACCTGGCAAATATCCTTATTCGAAAGATAAGTATCGCACCTGCCAGCGCCGGCAATACCAGGTTAATAAACCAGACCACGGTGCTGGTGGTTACTATGCCCAATGAATTTGATCCAATCCAACCAAACAATTCAAGTGCCAGCTTTCCCCTGATACCGAGGTCGGCCAGCGCAATGGTGGGCACAATCGCCAATACCAGGAATTGCAAACTCACCAACCAGATCGCTGCAAACCAATTCTCCGTTACACCAAACAATTGTAGCAGTAAGATATACTGAAACAAAAAAACTACATACCGTAACACCGACCAACCAACGACTCTTAACAAAATTCTAACCGGCACATCGGTGGCCGCCCACGAAGGTAATTTCGGTATCAGGTGCAGTACCCAACTGATACGCAGGTATACCAACAACGAAACCGCCGATATGGTTGTCATCAACCAACATAAAACGCCGAGCCACAAATCATTTGCATGCCAGGTTGCGGGCAAATTAAATCCCAGCCGTCCGGCATACAATAACCACAACCCGATGGTACCCGCGCTTAAGGTGACCAGCAATTGCGAAAAACTGCCCAGTACCGTCAACGGAATCGAATCCAGCCGTTTGCCTTCGGGCAAATAAAGCATTCGACCCCCATATTCACCGATTCGATTGGGTGTGTTCACCGCAAAAGCAACGCCGGCCAACACCGCCTTCAGGCACTGCATAAACGATAAGGCCTGCACCGGTTGCATCAGCAATTGCCATTTTCGTGCCTCGATGCTCCAGTTCACTACCATCAAACAGGCCACCAGTACTAATTGCCAAACTTGTGAGGAGAACAATACCGCGCGGATGTGTAGCCAGGCCTGTGGCAGGTCTTCCTGTTGTTTGATCTGCTGCCAAAGGGCCACCGTTAACCAGATGAACAGCACCGGGCCGAGCCAGTAGTTGAGAAAGATTTTAATACTTTTGTTGCTGAACATCCCGGTTAAAAATAAGGTCTTGTCGTTACACGCTTCCAAAATAATTCTGGGCATTGACCCCGGCACCATCGTAATGGGTTATGGGGTATTACTGGTAAACGGACAATCGCTTTCCCTATTGCACATGAATGTGCTGAAGCTCAATCCCAAAAAAGACCAGCACAGCCGGCTGGAATTGATCCACCGCACAGTAACAGAAATCATACGTGAATACAGGCCTGATACCTTCGCGATTGAAGCGCCTTTTTTTGGTAAAAACGTGCAGAGTATGCTAAAGCTTGGCAGGGCCCAGGGCGTTGCCATTGCTGCTGCCATCCAGGCGGGTCTCGAAGTATGCGAATACTCGCCGAAGAAAATCAAACAATCGATCACTGGCAACGGCAATGCCGACAAAATCCAGGTCTGGCAAATGTTACAGCGCATTGTCCCTATCCAGGAAGTGCCCGAATACCTCGATGCTTCTGATGCGCTGGCCGTGGCCATCTGTCACTATTACCATACCCGCAGCCCCATTAAAATTCCAGCGGGAAAAGCTGCTTCGTCGTGGGAAGATTTTGTAAGAATGAATGCCGATCGCATTCGCCAATAAAATCGCTGCAACTAAACCCCAACCAGGAAGGATCTCCAATATTAAAACCGCAGGTGCTGTAGAATTTTTGCCTGCACCGCTTTCAATTCTTCGGGCGATAGCGACAATTTGGGTCGGGTGAAGTTGAGGTCGTCGGTATCCTGTATCGGCACCAGGTGCAAATGGGCATGCGGCACTTCCAGGCCAATCACTTCACAACCCACGCGCGCACAGGGAAAAGCTTTTTCAATCGCCTGGCTGATTGGTTTGGCAAAAACCAATATCTCGGCCAGAAAGGTATCGGGTACATCAAAAAATTTGTCCACCTCAATTTTCGGCACTACCAATACATGCCCCAGCACCATCGGAAAAATATCCAGGAATGCATAAAACTTATCGTTCTCTGCAATCTTATACGACGGAATGTCGCCATTTATGATACGCGTAAAAATTGTCATTTGACTGGAAATGTTTAAGGTTTAATGTCCAAAGTTTAAGGTGGTTTCACCCGCGGCAGCAACCTTAAACTTTAAACCTTAAACCTTAAACTCTTGCTTATGCACTGATATTGTCAATTTTGAATTTCAGCATGCCGGCGGGTGCTTTTACTTCTGCTACCTGGCCCACTTCCTTGCCCAATAGTCCCTGGCCAATGGGCGAGGTCACCGATATTTTACCCGATTTCAAGTCGGCTTCTTTTTCAGAAACGATCTGGTAGGTCATTGATTTTTTAGTAGTCACATTGGTCACCGTCACCTTGGTGAGGATCGACACTTTGCTGGTATCGATGTCATCGGTACCCAATATCCTGGCATTGGCCAGGTCTGATTCCATTTTCTTGATCTTGGCTTCCAGTATACCCTGCGACTCTTTGGCCGCATCGTATTCGGCGTTCTCTCTCAAATCACCCTTTTCGCGGGCTTCAGCAATTGCCCTTGACGCTGCAGGTCGCTCCACCGCCTTCATGTGATGAAGTTCGGCCTTCATTTGTTCAAGGGTTTCTTTGGTTACATACATTACGTCGCTCATGTTAACCTCCTTGGTTAAAAAGTAAAAAAAAAGAACAACGCCTTCAGCTTGCGCGAAAGCGTTGCACTTATTAATGTTACCAAAGATAGGGGAAAAGGCTTGAATGTCAAACAGAATAAAAACAGGCCTTTCGCGTGTTTTTGATTCGTAGATGCTTAATTAACAAAGCTTTAAACCAAAGCTCATTTTTACTTCAGTCCCAGTTTCTCCATCACCACCTCGGCCATTTTCAGGTAGGCCTCGTGGCTATAGCCGGCTATATGAGGCGTCACAATCACATTGTGCTGTGCAGTCAACCAGTTCAATTGTTCTCTCTCCGCAGCCGTATAGCTGTCCAGTTTTTCATTCTCCAACACATCCAGTCCGGCTGCCCTGATCTTACCGGTTTCCAATGCCCGGATCACGGCCGACGTGTCGTGCACTTTCCCGCGACTCGTATTCAGGAATACCGGTTGGCGCCCCATCTGCGCAAAAAACGAATCGTTTGCCAGGTGGCGGGTTTCCTCGGTCAGCGGCACATGCAAACTGATCACATCGGCATAGCGGAACAATTGCTCAGGCGCCGCTTCGCGCACATAACCATTTGCAAACCCGAAAAGATATTTGTCGTACGCCAGCACCGTTACGTCAAAGGGCGCCAGCAAACGGGCGAAGGCGCTACCCGTGTTGCCATAACCAATGATACCCACGGTTTTGCCGGTTAGTTCCGTTGCCCGGTTGGCTTCGCGAATCCACTGCCCCGCGCGCACTTCGGCGGCGGCAGAATTGATTTTATTCAGCAGTGATAACAACAAACCCAATTCATGTTCGGCAACGGCATTGCGATTGCCCTCGGGACTGCTCACACAAATTATCCCCTTGCTTTCGGCATACGCAACATCTACCAACTCCATCCCACTGCCCAGCCGGCCGATCCATTTTAGTTTGGCCGCCTGGTCGATGGCGCGTTTATTGACCGGCAAGCGAGTGGTGATGATCAGTCCCGATACCTCTGGCAACACATGCAACATATCATCGTAACTGATCTCGGGCTGGTACGCCACTTCCCAGCCCCTGCTCTCCAGTTTTTCTATCAGCCAGGGATGCACTTTGGCGGTGATCAATGCTATTGGTTTCATCCATTCATTTTAAAAGTTAGCGCGGCAAAATCAGCTACCGATAAGCGTTCGGCCCGTTGATCAAACAACGGATCGGCCAATATTTCGGGCTTGAACAATCCCCGCACCGCATTTCGCAGTGTCTTACGGCGTTGGTTAAACGCTGTTTTCACCAGCAACCTAAACGCTGCATGGCTTCGCATAGTGGGCGGCTTTACCGGCAACAACCTGATCACCCCACTCATTACTTTTGGTGGTGGCTGGAACGCTTCGGGGGGCACATCAAATAAATAGTCCACCGCATAAAAGGCTTGCACCAGCACGCTGATCACCCCATAGGTTTTGCTTCCCGGGCCGGCCGCCACTCTTTCTGCCACTTCCTTTTGAAACATGCCTACCACGGCCTCCACCTGATCGCCCCAATCGAGTACTTTAAAAAGTATCTGTGTTGAAATATTATAGGGGAAATTGCCCACCACAGTAAATGGTGCTGGAAAGGGTTTTTCCATGTCTAAAAAACTGTGGTGAATCAGTTTTCCGCTCATCGCGGGATAGATTTTCTCAAGGTAACCGATCTTCTCTTCGTCCAGCTCCACCGCTTTGAAATCGATCTCCGGCAGGGCCAGCAGGTGCTTGGTTAGGGCACCGCCACCGGGGCCCACTTCCAGCAATCGCTGAAATGGATGTGCGGTCAGCGCCTGCACAATCTGGTCGCAATACCGCTCATCGCGCAGAAAATGCTGGCCCAATGATTTTTTCAGCGTATACATGGCTGCGAAATTACGCGTAAATTTACCCCCTCACACCAAACTGTATCATGAACCAAGCTACAGATACGAATAAACCGATCATCGGCATCAGTTGCGGCGACCTCAATGGCATCGGCCTGGAAATTATTTTGAAAACACTGGCCAATACCAAATTGCTGGAGATCTGCTCGCCCATTGTTTTTGCATCGAACAAAGCGATCAATTTCTACCGCAAAACAATGCCCGACCTCAATATCAATTACCAACAGATAAAAGATTTTTCCCGCGTTAACTACCGCCAGGTAAATGTGTTCAACTGCTGGGAAGACGACGTACAGATCCAGCCGGGACAACTCACCGATACCGGCGGCAAATATGGTTTGTTGTCGCTGACCATTGCCACCGAAGCTTTGAAAGACAAACATATCCACGGGCTCGTAACAGCGCCCATCCATAAAAAAAATACCCAGGGCGATGCCTTTCCCTATACCGGCCATACGCCTTTTTTCCAGGCCGTATTCGGCGCGCGGGAAGTGCTGATGTTTATGGTGGCTGAAAACATGCGCGTGGCCCTGTTGACCGAACATATTCCGGTGTCAGCCATCGCGCCTTTTGTGACAAAACAAAACATCCTGGCCAAGCTGCGATTGGTAGAAGACAGTCTGCGCAAAGATTTCGGCATCGATAAACCTAAAATTGCCGTACTGGGACTCAACCCGCATGCGGGCGATGAGGGCCTGATTGGCACCGAAGAACAGGATTTTATCAAACCAGCCATCAAAGAATTCAAACAACAGGGCAATAGCATTGTACAGGGTCCTTTCCCGGCCGATGCCTTTTTCGCCCGTGGTTACCACGAACGTTTTGATGCCGTATTGGCCATGTACCACGACCAGGGACTGATTCCGTTCAAATCGCTTGCCCAGGGCAATAGCGCTAATTTTACGGCCGGATTGCCGGTGATCAGAACCTCTCCCGATCATGGAACGGCCTTCGATATCGCCGGCAAAAACCGCGCAGATGAAACCTCCCTGCTCGGTGCCATTTTCACCTGCGTGGACATCATTCGCCAACGCGAAGAGTTTGCCGACAACCGTCGCAATCCCATGAAGAAAGTCAGCAACCGGATGCTGGCCAACGCGGTTGACGAAAGAATTGACCTCGACTGATTATTTGAAAATATCGTTGGGAATGCCCTTATTCACCGTATAGCGTTTATAGCTGATCGTTATACGGCCCTTATTGTCTTTGGCGGCAGTGGCCGGTTTGGCGGTTTTCCCGGTTTCGTATTCGACCGACATAGCCTTGGGCAACTTGAATTCAGTGGTATTGAAAATAAACTGCACCTGGTCGGGCAGGCCCATCGACGCATACTTTCCATATTGGAGTTTGGTTTCGTAGGTACCGTTGTTACGTGTGGTGCTGCTGGTATGCCAAACCAGGGCCGTTTTTTCGTCTACATACAAGGTGATCAATACGATTTCTGATTTTTCATCAACGGGTAACAATTTTATCACCGCGAGGTATTTTCCATCCATATTGGTATTACCGGCCGCAACCGGCGTAAATGATTTGTTGGATAAGATCGTGTGCAAACTGCCTTGTACACCACCCTTGGGCAGGATGCTGATGCCATTGGCGCGTTGCACCCGAAACTGATCGGGTTGGCGGAAATACACAACCACGTTGGCATCGGCCATTTTCACAAAGGGAATATCGGTTTTCATACTGCCTTCCGCCACATAGTCTTTTACCAGCGCCAGTTTGTTTTTCACCTGCTGCAAGAGCTTATCTGCATCCTGCGACCAGGCAGCTACCGGGCCAATACCCATCAAAAACAACATCAATAACTTTCTCATATCAGGACAAAATATCTTTTCGTTTAAAAACCCAGGCACCGAGTATTGCGAAAAATAGAATATGCAACAGCAAAATCGCGGCCGACTGCGAAACAGCTTGCCAGGGAATCGGGTCGTCAAAAAATGCTTTCCAGCCCAACATATGCGTGGTGAAGAGCCAGGGCCGCAGCAATTGAAAAAAAGGTATATCGAGCGTGGTCAAAATGGTAAAGAGTATCACGATGCTCATGGTAGTAATAATGGGTCCAATTGAGTTGTCGGCAAAAATCGACAAGAGAAAAGCCAGTGCTGCCACCATCACCATAGAAAGCGACGCAAACAAAAACGCCCATCCATATCGCCAGAATACATCGTTCTGTGCCAGTACCACCACTTCTTCCGACTTCAATATCATTAAGTCGCCCTTGCCAAAAATAAACAGCGATAAAAACAAAGCCAGCAGCGCCATCCACACCAATAACAGTAAAGTGTAGACCAGGCTGGCAGCAAATTTTGCCAGCAGCAATTCTACCCGGCCCACGGGTCGGGTCAGCAGGATGCGCAGCGTGCCCATATTGGCTTCGCCGGCAATGGCATCGCCCGCCACCAGCGCAATCAGCAATGGCACATGTATCAGCAGGGTCTGCAGTATGATAAAACAAACCAGGTAGCCGTTCAATACATTTCCCTCAATGTCGAAGCCCTGTGTGAGCGACTGCATACCAAACTGGATATAATTCTTGCCATCCACATACAGGGCCAGTTGTATCAGCGCTACGATGACCGTGATGGCTACGAAACTGATATAGGTACGAGGCCGGCTGAAAATCTTGAACAATTCAATGCGTAAAATCGGCCACATGTTGTTTTCCGGTTGTGATGGATAAAAAATACGCTTCCAAAGAATGCGTGGTGTCGATGGCATGCACATCAATGCCCGCCATTACCAGCTCGCGGTTGAGTACCGGTATCTGTTCTTTCGGCATGCGAAACAGCAGCTGGTTGTCGCCCGGCTGATCGGTTTTCAGGTACGCTTGCCAGGGTTGATGGCTGATGAACTGGCGGGCCCGAACGGGGTCACTAACGGTGATCAATACCCGCGATTGTGCGGGATCGAACAGGTCGCTCACTTTGCCTTCCACCAGCATTTTGCCCTTGTCGATAATGATCATGCGGGTGGCTACCTGTTCTATTTCAGCCAGCAGGTGCGAGGAAACCAATACCGTTTTGCCTTGTTCGCGGCAGAGATGCAATACCAGGTTCCGGATATCGGCGATGCCCTGGGGATCGAGCCCATTGGTGGGTTCATCAAGTACTACCAAGGCCGGGTTGTGCACCAGGGCAACGGCAATGCCTAAACGCTGTTTCATGCCCTGCGAAAATGTTTTGACTTTGCTGGCTGCGCGATCTGCCAGTCCCACAGTATCGAGTTGTTCCATGAGTTGCTGCCGGCGGGGCCGGATGCCGTTCAGGCGCGCAAAAATGGCCAGGTTGTCGTAGGCCGACAAATAGGTATATACATCGGGTTTTTCGATCACTGCGCCCACTTTCTGCAGGCATTCCTTACGGTGTTGCAGGAGATTCATGCCAAAAAGAGATACAGCACCCGCATCGGGCCTGATCAGGGAAAGCAAAATGCGCAGGGTGGTCGATTTTCCCGCACCGTTCTGGCCGAGAAACCCATAGATATCGCCCGGGTACACATCGAAACCAAGCCCGTCGACCGCCTTAAATCCATTAAAAGACTTCTCCAAACCACGTAGAGATACGACTGGCTGCATGTTTTTTTACTATTTTTCGACGTTTACACAATAAATCGGCGACTACCATATTGCAAATATCAGACACCCGCCTTATCTTGGCACTACAATACCTACGAATACTTCTCTTTTTTATTCCATCCCTACTGTTTCATATCCTCTGAACGGAGCCAGTTAACCAGATTCCGTAATCATCCCAAAAAGTACTTACTATGAAACGGTTTGTAATCGTCGTATTGTGTCTCGCCCTGTTGATGTCGTTCGCTTCCAAATCAAATGCGCAACAGGCATCGGTCAACCTTGAACATTTTTCCTTTCCTGAAGATGCTGCATTCAATTATGGTCCCGCGAACTCCGGTATCAAAGCCATCTCCGCAGTATTCGTAAAAAACAAAGTAAACATCGCCTGGGCTTCCAATATGGAAATGCCCCGCGCGTATATGGTGCAGCGTAGCATGGACGGCGAGCATTTTGAAGACCTCGATGGCAAAGCGGCTGTTGAAGGCAAACAATTTACTTATACCGATCACCTGCCAGCCAAAGCCATGAAACTGCGCGATGTGTATTATCGCATCGGCTGGCGCAATAGCGAAAACAGTTTTTCTTACACGAAGCCAATGTTGATTCGTGTAGCCCGCAATGGTTCGGTTGATTGCGTATCGGTTTTTCCCGACCCCGAAAAAAACGATATCCATTTTCAACTGGAACTGGCCGAAGAAAGTTATATGATTGCTGAACTGACCAATGAGGCAGGCAAAGAGATCATGACTAAAAAAGGAAAACTGGGTGCCGGCAAACAAGTGTTGGGACTCACCGGTACCAGTCAGTTGGAGAAAGGCATCTACTGGCTGGAGATTCGCGTCAACAGCAAGGAGGCGATGAAAGTTCGCCTGATCAAGGAATAACTATTTTCCTGCTTGCAGGTACGACTGCAGGTTCTTCACATATTCTTCAAAGGCTTTAATGCCTTTCGGCGTGACCGAACAGCGCGTCTGCGGATAATTTTCGCGGAACTGCTTGGTCACGTCGATATAACCGGCATCTTTCAACTTATTCAATTGCACACTCAGGTTGCCCGCCGTGGCATTGGTTTTTTCTTTCAGAAAAGTGAACTCAGCCTCCTTCACGCTGATCAACAGCGACATGACCGCCAGCCTTAACGGTGTATGTAAAACGGGGTCGAGTTCTTTAAACATGTGATGTGTTATTGGCACTGACTTAAAAAATATTCAGTGGCTTCTTTGCCCCAGGTCGGATACAAGGCGCCCGCGGGCTTGAAGGCGGGGAACATAGCAAGTGCTTTTTCAAAAATCGGCTTGGCTACTTTTTTGCCACCACCAAAAGCTTCGGGTGTAAAGAAACTGGATTGTGCTTCCAGGTAAACCGGGCGGGGATTGGTTGGATCGGCTTGTTTGGCTTTTGCTATATTCTCTGCCGACACCTGTCCGTATTGTTGCCAGCGGCTCTGCGGATCCACTTGCAGATGAGCCGTGGCGATCATGCTTTTTACGACATACAATTCGCTGTTTGGCGACCCAGCAAGACTTTCGGCTTTGTTGATCAGTGTTTCGGCTTTATCTGCCACGGCGTCAACTTTGGATGGGTCTTTCTCCATAAAAGCGCCCATCACGGTGGCATAGGCAGCATAGTAATAAGGCAACCACTGTGTTTTCTCTGCATCGCCAATGCGTTCAAAACTATTTGCCAGGGCAGGATAACTGTTATCTGTATGCGCAGTGGCGAGTTTGGCGATTTGCGCCTGCATGGCTGCATCGTATTTGGCAGATTGGGCAAAGCCGCTCAGGGCCAGCAAACCGAATGCAAAAAATAAAACTGTCTTTTTCATGATGTTGGTATTATGGTCAATTAAAGATTGCTGTTGATGACGTCTTGGGTACGATCTACACCGAAACTGAGAAAACAACCGATAAAGAAAAACTGGTTGGCCGGCGGTTGTACCGGTTGTTTGATCAAACCATTGTAAGAATAGCTGTAATTGTACAATTGTTTTTGGTTCAATACATTGTTCACCGACAGCACCCAAACCACAAAGGTTTTGCTGTCTTTCTTACCGATGGTGGGCAGGTAGTTTACGCTAATGCTAAGGTTGTTGAAAGAAGGCGTGCGGCCCTGGTCGAACATTTCATATTTGGCACTGCCGGCATCGTAGCGCATACCATAATAAGGCCGGCCGGTGGCAAAAGAATAAGAGCCGTTGATTTGTGTTTTCCAATTGGTGATAAACCTTTTCACCACCAGCGATGCGGTATGCGTTGCGGCAAAATTGGGCGTTAATGCATACGGGTAGTTGAGGTAATCTCGCTTGGTGTCGAGAAAAGAATAGGAAATCCAGTAGTCCACATTTTTCACTGTTTTTTTATCCCGCCAAAACAACTCCACCCCTTTCGCATAACCATAACCGTTGTTGTTCATCGTGGGATAGGTTTTTACCAGGTCTTCGTATTTTTTGTAGAATGCCTCCAATCGAAGCGTACGGGTAGCGGTTACTTTTTGAAAATTCGCTATAAAATGCGAGGCCCGGGTATAGTTCAGGTTCGGGTCGATGATCAGTTGTGTTTTTTCTGGTTTCTGGTAAAATATGCCGTAGGCCAAAGATGCCTGCCCCAGTTTACCAAGGCGATAGGCCAACGAAACCCGGGGCACCCAGTTGGCTTTGTTCAGTAAAGAAGAATGTTCCAGGCGGGTGCCGATCTTGGCAGCCAGGTTATTGGTTACATAAATATCTGCCTCCGCAAAAGCCGCTTTGAAATGATCGTTGATGATATTGTGGCGTAGCAGGGTATCGTTATACGTAATATCATCGTGGTAATACAGGTATTCGGCGCCAAATCGGATACTGGTTAAACCGGCAAATTTTCTTTCGAGCACTGTTTTCACCTGAGAAAGACTGCCTTTGCTAAGTGCATTGAAAGCTTTCACCTTCCAGGGCAGTACCGCGATGTGCTGTGGTTGGTTCTGCTGGTTTTGTATTTCGTTATTGATATCGTCGCGATTGGTGCTGAACGAGCTTCCGATGAACAAGCGCCAGTCGTCGTTTAGTTTTTCGCGCCAGGAAAGGTTACCATATATATTGTGGTTCTTAAGGGCGAATGCATCTTTTAAAGCAGCAGAATCGATATCGGCCGATCGCAAACCGAGGCGGTTTGCCTGGAAAGTGCCGTAAAATTTAAGCATGCCTGTTTTACTGGTCTTCCACCTGAAATTGGCATCTGCATCCTGGTAGGCCGGCACTTTGAAATAATCGACGCGTTGTTTTACCAGGGCGAAATAAGGCAGGAGGTTGGTGTAAGAATAAGACCCGCCCCAACTAAAGGTTTTCTTTTTATTCAATTGCTGATAGCCCGCACTGAGGCCTACCGAAGAAACACCCAGGCTTGCCTGGCTTTGTTCGGGCATATCGATCGTTTCAAGAATCAGGGCACCCGATAAGGCCTGGCCGTACAAGGCCGAATAGCCGCCGGAACTGAAAACCGTTCCTTTAAACAGAAAGGGCGAGAAGCGACCCCGTTGTGAAATATTCGGCACGGCCGAATAGAAATAGTTGTTGACCAGGGTGCCATCAATAAACACTTTGGCCTCTTCACCACTGCCACCGCGAATGAACAGGCCTTCTTTCTCCCCCACTTGCTGGGTGCCGGGCAATGTTTTGATGGCCGCTGTGATATCGGCATTGGCACTGGCTGTAGTGACCACATCGATTGAATTGAGCACCGTGGTGCGTTTGGTATCGCTCGCTTCAAAGCTGCCGGCTGTTACCACCACGGCTTTCAGTTCACTGGCCAACTCGCGCAGGCTGATATTCAATACGAGCGAAGATCCGCTGAGCTCGATGCTTTTCTCAAAAGGCTGGTAACCGATACAGGAGACAGTCAGCACCTGGTTTCCTTTTTCCTCCGTATCAAATAAATACCGGCCTGTGCTGTCGGAAGTGGCACCGTCGTAGCTGCCTTTCATACCGATGCTGGCGCCGGGAACCGGTTTGCCCGCTTTGTTGGTCAGGATACCACTTACTCGGGTTTGTGCCCCGAGGTGGAGCGAGAGCAGGCTTACCAGCAGTAGGAGAAGGAGACGCAGGCGTATCATCGTCTAATTTTTATCAAATGTAAACTAGTTTATACTATAAACCAACTATTTTAAAAAATGGCCCGGCTAAGAATAGCCAGGCCTTTGTTGATCGTACCCTTTAAAACTATAAATCTTTCGTGCGGACCAACACGCACCGTCCAAAAATTAGTTAGAGCTGGGCCATATGAAAGGCCGGCTGCAAAGCGAATTCTTTACCGCAGGTGGCGCGAATCATCAGGCTGCCATTGGCCAGGTCTTGCATTTCCAGTTTCACCGTTCCGGCAGCTTTGTGCTCAATCACCGTGCGAACCTTTTGGCCATCAGCATTATAAATGTCAAACACTACTTCGTGGTTAATCCAGTTCAGCGGCAATCCCAGTTTCAGGCTCTCGGTGAACTGGCGGGCAGAAGCACCCATTTCAACCTGCTCACCTTTGAAATTGGTTTCTTTCTTGCCGTCCATTTTAAAACCGGCGAGCGTTACATTGTTGCTGTTCTGTACACCATAAGCGGCCACCAGTGCTTCATTGTTATTGCTCAGTTCCAGGTTATACGTGCTGGTACCTGTCCAGGTTTGGTTCTTGCGGTTGATACCCACTTTCACTTTGAAAGTCGATACCTGCTGGTTCATCAGACTCATCTTCTCCACATTGTTCTTACCTGCTGTCAGAATGCCCCATTTGTTCTCTGCATGAAAAGCGTTTCCAGAACGGCTCACCATCAAGTTGTTCACGGCAGTTTCATACACTACCTGGCTGTTGTTGCCGAGGTCATATTCAACAAACTCCTGCGCCCGGTCAAAACCATTCAATCCATATACCGAAGCGGCGAGGGCAGGAAGGGTTGTTTCAATACTTTGGAAATTATTCTCCTGGTGTTGAACAAAACGAAAACTAAATTCAATCCAGGAAGGGCCGGTGGTATTCATGTGCTCAACTACTGGTTGCAAGGCTGCATCGCCAGTTGCATCAATATTCTTCAACTGCACACCAGCCGAAATATTTTCAATACGAACAATACAATCTGTTACAGGCTGACCAAAGGCATTGCTTACTACACCGTCGAAACGATATTCGGCGCCTTTTTGTCCGTCGCCACCATTCACCAGGCGATACGCATTAAAAGAAAGGTTTTGTGCACTGGTGCTGCCGGCGATAACCATCAGCATTACTGAAAAAATAGCTTTGATAGAAGGGTACAACAGTTTCATGATCTATAGTTAGGGTATGTGAAAAACGAACTATAGATATTGGAATCAACCAGTTAATCTTAGGAATCAGAAAAATGAAACAGGATTGGAGGAGTGGCGATCAGGAGGTATTGGGAGGATGTCGTGATGACCTAACAAAGATGGTAAGCCGATTTCATAAATGCAAGTGGGGATTACCGGTTTTCGACGAATGGAATTTTCCCCTCTCCCGGCCGGGCTATTTTAATACACCAACTGTGTAATTAAAATAGCCCTGTATAAACGATGACAGCAATCGTTAGGGGCAAGATTAAGCGCCAAGAATCTGGCGACTGCGGGTAGCGAACTTACGGGTAGATGACTGGATCTTCCAGAGGTCTACTGCTTTAAAAGAACGGCTGTTGTTTACTTCGGCTACTGTTTCTTTTACTTCTGTAGTAAGGGCAATCAGGCTCTCTTTACTAATGGGTTGAAACAGGTTGTTGATGTTGCTTTTCATGATTGGTGATTTTACTATTTGACTTTTTTTCTATTTGTCGCCGCAAAGTTTGCAGTTATTTGGCCCTGAATGAAATGATTTAGACCAACTACCTGCTTTGTTCGGTGAATGGATGGCTTTTGCCGTTAAATGAACAGGATGGATGCAACAGTCCTTCTTTTGGTAAAAGCGGGCCTTCTCTTTTGCTGAACCTTCCACAGATTCACGGCTTTGAAAGCCTTGCTGTCGTGATCGGCCGCAATGGTTTCCCTAACTACCTGGGTCAGGGCGTTGAAATTGCTGATCGAGATAGCAGGGAACAGTTGGTTGGAAGTGGTTTTCATGACTTTTGTTTTTATGGTGATTGTTTGTTTGATGACTCAAAGATAAAACAAAAACCAGTACCATGTATCACATAATACCATGTTTTTTACAGTTATTTTCTAAACCCGATACAGTGCATTATACTTTTACCTGATAATCAACAGATTAAGGAAATCGCTATCGAAAACAGAATGACCATCGGTTGCCAGGCGGGATGAACGGCGGGCGCCAACTGCCCTGCTCCAGCCCGAGGTACTGGCACAAAAAAGCCACCGGAGGATATCCGGCGGCGCACTATATAAAGAAGCTAAGCTTAGGCTTTGTACTGCCCCACCAGGCCTTTTACCAGCTCGGTCATGGCTTTGATACCATCTTCCGGCAGGTTGCCCTTCTTGAATTCAGCCAATACATTCGGCAGTTTATTTTCCATCTCAATCAGGAACTGCTCTTCAAACTCTTTCACCTTGTTCACCGGCACTTCACGCAGCAAACCCTGGGTACCGAGGTAGATAATTGCTACCTGCTTCTCTACCGGGAAGGGGGAGAACTGCGGTTGCTTGAGGATCTCCACGTTACGGGCACCTTTATCAATTACCAGCTTGGTCGCCGCATCGAGGTCACCACCGAATTTAGAGAAGGCTTCCAGCTCGCGGTACAGGGCCTGGTCGAGTTTCAAGGTACCCGCCACTTTTTTCATTGATTTGATCTGCGCATTACCACCTACGCGGCTCACCGAGATACCGACGTTGATCGCCGGACGAATACCCGCATTAAACAGGTTGCCTTCCAGGAAGATCTGGCCATCGGTAATCGAAATCACGTTGGTGGGGATATAGGCCGATACGTCGCCCGCCTGGGTTTCAATTATCGGCAGGGCGGTCAACGATCCACCGCCTTTCACCAGGTGTTTGATACTGGCTGGCAGGTCGTTCATGTTCTTGGCCACTTCGTCTTTTGCAATCACTTTGGCGGCACGCTCCAGCAAACGGCTGTGCAGGTAGAATACGTCGCCGGGATATGCTTCACGGCCTGGCGGACGGCGAAGCAACAAGGATACTTCACGATAAGCCACGGCCTGCTTCGACAGATCATCGTAAATGATCAGGGCCGGGCGACCGGTATCACGGAAAAACTCGCCAATCGCAGCACCCGCAAATGGTGCATAGAATTGTTGCGGTGCGGGGTCGGCAGCCGAAGCAGCTACGATGGTGGTGTATTCCATCGCGCCATTCTCTTCGAGGGTCTTCATCACGCCTGCAATGGTAGATGCTTTCTGACCGATCGCCACATATATACAATACACCGGCTTGCCGGCTTTGAAAAATTCTTTCTGGTTAATGATGGTATCCAGTGCAATGGCTGTCTTACCGGTTTGGCGGTCGCCGATGATCAACTCCCGCTGGCCACGGCCAATCGGAATCATCGCATCGATCGATTTGATACCAGTTTGCAAAGGCTCTTTTACCGGCTCGCGGAAGATAACACCCGGTGCCTTGCGCTCCAGGGGCATTTCATACAATTCGCCCTGGATGGGTCCTTTACCGTCGATCGGTTCACCCAACATATTGATCACGCGACCTACCAGTCCCTCGCCTACTTTAATAGAAGCGATATTGCCGGTGCGGCGCACTTTATCGCCTTCCTTGATCTCAGAAGAATCACCCATCAATACCACACCCACATTGTCTTCTTCAAGATTGAGGGCGATGGCTTTCACGCCATTGCCAAATTCAACCAGTTCACCGGCGCGTACATTGCTGAGGCCATAAACACGGGCGATACCATCACCCACTTGCAATACGGTTCCCACTTCTTCCAGTTCGGCCGAACTGTTGAAATTGCTTAACTGCTGGCGCAGTATCGCTGATATCTCGTCTGGTTTAATGTCTACCATGATTGGTTATTTATGCGTTGTCTTTTTATTAATCAATTTGCTCTATGTAGAGATTCTCTACAAACTGTTTGCGGATGTCTTTCAAATCGCGGATGATACTGGCATCAAACAGGTCGTCGCCCATTTGCAATACAAATCCACCCAACAGCGATCCATCCACTTTTTCTTTTAACTGGATATTTTTGCCCTGGTAACGATCCATGCGGCCCAATTGCTGCACAATCTGCTGGCGAATTTCCTCAGATGCCGGCACCGCTGTAGTGAGTTGCACAATCTCAATGCCTTTCAACTGGCGATACAATTCATCAAAAGCATCCAGTATGGCATTCAATGACACTTCACGGCCTTTGTTGAAAAGCAACTTGAAGAATGCATCGGTTTCCGGTAAAATCTTGCCACCGAAAATGGCGTCGAATACCTGCATCTTCTTGGTATGCTGCATCACCGGGCTTTGCAAAAAGCGTTGCAACTCGGGCGTATTGGCTTTGCGAATACCGTCGAGATCAGCCTTGATGGCATCTACCTTGCCGGTTTCTTTGGCAAGATCCATCAGGGCTTTCGAATATCTGTGCGCTACGCGTAGTGACATTTGAAAAAATTTAGTTCCGGGTTAAGGGAATTTCACTGGCCAGGGTGCGGATATATTGCTCCTGCTCTGCTTTGTTCGACAATTCTTTGCGCAGCACTTTCTCGGCCACTTCTACCACCATATTACCCACGCTGTTTTTCAATTCAATCATCGCCGCATTTTTTTGCTGGTCGATGCTGATCTGCGCATCGGCTACAATTTTATTGGCTTGCAGTTTGGCTTGCTCACGGGCTTCGAACACCAGTTTATCACTCAGTTCTTTCGCCTCTTTCAACATGGTAGCACGCTCTTCGCGGGCTTTGTGCATCAGGGCTTCGTTTTCTGATTTCAATTGCGCCATTTCCTTCTTCACCCTTTCGGCGGTGGCAATGGAATCAGCAATGTTTTTTTCCCGGTCGCTCAAGGTCGACAAAATAGGCTTCCAGGCAAATTTCTTCAGAATGAAAAATACCAACAGGAAAGCAATCAGCGTCCATACAAAATAACCGAGGTCGGGTGTTAACAGTTCCATGGTTCTATTTTCAATTTCGTTTTTTCACAATACACAGGTAAAAAAGCTGCACCCTCGGCCCTTTGCGTTGGATGCAGCATTTTTCATGATTACTTAGACAGTACGGCCAGCAGACCTGCGATCACAGCGAAGAGGGCAACACCCTCGATGAACGCTGCAGTCAGGATCATGTTACCGCGAATGTCGTTAGCAGCTTCCGGCTGACGAGCGATAGATTCAACCGCGCCTTTACCGATCTGGCCGATACCGATACCGGCACCGATTGCTGCCAGACCCGCACCGATTGCACCACCGAGTTGTGCCTGTCCTGCTTCCAACAGAATGTTCATGATAGACATACAATGTGTATTTGAGTTTGTATAAAAAGAATTAATGTGCTTTAGCTGTGTGTCCGTGTGCGTCGTTGTGTGCATGCTCGCTTTCAAAAGCCTGCCCGATAAACACGGCGGTAAGGTTGGTGAAAATGAATGCCTGGATAAAGGCAACCAAAATTTCGATCACATATATAAATACCGCGAAGGCCATCGACACGGGCGAAAAACCCCAACCTGCCACGCTACTCATATTACCGAAGATGAAGATGAGCGACACGAAACTTAAGATCACAATGTGACCAGCCGTCATGTTCGCAAACAAACGAATCATCAGGGCCGCCGGCTTGATAAAAATACTCAGCAACTCTACGGGGATCAGGATCAGTTTCACCAGGAAGGGAACCCCGGGAGGCCAGAATATATGTCCCCAGAAATGACCATTGGTGCTGAACAAGATCACGATAAACGAAATCACTGCCAGCAGTGCCGTGAACGCAATATTTCCGGTTACATTGGCCGAGCCGGGTATCAATCCGATGATATTATTAATAAGGATGAAAAAGAAAATGGTCAGCAGGTAGGGCATGTACTTCGGGTACTTATAACCGAGGTTGGGCCGGGCCACATCGTCGCGTATAAACGTGATCAGGGGCTCGATGGCATTTTGCAAACCACTGGGTGCTTTCCCGGCACCATGTTGTTTGTATTTGCTGGCCACTGCATTCATGAGAATGATCAGCAACAGGCCACCCAGCAACATTTGGGCAACGTTCTTGGTGATCGACAAATCATATACTTTCACGGCGGCATCTTCCTGACCCGCCTCATTCACGGCCACAATATGCTCGTGTTCGTTTTTATACCCATTGTACACTCCCTGCCCTTCCTCAAAACGAGACGAGGAAAAAACACTCAATCCGCGCTGGGGTGAATAAAGTATGACGGGTAAATGCAGGGTAAAATGTGATTTGCCAAAGCTGAAGAAATGCCACTCGTGCGAATCGGCAATATGGTGCAAAATAGCCTGGCCGGCATCGAACTCCGCCTCCGCCGCTGTTTCATGCTTGGTGCCATGGTCTTCCTGCGCATGCACTGCGGCACTAAATCCCAGTAAAATAACGCTGAAAACCGCTACCAGTATAGATTTCAAGCTTTTTCCCACCATGCCGGTTGTAAATTTTGCGCAAAGATAGGTGAAAGCAGGGAATTGAAAGGCCGATTACCGAATTGTTGGGCCCTTTTTAGATATTAAATAATAATTACATCCAACAGGTCTTAGACCACCGCAGTGGCCCGCTGAAACTGGCTTTCTACCAACTCATAATAATAGCCTTTGCGCGCCAGGAGCTCTTCATGCGTACCCATTTCCCTGATGACCCCCTTCTCCAGTAAAATAATCTTATCCGCTTTCCGGATGGTACTCAGGCGGTGGGCGATCACTATGGCCGTTCGGCCCGCAATCAGGGTATCGATGGCGTGCTGGATCAGCTTTTCGCTTTCCGTATCCACGCTCGAAGTGGCTTCGTCCAGGATCAGGATCGACGGGTCGTATAAAAGCGCCCGGATAAAGGAGAGCAATTGCCGCTGCCCCAACGATAGTGTGGCGCCCCGTTCCATCACCTTATAGTCGTAACCACCGGGCAACTGCATGATAAAATCGTGCATGCCGATCAATCGCGCGGCCGATTCTACCTGCTCGCGACTGATAGCCGGGTTTCGCAAAGTGATATTATCCAATATCGATCCCGAAAACAGGAACACATCCTGCAACACCACCCCGGTTTGCCGGCGCAGGGCCGCCAGTTGATAATCGTCGATATTAACATCATCGATCCGGATAACCCCTTGCTGAATCTGGTACAGGCGATTGAGCAAACTGATGATGGATGTTTTGCCGCTGCCGGTATGTCCTACCAGGGCCACCGTTTCACCGGGATTCACCACAAAATTGATATCGCGCAGCACATAACGGTCATCCACATACGCAAATGACACCTGGTCGAATTCAATTTTGCCCCTCACTTTTTCGGGCGCAAAACTGCCTTCCGTTTTAATATAGTCATCGTTGTCAACCACTTTGAATACCCGCTCACTGGCCACCATGCCCATTTGCAGAATATTGAATTTGTCGGCAATCACCCGCAAGGGCCTGAACAGCAGGTTGAGGTAGAGGATAAACGCGATCATTTTCCCCGTCATGGCGGCGGCCGCATCGGGCGTCATGGCCGTGGCAGCAGAAGCGCCCCACCAAACAAGAATAGCCGTTGCCACCGCGAGTACAATTTCCACCACCGGAAAAAAAACGGAATAGGCAAAAATGGCCCTGATATTGGCGTTGCGGTGCTCACGGTTGATTTTCTTAAACTTCGCATACTCCCGGTCTTCGGCAGCAAAGGCCTGCACCACCTGTATACCCGTCAGGTGCTCTTGCACAAACGCATTCAACGCCGCCACCGCATTGCGCACTTTGATGAATGACTTGTTCACCGATTCTTTAAACACATAAGTGGCAACAATCAAAATCGGAAAGGGCGCCAGGCAAATCAGCGACAATTTCCAATCGGTTACAAACATCACGATCAGGATGGAAATGATCGAGAGCAGGTCTGCAATAATGGGGATCAATCCGTCGGAAAAAATCTCGTTGATCGATTCAATATCATTAATGGTGCGGGTGGTAAGAGTACCAATCGGCGTTTTATCAAACTGCGACAGGTTTAGCCGCATTACCCGGTTGAACACCGTTACCCGCAGGTCTTTCACCACGGTTTGTCCCAGCCAGGAAGTCGTAAACGAAAACAGAAAGCGGGCCGTGGTTTCAATCAACAGTATGCCCAACTGAATCAATGTAATCCGCCATACCCAATCGATGAGTCCGTTCCGGATGTATTTATTTACGGTGATTTGAATCAACCAGGGCCGCAGCGGCGTGAGCAGGGCCAACGCGATGGCGAGTGCCAGCGATAAAAAAACTTTGTTTTTATAAGGCCGCGCCAGCCCGAAGACCCTTCGCAACAAACCCGTATCAAAAATCTTCTTTTGGCCGCTCATGAACGGCAAATATACGCAGGAATGGGTCTATCAGGGTTCGTCAACACCGCGATAGGCTTTGATGAAGATCGCGCCCAGGTTTTTATACGGTGGAATGTAATCGTCAAATCGTTCTTTCGCCTCTCCGGTAAACTGCTTGCTGAGCTCGGTCCACATGGGGATCCACTCAACCGATTTACCATTGCGCAAATCAGCGTTGATGGCGTTGAGGATGGGTTCATTCACCGTGCGGGTACCAATTTGCTTGGAAGAAATGATATGCGCATCGGGACTGATCGACAACACTTCGTTGAGGTTATTATAACCACCGCAGCTACCCAAAATAACGATGCGGGCAGTAGGCGTAATTTGTTCGAGCGATGATTTCACGTGGTAACTATGTCCGCGGTGGATATAGATGGTTGGCTCCAACCCTTTTTCATCCAGGTAGGCCCGTAGTTTTTGCTGCGCCTTGGCATCGGGATCGTTTTCGCCATACAGCGGTTTGTTGGCAAATATCCAAACGGGTTTACCCTTGTTGCTCTTGATAGTTACATAGTCGGCATTCTCAGCGATGGTCCAGTCGGCCTTGTTGCGAAACAGGGTCATGAAATTCGCATAAGATGTTTGTCCGTCTTTGTCTTCATCACCATAGAAAAATACTTGCTGCACCACGCGGCCGGCTGTATCAATCAGTCGATCGAAGGGC
This sequence comes from Bacteroidota bacterium, assembly GCA_020161535.1. Lineage (GTDB taxonomy): Bacteria > Bacteroidota > Bacteroidia > Chitinophagales > Chitinophagaceae > Flavihumibacter. Next base: position 173,124 of record JAIUNW010000002.1, on the reverse strand, counting down.
ACGTCAAATACTGGTGGTATGCCCAACACTTTCGACACATCCATTTTATTGGTAGAATCGGCCGATTCAAAAAGCGATTTCTCGATGAAATAGACTTTTTGTCCGTTGGCATCGCCGTTTTGCTGACAACGATTGTAGTTCTGGCGGGCTTCTTCGAGCATATTGGCCGCCAACAGTTTGTTCTTTTCGAAAATACTGCTGTAGGCGTCGGCCACGTCGACCGCATCTTCCACATTTCGCAGGTTGGTATTTCTTTCCAGGCCGAACATAAACGATTTCATCAACACAGTGGCATTGCTGTCGGGCATCAGCTTTAACAGCGTATCCAATTCATTGTAAGCCGCCGCCATCTTGATGAATTTCCGGAAATAGTCGAAGTTCATGGTCATGAACAAACTATCGGTGGGCGTGCCTTTCAGTTTCTGGATGATTCTTTTAAAAACACCCCGGTAGCTGGAGGTATAAATTTCATCTTCGCCCAATACGCAGAGATAATACAATTCGTTGGGCTGTAGTGGCTCCAGCACTTTGAAACGGATGGGGTCGGCGGCATTGTGCAGGCCATTGATCTGGCTGATATAGTACTGCCGGGCTTTGTTCTCCATGCGTTCCACCAGGGCCTTGCGTTCCATGGGGGTATCTTTCTGGATCATGCGGGCCGTATGCTGCATGCGCACTTTCACCATCAGGCGATAGTATTCAAGATCGTTGTCTTTTACTTTGTCGATATCGTCGAAGGTGAGTTTGCCCCGATAGATTTCGTCAATAAAAGGGAAATACAGTTGACCGCTGCGGCTGGTTGCCATTTCAGCAATCACTTTTACCACGGGATCGGGATGGATCCGGATATAACGCGCCATGGCATCGTTGCCCTGGGCAAAATCATACACTTTTCGCGGGTCGCGACGGGCTTCGGCGCCAATCAGGCTATCCCTTTTGGCATATGAACTGTTCGAGCGCAAATAGACCATGGTCTTTTCGGGATACAGTTCCAGGTATTTGAGAATGAGAATCTGTTTGCTGGCTGGCACACCGCGGTTTTCAGGATAAGAAAAGCAGTCTACCAGGTTTTTGCCCACCCAATAAGGTTGGTCGGCCACAATGGGATCGATGCCCTTGTTCTGCCGGTCGAGGGCCATGGCTGCTGCAAAATTATGTACCATGGCTGGCACCAGGGCGGCCGAATAAGTACGGCTGCGCGTACCGGTGCCGATCTGTTTTACCAGTATTTCGAGGCCTTTGAGGTATTTCTTTTTTTCGTTGTCTTTGAGCAGGGTATCGATCTCAATGTCCATCTGCATTTCATCCACCTGATCGATGATGGAATAATGTACCTGGCTGTTAAAAGCCTCGTCTTTCGACAAAGGAATATAGCCCTTGAAATAGGATCCGGGCTGCTGGTAGAGTTTTTTCTGCTCCTTATCAATATTTTCATGGAAAATCACCCGGCCCCGGTCGATAGTATAGCGGGGCACAGCGTTTTGTGCAACGGCGGTAAGGCCGAAATACAAGAAAAAGGGGATCGATAGCAGCTTATTCATAGTTGTCGGGTACTGGATCAAAGATACAATGCAACCTGTACAACGCAATTTTGGCCGTTTCCGTATGTTTTCCGCTTAACAATTTCATAATCACTTGAAAATTGGCCGCTTAGCGAGGCTGATTAACTTTGCGTAAAGAAATTGTTAATGGATAACAAGGGCAAAAAAATCCTGATCGCCGACGATGAACCGGATATCCTGGAGATAATCGAATACAATCTCCGGACCGAAGGCTACGAGGTTTTCACCGCCAAAGACGGTGATGAAGCCCTTAGCCAGGCCAAACAGGTAAAACCCGACCTGATTATTCTCGACATCATGATGCCGAAGAAAACAGGGGTAGAAGTTTGCGAGATCCTACGAACACAACCTGCTTTTAAAGAAACCCTGATCATTTTTCTGACAGCACTGAGCGACGAAAAAAGCCAGATGAAGGGACTGGATACGGGGGCCGACGACTATGTGAACAAGCCCATCAGTCCCAAGTTGCTGTTAAGCCGTGTGAATGCGCTGTTTCGCCGGGTGGCCAAAAAAGAAGACAGCAATGCCGGCGTGCTGACGATCGATCAATTGGTGATCAATCCGCAGCAGTTCAACGTTCGGGTTGCGGGCGAAGAAAAAGTATTGGCCAAAAAAGAATTTGAGTTGTTGTACCTGCTGGCTTCCCGGCCCGGGCGGGTATTTCTCCGCAACGAGATCCTGAACCAGGTTTGGGGGAACGATGTTATTGTAGGCGATCGCACCATCGATGTACATATCCGCAAAATCAGGCAGAAACTCGGGCTCGATTGTATCACGACGGTTAAAGGGGTTGGTTATAAATTTGACGCATAAAAGAAAATAGATTGCGCTTTGATTTTAAGCATTTATCGCCCAGTCAGGTGGCCGCTATACTGGCCCTGTCGATCGCCACGCTCGTGGCACTGGCCAACTTATTGGTAAATGGCGGTTGGAAACTGGCGCTGATTTACTTTACGCTGTTGTTCCTGGTTTCTTACGGACTCATTTTCTATTTCCTGCAACGCTTTATTTACCGGCGTATCAAACTCATCTACAAGTTTATTTACCAAACAAAGGCGAGCAAACGCGAAGAGTTTTACAACAAGTATATTATTCCGCAAAAAAGCATCGACGAAGTGAAAGACGATGTGGAGAAGTGGGCAGCGCAACGCGAAGGCGAGATCCAGGTGCTGAAACGCAACGAAGCGTTTAGAAAAGAGTTTCTACAGAACCTGGCGCATGAATTCAAAACGCCCATTTTCGCGATCCAGGGATATGTTGACACTTTGTTGAGTGGCGCGATGGAAAACCCGGCCGTGAGCAAGAAATTTCTGGAGAATGCAGGCCGCAATGTAGACAGGCTGGTGACACTGATGAACGACCTCGACGAAATTTCAAGACTCGAATCGGGTGAACAAATATTGTACAAACAATACTTTGTGATCCAGGACCTGATCAGGGAAGTGATAGAATCTTTGTCGCTCAAACTGAACCAGAAAACGATCACAGCGTCTATCAAGAAAGGATGCGAATCGCCCATTTATGTATTTGCCGACAAAGAAAAAATCAGGCAGGTTTTAATCAACCTGATTGCCAACAGTGCGAAATATGGAAAGCCGAACGGAACCATTGTAGCCAGTGTGTACAATACCGACGAATTCAAAGTACTGGTAGAGATCAGCGACGACGGTATTGGCATTGACGAAGAACACCTGCCCCGTATATTCGAACGATTTTACCGAACCGATAAAGCGCGTAGCCGCGACAAAGGTGGCACCGGCCTGGGGCTCGCCATTTGTAAACATATCATCGAAGCGCATGGCGAGTTTATGCATGTGCGCAGCAAACCCGATGTGGGTACAACGATTGGTTTCACGCTGCCTTCTTCGAAAGAGAGTTGAATCGGCGAATTTTTCTTGCAAAGTACCACCAGCTTCCTGCCGACAATAACAAACCGACCACACCCACCACCATCAGCAGCGACCGGAAAAATTCCAGCCATTGAATTTGGCTGCCGGAGAAATTGCGTACAAGCATCACCGTTACACTGCCGAGGTAACCGAACGAATCGGCCAGGTAGATCAGAAATCCTACATTGCCCACAATGGCAAAGCTGGCAATAAAACGATCAAACAGGATGCTATTAAAAGGTATATATACCAAGTAGAGGCCGAGGCCAATCAATAACATCCACCACCAGGTGCTGATATTTTGTTGACGATAAAGCAGGGTGGCCAAGAGGCAGCATGCGAAACCCACACAGAGCAGGAGGTGCGTAAGCGAAAAAGCTTTCCAATTGTCTTTTACCAGCACCATCGCTGCAATGACCAGCAGCAGGGCCAGGGTGATGATGGTTTCCGTTTGTGCAAAAACGGAGGCTGAAAATGATTCACCTGACTCCCGCCACATGTCTGCCATAAAACTGTCGCGAACCTCTCTTAAGATGGTGACGAGAATATAGACGCCGATCAGGAGAATGAGTCCGCCGCCATATTGCTTCATCAATTGCCAGCGATCGCTTTTACTCATCGGCTTGCGCTCTGTTCGATGGGCGATGTCGTCTGCATCGGGTGCGGGAAAACGATCAGCCAATCGGGTACAAATAATAATTGGTAATACAAAGATGGCGGCGGTTAAAAACGGCATCCATTGTTCGCTAACGCCGGCACTCATGACGGCCTTGCCTACTGATTTGGCCAGTCCGGCGCCGAAGATAAAACTGACTGCCAGTGCCGCACTGATCAGGTCGGTCATGCGCCTGCCTTCCACATACGAAAAAACAATACCCCATAGCAATGCCAGCGGAAAACCGCTAAACAGCAGGCACCAGAAACCCCAGGGTGCGGGCACCAGGGCGAATAGCAACCAGGAGGCGAGTGCAATACCGGCGAGAAGAAAGATGAGTTGTCCGCGGTTATACCGCCGCAAAGAAGCAATAAAACCAATACCGTAAAACTTACTCGCCATATAACCCAATACCTGTGTTATAACCAATACCACTTTATACGAAATCCCGAAAAGGGTATGCCCCTCAAAAGCAGCCACATTAAATGCCTTTCTAAAACAAAACAGGGATGAATACAGGCAAAAGACCACTATGGCCATGTACATGGCTTGAAGCCATTGTTTACGGGAAAACATTCATTAAGATAGAGAAAACATAATAGCCAGCAGCAAAAAGCCGGCTAAGACACTAAATTTAAAAACGAAACTGCAGTCGGCAGGTAAAAACATTGTCGCGCAAGTCGTTGGTATAGCCCGTCAGCGCGGTCGATTCATTTTTCACCAGGTCATACCACAACACCAGTTTCAGGTTGGAATTGATATAATTGATATAACCCATGCCGAGGGTTTTATACTTGATATCAGCGCCGGTAAAATGAGCTGCACCATCTTTGATAGCTTTACCTGAAACCGCTGTGTTCGGATCGTACCAATCGTATTTCAACGCAAACTGGTTTTTACCGATGGTATGCAGCAGGTAAAAGAATGCGCCGTTAAAGGAGCGGGTGTACAAAGCTTCGTTGGGCAGGCCGGCGGGCGTTTCGCTGGTATTGGCCGTGGCGGTTTGTTTACCCAGCCAGTATTCGGCCCGGAACACCGTTTTGCTTTTCGGGTGTTTGAATTCCCATTGCATATCAGCGCCGGCATATCGACGCGGGGCCTTGGTGCCAATGTTTGACTCACTGGAATCGACCTGGTAGGCAGCAGCGCCTTTGTCAAAGCGATAACTGTATTTACTGCTTTGCATGAAGCCGCCGGTAAACATCGATACCGCAGCGGAGAGTTTGATTGTCGGCGTGAGCTGCCGCGGCTTCATGCCTACCCGGCTGATAAAGTCTTTGTACGAATCGTATTCGGCCGGGCCTGCGAGTCCCTGGCCATTGAAAACCCCCAAATCGGCTTTGAGCCACGCAAATTTGTGGCCCTTCCGCCTTGGCTCAAAACTGATCATGGCCCCGAGATCGCGTTCCGTTTTCATCAGGGTTTGCGACATCCGGCCCCTTTCGGGCGATTCGCGGTCGATCGATGAATAGTTCACCTCATAGCCGAAAGGTCGGGCGAACATACCCGTCGACAAAGTGAATACCTGCCATCGGTTTTCAAAAACGCGGCCCCAGAAATCGCGGATCACCACGCCCCTTTCGGTTCCATCAAACTGGAAAGCGAACTGCACGCTGGCCTTTTCATCTTTATTGAAACGGGTGTAATCAAAGCGGATACGGCCTCGGCGAAGGGTGAACCGGTTGTTTACATTGGCACCAAATTCTGGTCCGGCGAAGGTACGAGCCCCCTTTTCTGACACCACCTGAAACTGCGGTTGCATATAACCGATGATCGTCAGGTAATTGTATTTCTCGTAAATACCCAGCAGGTTTTTGCCCGTCATCTTGCTGGTATCGAGCATATCCATCAGGAACTGGGCGCGTGTGGGGAGGGCGACAAACAGCAGTGTGCCGATCGCCAGCACCTTATAAATGAACCGTCCAATCCGTGGAAATTGCATATGAAGGAATTGTAAACGGCGGCAAAGGTAATTGCCGGGCATATCAAGGCGCTATTTCTCAATGTTAAGGAATTATTACCAACAGATAAATTTGGGTGGTAACCGGGAAAGGCGGCTATTTTTGCGCAAAATTGATCTATGTCCATATCGTCGATCCTTAAATTGTTTACCCCGAAGGACAAAGTATTTTATTCCCTGTTTGAAGAAGTAGCCAACACCGTTGCCAAGATGGGCCGCCTGATGAAAGATGTTGTAAGCGAAACCGATTTTGATAAGCGGGCTTCGCTGATTGCGCGAATGGAAGACCTGGAGCACGTGAACGATGACCTGACCCATAAAATTTTTACCGAGTTGGGGCGCAACTTTATCACACCCTTCGACCGGGAAGATATTCACTACCTGGCCAGTGCGCTCGACGATATCTGCGATTATATTTTTGCCGCAGCCAAAAAAATCAATTTTTATAAGGTGAACCCGAACGATCCGGGTATCCAGAAAATGGCCGACCTGATCGACCAGGGTTCGGAGCAAATCAAAAATGCAGTGCTCGAATTGCGCAACATGAAAAACATGCGGCAAATGACCGATGCGCTGGTGAAAGTGAACAGCATTGAGAACCAGGCCGACGATATTTTTGACCTGAGCATCGATCGATTGTTTGAAACCGAACCCGATGCCAAAGAAGTGATCAAGAAAAGAGAGATCTACCAGGTGATGGAGATCGTTACCGATAAATGTGAAGATGCCGCCAACGTCATTGAAAGCATCATCATTAAGTATGCCTAAGCCCATCATTAAGTACGCCGAAGCTCCTTTAACCTTCTGACATGACTTTTCTTGTTATCATTATTATACTCGCGTTGGTATTTGACTACATCAATGGCTTTCATGATGCGGCCAATTCCATCGCTACCATCGTTTCTACCAAAGTACTAACGCCCTTTCAGGCGGTATTATGGGCGGCATTTTTCAACTTTGCCGCTTTTTTTATTTCCAAATACTGGATCGGCGAATTCAAAATCGGCAATACCGTGGCCAAATGGGTATATGAGGATTTCATCAACATGGAAGTGGTTTTCGCGGGATTGATCGCTGCCATTGCCTGGAACCTGATCACCTGGTGGTTCGGCATTCCTTCCAGTTCATCGCACACCCTGATGGGCGGCTTTTTAGGCGCGGCCCTTGCGCATGCCGGCGGACTCACAAAAAATGGTCACAATGTGATCAACTACGGCAAAGTGATCCCTACTTTTCTTTTCATTTTCCTGGCGCCCTTGATCGGCATGATCATCGCGTATATCATCACCGTTATTATTCTGCATATCTGTAAAAAAGCCATCCCCCACAAGGCCGACAAATGGTTCCGTCGATTGCAATTGTTGTCATCTGCATTGTTCAGCCTCGGTCATGGTGGAAACGATGCGCAAAAAGTAATGGGTATCATTGGTGCCGCCATCATCTACCATGAAAATACCTTGGGTGTGAAGATGGATTTCAACACGTTTGTAAATGTGTACTGGTGGGTACCGTTGGCGAGTTTTACGGCCATTGCGTTGGGCACACTTAGCGGCGGTTGGAAGATTGTCAAAACCATGGGCACCCGCATTACCAAGGTAACACCCCTTGAAGGCGTCGCCGCCGAAACGGCCGGTGCCGCTACGCTTTACCTGGCCGAACACCTCGCGATACCCGTCAGCACCACCCATACCATCACCGGCGCCATCATCGGTGTAGGTGCCACCAAACGCCTCTCCGCCGTTCGTTGGGGCGTCACCATCAACCTGCTCTGGGCATGGATACTTACTATTCCGGTAAGTGCGCTGTTTGCGGCGATCATCTACTTTATCATGCAGTTCTTCAAATGAGCAAGAGTTTAAGGTTTAATGTTTAAGGGCGCGAATGGTGTGGGGTTTTAGTTGTTAAGTTTAAGGTTGCTCCGCGTGCGAGGGGCATTGGAATGTAAACGATGGCTGAAAATCTTAGCGACAGGGCGCATTTACTTTTGGTGTAGCGCCTCCCTTTTGTATTTCCGTATTTGCTTTCTTGTTATTACTATTTTAATATACATGACCTTGCTTGCCTTTTGTTGAAGCTTAAATCAACTAGCCATAGTTGATGCAATGACAACTCTTTCTGCCTAACAAACCTGCTGTTGATGGTGGCTTTTATTCGGTTAAAAAGGGGCAGTCGATATATCCTTTCTCTGCACCGCCGAACATCGTCGCGCTGTCGATTTGATTGAGGGCTGCATTTTGCGCGAATCGTTTGGGTAAGTCGGGGTTGGCTAAGAATGTTGTGCCAAAAGAAATTAGCTGGGCGATGCCTTTTTGGAGTTCTTGTTCGGCGCTTTCTTTGTTGTAGGCAGTGTTAGCCATTACCGGATGTTTAACCTGTTTTCCGAATAGTACTATTTCATCTTCACCCGGATAGTGCGGCAAGAGCGGAAACATCGGGCTTTTTTTCATGAGCTCTACAAACAGAAAATTCATTTTATTGAGCGCTTGCAGCAGGTAAGAGAAAGTAGCCGTTGGATTGTCAAAAACGATTCCTGCATACGGCTGGAATGGTGAGAGTTTGATGCCTACGCGGTCTCCGCCAACGGCATGAATCAATTCTTCCATGACTTCTAGCATGAACCGTGCGTTCTTTTCAATTGTTCCACCATATTCATCTTGTCGTTGGTTGGCACTTTCGGCTAAAAACTGGTTGGGCAAATAGCCATTTGCACCGTGCAATTCCACACCGTCAAAACCGGCTTCCAGGGCATTTTTGGCGGCTTGTCCATAGTCTTTTACGATCTGTTTAATGTCAGCAACCGTCAATTCTTTTGGTGTTTCGAAATCTTTTGGGCCCTGCGATGTATAATGCTGCATACCGGTTATTGCAATCGGCGAAGGTGCCACGGGTAGATTTCCGTTTCTGTCGACAGAATGCGCAACCCGACCGGTATGCCAAAGCTGTGCAAATATTATTCCGCCTTTTTCGTGAACAGAAGCCGTCACTTTTTTCCAGGCATCAATTTGCGCCTGCGTGTAGAGGCCGGGGGTAAATGGACTCCCCTTCGCTTGTGCAGAAATATTAATGGCTTCCGTTATGATCATTCCGGCACTGGCTCTTTGGGTGTAGTATTCAACCGTCATATCCCCCACTACCCCATTGTTGTCGGCCCTGCTTCTTGTCATGGCAGCCATTGCCATTTTGTTTTTTAAGGTCAGGTTGCCCAACTTGATTTGATCCAATAGCATTGTATATGTATTTTTTGGTGATTAGTTTGTTACTGATTAAACAATCGCTGCTTCAATTCTGGAAACCGCCACGACGCCGCCAACCAAATAAGCACTTGCACAACGATGATAAAAATATATGGCTGGTGGGCAACGAATAACACGGCCATCGCACCACCCATATAGGCAATCATCAATAAAGAGCCAACCACACCCGTTCTTTTGAATAAGAACAAGGCTGTTATGACGATTTCCAACCAACCTAGCGCAATAAGATTCGTGCGTCCGCCTATACTTGCCGCCATTTCGGGGTTTCCACCCATCAGTTTAAAAATGCCCGAGCCGAGAAAAATAAAACTCACCAAGCCCGTTAATATCCAGCTTACCACATTTTTTGTTTTACCATTCATTTCTTGAAAATTTTAAGAATAGGGTGTAAAATTATTTCAGGTTACTATACATTTGTTATCTGTTACATAAAGAATAGTAGTTACATAAATGTTAGTATATGGCAAAAGAACCGAAAAAACTTTCCGACGCAAGTTGCAAACAAGCAGGACTGGCTATTCAAGACACGCTCTATGTTGTTGGTGGAAAGTGGAAACTAGTACTCATCTCTATTTTAAGAGACGGCAAAAAGAAATTCAATGAATTGTCGAGAGAGGCCGGGATCAGTCCCCGTATTTTGTCAAAAGAACTGCAAGAGTTAGAAACCAATGGCCTCGTCAGCAGAAAAGTCTGCAATACCAAACCCATTACCGTTGAGTACGAACTGACAGCCTATAGTAAAACCCTGACAGAAGTGATATTAGCCATGCACAAATGGGGTGTTGCCCATCGCAAGCGAGTTCTCAGAAAAAGTGAATAGCCAATTATAGAAATAGCACCCGCAATCATCATCAGCGCCCACCCACAACACCATCAGCGCATCTCAAACTAATAATGTATCCCCGCCCGCGGTAGCAACCTTACACCCACCTCCAAAAACCCCGAAACACAAGCACCCTTAAACATTAAACCTTAAACAACCTATCCCGTTGCGTCTACGGCAAACCTTTTATATCTTGTGCCCTCATTAACCACCATATGAAGGGAATTGTATTAGCCGGCGGATCAGGCACCCGATTGCATCCGATCACCAACGCCATCAGTAAGCAGATTATGCCCGTGTACGACAAGCCGATGATCTATTATCCGCTGTCGACCCTGATGCTGGCCGGTATTCGGGAAATCCTGATTATCTCCACACCACACGACCTGCCCCTGTTCAAAAAGCTGTTGGGCGATGGCAAACGGGTGGGATTGGACATCAGCTATGCCGAGCAGGCCGAGCCCAACGGACTGGCCCAGGCATTTGTGATTGGCGCTGATTTTATTGGCAACGATAGTGTGGCCCTGGTTCTGGGCGATAATATTTTCTATGGCATGGGTCTTGGCAAGCAACTGGTACACAATACCAATCCCGAGGGCGGTATCGTTTACGCTTATCGCGTGAGTGATCCTGAACGTTACGGTGTGGTTGAATTTGATGCGGACAACAACGCCTTGTCGATCGAAGAAAAACCCGCCAAACCCAAGAGCAATTTCGCGGTACCCGGCCTTTATTTCTACGACAATGAAGTGAAAGCCATCGCCCGCGACCTGAAGCCCAGTGCACGCGGCGAATATGAAATTACCGACGTCAACAAAGAATACCTGCGCCGCGGCAAATTGAAAGTGTCGATCATGGACCGCGGCACGGCCTGGCTCGATACCGGTACTTTTGATTCGCTCATGCAGGCTTCTCAATTTGTACAAACCATCGAGCAACGCCAGGGCATCAAAGTGGCCTGCATTGAAGAAATTGCCTGGCGCCGTGGCTTTATCAACGACCAGCAATTGGAAACGATTGCATTGCCCCTAATGAAAAGCGGATATGGTCAGTATCTTACAGGGCTTTTGGCCGAGAAAAACAGCACTAACAGAAAATAATAAACAATGAGCAAAATATTAGTGACCGGAGGTTGTGGTTATATCGGATCACATACCCTGGTAGACCTGGTGGAGAATGGATTTGAAGTGATCTCGGTCGATAACAATTCCCGGTCCAACCCCCTTATTCTCGATGGGGTGGAAAGAATCACCGGTAAGAAAATCAAAAATTACAAAGTTGACCTTTGTAATTTTGACGATACCTATGCCATCTTCCAGGAAAACGAAGACATTACCGGCATCATCCATTTCGCCGCTTTTAAATCGGTGGGTGAATCGGTGGCGCATCCGATCATGTATTTCGAGAACAACCTCAACAGCCTGCTCAACCTGCTGAAATGCGTGCAGGAATTTAAAGTGCCTTATTTCGTGTTCTCTTCATCGTGCACCGTTTACGGCAACCCCGATGTAATACCGGTAACAGAAAATACACCACCGAAACCGGCTGAATCGCCCTATGGTTATACCAAACAAATGGGCGAACAAATCATCAGCGAGTTTTCGAAAGTGAACCCAACCCAGTGTATCCTGCTGCGTTATTTCAACCCCGTAGGGGCACACCCCAGCATCCAGATCGGCGAATTGCCCATTGGCAAACCCGCCAACCTGGTGCCTGCCATCACCCAAACGGCCATTGGCAAATTGCCGCAGATGCAGGTTTGGGGCAATGACTATGATACCCGCGATGGCAGTTGCCTGCGCGACTATATTCACGTGTCAGATATCGCCCATGCACATACGCTGGCACTTCAATACCTGATCGACGGTCGCACAATGAAATCTTGCGAAGTGTTCAACCTGGGCAGTGGCAACGGCGTCACTGTATTGGAAGCCATCAAAGCATTTGAAAAAGTAAGTGGCCAGCAATTGAATTATGTGATCGGCCCGCGTCGTCCAGGCGATGTTGTTGCCATCTACGCCAACAATGAATACGCGGTCACTGAATTGGGCTGGCATATTCGTTTCGACCTCGAAGACATGATGGACACGGCCTGGAAATGGGAGCAGCATGTGAAACAAGACGAAAGTTTCTTCCATCGCCAGAACGCGAAGCTGAATTAGTATTTGCCATTTACTTTTCAGTTTTCACTAATTTTACCCTTCAACAATTTGCAGCATGACTCTTAGCGAAATAACGGTTACCGGTAAGAAAGACACAAGAAGCGGATTCGGCGACGGGATGACCGAATTGGGTAAAACCAATAAAAATGTAGTAGCGCTGACGGCCGACCTGGCCGGCTCGCTGAAACTAAACCAGTTCATCAAAGACAATCCCGAGCGCTTTATTCAATGTGGTATTGCAGAAGCCAATATGATCGGCATCGCTGCCGGCCTCACCATCGGCGGTAAAATCCCCTTCACCACCACTTTCGCCAATTTCTCTACCGGTCGCGTGTACGACCAAATTCGCCAGTCGGTTGCCTATAGTGGCAAAAATGTAAAAATCTGCGCCTCCCATGCGGGCCTCACCCTTGGTGAAGATGGCGCTACCCACCAGATACTGGAAGACATCGGCATGATGAAAATGCTGCCCGGCATGACGGTAATTGTGCCCTGCGACTATGCACAAACAAAAGCCGCTACCCTGGCAATCGCGCAATTTGAAGGACCGGTCTACCTGCGTTTCGGCCGACCCGTTTGGCCCATTTTCACCGAAGGCATCCCTTTTGAAATCGGCAAAGCACAGGTACTAAACGAAGGCAAAGACCTGACGATTTTCGCCTGCGGGCACATGGTTTGGATTGCGCTCGAAGCAGCCAAGGCCCTGGAAGTGAACGGATTAAGCGTTGAAGTGATCAATATACATACCATCAAGCCGCTCGATGAAGCAGCCATTTTGAAATCGATCTCCAAAACCCGTTGTGCGGTTACCGTAGAAGAACACAATATTCTGGGTGGTTTGGGGGATAGCGTTGCCCAGGTAGCAGCCCGCCACCTGCCGATACCCATTGAGTACGTAGGTACCAACGATACCTTTGGCGAAAGCGGTACGCCCATGGAACTGCTGGAAAAATATGGGCTGAGCACCGACCATATTATCCGCGCAGCGGAAAAAGTGGTCAAACGCAAATAATACTGCCCCGATGGACGACGCGGAACTTCTCATTCAATTCAGGGAACCAGCTACCCGCGAAAAAGCCTATACGGCCCTGATCCGCAAGTACCAGGAACGACTCTATTGGCATATCCGACGCATGGTGGTGGATCACGACGACAGCAATGATGTGCTGCAAAATGTATTTATCCGGGTCTGGAACGGTCTGGACAACTTCCGGGCCGACGCCAAGCTCTATACCTGGCTGTACCGGATCGCCACCAACGAATGTCTGACCTTTCTGGAGCAAAAAAAGAAGAAAGCAGCCGTTTCGCTCAGCGATGTGGAAGAAGGATTAAGCAACCAGATAAAGGCCGATAAAGACTTCGATGCCAACAAAATTGAATGGAAATTACAATTAGCCATTCAACAACTTCCTGAAAAACAACGACTTGTATTCACATTGCGGTATTACGATGAAATGCCCTATGAAGAGATGAGTAAGGTTTTAGACACTTCTGAAGGGGCGCTGAAAGCCTCCTATCACCATGCTGTTAAAAAAATTGAGGACTTTATCCTGAACCATTAAACGCCGGCGCCAAAAAAGCATCTAATAGGTACCATGCATTCAACCGACCACATACAAGCTGAATTAGCCGCCATCAGCGAGCTGCTGGCCAATGCCAACAGCAAGGGTCGGCCCTATGCGGTTCCGGAAGGGTATTTTGAGCGTTTGCCGATGATCATGTTGCTTAAAATTGGCCAGTTGACCGCGTCAGACGATAGTGCGGCCGCTGAAACCGAAAGTCTCTCGCCCCTCCTGGCAGGATTGAATAAAAAAATGCCCTTTGCTGTTCCCGAAGGTTATTTTGCGCAGGAGGCGGTTCAACCTGGCCTGCTCGATCGACTGGAAAAGAAAATGCCTTACCAGGTACCCGTCGGCTATTTCGACGGTTTCCCCGACAAAATGTTGGCGACCGTAACCGGCCAGCAAAAAGGCGGTGCGAAAATCGTTTCGTTCGGCCGGCCCTGGATGCGTTATGCCGCTGCCGCCGCCATCGTGGCCGTTGTAGCCGTGAGCGGTTGGTTTTACATGCACAAAACAACCAACGTTGCTGATTTTGGCAAAGACAACGGGGACGTAGCTGCTCAATTGCAACATGAATTGAACCAGCTTAGTGATGATGCCATCCTGGAATACAACGATTCACCGGCAGCCGATGGATCGGCGAATGTGCTGGCGGCCAACGACGACGAACTCAATGCAACTGATATCCATTTCCTGTTGGAAGACGTAAGTGACAATGCCTTGCAAGATTTTCTTAATCTCGAAAAACCTGGCAAGGACGCAATTTTACACAACTAACGCCCTACTATGAAAAGGATCTTTACTATTTTATTGGTACTGTTGTTGGGAGGATCTGTTGCTTTTTCGCAAGGCGGACAAAGAGCAGGTGAAAGAGTGGAAGCCCTCAAGATTGCTTACCTAACCAAGAAACTAAACCTGACAACGGAAGAAGCCCAAAAGTTTTGGCCGGTTTATAACCAATACATGGCCGACTTGAAAAAAGCACGCCAGGATGCCCGTAGTGAAGAGGCTGATGAACTGGAAAAAGACGAAAAAGTGCTCGCTGTCAGAAAAAAATACCAGGCCGATTTCAGCAAGGCATTGTCGCCAGCGCGCGCCAATGAATTTTACCGCTACGAAAAAGAGTTTGCCAATTTTGTCGCCAAAGAATTGCAGGAAAGAAGACAAAATCGTTTGCAGCAACGACAGAATCGCCGCTAACGGCTATGGCTAACCGAAAACCGGGATTTTGATATCGTGGTAGAATAGGAATTTCCAGCCTGCTGCTTGTCCGTCGGCCCACCACTGCTGTCTTAATTCCATCGCCTTCTTGCCATCATAATCGTATTTCGCCACAAACTTGCTTTTCATCTGTTGCAACTGCGGTGCATTGTCGCCACCAAAAAAAACAATCTCTCCACCGTCTACAATGGTGAATGATTGGTGCCAGGGCGCGTGACCGCCGTCTACCCGGTATTTGATATACCCATCAATCACACCATCGCCTTCCAGCCACACGATATTCGGCGCCTGTTCTAAACAAGCCAGTTCATCCATCAAATACGAGGGAAAACCTTTTTCACGCGCAAAGGCAAATTCTGCTTTTTGTATATAGTAGGTTGCTTGCGGAAAACTGATCTCACGCTTTCCAGTGGCGGCATTTACATAACTCACACCGCCTGCATGGTCTTTGTGCAGGTGACTCATCAGCACTTTGGTGATTTTTTCGGGCGCGATGCCGGCCGCACGCAGGTTTTTATGCAGTTGCAGTTCGCCATCTGTCATAAAGCCCAGGCCAGTGTCGATTAGTAAAACATCTTCGCTGGTAACCACCACAAAGGGCTGTACTTCTACCAGTAAACTACCAACCGGTCGCGATTGGATATCATCACCAGCTTTATCAAAAGGGACAAATTGTTTAGAGCCATCGATCGAGAAAGCGCCTTCTGACAGGGGAATAATTTGCATGCGTCGACTATTTCATTAACGAAGCACCATTTGCCGGTCAGCATCCAGGCGGATGAGGATGAACAGCAATATGGTAAAAGTTAGCAAAGCGGTGCCGCCATAACTGATAAAAGGCAGCGGAATACCGATCACCGGCGCCAGGCCGATGGTCATACAAATATTAATGGTGATGTGAAAGAAGATGACAGAAGCTACGCCATAGGCATAACATCGGCTGAACACGCTTCGTTGTCGCTCGGCAATGGTAATGATGCGCATCAGCAATAAAAAATAAATCGCCAGCAACAGAAAACTGCCTATAAACCCAAAGCCTTCGCCAATGGTACAGAAAATAAAATCCGTTCGTTGTTCGGGCACAAACTCATACCGCGTTTGCGTACCCTTGAGCAGGCCTTTACCGGTGAGTCCGCCGCTGCCAATGGCAATCTTGCTTTGCTTTACGTTGTAATCGCCATCGTCTTTTTTCTTGCCGGCCGATTTCTTTTCAATTTCTTCTGCTGCCACCGCGTCTTTGGGCACATAGTCTTTACCGATGGTATCATAGATACGCTTTACCTGGTAAGGTTGCAGAATATGGTCGAAGGCATAGGGCACCGCAAAGCGTTGAATACCCACGCAAATGGCCCATATGCCCACCACTAATAACAGTACCTGTTTGTGTCTTTTGATCTGGCGTCGCAAAATATAAATGGCAACCGCAGCAATGGCGGTGAGAATGATGGCCAGGGTATTTGGGTCCATCACCAGGGTGGCCACCACCAATACCGCCAGGGAGAAACCAATGATCAACACCATCGGCGATAATCCTTCGCGGAACATCACCAGGAAAAAAGAAAAATACACCAGGGCCAATCCCGTTTCATGTTGCATAATGGAAAGCACCGCAGGTGTCAGCACGATGGCGGCAGCGATCAGTTGCGACCTGGTTTTATAGAAGTCGGTTTCCATGCGCGACAAATACTTCGCCAGCGCGAGGTTCACAAAAAGTTTACAGAGTTCGGCAGGCTGCAATTGAAAGCCCCCGAAACGGATGATGGACTCCGTGCCCTTCACCTTGGTGTGAAAGGGAAAGACCAATAGCAATAACAGTATCCCGAACGCATACCATAGGTTGGCGGTAGCGGTAAAGAATTTACTGTCGGTGAGCAGGATGGCAATGGCCAAGATGCCACCAATACCAAAATAAAGCAACTGCCTGCTGTAATCGGTTTTAAGCGACAGAAAGCTTTGCAAAATGGGATCGCCTTCTTGGTAGGTAACGGCAAATATGCTCAGGATGCCGATACTCACCAGGATTACGTACAACCAGATCAGTAACCAGTCAACGCCTTTAGATATTTCTGCTTTACGCTGTGACATAATTAGGCGGCTTTGATAGAATATCGTTTGGGCAATATTGCTTCCGGGTGCAGGCGCGTGGTACGCACATCGACCGGTAGTTTTTTCTTTAACGAATCAGGCGCTGTACCTTTTTTCAATTGGCTGCTGTCTGGTTTCGGTGCAGGCTTGGGCGCTGGCGGTTCAATCACCGGCACCTGGCCCGGTTTCAGGAATTTTTTGATCACACTGGTGTCGCGGGTTTGGCGAAACCAATTATACGCCCGAATCGAATCAGCTTTGAACTGCTCCCGAACCAACCAGCCGGGCATCAGGTTGGCCGAAGCCACTCTTTCCACCTCTTTCAGCCTTTCGGTACGCAAGGTATCATTCAGGTATTTCTCCATCAGCAACGACGCAATAGGACCCGCCCAGGTGGCACCGAAGCCGGCATTTTCCACCACCACCGCGATGGCGATTTTCGGGTCTTCGCGCGGCGCGAACAACACGAACATCGAGTTGTCTTTCAGTTTGGTTTTCTTCCCATCGATCACCCGATAGTTTTCGGCTGTACCTGTTTTGGCGCATACGGCAATGCCTGGAACGCGAGCCACTTTGGCCGTACCAATATCTACCACGTCTTGCATGCCAGCCAATACCGTTTCGTAGGTATCATTTGAAATATGGGTCAGCACTTCGTTCTTACGGCGATATTTATTCAATAAGGTATCGGCCTTTGTTTCTCCATCTATTTTCTGCACAAAATGCGGCGTAAAGAAATAGCCCTTATTGGCCAGAATACAAATGGAATTGGCCATTTGAAGCGGCGTCACCAATAGTTTATCCTGGCCAATGCCAATGGTGACCATGGTGCAGGAGTTCCATGAGCCGCGATATTCTTTGTCATAAGCGGTGGTATCGGGCACATTACCGCCGTCTTCGCTCGGCAAATCAATACCCGTGCGATGCCCGAGATCGAAGCGCGACAGGTAGTCGTGCCAGCGGGTCAATCCCTTTCGCTCGTTGCCCTCAGCCGGATTATCTACGGTCAACCGAAAAGCCTGGCTAAAGAATGAGTTGCAACTCCAGGCAATGGCCAGGCGAAGATTGGCCGCATGCCCCGCCCATTTTTCCGTACATTTTACGGGTCTGCGGCAGCCGAAATAAGCACCGCTGCAGGCGATACCACTGTTGGAGTTGATCACCCCTTCATCGAGCGCAACCAAGGCGCCCAGCGGCTTGTACGTAGAACCCGGCGGATACTGGCCTTTGATGGCACGGTTTAACAGCGGACTGCTCACGTCGAGGAACAGCTTGTTGAAATTCTTTTGTTTATCGGGACCCGTGAGGAGGTTTGGGTCGAAATGCGGACCGGAAGTCATGGCAATGATACCACCCGTTTTGGGTTCGATGGCGACAACAGCACCCACTTTATTGGTCATGAGCTTTTCTGCGAGCTGTTGAACTTCAACGTCAATATAGGTGCGAAGATTTCGACCAGCAATCGCAGCCGTATCAAACTCACCATTTTCAAATTTACCGACCAACCGGTTCTTGTTGTCTTTGATCATATACTCCACCCCGCGCTTGCCCATGAGCACCGATTCATAATACTGCTCGAGACCGCTTCGGCCCACAAAATCACCCAGGCGATAAAAATTATTCGATCGTTTGATGATGTTTGAATCTGCTTCGCCGATATAGCCCAGAATATGCGCTGCAGCCTGGAAGGGATAGGTTCGCACCGGTCGTTCTACCAAGGCAAAACCGGGAAACTTAAAAATATTTTCTTCCAGCCGCGCATGCACCATGGGTGGCAGCAGGTCTTCAAATATGCTTGGGCGATAGCGGCCATTCTTCACAATGGCGGTAATGACACGCTTCTTGAACTCAGCGGTATCTATGTCGAGCAATTGACACAAATAAGCCGTATCAACCCCCTTCACCTGGCTGGGCGTCACCTCGAGGTCGTACATGATGGTATTGTTCAAAATGGCCTTGCCTTTCCGATCGTAGATAATGCCGCGATCGGGGTATTTCACTTTGGGGTACACTGCATTGTCCATGGCCAGTTGCTCATACTTTTTGGAGATCAGTTGCAGGTTGACCAATTGTGCAATAATCACCAGGAAAATTCCGGCAATGATCAGACGAATAACGGTTGAGCGGGATTGATTGAAGACAGACAAAGAGGATGGATTTTGGATCGCTTTTCTGGTAGAGAATAACTATGGTAAGATAGTAATTTACAACAAAGGTAATGAGGAGATTTGTATTTGAGAAGCGACGATGGGGTTCGCGCGGTGTTTTTTTGTGTTTGTTTTCCGCTTTGTTTCCCACTGCGTTTGTTTCCCGCAGAGAGGGGTTTCTCGCAGAGAGGGGTTTCTCGCAGAGACCGCAGAGGGACAGAGGGTTTATGTGGTTTGTGTTTGCATTTAGAAATGCAACCGTTAAAATTTAGCCGGACATAATTTTAACCCGACAAGGCGCTGTCAACATGATTTTTTATCCCGGCCGGCCAACCGCCGACTGTTTAACCCCTAAATTTCATCCACTTGCAGATTCATCCCAATATGTCACCCTCGCACCGTTTCTCCCAAACCTATCATCCACTTATATTTCATACCAATTTATCATCATCCTACTTTCATACCATTTATCATCAACCTACATTTTCCCTCACCTATCATCCACAAACACTTTCACCCCAACCTATAATCCACCCACCATTCAATCAAGCATCTGCCCAAAAAAATATCTCTGTTCCCCCGCGGTCTCTGCGAGAAACCAATCTCCGTGAGAAATGATCTCCGAAACATATTGAACTCCACAACCAAAAACTCTTAGCATGAAAGAAAGCGCCCACCCGCTTAATACCCCCAAAAAATATCTCTGTTCCCCCGCGGTCTCTGCGAGAAACCCCTCTCTGCGAGAAACCAATCTCCGTTAGAAATGATCTCCGAAACAAATTGAACTCCACGACAAAAAACCTCCGCAAGAAAAAACGCTCCCACCCGCTTAGTACCCCAAAAAAATATCTCTGTTCCCCCGCGGTCTCTGCGAGAAACCCATCTCAGTGCGAAACCAAACAAGCAGTGTGAAACCAAAATCTCCACCAGCAACACACTCCTCACGCCGCATTCGTACGGTACCGCTCTTTGCGATAAAAAAGCAGCTCCGTCACCAGGATCAGCACCATACTAACCGCCGTACTCGCCAGCACTTTGCCCACAAAATAGAAGAAGCTCTCTTTGAACTGCAACCACTCCAGGGCCACCAGGTAACTATGGTGCAACAGGGTCAAAACAAATACCAGCAGGCCGTAGGGTGCCCATCCCATGCTGTGAATAGAGGGCGAGCCATAGCTCTGCTCAGTAGATTCCTGCCTGATCAGCATATTGACCAGGAAAGGGCGTACATAGGCGATCAGCACGCAGGGCGCTGCATGAAGGCCGGGCGTGCCGAGAAAATAATCAAGGGTGAGGCCAAATACAAATGCAATCACCATCAACCAGGTACGACTGATGCTGAAAGGAAGCCAGATAATGTACAGGAAGTAGATATAAGGAACCACAAAACGATGCAATGGCGGAATCTTGTGCAAGATGAATACCTGCACCAGGATGAATGCCGCGAACCGGATCATATTTTTAAGCAGATCACTCATTGGTTTTCTTGGTTGCCGCTTCGAGCAGCTTTTGTTCTTCCAGTTGTGAATTTTGCACTACATACACGTATTGCACAGTCGAGAAATTGGTCGAGGTCTTCAGCTTCAACGTATAAAAATTGGAGCTCGGATCGGTTTGGAAAGTATCAACCGTTCCCACCATGATATTGGCCGGAAAAATTGAAGAGAGTTCGCTGGTCATCACCGTATCACCTCTTTTCACTTCGGTGCTCTTGGGCACGTTCCGCATCTGTACATACTGTGTGCTTTCACCATCCCAGCCCACAATTCCCCGTTCGCCCGATTTGATCAGTTTTGCATCCACCCGAAACTGCCGGCTCAACACACTCATCACCGTAGCGAAATTATTGCTCACGTTCACCACGCGACCCACAATGCCCGTTGGACCAATCACGGCCATATCAACCCGCACCCCCTGGTTAGAACCCCGGTGGATCGTGTAAAAATTCGTTTGGGTAGTGACGAATCCGCCTACTACCATGGCCTCCATATAATGGTATTTCTGAAACTTCAGCAACGAGTCGACCCGTATCGAATCGACCACCAATTGTACCGAGGTATCTGCCGGCTGGTAATTTTCGCGCAAACGCTCGCGCAGGTACAAATTCTCCCGGGCGAGAATTTCGTTCGACTTACGAAGCTTGAAATAATGATCAACATTGTTGTATCGCTCATTGATGCGACCGGTCACTTCACTGGCCACGCCCATAAAGGCAGCTTCGTGAAATCGGTTGTAACGAAACAAAAAGTAAAGCGCAAGCACCTGCAATGCGAGAAAGAACAGGAAATTAAAATATCGCCTGACGAATAAAAAGATGTTACGCATATCGAGTCTAACGCATCACGAAAGGATAGCGATCGTAGTTTTTGAGCGCAATACCGGTGCCGCGTACCACACTTTTCAGCGGGTCATCGGCCACATGCACGGGCAATTTGATTTTCTGGCTCAGGCGCTTGTCCAGCCCGCGGAGCAACGCACCACCACCCGTGATATATAAACCCCGACGGTAAATATCGGCAGCCAGTTCTGGTGGTGTGGTTTCCAACGCTTTGAGGATGGCCTCTTCTATTTTGAAAATACTCTTATCCAGCGCTTCGGCGATTTCTTGAAAGCTGACCATGATTTGTTTGGGAATGCCGGTCACCAGGTCGCGACCATTCACCGGAATATCATCGGGCGGGTTGTCGAGGTCTTTCATCGCAGCACCAATCTGGATCTTGATCTGCTCAGCGGTTCGCTCACCAATCAGCAAGCTATGGTAACGACGAAGGGCTTCCATGATATCGGCCGTAAATTCATCACCCGCAATCCGGATGCTCTGGTCGCACACAATACCCG
This sequence comes from Bacteroidota bacterium, assembly GCA_020161535.1. Classification (GTDB taxonomy): domain Bacteria; phylum Bacteroidota; class Bacteroidia; order Chitinophagales; family Chitinophagaceae; genus Flavihumibacter. The sequence goes on along the minus strand of JAIUNW010000002.1, from coordinate 150,966 downwards.
CCAATGCAATCACCGTGATGCCGGTAGTACCACCACCTATATCGATGATCATGTTTCCCACCGGTTCTTCCACATCAATGCCAATACCCAGGGCAGCGGCCATGGGTTCATGAATCAGGTATACTTCTTTTGCGCCGGCCTGCTCTGCACTATCACGCACTGCCCTTTTTTCCACTTCCGTAATCGACGACGGAATGCAAATCATCATGCGCCAGCTCGGTGGAAAAAGTGGCTTTTTGGGATAGATCATTTTGATCATTTCCCGTATCATCAGCTCGGCAGCATTGAAATCGGCAATAACACCGTCTTTCAGCGGCCTCACGGTGCGTATGCTTTCGTGGGTTTTCTCGTGCATCATCAAGGCGCGTTTGCCAACGGCCAGCACGTTTTTGGGGTTGTTCCGGTCCAGCGCCACAATCGACGGTTCATTCACCACAATCTCATCGTTATGTATGATCAGGGTATTGGCAGTGCCCAGATCCATGGCGATTTCCTGGGTCAGAAAGTTAAATAATCCCATTTTAAAAGGTCCGATTTTTGGTCAGGATATAATGCCAGCAAAATTGATGCAAATAATCCGATTAATCAAAAGCGTAAAGATTGATAACCATCAAATTTATAAGTTCTGCTGACCTCTGCATAACGCATCCTGCGGGCGTTTAGTGCAGAACCCTGCAAAAATAGTTGAATATGCAATAGGAAATTTACTTACAAACCACCGTGTCCACCGTACAAGTTGATTTTACCGACCAAATCAATGGCCAGCACCGGCATGTATTTGTCGGTAACCGTCGGCGGAATATCAATAAACACCAGTCCCGGCACTTTGCTCCAGGAAATTTTTCCAACGATGCGGTGTGGCAAGGTCTGGTTGGTGCCCAACACGCGAATTTGTTTGATGGAATTTGACAATCCTTTAACCATTACCTGGCCGGTTGGCTTACCAGCGAGGAAAAGATAGAGGGTGGTTGAATCTTTTGAATAGGTCGAGGGGCCGTAAAAATGACCTTTGGGTAATCCGCCGACGGTGCCGAAAATGGCTTCGCCATACTTCTTGTTCCAGGCGCCGAGCTCTTTCAATACTTCAACTTCTTTGTCGGGAATGCTACCGTCTTGCCGTGGACCAATATCCAGTAATAAATTACCACCCGATCCTACGGCGTCTGCAAAGATGTCGATGATGTCGGCCGGGGTTTTCCAGGCCGTGTCTTGCGGTTGATAGCCCCAGTTGTCGTTGATGGTCATGCAAAGCTCCCACCAATGTCCTTTGGGGCGGGTTACAGGCGTATGTTGTTCGGGGGTTTCATAGTCACCATAGCCCTGGAGCCGCGAGTTGATAATGGCTTTGGGGTTGCGGCTGAGCAGCAACTGCCTGATGCCGGGCGCATCCCACTCTTCGGCAGAGTGTTCCCAGTCGCCATCAAACCAAATGAGGTCGGGGTTGAAACGCTGACTCAATTCTGTGATCTGCGCTTTGTTGAAATCGCTGAATTTCTTCCAACGCGCAGGGTCTTTTGTAGCATCGTAGCGACTGCTGTCTTTCAAAAACCCGGGATAGTCGGGGTATGACCAGTCGATCAGCGAAAAATAAGCCCCTTTGCGGATGCCCCGTTCTTCCAATGCCTTGAAAAAAGGCGTTGCCACATCCCGTTTGGCCGGCGTATTAGCCGGTATACTATAGTGTTTCTGTTTGCTGTCCCACAAGGCCACACCATCGTGGTGTTTGGTGGTGAGTACCGCATATCGCGCACCGCTTTCTTTGATCAGATCAGCCCAGGCGGCAGGATCGTATTTAGCGGCAGTAAAGCCTTTCAACTGCTTTGTGTAATCGGCATAACCGATTTTCTTGTTGTGAAAACTCCAGCTTTCGTCAATCCCGTTCACGGCATAGATGCCCCAGTGAATGAAGATGCCGAGTTTGGCATCGCCGAACCATTCCATTTTGGCCGTATCAGCACCCGGCTTCAAAGAAGCTTGTAATCCCGTAACGCCTGTTTGGCTGTACAGCGGGCTAAAGAACAAGCAAGAAACTGCCAGGAAGAAATGCGCGAATCCTTTTTTCATAGCACAAATTTATCGCTTAAACCCACTGCGTCAGGTCGCGGTAATATTCAAATCATTCCTTTATTTGAACTCATAGCCGATATCTTGCCGGTAATACATGCCGTCGAAATGAATACCTGCCAACACTTTCTTCGACTGGCTTACAGCGGCACTAATATCATTGCCATAAGAACTAACACAAAGAACACGGCCGCCATTGGTGACGATGGCACCGTTTTTCGCGGCCGTACCTGCATGGAACAGCAGGCTGCTGTCGGGGATGGCCTGGTTGAGTCCGCTGATCGTTTTTCCCTTTTCATAGTCACCCGGATACCCACCACTCACCGCCATAACGGTGCAGGCTATGCGCTCATCGTGTAAAACCACTTCGTTGGCCAATTCGCCGTTCACTGCGGCCAGCAGGTGCGCTACCAGGTCGCTGGCCAGACGGGGCATCACTACTTCCGTTTCGGGATCGCCCATCCGGCAATTGTATTCGATCACATAGGGGTCATCGCCCACTTTAATCAAGCCCACAAAAACAAAACCCGTATAATCTATTTCCTCTACCGAAAGCCCGTGAATGGTTGGCTCCACCACGCGGTCAATCACTTTGTTCATGAATGCTTCATCTGCAAAAGGCACGGGACTGATCGCGCCCATCCCACCAGTATTCAGGCCGGTATCGCCTTCGCCAATGCGTTTGTAATCTTTGGCGGATGGCAACAAAACATAATGCGCTCCATCGGTTAACACAAACACGCTCATTTCGATGCCGCTTAAGAACTGTTCGATCACCACCTTGTTGCCGGCAGCACCGAATTTGGCAGCGCGAATCATGTCAGTGAATTCCTTCACCGCTTCTTCATGGTCGTTTAGAATAAGCACGCCTTTGCCGGCGGCGAGGCCATCGGCCTTTAACACAATTGGCAACGTATGCTGCCGGATATAGGCGATGCCTTCGTCAAAATTATCGTTGCTGAATTCGCGGTAAGCAGCCGTGGGAATGCCGTGCCGTTCCATGAATGCTTTTGCAAATGCTTTAGAACCTTCGAGCTGGGCGCCAAAGGCCGAGGGACCAATCACTGGTATCTGCGGATGGTTGGCTTTGAAATAATCCACAATCCCTTTCACCAATGGCTCTTCGGGGCCTACCACCAGCAGCGAAATATGGTGGTCGAGGCAGGCTTTGCCAACGGCGGGAAAATCAGTGGCCGACAAAGCAAGGTTGGTGCCCACCAGGGCTGTGCCGGCATTTCCGGGGGCGATAAAGAGCTGATCACATAGCGGGCTTTTCTTCATTTTCCAGGCCAAAGCATGTTCGCGTCCGCCGGAACCCAGCAAGAGTATATTCATGGAGCGAAAATATTCTTATTTTGCCTCTTTCGCCAAAACAACACACATGACGAACACTGCTGCCACCGTATCCAAAGGCCAACCGAAGGGACTCTATGTATTATTTTTTACGGAAATGTGGGAACGCTTTAGCTACTATGGTATGCGGGCGATCCTTATCATGTTTTTGATCGATAAAGTGCGCGGCGGTATGGGCATGAGCGAAGGGGAAGCCGGCGCGGTGTATGGACTGTACACTTTCTCTGCCTACCTGATGGCCCTGCCCGGTGGATGGATGGCCGATAATATTTTGGGGCAACAAAAAGCGGTGACGATTGGGGCTTTGTTTATCATCGCCGGACATATCGTACTCGCCCTCGATGCGGGACCAACAATTTTCTTTCTCGGTCTCGGCCTGGTGGCCATTGGCACCGGTTTGCTTAAACCGAATGTGAGTACCATAGTCAGTGAACTCTATCCCGAAGGCGGTGCGCGTCGCGATGCCGGTTTTTCTATTTTCTATGTGGGGATCAACCTCGGCAGTTTCTTCGGCATGGTGATCGTGGGCTACCTGGGTCAGCGGGTGGGTTGGCATTATGGTTTCGGTGCCGCAGCGGTTGCCATGTTTCTGGGGCTGGTCATGTTCCGCTTCCTGGCTCCCAAATACCTGGGCAATAAAGGGATGTATCCGAAAGTGGTAAAAGCGACAGACAGTACAAAAAAACCCATACCTACCACTACATGGATACTGGTTGCGATTTTATTGGCCTTTTTGGGCATCATGCAGTGGCAGGGTCGGTTTGCCTGGAACAGCAAGCAGGCCACTGCCACGTCGATGGGTATCATTGCCGTGGCCATTGTGATTGTTTATTTCGCGAATCTTTTATTGGCTGCGGGGCTCGATACCATGGAGAAAAAGCGGATCGGTATTTTATTCATCCTGTTCTGGGGCGCGGTATTGTTTTGGGCCGGCTTTGAGCAACAGGGTTCATCGCTGCAGATCTTTGCCGATCGTTATTCAGCCCTGCCTTTTGGCATGCCATCGAGCTGGTTCCAAAGTTTCAATGCGGCCTTTATTTGGGTGTTTGCACCGGTGGTGGGAGCCATTTGGGTTTTCCTGGAAAAGAAAAACCTCAATCCGCCGACCCTTACCAAATTTGCCATCGCCCTTTTTTTGCTGGCTGCCGGTTATTATATCATGGTGATCGGATCAAAGATTGCGCTGACCGGCGTGAAAGCACCGTTTATGATTTTGACCGGTACTTACCTGCTGCATACATTGGGGGAAGTTTGTTTAAGCCCGGTTGGCTTGAGCTCGTTTACCAAATTAGCGCCGCAACGATTCTTAAGCCAGTTGATGGGCGTATGGTTTGTGGCAACGGCCCTGGGTAATCTTTTCGCGGGGCTCTTTGCAGGTGGTATGGATGCCGAAAACGTGCAGCAGATGCCGCAGATGTTTATGAGCATCGTTTGGTTCTGCCTGATTGTGGGTACCGTGATATTGATATTGCAGAAACCCACCCAGAAATGGATGGGTGGTATCAAATAAGCCAGCGAAACAGGCAAAGGATGTAGCAGTTCAATCAGACACACAGGTCAGGTTGAGATGGCCTGTATTGGCATCGAGCGAAAGCTGGTAACTATATCGCCCGGGTGCCAATAATTTTTCACCGACATAATCATAGGGTACGGCGCTGTATTTTTTTCCATCAATTTCCAGGCTGTATTCGGCAAAGCGATAAGCCGACTTATAGGGCTTGTAGTCGGTACTGGCGCCGGCGGCAACCGTTCCGTAGATATGGCCAATGGGCGAAGAGGAATCGCTGCCGAAAATCGAAGAAGGATTGATCGCCAGGTGGGTAATGGTGGTGCGGGTATTATTCGTTACCCTGATTTCAACCAGGCTGGTGTCGTTGCTTTTCTGGCAACTGCCAATAGTCAATACCGTCAGTAATAGTAAAGAGACAAAAGGACGCATACCAGCATGACAGCCATTTGCCGGCGGCCGTTGCGTTCAGGCAAACGAATCAGTTGTTCTTGAACGGAACAATCATTTCAAAAGCCGGTATTTCCACATCGAAGAATTTTTTGGTGTCGATGTTTTCCATTTGGTAGGTACCCGACATGCGGCCCATTTCCGAGCGAAGGTTGCAGCCGCTCACATATTGGTACCGATCGGCCGGTGGCAGCACGGGTTGCACACCCACCACCCCCTCGCCTTCTACCTCCCGGTATTCGCCATTGGAGTCGAAAATATGCCAGTGGCGACGGTGCAGTTTAACCGAAAAATTATTATGATTGTCGATTGTAATGCGATAGGCGAACATAAACTCGCCAGACAGCGGATTAGAATAATCGGGTTGATAATAGGTTTCCACGCTCACCTCAACCCCCTGCGTGGTTGTGCTATTCATTAAGTGGAATTTAAGGAAAGTTATGTAAAAAATGCGAGTCGGCGCTTACCTTTGCCCGGCCTGATTGAACGCACACATTATCAAATTTATTATACGTATGAAAATCGCTGTTGCTAAAGGGGATGGAATTGGTCCGGAAATCATGGACGCCGTTCTTTCGATCTTCAAAGCTGCCAAAGTACCCCTGGAATATGAGTTTGTCGACATGGGCAAATGGGTGTTCGACAAAGGATTCAACAACGGCATGACCCCCGAAGCCAAAGAAACCATCGAGCGCCTCGGCATCCTGTTCAAAGGGCCGATGGAAACCCCCAAAGGCAAGGGCGTAAAAAGCATCAACGTAACCGCGCGCAAAACCTGGAATACCTATGCCAACAAACGCACATTCCAAACCCTGAGCGGCGTAGATACCGTTTTCTCCAAAGCGGGTATTCCCATTGATATTACCATTGTTCGTGAAAATATTGAAGACACTTATGGTGGTGTAGAACACCTGCTTACGCACGATGTGGCCCTGAGCCGTCGTTTCATTACACGCCCGGGCTCATTGCAGGTGATCCGTTACGCTTTTGAAATGGCCAAACGCAAACAGGCCCGCCGCATCACTTGTGGCCACAAAGCGAATATCATGAAGCTGACCGACGGATTGTTTCTCGAATGCTTTTACGAAGTAGCGAAGGAATATCCTGAACTCAAAGCCGATGATGTGATTGTTGATGATCTTTGCATGAAACTCGTTACCCGCCCCGATACATTTGATGTGGTGGTGCTGACCAATTTGCAGGGTGATATTGTGAGTGACTTGTGTGCCGGTTTGGTCGGCGGACTCGGTTTTGCGCCCTCCGCCAATATCGGTGATCATATTTGCATATTCGAAGCGGTGCACGGTACAGCGCCCGATATCGCCGGAAAAAATATTGCGAATCCAACGGCCCTGCTGTTAAGCGGCATCGCATTGTTGCAGCACGTCGGCTTGCTGGAAAAAGCTTCGATGATTGAGAATGCACTGCTCTATACCCTTGAAAGCGGCGTACATACCGGCGACTTTGGCAACAAGGCGATACCTGCCGTGAACACCACGCAGTTTGCAGATGCCATCATCGGCAATTTCGGCAAGCAGCCCACCCACCATCCGCGGCCGGCATTGGCAGATGCACCCACCTCAGCCACCGTACTCCATCTTGACAAGAATTCGATGATGGAAAGCCGCGAAACAGAAAATGAAAAGATTGTTGGCGTTGATTTCTTTCTGGAAAGCAATTTGCAACCCGAAGAAATTGCCAAAGAAAGCCTGCGCCATGGCGGTGTGAAATTCAAGCTGGTGAACATCAGCAATCGCGGCACACAAGTATGGCCCACCGGCTCTAAATTCACCAACCTGGTGAACCAATACAATGTTCGTTTTGAAACCATCGACGAACAACCGTTGAACCAGCAGGATATTATTGGTCTCTATGTGAGCATGACCGGTAATTTCCGCATCTGTTCATTGGAGGTATTGAACCAGTGGGGCGAGAAAAAAGGATTCAGCCAGGCGCAGGGACAGTAATTGGCAGGCGTATCAGCCTGGCAAGTGCATCAGCCGATTTTTTTGGTTTTGCTATAGCCTTGTTTCAGTAGGAACGCGAGTACTTTGTCGCGCTGGTCGCCCTGTACGATGATTTCCCCCTCTTTTACAGCACCACCGGTGCCGCAAAACTGTTTCACGGCTTTTCCCAGGTCGTCGAGGTCCGCGGCCTGGCCGACAAAACCCGTCACCAGGGTAACAGCTTTGCCCGCTCTTTGTTTTTTATCGAGTAATACCCGCAGGTTTTGTTGCGCCGCTGGCAAGGTTTCGTTGTCTGCTGCTGGTTCTTCTTCAAACCTAAAATTTGGATCGGTTGAATACACAAATCCGTTGCGATCATTATTTTTCTTGCGATTCATGTTGGTCGTTTTAGCAGTGAAACATCAGGAGGGCTTAACTGCTTTGAGGCTTAAGTCGAGACTGCGCGCCTGGTGAATCAGCGCGCCGATGCTCACGAAATCAACGCCGGTTTCAGCATAGGCTTTCAGGTTACTGAGATTGATACCACCACTCGCTTCTGTTTCAAATCGTCCCTGGATCAATGCCAGCGCTTCTACAATTTGTGCTGGCTTGTAATTGTCAAGCATAATGCGAAACACCTTCCCTGCACCGCAGGCAATCACCGCTTTCACATCGTCGATCGATCGCGTTTCCACTTCAATCTTCAGGTCTTTATTGACCCGCTGTGTGTAGGCATAGGCTTTTTCTATGGCCGGCGCTATTCCACCGCAATAGTCGATATGATTGTCTTTCAACATGATCATATCATACAACGCAAAACGATGATTTACGGCGCCCCCAATGGCCACGGCCTCTTTTTCGAGCAGGCGAAAATTGGGCGTTGTTTTACGGGTATCCAGTATGCGCGTATGATACCCCTTTAGTATATCGGTGTATTGACGCGTCAGCGTGGCAATGCCACTCATGCGTTGCATACAATTCAGCACCAGCCTTTCGGCCATCAGAATGGTATGCACTTTCGCTTCAACCACAAAAGCTTCTTCGCCAATGTGCATTGCATCGCCATCTTTTTTAAAGGGGATAAAAACAATTCCGGGTTCCAGGTGCCGGAAAATTTTTTCTGCCACCCGCATCCCAGCCAGCACCCCGTCTTCTTTGATCTTCAGCACCGCCTTTCCCCGCTCCGTGTCGGGAATCACCGACAAGGTGGAATGATCGCCATCGCCAATATCTTCCGCCAACGCATTTGTGATCAGGGCATCCAGCAACTGGTCATAGTTCATCATGAAAACAATTTAAAACATGCTACATAAAAACTCACTACAAAAAAATGAGCAACCCGCACAGCATGCAAGTTGCTCATTTATTTTAAATCCCAAACGAGGTAGCCTCTTAAACCTTGAACTTTACACCTTGAACGAATTTTCTTAAAAAGAAAATTATTCTTGTTGAAACCTCACTTCCTGCAACAATTGTTTTTCGCCCTTCTGTTTCATGAACAGGGTAGTACGATAGCGACCATTGTTGGTGAGTAACATACCTATTAGGTAATTGGCACCACTGTTTTCGCCTTTGTGGCGAAGTTCAAAATTGGTAACCCCACCGGTGTTGTTAAAGAAGTTTTTGAGAATCATTTCTGCCTGACTGCGACTGTAATTATCGCTGCGCTCCGGCAAGGTGATATCAATTCGGTTGTCAAAATAGCGCGACAGCATGGTCGCATTTCCCGATTTTAGGGCAGCCAGCACCGAATCCATTTCGGCAGCTTCCCTGGCTGGGGAAAACCCTGTGAACGATAGGCCCAAGCCCACCAGCATGGCGAATAGCAAAGCTTTCATACGTCGATATTTGATTATTACTGACGTTTTCACTGGGGTAGGGATACGTTAATTTTTTCTATAAATACCCAAAACTGTGCCAAGTCGTAATTTTTCGCTATATGTACGGGGCATCAGGCCTAAATTAGCCGTAGCTTTGGGTAGAAAATTTACCAGAAGACCGGACATGAAAAAAGCAATCCTCGTAATAATGGACGGCTGGGGCCTGGGACAAGTACCCGCCGCCGATGCCATCCGTGCCGCCAATACCCCTTTTGTTGACAGCCTCTATGCAGCCTACCCGAATTCAACCCTGATCACCTGCGGCGAAGCCGTTGGACTGCCCGACGGGCAAATGGGTAATAGCGAAGTAGGTCACCTGAACCTCGGTGCCGGTCGCGTGGTGTACCAGGAACTCCAGCGCATCAATGTAGCCATCCGCGACGGCGAATTTCAGAAGAACCCCATACTGATTGAAAGCATCCGCACCGCGGTTAAAAGCGGTAAAAAGCTGCACTTGCTTGGGCTGGTGAGCGATGGCGGGGTGCATTCACATACCAGTCACCTCAAGGCCATTGTGAGCCTCTGCAAGCAGGAAGGACTGGAGAATGTGTTCATACATGCTTTCACCGACGGCCGTGATACCGATCCTAAAAGTGGGCTGGGCTTTTTGACCAGTCTGCAAGCGCATCTCGACCAAACAACCGGTAAAATCGCCACCGTTAGCGGCCGATATTATGCGATGGACCGCGACAAACGCTGGGAACGCGTTAAACTCGCATACGATGCCATGGTGCTGGGCCATGGCGAAAAAGCACCCAATGCGCTCGCCGCCATCCAGCACTCTTACGATAAGTCGGTGACCGACGAGTTCATCCTACCCACAGTTATCGTACAAGCAGATGGTGAACCGGTGGCCACCATCCAGAACGATGATGTGGTCATTTGTTTCAATTTCCGCACCGATCGTTGCCGCGAAATCACCGAAGTGCTGAGCCAGAAAGACTTTCCCGACTACGGCATGAAGCACCTCCACCTCCACTATACCACCATGACCGAGTACGATGCTACCTTCAAAAACGTGGCGGTCATTTTCGAGAACGACAACCTGAACAATACCATCGGCGAAGTAGTGGCTGCCCATGGTGGCAAACAAATCCGCATCGCCGAAACAGAAAAATATCCGCACGTTACTTTTTTCTTTAGCGGTGGCCGTGAGTTGCCTTTTGCCGGAGAAACCCGGATTTTGAAACCCTCGCCCAAGGTTGCTACCTACGACCTGCAGCCTGAAATGAGCGCGAAAGACCTGACCGATGCACTGGTGCCCGAGATTGAAAAAGAATCGGCTGATTTCATTGTGTTGAACTTTGCCAATACCGATATGGTGGGGCATACCGGTGTGTTTTCTGCCTGTATCAAAGCCGCTGAAACGGTCGATGCATGTGTGCAGCGCGTGGTGACCGCTGCATTGGCCCATCATTACACCGTTTTTCTGACCGCCGATCATGGCAATGCCGATTATGAGATCAACGACGACGGCAGCCCGAATACCCAACATTCTTTGAACCCTGTTCCGCTGTTTATCATAGATGCCCATTGGAAAGGCGAGGTCTATCCAGGCAAACTCGGTGATGTGGCGCCTACCATTTTACAATTTATGGGCATCCCCATACCGGCAGAAATGACAGGAAAAATTCTAACTGAAGCCCATGCGTAGATTCTTCTTTTTATTGATTTTGGTGTTGATTGTATTGCAATTGTTTCGGCCCGACAAAAGCAATGTTTCGGCGAGTCCCAGCAAAGCCAATATCAACAATTTTGTGACGGTACCGGCCGAAATTGACCAGTTACTGAAAACCAGCTGTTACGATTGCCACAGCAACAACACCAGCTATCCCTGGTACGCCAATGTGCAGCCCGTTGGCTGGTGGTTATCGCACCACGTCAACGAGGGTAAAAACGAGCTGAATTTCGATGCCTTCGGCGATTACACCCTTCGCCGCAAGTACCACAAACTGGAAGAAATCGACGAAATGATCGAGCAGGAAGAGATGCCGCTGACCTCGTATACCCTCATCCACAAAAACGCCAAATTATCGGCCGAGCAAAAAACGCAACTGATCGCCTGGTCAGAAAAGGCCCGGAAAGAAATGGAAGAAATCTATCCGATCGACAGCCTGAAACGGAAATAAAAGTTTATATTACGGAGGCTTAAAACACTCCATGACCGAAGAGGTGCTGCTGCAAGGATGTCTGCAAAATCAGCCAAAGGCGCAAAAAGAGTTATACCTGCGGTATAGCGCTAAAATGCTTTCGGTCTGTTACCGGTTTGCGCACAACCGCGAAGATGCCGAAGACATGCTGCAGGAGGGTTTTATCAAAGTTTTCGGTCAGATACATACCTACCGCGCCCAGGGCGCCTTTGAAGGATGGGTGCGACGCATTGTGGTTCATACCTGTATCAATCACCTCAAAAGGAACAAAAAATTCAATGAAAGTGTCGACATCGGGCAGGCAGCAGGGTTGCTGGTGCGCGAAGAGTCGGTTCCTTCCATTGTGCAGGCCAAGCAGGTAGTGGAATGTATCAGGCTTTTACCGATCGGTTACCGTACCGTGCTTAATCTCTATGCCATCGAAGGGTATTCTCATAAGGAAATTGCCACCGTACTGGATATAGAGGAAAGTACCAGCCGGTCGCAGTACACCCGGGCCCGGCAAATGCTCGAGGATATACTGGTACGGAAAAAAATTATCCAGAAATCGACAGAGAAAATACCCCTGTTAGCAGCGTTTAGCCGCTGACAGCGCTCTTAGGAGTAGAGGAAGACGATGGACCAACACTACCTGAATGACGAAGATTTTGACCAATTTTTAAAAGAGAACGCGGATCTGCATAAAATGATCCCGTCTGACCGGGTTTGGGCGAATATAAAACGCCATCAACACGGTGACAACAGGCGGGTGATCTATATCTGTCTCTTTTTATTGGTAGCGGGCAGCCTGCTCTGGCTGACAGTTAACCCCCCTGCGTCCTACCATCGCCAAAGCTATAGCGAAACCATTCCTACCAGCATTACAGCGCCCAAGCCGGCTATTTCCGTTTCGGTAGATGATATTATTGCCAAGTTGCGGGCCAAATCGTTGATTCCTCCCATGGAAATCGATGCCCCCGAAAAGCTGAAGCCCCTGGGCATTCACCAGCGTTATTTCCCGACCCTGGAAGATGCCATGCCGGTATTATTGCCACCGGTATCTGAGCCATCACCTGCCCGGGAGATTGGTGTAAACAAACCCGCGCCTGAATTTGCTTTCGAGTACCTCGAAACCAATATTCCCGCCAGCGAAAACCAGCAACTGACCGATGTAGGCATTACCGAAATCGAGACGCTGAAGCAAAGCCTGAATACGGCCCATACCCACCAGATGGCGCCTACGCCCGTTATCAACCTGAAAAAGAACAAAACCAGCCGGTTCTCGGTGATGATGAGTTTTGCGCCCTCCATCGGCTACCGCAATCTCTTCGACGGCAACCGCAAGTTGAGTCTGCCAGGTAGTTCGCCGGTAATGGTCGAAAAACTGGATGTGAACGAATTCGTTGACCACAAACCTTCTATTGGTTTTGAGCTGGGCGGTCATCTCAAATATGATTTGTCGAGGTCGCTGACGCTGCGTGGCGGACTCCAACTCAACCTGACCCGTTACAGCATCCAGGCCTTTGCCCATGCGCCTGAGAAAGCTTCGGTACCCATCAACAATGCCTGGGGTTACCAGAGCGATAGTGTAGTGGTGTATTCGAATATCCGCAATATTGCCGGCAACCGGCCCGTCGCTTTGAAAAACCAATACCTGCAGATATCCATGCCCATTGGCGCGGAACTGAAACTCTTTGGCTACAGCAAGTTCCAGGTTAGCCTGGCGGGCACATTGCAGCCCAGCTATCTGCTGAATGCAGACCAGTATCTGCTTACCCGCAACTTTACCAATTACGCCAAAGAACCCTCGCTGATCAGGCGCTGGAACGTCGCCACCGGTCTGGAAGCCTTCTTCTCCTACCAACGCGGCGATGTACGCTGGCAGATTGGTCCGCAGTTCCGGTACAACCTCCTTTCTACTTACCAGAGCCAGTATCCCCTCCGAGAAAACCTGATGGAATATGGGCTGAAGATCGGCATCAGCCGGCCCTTGCACTAGGCGCATTTTAACCGCAAAGCAAACTTTCACCCCGCCGCAGTTTCTGCTACCAACCCGCGTTTCCTAACGAACCTGCGTTTTCTTAACGCATGCGATTCTTCTTACCTTAAGCGCATCTTTTTAACCCATGCGCGCCTTCATAACCCATGCGCTGCTTCTATCCTAACCTGCTTCTTCTTAATTTTGCGAATGACCCGTTATCAATCATGGCTATTTGCCACGGCGCTTTTATTTACGCTGGCCTGTGGTGATCAAAAACCAAAGCCTGCCGCTGCCGAATACGTTCCCTATTTTCCCGTCAATGCCTTTCTGTTGGAACAACTCCACCAGATCGATTCATTAAAGCCACCCACGGTTTTGTATACCGAAAACGGAAAAGACTCATCGGTACAGGGCATTGAGTTGTCGACTGTGCGGGCCATGGCAGCACCCTTCCTGCAATACGATATCAGTGTATCGCCGCTGCACGACCAATACAAAGAAGAAAGTTTTGCCGATCAGTCGATTCCCGCCATCACCTTCACCTATACCACGGTCGATAGCAGCCTGCCGCTGCAAAGAGTAGACGTGATTTTAAAACCAGACCCGGTTAAAGCCGACAAAGTCAAGTCGATTTATATGGAGAAATTCTATGCACAGGGCGATTCGGCCATCACCGAAAAATTGTATTGGAAAGCCGACCACTTTTACCAGGTGATTCGAACAGCCGGTGCCGGCGGTAAAGAAATCACCACCCGGCAGAAAGTGGTCTGGAACCCGGCAGAATAAACCATGACACAAGCGCAATTCCAGGAAATAGCCTCCACCATTCCGCTGGCCCCCGGCATTTATAAATATTTTGATGCGGGCGACACGCTGCTGTATGTCGGCAAGGCCAAAAGTCTGCGCAAGCGGATAGGTTCATATTTCAGCAAAACCTTTACCAGCTACAAGACCCACGAGTTGGTACAAAGAATTGCCCGCATCGAATTCACCATTGTAGATTCAGAGCAGGATGCTTTTTTGTTGGAGAATGCGTTGATCAAACAATACCAGCCCCGATTCAACATAGAACTGAAAGACGATAAGTCCTACCCTTTCATCGTGATCAAAAAAGAGCCCTTTCCGCGCATTTTTCTAACCCGGCGCAAGATCAACGATGGCAGTGAATACCTCGGGCCATTCACCTCGGTGGGCAAAGTGCGGGAATTGATAGACTTCATTCGGCGAAACATTCCGCTGCGTACCTGCAAGCTCAACCTGAGTGAAGCCAATATCAAAAAAGGAAAATTTAAAGTATGTCTCGAATACCACCTGGGCAATTGCAAGGGACCTTGTGAGGGCTTGCAAACAGCCGAAGATTACCAGCAAGACTTGCAACAGATCCGCAACCTGCTGAAAGGCAATTTGCAGCCTGTTATCGCGCGTTTTAAACAGGAGATGCAACAGGAAGCCGCCCATATGCATTTCGAGAAAGCTTCACTGATACACAAGAAAATTGAGCACCTGGAACAATACAGCGCCCGGTCGGTGATTGTGAGCAGTCACCTGTCCATGCTCGATGTGTTCTCGATCCTGAAAGACGGTGACATCGCTTATGTCAACTACCTGATGGTGCAACACGGTACCATTGTGCAAACCCATACCATTCCTGTCGAAACCCATCTTGACGAAGAGCCCGATGAAGTGCTCGCTTTTGCGGCGATGCAACTGCGTGAAACATTCAATAGCCAGAGCATTGAAATCGTTGCTCCCTTTGCCCTACCTGATATACCTAAAGATATCTTAGTCACCATTCCCAAAGCGGGCGATAAAAAAAAGCTGCTTGATTTGTCGCTCAAGAATGTGAACTATTTCAAAGAGGAAATCCGCCGCAAAAAAACCTTACACCTCGAAAACAAAACCGACGAAGAAAAGAACCAGGTACTCCTCCAATTGCAGGCAGACCTACAATTACAAGAGCTTCCCATGCACATTGAATGTTTCGATAACTCGAATTTTCAGGGTGCATTCCCCGTGTCGGCCATGGTTTGTTTTAAAGCTGGTGTAGCCAGTAAAAAAGACTATCGCCATTTCAATGTGAAGACAGTAGAAGGCATCAATGATTTTGCCACCATGAAAGAAGTGGTGTTCCGCCGCTATAAACGCCTGCGAGACGAGGGCAGCGCTTTGCCGCAACTCGTGATTATTGACGGGGGAAAAGGACAACTGGGTGCCGCCATGGAGAGTATTCATGAACTGGGACTGAACGGTCGCATGACGCTGGTGGGACTCGCCAAGAATGAAGAGGAAATATTCTTTCCCGGCGACAGCGAATCGGTTCGGCTGCCTTACAATGGCGAATCATTGAAACTCATCCGACGCATCCGCGATGAAGTGCATCGCTTCGGTATCAGTTTTCACCGCAACCAGCGAAGTCGTGGCACGTTCAGGAATGAGTTGGAAGAGATCCCGGGAATTGGGAAAGCGACGGTCGACTTGTTGCTAAAGCGGTTCAGGAGTGTAAAGAATGTGAAGATGCTCACGGAGGGAGAGATCGCAGAGGTGGTGGGTGCGGCGAAGGCTAAGTTAGTGAGAGCGCATTTTCATACGGCGTAATTTGTTTTCTGTTTCTCGCTGAGCGCTTTTCTCGCGGAGGTTTGTTTCTCGCAGAGCGCGCAGAGGGACAGAGATGGGTTGGCGATTGTAACATACAAGTGAAAGTGCGGCGGTGTTGGTGGTGGATGGCTACTGAATTTCTTTACCCTATTTCTTGGCGTTTTCTATATACATCAATGCAGCCGCTATATAAATTGATTCGCAGTATTTGGTCCGTCTAAAGTGTTTGAAATGCGGCAATTATATGAAGTGGAAACAATGTGGCGAGTCTTTTTAATAAGGCACTCAATGGGATAGCGTTCATCAGGCCTGCTAACCAGCGAAATTGCAATTAGTTTTTATGCTTACCATTGATTCGCCCTCTGTTCCTCCGCGCGCTCTGCGAGAAACAAATCTCCGCGAGAAACAAACTTTGTGTGAAACGCTCTTTGCGTGAAATAAACTTTGTGTGAAACGCTCCCCACGTGAAACAAGCTCAGAATAAAAAAAAAGGGGCCAGGATAGACATCCAGCCCCGTTTTTAAAATCCAATATCCTATGAAAAACCGAGACAAATATAAACCTATTATTTCAAATTGCAATACCCCTTTTGCGGTATTTTCGGTTATAGCTAAACGTTATTACTGCAGAATCAACGTTGCAACAATTCTCTGCTGGTCATACAATAATTTTCCGTAAGCGCCGTAGCGCACTTAGCAACCCACAGTCAGCGGCGCATCCTATCGCAGCAGGTGCGGCAATAATTTTCTGGAGCGATAAATGTGTGGAAAAATAATTCGAGAAATAGCTATTGGGGAAACTAGTCACAGGATGAAGGTTGAAGCTGACATGCCCTAAACTAGCTTCACTTATTCATACTTGGCTTAAACGCATGACAACTGAAAATACGTAAGGAAACCAAAAAGTTTTTACCAACGACAACAACCATTAGCTAGTTCACACATGAAATCCCCATGCCTGCTGATCGAAGCTGAGGCAGTTGAGCAGCGAAAACGAAGCAGTTGAACAACAGCCGGTATAGCTCTTGAGCAACAGTTGGTGTAACTCTGGAAAGTAAAAAATCGACACTGCACGAAACAAATCGAAACAGTACAGACACCACTGACAATACCTGCATCGCCAGGCTGCTGTAGCGGCGAAATTAACCAGACAATGCAAACAGCGCCATTAACCAGACAATGCAAACAACGCCATTAACCAGACAATGCAAACAGCGCCATTTACGCAGACAAAACAACAAGCACAGCCTGCACCAAACAACTCGAAACAAAGCAGACATTAAGACAATACCAGCATCGCAGGTCGCCCTGGCATCGCCTACAACAACACAAAAAACGCAAATAGCGTAGGCAACACAAAGCGTACGGCCTGCACCAAACAACTCGAAACAGCACCGACCATGCAAACAACCGGATACTCGCGATACCGCACTTAAAATTTCGTGCCAGTATAAAAATTATTCACATTATTGAGGAAAGGACCATATTGCACATCAGAGAGCAACAAAAAAAAAGAGGCTGTCACCATGGACAGCCTCTATACTTGGATTGAGTGTTCTAATTAGTATGACCAGAGATCCTGCTCGTAGTTGAAGATCTTGTCTTTTACGTTTTCACCTTCCAACAGTCGCAGAATGGGGTCTTTGATGTAGTTGGCAATGAATGCGTCACCGGGGTTATCGATGGTCGACTTGATAATACGGCTGGCGAACATGCGGCTCTCGAACAATTCTTCCCAGCTCATGCGGGCACCGAAGTTCTTACCATTGTAAGCCTCGTAGCGGGCGAGCAGCGGACGCATATCGGGATAGTAAACCCAGAAAATCGGGGTTACGTCGCGGAAGCTGCCATCTGTATTTCGGATGGTTTTCAGCGGGGCGATACCGAGTATCCGCACATGCAGGCGAGACGACTCTTTATCGAACACCACTTCTTCCTTGATCCAATACTTCTCGATGTCTTCGGGGTTGAATTCGGGATTCACCGTAGAATCACGCATGAGTCCTTTCGAACCATCAGGATCCTGTACCCAGTCGGGAATCTGGATCACGGTAGGTTTGCCCACCAATGCTTCAGAGATTTCCTTTAAGGTTATAGGCGTCGTAAAACGATCGTCGATGGCGCTGAAAGCAGTCACTTCACCATTTTTGATGGCGGTGAGCAATACGTTCACGAAACGCTGGTTGCCATTGTCATCGTCTGCTTTGTAGACGAAGGGCAGGTTCATCTTTTCGTGCACGTCGATTTCTCTCCAAAGACGCTGGCGATATACCGCATCATCTTCCCGGATATGCTCGTACGGCAGCGGAATTCTTTCTTTTACCAGGTTGCGTTCAATCGCGTTGTCGTTGCGCAGCGATTTTTTTACAGCCGGCAATTCGAAAGTAGCTTCCGGTACCACTGCTGGGATGGTGTCCTGGGCGGGTGCCTGGGTCAGCGCATCTGCATTACCGGTTTTGCTTTTATTGGTGCTTGTTTTCTTGGCAGCGGTTCTCTTCTTGGCTGCACGCGGCTTGCGCGACTGCGCTTCGGCAGTGCTAGCAAAGAGCCCCATGGCTGCAACAACAAGACAAAGCTGAATGATACGGTTTTTCATTTTTTGCCAGTTTTTATCTATGCTTATTTCAGGTTAAAGAACATACCGTTCGGCAAAGTACTTTCTTTACCATCGGGTCCTTTTACACGAATCTGATCAAAGAAAACGGTTGAACCTGGTGTAGCACGGCTAACAATTGCTGCTGCATTACCACCCCAGCGACCACCTTCATTGGTAGCTTGCTGGTAAGTTTGGAATGCACCACCGTTTGCGCCCAGGGTATAACCTACTACCTGGTAAGGTGCTTCAAAATCAGAATCCAACAGTTTAGCAATTACACCACCCATCGCTTTGAAGGAGGCAGCAGGCATAGAACCGCCCGACTGAGCACCAACGAAAGAAGAAGGGAGCGGCAAACGCTTACAACGCATCGGGAATGAGGTTGTTTTTCCGTTTACACTGATTTTGATTTCAGCCATACCAGCTTTGGTTGCTTTCAGGATGTAGCGATCGCCACCTGCAGAAGCAATGGTACCACCGGTGAAGTCTACACGCATAGACTCTTTACCGCCAGAACCGGCTGATACAGTTACCGGGTTGTCAACACCCATATATACCACGTTCATTTTCTCCAGGAAAACAGATGCACCTGAAGGCATACCTACGGTGTAGGTTACGTCTTTGGTAGCGGTTTTGTCTTCACCGGTGTTCGGGTCTTTGTAGTTAACCACCACTTTAACGGTGTGCTCACCTGTACCGCTTACACTTGTTTTGTAAACAGCCGCACCATCAGCACCGGTAGGAACAGCAGCACCATTGATGCTTACTTTCGGCAGGGCTTCAGTAGAGAAGGCACCGATACCAGCTTTGATTTCGAGGTCCTGACCAGGCATCAGGTAGTTTGAGTTCTGAGAAGCGAAAGCTTCGAATTTGTCGAGCTTGAACGCTACTTTACCAATTTGCTGGTAGTAACGATCCACCACGATGGCCTGCGAATTCTTCACGTCGTTCTGAAACTTGCTCAGAATGGTCAGTGCAGCGATGGTAGGCGTCATGTGGAAATAAGCATCTTTCCACTCTTTGTTGGCAGTAGACCCGGTTTGTGATTTCGGGGCTTCCAGGTTCAGGGGAAGAGACTTTTCAAACTCAGCGCGAATTTCGGGCTTATCGGCCGGAACAGTATTCAGGAGGGCAGTTTTAAAAGCCTTCAGTTTGGCTTCTAATTCTTTACCGTCTTTACCTTCTACCAACAAACGGGTAGAGGCATCGAGGTTGTCTTCGCTGAAATGCTCATCGGGCTTTCCGATATTTTCACCCTTCGACTCTTTCTTCAAAGTAGTCTTCAGGTTTTCGATGTAATTTGACATATCTACAGAAAGCTTCTGTGCTTCCTGCGCGCGGGGAAACCAGATAGCAGCATTGGCCGCTGTTTTGGGGTCGCTCTGGGCTTCTTTGAATGCATCCATTACAGAGGCACTCTTTTTATCTGCAACCAAGTTGGCAGTAGAAATACTTTCGTTAACGGTTTTGAAAGCGTTCAGGATTTCAGATGAAACGTTCAATGCAAGTAGCGCGGTAAGCACCAAATACATCATGTTGATCATCTTCTGCCTGGGCTCTTTTGGTAAGGCCATGGATCTGGGTTTTAAATGTTGTCAATCTGTTTAACAATGAATCGGCTGGTCAATTTGCTTAGGCGCGGCCTTGCATAGCGCTCAGCATGTTACCATATACCTGGTTCAATTTGGTCAGGTTGGTAGCCAGGGCAGCGATCTGCTCTTTGGTTTTAGTAGCATCTTCTACAGAAGTCTGCATCGCTTCAGAAGCTTTTGCAAGGTTGCCATAGAAGTTATTCATTGCTTTCAGATGGTTATTAGTGTCTTGCAGTTCCACTTCGTAGATGGCATTCAGTGAACCGAGGTTCTTGCTGAGCACCTGTACCTGGTTGTGGAATTGTTTGGTAGACTCAGAAGCATCATTGAACGACTGCATAGTAGCGGCGCTCTTTGTGTATGCATCTTTCATCTGACCCAGGGCACCTACTGCTTCTTTTGTTTTAGCTGCATAATCATTGGTCGCAGCAACTACGTCAGAAACATCTTTCATTTGAGTTACTGTAGAACCCAGTTTATTAAAACCTTCGCTCAGTTTCTTCAGGTTAGTAGGCGTGATATCAGCTTCCTGCATCATCTTGTCGAGGCTCTGCAAAGCGGGGTTGCCACTAGCGCCACCAGCCATTTTCGGCAGGGCTTCAGCAATAGCAGCCATTTCACCACCAGGAGGCGGGAGAAGTGCATAGATAAGGAAGATCGCCGCTTCGGTCAACAGACCCACGGTCAACATGATATCGGCAAACGATTTGTGCAGGATTTTTGCCCAGGCTCCGAAGATTACGACAGCGGCGCCCACGCACACTACAACGTTTACCAGTCTTTCAGTAGATTTAGATGTACCAGCCATTTTGTTTAGTTTTTACTTTTGATAAAGGGTTTAGATAATAGAGTTCCTAGTTGATTTTTCAATCAATTTATTTACGATAAAATTTTGTCCTTTAGATGTTTGCTATACGCTTATTTTTTGCCCTTGCTTTGTGTTGGTGGCAGATCGATAACCGTACGGAAACCGATGTACGACTTAGCAGTGTCCTGGTATTCGTACGTACGTGTACCAGTTTGCAGGAAGTACCCTACATCTTTCCAGCTACCGCCACGCAATACTTTACGCTTCATACGGGGAGGATCTGAATCCTTGGCATTGTACCGGATATCGGGGTTCATGTCGTGCTGAAAATTGTAACCACCTTCGTAATACAGGGAAGAGGTCCATTCTGCTACGTTACCTGCCATGTTGTACAGGCCGAAATCGTTGGGCCAGTATGCATCAGCACGTACGGTGTAGAAACCACCGTCTTCCGGATAGTTACCGCGGCCAGGTTTGAAGTTGGCCAGCAGACATCCTTTTTTGTTACGGAGATAATAGTTACCCCAGGGGAACATCGATTGTGAACGACCACCGCGAGCGGCATATTCCCATTCTGATTCTGTCGGCAAACGGAAGTCAGATTCCTGTGCGCGCTTCTTGCTGGCCAGGAAGGTATTCAGGTATTGTGTTCTCCACTCGCAGAACGCAGTTGCCTGGTTCCAGTTCACGCCTACAACTGGATAGTTGTCAAACGCGGGATGAGAGAAATAACGCTTGGTCATGGGCTCATTGTAAGAGTAGGCGAAATCGCGGATCCACACCAGGGTGTCGGGGTAGATACGAACATCACGCTTTACAATGAACTGAGAACGGGACTTACCCTGGTTCTCGCGCTTAGACGCTTCTTTATTATCGAAGGTTTCTGAGTGATAGATCAACTTAGAGGCATCGATCTCTTTCTTACCGAATATCCTGTTCTCAGGAGAGAGGATCAACTGATCGATTTTCTCAACGGTTGCTTTATCGCCCCATTTGATGGTTTTTGCCTTGGCCCAGTCAACATAGTCAACACCGTCGGCGTTTTTTACATAACCCATCAGCTTGGCAGCCGTAGAGTCACGCACCCAGTTCACAAACTGGCGGTATTCCATGTTGGTGATTTCAGTGGCATCCATCCAGAAACCGGAAATAGATACTTGTTTGTTCCTTGCCGTGAAAGCAAAGTTGATGTCTTCATCACTTGGCCCCATGTGAAAAGTGCCAGGTGGAACATAGACCATGCCGGGAGGTTTCGGCATAGAGTATCGGTTGCCGGCGGATACACCGTGCAACTGACCGTCGTTGGGAAGGCTACCTTTTGAGCTCTTACCCAGCTTTCCGCAGCTCGCCAGCGTGGACAATGCCGCCAGCGTGAGCAATGTGGACAGGTTTTTCATTTTCATAATATTAAAGGGTAGTGGGCAAATATAATGCTTTGTCAACATCAGCTTTACTCGTTTATAGTTTGTTCGGTTTCAATCATTCACTACGTCGGCCTCGGATTTTAACGGTCTTTTAGCTGGTATTATTGCATTTCTGCTAAAATTCCCCCGGTCAAAACCCGTTTTTGGGGTCTAATCAGGTCCAGCATCTCAATAACCGTCGCCACCGGTCTATGACAGGTGTAGTCTTGGCAAACGTAAATTTTCTTATCGGAAATGGGTGATTTGTCGCGTAAAAGTGGAAAATCGCGGTTCTCGCGGGTAGCTGATTGTACGATCCGATACGGGATAAAATTAGCTAATATTTCCTTTCGCAACGTGTCGACCTCTGCCCCTACTACAACAATTTCTGCACTGCCAAGCTGCTTTCCCATCAATTCTGCAGCCCACAATCCAAACGAGGCGGGATATCGAACTATTGCCTTTCCCATCGCCAACAGCATATTTTCTGCCATTTCTGACCACTCCGGCCGGTCAAATACCACGGCCAGGTACCTTAAATTCGACAACATCACCGCATTGCCCGAAGGCTGCGCCCCATCATATATTTCCCGTTTCCGCACCACAATATCCCGTTGACCCACCGGCGTATAATAAAACAGGGCATTGCCTTTTTCGCTAAAATCCCTGATTACCCTGAGGGTCAATCGCGCCGCCTGGTCCAGGTAATCGAGGTTGCCGGTAATTTCCTGCAACAAAATCAAAGCCTGTACCAAGTATACATAATCGTCGAGAAATCCTGGAAACTTAGCGACACCATTCTTATAGGTGTGTAGCAATCCGCCTTTTGTATCGTCGAAGCGGTTCAGCATCCAGGCCATGTTATCTACCGCCATCGCGCGATAGCGCTCATTGCCGGTGGCCGCAAATGCCCGGCTGCATGCAGCATTCATCAGCGCGTTCCACGAAAGCAATTGCTTATCATCCAGCCCGGGCCGCACCCGGCCTGCCCGCCTCTCCAACAAACGCGCCTGGATCGAAGCCCGTTTCTGCGCCCATTGCGCAGCCGTTATTCCCTGTTCGGTCAACCAACTATCGGCATCCCGCCTACTGGTTAGGATATTAACCCCTTCCCAGTTGCCATCGGCCTCTATGCCATACCAACTGGCCGCCAACGCAGCGTCTGCGCCCAAAACCTCTTCGATTTCGCCCCATTCCCACACATAAAATTTACCCTCTTCCCCCTCCGAATCGGCATCAAGCGCAGCATAAAAGCCGCCTTCGGGCGATTGCATTTCGCGCACCATAAATGCCATGGTCTGGTCAATGGCCGCCCGGTACTTCTCCTGCCCTGTCAACTGCCAGGCATCGGCCAGCACGCCCACAAAAAGCGCCTGGTCGTACAGCATCTTTTCAAAATGCGGCACCAACCACTCGGCATCGGTGCTATATCGCGCCAGTCCGCCGCCCAACTGGTCATAAATGCCACCATGCAATAAGGCATCAATGCTCAGTAAGGCCTGCGCACGGGCTTCCGGATCATGGAAAAAATAATCGTATCGCAATAAGTAACTGATGCTATTGGTAGGGGGAAATTTTGGTGCCTGGCCAAAACCGCCCAACCGGCGATCGGCATTTTTCATGATCTCGGCCGCGATCTTGTGCAGGGAATCCATCGAAAACAAATCGTCTTCATCGTTCGCCCTTTTTCCAAACGCATTCGACTGTTCCAGGTGGCTGATCATGTTGTCGGCATGCGCGCGGATATCATCTTTTTTTTGCGACCATCCCCCAGCTACGCTTTTCAACACGTCCATCCACGACGGGCGATTGTAAGCCGCCTTCGGCGGATAATAGGTTCCCCCGTAAAAGGGTTTCCCCTCGGGGGTCAGAAAAACATTCAGGGGCCAGCCACCGCTTCCGGTCATCGACTGCACCGCATCCATGTAAATATGATCTATATCGGGTCGCTCTTCGCGATCTACTTTGATATTGATAAAATGTTCGTTCATGAATGCAGCCACCGCAGCATCTTCAAAGCTCTCGTGCTCCATCACATGACACCAGTGACAGGCAGCATAGCCAATACTCACCAGTATCGGCAGGTCTTTTTCCCTTGCTAAGTTCAGTGCTTCCTCTCCCCAGGCGTACCAGTTAACGGGATTGTGTGCGTGCTGAAGCAGATAAGGGCTTGATTCGTTGGCTAAACGATTCATGCGCGTTCAAAAAATAATTAAACAAAAATCAGCGTCAAAATTGCTTCATGCAGGCGGGGAGTGGTTCGTAGATTTGATGTGAATATCAGCATTTTTAACGAATAGGTCGATCAACTGCTTCGATTTAAGATTTTGTTTACACTTGTATTTTTCGCAACGCTGTTTTGCACTCTACCGGCAACCTGCTGGTCAACTGCGGAAATAATTACCCGAAAGGATATCTTTTTTTCTCCGCTTTTCAGTTCTCGGCTTAACAGTGATGTAATCAATGCATTACAAGTAGCAAAAGGCGCTCCTGTATTGAATCGCACGCGTATTTCTAATTGTCTGCAGCAAGGGCCAAGCTGGTGGCCGACTACCTGATTGCACAGGGGCATTCGCCGGCCCTGATTCGGGCGATCGGCATGGGCAATTGTCAACCTGCGGTTCCTGATCCGCACACAGTGCCAGAAAAAGAAAGTAATATGCGGGTGGAAATCATCCTCTATCAATAACCATCCATATGCGATTTCTTGTCTGCATTTGCTTGCTCTTTGCGATTGCATCCCCTGCACAAACCCCTTCGTCGAAAATCATTTCGTTGGATCCTGCTTTTGATAAGCTGGTATCGCCCCAAGCGAAAATGGAAATATTGGCCGAAGGATTTCTGTGGACGGAAGGGCCCGTTTGGGTCAAAGACAGTGCCTTCCTACTCTTCTCTGATGTAAAACAGAATACCATTTTTAAATGGAAAGAAGGCACCGGCATCCGGGTGTTTTTGCGGCCTTCGGGTTATACCGGCCTATTGCCGTACAGTGCCGAACCCGGTAGCAATGGCTTGCTTATCAACCGTGCCGGCGAACTGGTTAGTTGCGAACATGGCGACCGTCGTATAGCGGCCATGCCTTTTAAACAGGGCGGAAAAAGAACCCTGGCCGATAATTTTCAGGGTAAGCGATTCAATAGTCCCAATGATATCGCACAAGGACCCAATGGTGACTATTATTTTACCGACCCCGGATACGGATTGCCCGAAGGAAAAACGGCTATGCCCATGGGCTTGTATCGACTTACTAGTAGCGGCAAGGTTGAATTGATTGATGTGTATGCGGCGCCCAATGGCGTAGCGATTTCTGCCGATGGCAAAAGACTTTATCTCGCGCAAAGCGATGGCGAAAAACCCGTTATCATGCTGTACCCGCTGAATGCCAATGGCACAGTGGGAAAAAAGAAATTGTTTTTTGATGCATCGGAACTGGCCAAACAAGGTTTGCAAGGCGCGCCCGACGGACTCAAAACCGATTTGCAAGGCAATGTATTCAGCAGTGGTCCCGGTGGCATTATTGTACTTAATGCATCAGGCAAACTCATCGGCCGCATTGAAACCGGCGATGCTACCTCAAATTGTGCATGGGGTGATGATGGCAGCAGTTTATATTTGACGGTCAACAGCCGCCTGTGCAGAATCAAAACCAATACCAGGGGCTTTTAATATTGGCCAAAACCTTTCAGCATTGAAACCATACCGGGCACTCCTGGCAGCTATTTGTTTTCAGTTGCTGTATCATTTGTTCTTCTTTGTTTTCCTGGTCAAACTCAACCAGGAAGAAGTTCAATTCATGCCGGTCAACTTTTCATTCTTCGTAGCCATACTCTTCTTTTTTATTTTACCGGGAGCCAGTTTGTTCATACTTGGCAAAAGCAAAGCCCTGGGCCGCAGCTATGTATTGCTGGTGAACTGCTTTTTATTCTTTCTGCTGAGTTTTAAAACAATTGCCGGCATCCATACCACCGAGCAAGAAAAAACCCTCCTACCCCTGCGATTATTAATGATATTGATCAATCTGGTAATTGTGATGATCGCGCTGCAGAAAAGCCTGACGCGAAACTGGTTGGAACAGAAACGACCACATCAACCCCTGTCGAGCAACAAGCGCTGACCATTGCGCAAAGCCGCCGCCGCCGAAAACCAACGCGGTGCACTGATGCCCAATTGCATCGCCGCTTCTTTGTACAATTCAGTGAACAAGCCATCGCTGCACAAATACCAATTGGCTGCTTCCAAAGCACGCAACTCACTGCCAATCAGCAATCCGCTCAGATACCAATAATTACCTGCTTTGCTGAACCGATCGAACAACTGGTTGGTGCGTACCGTAAACAAAGTAGATAGCAAAGCAGCTTTGCCACTGTCGGTTACACCCGCCAGAAATGCTTCCCGATGATCCAGGAATGCATTGTTTTTTTCAACACTGGCTGCCAGTATGCCTTCTTTGTTGAGCAATGTAAAAAGCTCACCCGTCAGGTAGGTTGAAAACTGTTGCAACTGACCGTTGTATAGTAAAATATGTTTGGGATGGGTACCGGGCAACACACAGCAGACACTCGCCTGGGCGTCGATTTCCATGCCTATCCATTTGGTTTCTTCGCCCCGCATCACATCGTTTTCGGTTCTAATGCCCGACACCATATAAATGCTATGCCTGAATGCCGCTGATTCTTCTATTTTTTCGATGTATAAATTTGCCAACGTAAAACCCGGCGCCAACACCGCATAGGGCAGTTCTTTCATACCGATCGTAGAGGAGGCCATGCCTGAAACAACGAGGGGTAAACCGGTTAATGACATGCCCGCCTGTCCTTCCAATAAACCGATGGCATGCTTCAGGTAATCGAGGTAATACTGAAACCGATCGGGCTTCGCCGCCTCCTGCCACTGTTTGAAAATAGACGACACGCCTTTGTCGGCCATAAACTCAGCCAGCACCGATGCATCTTCTCTATCGGTTAGGCATAACCGAAAATTGCTGGTGCCCCAATCGCAACTAATAAAATTTTTCATGCTATAATGACGATTCGGCTATTGATCGTAGACGCTATAGACCCAGTGCGGCGGCCACTGACAGTGTTGGTATGCTCTGCACTTCATGGTTGGTTTATGAAATGGCCTGCACCAATAGCCGGGACT
Organism: Bacteroidota bacterium; assembly: GCA_020161535.1. Taxonomy (GTDB): domain Bacteria; phylum Bacteroidota; class Bacteroidia; order Chitinophagales; family Chitinophagaceae; genus Flavihumibacter. The sequence goes on along the minus strand of JAIUNW010000002.1, from coordinate 123,521 downwards.
GTGCTCTTATGTTTTCGAGCGATGACGCATCGTGGGCGCCCGCTTTCACCAGCGCCGAGCCAATGCCAAATGCCACTGCGCCGGCAGCTTTGTAAGCCGCGATATTATCAACCGTTACACCACCGGTAGGCATCATGGGAATCTTATCCAATGGCCCCTTCAGGTTTTTAAAATAAGTTGGATCCGGCGCCGGGAAGACCTTGATGATTTGTCCGCCGAAACGATGCGCTGCTACAATCTCCGTGGGCGTAAACGCGCCTGGCAAACTCACCACGCCCGAAGCCAGGGTTTGGCGAATGGTCTCTTTATCGGTATTGGGTGAGATAATGAATTTTGACCCTGCATCGATCGCGGCCCTGGCCGAATCTACATCCAGCACGGTGCCCGCGCCGATCAGCATTCTATCCGGTCTTTTGCCGAACTGTGCTTGCAGCAGCGATATACCTTCCAGGGCCTTGGGTGAATTGAGGGTAATCTCGAGCAGTCGGATACCACCTTCGTACAGGGCTTCTGCCACAGGAAGCAGGTCGTCAAAATGGACGCCGCGCAATATGGCAAAAACTTTTTTGTCGTAAATCGTTTGCAAGCTGGGGTTCATGCAACGAATGTAGCGAACTTGTTTACTTCTTTAATTCGGCGGACAAATATTGTTCAAGCGCCGCCACCATGCTGGGGGTTTGGGGCTGTGGCGCTTTGATATCAAGCCGCAGGCCGGCATCTTCCACTGCTTTGCCGGTATTGTTGCCAAAAGCGCCGATACGGGTGCCATTCTGCTTATAGCCGGGGCATTTATCCATCAAGCTTTTCACACCGCTTGGTGTAAAAAAGCATATGATATCATATTCGTGGCCAACCATCACTTTCTCTACATCGTTGGCAATGGTACGATACATAAATGGTGTAGCGTATTCGCATTTATGCGATTTCAGCCAGTTAATGATCTCATTGTCCTGCTGGTTTTCAGAAACCGGGTACAGAAATCGCTCGTTTTCCTTGTGCTTGTTCACCACATCAAACATGCTCTTATTGCTGCCATCGGCGCCATAGAACACTTTGCGTTTGCGATACAGAATAAATTTTTGGAGATAGAGCGCAACGGCCTCGGTAATGCAGAAGTATTTCGTGTCTTGAGACACCGCTACTTTCAACTCTTCGCAGATGCGAAAGAAATGATCGATGGCGTTGCGGCTGGTAAAGATCACCGCCGAAAAAAGGCTGATGTCAACCTTTTGCTTCCGGAATTCTTTGGCCGACACGCCTTCCAACCGGATAAACGGATGAAAGTCGAGTGATACGCCATACTTTTTTCCGAGCTCAAAGTAGGGTGACTTATCACTGTCGGGCCTAGGTTGGGTAATCAGGATTTTTTTTATTGCAGGGACTGTAATTCCCTTCTTCGCCTCGTTCTTTAGCATTTGTTGAGCTAAATTTCTTGGGTTAACAAACTTTCTACACCAACTTCAACAACACCTTATAAATCAAGAGTAAAGGTGCTACTTCGAAAGCGCAAAGGTACAAAAAAAAGTGAAACCGGCTTGTCTTGACTTCCCGGTTGATATATCCATAAGAACTGATATAGCGGTACAGGAATACGCCAATGACGATGACATAAGAAATGGTCATGGATATGGTAACCAATCCCGGGGAAGCAAAGGCGGCGACCATCAGCAAGGGCAATAGAAATACAGCGAGTACTTTATTACACAGAAAAACGATGAAAATATACGTGTCTACGGTTTGTTCAATTCGCAACGTCCAGCCCAACATTTTGAGAATGAAATACTTACCTATGTACAGGATGGCCAGCCCGGCAACGCAATAGCCGTATAATAACCAGAAATTGATTCCCTCAATTCGTGCAGATCCTTTTTGCTGCAGCACAAAAGCGGCATATAATCCCCCGGTTCCCACAAAAAATAAGTTCAATAACAAGGAAGGCAATGGCGTCTGTGCCAGTTGCTCTCGGATTTGTTTCTGTTTGAGCGAAGCCCGAAAAAACACGGTAAAAATGTGATTAAAATAGCGGGTAAAGCCTGCCCGCACCAGGGCCAGCAACAGAAAAAGACCCAGTATCAGGTAGAAAACCGATTCCTTGCCACGCGCCTGGTAGGGCTGAATGGTGCGGTAAACCGGCTTGCCATCAAAATTAAACCAGGGATTACTGCGAAGCAATTGAATCGACGGCAGGCTGTCCCAAACCACCGGCTTCCAATTGGCCTTGGCAGCAGCGGCCACTTGCGCCAGGCTATCAACCTTTTTCAGGCTATCGACCTTTTTTACACTGTCGGCATTCGCCGCCGTTTGTGCCGCCTTAGCAACCAGGCTATCGGCTGGCAAGCTGTCTGTGACCTGTTGCGCAACGATGCGAAAACTGGTAATCAATAAAAAGAGTAAGATCAGGAATCGCCTCATGGGTGCCCGCAAGTTAAAAATAATTAACGTAGCCGAGGTGAATCTTGGTCTGTTTCAGGTCAAAGGAATTAGCGTCGCGTTTGCCGGCGGCGAGTGAGAGGTTGAAGAAGCCGGCAGTTGTTTCAAAAGCCATCCCCAGGCCCAGCCCAATGAAACGATTGTTGCCATGACCAATGCTGCTGTTGTTTCCTGTAAAACCGATATCTGCAAAACCAAAGAAATAGGAATTCATATTTACCAGGTATCGGTACTCGATGGTATTGATGAGGTAGCGACTGGCATAAATACTTTCTTCGTTAAAGCCGCGCAGTGTTTTATAACCGCCGATCTGGAACAATTCGTTTCGGTATAATTGCTGGCTTTGCACCCAGCCGCCATTTATTTTTACCTGGAGCGCTGCCTGTCGGCCGATGGGAAAATAGCGCGCCGCATTGGATCGCAGCCTGAACTGGTAACTGCGCAGTTGCACCGTATCGTACAAAGCGGGAAAATTGAAATCGGGATTTTTGATTTCCAATACCAGGGCGTTTTTCTGGATATTCCTTATGCCAGCCGTGGCTGCTGCATAAAGTTCCCAACCCCGGCGCGGGTTGCGGCGGTAATTAGTGGTGAACAAATCATAATCAACGCCTAGGTTAAACGTGCTCATGTCCATTTCCACCGGCAGTGCTTTGGCGGCTACGATGGCAGTCGTATCTACATTGATGAGATTGGTGCGCAGCAGTTGCAAAAAAACCTTGCCGGTTTTACGCGCCGACACGGCGTATTGCAAACCAATTAATCCGTTGATGTTTAGAAAGGAGCTGTCTTTCTTAAAAATATCAAACTGGGTGGCGATACCAAAAGCCGATCCGAAAATATAGGGCTGCTGGTACAATAGGTTGAGCCGCGGTGATTTTGTTTGCAATTGTTGCCAGTTCACGCTGATGGTTTCGCCCGCGCCCAGGGCGTTTTGTAGGTTTAACAAGGCTTCGCCCGTAACCAGGTACTTGGTTTTGCCGGTCAGCGCGTCGGTGCCAGGCAAAAGGCCAAGCAGCACATTCACCTGGCTGCTCTTTTTGGGTTCGAGGTAAAGATTCAGTATGGCACCATTGCCCCCAAAGCGCATGTCCCAGGGTTTGGATTCGGTCAGGTATGACAGTTCACGCAGGCGATTGCTGATGCTGCCAAACTGTTTAAGGCTATACGGACTGCCGGCTGGAATATCGAGGTAGCGATGGAGGAAACGGCTGGAGATTTTCGCAGCGCCTTCAACATGGATGCTATCCATCAGGTAATTCAATCCCTTGTTGATACTAAGAATGCCGTTTAATTGTCCGGCCAACCAATTGACGCTGTCCAACTCAACCGTCGCAAAAGGATAGCCATTATCGGCCATCCAGTTCAGCAACTGTTTCTCGAGCGCCGTGAGTTGTTCGCCCAAAAAAGGTTGCTTCCCAATGGCCGGGAGACGAATATTGGTGCGCTCCCACTCCTGTTCGGTAAGTCCGTCGATGCGGATCTCGCCCCAAAAAAGTGGCTCACCAACAAAGAGCAACAAATAAGCGCTGGTACTGTCGATCCGTACACTGTCGATCGAGGCAGATACGAGTCCGCGTGACTGCAAGAGCCCCGGCAACTTATTGACGTATTCCGCGCAAGCGAGTCGCGATGAAAAATTCCGCTGCAATTGCAAGGGTTGCAAAACTGCGCTGTCGGCATCGGCCGCTTCTATGTGCAAGGGGTATTGTGCGTAGAGCGAAAAGCTGCACAGCAGGGCGGCAATCATCCATACCATGGCACGCCTTACCTTTGCGCGGTGGCCGGACTCTACCTTCATATTCCCTTCTGCCGTAAAGCGTGTCATTACTGCAATTTCCATTTTTCTACCCGATTGCAATACAAGAACGAGGTAACGGCTGCAATATTGAAAGAATTGGCGCGCGAATCTTTTCGATTGGAAGGGCAAAAGCTGGAGACCATCTATTTCGGCGGGGGCACGCCCTCCTTGTTGTCATCCGAAGAAATCAGCACTATTTTTTCAGCCATCCGGCGTCATTTTTTGATAGACGCTGATGCGGAAATCACCCTCGAAGCCAATCCTGATGACATTGAGCCGGCTTTACTGGCGCATTGGAAATCGCTGGGCATTAATCGGCTGAGCATCGGGGTGCAATCATTTCGGGAAGAAGACCTTCGGTGGATGAATCGCGTCCATTCGGCCGCCGAAGCGGAAGCCGCGGTGCAGAAAGCAAAGGCTGCGGGCTTTACTGATTTTAACCTCGACCTGATTTATGGTATCCCGGGGCTGAGCGATGCCGCCTGGCAGGAAAATATTTCGAAGGCCCTGGCCCAGGGCATCAATCATTTGTCGGCCTATGCACTTACCGTAGAACCGAAAACGGCCCTGGCGGTATTGATCGATAAACTTCGAATGCCCGATATTGACCCGACGCAACAGGCCGACCAGTTTTTGTTATTGGTCGATCAGCTTGACGCCGCCGGCTGGGAGCAATATGAGATTTCCAATTTTGCGGTGCCGGGTCATCGCAGCCGGCACAACAGTTCGTATTGGGAAGGCGCTGTGTACCTGGGCATTGGCCCGGGGGCCCATTCGTACGATGGGCGCACGCGCCGGTGGAATGTTAGCAACAACGCCTTATATGTAAATGGCATAGAAAAGGGAATATCGGTTTCGGAGGAAGAGATACTGTCGGATGATAACCGCTTCAACGAATACATCATGACGAGCTTGCGGCGGCGGGAAGGGATCAGCCTGGCGCGCGTGGCCGAACTGGGAGGTGTTACTGCCACAGAAAAATTGTTGCGGTCGGCCGATATTTATTTTCAATCAGGTGCCTTGCTGCAAGAAGGCGAACAAGTAGTGCTGAGTCGATCCGGAAAATTATTTGCCGACGGCATTGCGTCGGCACTGTTCTGCTAAATCAGGTTTTCTTCCAGTTGTTTGAATCCTTTTGCCGCGGGCAATTGCTCCCACAAGATCTTGTACACCGTGGCAGCGATGGGCATCTCTGCACCAATTTCCTGGTTCAACGTGAAGATCGATTTACTGGCATTATATCCTTCGGCCACCATATTCATTTCCAGTTGCGCCGAGATCACTGAATAACCTTTGCCGATCATATTGCCAAACGTGCGGTTGCGGCTGAAGAGGGAATAACAGGTAACCAACAAGTCGCCGAGATAAACCGAAGCCGCATAATTGGCTGCCCGTTTTTTATTGTCGCCGCTGGTTTTCTGTCCGCCTACTTCCACATGCTTGATACCGACGCGTTGCAGGAAGCCGGCCATTTCATCGGCACAATTGGCGATGAGTACGCTTTGAAAATTGTCGCCGTATTCCAGGCCATGCGCAATGCCGGCGCCAAGGGCGTATATGTTTTTCAGAATAGCTGCATATTGTACACCAATCACATCATCGTTCACCACAGTATTGATATAATAACAGGAAAAACATTGTGCAATAGATGCAGCTGCAGCAGTGTCGAGGCCGGAAAAAGTGAGGTAAGACAATTTTTCATTCGCCACTTCTTCTGCGTGGCAGGGGCCCATTAAGGTATAGTACTGTGACAAGGGCACCGCAAGCTGTTGCTGCAGCCAATCGTTCAGTAAACTATTTGCAGCAGGCACCATACCCTTCACCGCCGACACTATTTTCTTTCCAGCCAGGTCTTCTTTGGACAGTACCGATAAAGTGTCAACAACATAGGCCGAGGGCAAGGCCAGTAAAATAACATCAGCGTCGGTTACCGCCGTTTTAAGATCAGTGGTTAGCTGAATAGTATCGGTGTTGAGCGTGGCCGACGATAGGTAGTGCGGGTTGTGTTTGCGTTGCTGAATATGTGACGCCAGGTTTTCGTTTCTGACAAACCAATGCAGCGGGTGGCCATTGTCGGACACGATTTTGGCCAGCGCAGTTGCCCAACTGCCGCTGCCAATAATTGCGAACCGCATAGGCTTATTTTTTAACGTCAAACAATTCTTCTTTCTTGACCACTTTTACTTTGTCGCCGTTCTTGAGCGTTTTTGATACCAGCGAATATGGTCCCGTAATCACTTCATCCCCTTCTTTTAAACCGGCGAGGATTTCAATATAATTGATATCCTGGATATCGGTTCTGACTTTTACCCTTGTAACCGTTGTTTTATCAGCATTCAAGGTAAACACGACTTCATCAAGGTCAGAACTCAGTGTTTTTTTCTGGTCTTCCTCGTCTTTTTTGGCCGCATCGGGCGCGTTATCGACCGAGCTCTTCGACTTCGCAATGGCTTTATCTGAATCTTTTTCACGGGTGGTTACCGCATTGATCGGCACGGCCAACACGTTTTCGTGGCGACGCGTTTGGATATCGGCGCTGGCGCTCATACCTGGGCGGAAGGGCAATGATTTCGGGCGTCGGTCGGCCAATAAATCGGCATAAGAATCAGGTAAGAGCCGGATATGCACTTTGTAATTGGTTACATCATTGGAAGTGGCGGCGGCTGAAGCGGTGGCGCTACTGAGCGTATTGCTGCTACCTGCAATCTGTGTAACAATGCCTTTGAATTTGCGGCCGCTGTATGCATCAATTTCAATCAAGGCTGAATCACCCAGGTGAACTTTGGGGATATCGCTTTCACCCACATCCACCCGCACTTCAATCTTTTTCATATCAGCGATGCGCATCATTTCAGTACCTGTCATTTGCGCGGTACCCACTACTCTTTCACCGCGCTTCACCGCCAGCAAAGAAATAACCCCATCCATGGGGGCCACGATCGTTGCGCGTCCCAGGTCTTTATTGGCCCGTGCCAGGTTGGCCTGGGCACTTTGCACAGCAGCCTGGTTACCACGAATGTTTTGCAAGCCGGCATTGTAATTGGCGCGCGCTGTATTGTAGGCGTTCTCGGCCTGCTCAAACTCATAGCGCGAAATCACTTTCTCGTCCATCAATTGCTTCTGCCGTTTGTACTGGGCTTCTGTTTGCGTCATGGCCGATTTGAGTGCTTCCAATGAAGCGTTGCTGTTGTCAACCATCGCTTGCGATTGCTTGACCGCAGCAGCCACCTGGTCGCGTTGGGTGGTGTACAGATCTGCAAAGATCCGGGCAACCACTTGTCCTTTCTTTACGCTATCGCCCTCTTCTACCATCAAGGCGGTGATCTCGCCCGATATGTCGGAGCTTACTTTTACTTCAATTTCCGGATAAACATTGCCACTCGCATTGACGGTTTCAATGATGGTTCTTTTTGCTACTTTTTCGGTGGTCACTTTCAATCCTTCTTCTTTGCCAATAATACCGGCTTTTTTCAAACCGAATAAAATCAGCACGAGGGCAACAACCGAAACGAGTATCCAAACAATTTTCTTATTCATACAATATGGGTAGTGTGTACGTTATAGTTTAATGCCAAGACCTTTGTAAAACTCCAGCACTTTCATTCGGAATACATAGTCAAATTCTGCATTCACGAGATCAATTTTAGACCGGGTCAGGTTACTTTGGCTGGTAATCAGTTCAAGGGTAGACAGAATGCCCAGTTCATACCGGCGCTTTGAATAGTCGTACGAACGTTGGGCAGCATTGACGCTTACTTTACTGGCATTGAATTTCTCCAAAGAAGCCACGGCATTGGTATACGCCGTGAATATATCCTGTTTCAATGTTTGGTTGGCCTGTTCAATGGTCAGGTCCTGCTGCTCTACATTGAGCTTGGCGCGTTTGTACTGGGTGCGGTACTGATAGCCCTGGAATATTGGTACCTGAATACCCACCACCAGGCTCTGCCGGAAGTTGTTATTCAATTGTGCACCATATCCTTCCCAATATTCACCAAAAGATTTCTTACCGGTCACCGCCGTGATTGCGGCCGATTGCACCGGTGTTAGCGTGCCGTTTACGTCTACCACATCGGGATAGATCGGCGAACTTGAATAGCCACCGAAATTGTAGCCGGTTATTTTTCGGTTAGAGCTTGAAAAGTTATTCGCGAGGCTTCCGCTGCCAAAAATGGTCGGATACAAGGAGGCGCGGGCAGAACGGATGGCATATTCTAGCGACTCCCGGCGCAATTGGTTTGCTTTTTGCGCGGGCTGGTTCTTCATGGCCATATCAAACACATCGCCCGGCTGCAATTCAGCAATCGGATCGATCGGTATCTGGTTAACCGGTGGCTCGGTGATGCTAAATGGTTGGGCAGCATCCAGGTTCAACAGTGCTTTCAGCGACAACAGGTTTAACTGGTAGTTGGCAGTAGCTGTAATAACCGACGTACTGTCGCGGGCTACCTGTGCCTCCAGGTCTACCGCATTCAATTCTGGCAATGTACCTGCGTCGACGCGCTTGCGGGTGTCTGACAACTGACTCTGGCTTTGTTTCAGTTGCACCCGCGTAATATCTACCTGTACTTTCGACAACAGGGCCGCGAGGTAGGCGGTGGCCACATTCATCGAAATAGTATTCTTATTCTTGTCTACATCGGCGGCAGAAGCTGCTGCTTCCAGTCGGCTCGAGGTGATATTGTAATTAATGCGGTTCCAATTGAAAATGGTAACATCTGTATTGAAGTTGAAACCCTGGAACAACAACTGTTGGTTGGTAAACTGGTTGGTGGTGGGGTCAATAGAGCGACCGAACTGCAAACCATTGTTAAAGCCAAAGCTGGCGTTGGGAATGCGCGACTTTTTACTTTGGTCATAGAGCAGGTCGGCCACGCGGCGCTGCACATCGGCCTGGCGAACCGAGATATTATGTGCAACGGCATAATCCACGCAACGGCGAAGGTCCCATTCGTCGGAGCTGGGCTGCACCAGTACGCTGTCTTGCGCCTGGACGAACAGGGCACACAGGATCAAGGTTAAAAATAGCCATCCTCCTTTCCTCGAATCTTTCATTAATCTTGGTTAAGGGCTTAAAAATAAAGAATTCACGCGCTCGGCCCTTACCGATGGTATAATTATCGTGAAAAAACGGTTTTTCATGCTTCCATCGCCTGCCGCAGATCAGCCAGAAGATATTCTGGGTCTTCCAAACCGATATATAAGCGGATCATTCGGTGTGATTCCTGCCCGGGATCAAAGTCTTTGGCAGGTATGCCTGCGCATTTGGGAATCACCAGGCTTTCGTAACCGCCCCAACTAACGGCCATCAATATGTGCTTCAGGCGTTCACAGAACTGCACAATTTCTTCGCGGGTATTGGCTTTATAAACGATCGTCAGCAAACCGCCCGCGCCTTTCATCATTTTTTTAGCCAGTGCATACTGCGGAAAGTCGGGATCGAGCGGAAAAATCAGCCTTTCCACTTTTGCTTCCTTTTTGAGTGCGGCCACCACTAGACAAGTTGATTGCGTTACCCGCTCGAGGCGGGCGGGCAGGGTTCTCAATCCGCGAAGCAATAACCAGGCATTGAAGGGTTGGATACCGCTACCTATATTAAGGTATTCGCTGTCGAAGATCTTTTTCATCATGGCCGCACTGCCGCTGATTACGCCGGCAACCACATCTGAATGTCCGCTGATGAACTTGGTGGCCGACTGCAAACTGATATCGATCCCCATGGCGATGGGCTGCTGGTACAGAGGAGTGCAATAGCTATTGTCAACAATGGTAACAATCTGATGGGCCTTGGCATAATCGGCAATCACCGGCAGGTCTTGCAGTTCATAGGTCCAGCTATTGGGCGATTCGAGGTAGTACAAACGGGTTTCCGGCCGGGTGGCTGTAAAAAAATTATTGGCGTCGGTACCATCTACATAGGTGGTGGTCACCCCAAATCGCGGCAATACCTGGTCGAACATTTTCCATGCCCAGGTATATGGATTTTTTACCGACACGATATGATCGCCGGCTTTCACATTGGCCAGCACCGCCGCAAATATCGCAGCAGCACCGCTGTTAAATACAAGCGCATCTTCGGCGCCGTCGAGGGCGGCGAGCTTGCGTCGCAATATATCAACGGTGGGATTGATACCGCGGCTGTACAAATAGCCCGACATCTCGTCTTCAAAGGCACGCGAGAGATCTTCTACTTTGTTAAAAGCAAAATTGCTGGTTTGGATGATCGGCGGTGCCACCGCGTTGAAATAAGCAGCGCGGTCTTCGGCCAATTCGTTGATGATATATGAAACATCCATGGTCAATTGTTTTTTTTGCGGACGATAACAGTAAAATAAAGCAGCAACATAACGGCGAAAACCGATAGTGCGGTGATGGCCAGCCAGGGTGTACTAAAAAAAATATTGACGGCAACAAACGCATACGCTGCAATAAAAACCAATGGCATCAGCGGATACAGCTTCATGGTATAAATGCCGGTATTATCGAGGTGCCTGGTTCTTTTGCGCAGAATAAAAATGGCACCGGCACTGGTAGCCATGCCAATACAATCCAGAAATATGGTAAAGCCCAGAATTTTATTGAAGGTGTTCATAAAGAACAATACAATGACGCAAATGGCAGTGAACACCGTTAAACTCACCGTGAGCACTTCGCGTTTGTTCTTTTTGGCAAAAGCCGGCGGTAAAATGCGGTCGAGGCTCATGGCGTACATCACCCGCGGGTTACTCAACAACAATACATTTACATAGGCGAGCACGGCTGTAAAGAGCAGTATGGTAAAGACTTGTCGACCGCGCGCACCAAACATGCGCTCGGCCACCACGGCAGCGATGCCTCGGGTTGTTTTCAGTTCTTCAAATCCAATGGCATGCACATAGGCCAACTGGACCAATAAATAGAGGCCGATAATAATAAGTATGCCAATGAAAATACCGCGCGGAATATTTTTCCGGGGATTCTTTACTTCATCACCGAAGTTGATGGTTTGCTGGTAACCGCCATAGGTGAACGATACCGCTATCAACGCCACACCAAATGATTTCAGGTTCTCTAAAAACGAAGCCTCTTTGGTCACTGTAACCAGGCTGCTAACCGGTTGTGCCGGAAAAAACAAAGACCCGATCAATACCAGTATCATCGATATCTTAATCACCATGAGTACATTCTGGGTGCGCGAACTCATGCGTAGACCAGCCAGGTTCACCCCATAAAAAACGATGACGGCACTCATCGCGATCAGCGACTTGGTGAAATCGCCGGGGGGTTCTGCAAAGAGAATGGTGGAAATATATTCACTGCCGATCAACGCCACTGCTGCCAGCGAAGCTGCATTTGAAATTAGAATGATACAATTGATAGCAAAAGCCACCGACGGATGATAACATTCGGCAAATACTTTGTAGTAGCCACCTGTTACCGGCAACCGTGAACCTATTTCCGCATACGTGAGCGCACCGCACAAGGCAACCAAACCGCCAACCACCCAGGCAGTAAAATAAATGGTCGGCGTTAACGAAGCCTGGGCTGCATCGGAGGCAGTTCTAAAAACGCCCATGCCGATTACAAGCCCTACCACAATCATGGTGAGATCGAATAAACCCAGTTGATTTTTGGTGCTCATGCGCTGAAGATACTTACCTTCAACCATGCAACGTCTTCTTCTTTTCGCCTTCTTTTTTCTGTTTTTAACCCGTGCTTTTTCGCAGGAACAACTGGATTCGGTTACCGTACAGGCATTCAGCCTACCGGCGACCCTGCGCGACCTGCCAGCTGGTATGGGATTGATCCGGAACAGCGACTGGCAGCGGTATTCGCCGGCTTCTGCTTTATCGGCATTCAACAGTTTGCCGGGTGTTCGAATGGAAGAAAGATCGCCGGGCAGTTATCGGCTGGCCCTGCGTGGCAGCTCACTTCGATCACCCTTCGGCGTTAGAAACGTTCGCATCTATCTGGGCAATGCGGCCTTCACCGATCCCGGCGGCAATACCTATCTCAATGCACTACCCATTTCTTTCCTGGGCAATATCGATATTATCAAAGGCCCGGCCAGCAGTCATTATGGTGCCGGTACAGGCGGTGTATTGTTGGCGCAAGGCGATACAGCCCGTAAAGAATTATTATCCCTGCAGTACATGGCCGGCAGCTACGGCCTCCACCAGGTGGACGCCAGTTTACATATTAAAAAAGGGAGCTTGTGGAGCCAATTGCTTTTCCAACACCAGCAGTCGAATGGCTATCGCAACCAAAGCGCCATGCGGCGCGATGCGGTATCGTGGCGATCGGCCATTATCCAAAAAGAGAAATCAAGTCTGGAGGCCAGGCTGCTATACAGTGATCTTTGGTATGAAACCCCCGGCGGACTCACCCAAGCGCAATATGCCGCCAATCCTACACAGGCAAGGCCGGCTGCCGGTAACTTTCCCAGTGCCGAAACCGCGAAAGCCGCCATCCGGCAACGTGTTTTTTTTGCCGCCCTTGAACAGAAATGGAAGCTGGGTGATAACGCGCAGTTGTTGGTATCTGCCTATCACCAATACGCAAACATAGAAAACCCGTCGATACGCAATTACGAGAAAAGAACCGAGCCCTCCATCGGTGCCCGTGCTGTTTTCGGGTATACGGTACCGTTAGGCAGCAACAAGCTGCTGTTGCAGGCAGGAACTGAGTACCAGCAGGGTTGGTTCCAGGTAAATGTATATGGCAATAAAAACGGTCGCCCCGATACCACACAAACAATTGATAGGCTAACACCGGTAAATGCGTTTGTTTTTGCGCGCGCTGCATATCGTTTGCCGGCCGGTTTTCAAGTCGATGCCAGCATCAGTTGGAACCGGAACAAAGTGCGCATTGAACGCGAATCGGTTGATCCGCATTTTGTTTTCCATAGTCAATACCAGGGCGAATGGGCACCCCGGTTCAGCTTGTTGAAAAAACTCGGTCCCATTACGGCGTATGCTTTGCTGGCGAAGGGATTTTCACCGCCCACAACAGCCGAGCTACTGCCTTCAACCAGCGTCATCAACCAGCAATTACAAGCCGAGTATGGCTGGAACCGTGAGCTCGGCCTGCGGGGTAATGTGTGGCGCGGTCGGGGTTGGTTCGACCTCAACCTGTTTTATTTCAGCTTGCGCAATGCCATCGCCCAACGCCGCGATGCCAGCGGCGCCGATTATTATGAAAATGCCGGCAACAACCGACAAAAAGGTATCGAATTGAATATTCGTTATCCGCTGTTAGAACTACCCGCTTTACGCGTGCAGCCCTGGCTATCGTATAGCCTCTACTCGTTCCGTTACACCTCGTTCAAACAATTGCAAAACGATTATACCGGTCATTATATTCCCGGTGTAGCCAAGCAACAATTGAATGCAGGCATTGATGTTAATAATGCCACTGGCCAAACGTTTGCGATCACGTATCAGTACAGTGATCCCATCTGGCTCAACGACGCTAACAGCGCCAAAGCCAGTCCCTACCAATTGATCGGCGCGCGAATGGGCAGCCGCATCGGCCGGAAATGGTATGCATTCGGCGGTACTGATAACCTGCTCAATGTTACTTACAGCCTGGGCAATGATATCAATGCGGCCGGCAACCGATACTACAATGCTGCAGCAGGAAGAAATTACTATCTCGGCCTTCGTTTTTCATTACCTTCGCCGCGTTAACAGGGTTCTCCGGCAACGGAGATTAAAAGGGAAGTCCGGTTAAAATCCGGCGCTATCCCCGTAGCTGTACGTTCGCGACCATCGTCGTTATCAACCTTTCGCCACTGTTCTGCAAAGAATGGGAAGGCTGTTGAGAAGAACAAGCCAGAAGACCTGCCCTGATTAATTCATCGCTGCGCTTTCGGGTGAAAAGCAGGCAGGATAACGGCGTTGTATAAACGCTGCCCTCCTGTTGCAACCCGGCCAGCCCAATAAACGCCGTTGCAAAAAAAGAGATACCTGTTTATCACCTATTGTTTACTGCTGGTAATGATGGTGCCCGCGCGCGCACAAGACAGTTCGCGGCAGCAGCAGCTTGATAGTGTGCAGGTAGATGCAGGGCAAAACCGGTACTTCAATAACCTGCCGCAACAGCAGTTGAATAAATTGCTGTTGAACCGGATCAACCCAGCCTCGGTGGGTGACGCAGCGAAATTATTTGCCGGGGTATTGGTGCGGGATTACGGCGGCATCGGCGGACTCAAAACCATTTCTGTAAGAAACCTCGGCGCTTCGCATACGGGTATTTTATTTGATGGCATTCCCGTTACCGATGTGCAAAGTGGGCAGATTGACCTGGGCCGTCTTTCGATGCGCTTCGTTGAGTCCATCACCCTTAGCCAGGCCCATGACCGCAGCCCCCTGTTGCCGGCCCGCAGTTATGTATCTGCCGCCATCCTCGCCATCCAATCTGTTTTCAACCAACCGGATACCAGCCGGCATTTTCAATATGGTGCCAGCATCGACGCAGGTTCTTTTGGTTGGTGGAAACCTTCCTTGTATATCAAGACGGCACTGGGTAAACAAAGCAGCATCGGTGCGATGGTTGAATACAACCAAAGCAAGGGAAATTATCCCTACCATATCGACAATGGCAATGAAAGCAGCGATGCAAAAAGGCAGCATGCTGATATCCAATCAACGCAGGCGGCCATTCATTATCAACAACAGTTCGCCGACAGTAGTAAGCTGGTATCCCGGCTTGCCTGGTATGGCAGTGAAAGAGGATTGCCTGGCGCCATTGTCTTCTTTAATACGAGCGCCGCTCAACGCCTCACCGACAATGAGATCGCCCTTCAAACAGCCTGGCAAAAAAAAATCAGCCAGCGGGTTGCCGTAAAAACGGCGGCCAAATTCAATCACCAATACACCCGGTACCTCGACTCTTCTTTTCAAAACAACGCCGGTTACCTGGAAAATATTTATCGCCAATCGGAAGCCTGGGGATCTGCCGCTGTCAATTATAAAGTTGGGCAAACGATTACGGCCAGTTGGGCAAGCGACCTCAGTTATGCCTGGCTGCAGTCGAACATGCGCCATTTTGTTTTTCCGGCCCGATGGTCCAATTGGAATGCGGCGGGTCTGCAATACAGTAATGCGGGGCTTGACCTCAACCTTGTTTTACTGCACAGTTTCTTTCACGATCAGGTTAAAATCGGTGAAGCGCCCGCCGACCGGCATGCATTTTCACCCACCATCGCTGCCGGCTGGCGACCAACAGCGAACAGTCCGTTTCTGTTCCGCGCTTTTTACAAATATTCTTGCCGCATGCCGAGCTTCAACGATCTGTACTACACATTTGTGGGCAATCGCAACCTGTTGCCTGAAAAAGCAAAGCAGTACAACCTGGGCGCCACCTGGGGCTGGAAAGGAAGACCAGGTGATTATCTTAGTGTGTCGACCGATGTCTACTACAACCGGGTCATCGATAAGATCATTGCTGTACCCGGTCAAAATCTTTTCATGTGGACCATGCTGAATATCGGCCAAGCCGAGATCAAAGGAATGGACCTGAGTGCAGATGCAGGCTTCGCGATAAACAACCATTGGAAATTACTGGGTCGGCTGGCCTATACGCTGCAGCAAGCCATTGATATCAGCAATCCATCCTTATCCACCTATAAAAATGAATTGCCCTACACACCCCGCCACAGCGGCTCCTTGTTTGTAGGTGCGGGGTGGCAAAGCTGGTCGGCCGGTATCAACAGTATGTTATCCGGCACACGCTATGTTCTGGGTGATAATAGTCCCGCCAACCAGGTAAAAGGCTGGATGACAAACGATGTATCGCTCAAAAAAACCTTTCGCTGGAAAAATAAAACAGCCGGTTTCGGTTTTTACGCCAACAATATTTTCGATACCCGCTATGATGTGATACGCTACTATCCCATGCCGGGTCGCAACTATAGCATACAACTACAAATTCAACAATTATAATAGAGACGCATGAAAAAGATGAAATGGACGCTTCCCGCAATGGCAATTACCCTATTCCTTGCCGGCTGTAGTAAGGACGACAGCCCGATAACACCCACACCCGTTACCGCCGGTGTTTATGTTTTGAATGAAGGCAACTGGGGCAAGAACAACAGCACCCTAACCTACTACGATATAAACAATAAAAAGGCCAGCACCGATTTTTATGAAACCGTAAATGGCAGCAAACTGGGCGATACGGGCAACGATATGCTGATTTACGGCAGCAAGTTGTACATCGTTATGAACGTGTCCAGCTATGTTGAAGTAGCCGAAGCAAGCACAGCCAAGTCGATCAAAAAAATCCCGATGGTAACGGGCAGCGATAGCCGATCACCACGGTATGCCGTTCCCTACAAAAACAAAGTGTTGATATCAAACTATGATGGCACCGTGGCGGTGTTGGATACCGCCAGCCTGACCATCGATAAGTCCATCACCGTGGGCAGCAACCCCGAACAAATGGCCGTGGTGGGAGATAAATTATATGTTGCCAATTCCGGCGGACTCAACTTCCCCGTCTACGACTCAACGCTCTCGGTCATTGACTTGAACACACTCACAGAAACCAAAAAGATAAAAGTGGGCACATCACCCGTTAAACTGGCAGCAGGCGATGGTAAGCTTTTTGTGCTTTGCACAGGCAATTACGCAGACATTGCGCCGTCAATTGTAAGTGTGTCAACCAGCACCGACGAACCAACCGGCCACCGCGATATAAATGGCGGCACGCTTGTTTTCTACAACAGTAAACTTTTTGTATCGAGCGGTTATGGCGCTACCACAGCCGGCATTACTGTACTGAAAACCACTGATCTTAGCACCGATACGGAACAGTTTATCAGCGATGGAACAAGTGTAACAACGCCCTATGGCATGATGATCGATGGCGAAACCGGCGATGTTTTCCTGACAGACGTAAAAGACTATGTAAGCAGTGGGGAAGTGTTCTGTTTTGACAAAACCGGCAAGAAAAAGTATTCCTTTATGGTAACACCCGGCGTGAGCCCCAATAAAGTAGTGGTTGTAAAAAAATAGACGACGTGCCCGTCTATCGGGCATGTTTTTTTATTTTAGGGAACAAATCAATTTTCAATCTGTTAATAAGTCAGGCGAAAGCTGTCAACTCCATTTTATGAAAAAGATCATCGTAATTGGCGGTGGCTTTGCGGGCGTGCAGTTTGCAGAATTATTGGCTGCCAAAAGCACGGACTATCAAATCACCCTGCTTGATCGGAACAACTATAACTTCTTTCCGCCCCTATTGTACCAGGTGGCTACCGGCTTTCTCGATGTATCGAATATTTGTTACCCCTATCGCCGGTTGCTGTATAAATTTCAACAAATCAGTTTCCGACAGGGCAACCTGGAATCCATCGACCTGACGCATAAGCTGATAAAAAGCTCCACTGGCACCTTATCATATGACTATCTCGTTATCGCCACCGGCGCAGAAACGAATTATTTTGGCATGGAGCAGGTCAGGAAAAACGCCATTCCGATGAAAACGGTCGACGATGCCATTGCCCTGCGCAATCATTTTCTAGGTCAATACGAAGCAGCCACCCGCGAACCCGACCGGGAAATCAGGAAGAAGCGATTGACATTTGTGGTAGCGGGCGGCGGACCAACAGGCGTGGAGATTTCAGGCATGATGGCCACCCTAAAAAAAGAAGTGGTGCCGAAAGAATACCGGGAAATTCCGCAGGTGATGGAAGACACCCGTATCATTTTGGTCGACGGACAAAAAGCGCCGCTATCGCCCATGAGCATTTCGGCCCAACTGGAAACAAAACGGGTGCTGGAAAACATGGGCGTACAATTATTACTCGAAAGAACCATCAAAGACTACCAAAACGAAACAGCTACCTTAAGTGATGGCAGTACCATTGGTACCTATACCCTAATCTGGGCGGCCGGTGTTACAGGAACCCGCTTCGCGGGATTACCTGATTCGGCTTTCGGTCGTGGCAATCGCCTGCAAGTGGATGCGTATAATCAGTTGAAAGGCATTGACGGCGTTTATGCCATTGGCGATACCTGTCTGCTCACCGATGATCCGGCTTTCCCCAATGGCCACCCGCAAGTGGCGCAGGTGGCAATTCAACAAGCCAAACAACTGGCGGAAAATTTCGACCTGATGGCCAAACAACAACCACAGCAACCGTTTCGCTACAAAGACAAGGGATCCATGGCCATTATTGGTCGCAACAAAGCGGTGGCCGACCTAACCTTCCCGAAATGGCACTTGAAAGGATTTTTTGCCTGGATGGCCTGGTTATTCGTGCACCTGTTTTCATTGATCCGCTTCAACAACAAAATCAAGACCCTGTACAATTGGACCATCGCCTACATTACACGCAATACCTCCATGCGACTGATCATTGGTAAAACCGCCAATAACCCCGAACTATCAGCGAGCAGCAGCAAGGACCTTTAATACATCGTCGGTTACCGTACCAAAAATCGATACGCCAGCCGCGCCTTTGGCCATCGCCAGTTGAACGCCCTCGCGAAGTTGATCGGTATTGTCGAAATCAGGCATGAAGAGTCCGGCGTATAAAGGAAATTTTCCCGCCAGGAAATGCACCCCTTCTTCGGTCGCATCGCCGATCCATCTTACCTCTTCCTGGTAAAATTTATGGTAGATCATTGGAAACACCGCGTTGAGGTTCCAGTTGGTCCAGTCTTGCCGAACATTTCTGCGTGCCACCTCAGGCGTGGGAAAAACCGCAGCGGTGATCCATTTCTTCCGTTTCGCTGCCACAGCAGCCAGTTTGTTGACCACATGGGTTATGGCCTGGTAACGGAACAATCGCCAGGAAAGAACCGCATCGGGATATGGCAGTTTGTCGATATCCTTGCCCGTCATTTTTTTGAAACCTGCTTTACAATCGTTGCAATAACAGAAATCATAATCAGGCAACTCCTGCGTTTGTACGAGCTTATAGTTCGACCAAAGATTTAGTGGCAGCACCACATCACAGAAGCGGATATAATCAAGATGCAATCCATCGATATACTCTTTGGCAAGAATTTTATCGGCCTCAGCTTCTAAAAAATCCTGTACGGCAGGTTTCGAGGGGCATAGCCAGCGATAATAACCCACATAGGGCGGCTGGTCGTGGCAGGATTTGCCTGAACGAGAAATGGCATACCATTCGGGATGATTTTCCATGAGCATGGCATCGCCGCGGTTCATGGTCCAGTTCCAGCGATGGGCTTCAAGGCCGGCTTTTTTGGCTGCCCGAAAATGTTTTTCGCTGTCTGCTTCAAATAGCACCCCACGAATACCGGCAGCCGCAAACTCACGGTATCGCTTCTCCAGCGCAGCAGGTTCATCTTTGTTATCAGGATTGATCCATACCCAATGACGACCTTTGCCGGCGGGCATTTCTTTATGTGCAGGCGTTTCGGTCGCGGTAATGGCAGCTGGCACCAGCGGTGCGGCTACAGCAGTAATCAATCCGTTGCGGATAAATTTTCTTCGGTTATGCATGCAGGTTATTTCGCAGCTTTGAAATGAATATACCCCCATTTTTCAGGAATATGCATATTGATAGCGCCCTGTGGCGACCATACCCAATTGTGTTCCGGTAGTTTCTTGCCACTGGCATTTCTCCGGATAATATATTTTCCATCAACAATATCTGTATCCCACTCAACGCGGCTGAAATTGGCGCGCCAGCTATCACCGACCTGGGGCTGATGCACCCGACCGGGTCTTTTCATAGAAGCAAAAGGAATCGCCATTTCCACCAACCAGCCCTTGTCTGTGTCAGTCGGCTTGTTCAGCGTACCATCAATCACCACTGCTGATTGAAAGCCAACCGAATTCCAACTGGCATCCATATTCCCACCTTTGTTATAGGGCTTGTTCATGAGCAAATCGAACACCGTATTAAACGGATTGACTTCGATTTCAAAATACTGAAGTCCGTCGTTATTGGGATCAATGAACAATTCAAAATCATTGTCGTGGAAAACAATGTCATCGTGCTTTTTCAACGTAGCCCAAATATGCGGCTCTTCCATGTCGGCCAATAGGTAGAGATAACTATGATCCCACAACAGCTTGATGCGCGTTCTGTACGGCGGCATGGGTTGGCTACTGCTGACGATGTCGACAAAATCGGGCGACCAAGAAACACTTTCCCAAGCTTCGTCAACCTGGCCATCAATTTTAATAGGCGTATTGACAAAGTTAACATCGCATTGCCGGGGTTCATTGGCCGTTTGTCCAAAAAGAAACAAGGGGCATAAAGCAAAAATCAGCAGGCGTTTTTTCATATTATTTCTACCGTTATGTCGTCACCAAATTTTTGTTGAAGGCCTTCCACCAGTTTACTGGCCGCTTGTTCTGTTTTGAAGGCGTTGTTGCACCAAAAATAGAACCTCAGGTTGGTTATTCCATCTTTCACTGCTGTAAAAAGCAGTTGCGTGTTTGTTTCTTCTGCCCAATAGCCCGAACCTTTTAATATCTCCTGTAAGCTTTGATGGAGTGCAGTCAGGTCGGTATCGCCTTTTACCGACATCGATAAGCCCACCCGTTGAAGATTGTTCGACAAGGTCCAGTTGGTAATTTGCTGCGATAAAATATCGCCATTGGGAATGATGACTTCCGCCCCTGCGGGTGTTAGCAAAGTGCTAGACCGCAGACCGATTTCACGCACTTTACCTGCTTTGCTCCCGATTTCAATCGAATCACCAATTTGCAAGGGCCGATCAAAAATCAGGATGATACCAGACACAAAATTGCTCACGATGTTTTGCAAACCAAGGCCAATGCCTACACCCAATGCGCCGAGCACAATGGTGATTTTATCGACCGGCAAACCAGAAGCCGCTATGGCGATCAGGTAACCCAGACACAAAACCACCAGCCGCGCAATCAGCATCTTTGATCTTTGTCGCTTGTTCTGCATATCTTCCTGACCGGTATCCCCAAAGAAAAAGCCAACATATTTCTGTAAGAGGTGGGCGATCCAAATAATGCCGAAGAAAAGTATGATGCCCCCAAAAGTAAATTGGGCACTGCCAATGGTATGAACGGAACGTAGAAAGTGGACAAAGGCGCTGATGGCGGAAGTATAGATATTCAAGTTGGTGGCAAATACAACCAACCAAAGAAATACCGAAAGCACAAATATCAGTTGACGAAAGCTTGCCATCACGTCGTCCAATTTGTATGCTGCTTTAATACCCTGGCGACTACGACTACCTTCGATCTGAAGCAAGATAGATTCGAGACAAATTTTTCCGAATACCGACAAGCCAAAAGCCTGCGACAGACTAAATATTGCCGCGGTGCTCAGCAGTGTTGCCAGCGCCAAACGGCCGAATACATTGCTAATAATGGCCAATAAGTGCATGACATTACATAGTACAATAACAAACCGCAACCAGCGGGTAAACATTTTATATTCGTGCAGGTGACGTAGAAAAACAATGCCGAGATAAATTGAAACAGCACTCAGCAAAATGAACAAGAGTCGCTGACGGAACCCGGGCAACACGGTATGGTGACTGAAAGAAAAGCAAAGAAATAGAAAAAGAATGCCGAGCCAATAGTAAAAAAGCTTTCGGGGCCAGCGACGCCAGAAAATATAAGTTAATGTCAGAATCAGCAGAAATTGCATTGATTCTATATAGGCTGCCGGCGCTTCCAGGTCAAACAAAGGCGCTAATATAAACACCAGGATCAGGGACGACGCAATGTAATAGGGATAGAGGTATTCGATCGGCAGCGAGGACAGGATTTGCTGGTCTTTCGATTTTTGCAAACTCCTGATATTGCGCAGGCTCCAAATCAGAAAAATGGCGCCAATCAACAACAAAAACAACCGGTTATTGACACTATCTCGAAAATAATAACGCATGGCCTTTCTTTCGCCTTCGTACACTTTTCGGTAAGCGCTTCGCAATTGCTGCAGGTCTTCGCCCGTAGCTGGATCCCACAGGTAAGAGCGCTCCCGCCTGAATACCCTGCTGAGCGATGATGTCAACATATCATCTACCTTGGTCAGCAGTGAAGAAATAAGGATCGCATTGCGTGAGTTGTGTGTTTGCAAACCAACAAGCTGGTTGTACGATTGTCGAAAACCGCGAACCGATTGCCGCCATTCCAATCGCATATCTTTCAATTGCGGACCAAAAGTTTGCCGTAAGCCACTGTCTAACATCAGCAGACGCAAAACAGTATCAGCCATCAATTGCCGCATTGTTTTCTGCAACTGATGCATTTGCTTTTCGGTACTATCGAGTTTAAGGCGCTGCGCTTCTACATCCTGCTGCATATTGATGAGCAGGTTTTTAAACAGTTCCAGGTGGCGAAGACTGAGATAATTACTATTGGAATCAACATTGTTCTTGATCACCGCAAGGGCCGAATCAGCATCCGTCAGTTTGTTGGCAATATGTCTGATATCAGCACTCAGCTCACTCTGTTCTTTGATTTGTGACAGCGTGGCAAAGGATCGCTCGATGGCCGCCTGGTAATCGGCCGTGTCGAGTTTGGTGGAATCCGCAAAAAGCGAACTGAAGCCTCGACCACGTTGGCGTACACTATCCGGACGACCGGCAATGGAATCGCGTCGAAAGCTGCTGTCGCGCCAACGCCTTTCGCTACGATCACCCCGCCACCAGGCAGCGGTATCGCGCGTTCGAACGGAATCCTGTCCATAAGCAACGGCTGAGTAAAACAACAGCCAGGCACATAATTGAAATAATATCTTCATGCAAAATCAGTAATGGCAATCCGAACAAAATGTACGGCTTTTTATCGTGTTGCTATTCCTGTCTAAACGATACGGAGATTTTTTTGGCCAGATTTTTGAGGCGAAGCCAGCGCGGGGATTTGAATTCGGGCAGCGGGCCGGTGAAGGGCTGACCGCGGTGCAGCATATAGTCCGTCAGCGTGCTGGAGCTGACACCCCATTTACGAATGAACTGGTTGTACCCTTTGTTCGTTTTTACGCGCTTGGTGGAAATCTTACCAAAATGATACACCCGGCTACGGGCGATGCCTTTAAAATAGCGCACGTCTGCCTGCCAGAGTTTCATGGAGAAATCTGGGTCGGAATACATGCCGGGACTGAATTCAATACTATAACCGCCCACTTCATCCCATATATCGCGGTGAACCAGGTTAGGTGGCCAGGTAGAACCCTGCCAATCGTTCATGGGGAAGGACGCAAAATTTTTAATGAGTGCCGCCTCATCAAAGCTGTCGATGCTGCGACCGAAATCACCTTTGATGGCGCAGTTGCTTTGCGGCACTGGTTCGATGGCGGTGGAGGAGAGGAAAAATCGGTTGTGGCCGATTTGTTGGATTTCTTCGAGCAGGGCCTGGTCCCACCCGGGACAAACAAACATATCATCATTGATGTACAGCACATAGTCTGTTTTCACCAGCGTGCGGGAGAGATTGAGGGCATAACAAACGCCGATATTATCTTCACTGTGGGTGAATTCAATATCAGGTTGTTGCCTGAGCCAGTCGACCGTGCCATCTTTTGATTCATTGGCATGCACAATGATCTGGTGCGTATGCGATGAATACTTTCGAATGCTGCCGATGCACAATT
Organism: Bacteroidota bacterium; assembly: GCA_020161535.1. Lineage (GTDB taxonomy): Bacteria > Bacteroidota > Bacteroidia > Chitinophagales > Chitinophagaceae > Flavihumibacter. The sequence goes on along the minus strand of JAIUNW010000002.1, from coordinate 99,741 downwards.
GCAGGTAGCGAAGGTTGTTCCAGGTTGGAATCAGTATGGAGAAAAGCGGTGCTGCTGCTGACATAGTTTATTTTCCGAAGAGATAAGAGACTGTACAACCCAACTGCAGGTTGTTGATGTCCTTATTTCCATTCAGCAAAATTGCAGGATTGTCTTTATACCGCCATTGATAATTGAAAGATCGAATAAAACTCGCGTTGGCGCTAAGCAAAATCTGTTGAAAACGCCAGGTTTTATAAGCATTGATCGCCAGGTCTACCCAATGCACATCAGAGCGATTCATCGGGCCGAAAGCGGCGTAATAAAAATCGTTATTGTGTACAATGCGATCAACAAAAAATCCTGTTTTTTGGATGCCTTTGTTCCAGCTAACACCCAGGGTTTGGCTATTACCACCCGGGCCGATGCCAGCGCCGATTACCTGGCCGAGGTTGGTATAGCCGTGCCGGGTCTGGTAATGCGCATACCAGGGTTGGAGCGCGCGCAGGCTTCCGGTAGCCGGTTCCTGGGTCTGGGTCATCTCCAGCAATACTTCAACTTCCCTGTTTTTGCGTGTGTTGAAAATTTTATGCAGTCCGATGAGATATGCGCGGCTGTGTTCTGGCTCCAATAACAAGTCTTCTGAATTTTGGGCATGGTCATTTCTTCCATACGCTGCATAAATTTCTGCTTTCTCGCGCGGCAACACCCACCGAAAAGAAGCAGACAGCAATTGATCGCGGCCAATGGCAATATCATCGTTGCCTTGTCCTTTGAAAAACGAAGTGAACACCGGCAGGTAACCGTTGGCGTTTTTCGGAATATTGTTGTTGTATTGGTAAAAGGCCCGCGAGAAACCGATAAAGAGATTTGGTATCCATTTCGGTTGCCAGGAAATGGTCATGGCATTGATATACCGACGGTGATCGGGTTTGGGAATATACAGTTGTTGCCCTTCAAAGGTTCGGGTGGTATCGAGCGGATAGATGCCAGAATTTTCCAGTATACCGCCAATCAATTGCCATTCAACATGGCCGAGAAATGTTTTCATCGGCGCCCTTGAATTCAGGCTGAGGTGAAGAAAGCCGGGCGCATTGTTCGACATGATTAGGCTATTGCGAATGCCAGGACCCCACCACAAAGATTCAGTCGAAACGCCCAGTGAAAGTTTTTTATAGTTAAAGCGGATGGATGATTGTCCGGCGAAAACGCGCGTGTAGTTGCGGGACCCATAGCGTTCGGGATTGTCAATATCATTGGCAAATGCATAGTAGGCGCGCCAGATACTATCTGTGTGACCTGCGGGAAAAGTGGCGAAATCTTTATTGGCCGCATACACCAACTCGGGTTGTAGTTGTACCGTTAACCAATCGCCCACTGCGACAAAAAATCCCGCGGTAAAATAGGCCTGGTAACCATTGGCGGGTATCATGGGGCCATCGTTCCAGCCAAAAGGATGGTGGGTATTGTATTGTTGGCGAATGCTGGCGGGCAACACCCGAAACCGTCCGCGGCCTTTGAGAAAAACATCTTCTTCAACAGTTGTTTGAAAAAGGGAATCTGCTGCTGCTTTGTTTCTTGCTACCAGGGGTCGAACCAAGAAAGAGACCAGGCTATCGCGTTCGCCTTTGATTTGTTCGCGTCGGAAATAATCTTCCAAAATAGAAGAGCCGACAGGAAGCGACTGGGCAAGGAGCGGCTGGCTGGCTGCTAAAATAAAAAGCAACAGCGCTGCTGTTGCGGTGTAAAAGATTTTTCTGTTTATCATCTGTCGATCCTGCTCAATATGCGTTCTTTTCGCCTTTGACCATATTCACCAGTGTTTGCACGATGATTTGAAGGTCAAGCCAGAAAGTCCAGTTTTCAATATACCAAACGTCAAATTCAACTCTTTTCTTCATCAGGTGCGACTGTTCGGTTTCTCCCCGGTATCCATTCACCTGGGCCCATCCGGTGATGCCAGGCTTCACCCAGTGACGAAGCATATAGTTGTCGATGATATCTTTCGATAACATGTTTAACGGTACCGGGTGTGGGCGCGGGCCTACTACCGACATAGAGCCAAGCAATACGTTGATGAATTGCGGAAGTTCGTCAATATTTGTTTTACGGATGAATTTACCGATGCCAGTGACCCTTGGATCATCTTTGGTAGCCTGCTGGTATTTTCCATTTTCGTCGAGGTCTTTGCTATCCACCCGCATCGACCTGAATTTGTAACAGATGATGGGTTTGTTGTTGAGTCCCCAGCGTTCCTGTTTGAAGAAAACAGGGCCCTTGGATGTGAGTTTGATGATCAGGGCTACGATCGGTATAAGCCATGACAATACCAGGGTAATGATCAGTGCCGAAAAAACAATGTCGAATACGCGTTTGTACAGCTTATTGTCAGACAGATCGAGTGGCAAAGACCGAAGGGTGATGATGGGCAATGAACCAAGGGTGCCGACATGCACTTTTCCCGAGCCGCCAAAACGTTCGTAGTGAGGTATGATTCGTATGCGTTTGCCTTCCTTCTCGCCTACTGATACAATTTTAGCCAACTGCGATTCATCACGCATGGGCATGGTGACGATGATATCGTCCAGGTCATATTTGGCAATCACCTTGTCGATATCAGCCGTTTTGCCGAGATAGTGGCCGTTGACGGAGGGATTTTGCTCATCGTCAATAAAACCGGCGAGGGTAAAACCGTAGTGGTTGTCTTTTACATAGTGCTGGTAGAAGTCCATGCCTGGTTCGCCGGCACCAACGATTAATACCTTTCGGTTCAGTTGGGCATTGCTGCGAATTTTTTTCATGATAACCCGGATGGCCAATTTCTGCAGTGGCAGGAGGATGAGCAATGCTACGCAATGAAAAAACAGGTCGGCCCTGCTGAAAGGGACTCCTTTAAAAATGATGAAAACAATGAAAGAGCTCAGTAAGGAATAGAGCGTAATTGCTTTGATGAATTCGGTGAATTCAACAGAAAAAGGGATGGAGCGAAAGTCTTTGTACAAGCCAACAAAGCGTGCGGCAATAAACCAACTGGACAGGGAACTGAGCACAATCAGGATATTGGCATTGTAGGGAAGCTTGGTAGCGCTGCTATGCTGAAACACAAAGACCAGTGAGATCGTCAGCAAATCTGCCAGGATCTTCATTTGGATGGATGGAATAAAGGATCGTTGCATGAGATAAGGTGTCAGGTTCTGGTACAGGAATGAACGCCCGCAAAGTTGCGACGAATTGTCGATATATCGACAACATCAGGGTTAATTTCGTTGCAGCCATCGTGAATGTTTCCCTCTTTTTGCCATATGATCGAATAATTGAACATATTGCGGCGGTATTTTTTCCCAAAAGTGGCCATGGAGCCGGTGGTGGTTTTCATCAAATGTGTTGATTTCGTGCTCAGAATGATCTTCGAGCCCTGCTTCGTTGCCGAGCCGTTGTCGTTTTCGTATCGGGCATTGTTCTTTGCCGGCTGTCGTTACGTGCCCTGGTTCGTTTTTGTGCCAAGTTTCGTTTTTGTGCCAAGCCTCGTTTTCGTTCGGAGAATTGAATTCGGCTACTCGCGCTCGTAATCTATCCAAAACTTCAACCACCAGGCAGCCATCTATTACGAGTTGTTTCAGGAGATCACGGAGCTTGCATCTACATAATTGAACAACTACTATATTAAAATAACGGCTCTGCTGTTGGTCGTCTTATAGGTAAGTGATATCTATCTGCCGTTCTCTTTTTAGCTGCTGGTCGCCTTTCTATATGTTCCGGCTAAAAAATGTAAGCCCTGGTGGCTGAGAACTGTGTAGTTAGGGCAATAATTGCGCCATCCTATACGCGAGCGCCAAGTAGTATGGAATTGTGTGGGGGACTGTTCCATTGAAGGCTAGCCATGAAAATATACTGAAATACAACCATCCTAATTCACAAGTATCTCATAATCAATTATATATATATTGCAGCCTCAGCCTTGGCAAAAGGTGTTTTATTTGTATTATAGACTCCATAATCAGTATTTGGCTGATTGCGATGAATGGACGCTTTTAGGGCGACTTAACGGGTTAACTGATTTATCTACAATAAATAACATATTATCACTAATTCGTCATTCCAATACCTGGCAATTTCAACTTGGATAAATGGCTATAATAATATCAAGGCAAAACCTCTCTGCGTTGTTCTTCACGAACAAAAATCGCATCAAACTGGAAAACCTGACCTGTATTGACATCTGCAAAAATGGGGGTCAAAGAATACAAACTAAAGCCCATCAATTCTCTGCGTTGCAAAGCCTCCAAATAGGTCAAGCTATGCTCATATAAAGGAATTATTGATACTTCCATTTGCAAAAGTTTGACTTTCAAGATAATCTGTTTTGCACCGGCCAATACTGATTCTTCATACCCCTGCACATCCAATTTCAGCATAATGCTTTCTTTTTTTTCCAAATAAGCTGCATAGCTATCCAATGATTTTATCGGCACTCTGACAGATCCAACATAACTTGATCCGGGCGCAAGCTGTTCATGCGAAGGCAGCATTCGTAAAATAGAGCTACTTTGACTGTTTCCTGCAATGTTAAAATCAATCTCTCCATTTTTTGCGCCAACTGCCACGTTTTCCGTCTGCCAATTTGAATGCGATCGGGACTTTCTCTCCAACAAGGCGAAAGCATCTGGAAGCGGCTCAAAAGAAACAATACTCTGTCTATATCCGCCGTCTAAAAGTGCTTGTGCAAACTGGCCTGTATTGGCGCCAACATCTAACACACAATCAATATTGAATCTATTCAATAAATGACGAAACATTTCAGATTCCGTGTTTAGAGCGTTCTTTCTTTCCAAATGCAAGCCAAGTGCAGATGCGGCTTCTTTAAAAACCCTATTTATTTTTCTTTTTATACTCATCGATCTTTAGATTTTTGCTATCAATATCCAATTTCCTCTAGTTATAAATTTCTTCAATTGAGACGCTTGAAGAAAACAGATTTGATTTACAACGTATACTACTGATCAGGCCTTCCTGCGACCTATTAATTATTCGCGGCGTCGGCCAATTTTATAGCTTAAAACGTCTGCAGCTGCCAAAAATATAAACGGTGGTATCGTGACTAGGTATCTCTTAAACAAGCGTTTTGGCTCTTGCCCAAGCCTGAATAGCCATTCCAACGAAGCGTTTTTCATCCAATTCGGGGCATGTTTAGTTGTTCCTGCTATGTAGGAAAAACCCGCTCCAATACCGAATAAGATACCTTTATCTATCTGCCCGGAAAATTGGTGCATCCAAGCTTCCTGTTTTGGTGCACCCAAGCCTACCCAAATCATATCAGCTTTCGACTCATTGATTTCGCGTACAAAAATATCATTTGGCCAGCTGGATATTGCACCGAAAGGAGGAGAAATAGCGCCAACGATATCAGTTCCAGGATATCTTGCTAAAATCTTCTCTTGCATGGCTTTCAATGTTTCGACAGTACCACCAAATAAGAAGTGCCTAGTCTTATCTTTTCGACCCCAATCCAGAAATTTTTCAAGTATTGTTGGGCCAAATAACCTGCTGATACCAGTAGCGTTTTTCAATTTTCCGACAATCTGAAGCGGCTTTCCGTCAGGGATTGACAAATAAGATTCTTCAATGAAACGTTTAAATTGAGGATCCCTATACCCCTCCATCATCGTGTGTACGTTGTTTACTGTAATGTACCCGCGTTGCTGTTTCTCGTTCAAGTCCTTCAATATAAAATCGTACAACGATCTATAGCTAGGAAAGCAGTTTATCTTATTACCAATTACCTTGGTCACAAAAGGTAAAAAGTCAGGACGATCAGACATGGTCGACATTTATTGATATCATCTGCCCCTCTGCAAACAAGCAGATTTTAAAACACCAGCCTTCACACAATAAATAAATTCTACAAGCCAGCAACAACAACATTGATTTCCAAAAATCGAGGTTCATGTAAATTCCGCATTTTTTTAAATTTCAACAAATTGGCAATTTTGATACTACTCAATAATGAGAACCATAAACTATTTTTTTTAAGAATTCAATCCTTTTTTGCTAAAATAATGTTGTTGAAGTACAAGCTTTTATTAGAAGGCATTAGCCTGGTTAAGATAAAACCAATCAGGTTAATTGGGAATGCAAATATCAGAGAAATGGCATAGCCAACTATGCCGAATCTCTTAAATACTTCGAAAAAGTATAAAGCCATCAATTGGAAAATAACTTGCCCAAAACTTCCTGACTTTTCTGACTCAATTACCAGGTAGCCGTTTTTCTCCAACAAATACTTAATGCCAAATGACGAATATCTGGCAAAGTCATAAGGAACTTCGTGCTCATTCCAACAAAACGGCACTGTAATCAACACCGTTGCCCCAGGCTTCAAGACTCTTCTCAATTCCCGCAGCGTTTGGTCTGCCTCAAAAACATGTTCTAAAACCTCGCTACAAAAAGCTGAGTCAAAAGAATTGTCGTCAAAAGGCAGGTGTTTGCCGTCAAAAAAAACGTCAACTTTTGAATTTTTATGATCGTGACCCGATTGCTCAACATCTACCCCCAGATATTGATCTACTTTAAACAACTGTTCGTAGGGTTTCCTCCCACAACCAAAATCTATTAAGCGCCCTTTCAAAAGTGGGCTATACTTCTTAATACTCAAAAACAGATTTTTGCGAACAAAGTAAAACGGGTTAATGGCTATACTTAATATATCCGGCTTAAATGACTGCTTTTTTATATAATTTTTGACTCTCTCTAGCATCTTTCAAATTCTTTTATCTGAAACTTCTTTCCGCTACTGAGTTATATACATCCATCAAACGATCAACCGCTTGCTCTTTGCAAAATCTCTTTTGATAATCAGCTCGCGCCGCAACCATCATCTGCTCTTTTTCTTGCTCGGTAAGACCCATAAATTCCTTTACGCCTTGATTCAAGTTGCCTTTATACAATATGCCGTCTTCACGATGGGTGATTAAGTATTCAAGATTAGGCGTTCTATTGGCTATTATGATTGTACCTGCGCTCTTCGCTTCCAAAACTGTCATTGGCATTCCTTCATGCCAGATCGAAGGGAAAACCAGTGCTTTACATCTCTGTTGCAAAACATGTACTTGATCCTGTGGTTTAAATCCCAGGTATTCGATTAGTGGGTTTTCAAAAGCGGCTTTTTTGACGCTCTCTAAAAGTGGCCCGTCTCCAACTATCTTTAACGGTTCGTTGAACTCCTTCCATACTGAGAGCAATTCCAATATTCCTTTTTCCGCCGACAGGCGGCCAACAAAAAGGAAAAATCCTTCACGTGTAGTATTAGTTTTATAACCGATATCAAAAACGAAATTAGGCTTCACAATAATTTTCTCAGGCGCCAATTTAAGTGTCGACTCACTTAATACGGTTGCCATAAAAGGTGATAATGCAAGATAGCGGTCAACCTGAAATCGCATCGTGCCAATGAGTCTGTTAACCAAGTTACTTATCGTAAGCAAACAGGATTTAAAAAAAGAACGCTGAAAACAACGGTATTTTACACCCCAGATCAGCGAACGACTTCCTAAACATTTCTCGCATATCGCACCATTGCGCATCAAATAGCCGCCGACACAAACCAACCGATAATTATGAACGGTCATAATTGTTCCTGCACCCGCAAGTCGCGCGGCCCAAAATACAGACGGCGATGCCCTGTAGTAGAAATTATGAACATGTACTATGTTTATACGATCACGCTTTGCCGTTCGATAAACCTTAATAAATGAAAGGAGATTAAATGTAATTCCTAGTGTATGAACAAATCTAATCAAACCGTTTTTATCGGAAAGATCACGGTTAGAAAACTCCAATTCATATACTAGGCAATTTCTCGACTCTAGCAAAGCTCTTTTCTCTGCCTCAAAGACACTGTCTTCCCCCCCTGAATGGAGGTATCGGTTATGTATTACTAATACTCGAATCTTTTCGGCGGTCATCATCAATCTATTAACGGTTTGGCGAAAGCCTATCGTCGAATAATCTTCTTAATCAAGCGATTTAACCAGTAGTCAGTATAAACGTTATGTATGGTAAAAGAATCAGCTTTTTGATCTACTGAAATAGACGTTGGGTGAACAACATTGTCAATGGAACCATATTGCATCCTTTTCATCCAACCCGGTTCAGACGATTTTGTGTGCGTAGCTCCTTTTCCCCTTCCAAAACCAATATTTCTAATCAAGTTCACTTGCGGACAAATCGCCAACCCCCTATTCCACCAAACTGTTGCAAACCATTGCGTGTCCCAGGTGTCCAATGAACCTTTTTGAATATGATATATCATCCTTTCGACCTTATTTGGCAATGCCGGTCGCATGACATCTTTGTAACGATCCAACGTAAAGTCATACAATTTCCAAGCGCGGCGCCAGGTGGCCCAGCCCCAGATATGAGCCAGGTTTGAGAAATAATATGAGCCATCGCCTCTTATATTACCTTCCTGAAAATTATTTCCAGAAATATGCAATACATTTTCATTGTCTCTGTATTGCTGCAACATTTTGCCACAAAAGTCAAAAAAACAAGGGTCCGCAAGACAATCATCCTCAAGTATTATCCCTTCGTTCTCCGATTCAAAAAACCAATCAATCGCACTACTAACTGCTTTTCCACAACCTAGGTTGGTTTCTCTGAACAACAGCTTTAATTGGCAATCCCAATTAATTGAATTTAAAATCGCTTGCCTAGTTTCGTTACAGACCTCTACTTCGCCTTGAACCAATAATCGCGGGCCATCTGCTGCTATATACAATTTTTGCGGACGTTGTCGGGCGATTTCAGCAAAAACCAACCGGCTTTGTTCAACCCTATTGAATATCAAAAAAAGTACAGGTACATTCAGCGGCTGACTTTTGACAGTGGTTATGGCTTCATTTCTTTTCATAGGTAGGCGAAGTGTCGCGTTTTACAATTTTCCATAAAACAGATGTAACAATTCTTGAATATTCAATGACAAAATAAATAAACTTCAAATTCGTATTCTTCATAGCCCAGCGGTATCTCGTTACTATATTCACAGGTGAACGCCTTGAAAAAAATAAATCTTTAAAGTATTTACCTGTCAGAGATACAGTTTCCACGTCAGTACCGGTTTCAGAAATATAACTCCTGACCAATACATCTGTAGGAATAAGCAATTGCCAGCCATTTCTTTTAGCCCTTAATGTAAAATCTTCATCAGCAGCATAATGCGGAAAGTTTTCGAAATCATAAAAACCAATTTCATCAAAGACCTTTGCCGGTATTAACGTACCTCTTCCAAGTAAAAGGTCTGAATCCTCAAACCTTTTTTCATTCAAAAGTTGTGCATATGAGTTTCCATACTCTTTGGCTTTAAGGGTGTACTTACTGGTGATTTGATTCCATCGTACACCACAAAAATCCATCCAGTCACTACGATTGATGTCCACCGAAACAGAGCCAAGGATAGCTTTCGGATAAACGCCAGCATAGTAGGAGATTTTTCCTAGGAAGTCATCATCTATTTCCAGGTCATTATTTAGCGTCAAAACAAAATCGTCACTTTTAACCCGCCCAGCATTAGTCAAATAATTAACGCCAAGATTTGTTGAGCCAGTCCACCAAAGATCCCCATTGCCTTTTAACACCTCTACATTTGGAAATTCATCCTGTATCATCTGGAATGTTCCATCGGTGGAGCCATCGTCCACTACAATTGTTTTAAAATCCTTAAAAGTCTGCCCTTCGATGCTCTTAAGACAACCTCTTGTTAAAGCCTTCCTATTAAACACTGGTATAATAATATAGATCATTCGATTATTAGGCTATTCGATTTAACATTAGACTCAGGAACGCCATTCGAAACAAGATTTGTTTTCACAAAAATGCAATAGGTCAACATAATGCTGGCATCCGTTAAAGGAAAAGAAGTGATTGTCAATGCTGAAATTAGTAAGAGACATCCGACAAACATCGGTCTCGAAACCAAATTTGTTTTACCAATTACATAAAAAATGAAATATCCGATCAGTAATCCTAAAACTCCTATCTCAGCATATAGAGTAAAAACCTGGCCATTGTTGCCCAAAACATATTCACCCGACACTGCGTTGTAATAAGCGGAAGGGCCATCCCCAAATACCTTCAATGGCTGGGTAATATAGTAATACACTGCAGCCGTTCGTTCAAATTTCCCTTCCTGGAAATTAGATCCAGAAGCATTCTGTATGGTTTCAAATGAAGCTTGTTGAATAACATCATAAAGCTTCCACTGAAAGAAATCAAAAAGTCCGAACCCCATCAATAACAAAATTGTCAATCCGAAAATGACCGCAGTTTTAACGATATCCTTAATACGAAAATTCCGGAAAGCATATGCAACCCAAATAAGGACCACAAGAATATTTGAAAGTTGAGAATTTGACAACAAAACGCCAAGAGTCAAATATCCTGCAAGAGCCATTTTTCTTTTTATAAAATAATTGTTCCTTTTATCGAATAAAAGAAATAAGATTACTGTCATTAAGAAAAAACTCATTGACGGGTCATCAGACACATAAAATGTACCAAAGGAAAAATCAATTCTATTATCCTCTGTAAACCTGGTAGAAGAAGGGAGAATCGAATTAATAGTCTCGAAAAAAGTCTGCTGAAGTAAAACCACCGGTGGCTGCAAGCAGGCAATCCAAATAATAAACCTCAGCACAAGCCGAATATTCTTAGCATCAAGCCCTTTCTTAACAAGAAAATAAATAGAATATGGCACTATAATAAATCGCAGAAAACTTAGGAATTGCATCACCGAAACGTGATTAAATATTGCCGAAACACCAATTTCCAAAAAGAAAAAAAAGAACACCTTTTCAACCTTTCCAAAACATAGGCCTTTTAGCGGTATCATCAAAAGTGAAATCAGGGCTAAATGAAAAAGCCGAAAAGGAAAGATCCCCGAAATAAAAATTGCACCGCCTAACAAATAAGCCAATAAAAAGACACTGTAAAAAATAACATCTTTTACAGTAAATAATTCAATGCCACCCTGATATAATTTCAGTTTTCTTTCCATTTTTTTTCAACGATTCCACCAACCTCTCGCCGAATTATTGGCGAGTTTGTCAAGCTGAATCCATAACAAGCAATTCATAAACAAAAAAGTGCCAATATTCGCGATTAAAACGCCTTCAGTGCCCCATTTTTTTGCAAGAAAAATAGCTATCGGAATATTGGTAACTATAACCAGTACATATAAAATCAACTGCATGCGCAATTTGCTCATAGCATTCAAATAGGTACAAGTCAGCAGTAATGCCGTATAGTTTGCGATATATACTCCCATTAATGAACTGAGGCTTAGGCCAACATATACAGTTTCCCCCAGCCATATTTTGAAAGCCGTTTTCGACAGCAACAAGAAAATGGGTATGAACAAAAGTGCGATAAGCCACCAAATTTTTCGCAGTCTGCCCAAGCTGGTTCTTATCCATTCAAAATCTCTTTTGGCGTAAGACTCTGTTACCGCTGCCCAATAAGGTGAAAGAATAATTGAAAACACAATAGTAATAACGGAGAAGAGCTTAAAGCATACATTAAATCGCGTAACGTCGTTAGGCGTTAATAGATTCGCAATTATGACATTGTCCGTTTGCAGCAATATTTGAGAGCCAATTTGCAAAACGAAAAAAGAGCCCCCTACATTCAAAATCCTCTTAACGGATTTCAGATCGAATAGTTGAACGGATGGCAACAAATACCGTAGTCGACCCTTATAGTAGATTATACTCGCGCCCGCTAAAACAATCACCGGGGTGAAGCCCAACGCGAACGCTAAAATTGTCAAGTTTCCAGGTAAGGTATTGACTAAAACCAGCAAAACAAATAATAGTAGCGCCTGACCAATTAGTACCAGCAAATCAACACGAGCCGACAGCTGAAGCGAAAACAAAACAGTGTTGAGCATTTGTAATATAAACTGAAGGCAAAATGCGCCCAATATTATTTGGAGAACATTGCCTATATTTTCTGTAACGCTATCCGGAATATTCAGAAAATGGTTCCAGTTTACAAATGGCTTAATGAAGCTAAATATTACAAATACTGCGGTCGCAACCGCGAATAGAACCACATACGTACCGCTAACCAACCTTCTGGCAGATGTTTGATCTCCGTTTGCGCTGTATTTAACTAATTCGTTTCGAAGGCCATTGCCCAATCCGAAATCAAAAAAAGTAAACCAGCTCACAATAGAAGCTAGTGTTATCCAAATACCGTATCGGGTTGTATCAACATAATTAATAGTCAGAGGAACAACAGAAAAATTTATTATTATGCTTGCGGCTTTGATCAAAAAGGACCATGCAATATTTTTGCGAATTCGACTACTTCGTTCCCCATAGCCGCCTATTTTCTGATTTATATATCTAAGCATAAACACAACCGAATTAGCCTTGTGTTGCATCGGCTTTATGCCACCATTTTCCTATTGCCAAAATCAATGAAGCAACAAAAATCATTACAAAAGCGCCGGAAACCACTGAAAGCAACTTGTTGACCTTCTCCTCTTTTAAAGGCAAGGTGCTGACATCAACTAATTCGACTGTTGGCGTTTCTTGGTTCAATAATACTTTCGCCAATTCGAGGTTTTTAACAACCTCCGCAAATATGGTAGCTATCATCGATTTCTCCCTTGTTGAAATTTCGGCGCTAACAGGCGCTGTTTTTATTCCAGGATTAATATCCAGGATATCTTGCTGTACAGATGCAGCTACATATGACTTAGCATTTAATAGATTCGCTAAACTGTCTGCCCTTCTTTGCAGTTTCATTACATTTTGGCTTTTAACCCGTGTCTTGGATTCAACGTAATGCGCCGTTGCCAAATTCACCAACCGCTCACTAAAATACTTACTAAGCAATTCATCTTTAGATGTCATTGACACTGTAACAAAGGATGCCTTTTTATCCGGCTTCTCAACCGCCAGGTCTTTTTTCAGTATAATCCGAACTATGGCCTGCATCAAGCTATCTTCTACCCGAGGTAACGAGCTTGATTTGTATTTACCAAATTCAATAACTCCGATCTCCTTTTTCTTTGCCCACTTACTTGTCAGGTTGTTTGCCTCTGCATATTTATCGGCCAGGGTCTTGTTTCCAACTGAATCATACGAAGTCATCAGCACCTGTCGACACAATGATTCACTTTTCAAAAACAGCAAAATATTGTCTCCGGAGAAAATCCCACCCCCTGCCGACCCGCCAATGTCCAATCCGAACTGAACTGCAAGCGCAGCCAAACCTCCAGTGCCCGATTTAGTATCTTCTACAACAAAACTCACTTTCGACGTATAGCGAATTCCTTTAAAAATCGCATATGCAAAGCCAAGCACACTACCTATCAAAGCACAAAATACCAATACCTTCCACCTACTAACAAGGTAAACTACAATACCTTTTACTTTCTCCAATAGGTCTTTAAGTGATATCTCTCTTTCTTCTTGCATGACGAAAACATTGTCATCTGGTCAATAAAGCGATCGCTGTTAATAATCCGGTAATTGCGGAAACTAGTATTCCAGCTCTTCCTACATCGAGCGTACCTCTCTTCGGCTTTTGTGGCACATAGATGGCAGTACCTGGAAGAATTTCTGGGTATTTATAGAAAACACCTAATGGCCTCCGAACACGCGCCGAACTTCCATTGGGATAGATCACAAAAGACCTCCCCTTTTTTCCCGACAAAGTAACACCGCCAGCATCAGAGATATAATCATCCATCGACTTACTTCTTTCGTACATTATATCAAGCGGCTTAAATACCTCACCATTAATACTCACTGTGTTGTTGATTCGCGGCACTATTAATTCATCCCCTTCCTCAAGTGTGATATCATCGTTGCTGCCAGGGTGACTTAAAATGTATTGAAGATCAATGGCTACATCTCTTGTCTTTTTTTGCAACACGCTGTCTTTTGACTTCGTTGTATCACGCTCAAAAACCGCCAGCAGGTGTTTTATGTGAGATGTGTCAGCAATACTTTCAATTTTCACCTTCCGTACTAGCTTTGCCCCCCTTATATCGGCTGTGTAAAGTAATCCACCGGATCTTTTTATCAGAGAACTAAGTCGCTCTTCGCGGCTTTGCAAAGTATAAACCGCGGGCATCATAATTTCGCCACTAATCTTTACGCTAATTTGTTCCTTGTAAAAAGGGTTTTCCTTAATGGTAATAATATCAAAGGGTTGCAGGACGATATCAGGAGCGTTCCCTGACAAGTCCATATTATCGTCTATTCGGATTAAATCTACAATGGGGCTGCCTGGTTTGGTTATTAAAATATCACGTTTTCGCCTCGAAATTTCAATACCAGACCCAGTTGCATTCTCTGCGAACCCCCCTGCTTTCATGATCAATGACTTCAATGTAAGACTATCTTCATACCTAAAAATTCCTGGGCTGCGCACAGCTCCATTGATAGTGACAGAACTCGTATCTCGCAGATCAAAAATAGAAGCGACGTGAATACTGTCTTCCTTCTTCAATAAAATGTCAGCTTGATCTCCCGCGATCAATGACCGCAATTGTAAATTGATATATTCTTTGGTTAGATTACTCCTAGTTCTTACCAACAATGCACGGCCTGTAAAAACATCCTCTTTTAAGCCTTGCGCTTTGCCAATCAACTTCTTAACTGTCATGCCATCATCAAGCGCGTAGGCTCCAGGTTTAAATACTGCCCCGTTAATAATAACGCGGTTTTCGTAGCGGTTGATAAGTGAGTCAACAATAAACTCGTCGCCATTTTGCAACTCAAACTGATTAGTTGAATCGCCTGAAACATCAAGTATTCGCCGATCAAGTTTCGCAAAACGTGTACCGGTCAATCTTCCTCTAAATGCATTGCTCTTGAATCCGCCAGCATACTCAATTAGGTCGGAAAGGTGCTCACCTTCAACTATTTCAAAAATTGCTGGACGATTAACTTGTCCCGTCAATTTGACCATCTTGCTCGCAAATGGAACACGAATTACATCATTGTCTTCAAGGCGAACGTTATTCTGTTGCATGCCCCTTACTAGAAAATCATACAAATCAGCTTTTTGTATTACTTCATTATTCCGAATTAGCTCAATGGTACGAAATGACCCATTCTCTACTGGGCCGCCGCTTACATATAAAGCATTGAAAAGACTCGCCAACGATGGCAAAGTGTAGGTTCCGGGTCTCTTAATCGCTCCAATCAGTATTACGCGAATACTTCTAATATTGCCAAGTGATATTTGAAGTTTTGTTTGACCGCTTCGCAGAGCTGGATAATATTTAACCAGTTTTTCTCGCAATACATTGGTTGCAGACTCGATAGTCATACCGTTGACATTAACGACACCTGCATATTTTATGTTCACTGTTCCCTCTGGTGTCACAGTTACATTTTGCTGCGACATATTAACCCCATAAATATTCAGCGAAAGCTGATCTTCCGGACCAATTACATAATTTTTCGGTGTTGCCATTCGCAAGTCAGGCTCAAAACTCAAATCACTATTCAAAAAAAGGTCAGAACCGAACACAGTAATCTCTTTTTTTTCGGCAAGCAGTTTGAGTTTTTGATTGCCTTTTCTAACAGCGGATGATTTTCGTCGTGATTGATTGGAACCGTTCAACACACTGTCCTCCGTAAGATTATCATCATCATTAAGCCCAAGATCACTTATCCGCTCTTTTAGTAATTCAATTTCAGATGACGTCATTCCCCTTTGTTCCAACTGTTCCTGCACTGCCTCAAAAGTCAAGCCCCTGGCACGCGCTTGCGTGACCATGCTTCGTAGCTGGTCATCAGTAAACTGAGAAGCCTTTACCTTTGAAAGATCAGACGGGATTTGAGAAAACGCCCTAAACGAAAACAGACACAATAAAAGCAGGACGGTAGCTTTGTAAACGTTCATACGCTGTTATTGGATTGAATAGTCCCCATGGGGAGCAGGATAGGTTTCATACGAAAAGGTTTTCGATTCTCAACGAAAGCGCAAAGATAGCCCTATTCACTGAAAACCAATTTTGTATTCAGGACGATCTCAATTTGTGGTCAGCCAGTTATTTTTGCCGTATGTTGAACTCTCATCCCCTGGTGTCAATCATTTTGGCATCTTATAACGGCGCTAGCTTTATCAAGACCCAAATTGATTCCATAATGACACAGAACTATTGTCATTTTGAATTGATTATAACCGATGATGCTTCAACTGACGACACCGATACCATCTTAAATGGGCTGCGAAACGCTGACAGCCGAATTACCATCTTAACCAATCACAGCAACCTCGGCCTCACAGCCAACTTTGCGCGGGGATTTGCCCTGGCCACCGGCGACCTCATCGCCCCTTGCGACCAGGACGATATCTGGCACCCCGACAAACTCAGCCGCATGGTGGCCCAAATGGGCGACCACGAACTCATCTACCACGACTCCACCCTGATCAATGCCAGCGGCGAATCGTTGCACCAAAACCTCAGCGATCGCAAAGAAATGTGGGGCTTCGACGATCCACTAACCTATACCATCGGCGGCAGTGCGCCCGGGCACGCCATGCTCTTTAAAAGGGAACTGCTCACCCGTTGCTTCCCCTTCCCCGACAATATCCCCTTCGATTACTGGCTGGGTTATGTGGCCACCCTGCAAAAACCCATTCAATTTATTCCGGAAGCCCTCGTCCAATACCGCATGCACGACAACAACGCTTTTGGCGTGAAAGTCAAAGGGGCCAACACCCATCGCCGGTCCAGCAAAAACGAATCAAACGAGAAACTTAGGGCCAAACTGCAAACCCTGGCCGATAAATGCCCAAATGACCATCCACGCAAGCCAGCTTTCAAGGCCCTGGTCCAGTCGTACCAAAGCTTCTCGCCCGCCAACAACCTCAAAAGAATGATGCTGTTCTTCCGCTATCGCGATAAAATCCTCCAATACAAAAAGAAATCCGCCTGGCGTAAATGGCTGTTTTGTGTCAAAACTTTCTTCCGCCTCCAATAATTGACCAAAGCGAAAACGCTACTTTTACGGCATGACCTGCCTGATCGTCGATGACAACAAAGTGGCCCGCACCACCATCAAACAACTGGCCTCCCAGGTCAAAGACCTTAGCGTGGCCGGCGATTGCGCCACCGCCCTCGATGCCTATAATTTTCTGCAAGAAAAGCCAGTAGATATTCTCCTGCTCGATATCGAAATGCCCGGCATGAGCGGCATCGAACTCACCCGACAACTCAGCCACCAGGCACCCATTATCATTTTCACCACGTCCAAAAAAGAATATGCCGTAGAAGCCTTCGAACTGGCCGTGGCCGATTATATCGTAAAACCCGTTACCCCCGCCCGCTTTCTCCAGGCCATCGATCGCGCCCGAACCATTCTCGACAACACAAAAGCTGCATCGCCCTTCACCCGGCAGGACAATTTTTTGTTTATCCGCGACAGCAATATCATTCGCCGGCTCCTGCTCGACGACCTTCTTTTCGCCGAAGCCATGGGCGATTTCGTAAAACTGCACACCGCTTCTAAAACTTATGTGGTGCACACTACACTCAAAGCAGTTGAAGAACGCCTGCCGGCGGATCGCTTCCTCCGAACGCACCGTTCCTTCATCGCCGCCATTGGCAAAGTAGATTCGGTTCAGGATGGCGACCTCATCATCCAGGGCAAACCGGTGCCCGTAGCCGATGCCTACCGCGCCGCTGTCAACAAAAGATTGAACGTGCTCTAGCGTTCACCTACTGGTTTTCCCGATTCACCGACCGTTTTTCCGCTCCTGTCTATTCCTGCCTGTAAACCACGTGTTAGCACAGTAGATTTAATGCATCAAACAGAACAAAAGGCCAATAGGCCCGACTATAGGAACGGTTTATTTATAACGATTTATCATAATTTCAAGCACAAGGTTTGGTTACGGGCTGTATTTCTATACGGCCCACACTTTTTTAAAGCCATAGCCATGAACAGTAAACCAATTTTAAAACTTCTACTCCACACTTTCCTGCTGATGGGCATCGGCTACAGTTTTCTGGAAATGCTCCATGAGCATGGCCCCGTGGTATTGCTCGTTCTGCTCGGCCTCGTTCTACTAATCGATATAGCCCTGCTTTCCCGCCATTGCCTGCAACTTTTCAATCAGCACTGATTCATTGAAAAAAGGGAGATTTGCCGGTATCTGTCATGAACCGCTACTTCAAATACATGCTGCTGCTGGTCTTTCTGTTGGCCATCGCACTCATTGTTGTACTTCAGTTCAACTCCAACCGCAGCATCAACGACCTCATTGGCAGTAACAATATTCTCCTTGAACACCTCAGCGTAAAATCGGGACTCGAAAACCTGCGCAGCGAAGTGCTCTCGATGGAAAGCCGCTTGCGTGGTATCGTGATCAGTGGCAGGCAAACCGACGGACTAAACCTCACAGCCGACGCCAATGCCATTAACAACGCCATTAATAAAATTGAAAATGGTCACCTCGATGCCCGGCTCCAACCTGCTCTTCAACGGCTTAAATCACTCACAGCCCAAAAACTGGCTTTCACGCAAGCCATTATCGACAGCCTGAATGCCGGCGGCAAACCAACCGCAGAAAAATTAATCAACAGCAGTAAAGGCAACCTGCTGACCGATTCCATCAATGCAGAAATAAAAATCATCGACGCCCTGCACCAATTAGCTGTTGTAAGAATAATTGAACAGGCTGATAAAAACGGCCTCAAAGCAAAAACAATGGGCACCGCCATGGCCCTGATCGCTGCCCTGGCTTCTATTTTCACCTTCGCTTTTGTTGCCCTGCGCATTCGGCAACAACAAAAACTCATCGAGCGATTGAATGAATCAGAAAAAAATGCCGTCAACGCCCGGCAATCACAGGAAAAATTCCTCGCCAACATGAGCCACGAAATTCGCACGCCGCTAAATGCCATCGTTGGTTTTACGCACCTGCTCAGCCGCCAACCGCTCGATCAGGCCCCGCGCGAATATGCCGATGCCATCCACCGTGCCGGTGAAAACCTGACAGTCATTGTCAATGATATTCTCGACCTGTCGAAACTCGATGCCGGTATGATGCGGATCGAAAAAATCACTTTCAGCATTCGCGACCTCATTCAATCGGTCGGCATGATGTTTAACAGCCGCGCAACGGAAAAAAAATTAAGCTTCCATATCCGCATCAGCGAAGAAGTGCCTGATATGCTGCAAGGCGACCCCACGCGGCTCACCCAAATACTAGTGAACCTATTGGGGAATGCGTTTAAATTCACCGACAAAGGCAGTATCGATATCAGTGTGAAACTTCTTTCAGTAGTGGATAGTACCGCACAGCTGGGCATCGAGATCGCTGATTCGGGTATCGGCATCGATGCCGCCAACCTCGAACATATTTTCGATCGCTTTCAACAGGCGGAAGATGCCACCAACAGAAAATATGGTGGCACAGGATTGGGGCTAACCATTGTGAAAGAACTTGTCGCCATTCAAGGCGGACAAATATTTGTTGCCAGTGAGCCAGGCGCCGGCACAACCTTTACCTTACATATCCCTTATCAACTCGCAGTCGGTGATAAAGCAGCGTGGAGCCCCAGCTTTCAAACAGATTTTGACAACCAATCTGGTGGTCGCATATTGGTGGTAGAAGACAATCAACTCAACCAACGTTTACTCACCCACCTGCTCAACGGCTGGCAAATTTCTTTCAATACCTGCGCCGACGGCAAAGAAGCCATCAGGTTATTGCGGCTACAACATTTTGACCTGGTACTCATGGATATCCAAATGCCGATGATGGATGGATATACCGCTACCAAAATCATTCGCCGTGAGCTCGGCCTACAAATACCTATCATCGCCATGACGGCCCATGCGCTGGCTGGAGAAAAAGAAAAATGCATCGCTGCCGGTATGAATGACTATATCTCCAAACCCATTCACGAGCAGCAATTGTATACCATGATTCGTGAATACCTCAAAGCTTCCATCAACACAGCGGTGGTTGTCGCACCCCGCAATCATGCAGCCGATGATCATTATAAAACCATCAACCTGCAATACATGAAACAGGTAAGCCAGGGTGATGTGATTTTTGAAAAAACAGTGGCAGAAGATTTTATTGAAGGCGTTGACCAGGAGCTTCAATTATTGTCAACTGCCATGCAGCAACGAGATACCAAAAGAGCCGCACAGATTGCCCATAACCTGAAGACAACGGTCAGTATCATGGGACTAAATGAAAAGCTGAATCCCTGGCTCGATGCCATCGAATTTCCCGCTGATGAGGTAGATCGGCGCGCTGCTTTTGAAGAACTAAGCCGTCGCTGTGAGGAAGCAGTTATAGAAACCCGGCAATTCATAGATTCGTTGCAGAAATAGCCAAGCCATGCAAGTTTTTACCAGCGATCTCTCTAAAAAAGATTTCCCCGTTAAAGAGAAAGTATCGGGCAAAATGATTCGAGAGGGTATTATGCGGGAGATCAAAAAAGAGTATCCTGACTTTGACAACAACTGCTACCTGTCATCCAGCGAACTCAACCATTACCGCGATCAGTACATACAAAATTTGCTGACAAAAGAAATGGGCACCATCACCGACCTGGAAAAAACGGTGATGGAAAGCATCCACCACGATAGTTTGCTGGCCGATGAAGTGAGTGAGTTAAAGAATCCGGGTACCCGCGGGCAAAGATGGGCAGATAAGATTGCCAGCTTCGGCGGTAGCTGGACCTTCATCAGCATTTTTGTTGTTTTTATTATCGGCTGGATGCTGCTCAATGTTGTTTGGCTGACCAACAAAGGGTTTGACCCCTATCCATTCATCTTGCTTAACCTGATTCTCTCCTGCCTCGCCGCACTGCAAGCGCCGGTTATCATGATGAGCCAAAACCGCCAGGAAGAAAAAGACCGCGAACGTGCGCGCAACGACTATATGATTAACCTGAAAAGCGAACTGGAAATTCGTATGCTGCACGAGAAAATCGATCACCTGATCATGACCCAACAGGAAAACCTGCTCCAGATCCAGCAAATCCAGGTTGATATGATCCGCGAACTCACCGAGAAAATGGATAAACATCGTTAACATTTCGCTGGTTAACGAGCAGATAACAGTAGCCGATCAGTAAATAACTAGCTTTATGAAAACATCCATTATGAAAAAGATATTTATCGCTTTGTTCAGTATGCTGGCCATCGCTGGCACCAGCATGGCGCAGGCACCAGCCGCCGCACAAACACCCGCTGCCAAACAAACACCGGTTGCCAAGCAAGCCCCTGCTAAAGCGAAAGAAACAACCGCCACCGCCAAAAAAGAAACCAGCACAGCCACAGCCGCCCACACCAAAAAAGATGGCACGCCCGATAAACGCTTCAAAGAAAATAAAGATGGCGCCAAAGCGGTACACACTAAAAAAGACGGCACCCCCGACAAACGCTACAAAGAAAACAAAAAGCCTTAGTGGATAGCAGGTGCTTCGCGTTTTAATGCAAGCACTATGATCGACGAAGTAACAGGCGTGGCCAGCATTCTTTTGATGGCCAGTTGCCTGTTATCTTTTTTATCAATACGCCAACCCAATGCCGCATACCGTTGCAATGAATTAACTTCCCGGCATGGAAGCACTCATCAGGCGGTTACAGGAATTTCATGTGGTTGAACCGCTCGCTGTCGAAGCCATCGAAGTCGCCTTCACTGAATTAACCCTTCCAAAATACGAACTCCTCGTTGAACAGGGAAAAACCTGCCGTCATTTGTATTTTCTTGAAAAAGGGGCCCTGCGTGGCTTTTATACACTGGATGGAAAAGAAGTTACCCACTGGTTCGGTTTCGAAAACGATTTTGTCACTTCCTTTCATAGTTTCATTACCCAGCAATCGGCTGTTGAAAACATACAACTAATAGAAGGCAGTGTACTCCGGGCTATTTCCAAAGAACAGCTAACAGCCTTGCTTAACCGATTTCCCAGTGTTGAACGATTACTGCGAATAGCCTACGAAAATTATTATATCCGCCTCGAAGAAAGATACGTCAACGCCCACTTTAGGTCCGCCGCTGAACGCTATGAAGACCTGCTCGCCCGCCAGCCCCATATCATTGAAAGAGTACCCCTCGGTCAAATAGCAGCTTACCTGGGCATCACCCAGGAAACCCTCAGCCGCGTACGCAGCAAATACTAAGGCTTTAAGCGTTAAATACGAAGGCATTAACAAAATGGAAACTGTAATTTGACTTTTGTCAAAGCCCAACCGTAAACCGGTTTTTAGTTTTGGTTCCACAAAATCTACTACATGGAACAAAAACAAACCCAGAAACCCTCGCCCGCTTTTATCGGCGCCTCCTGGGTGGCCCTGCTTGCCGGTATGACAGCCTACCTCATCGGCCTGTTCAATGCCAGCAGCATGGAACTCAACGAAAAAGGCTATTATTTCACCGTGCTAATGTTTGGCCTTTTTGCGGCTGTATCTGTGCAAAAAGCAGTACGCGACCAGTTGGAAGGCGTGCCAGTAACGAATATCTATTATGCACTCGCCTGGTTTTCAACCATTCTTTCTATCCTATTGCTGGTCATCGGTTTGTGGAATGCCAACCTCGAACGAAGCGAAAAAGGATTTTACGCTATGTCTTTCCTGCTCAGCCTGTTTGCGGCCATCGCCGTCCAGAAAAACATACGCGATACAAAAATGGCTGAAAAAGGCCCCGGCCAACCGGCTGACAAAAATCAGTTTCCGCAATAATCTACGTCAGTGCAGGCGGGCAGGTCATGGAGCAATTTTGCCGAATGACCTGCTCCTTTTTACCCAATGCTGACCTGCTGTCGAAATACGACCGCCCGGTGCCCCGGTACACCAGCTACCCCACCGTTCCCTACTGGAAAGAAGGAATCAACAAAACAGCCTGGCAGCAGGATGTTACACAACATTTCCGCACCGTAAACAAAGAAGGGGGAATTGCGCTCTACATACACCTGCCTTTTTGCGAATCGCTCTGCACCTATTGTGGCTGCAACAAAAAAATTACCCGTCAGCATTCGGTAGAAGAACCTTATATCAGCACCCTGCTGCAAGAGTGGTCGATCTATCGGTCATGGACAACCGAAAAACTGTTGATTCGTGAAATTCACCTGGGGGGTGGAACGCCTACTTTTTTTTCGGCGGAAAACTTGCGCCGACTGATTGAAGGATTGCTCGAACACTGCCTGGTGGCCGAGGATGCTGCTTTCAGCATCGAGGGCCATCCGAATAACACGACCATCGAGCAACTCCGCACACTCGCCTCTCTGGGCTTTAAACGCATCAGTTATGGCGTACAGGACCTCGATCCCAAAGTGCAGGTTGCTATCAACCGTATACAGCCTTTTGACAATGTACGAACAGCCGTGAATAATGCGAGAGCGGCGGGTTTCGAATCAGTGAACCTCGACCTGGTGTATGGATTGCCTTTCCAGTCGGCCGAAGGCCTGCGACATACCATCCAACAGGTACTGACCCTGAAACCCGATCGCATCGCTTTTTATAGCTACGCCCATGTGCCCTGGAAAAGTCGCTCGCAACGACTCTACAATGAAAATGATTTGCCCCTGGCAGCCGAAAAGCTACAGTTGCAGGAACTTGGACGCGCGCTTTTCCGCGAACATGGATACGAAGACATTGGCATGGACCATTTTGCCCTGCCTACCGACGAATTGTATACCGCCCGTGAACGAGGTCAATTGCACCGGAATTTTATGGGATACACCGTTACTTCCGCCACCATGCTCATAGGCCTCGGCGTTTCAGCGATCAGCGATACAGGAACTGCCCTGGCGCAAAATGAAAAAGAGCTAAGTCACTATACTACCTCGCTAAAAGAAGGCGTGATTCCGGTGTACCGCGGCCATTTTCTTAACGCCGAGGACCGGCTTTTCCGTCGCTATATCCTCGACATTGCCTGCAAAGGCAGTACGGTGCTGCTAAACGAGGCTGCAGCGCTGCTGGAAAATTTTACGATGCCTGTATTGGATGACTTGGAAAACGACGGACTAATAACCCGCATCGACAACCTGGTACAACTTACCCCCACTGGCCGCTATTTTCTCCGAAACGTTTGTGCAGCCTTTGACATCTATCTGCAAGAGCAGAAATCAACATTCAACAAACCCACTTTTAGCAAAAGCATCTAAATAGTCATTGTATGAAAAAGACATTGAAATTTGGTCTTTCTGTCGCCGCCATTTATGGCATCGTAGCCATAGAAGAGTACACGCGTACCAAGAGCTGGATTCCGTTTTTGTTTTTTGGTGCACTGGCAACCATCTTCCTGCTGTTGGCTACCACGCGCGACAAAGACTATTCCAGCTAAACATGCGGCCGTTCAATCCAAAGACAACCTGGTTGTTCTACTGAACTACCGGGTTGTTCTATTGAAAGAACCCAAGTTCTGCAATTGACAATGTGTTTGATCCGCCCGCAATCACGGTCGACTGAATACGCACAAACCGCGTATTGACCGGCTTTTTAAAATGAAAACGACGTTCGGTCGGATCATTGATCAGGTTGCCGAATGAAAACTGTTCGGACGCTGTCCATTGCTGTCCGTCGTTGCTAAAACTAATACTGCCTTTCTCCAGCATGCCATCGTGGTTATTGGTTTGCGGGGTATAGGAGAACCCTGCCAGTGTTTCCGCTTGTCCAAGATCCAGCTCTATAAAATGCGTATCGCCTACGGCTGATTGCCAATAGCTGGCAGGATCGCCATCAATAGCGGCCAATGCAGCATGCTTGTCCGCCTCGCTGTCTGTTTTCACCACTTTCCAGTTTTTAGATAAGATGCCGAAGCTAGCAGCTGCGACGGGGCCCGCCTTATCATTTACAAATGCAAAGGCTTTAATAACAGGTTGCGCCGAGAAGAATGGCGCCGTGTACACAGGCGATTGCCGGTTGGGTGCCGACCCGTCGACGGTGTAATAGATGCGCACACCACTTAACAGGTTCTTTGTTGCGTCTACGCCATGCGGCTTCCAACCAAATGCATGAACAGCAGGCTGAATACTGATCAGGCCTTCCTTATTGCGTTGAATCGATAAAGCAGGCGGTTGCGCTTGGTAGTAGTAGCCACCCACTTTTATAATCGTCGGTTTGGCCCTGGTTTCTAACAAGCGCACCCGAAACCGGGAAGCAGTTACCGTGGGAAAACGGATAATACGTTTATAACCGATATTGGTCGCCGCCGCAATCTCTTTCCATTCGTTGTTGACCCAGGCGTCAACGGCATGTTTCTCCACCCGTTCGCTGCTGTGAAGAACATCTTCCTGTAACAGCAGCCGATTGATGGCCACCGGCATAGCTGTTTCAATCAATATCTCCTGCGGCGACACCGTTTTTCGTTGTGCCTTTCCAAACAAATCATTTCCATAGGTTTGGCGGATACGCCGACCGGTTTCCGTCAGTACCGCTACATCTTCCCCCGAAAAACGGCCGTTGCGATTCGGCGGAATATTCAACAGAAAAATTGAATTACCCCCCACCGCACGTTCGTATATATCAAAAACATCGTCGGCGTTTCTTACTTTTTGCAAGCTGTCATCGCGGTAAAACCAACCCTCCCGAATAGAAGTATTCGTTTCAGCAGGCTGGTAATGCAAAAACTTGCCTTTGTATAAATCTTCGCGACTGCCCAACGAGTTGGCTTCCAGGTCGGGAAAATGCTGGGCCGTACGCGGATCTTCCTGGTAGGGAATTACATTCCATTCTGTTTCGCGGGTGCGGCCACTCTCATTTCCACACCAGCGAATATCTTCCTTGCCAAATATTACCGCACGTGGTGCCAGTGTATGAATCACTTGCTTCCAGGCTGTGTAATTGTATTGCTGATTGCCTTTCCGCTTTGGATGGGCACCATCAAACCACACTTCATCGATGGGACCATATTCTGTCAGCAGTTCAAACAACTGGTTAAGAAAGTATTCATTGTAATCATCCACCTCAAATGTAAAACGGGTTTTATTGGCAAACGGGCGACCCGGCACAGCTCGCGGAATGGTTCTCTTCGTTTGTGCGCTGCCGTTACCATAAAGACCTTCGCTGTTCTCAATCTGGAATAGATCGGCCGGCGATAAATAAATTCCCAGTTTGAGTCCGTATTTTTTACAAGACGCTGCCAGGGATTTGACAATATCGCCCTTCCCGTTTTGAAAGCCGGTCGACATAATCCCGTGTTTGGTGTATCGGCTCTGCCAGATCACAAAACCATCGTGGTGTTTGGCGGTGATAATCACCATCTTCATACCAGAGGCTTTCATCGCCTTACACCACTGATCAGTATCCAGTTCTTTCAGGTCAAAAATAGCAGGGTCTTCCTTGCCGGTTCCCCACTCCATGCGGGTAAAACTATTCGGCCCAAAATGTATAAACGCAATAAATTCATTTTTCAAGGCTGCATATTGATTGGCAGTCGGCACCACCCGGGTGGCTTTCTCCACAATTACTTCAGGCGAATCACCTGGTTCAATGGCAATCGTATTGGCAACCGGCTGGCAATACGCCGAAACGCCAAAAACAGCGCAGACGATAAAAAGAAAAATATTTCGCATAGCGATAAATTTCAGGAAATGTTCTTTCATTCGCTTATTAAAAAAAGCTGTTTTTTTACTCAAAATAGGCTGCTATGCACTCCCGTCGTCGTTTTATTGCAAATTCACTTGGTGCTGGATTTGTTCTTACCCTGCCAACATCGTTTCGAAACTATTTTACCGAATCGGCCCAGCCGGTAAAAATTGGTATCATTACCGATCTGCACCAGGATGTTATTCACGATGCGCCTCGTCGCTTGCAGGCTTTTATCGCAGCCATGAAAAAACACCGCCCACAGGCCTTGTTACAAATGGGCGATTTTGCTTATCCCATTGCCGAAAACAAAGCGGTGATCGATGCATTCAACCAGGCGCACGCCGTCAACATGCATGTGCTGGGCAACCACGATACCGACGGCGGTCGCACAAAACAACAATGCATCGATACCTGGGGCATGCCCGGCCGTTATTATGTGAAAGAAATAAACGGCATCAGTTTTATCATACTAGATGGTAATGATACCGGATCGCCGACCTACAAGGGCGGTTATCCGGCCTTTATCAATCCTGAACAAACAGCTTGGCTACAACAACAACTGGCTGCTATTAAAACGCCCGTGGTGATTGTATCGCACCAACCCCTGGCGGGTGTACTGGCGGTCGACAATGCCGCCGAGGTCCAGGATATTTTAGCGGCACATGCCGACAAAATACTGGTTGCCATCAATGGTCATACGCATATCGACACCCTTGTTCAAGTAAAAGGCATCAACTATATACACTTGAACTCGGCTTCTTATTATTGGGTGGGCGATAAATTCAAACACGTAACACTTACGCCTGAAATACTTCAAAAACATCCGTACATAGCCTACACCTGTCCGTATCAAGACGCACTCTATTCATTGCTCACCATCGATCCGGCCAATAACCAACTTACCATAAAAGGAACAAAAACAACATGGATAAAACCATCTCCCGCAGAAATTAATTTCAGCATCGACGGATTAACGGTTGGCAAAGAGATCGTACCCTATATCAGTGATCGCCAAAACCTGCACAAGCACCACTAATGTCATATAATTTCGATGAGATCATCAGTCGCCGCCACACCAACAGTGTTAATTATGAAGGCTGGCGGCCGTATATTTTCCGAAACGATCCGAACATATCCTTCCCCATTCCCGACGATAAATTTATTCGGTTGTGGATCGCCGATATGGACTTTGCTACGCCGGCTGTTATAACCAATGCTATTCGCGAGCGCCTCGATAAAAAAATTCTTGGCTATACCAGCCAGTTTGATCCCGACTACCTCGAGGTGTTAAAAAATTGGTTTCAACGCCGATACAACTGGACAATCAATACAGATCATTTGGTTTTTGCGCCGGGCGTAGTGCCCGCACTGATCAGGCTGGTGACCCTGCTCACATCGCCCGATGAGAATATGCTCATCACCACGCCTTCTTACACGCCGTTTAAAATGGCCGGCGACCTGAACAACAGAAAAGTTTTTTATTCGCCCCTGCAAAACAATGCCGGCTACTACAGCATGAACCTCGCTGATATAGAAGCACAGTTGGCAGACCCGACAAAAAACATCCGTTTGTTTGTGCTGTGTAATCCGCACAATCCCACTGGCCGGGTGTGGACGAAAGAGGAACTAATGGCCATCGGCCAATTGTGTTTGTCGAAAAATGTGTGGATCATCTCCGACGAAATTCATTGTGATCTTTTGCGCAAGGAACAAACGCATACGCCGCTTGCTACGTTGTTTCCCAGCTACGAAAAGGTTGTTACCTGTACGGCACCCACCAAAACTTTTAACCTCGCCGGCATATTACACTCCCATATATTCATCCCCCACCAACAAATACGGGAAAGTTGGCAGAAGCGATATTGGGAAATGCAAAATCCACTTAGCATTGCCGCCACCAAAGCTGCTTATGAAAATGGCGATCATTGGTTGGAAGCGCTGAAGTTATACCTTGATGACAACCTGGGGCTGCTGCAACAAATGTTGCAAGAAGACTTGCCGAAGGCAGTTTACCAGGTACCGGAAGCCACTTACCTCGCCTGGGTAGATGTCTCCGCATACAGCACGGACATCGAAGCAGTAGAACGGCTGTCTACCTATTTCGCCCGAAAAGCCGGTGTATTGGTAGAAGGCGGTGATATGTTTGTCGACAATGGAAAAGGGCATATCCGCATCAATGTTGCCTGCCCCAGGGCTGTTTTGCAGGAAGGCGTCACAAGGCTGATCGCGGCCATCGGCAACGAGCGTTGACCTGCCCCGTGCAGATTCAAAAAGATTCAGTACCTTAACCGCACTATGAGCGCTGTATCATATACTGTCAAAATACTCTCCACTGAATTCATTACACACAATGTGAAGCGGTTCCGTTTGGAGAAGCCCGAAGGCTATACATTTATTCCCGGACAGGCTACGGAAATTACCATCAATAAAGAGGGTTGGCGCGACAAAAGAAACCCCTTCACCTTTACATCGTTGAACAGTTGGCCATTTCTTGAATTCACGATCAAGATATATGATAGTCACCAGGGTGTTACCCAACAACTGGGGTTGTTGCTACCAGGCGACGAACTGATCATTCACGACGTATGGGGTGCGATCCAGTACACAGGCGAAGGCTATTTTATTGCAGGTGGTGCCGGCATAACACCATTCATTGCCATCTTGCGACAACTCTATGTTGATAAAAAAATCGGCGACAACAAACTGTTCTTCTCCAATCAAACGGTTGCGGATATTATTTTGAAAGACGAGTTTTCTGCTATGCTGGGCAACAAATTTGTTAATACCATCACCGGCGAAAAAACAAAAGAATATGACCATCGGCGCATTGATGAAGCCTATCTTGCTGATAATGTAACTGACTTTTCCCGTCATTTTTATATCTGCGGACCCGATGCCATGGTGCAGTCCGTGCAGGAAGCGCTGAAAAACCTCGGCGCAGCAGCCAACGTTATTACTGTAGAAATCTAGCACCCCCGAATTATGCCTTCCGACGCACAAAATATTCTTGACTATCACGGCAGCAATGCAATTTTCCTGGTTTGGAATTTCAACGACAATATGGCCGTTGATGATGCATTCAAAAACATCTGCGCACTTGTCATCAACCTCAACAACTCCATGGCAATTCGATTTCCTGATACCGGCGCCAGTTGTGTAATGGGTATCGGCTATGAAGCCTGGCATCGGTTGCATTTGCCAACACCACTGCCCAAAGAATTTGAGGTCTTCGAACCGGTTATCGGCGCCAAACACCAGGCATTGTCTACCAGGGGCGATTTGCATTTCCACATCAGGGGCAACGATAAAAGCATTTGTTACGATATGGCCAATGCCATCTCGGCTGTCTTGCAACCGGTAGCCAGCAGTGTAGAAGAAATTCACGGATTTCGTTATTGGGATGGCAGGTCTATTCTTGGCTTTGTAGATGGAACAGAAAATCCGCAAGGCGAGAAGCGCGCATTCTTTGGTATGATTGGCGCGAACGACCCGGCCTACAGCGGTGGCAGTTACTTGTTTGTACAGAAATATGTTCACAACCTCACGGCATTCAATGCCCTGCCCTTGCATGAACAGGAAAAAGTATTCGGCCGATCAAAGCGGGATGATATAGAAATGCCCGAAAATGTAAAGCCATCTAATTCGCACAGTGCTTTGGCAAACGTGGGTGATGATTTTAAAATTATTCGCGACAACCTGCCATTCGGAAATATGTCGACCAATGAAATGGGTACTTATTTTATTGCCTATGCCAGTCAGTTCAGCACCGTGAAAAAAATGCTAACCAATATGTTCATCGGATCACCCGAAGGCAATTATGACCGGCTACTTGATTTCAGTACGCCGAAAACCGGCACGCTTTTTTTCGTACCGACTTTGTCTTTTCTAAAAGCGGCTGCTGCCGGTGAACTCGAAAGCGAAATGCCTGCACCCGAACCCGCCGAAAAGCCTGCTCCTGCAAAAGATGGATCACTTAATATTGGCAACCTTAAAAGCGAAAAAGAATATGAATAGTTTATATCGCAAACTCGCCCCCATCAACGAAGCCGCCTGGAACGCCATTGAGGAAGAAGCGCGTCGCACACTCAAACGGCATATGGCTGCACGCCGCGTGGTAGATGTGGAAGGCCCGAAAGGATTTGATTTCTCTGCCGAAGGCACTGGCCACATTCACCCCATCGACGCACCTGCAGAAGGCATACAAGCTGCACAGCGAATCACCAAGCCCTTGGTAGAATTGCGGGTGCCTTTCGAATTGTCGCGCCAGGCCATTGACGATGCAGATCGCGGGGCCGACGATTCAGATTGGGATCCGCTGAAAGAAGCCGCCCGCAAAATTGCTTTTGCAGAAGACAATGCCGTGTTCAGCGGCTATGGCGCTGCTGGTATTGAAGGTATATCGCAGGTCAGCAGCAACCCAACGTTGACTTTGTCATCCAGTGTGAAGGGTTATCCTGATATCATTGCACAAGCCATCAGTCAGTTAAGGCTGGCTGGTGTAAACGGCCCCTATTGCATTGTGTTGGGCACCGAAGCATTCACCCGCGCCAATGGAGGCAGTGATGAAGGCTATCCTGTGTTGCAGCATATCAAACAATTGACACAGGGTGATATCATTTGGGCACCTGCCATCCAGGGCGGATACGTTCTTTCCACCCGCGGCGGCGATTTTTCATTGAGCATCGGCCAGGACATATCGATCGGTTATACCAGTCATACCGACACCGCGGTTAAATTATACCTGCAGGAAAGCTTTACGTTTCGGGTACTTACCAGCGAGGCTTCGGTGCCGCTGGTTATGCCCGCTAAAGCATAGACTATTTCGTCGCCCACTTGTATTTTATTCCGCCGGTGATCCAACGGCCTGGCATCACAGCGCCGAGAAGGTCGCTATAGCTTTTATCGAATACATTATCGATTGCTGCAAATATGCCTGCGCGTTGCTGCAGAAATCGGTACTCCGCTTTTATATTGCCCACAAAATAAGAGGGGTTAACCGTTGCATTGATGGCTCCGGCCTGTTGCTGGTTGCGCTTTTTAAACAAGCCCGTTATGCTGAATGCAAAATGTTCGCCTTCAAACACGGCGCTGAAATTTGTCAGGAAGCGCGCATGCGAAGAAATATAAAACGACATAACGCTGTCACTTGTATTACTATCCATCCATACCAGGCCCGCATTCAGGGTTAGTTGCTGCCCTTTGGCCAAACGCCAATGGTATTGCCAATCGGTCTCGATGCCACTGGTTCGAACATTGGCAATATTTTTCGCCAATGCATATACACCCGTCTCCACCAAGTTGTCTTTACGGGGCATTTGCGCATAAGGTGTGGTACTAAAATCAATCAGCCGCTGCTGAAACCGCTGAAAAACAGAAGCACTTACCTTTAACCGGTCTTTGAAAAATTTATCGGCCCCAAACTCATAGCTCACCGATCGTTCAGCCATCAGGTTGGGGTTCCCAATAGAACCCGAACGAACCAATGCCTTGTTGTAATTATTATAGCGTTCGGTGAAATCGGCGTCACGAATCGTTTTACCCACACTGGCGCGAAACTGCCAGTCGCTTCGTTTGTAGGAGATATCAAGCTGCGGAACAAGTTCAGCATTGCCAGCCTGGAAGAAAATCCACTGCAACGAAGGGCGAATGTAAAAATTTGGCGCCAGGGTTTGTGACAGCGTTATAAAAGGCGCTACTTGGAAAAGCGAATGATTACCACGGTCGTTGGAGCGGATGCGTTTCTGTTGAAAATTAAAGCCTGCTACCACCTGGGTCTTTTCACTAATTTGGTTTTCATACTGAAATATCGACTGCAATAGCTGCGATTTATTTTCATTGGCGGCCGATGCCGGTGAAAACTGGTACCGATCGTGCAGGTCTTTATAACCCAGGTCGAGACTCAGCCTTTGCTTTCCGCTTTGGTAACTGATCTTTGCTTGCTGCCAAATACTACTCACTTTTTCCTGTGCCGTATCAAATATATAGGTCGTGTAAAAATTTTGTGCAGAGAAATGTCGGCTGTCCCACGCGAACCGATAGGCTATATTCCATTTGTCGTTGAAAAAATATTTCAGCGAAGCCGAAGCCGTATTGTTGTGAAAAAAACCTTTTATGCCTCGTTGCTGCACGCCATCTGCATTGTTTGTCAGCAGCCCCGCACCAATATGCAATTTGTCTTTACTATACAACAGGCCGGCATTGGCATTGAGATAGCCGTATTGTCCGCCGGCAACACTCCCAAACACGCTGCTTTGTTGGGCCGCCCGCTTGGCAGCAAATGTTTTGGTGATCACATGTACCACGCCACCCACCGCATCAGCGCCATATATGGCCGACGAAGCACCCTTCAACACTTCAATGCGATCAATTTCTTCGGGCGCCACCGGAATATAACTATTAAAGTGCCCGGTATTAGGGTCATTCAACCGAACCCCATCCAAAATAACCAGCACCTGTTGAAATGTGCCGCCGCGCAAAACAATATCCGCCTGCGATCCCATCGGTCCACGCGCCTGTATCTCCACCCCCGGCACATAACGCAATAACTCATCTACTGAATGCACCGGCAGGTTGCGGAATTGTTCACCCTTGATAATACTGATATTGCGGCCGGTTTCTGAACTGCGCTTCTGGCTCAGCGTAGCGGTAATGGTAACCGGATCAAGTGATGTTTGTGCACTGACTGCGCTCGAAGCCAAAACCAATAAACTAAAAAACCAATTTCTCATAGCCTGTAAAATGGCGACAAATGTATATATACCGCTGGAATGAGCAAATCATTGGTTAATATCCACGCAAAAAAAGTTTAGGTGTTATTTTCAATAATGCCAATTCAGTAGGCTAAGCAGCGTCGGTTCTTATTAAATTACAGAAAAATGAATGCATGCTGAACAACGATTTTCAGAATGCCGTCGCCGTGGTTACCGGCGCAGCGTCGGGTTTGGGCTGGGCTATCGCACAAAAATTGTCGGCCCAAAAGGTTAGACTCGCTTTAATTGATAAAGACATGAATCGGCTCAGCCAAAAAGCATTGGCATTAACAGGTGAAAACGATTGCTACGCCATCAACATCTGCGATGAGGTTGCCGTACGCGACAGCATCACAAAAATTGCCGATCAATTCGGCAGCATCGATATATTGATCAACAGCGCGGGCATTACCGGCAAAACGAATATTAAAAGCGCCGATACGGAAACAACTGATCTTCGCAGCGTATTGGATGTAAATTTTATGGGTAGCTATTTTACCTCCAAATACTGTTTGCCCATTATGCTTCAACAACAGTATGGGCGCATTTTACATATTGCGTCTATTGCGGGCAAGGAAGGCAATGCGGGTATGCTTGCGTATTCGGCTTCCAAAGCAGCCGTTATTGCCATGACGAAAGTGCAGGGAAAAGAATATGCCGGCACTGGTATTTGCATCAATGCCCTGGCACCTGCCGTGATCAGAACAGCGCTGGTCGACGCCATGCCAGAAGAACAGGTCAGTTATATGACAGATAAAATTCCCTTGAAGCGTTGTGGCACGCTCGATGAATTTGCCGACATGGCATCGTTTATCGTATCCAAAGAAAACAGCTTCGTAACCGGGTTTACGTTTGACCTGTCAGGCGGCCGAGCCACGTATTAAACAGCGCTGATGTTATCATCTTCAACCAATCAACAGCCTAGTATGATTACTCCTGATTCAACACCAGCCGATATTGCCGTTGGCGTTGTTGGCCTTGGCCTCATGGGTTGCAGCATCTGCACCTGCCTGTTGATGGCGGGTCACAAAGTGATCGCTATTGCAGCCATACCCGCCGATTTGGACCATGCTGCACATCGCATAACAGCGCACCTGCGTAAATCAGTTGCCGAAGGTTTGATCAGCGAATCGCCCGAGCACTACCTGGCAAACCTGACCATCACCGATAACTATGCCTGTTTAGCCGAAACCGGCCTGGTGATTGAATGCACCCTCGAAAACATCGACATCAAGAAGTCAGTTTACCATAAAATTGAATCGGTTGTAACAGATGAAACGCTGCTGGCAAGCAATACCTCGGCCATTCCCATCAGCATCCTGCAACAACAAACAAAAAAGCCTTCCCGGTTTTTTGGTTTGCATTGGGCCGAGCCTTCGCATACCACCCGTTTTCTGGAAATAATCTGTGGCGACAATAGTGATGTTTCAAAAGGCGAAGCCTTGTACCAATTGTCGCATTTTTGGCGCAAAGAGCCTACCCTCGTGCGCAAAGACATTCGAGGCTTTATCACCAATCGACTGATGTATGCGCTGTACCGCGAAGCTTTTTACCTGGTTGAAAATGGTTATGCGAGCGTGGAAGATGTAGACCGGGCCTGCCGAAACAATGCGGGTTATTGGATGACCCTGGTCGGCGCTTTCCGCTGGATGGACCTGACGGGCGTACCTGCCTATCATACGGTCATGAAAGACCTTTTCCCCACACTCAGCAACCAAACCGAAGTACCCAAACTGATCAACGATATTGTATTGGCCGGCGGCAAGGGCGTATCCAATGCAAAGGGTTTCTATGAGTACAGCACAGAAGAAGCCAGGCTTTGGGAAGAAACATTTGCAGAATTCAGCTACGAAATAAGGAGACTGGCCTTAAAATATCCCGCCGATGTAGTGAAGAAAAAACTGACAAACAACGACCCGGGTGGGTCAAAATAGATTGTAGTGGCCTCGCCAGGAATCGAACCTGGATCTGGAGCTTCGGAAACTCTTATACTATCCATTGTACTACAAGGCCATACCCCCTCGGGGGACGGCAAAATTAGGGCAATTTTCGCTCGCAACCTAACTAATAAGTCAGATTCAGTTGCGAGAAAAACTCGGCGGCCGACAACTCCCGCACCGCACCGGGTGCCAATCCCTCTAACACGAGGCCCTCTATTGATACCCGTATCAGCCGCTGGCAACGATGTCCTACCGCAGCCACCATCTTCCTTACCTGGTGATAACGACCCTCTTCCAGCCCCATCAACAACCAGGTATGCGGTGCAAAAGCCGGCTGCTGCGGATGATCATTCACCCAATCGGGCTTTTCTACCAGCTCTACCGTACAAGGTTTGGACATATAATCAGCCTGCTTGCGACCGGCCAATAAAAGACCCAACCGCATTCGGTCTACTGTTTCCGGCTGTACTTTGCCTTTTACGCGCACCAGGTATTCGCGCCGGTGCGGCACCGGCCCCTGGAACAACAGACGTGTAATTCGCTTGTCGGTCGTCAATAGTAACAACCCTTCCGACGTCGCATCCAGCCGACCTATCGCATGCGTACCCGTCGGAAAATTAAAATCGATTTCGCCCAGTAAGGGAACCGCTTCTTTACTCACAAACTGCGACACCATGCCGAAAGGCTTATGCAAAACGAAATAGCGCATTACTTACTTGATTAAACCCGCGGCATTACTGGCAAAAATCTTCACGGCAATAGCGAGTAGCACCACGCCAAAGAATTTCCTGATAGCCAACAATCCATTGGGGCCAATAAAATTCGCTATTCGATCCAGGGACTTCAATACCACATACACCAATACCAGGTTCAATACAATCGCCACCGCAACCACCGCATTCGCGTAGTTGGCTTTCAAAGAAATGATGGTTGTCAATGTGCCTGATCCCGCGATCAGCGGAAAAGCAATCGGCACAACTGTTCCCGATTTTGCATTTCCATCGCTTTTGAAAAACTCAATACCCAATACCATCTCTAAGCCCAATATAAATATTACAATGGAGCCGCCCACCGCAAACGACCGCACATCAAGCCCCAACACCGCCAGGAATTTTTCACCCACCAATAAAAACACCAACATGAGCGCACCCGAAATCAAGGTGGCTTTAAACTCCTGAATAATGCCCATTTTATGTTTCAATGAAATCAACAACGGGATAGACCCGAGTATATCAATCACCGCAAACAAGGTAAAGGTTACCGTGAGCAGTTCATCAAAATTAAAATTTCCCATAGTGCTGCTTTCTTACGCGAAAGTAGCTGATATCGACGCTTTTAAAAACGGTAGCTTGGGAAGGCTTGCAAAGATTTTCAATTCTTCGCCAAATGAAGACTGGTTATCAAGGAATCGGAAGACCCGGTCAACAGGATTTCGCGCAAAAAGTTGCCTATACACTTCTGCGCCCGGCGGCCATTGTTGCTGCATAACGGCCAACATCACCCGGTCATAAAAATGAAACCGACCCCCTGTTTGCCTCAATCTCGACGGGTCTTTCTCCTTTTTCATCTGTGCCAATAAAGCATCGCTGTGCCGCTGAATAAAGGAAAAAGTATAACCGGTTGATCCTTTTGTTTGTCCGCCGGCCGTTCCCAATTCTATAATATTTGACTTTTGCTGCCTGAACTTGAAATCACTCATGGGTATCTTCCCCTTCTCCCTTTCAAGCACCTTGTACTGCCCAATCTTCAACACCTCTCTAATATAATTTTGCAAGGGCAGGTCATAGTCTTCTTCAGCAGCCAGTACTTCTTCCGAAAAAATCGTGTACTCTACCAATGCGCGGCTATCAGATAACGGCATCGTATACACGAAGCTACTGCCTACCGTTTGCGGCACCCGAAAATCCATCAGTGTACAGGTATCGGCATCAAAACTGCCGGGCGCCGTTTCAATGACCCAGCCTTTGAAATGCTGCCAAAAAAATCGCTTATGGTGTTGGGTTTGGGGCGTAAACGGAATGGAGTTAAACAGTTTGCAGTTCGCGTAGTATTTGCTTCCATTGGCCAGTGTTAGTCCGGCCGACAACCGAAAGTTGAACACTTGTTCAACGGGTTCATGCAGTATCCGCACATTCTGGCGCGACTTAATGTAGTCAAAGCAATACTGGTAAAAATCAATGCCCCTGATCATTTTATACTGGTAGGGCGACAAATCAAATTTTTTCGAAAATTCCTCCGAGTGAAACCAGCAGTGGTTCCATCGCTGGCAAACCAGGTCATCAAAAAAACCGGCGCTTTCTTCCCAAAAACACCAGGTGCGATCGTTTTTCCGTTTCCAGTCGGCATCCACCAATAAAAAAGTGTGCTGATCGAACGCACCACTTTTCAACATGCGCATAATCAGGCTCAGGCCGGCCGCGCCAGCGCCCGTAAAAATATAATCGTATTCGTAGCTATAATGGTAAGGCGCATAATTATACAGGTGATCGGCACGCATAGGCGGAGACTATCCAGCGAATGTCCACATTTCCCTTTTAACCTGTACCGGTGTTTTCACCCTTTTTTTGGATCACCCGCCAATACCGGCGGTGTACCAGCAACATACCGAAGCTCTCCCCATGCTCCTTGCCCAGGTGTTTGTGGTGCATCTTATGGGCCCAGCGGATGGCCTTGATGTATTTATTATTACTGCGCGTAAAATATTTAAACCGTTGGTGAATGATGATTTCATGCACCAGAAAATAGGCCGCGCCATATAACATCACGCCAAAGCCAATGGCACCCAGCCACCACCAGCCGGGCACCAGGGTACCCACCGCAATCATCGCCATACAGGGAATCGCAAAAATCACAAAAAACCAATCGTTCTTTTCAAAAAAACCCGGCCCCTTGCGATGATGGTCTTCGTGCAGGTACCACAAAAAACCATGCATTACAAAACGATGGGTAAGCCAGGTAACGCCTTCCATCAGCAAAAATGTGCCGAACACAATTAATATATAATACAAAACAGTCATTGCTTACGTATTGCCGCTAGTCGTGGAAAAGCAATATGAAACCAACTCGTATATTTCGCCGGAACCAGCGCCAAATCTGTTTCTATCTCTTCGAGGGATTTGTAGGTTACCGCAGCCACTTCACGCGGATCGGGCACAATCTCGCCGTTGTAAGTTCCGGCAAAAACATGATCGTACTCGTATTCAGTGAGCCCATTGTCAAAAGGTGCTTTGTACACGAAGGAGAACAAGGGCGTTAGCGGCACGGAGAAACCCAATTCTTCCTGCAGGCGCCGGCTTGCAGCCAACTGCACCGGCTCACCGGGGTACGGGTGACTGCAACAGGCATTCGTCCAGAGGCCACCGCTATGGTATTTGTCAACAGCCCGCTGCTGCAACAACATCCGGCCTTCCTTGTCAAAAATAAATACACTGAAAGCCCGGTGCAGTTTCGCCTGGCGATGGGCTTCCATTTTTTCCATGGTGCCTAACTCCCGGTCATTATCATCCACCAAAACCACTTCTGTTTTCATCTATATTTTTTTAACAGATCATGCCCAACTGGTTTAGCCAATCATACCCAACTGGTTCTTCACGCCTGCACGCAATACAATCAGCGCTTTGTTTACATTCGGTACGCGGATTCTTTCCAACATGATCTTACTATGGTGCAATTTCCGTATTCGCCGAAACAATGACAGATAATATTTATACGCCACATACACCCCAAAGCGGGCTTTCACCGGCAATTGCAGAATACCGGCATAGGCTTTCTCAAAATCGATCTTAATCTCGGCTTCTATTTGTTGTTTATCGACCGCATCAAATCGGCTGATATCGCAACCGGGAAAATAAGTACGCGCCAGCAGGGCATGGTCATCTTTTATATCGCGCAAAAAATTAATTTTTTGAAAAGCGGCGCCGAGCGATTGCGCCGATGCTTTTAATGAAGCATATAATTTATGGTCTCCCTCACAAAACACATGCAGGCACATCAGTCCCACCGACTCGGCCGAACCGTAGATATAGTTGTCATAACGGTCGCGGTCATACGAAATTGAATGCAGGTCCATTTTCATACTGGTGAAAAATGCGTTTACCAACGCAAGATCGATATCGTATTGGTGCACCGTTAATTGAAAACTCTGTATTATGGGATGTGTGCTGATGCGGGCATCAATCGCTTCAAACGTTTGCTGCTCGAAAGAATGCAGCAGGTTCGCCTGGTCATAACCATGAAAACTATCTACTATCTCATCGGCAAATCGCACAAAGCCATAGATATTATGAATAGGCTGCCGCAATTGCGGATGCAAGAGGCGTATGGCTGTCGAAAATGAAGTACTGTACCGATCGGTTGTTAATTTGCTGCATTGCGCACAAACATCATGAAACAATTGCATAGCTGGACTTGACTACAAAAGTTACCGAAAATTCTGCAATATCTGCCCAGCCACTAATTCGCCGCTGATGAGCGCGGGGGGCAAACCCGGTCCCGGCACGGTTAGTTGTCCGCAGTAAAATAAATTATCTAGTTTCCGGCTCCTGCACGAAGGCTTACCCATCGCGGTTTGCCAAAGCGTATTTGCCAGGCCATAGGCATTGCCTTTGAACGAATGGTAGTCGCGCATAAAATCATTTTGCGCATACGATCGACAGTATTCGACCGTCGGCACCGACCCGAAAACTTTCTCCAGCCGCTGCAAAAGTTGGGTATAATATTTCCCACGCAAAGCTTGGTGATCACTCAATCCCGCTGTCACCGGCATCAATAAAAAAAGATTTTCCTTACCGGCAGGCGCCACGGTTTTGTCGCTCACCGAAGGCGCGCACATATAAAACAGCGGATCTTGGGGCCAACGCGGTTGCTCATAAATGGCAGCGGCATGCTGCTCGAAATCGGCATCAAAAAACAAACTATGGTGGCGAACATCGTTCAACCGACCATCGAGCCCCAGGTAAAACAACAAGGCCGAAGGTGCCAACATTCGGCTGTCCCACCAGGCGGCTGAATAAGATTGTTTATCTACCGGCAACAATGTTTCGATGTGTTGGTAATCGCCCGCGCCGATAACAATATCTGCCGTATACTCTGCTTTGTCAGTAACCACCTGTTGCACACGACGGG
The DNA here is from genome assembly GCA_020161535.1 of Bacteroidota bacterium. Taxonomy (GTDB): domain Bacteria; phylum Bacteroidota; class Bacteroidia; order Chitinophagales; family Chitinophagaceae; genus Flavihumibacter. Next base: position 59,364 of record JAIUNW010000002.1, on the reverse strand, counting down.
CTGTTGTTTCCAGTTGAACCACTTCTTCATTCAACTGAAAAACGACCCCCAGTTCGCTGCACAAATCACCCATGGCCATCGGCAGCCGAACCATACCACCGTCGGGATACCAGGTGCCCCCTACCATATCGGCATGGTTCATCAAACTATATAGTGCCGGAATATGTTCTGCCATCGCGCCCAAAAACAAGACGGGAAATTCCATCAACTGTTGCAGTCGACGGTCTTTGAAAAATCGCGCCACATGTTTTTTCATTGAAACAAATACATCCAGTCGAAGCGCGCCTTTTATCAGATCGATATCGATGAACTCCCGCACAGAAATGCCGGGCATATACACCAGCTTGCGCATCGCTACTTCATACTTGTAGGCTGCTTCCGCTAAAAATTTATCTAGTTGTTTTGCGGCGCCCGGCTCGATGCTGTCAAACCAGGTACGCAGTTGTCCCAGGTCGGCCGGCACATCTACTACTTGTTCGTGCCAATACACCCGATACGATGGATCGAGTCGCTGCAACGAATAGTAATCTGCCACCTGCTTGCCAAACTGCCCAAAAAAACGCTCAAACACATCGGGCATCCAATACCAACTGGGCCCCATATCAAACCGGTATCCGTCGGCTTCAAAAACCCTTGCCCTTCCACCCAAGCTGCTATTCTTATCAAGTACCCGCACCTGGCAACCAGCTTTCGCCAGAAAGGCAGCGGTCGACAAACCAGCCACCCCCGCCCCGATCACCAGCACCGAAGGCAGCTTACCCTTTGTTGTTTTAAATAAGTCGTTCACCGACTGCAACATAACAACAAAAGGCAACTTGCAGTACTGCAAATTGCCTTTTATTATGTCGATCACGCCTTGGTTCATTTTGCTACACCCGCGGCAGCAACCTTAAACCTTAAACCTTAAACCTTAAACTCTTGCTAGTTTGCAGGGTCCGCGGGCGTATTCGGGTTATTATCTCTTTCCGAGAACGGATACGGGAAGAAATTCCGCTTGCGCTCGGTAGCCGGGCGACCAAATCGACGCATATCTTCCAGCTTCAGGCCGAACATAAACAACTCAATACAACGCTGGCGATAGATTTCGGTAAGTATCTCCTCTTTGTCGGTGCTGGCAAAGGCTGTAAGTCCGCCGCCCACCCCGTAAATATCCTGCGCAGGTGTTTTTGTACGTACAGCATTCAATGCATCAACCGCTTCGGTCAGGCGATCCAACCTGGCCAGCGCTTCCGCTTTGATCAGCATAACTTCACCCGGCAAGTACAACGGTACTGGCGCCGACGATGCAGCGTAAAACCCTTTGATGCGATAGCGTGGTGCGATGGTTGCATTGATGCCGATATAAAATCCCACCCGCTGGTCGTTCAGGTCAGGTGCCAAATCCACGGGCAAACCCATCGTTGAATCAACCGGTTGAAAAACGTTGTTGGTAGATGTAGCAGATTCAAATACGGCATTCAAGCCAAGTGCATTGTGGGCAATGGTACTGGTTTTGGTGAGGTCAACCAGGTTGGCCGCCGCCAACGCACCTGCATTATCGCCACTGAAGATCGCATAGCGCGCTTTCAATGCATACAAGGTGTTGATGATATTGACCTCGGTAGGCAAGCGACGCAAAACCGTTGCATTTGGTGCATTGGCTGTAACACTGCTGATGCCGAAATCAAGCACCCGCATGGCTTTGCGGAAACCTTCCATACGATCTACAAAACCTACATTGCCGCCGGTGGTATCGGGAACCATCTCCCAAAACATCGACAAATTACCGAGCGACAACGCTTTGTAAATCGAAGCAAAACCAATCATGCCACTCGAATACGTACCGTCTTGCATGGTGGCAGCAAAATCTATTACATTGTCGGCATCATAAATGATCTTGTTGCTCTTTGTCCAGATATTGGCCAACACCGTGTTGGTGGCATCTACGGCTGATCCGCCTGTACTCAATTGCAATTCACCGGTATTACCCGCATTGCGAAGGATGAGTTCACCTGTGGTGAAACCATTCGCATCTACGGTTGCGTACAGCGAACCGCCTGCACCGAGTGAATATACCCGTTGTAGTCCGCCGGCCACGGCTGTAGCCGCTCGCTCATTCGCAAAAACTTCTTCTGTAGTGGGTTGGTTGGGATTCGTGTAGTCTTTCTTACAAGCAGCAAACAATACCATTGATGCTGCCACCCAAGCCAACGAAAAATATTTATTAGTGTTCATAATTTTCTTTTTTACGATTAGAACTTGGCACTCAGGCCTACACTGAATGAAGCAGGAATGGGAACAGAACCAAAATCAATGCCGCGCAAAATCGTGCTTTGTCCGCCGGCATTCACTTCGGGGTCATATCCCTTGTACTTATCCCATGACTTCAGGTTACGACCACTGGCCATCACCGTTAGCCCGTTGAACAGTTTTCCAATCGCACCCACATTGTACGACAAGGAGATCTCCCGCAGCTTCACAAATGAACCATTGTCAATACGCCATTCTTCAATCGCGTACACCCCGCTTACATAACCTCGGGGCAGCAATCCCATTTGCTCCTGCTCAGCCACTTTACCATTGCCTACACCCTGGCGTGTGCGCCAGTCGGCGTTCCAGATATCCACGCCCTGCACCGCATCAACCTGTACCCGCAAACCCAGGCGTTTGTAGTTAAATTCGTTTACCAGGCTGGCGGTATATTTCGGATTCGGGTTACCCAACACCTTGCGCAGCGTGGTACCGCTCGGCAGGCCATTGGCATCGCGCTGCGACGTGTACGAAAGCACACTGTTTTGAATACCTTTTTCAATCAACGGAATGCCGGCTGCATTTTTTACTTCGCTGCCTTTGTCATCACGTGCAAAGAAAGTACCGTAGAACACCCCAATCGGCTGACCTTCGATAATGGCCACCGGTGCGCCGGCATTGGTGCTTACCAACGTCAATGCCTGGCCGATCTTCACCGCTTTGTTGCGGTTGTGGTTATAGATACCGGTGATCTCCCAACTGAAATCTTTTTTCTGCACAGGCGTAGCGCTCAACACCACTTCAAATCCTTTGTTCTCGAGCGATCCGAAATTATCGAGCAAATTAGAGAAGCCGGTAGTCGGTGCAATTACCCTGGCAATCAACAGATCATTTACTTTCTTGATATAGTAGTTGAACGTAAAGTTCAGCCGGCTGTTAAAGAAAGCCATATCGGTACCAAATTCCAGCTCTTGCTGGCGTTCGGGCTTCACATTGGTATTGGCCTGCTGGGTAGACGAAGTCAGTGCTGTTTTACCCAGGTAAGCATTGGTAGTATAGCTGTTAAAGCGTGAGTAAGCGCCAATGCCGGTCATGTTACCCGACTCGCCGTAAGCGGCGCGCAGTTTGAACAAATTCCAGAAATCAAGATTCCAGAATTTAGTATCAGACAGTATATAGCTACCGCTGGCCTTGGTATAAATCTGGTTGCGTTGGTCTTTACCAAATACAGAAGAGCCATCCATTCTTACTGCGCCTGTCAGGAACAGTTTATTCGCGATGCGGAAAGTCTGTTGCAGGTAAGCACCTGAAATAGAAATTTCACTTCGCTCATCGGCCGGTGATAAGATGGTGCTGGCACCACCAACGGTTTGTACCACCGGTGCTAGTCCGCGACCCTGCGCCAGTACATAGTGGTTCTTTTCATACTGCAAAGAGTAACCCACTTGTGTAACCGAAACCAGGTTGTCGCTGAGCTTGGCTTCATAGTTTGCAGTCAGGTCGTGGTTGATCTGGTAAAAGCTATTGGTTGCCGCACTGGCATACCCGTTCAGTGAATCGTTGATTGGGAAAGCGCCACCATAAAACGCCGTGTTGACGTTATAGGCAAAAGGCGGAATAAACGTGGTTCCATCCTGTGCATAGTTGTCGATACCAATGGTATAGTTAATGGTCAGGTTTTTGGTGGGCTTTATTTTCAGGGAAGCGTTGGCCAGCACGCGACTGGTTTGGTTGTGTTGTTTGATGTCTTCAATGACTGATACGGGATTCACACGACCGCGCTCACCCACTGCTTTCAAATTACCCAATGAATTGCGCTGCCAGATATCATGAAAATTACCAATGATATTGATGGAATTCAAGGGCGAAAAGAAAGAGTTGCCATCGGGCTTTTCATTGGCACCGCTGTTAATATAATTCAATCCGGCCGACACCGAAACCCATTTGTTGATGGTCTGGTCGATATTGGCGCGGAGACTATAGCGTTGGTAATCGGTGTTCTTGATAATGCCCTGGTTTTTGTAATAAGATGCCGAAACAAAATATTTAGTCATGTCAGTACCACCACTTACCGACAGGTTATTATCGGTTCCCAACGCCTTGCGGAAAATATAATCGTTGTAATCGTAGCGCGTCACTTCTGTGGTATTGGTAGGCAGTGCAGGTGGCGTACCAAGCGTACTGATCACATCTTGCGTAAACACATCCGGCGAGCCACCGAATTTCACCGGGCTCTGGTTCACTTCTACACTTTTGCGCAATTTGCTCACCATGAAATTGGTAGAGAACGTCACTTGTGGTGCGCCAGTCTTACCGCGTTTGGTAAATATCTGTATCACCCCGGCATTGGCACGCGAACCATAGATCGCTGCGGCTGCCGCACCATTCAACACTTCAATTCGTTCGATATCAGCGGGGTTGATATCGGTCATGCGGTTCTGGCCAATAGTACCTACAAAATTATTACCGTCGTAGTTGCCGGAAGTATTGGTGACACGGTTGGTGGCATTGTTCACGATCACTCCATCAACAATGTACAATGGTTCAGAAGAAGAAGAGATCGAACTAATACCGCGCAGGCGCACCGAGATACCACCTGCGGGATCACCATTGTTTTGCGTGATCTGCGCGCCGGCAGTTTTTCCCTGCAAGGCCTGCAGCGCATTGGTGGCAACGCCCTTGTTGAGTTCCGATGCCGGCACTGAGCTCACATAACTACCCAACTGTTTGCGGGTAGTGCCTTGGGTGGTACCGGTTACAATCACTTCATCGAGGTCTTTCGCAGAGCGGGTAAGCGAACCAGGCACCACGTACTCGCTGGTGCCGGCTGTTACCTGCAAAGGTTCTTCGGCGGTCTTGAAGCCAACGCCTGAAAAGCTAATGATGTGCTTGCCCGGCTGCAGATCAGCATTGAGGGTGTATGCACCATTTATATCCGTTGCCGTGCTAAAGTTGGTGTTCTTTACGGAAACGGTGATGCCGGGAATGCCGTTGCCCACAGCATCTTTAACGGTGCCGGACAACCGAACTTGGGCACTCACGGTCACAGACACGAGGAGGAAAAACGCCATCAGCGCCGTAACGACTGATTTCGGCGGACTTTCATGCAGTGCAGCAGTCATAAGTTTGATTTTAGTGGTCAATGAATACAGGTGTGTGTTATAAATATTTCTATAAAATGGTGGTGCTTGATTGCTGATAAGGATGCAACAGTGCGTGATCAGGCGGCAGTTCGGTTACCAGGCTATGGTAACCACCCGGCGGACAAACCTGGATTTTTTGAACGGTATTGAGTTTTTCGGAGATGGTCAGTGCTGCCACATGACTACTCGATTCAATGATCGCCTGTTTAACCAGGGTCACTTCATAATCGTTGTCGGTAATACCTCTTTGCGTATCGATCGCATTGACGCCTAGAAAAGCCAGGTCGGCATTGAATTTTCTGATGCGGTGGATGGCTTCACCACCGACAACGATCTGCGCATTGCGCGACAACTTTCCGCCAATGATGATTACTTCCACATGCGGATGTTGCAACAATTCGAAAGCCCCCGGTACGCTGACGGTGACGAAAGTGGCGCGCAGCGATTGTGGCAGGATGCGCAACATTTCCAACAAGGTGGTACCACCGGTGGTGAACACCAGCATGCCATCTTCGATAATTGAAACCGCTTTTTGCGCGATCACTTTTTTCTGATCGAGCGAATAGATATCGGTGTGCTTATACGAATTGCGGAAAGAATTTGAGATAGCGCCGCCGTGCACTTTTACCAGGCGGCCTTCGTCGGAGAGTTCGATCAGGTCGCGCCGCACCGTGTCTTCTGACACGCTGATTTTGGTGCTGAGGTCAGCCACCAGCACTTTGTTGTGCAGATTCACCTCATGGATGATCAGTTCCTGCCGTTCTTTTTTCAGCATACGCAGTTGGTTACCTCGTCTACCTGAAAGTTAGGGAAATGGCGTCAATTTCTGCGGGTTTTTGCGGGAATTTTAATGATCGAATGTTAAATATTGCAGGAATCAAGCAAAGTTGGCAAAAAAAACCGCCGGCTGGTACCGGCGGTCTTTGTTATCTGCTTTATATCTTTTAATCAATAGCGTTCCAACTGCGATTTCAGCAATTTCCGGGCGAAGTGGATCCGGCTCTTGATGGTACCCAGTGGTTCCTTCAGCATATCGGCGATTTCGTGGTATTTATAGCCATCGAAATACAGCAGGAAGGGGTTGCGGAAAATCTCTGGCAGTTCATGAATAGCTGACTGGATTTCCTTCATTTGCAGGGTTCCTTCTGCCGCATTGGCAGTGGTCACCTGGTTATAATCCAGCAAAAACTCGTTGGGCGTATTGTCGAATATGGTGTTTTGCTTGGCTTTACGGCGGTAATTATTGATAAAAATATTCCGCATGATGGTGTAGAGCCAGGCCTTGATATTGGTTCCTACATTGTATTTCTCACTGTTAGCGATAGCCCGGTACATGGTTTCCTGGAACAGGTCCTGGGCTGCCTCATTGTCACGGGTGAGGGTTATAGCGAAGGGTCTGAGGAATTCGGCGTTATCGACCAGCATCTCATTGAATTCAGGCGTGGACATGGTCTGTGTATGTTTATTAGTAAAGGTTGAAGGTACAACAGGCATTTTGGCCAAATTGTTAAACCTTCCCTGCAAATGTCGCGCCCTTGTCATTTTTGGGGTATAGGGCTGACGGGCTGGCAGGATGTTCTTTGGCAGAAAATTGTAACTTTCATGTATGTAAAAACGGAAACAATGGACGCACTAGCAATAAGAGAGAAATTATACGACTATATCAGGGTGGCTGACGATAAGAAAATTGAGGCTATTTATATTATGTTGGAAGACAATATTAAAGAACGTCTAGACTGGTGGAAAGACAAAATGTTTGTAGACGTGTTGCAGAAAGAACAAAAAGCCTGGGTTGCGGGAGAAACTAAGGGATATTCTATGTCGGAAATAAAATCTGCCATTGCCAACCGTAAGAAAAAAACATAGTTTCCCAAACTACTGCTACTCTACCAGGTTCTTCATTTTTTTTGCCCCAAAATAGCCCACTACCGCACCCAGAATATTGAGAATAAGATCGTCTATATCAGCAGTGCCAATACTCAACAAAAATTGCGTCAATTCTACTGAAAAGCTAATTGTTGCCGCAACAAGAATAGTTGATCGCAGTGAACTACGACCGGCAAGAAAAAAAAGGAAAAAAGGGATGGGAACAAACAATAAAATATTCCCGAATAAATCTTTGTAGGCTTCCACAACCATCGCCTTTGGCAGGCCCATTTGGTGCCTGAAATACCAGTATTTATCTTTAAAGGGTATGAAGTTTACATGGCCGCTGTATTTAAACAGAGAAGGATGCGGCCGTCGCCTGGCCAAAAAGAAGATATAAAATAAAAGTCCGGCGTAAAAGCCAAGGCAAAAATTGAGAAATTTTGTTTTCACGCCCGCAATCTAAATCATCTTATTCTACAAAACTGCGATCCCCTTTTTCAGCGCATACATAGCCAGGCCGGTACGTGATCGAACGCCCAGTTTCTTAAACAGGTCTTCGCAATAATTTTCAATGGTTCGCGGACTAATACCCATTGCATTTGCGATCTCCTTGTACGTGAGTTCTGAACAGCAATGCCCCAGGAATTCCTTCTCCCGACCGGTGAGTTTTGCTTCGTTGTCGCTGGTATCGGCCCGCAACATGTGCACCAGCCGGCCAGATACCAGCCCATTCAGGTAAACACCATGCGCCAGGATTGAACGAATAGCGCGAACTACCTCGTCTACACTTTCTTCTTTCAAAATATAACCGCCTGCGCCGCTCTTCAACATTTTTACAATATTGACTTCGTCTTCGTACATACTCAAGGCAATTACATGTATTTCCGGGAAGTTGGCTTTCAACCAGCGGGTGGAGGCATGGCCATCTGTTTGCGGCAGGTTGATATCCATCAGTACAACAGCCGGCAGGTTTTCACGACGAAGAACGGCCTGCATTTCGGCGGTATTGCGGGCAGAAAAAATCACCCGGATATCGTCAAATTCTTCCAGCAGGTTTACCAGTCCCTCGCGGAACATAGCATGGTCGTCAACAATGCCTATTTCTATCATTTCTACCGATTGGTCAGGGATTGTAGGGAACGGTCAGGCAAATGCCGGTACCTGCACCGGGGCTACTGTCGATATGCAGCTCTGCTTTAATCAGTTTGGCGCGTTCAAAAAAACTTTGCAGGCCAAGGCCCGACCCGTTTTGCTGCCCGGCGATGTAATCAAAACCCTTTCCATTGTCGCGCACACAAATTTCCACCTGCAGGTCGTTATACAGCACCGATACAAATATAGCGCTGGCGTCGGCATGTTTAATGGCGTTATTAAGTGCCTCCTGCACAATCCGGAAAGCGATCAGTTCGCGGTCATTGCCCAGTTTTTCATCGCCGTGACCGGTTAGTGAAAATTTCACTTCAAAGCGGCCCAGTTTGGCAATCCAATCCAGCTCTGCCTCGATGGCTTTCACCAGGCCCTGGCTGAGAGCCCCGCCAGGGTGCAGTATTTGGGCGAGATGGCGCGATTCTCTGATGGCGATATCAACCAGGCTGAATGCATTCGCCAGCTTGTTGCGCACTTTCTCTTCACTATCTGATGACCGAACGCTGCCGAGCGTGAGTTTTGCCACGCTGAGAATCTGCCCGATATTATCATGAATATCGCGGCCAATGGTAGTGAGGGTTTGTTCCTGTACCTCCATTTTTGATTTGGTGAGCTCCTGCTCAAATTGCAGCTCCCGTTGTTGTTTTTCCTGGAGATGTCTTTTTTTACGGGCGTTATAGAGTGCGATATAAAGGAGAAGAAAACCGCCGGCCAGCAGAAAGACCAGGGTGAGTGCTACGAGGCCCAGTATTATATGGTCTCGCGGTATTTGCATACAAAGGCGTATGACCAGCAGCCATAAAGTAGCAGGTTCAGTAAAGAATAGATGACCAGCCTTACCGATAATTTATCTACGATGTACAATTGCATCACTTCTTCAGAAAACAATACGGCAGCCATGCTGCCGAAGCAAAAAAGAAAAATGCCACTCACCACCCAAAAAGGCGCGAAACGTTTCAACGCAACTGGTTGTTCCTGCTGTAGCAATAAATAAAAGTACCAGCATGATAAAATGATAAACGATACTGACAAAACAGAATCGCTTTTGTAATTGTAGAAAAGGAAACGCGAGCGAACAGACTCAAGAATAAAGGTGATGGAAAACAGAAAGCCGAGTAGCGTAAACATAACTGCTTTATAAGATACGGAAGGAGTTATCCTGAAAAAAAAATAGCCCTGAAATAGAACCTGTATCGGTAAAAACAAATTATACAGCCAGTGATTAGGAATCGCCTTCAGCATCATGTACCTTCCGACAAGTTCTATCGCAACAGTGAAAATAAGGTACGGAATAAAAAGCTTCCAATAACTAACAGATCGATTTAATAGGCATCTGGCTGCAAATAAAAGGCAAACAATCTCTACAGTTTCAGCAATTGGATACACCATAAAAGATAGCGTTTTACCGGCATATGCTGTTTTATTACAGCGTTGGGGGAGAGCATTGTGGCGGGCATAGGTTGGTTTTGTCAGACCCCTCACCCGCATTCACTGAATATCCAGGTATTTCAGCCGACTTATAATCAAGCATGTTCTCCCATTCGTCTCCGCTTACATGTTTTGCATTTACAAGAACCACTGTGTTTCTACCAACATAGTCAATACCGGCAGGTAAATTTTCGGGGCAATCATCTTTATCAATGTGCTGCGCAAAAAAAACTCGAATTGCAAAGTCTTCTATCTTAGAAGCATCGCCAATAGTCGTATTAAGTTTTACAATCTCGTTTACGACCAATAGTTCCATAATATTCTTAATCGGAAAATGCGCGTATTTTGTTGTTTCCTGCTGGTTTCCATGCTGATCCCTGCCGCCTGATGGCGATGATAAAAAACGACTCTGCATCTCCCGCAGCCGTTTCCTAGGTATACCGTGTTTTGATTCTGTTGCCTGATTATCGGGGATTATAACAACTTGCATAATAGGAGATTTAAACTTTTAAAGAATAGAGCCAAAGATCGAACATCTCATTGGTGAACTTATCCGGATTTACACCTATGTCGCCACCGTAAAATAACGGGGTTCCAAAACGGCAAAACAACTCCAAGGGCGTGCTCATTTCTTCGAACCTTTAACAAAAGGACAAAAATGAAAACGCCTTTCAACACCTTCAATAAAGCGATCATTTTATTTTGTCTACTTCTTTCTATCACCGGCGGGTTTGCATTTAAAACCACGCAAGATTCAACGCTGGCTACACTTGACTCGAGCATCAAAGAGTTAAGCAAATCAATAAAAACACTCGAAAGCAGAATACCAGCCGCTTCAACTGACACATCGAGAACCAAAGAGCCGGCTGCCTGCCACCTTCAAAACGGGCTCTCGATTGAATCAGTCCTTATAGTAACGCCCATCCTGCTTTTCCTGATTACTGCGGTTTTCCTGCTGCGGCGACTGAAAAGAGAGGGCTTTACTTTCGCAGATGCTCTTTCCACATTCCGGCCCGAAACAACCACAACATTTTCTACAATTAGAGGCGCTGAAGGCAACCCAACCACTGATAAAGTTGAAAAAACGCAAGACAAACAAATAAGGAGTACCAGTCGGTTAATGGCTTTTATCACCGGCCTTACCGCGCTGATCATTGGCACCTGCCTCACCAGTTATGTCGGCTATTTGTCCATATCCGGCTGCGGCAGAGATTTCAATATAGATGGGCTATGGAAAATACTAGTCTCGATTGGTATTGGTGTTATTCCTTATGGCATCAACGTATTCAATGGAAATCGGAAAGAAGAAGGTCAAAAGCCCAACAAAACCCATGCATAATCATATTTATGAAACAGCTTTACATTTCGGTTCTGCTATTTTCACTGCATTCAGCTCAAGGTCAGGGGCGTCACGGATATGCTATATCTCTGACTCATGAAAACGATTTTCTAGCGACTAATAACAAGGACGACAATTATACAGGTGGCGCTAAAATAGAGGTGTTGACACCCGGGCTACCTATAAAATATCTGCCATTTTACCGTTTTAAGGAGGAAAATGCAGTGAATATTCAGCGCTACCAAATTGGCGCAACAGCCTACACACCACAGACGTTAAATACCAGTCAGGTTGTTTATGGCGAAAGACCCTATGCTTCACTCGTATATATCGCTGTCGGTAATAGCGCTTTCAGCGGCAATGGCAAGTGGATAGTACAATCAGACATTGTCATAGGTTTAATGGGAAAAGATCAACCAGGGCAAGCGCAAAAATACATACACGAACATCACTGGTTTGGTTCTACCAGACCCGTACCCGAAGGATGGAGCAACCAGATTGGCTATGATGGTTCATTTATGCTAAACTACAATAGCAAGATACTCTATCTAATAGCACACACAGGCAACCGCTGTGATTTTGAACTAGCCCGGGTCATGTGGAGTAACAAAGTTGATATAGGAAATTACATGACAAACCTCCAAACCGGCTTTAAGATTAACCTATTAAACTACTATACTACCCTTCTTCAGGGCTACACCCCAACAATACCCGCCGAACTAATACATACAGCGAAAAAAACGCCCATTCGATTTACCGTATTTATAGAACCGCAGGTTCGCTGGGCTGCCTACAATGCAACGCTGGAAGGTCTTCTCTTTGACGACAAAAGCATCTACAAAGTACCGCATTCGCAAGTCAAACGAGTTTTATTTGAACTGGGCACTGGTATACATATAGTTCTATTCGATATCGTAAATATTACCTACAGTATGTATAGCCGCTCCCGCGAATTTGATGGCGGAAAATCATTCCACAACTGGGGTTCATTTACTATCGGCGCTTCGCCGCGAAGATGGAATGCCGACAGTAAAAAATAATATTAAACTCATCCAAATAAAATCAGATGGCCTGCATAATTATTATTGAATACACCAAACCAAAAGACACCCTCGTCTCATCGCTAAAAAATTGGGTATTCGCACACAACGGCGAGTTTAACGGCGACACGTCGTCCGGCTCCTTTCAAGTTAACACTCCAATAGGATCATGCGTAGCGTCTTATCAAACCACCGACCTTGCTTTCCACATACAGGTCATACAAAAACCTTCCATTGTGACATGCAAACGAATCAAAAAGGAGATAGAAAGATACCTGCTTGAACATGACCAAACCAGCTACGCAAACAAAGAAACCTGATTTTTTACATCAAAAAAAAGAAAATGAAAATCACCTTTTTCCCGCTATTTCTATTATTGCTGGCAAGTAGCGCCCAACCGCAAGTCGTCCGGCTTTCAAACAGCGATATTTCATCCGCCTGCTTTCAAAAACAACGCGCTGAAGGTCTAATCATCACAAAAAACCTGGATTTGGGTATCAGCCTTGGTTTTAATACTGTTTTCAGGCCAATATATGATGTATCGATTTCGCCGTTGGACCATTCTGTGCAAGTAACCAAAGAATCAACAACCTCATTTCTAATTTCCACAGGTGTGCTATATACCTTTCCCGGACAAAAAAAGCAAAAGGCGGCCAAAATAAAGCGACTTATTATAAGCGCATCACGTCAAACAAAACTGACAGCGGTGAGAAATACGAAGTGCCAAGTGGATGGTGTATTGTTGCTACGGTTAACCTGGCAACTTTCAATTCCGCAGGAAACGGAGGTATCTTCAACAGCGCAGTAGATGGTGGGCTAGGCGTAGGCTATAAGTTCGGAACAAAAATGGCAATTGCCCCAAGTGGGGAAATAATAACACTTCGTCAACCGAGATCATTCGTTCTTGAGAAAAAGGGCGAGGCCCTTTCCGTAAATGGGGAGCAGGTTAATTCGATATCAAATTCAGACAACAACTATTTTAAGAACACCGGTTATGGCGCCATTTCATTGAAGTTGTTCTTCTTAATCGCAAACGGCTTAAAAAAAGAGTAACATACCGCCAATTCCAGATTCCTTAAAACAACTTTAATTGCTATCCCTCTAAAAAACGCATATGCCAGTAAGCTTACAACCTGAAGACATAGCATGGGTTTCCGAACAAACCAACAGAGCTGCTTTGTTTGTTGCAAACTCCTATCCAGACTTATCCTTGCTTTGGGACTACCTACGTAAAAGCGAAGAAAAAGCCATACGGGGAGATTTTGAACCGGCCGGTGAAGATGGCTCGGGAAATGCAGAATTCGGGTTTGCCCTTCACGCCATGCGTCACTTGGTCGCCCCCCAAAGTACACACCTGTTCAAGGAGCTTGGGATGCCTGATTCAATGTCCAGAATCGATACAGGCAAACTCTTCACGCCCTTTTATGGTGTGCCTCTGCAAAAGGTAACCTCTCACGGCAGCTTGAATCTTGAAATGCCATTTGCAAATTTAGACATCGGATGGGCCATGTCAACAATCGCCGAGGTGCTTCGAAAAGCCGGCATAATACCTACCCACCCCTTTAAAAATACCCCCGCCGCGATTGAAGGACTTGATGAAAAGGATGACCTGACCATAGCGATAATAGGCGACTGGGGCACCGGCCACTGGGCCGATGGTGCCTGCGACTGCCCCGCAAAACTAGTTGCTCAAGCTATCCGTAATATGAATCCTCAACCGGATATCCTACTGCACCTGGGAGATGTATATTATGCCGGCAGGCCCGCCGAAGAAACAAACCGTTTCCTGTTGGATTTTCCGGCTATAGCCTCTGGATTACATTTCACGCTGAATTCAAACCACGAGATGTATTCTGGGGCCAACGGGTATTTCGGCAAAGCGCTCTCGCATTACTCTTTCCAGGCGCAACAATCCAGCAGTTTTTTTTCAATTAAATACAAAAACTACCGCCTGGTTGGGCTAGACACTGCCTACTTCGACGCCAGTCTTATGATCGGAAAAGGCGCCATTTCTTCTTCCGCCAATCAATCGCAGGTCGAATTCCTCCAAAACCTCGGGCTCAAAGCAAATGAAAAGCTCATCATTTTCACACATCACAATTGTTTGCCTTATGAGGGAACTTCTGTTGAGCCGCTATATGCTGAAGTCCAGAAAGCACTGAGCCGAAACCCTGACTATTGGTATTACGGACATATTCATGCTGGAATTGTCTATGGTGACGGCTGGGCAAACGAAAATCCAGCATACAAATGCCCGTCAGGCAACTATCCGGGTATACGCTGTGTGGGTCACAGCGCCATTCCATATGGAAGGGGTTGTTTGACAAACGACGAAAAAACTGTCCGACATTTCGCCTCGACACCGTATAAAGCCAATACCTGCAGAGCTGCGGACTGCCGTGTATTGAATGGCTTTGCCACTATACGCCTTACTAACAAAGGTATAGAAGAAAAAATGTATGAAGTTGATGCCAACGGGCTTGGTTCAATCTCCTGGCAAATATGAAACTTCATTTGACTAATAGCGGTTGCCGAAAACAATTATTAACAACGCGGCGAATGAAGCCCTATCGGCGAATTCCTTCTTCCAGATATCAAACACTTAAAAATCAATAAAATAATAAGCATATGCCAAATAGATATTTCGATCTTCATTTCCATCCGACATTAAAGACTTTATTCAAAGAACAACAATCGGCACCTTCTGCATGGACTGAGTTGCATCCGCCCGACGCGCTTCTTGGCAATTGCCTGGAGTCCCAAGCCTGCCTTACACAAGTAGCAAACTGTGTCGGATTCAATCTTCTATCTTTTTCGTGGCATCCGCCGGAAATGGGAATGGTAGACCAGTGGCTGCTTAGGCTGGCATCAAGGGTCTATACTTCTGTCCTCGGCCGCTCCCGGCTAAAAGATCTGGCAAAAGGCACAGCAGATTACAATCAGGTCATGAAGGAAGAATGGCATAATCTCATTAGCAAACCCGGGATACGACAGATCAAAGTCCTTTCCACGTTAGATGAATATACGAACGATGATAAAAAGTTTTCTATCGTTGTTAACATAGAAGGCGGGCATACATTTTATCGTAGTAGTAACAGCACCGAGAACATGGACAGGCAATACCTGGAAAACCGACTAACGGAATTGAAAGCCGGCAAAGTCATCACCTACCTGACACCAGCTCATCTGACAAATAATATATTCATTAATCATGCCTACGGTAATAAAATTCTGTCAAAAAAGCATTTTATACCTACGGGATACGGAATCAGTGAGCAGGGGAAGGAACTGATAGATGTCGCCTATTGCCAAAATGTTTTGGTTGATGTCAAACACATGAGCCTCATTGCAAGACGCCAGTTTTATGATATCCATAGAAAGAAATACAGCAATAAACCAATCATAGCAAGCCATGTTGGACTTACCGGAATTTCATGGAATAGAATAGAGACTTTTGATCATTGGGAAGGCACCGGCTTCGTAAGGGTGACACAGAAAAAAAAGGGCGGTCTATTGTCGGGAACTTATCATAACCCAAATTCTGTAAACCTGTATCGTGAGGATGTAGTTGAAATACTCAAGAGCGGCGGACTGATTGGCATATCCCTCGACCTTCGGATCCTGGGCGCTCAGCGAAATTTTTTCGGCGCATTAACTTATCACGATAAGGAATTCGTTTCTATCGCAGAATTCCGCGAATGGTCAAACAGCGCCCTAAACGCCGTTAACTTGAAAGAAAACTGGGAAAAATACTCTCTAAACGAATCGGAAGAGGAGATTTGGAGTAAGGAGGATCTTGATGATCAGGCAGATGAAATAAGAGAGCTATTCCCATCCAAAGATCAGGTTTACGGCGATCACATTCCTGAATTGGAAACAGTATTGAATGTCCAATTTAAAGATCGGTCAGACGAACATGTTCGTTATTTCATCAATCATGTTTTGACCATTGTAAAGATATGTCAGGAAGAAAATTTGGACATTAACCCATGGGAGCATGTTTGCATAGGCAGCGACTTCGACGGGCTCATTTCTGCTATTCACTGCTGTAGAAATGCAACGCAATTCCCGGCATTTGCCCAACTGGTAGAAAAGTTTCTGCCCGCCGAGGCTGCGAAGGCCCAAATAACCGTTCCGCCAAATGTAATTGACAACCTGTTTTTTGACAACGGATACAACTTTCTAAAAAAACACTTTTCCTGAAAACTATATAAAAACCAAAAAAATGGCACGAATTGAAAACACGCAAAAAGCTAACTCTACTTTAATAGGAAGACTGCTCAAAATAGATTTCACCAAACCAGATAAAATAGCTCTTGAAAACACGAAGACGCTTGAAATTACCATCGGCGTTTTAGGAATGTCGTTGCCCCTGGTTTTGTGGCTTCTGATATTATTTCAATATGGGCATCCAAATCCTCTTCTTTCTATAAGCCACTATCACTTTACCAGGTTTGGCAATTTGCTCGATATAATAGTCAGCTTACTTGCTATCTTTCTGCTTATCTACAAGGGGGAAGGAGATATGGCTTTCTACTTATCTCTTATTGCAGGAATTTCCGCATTTGGAATTCTCTTGTTTCCGACCGACAATCTCTGCAAAGCAAATAGCAACGAATATTGCTGGCTATCAGTCACCAATCTGCCAAATTCCTGTCTCCGAAAAAATGTACACTTTTTATTTGCGGCCGTTTTCCTCCTTTCACTTGCAGTCATGTCTATTCAATGTTTTACCAGAACATTAGACGAAAACAACCATTTTGTAAAAGTTCCCGCCCGACAACGTTACTTGCATGTTACATGCGGCATAGTAATGATTATATCCTGCCTTCTAACTTTCGTGCTAAGTAAAACGCTGCCTGATAAGATTTACAACAGCCTCCATATCACCTTTTGGGGTGAAGTTATAGCACTGGAAGCTTTTGGAATCAGTTGGTTAGCAAGGGCTGTGTGGCAAGTACATTCAAAAAATCAATAATTTTCACCAGTTCTTTTACGATAAAATTGCCCCACCCCAACCCGAGATCAAAGGGTCGATAGAAAATGTAGCTATCTATATCCAAAATTCGGCTTTTGTAAATTAGAGCAACTTATTTAAACCGTACGGTAGGAATTCATTTTCAAACCAACTTGGGGAAAAATCAGCAGTATCTTCCTGCAGACGAAATAACCTAACACTGCGCCAGCAGTATTCAATATAAGATCATCAATGTCCGCCACTCCAATGCTCAGCAAAAACTGGGTAGACTCGACAAAGAACTAATGGAAGATCGACCAAAACAGCAGATCGCAGCGAACGAAAACGCGTGAAGGTCATTAAAAAAAGGGAAGTGGAACAAATAGCAGGATATTACCGATTACGTCTTTGTAAAACTTGGCAACAACATTTACTGGCAGGTCCCGTTGGTGAATGAAATACCAATATTTATCACTAAAGGGAATCAGGTTTATGTGTCTGGTGTAGATAAAAAACGTGGGTGAGGCCGACGGCGGGCGAGAACAAACATATAAAATAAAAACCATATATAGAATCCAAGACACAAATTGTGAAATATACGTTTCACAAAGGAAATCTAGTGATTTTTTGCAAAAAGTAAAACCAATCTTTGATCCTTGCGTAAATTGAGAAGGAGATTTCCGACAGGAGTCACCGATGCCAAATGCAAGTCATTTATAAACCAGCCTGCAAAATCAAATTCCTGTAGTCAGATTTTAATACAAATGCTAGTGCATTTGTAGTTCCTGAGACGAAACTCGGATCGGTTTCTCGACAACGAAAGGGGTTCTTTTCTTTCCCCAGCTTTTCAAGAAATGCTGTTTTCCGAATATCCGAAGTTTATTAAAGTACCAAAATGAGGTTGTATAATAATTCCTGTATTTAACAATATCACCACCAAAAAGAAGTTTAAAATCATTAACACCCCTTTTTTTGTTATCGCGCCCGCTCCGGTCTTCAAAATACCCCCCAAAATCGTATAGCTTAAAGCCCCGGGCTTTAAAAAACTTCATATCCTCAAAATGGAGCGCCTTATTGAGCTTTCCCAATAGCCCCTTATCGATATCATCGGCAATCATCCTTCTGGAAGCAGACTGGTATAAAACAACTGTTTTATTTTCCCTGTCAATTATATAGCTATGGGCCGCGCAAATAATGCCTTTGTAGTAAGCGCTGGTAATTTCCATGTTTTGGCCGTACTCTTTCAATTTCCGATCCGATGTTCGCCGGATGTTCATATTCTTTGCGAAATCATTAAAGAATGGAATAAAATCGGAGAGGCTGGTTTCCATATCAAATCCCACCTCCATAATCTGGGTCTGTCTTATGGCATTCCTCGTCTGCTTGGTGAAAGCAGAAAATATCTTATCTTCCGGCAGAAGCAGATCATTACAGACCGTCCGGTACTCTTCCGCATAAAGATCATATTCCGGCGAAAGCTCAGCATCCACATTAAAAAAGGAACAAAACGAAAAGCGGCTTTTCAATAATCCGCCATCAAATCCATTCCAGCATTCGTTAATAACCAAGGGACCAAATCTCTTTCTAACGCGTATCACCTCGCTACTTTTTATTCTGAAAATTATTATTTAGCCAATCCTGCTTTTACGCCATTAAGCAATGAGTCGCTGCCTGAAGGTGTCAGCCACGCGCCTTCTCCATACTCGTTCCACGCATATATAACAGCCATCTGCAATTCCCCGTTTCGGGCCCGATGATTTCGCAACCAAATCCGCACACTCCTGATCGATTCTTCGCACGTTGAAGCCCCGTACCCGGTAAACCAATGCGATTTACTCAGTAATGCATTTCCGTAAGACCATGGCCGGGGGTCCCAGTTCAATGTAACGGCCGGGATCACAGGAAGCTGAAAGGATGCTATTTTATCCCAGGTCAACTCGCTGTTTCTTCTCAAAACCTCATACGGATAAGCCATCCGTTCCGTTTCTATGCCTTCATACGCATGGTTATATCCTGTTAGCACATCGGCACCGGCTTCCACTGCCTGCCGGCACTCGTTTGTTCCAGAACCAACGCAGATCGCTATTTTAACCCCGCTGAATCCAGCCTTCACCGCTTTTGCCTTCAGCTCTTTAAATGCGGTATTTACTTTTTCTACCGATCCAAATTGTGCTACTAGAGAACGAATGCTGAAAAAAGTTATTATCGGGTTACCGCCTACTTTCAAATAATATGTTTTTTTAAAAAGCTCCAGCCAGAGCCGGCTGGCCAACTCCCAATTGCCGGGCGAAATCTCGCTCCCTTCATGATTGGCCACCAGAATGGAAAACCTCATCAGTCCCAATCCTTTCTTCCGGTCGAACTCGAAAAGCCCCTGGTTATATTTGTCGAGCTTATAGCCGGCTTCATCATTTCCCCTTAGATACCAGCAGAACGAAAAATAATTAATTCCTGCACCAGCCGCCAACCTGATCTCCCTATCCATCTGTCCATGAGAATTCCAACCCCATACGGGTTTCCTGTAGGCAAATGAATCTGTCAATGACCGGGTAAGGTGATTGGGGTTGTTGCGCCAGCCATCAAAATAGTAAGCCCCGACAATGAGGTCGTCTTTCGGTGCACGATCGGGACTGCCCAAACACAACGCCAGTAGTAACCAAATTAAATTGCCCAGGATATAATAATTTTAAGACAACCGTCAAACTAGATTTTCTCCAATACAAGCTCAAGGTGACGCGAAAATTTCCCTGCACCATCGGCATTCAGGTGTTCGGGATCGTGAAAATCGCTGTCAGTCAGCTGAAAGTCTTTGAAATCCAAAAACAAGACAGAAGAGAACTGTTCATGTATCACTTTCTGGAAAAGCCACTCGTTCTTGCACCTGCTCCAGAACGACCGATGAAGGGGCGTTCTGATCAGGATAACCCTTATATCGCGGTCTTTCAGATACTGAACCATGTTTTCCAGGTACTGAAGGTTCAACGACGAAACGGTGTCAGAAGGAATAGCCTCCGGCGTTCGGATAGCAGCACTTTGCTCCCATTTTCCAATATCACCATTCAACCGTTCAAAACCGCCCAGCACAGAAGAATACCGGCCATACCTGTATCCTGCATAAAATATATTGTCGAGTGCTGTCTTACCTAAAGAATATATATACCCACTTTTATTTTCCCGGAATAAAGTGTCTTTTTCCGGCTGGGACATCAGCGGATAATACCTGGGCATAAAGTACCCTAAGAAGAAATCGCTGGCCACCCATGGGTCTAACTCTTTTGAAACCGAATTGTTACTAATGGCAATAATGACAGATTTCAGGCTGCCGTTCGCTTCAACAAACTTCCTGACCTTGGCCCCCATATACAGGTAGCTCTCTCCCGACGCTGAAAAATTAGCTACAGATTTTGCAATAGCGGGGTCTACGGCGCAGGCAGTATGCGAATGCCCGACAAGCAAATACCTGGCACCATTCTGTAAAACAAAATTCCGGTTGCCTGCATTCAATGCAGACGTCACATAGTAACCCCCGACCAAAAAAACAACCAGTAAACCGGCAAAAAAAGCCGCCCTTTTTAAGAATATGTAGAACATTATTCAGAACTGAAAGTATATAAATGAATTTTTTGATCCCAGAAAGTAAATGACCAGGCTGCTGAAGAAAAGGTATAGCGTCCACCGCCAGTATGTCGACCAGTTCAAAGACAGGCGCTGAATGGCATATTCATCGCGCCGGCCCAGCCATTCTACAAGAAAGAAGAGCGGAATACAAGCCAATAATAGGATTGCCTTGTTCGGAAGCAGAGGCGCCTCAAAAAAAGAACGGGAAAACATCCGTCCTACAATACTAAATGCCTGCGATAGAGTTTCCGATCTGAAAAATACCCAGGCGATCAAGATCAGCAGGAAGGTCCTGACAACCAAAAGCGCCTCCTTTGCTGTAGGATATCTCTTATCAGCGGCAATAATATCCAAATACTGCCTGTTCGATCCTCCGAAAACCGACGGGAGAATATACAGGGCATTTAACAGGCCCCAAAAGATAAAGGTCCAGTTTGCGCCATGCCAGAACCCGCTCAATAAAAAGATAACGAAAGTATTTCTTACGGTTCTAAATTTACCTCCCTTGCTTCCGCCCAAGGGGATGTATACATAATCGCGGAACCAGGATGACAAAGAAATATGCCAGCGTCGCCAGAATTCGGCTATACTGCGGGAAAAATAAGGGTAATTGAAGTTCCGGAGAAGATTAAAGCCCAAGAGCTTTGCTGATCCCGTCGCGATATCGGTATACCCCGAAAAGTCGCAGTAGATCTGCACCGAAAAAAGAACAGCACCAGCGAATAAAGTAGAGCCTCCGTAACCAGTAAAATTGTTAAATATCGGGTCAGCGAATTCTGCGCATTTGTCAGCGATAACAACTTTCTTCAGCAGCCCCCACAGTATCTGCCGAAGCCCGTCGACAGACATTTCATAATTGAATTTCCTCGGCTCTCTCAGCTGCGGCAGCAAATGTGTTGCACGTTCAATCGGACCGGCAACCAGCAGCGGAAAAAAGCTCACAAAGAGCGAGTATGTAACAAAATTCCTTTCCGCCCGAATACGCCTGTAATAAATATCAATTACGTACGAGAGACCATGGAATGTGTAGAATGATATACCTACCGGCAGGATCACTTTTAAACTCCAATGGCTGACAGGAAGCCTCAATTGGGAAAGCAGACTATTGAAAGAATCAATGAAAAAGTTAAAGTACTTAAATGTCAGCAGCAAACCCAGGTTAATGCCTATACTGATCCACAGCCACATACGACGGGAAAAGCTGGTTGTACAAGCCTCTATTTTAAGACCCGAAAAATAATCCAGGAGGGTCGAAAACACCAACAGGAATAGGAAGCGCCAGTCCCAGCAGGCATAAAAAAAATAGCTGACAACTATCAAAAATAAATTTCTGGTAGAAACCGATCTATTAAAAACAAGCCAATACAATAAAAATACAGCCGGCAGAAACAGGAAATAGGAAAGTGAATTAAACAGCATACATCACCCGTTTTTTTCTTTATTACGCCTGACAATATGCTCCGATTTTATCAGCAGGCCGTAGAAGTTCACCAGCCAGGAATATATTCGAGGCGAGACCAAAAAAAGGCGATAACCGAACCTATATTTTGCTGATATACGCTTTTCACCCCAATAGAAAGAATCAAATGCCCGCAAATTTTTCCGGACTATAGCATAGTCTGCGGGATACTTGTCTACAGACGATACCAGCAGCAGGTTCAAAACAAACATATGCTGGTTAAAGGAAAACAGCCGCGCGTCGGTTACATGTTCAGGCGAAACCGCTTCACAATCGCCGATCATTCGGTTAGACAACTGCAGGGTATTCATATATTGCTGATTAAACGGCGCCATACTACTCGAGTTCTCCCTGATCATGTACAGGTATAGCATTTCAGGGGCCGCAACGATTTTTTTTGATGCCAAAATGGCTTGAAAATTATAATAGGTATCTTCATACAATGGCGGTTCATACCTGATCTGGTCAACCGCTGCACGCCTGAACACTTTCTCATATGTGCTCATCAGGATCAGGCCGTTAAAAAACTTAGCCAGGGCCTCGCCTGCAGTTAATACCGAAAGTTCTTCTCCTACCTTCAGGTGCAACTCATTTGCCGCCGACACCCGTTTGACACCGCAGATGGAAATATCTGCTTCAAAATTCTCCAGGTTTTTTATCAATACCTCGTACATATTTCCGGCAAGCACGTCGTCTGCATCAACAAATCCCAAATATTCTCCCGAAGACATGTCAATGCCGGCATTCCGGGCAGAAGAAACACCACCGTTCGGCTTATGATATACATTAATCCTGCCGTCACTGGCGGCATATTTGTCGCAAATCTCTCCGCTGGCATCTTTTGATCCGTCGTTCACCAAGATAAGCTCAAAGTCTGTGTAGGTTTGCGCCAGTACAGAGGCGATACAGTCTGCCAGGTACCTGGCCTTATTATAAATTGGAATAATGATCGACAATTTCGGCATACCTGTTATTTTATCGTCTCCTTGAATACACATGCCATTTCCATGTTGTATCTCTCTTTAGAAAAATATTTCAGGACCCGGTCCCGGCCGGCCCGGCCAAAGCCGGCGCGCAAGTCAGCTGATTGAAGCAAAGCTGTTATCCGGTTCGACGCCGCCTCTGTATCACCAGCCTCCACCATATAGCCGGTCTCCCCCTCCAGTACCATTTCACTGGCGCCGCCGGTTCGGGTAGCCACTACGGGCTTGGCTGCCGCCATTGCTTCCAAAACTGTAGTAGGCAGGGAATCGGGCTTCACCGAAGGCAATACATAAACATCCAGCGCATTCATGACCCGGTGAACATCTGTTCTGTAACCAAGGTTTATGACATTTTCTTTCAGCATCGCAGACGATGATATTCGTTCATTAAGCGCTTCCTCCAGGTATTCAGTACCCGGGTAAGCGTCGCCGGCCAGCACAAATTTCACCTTCGTGCCGGCCGACAGCAGTTTCTCGGCAATATTCAAAAAGAAAGGCTGCCCTTTAACAAGGTTGACCCTTCCTATCATACCTACCAGCAGGCTTTCAGCAGGAAAACCCAACTCTTCTTTTGTGCACGACCCGCCCGATAGAAAAGGCGAATAATCCATGCCATTGTAAATTACCTGGACGATCGGCTCGGGTAGCTGCTGGTTCCAGTGATCGCTGACGGCATTCGATACGGCAATAACTTTACCGCGGGATATTCTCATTACCGATGAAATCAATTTATTAAAGACACCAGCGCCAGAGATGATTTCATGTATATGCCACACATGCGGGATCCCCATTCTTCTTGCAACCAATGGCCCGATAAGTACCGCAGATGTATTTGAGTAAATCAGCGAAACGTTTTCCTGCCTAACTATCTTACGCAATACACTGTTTGCACTGGATAATTTTCGCAGCCTGTTAATAAGCCCCAAAGGCGTAAAATATTTCCGCCGCAAAATGCCCAAGTTCAGGAACCTCACGGTAACGCCTTCGGCAAGCAGTCTGTCGCTCAAAACGCCTGCACCGCTTAGAACAACAACGACAGCATATCCATTTTTTCGGGCAACCCCGATAGATTCCAGCAACACCCTGCTTGCTCCATATAAATCATTCGAACCGTGAAGAAAAAGGATGGTTTTTCCACTCATTTTTTTAAATTCAACTTAACCCATGAATTAGGTGAACTGGCGCTTTAACATCCCCGGCTCGGCCTGGCGGCCTTCCGCTTTCCGCGTAGCTCCCTGCGATTTTACGACTGTGGACGTTAAGCTGGAGAATAGATGGTCGTATTTATTGTTTATGATCTCCCACGAGTATATTTCACGTATTTTCTGAAGATTGTTTTCGGTACACGATTTCTCGTACTCGGTCCCCACAAAATCACTATCAAGCAATGCCGCCACTTCTTCGGCATTATCAAAATAAAAGGCATCGTCGTCAAGAATGGACGAGTTGAAAATATTCCTGTGGGCAGCAATCATCGACTGACAGGCCATTGCCTCTAAAAGAGAGGGATTTGTACCGCCTACTGTGTGGCCGTGAAAATAAAGCCTCGCATAAAACCTTATAGTATTCAACAGCTGGTAGTTGAAAATACCGCCAAGAAATCTGACTCTTTTATCATGAGCATACTTATTGTAAATATACTGGCCATACTTATTGTCAGTTCTCCCTATAACCAGGAACTGGGTCTGGGCCTTGCTTTTTACCATTCCTTCCAAGATAACATCGATACTGTTTTCAGGCTCCATTCTGGCGATCAGCAGGTTATAAGAACTTGGTAGAAGCCCGAAAGATTTAAGAGCATTTATATCCGGTTTACTAAAGGGTATTGCACCGTAGGGAATATAAATCGCATGCCGGTTAAACCGTTCCCTTATGTGTTTCTGGATGCCTATTGAATCGGCAATCAAATAATCGGCATGTTTAACCGCCCATCTTTCGGCGTGTTTCAGGAAAAACCGAACCAGGAAAGAATATTTCTGGCGTTTCCACTCCAGTCCGTCCATATTCTGTATAACAATAGTCCTTTTCTTATCTAGCATTTTACCCCAAACACTACTACTGGTATACCCCAGCAACAAGATTATATCAAACTTTCGCTTGTTAGCATCTTTGATACAATTAAGGTCATAAATGAACTGGCCGGCGGTATTGTAACGATCTTCATAGTCCTTACAATGAATTATGTTCACGCTGTTCCATTCCGAACTCTGGTATGGGTGTAGGCTTGAGTTATAAACATATACCTCATAACCACGCCTTACCAAGGCTACAGAAAGGTATTCTGCAAACTGTTCAAATCCGCCATAGTAGTTAGGAATTCCTCTTGTGCCCAAAATACCAATTGTCATTAAAGCATATTTTAATGAAAAGATCTAATCTTAGCCAAACATATTTCTGATCCTGTTTCTCCCCGATATCAGCACGGCACCCAGCGCAATCCCCAAAAAAACACTTAGATATATCTTACTAAACAATCTTTCCGAAAAGTAAAGAGTGAAGATCCACCCCAATATCAAAGCGTTTGATACAAGCATCGACCGAATATCTGTAAAACCAGCCCTAAGCAGGTAGATGTCCTGTATAAGATGAAACAGTATCCACGAAAAAACAATAGAATAGACTATTACTTCCAGGCTCCTTGCATACTGGAACCCCATAAGTATTGACAGTCCGTAAACGACCAGGGTCACCAGGTTAATGACCATGTCATCGCGCTCCCTGCCTAATGCCACCAGTAGATTGGCCTGCAGAAATGCAGTTGGAAAGAACAAAATCACCAGCAGCATAATCTTCACATAGTGAGCGGCATAGGTATATGTTTTCCCAAAGGCCAGCGGAACAAACGTATCTGCTAAAAGGTAGACAAAAGTATAGGCGCAAATACCGAAACCCAGATACAACAGGTATGTATTTCTATACAGGGAAAATAAGCCCGACCTGTCGCCATCCCTGATATTTGCTACGAACTTGGGAAAGACCACTGAAGAAAAGATCAGTGGGAATACCTGGAAAAGTACGAAAACCTTAAACGCTATTTCAAAATAAGCCAGGTCGATCGGTTCCAGAAGCTTTGAAACGACAATATTCCCGCTTCGCCAGTACACTACCGAGATGCCACCGATCACTGCGAAATAGAAATTCTTCAGCACAAGTTCACGGATATTGAAAAATGTTATCCTGGCTTTCAGAATGTCGGCAAGCCACTTGCTGTTAAATCCGCCGTATCTATAAAACAGCACCAAAGTAGACAAGCGTACACCCAGTAAGACTAGACAAAGCCACATTACATTCACCGGTGCAATAAGCAACATTCCCGCCAGCAGGCATCTTACAAAAGCATCTATTAAAAGTATAGAGAAATTCCTCTTTTGGTTTTCCGTTGCGACATTTAGATTCTTGAATGCGTCAATCCAGTTATCGACCATGATATTTGAGCAGCACAGCAGGCAAACAACCGACAGGGGGTACGTTCTGTAGAGCAGGAAAACAGCCAGCCCCGACAACAGATAAACGACAATGCCCAGCAATAGCTGAACCTTAAAATACTTCTGCATTAGCAGCAGTGAGTTGTCTTGCTGCAATATTTCCCTCGAAAACCACTGACCCAACCCCAGCGTCGACAACGCTGCAAACAACTGGTAAAGAGAATTGCCTGTCAGGTATTGAGCAAACTCCACGGGCTGGTACACACGGGCCAGGATCACAAAAAACACAGTCAATAAAATGTTCTGCATTATTGTAGATATGGAGCCCGTAAGCGCCAGCTTAAGCATTCTCTGTGTTATTGTATTGGGAAACAGAATGCAATATGGTCGACAAAGTTGCTACCATGAGCATGATCCTTGCGTCGGCAAACGAGAATACGGTCACAAAAGATACCATCCAGCAAAGCAGCGCAGATGCCAGCACAAGCACTAATTCCTTCTTTTCCGATGCGGCCTGGAACCATATCCTGACCGACAGCAACAAAGGCTCCAACAAAAGAAAAAGAAATATCGTAGAGCTGATTATGCCCAGTTCGACCAGCAACTTCAAATAGCCGCTTTCGGGGTGAACAATATATTCGAACTCTCCAAACGACTCCCAGTATTGATTCTGGTCAAAAAAAGATACAAACGGCTGGTAGTTGCCCACTCCTATTCCCATCAAAATATGGGTATTAAATAATTGAATGGCAGCCCGCCAATATTCGAAGCGGATATCACCCATCTCGCCCGCCGATATTTCGCGGTTAAACAATACAATAGAATTCCCGAAAAAATAATATACAACAGAACCGGCCATTAAAGCTGCTAAGGCGGCAACGCGAAATTTTGACCTGCCGAACAAAGACAGCACGGCGATACCCACAATCACACCCAAAAAAGCGGCACGCACTCCCGTGAAAAATATGGCCAGCAACAATGCTGCAAAAAGCAAAAACCGAATAATGACATTCTCACGGTGGTGGTAGCCGGCGAGAAAAAGAAAAGACGACATAGCCAGGTATTGGGCGTTCTGTTGGGGATCAGTGAACATGCCTGGGTACCGGATTTGGGCGTCGAATAAATATGCATTGCCCGACGGTTCGAAAAAAGAGAACTTGAGGCCCATGATCATTTGAAGTATCAGAAAAACAATAGCGAAAACAGCCGAAATTCTCAATTTCTTGAGAACCTCAAAAACAAAATCGGTATCCACCCATAGCTGGTACAATAAACAGCCTGTAAAGATCAGTACAGTGAGATATTTTAATGACTCCACGAAAGATATCTGGGGGAATTCAGAGGTCAATCCCCCCAGGAAGACTAGGAGATAAAAGAAACCGGCAACGACAAAATAGCCGGATCGGAAGCCTTTTTTCCATTTTTCCCGAAAAAGGAATACAGGCACTGATATAAAGGTCAATGCATCGAAAACAGACAGGCCACCCATCTCCACCGGAGAAACACGAAATCCTAAAAAAGGGAAAATCGCAAATACGTATAATAAATACCTGGAAACAAAGGAACTGCGTTCTTTGCTAAATAAGACATACAGTATAAAGCTAAGTAAACTTAAAGCAGTCAGTATTTTGGTTACCAGCATAGATCACACTCTTGTATATGCACCATACATACCGGTCTTCTGCAGGGTGTACCCATATCCATATCCATACCCTGACCATTTTTGAAGTACACCTCTCGATTCAACGCCATTAAATACAATAAACGGCTGGCTATATAGGTTTGCCGCAGCTTCTTCATCAAACTTCCGCAAGGCATTTTTTGGTGTGATACCATGCCTGGAGATAAACAAATTCAGGTCTGATCGATCAGCCAGCGAAAGCGCATCGGCAACAGGAAGGGTTGGCGGGGTATCTACAATAACCAAATCGAACCGTTTTTTCAAAAAGGCAAATAATTCATCCATGGCCGCATCTTTGAGGTTGTCAATCAAATCACCCGGGTTCGCTCCTACCGGAATCACATAAAGGTTCGGCGCAGCGCCGCTATGAATACAGTCAATGATCGCAGCCGGCGAATCTGTTCTGTAGTATTCAGACAGCCCCTTTTGTCCCGTCAGTGAAAACATTTCGGTCAGCTTTGGCGCATACAGGTCAAAATCAACTATGCAGACGTTCCGTCCGGTTTTGGAAAAACTTCTTGCCAGATTTGCACAGACAAAACTCTTGCCTTCTCCCGCGATGGAAGATGTAATAAGGAGCACTTTCTGATCCGCTTTCAGCTTCTTGATCACCTTCTGCCTCAAAGCATTGAAATGCTCAGCAATAATCCGACGCCTGATTGGCTCCGACTCGCCTTTGATCTTGCCGAAATTAGGCAACTCAGCAATGACCTCAACGGCGGTTAATCTTTCGATGTCTTTTGTAAATAATATTTTCTTGCTAATATTTTCCTTGATCAGTACAGAAAGTATAGAAAGGAGAACTCCCGCCAACAACCCTATTACCACAAAAACGGAAAGCTTGGGGAAGACTGGTTTAACAGACGACCTGGCATGGTCAATGATATTTTTATCATTTTCCATCGATGCCAGCGAGAGCGTTGTCTCCTCTCTTTTCTGAAGAAGATAATCGTAAAGCGACTGTTTAGTATCTCTTTGTCTGTTTACATCAAGAAGATCCCGTTCCTGTTGCGGGATGTTCTCCAAATAAGACTTATAGCTTAAATTAGATTTAGACAGGTTTCCAATTGCTACTGTAAGGCTCTTTCGCTGGGTATTGACATTATCGGCGATAACTTTTCTCAGTTTTTCAATCTCATTTTTCAGCGATAACATCAGCGGGCTGTTAACAGCCGTTGTTTTCTGGAGATTTTCATATTTAACCTCAGCTTCCACAAGCCTGGTGAGCAGGGTATTTACGCCGTTGTCGTTGCCCGGTATGAGCGAAGGCACCAAATCAGTTGAAGCGTCTTTATCTCTTATATAACTGTCCAGATTATTCAAAACCGCCAGCTGCATATTAAGCTCATTCAGCTTCTTATCGGTTTCGCCCATATTCTGAATATATGATTTGGTTTGCTCGTCCAGGTTCACGGCAACACGGGCGGTTCTATAAGACTGAACATTCCCGTCGATCGAGTCAAGGCTCTTTTCAACGCCGCTGATTCTATCCTGGATAAGTTTCAGGGTATTTAATGCCAGGTTCTTTTTGGCGTTCAGCTTGTCACTATTGTATTCTTCGATGATAGAATTTACAATTTTTTCTGCGCGAAGAGGAACTTCGTCGTTCAGAACGATTTCAATTACCGTAGACAACTTATTCGCACTGGCGACCACCAGCCTGTTTTTCAGTGCCTCTACCGCCGTTGCCGCAGGCAAAAGGGCAAATTCAAACGCCGTTTGATTATCCCCGGTATAGTATGGATTGGGAACAAACCTCATCTCAACACCGCTTGTCTTTAACCATTTATCAACGGGATAGGTCATTCCGGCGACTTGGATCTCCCTTCCCGAAGCTCTCACCACGAAACTGCCCTTCACCAGGTTCCTGATCGCATCGGGCGTTTTTAATTCAATCATTACTGGCGATGTCTGGAAGGCGGCGCGAGAAGCAAGCAGCTTTTTCGTGCTCACCAGTGCATTTAGATGGTATCTATTAATAGCCCTTAAGAGAATGTCTTTTGACCGGAGTATCTCGATTTCATTCTCTACTATTTGTTTGGAACTGTAATAGTTCACAGATTCGAGGGCCGAAGTGGTTTCCACGCCTTTTCGTTCGTCGCGTATAATGATTGATGCGGCAGTGGTATAGATGGGAGGCACTTCCCTGGTAAAAAATATTGCCAGTCCCACCGACAATGCAGTGAGAATCACAAATAGCGGCCAATAAGGCAGGAATTTGTAGAAAAGGAGCTCAATCACACTGTTGTCTCCCGTATTATTTTTCTTTCCCATATTTTTTCTTTACCGACGCATCAACTACAAGCCGGCGGCAAAAGTCTTATCTTAATGACTAAGTAAAAAAAAATAAATACACAGTAAGGCAGAGCTTCGCTTTCCTCAGTCACGAAAATGCGGCCAAGTCACTCTGTCATGCTATGGTTTTCAATAAACATTTGTCGGAAATTCCCGCCCGTAACCGGGCGATTTAGGATGGGAGGATAGAATGGGCAAAATACTGAACAAGACTACAGTTTAAAACGGAAAATTCCAAGGCTGTCTTAGATTTTTACTCATATTTCTTGAGGAACCGGAAGAATCAATCACTGCGGTAGTATCGGGTTTCTATTTCTTTTAATGGGAATATAATTTGCCTGAATGTTTATAGCGTTAAAAGAGATCGATCATGTTTTATAAAATACCCACTTCCCTGATTGGCCGGGGAATAAATCGACAATAATTGTTGGCGCTAGATATCCAACCTGGACCCCGCTGCAATTACTGTATTTTCGGGGATAAATACTCGTCCGAGTAGAGTCGAATTAGCTCCGATGTACACGTTTTTACCAATCGATATCTCGGCGGTGACAATCGTGCTTTCAGTTAATGTTTTTTTGGAATGAAAATCATACTGATGATCGGTAATAAACACACCTACA
Organism: Bacteroidota bacterium; assembly: GCA_020161535.1. Taxonomy (GTDB): domain Bacteria; phylum Bacteroidota; class Bacteroidia; order Chitinophagales; family Chitinophagaceae; genus Flavihumibacter. The sequence continues at coordinate 28,129 of JAIUNW010000002.1, read as the reverse complement.
CCAATCCGCGATCCAGCCCCGATTTCAACGAGCTCCGCACAATCAATCACCACCGACTTATTGATGACAACATCATCCCCAATAACAATCCGCGCCTTTTTCCCATTGTGGTTATTGCAATAAAACGTACACCCATCTGAAATAAAACAGCGGGCGCCAATCTCTACCTGCGAAGGATTAAAGGGAATATCCACCCGCAGACCAACCACGCTGCCCTTGCCGATTTTCACCCCGCGCAGGCGCAAACAAAAAGTAGCCATCCGCCGGCGAACAGCTACCCATATCGTGTATATATCCATCCCAAAAAATTATTGCCCAATATCCAAAAAGTAAAAGCGACAACGCAAGGTCGACAAATGCACCCACTCTAACACGTATCGCCCAAAGTGACCGCGCAAACCAGAAACCACAAACGAGAAACTATAAACCAGAAACAATAAACCACAAACCAAAAACCCACCTACAACTCCTTATTCAGTAACCGTCCCTGGTCCAGCAACATCTCCACCGCCGGCATCAACTGCGACGAACTCCGCATCGCTTCCAAATGGCGCTCATGGTGGCAATCGGTGCCCAGCAACGAGACTATCTTTTGCTTAATCATCCCCATCGCCAGGTTATAAGACACCTTGCCATAATAACCCGTTAGCGAATTGAGGTTTACCTGTAGCAGAATACCCATATCCGCTATCTCCTGGAAAATGCCTGTGTCACCCGCCAGGTAGGTGTAACGCTCGGGGTGTGCCAATACGGGCTGGTAACCCAGCATTTGCAGGTCGAAGAAAATTTTCTTCCACTCGTAGGGCAGGCTCACAAAAGAAAATTCCACCAGCAGCAATTTTCCGGTAATGCAGCGAAACGGCGCCTTCTCGGCTACCATCTGCGCAAAATGATCATCAATCATGTATTCGGCTGCGGCAGACAAAGGGGTATGCTGATCGGCCGATACGAGGGCGGCTTGCAAATCGCGCAGCGACTCTTCAATGGTACCATCATCGTTGCGATACAAATCCCACAACACATGCGGCGTGGCAATAAAACGGGAATAGCCCATCTCGCGCAACCCAGCAATCAACGACAGAGAGGTCTCGGTATCGGGCGAGCCATCGTCAATGCCGGGCAACAGGTGACTGTGCATATCAACACCTATTCCGCTCAGATCTATAAGGGGGTACTTTCTGCGCTTGAAAATGGAAAACATAAGCGGGCTACAATCAAGGCTGTTCTAACAACCCAGGAGTCAAAGCTACGAATTAATGCTGGCAAACGGCGGTTCCCCCATTCGGCGCATGAAAGCCTAACAGCCTACCCCATTCCGCTCCAACCAATGCTCCAGCACCACAAACAACCACACATCCACCCATTTCACCTGCTGGTCGCCCCGAAGGTAATCGGCCCATAAAGACAACAGGGCCGCGCCATCAATAAAAGACCGCGCTGCCATCGACTCGATCCGCCGCTGGCAAAACGCACGCAGGTCTTTCCGCAGCCAGTCTTTCCACGGAAACAAAAACCCTTTCTTTTGCCTGAACACCAGCTCATCGGGCAATAGCCCCGCCAGGCTCTCCACCAGCAGTCGCTTGGGGTAACTGGGCGATTTGATCTTGTCAGGCACCTGCAGTACATACTGCACCAGGTCGTGGTCAAAAAACGGTTCGCGCACTTCCAGCGCATGGGCCATGCTCATCTGGTCGAGATCCAGCATCAGGGTATTGCGCGTATAACCGGTCAGCTCGGCAATGCTCACCTGGCTGTACAACGGAAAATCTTCCAGCGGTCTGCGCCAGGCATCCAACTGCCCCGCGATTCGGTCTACCGACGGCGCCCTCACCAATTCGGCTATCAGCGCCGGCGCCATAATCTGCCTGAACACCGGGTATAGATCGGCAATACTGGTGCTGGGCGTATTCAGTAAATCGCGGTATTTCGAATGGGGTCGCAATACCATGGTCTTGCCCACCAGCTTGCGCACGGGACTCGAATGATCCCATACCAGCGAGCGATTACGCAAGCGCATATACTGTTGAAAAAACGGATAACCTGCAAACAACTCATCGCCCCCGGCACCCGTCAGCGCTACCGAAATACCCTGGGCCTTCACCGCCTTCGACACCACATAGGTATTAACGCCATCGCCACTGGGCGAATCCATCGCGTTGAGCGCATCGCCCAAAGAACCCAGCAGGTCGCCCGCACCCAATTCAATCACCTGGTGATTGGTATTGAACTTTCGCGCAGCTATCGCCGCATAGGCCGACTCATCATACTCCTTTTCTTTAAACGCAATCGTAAAAGTATTGGGTCGCTGGCCGCTGACGCGCCGCATCAGTCCCACCACGGCGCTTGAATCGATACCGCCCGACAAAAAAGCCCCCACCGGTACATCGCTGACCATACGCCTTTCGACAGACTGGGTCAGCAGATCCAATATATCCTGCTGCACCTGCCGCTCATTATCGGGCGCAAAAACAGAAGGCTTGCGATTGATATCCCACCAGGATTCGAGGCTGGCCTTCCCGTTGTGGATGCGCAGCAAATGGCCCGGCGGCACCTGCCGGATGCCCTTTATCATGGTATCGGGGCAAGACACCGACTGGTACCGGAAATAGTCGTGCAGCGCACCGGTAGCTATAGCCGGTTTTACCCATCCGCCGGCCAAAATGGCGCGGATTTCAGAGGCGAACACCAACTGTTGCTCATCGAGATAATAATACAGGGGCTTCACGCCCAGCCGGTCGCGAACGAGGCAAAGCGATTGCGCTGCTGCATCCCATACTGCGAATGCAAACATCCCGGCCAGTGTGTCGAGACCAGTTTTGCCGGATCGGATAAACCATTGCAGCAATACCTCAGTATCGCCGGTGGTTTGAAAATGATAGTCGGGAATTTTTCGGCGGAGATCCCTAAAATTATAGAGCTCGCCATTGTACACCATTTGGTAGCGACCCGTAGGGTCTTCAAATGGCTGGTTGGAAGCAACCGAAGTATCCAGGATGGATAGCCTGCGGTGGCCCAGCGCCAAACAACCTTTTGTAAAAATACCTTCTGCATCGGGGCCCCTGTGCTGTAAAGCGCGCGTCATGGCGCGGATCACCTGCTCAGAAGCGGGTTGTTGATCGAAGCGAAGAATACCGGCGATTCCACACATATTATTCGGTCAGGATAAGGTTTGCTTACCGAACAAAGTTCTGTGTTTATCGCATTACTTTAATTAAATTTTAATGAATTGCAGTGAAATATACGTTAACCCGGGTAAATAGATAATATCCCGGCACTGGTCGATCTGGCGGAGCTTAGTGCAATTCGATCTCATTTTTCTGCAGCCAGTACTCCAGCACCACAAATAACCAGATGTCCATCCAGCGGGCCTGTTTTTCTTCCAGCAGGAAATCGTTCCAATGGCGAAGCAGGGCCTGGTTGTTCACGCCGGGCCGGCCTGCAAACGATCGTATCATTGAGGTACAAAACGGTTTCAGCTCATTTTTCATCCAGTGCTTCCACGGAAACGTGAATCCTTTTTTCGGGCGATGGATGACTTCGTCTGGAATCAGTCCCGCGAGACTATCTACCAGCAATTTTTTCGGGGTCTCGGGAAATTTCAGGCTATCAGGAATTTGCAGCACATATTGTATCAATGCATGGTCAAAGAAGGGCTCTCTTAATTCGAGGCCCACGGCCATACTCATCTGGTCCATGTCTTTGAGCAGCGTGTTTTGCGTATAGCCCATCAACTCGGCCACCGTCACCTGGCTCAATAGAGGTAATTTCTTTATAACTTCTTTCTGTTTTAGTAACTCCTCCTGCACCATACCATTGGCCGGCAAATCGAGTACGGCATCGGGAATACTATCGGGCAACACCTGCCTGAATACCGGGTACAACCAGGCGATATTGCTTTTTTTTGCTTCCAGCAGGGTCTTGATTTTAGACAGGTTGAGGCGATTGTTCACTTCCATCATTTTGCCAAATACCTGGCGCAGCACGGTGGTATTGTCCCAGATTTGCGCACGTTGCTGTATTTTCAGGTAGGTAGGAAAAAAGGGATAACCCGCAAACAGTTCATCGCCTCCAATGCCGCTGAGCGCCACGGTTATGCCCTGCTGGCGTACAGCTTTGGAGACAACATAGGAGTTGATGCCATCGCCCGACGGACTATCCATCGCGTTTAGCGCGTTCATCAGTTCGTCCAAAAAATGTGTGGGCTTCATTTCGATGGCGCGGTGATTGGTATGGTATTTCTGTGCCACCATATTGGCCCATTTCGATTCGTCGAACTCTTCTTCTTTGAAACAGATATTGAAGGTGTTTACCGGCTGGCTGCTGGTCCGCGCCATCAGCGCCACTACCAATGAAGAATCGATGCCGCCCGATAAAAAAGCGCCCACGGGTACATCACTCACCAGTCTTTTTTCTACTGCCTGCTCCAGCAGTTGTCGGATGTTTTTCTTCACCGTATCAGCGTTTGAAAAATCAGCCGCGGCGCCGGTACTGGGGATGGAATACCATTGTTTCAGTTCAACGCGAACACTGTTGTCGGTGCTGCCCTTGCTGTCGGCACCGTCATTTTTTGCGAACGGCGCATTTTTTATTTCGAGAAAATGCCCGGCGGGCAGTTGTTTGATGCCTTTTAATAAAGTGCCCGGTGAAGCGACCGACTGGTACCGGAAATAAGAACGCAGACCCACGGGATCGAGCGATGATTTTACATAGCCGGTGGCCAGGATGGCCCTTATTTCTGAAGCAAAGATCAGCCGGTGCTCGTCCTGGTAATAGTACAAAGGCTTTACGCCAAAGCGATCGCGCACCAGGGTGGTATTGCCTGTTTGCCGGTCGACCATCGCAAAGGCAAACATGCCACTGAAATCAGGAATGCCTTCCATACCCCGTCGGGCAAACCATTCAATCAATACCTCGGTATCGCTGGTGGTGTTGAAATGATGTTCGGGCATTTTTTGCTGTACATCGCGGTAGTTGTACAGTTCGCCGTTGAACACGGTGATATAGCGGTTAGCACTATCCGAAAAAGGCTGGTTGGCCGAGGTGGAGAGGTCGAGAATACTCAGTCGCCGGTGCGCCAGGCCGTAATTTTTCTCGAGGAAAAAACCATCGGCATCGGGGCCGCGGTGCGCCATGCAATTGTTCATGGCGCGCAGCTTCGATTCATCTACCGGCCGGTTTCCAAACTCAATAATACCTGCTATTCCACACATATTCAGCTATTCGCCTTGCTATAAACTTTATATACTTCTGTAATGCCGTTTTCTAATGAAATGGTATCCTGCCAGCCGAACGAATGTAGTTTTGATACATCCATCAGTTTGCGCGGCGTGCCATCGGGTTTGCTCAGGTCATGCACAATGTCGCCTTCGTAACCGACAATCTTTTTTACCAGTATGGCCAGGTCTCCGATAGAGATATCATGGCCAACACCAATATTTACGAGGCCGGGCTCATTGTAATGCTGCATCAGGTAGTAACAGGCATCGGCCAGGTCGTCGGCATGCAGAAATTCTCTTAAAGGTTTACCGGTTCCCCAGATGACCACCTGTTTATCGCCGTTTATTTTCGCTTCGTGAAATTTCCTAATCAGGGCCGGCAGTACATGCGAATTGTTCAGGTCATAATTATCGTTCGGCCCATAGAGATTGGTGGGCATGGCCGAAATAAAATTGCAGCCATATTGCGCCCGATAGGCATCGCAGAGTTTGATGCCTGCGATCTTGGCAATGGCGTAGGGCTCGTTGGTGGGTTCTAATTCACCAGTGAGAAGGTATTCTTCTTTGAGTGGCTGCGGCGCCAGTTTGGGATAAATGCACGATGAGCCCAGGAACATCAGTTTTTGTACGTTATTGACATAAGAAAAATGAATAACGTTGTTTTGGATGCTCAGGTTATCGTACAAAAATTCTCCGCGGTAGGTATTGTTAGCGAGAATGCCGCCTACTTTGGCAGCCGCCAAAAACACGTAGTCGGGTTTTTCGGCGGCGAAAAAATCCTGCACGGCCTGCTGGTTGCGCAGGTCGAGTTCTTTTGACGTGCAGGTTATGATATTGACGAATCCTTCTTTGGTGAGTTTCCGATGAATGGCTGAACCCACCATGCCACGATGGCCGGCGATATAAATTTTAGCCTGTTTTTCCATCTGTTTACTCGTATTGATTCTTCACATAGTAACCGCTTTCAGCGAGTAGCTTTTCTTTGCGGAAAGCTTCTACATCGGCAGCTACCATTTCCTGTACCAGGGCAGGCAGGTCGTATTTGGGTTTCCAGCCCAGTTTGTTGTTGGCTTTGCTGGGGTCGCCGATCAGCAATTCCACTTCGGTAGGGCGATAGTAACGCGGGTCAACACAGACCACTTCCTTACCGGTTTCCAATTGAAAGTCGGGGTTGCTGCAAGACACAACAACGGCGGTTTCCGTATCCTCTTTGCCTTTGAAGGCGAGTTCGATGCCCACTTCTTTGAATGCCATGCGCACAAAATCGCGCACGCGGGTGGTGACGCCGGTAGCAATAACAAAGTCTTCGGGTTTTTCCTGTTGCAGGATCAGCCACATGGCTTCCACATAGTCTTTGGCATGACCCCAGTCGCGCTGGGCATCGAGGTTACCGAGGTAAAGTTTATCCTGCAGGCCTAGCGCAATCTTGGCAACGGCGCGGGTAATTTTTCTGGTTACAAAGGTTTCGCCTCTTAACGGCGATTCGTGGTTAAACAGAATACCATTTACTGCAAACATATTATAGGCCTCCCGATAATTGACCGTGATCCAATAGGCATACAGCTTTGCCACAGCATAGGGGCTTCGGGGATAGAAGGGCGTGGTTTCGCTTTGTGGAACGGCTTGCACCAATCCATAGAGTTCGCTGGTGGAAGCCTGGTACACTTTTGTTTTTTTCGTGAGTCCCAGCAAGCGAACCGCCTCCAATATCCTCAACGTACCGATGCCATCGGCATTGGCCGTATATTCAGGCTCTTCAAAGCTCACGTGCACGTGGCTCATGGCCGCGAGGTTATAAATTTCGTCGGGCTGTGTTTCCTGGATAATGCGAATGAGGTTGGTGCTATCGGTGAGGTCGCCGTAGTGGAGTTTTAGTCGCACTTGTTTATCGTGCGGGTCTTGGTAGAGGTGGTCGATGCGATCGGTATTAAAGAGCGACGCGCGTCTTTTGATACCGTGAACAAAATACCCTTTTTCAAGTAGGAGTTCGGTAAGGTAGGCGCCGTCCTGTCCGGTAACGCCTGTTACGAGTGCAACTTTAGACATAGAAAAATATAAGATGCGAAGATAGTTACTTTAGACTTCTATACCTTTACTTTGAATGCCTATTAAAAAAGACAAAAACCAATTCATTCTATTCTTGCTACATTATGATTCAAAATATTGTGCGATATCTGCCAAACTTTAGAGGGAAAAAAAGATTGCTCCATTTCCTCTTTAAACAAAAAATAGAGTCTGCAACCCAAACTCAGTTAAAAGGCAGGTACGGCATCAACTATTTAGTGCCGAATTTAAAAGAAAATATCGCCTTTGATATTTTTGCTAATGGGGTGTATGAGCAAGAAACAATTGATTTCATCTGCGAATTTCTTCCAAAAGACGGCGTATTCTTCGATTTAGGGTCAAATATTGGCGCTATCCTGCTACCGGTTGCAAAACGACTTGAGAATGTAAAAATCATAGCCGTTGAAGCTGCGCCCTGGTTGTTTGCAATTCTAGAGAAGAATGTGTCAACCAATGGTTTAGCGTCTAGAATCTCCATTTATAACAAGGCCCTGTTCAATGAAGACGATCAAACCTTAAGCTTTTACTCGCCGGAAGATAAATTCGGCAAGGGGTCGCTTTCGCCTGTCTTTACGAAGAAAGCTGTAATGGTTCAAACAATTACGCTCGATACTTTATGCGCACTTAACAATATTAACAAGATCGATGTAATTAAAATTGATGTAGAAGGATTTGAAGACTATGTTTTCAGGGGCGGGCGACAAATATTAAGTACAGATAATGCACCCGTAATTATTTTTGAGTTTTTAGACTGGGCTGAAAACCAAGCAAATGGCCTTAAAGCCGGAGATGCGCAAAGAACGCTTTTGAACTTTGGCTACATTTTATACGAACCATTAAAAGGTCAGTTGAAGAAAATATCACAAGTAAAAGAGTCAGGGGCATTCATTCTGATTGCTAGCAAGCATGAAATGCCTGATTAAACCAGGAACTGAATGAGTTTCCGCAAAGGCTTTAGTGGGATCGTAAAAAAGTAGGGTGTTAGCCCATTGACATCCCAGGCCCGTCGATCTTCCCGATTTGCACGCCAGCGATTTCGAATCGAAACATTGCTTTGACCGCCTGTTCGCATTTTCACAATCACATCTGGTAAATAAGTCGCCTGTAATTCATGTTTCACCAAAAAACGTAGCATTAGCTCATAGTCGGCGGCTGATTTGAATCTCAAATCGAATTGCCCATATTTCTCGTATAGATTTCTTCTTACAAAAAAGGTGGGATGAGGAGGCATCCACCCGTAAAAGAATTTTTGGGAACTGTAAGCGCCTGCGCGCCACCGACGAACTACTTTTGAAATATCGTTTTTGTCAACATAATCAAGATCAGCATACACGCACATAACCGCGGGATTCATAAACAGGTCTGCAACTTTTGAAAGCACATCGCTTTTTGTGTAAAAATCATCGCCATTCAAAATACCCACAACCTCGCCAGAAGCCATGGAAATACCTTTGTTCATCGCATCATATAAGCCCTTATCCTCTTCACTCACTAACTTATAGTTATGAGAAAAATTTGAAACGATAGCCAGGGTATTATCCGTTGAACATCCATCGACTATAATATGCTCTACATCAGGATAAGCCTGCATACCAATACTATTCATCGTGTCGGCAATTGTATGCTGACTATTGAAAGTAGCCGTTATAATAGATATTCTCACCTGCCAGGCCAAATAAAATAAAAGACTAAAAAAGATATTATTACACCGGCGAGAAAACAAAGACCTTTAGCACCAAAATTCCCTTTATTAACCGTCACGCTTTCTCCTTGCAACCGCCCGTTCACTGCTACCATCCCCCTTTCTTCAACAGCAACCGCTATAGCGACAGTTTCTGTATGAGAAATAGAAAGTTGAAATCCATTTTTCACCGGCTTTCCAAATTGGTCATGGCCAATAACAATTTCGCGAAATCCGCTTTTACGATACGCGCCATTTGCTTTCACGATGGCTTCTTTAGCTGCAAAAATGCCGGCAAAAGACGCATATGGATTATTCTGCAGTATGCAATAGGCAATCTCCTCAGATGAAAAATTAACGGTGTAGAATCCATCAGCTCTAAAATCAGCCACTACTGGCATGTTTCCGATTTCTTCTATATCTACACCAACTCCATTTCCAGGCACAACTTCCTCTTTTGGCGTAACCTTAGCAACGGATTTTCCTTGCAACCTTGAAAGCAATTCCCCAAAATTGAGTATATCGGCATAGTCGTTCAGGTTATAACCCGCTTCTGCAATTCGACCATACATTCTATGTAGGTAAATAGAATTCCCTACTGCTGATCGATCAATTCGCGTTGCAGTCGATATTTCGGATACTGGTATCTTTAGATAGCCACTTATAATCTCCTTAAGCTTGTCTTCCATTAAAATCCGTTTAAACAACTTTGGCAAATAAATCCGTCATGACCAGATGGTGTGAGGCACTTCATGAATGCCATTGCACACAAATCATCAGCCATAGAATTGCTGCATTTGTAGCAGCGCACATCGCGCTTTACCAAACTAAAATCCGCCCTATAAGATTCTATCCTTTCCTTCAGCATGCCAAGGAATTGAGATACATATTTACCTTCAGTAGCTCGATGATCAAAAGTAAGGCTTAAAACTACGCGTTCAAGTTTATGATCACGAGATGAAATGCCCAATATAGAAGAATTTCGTTTGTTGATTAGCGGCTTGAAGAAATCAACGCCTTCTCCAGATAAGTCAGTAATTGTAAATGTGATGTCTGACATATCGTCGACTTCAATTCGATCTTCAATGTACTTTTCTGATAATGATATAATTTGATTTTCTATCTCCTTGATATCTAATCTATCGGCCGATTTAATTGCTAAAACCTTAAGTCCTTTATCAATATCTACTGCAAAGCCCAAATTAATTACCTCATATTCGTGCAAGTACCCATCTTCAAAAAATGCGTTTAGAGGCCTATATTTCATTAAGAGTCGCCCTACCTCATAAATGATAATGGGTAAAAGTGAATTTTTAATTACCCGTAAAGAGCTATTTAATGATTGATATAGTCCTGTTGTATCAATTGAGGTATTAATTGTACTTGTCAAGCCCCATTGTTGAATATGCCCGAGGTTTTCTATTTCTGTTCTTTTTGATCTAGAAATTTTTTTGCGTACAAATGGTATCGGAGGCAAATTCTCCTTGACTTGCGCTTGTTCGCTATTAACTGAATTATTCGATGCTATATCTGTCCAAACGCCTGCTCTTTTCAATACTTGTATACTATCTATAAAATCAATGCCATTAAATAGTTGTTTAGACAAATTGTATTGCCCAAGCAGTTCAAGAGCGCGAAATGAAAACACTGATTCACCTTGCCAGGCAGTTAGCCTTTGGTCGGCCCCCATAGGCAGATCCACTGCACCATTTTTCAAGTCTGTTTTTTCCTTTAACTCAGTTTCACTCACTTCTGTATAAATCCTGGCAATTAACTCATTCACCTCATAGTCTCGACCAGCTTCACATAGATATTGAACAAAACCATCAACACCTGCTTCGACGTCGAAGGTGGTTTTTGAAGTTTCCAGAATTAGGATGACATCGCTAGCAGCCACCGCAGTACCATTGTTCCGCGTTAGTTCTTGAACAGTTAATGTAGTATCATTTACTGCCAGTAGAGGTACTAATATTTCTCTTAATAATGCCATTATGAAAAACTACGGGTTATTTCGTCAATGATTCGCTCTTTCTCCGGCAATACGGTCAACTCCAGCGATTTGACTGAAGGTATAGGTACCGGAAATGCGCTTATTCTCTTAAACTTAAATGCGCCAGCACCTTTCTCTGATAACGACGCGCCTAACTCACTACCAATACCTCCATACTGGCTACCTTCTTCGATTACTAACAATCGACCAGTTCTTTTCACAGATGAAAGAATTAAGTCTATGGGAAGCGCTGATATTAGTGTCGGAATAATGAGTTCGGGTATTAAGTCAGCATTCTCAAAAATATCCTCCAATAGCGTCGCCACGATGTCGGCCATACCGCCATACGCGACTATAGTAATGGTCGGTGCCGCTACAGCCGGACGTAAGTGCACAACAGGAAAATCCTGATTATTCATTAAGGCCGTAAAACGAGGTAGTTTTTGCTGAAAAATTTTCTTCCCGTAATCTACTTTATTCTCTATAACAATAACTGGATCAGTTTGCTTGTGGATAGCCGAATAAACCAAACCTGGATCAAAAAAAGTATTTATCGCTACTGTTTTAACATTGTCAATACCTATGAGGAATTTGTCAAGCGTTTGGGAATGGGTCGGACCATATCCACGTCTACCGCCCATCGGCGTTCTTATTACTACCGGACAATTTACTTTCCCATTAAACATGTGCCGAAACTTCGAAGCATGATTTACAATCTGGTCGAATGCAAGTGTTATAAAGTCGCCAAACATTATTTCTACAAACGGCTTAAACCCATTTAATGCAAGCCCATTGGAAATCCCCGTTATAGCCGCTTCAGATATCGGTGTGGTGAAAACACGATCTGGGAAACTGGTCGACAATCCCTTTGTCACTTTGAATGCGCCGCCATATGGGGAATGAATGTCTTCCCCCAGCATTACAACTTTATCGTCCGACGACATACAATCATGGAAGAAAGCGTTTAAAAGTTCTACCTGCCTTTTGTTGATCGGCGAAAGTGGCTGCCATCGATCATCTGTTATGGAAGTGTCTGGAATGAAGTATTGATCCAAAGAAGTTTCGCCTTCCTTTAGAATTTCAGCTACCATCCCTTCAATTTCTATATCTATCGCATTTTTATATAATGAATAATATTCAGGCGACTCGTCCTTGAACTTATTCAGATAGTCTATCTTTCTAAAATGATCCAATTCAGCTATCTCTCGATCATCATCTCCTTTCGAATGCGCATTTAATCTATACGTTTCCACGAGGAAAAAGGCTGGCTTTGATTCAATTCTCACGAAATCTATCGCTTCTTTTGCTTTTGACAATAGAACTTCGGGATTCCATGTATCCCCTTCATATGTTTGTATACCAAATGCAGAAGGTCTGGAAATTATTTCGCCAGACAAGTTTAAACTCTGCGGTGTTGATTGTGCGTAACTATTGTTTTCACAAACGATCAACAAGGGTATTTTCCATTTCGAAATAATATTCATTGTTTCATACAAGACGCCTTCACCCAAGGTGCCGTCTCCAATGAAAACAATTCCAATTTCATCACCCCCTCTCAATTTATTGGCAAGGGCATAACCCGCAGCAACCGGCATAATCCCCCCCTGTATGCCATTGGAGAAAAAATTATCACGACAAAGATGCTGGCTGCTTCCAATACCGCCGCAAGTGCCTGAGCTCTTGCCGAGCAATTCTGCCAGTAGCCCCCTTGTATCGCCTGTAAAGCACAAATAGTGGCCATGACACCGGTGGTTTGAAAAAATAAAATCCTTTTTTTTCGCCTGGCCCGCAAAAGCAACGGCTGAGAACTCCTGCCCAACACAAGTATGTACTGTTCCATTTAGGTGCCCTGTAGAGAAGAGGTTAAGAAATTTCTCTTCTACCATCCGAATCCGTAGTGCATCCTTAATATGTTTATGGCTTAGTGACCTGACGCCGGCAATTTCTGACATATTAAAATTCTTATACTAACTAAAGGTTAAGTTATTGAACGATTTTACGTTCTAAAACAGGAATTGCAGGATTTCCTTTGTAAATCAAATAAGGATCAAGGTCAGATTCAGCTACCGAATTAATACCCAGTATTGCATGCGTGGATACGACAACACCGCCAAAAACAACTGCTCTTGCACCAATCCACACGCCATCTTCCAACACGATCGGCGATGAAATAAAATCAAAGCTGGTTCTAGAGAAATCATGACTACCTGTTAACAGCATTGCTCCTTGCGATAAGGTAACATCATTACCGATTGAAACATTTGATAGGTTGTCGATCCAAACTTCCTCACCTATCCAGGAGAATTCTCCAACAGACAACTTCCAGGGGAATTTGATGTTTACCGCCGGCTTTATGACAACGCCTTGAGCAATACTTGCGCCAAATAATTTCAACAATCCCACTTTTAAAGCAGAATAGGCAATCAGCCTACTCCTGAATATAACTGCATTTGTGATGTACCATAATAGCCTCTTTACAAGACTGGCACCAATATCTATTGTGACCTTGTATGTAGAATTATCTACTACTTTCCTTGTCATACAAAAAAAGGGGGTAATAGGGAGCCAATTTATCCCGGTTATTTATAAACGAATTTGCAAATTGCCAGCTTGCCCTAGAGAAAATATCGAAGTCTTGCTGACTCCATTGAATAGCCTGCGCTAATTTTTCTTGAATCAATCCAACATTTGTTAACGGAACTTCCCACCCAAGTCTATTCTCATATAGTAACTGCCAGGGTGTTTGATCACTTATTAAAACCGGCCTTCCGGCGAGAAAGCTTTCAAAAATTGAGTGTCCGAAATTTTCACCTTCCGTTAATAAAACCGATAAATGATTAGTAATAATCAATTCCTGAATTTCGGTATTGGAAACAGCGCCAAGGAATTTTACTTCAATATTAATAGGAAGGGCTTTAATAACCTCCTCACACAACTTCCAGTAGTTCTTGTCTTCGACCGGCCCGACTATTGTCAGCTCAATATTTCCTGTTGAAATATTCTTCATTATTTGAAGCAGCAAAAGCAGGTTTTTAATTGGATGAATGCGCGCAACATAAATAGCTTTCAAGGAGCCTGAAGTTTTAGCTAGCCCTTTAAATGACGGCTGGACTGCAGCAGGTAAATTGTCGGCAACAACAACCTTGGCTTTCGGAAATAGTGCAAGAATTGAAGCTTTTTCCCGGTCATTAGTTGCATGAAAATCGATCAACTTGTCAATCGACAGCCATCTGAATACCTGCAGGAATATTTTTTTCTTTGCCGGTTTAATGGCTAAAGCACTGTCATACAATGCACCCCTCGGACACAACACAACTTTCGATTTTAATTTACCTCTCCATTTTAAATACAATGGAAAAATAACGTATACGGGCGAGAACATATGATTTAAATAGACCACATCTGCATTTAAGCCACAGATCTCTCGACTAAATTTACCCAACGAAAACTTACTTTTACTGGCATAATAAATTCTCGCATTTTCCACAATATTTGTCAGCCATTTGTCTGAGGAAATGTCCGGGTAAGGAGCGGCATCTCCATGGTCAGTGTCTGATGTGTATACAAATACATCAAAGTCGTTCGAGAGTTGCGTTACCAGGTTGTAACATGACCTGATTGGACCGCCAGCCTTAAAACCCGGGTAAAACCAATCTGTAATAACCAGGATCGTCTCTTTACGCCTCGTCGTCAATGTCACCTCCTGCATTTAGATATACCTGCTCATATCGGCTTGCAATTATCGAAGGGTCGTACCTTTTTACAACTTCACGGCCACGGTGAATCAACTTGTTTCTCAGCTCCTCATTACCTGCAATTTCCCTGACTGCATCACATATAGAATTAGCATCAAAAGGGTTCACCAGATAGGCACCGCCCGCTGCCACCGATTTCATAGGGTCAATATCGCTTGTAATAACAACACGATCCGACTTAAAAGCCTCAAGTATTGGAAGACCAAAACCTTCGTAGTAAGATGGGAATAGAACTAAATCAGCTAATACATATCTTTCGGCCAGTTCCTTTTCTGTCAAAAATGACTCGATTATCACCTCTACTTCATAAGATTTTAAAAGCGCAAGTTGTTCATCACTTGGCTTGCCAACAATATTCAATACACAAGAAACTCCTCGAAGTGCAACAATAACCCGATCAAGGTTTTTATTGGGTGTCTTACCTAAAAACAATATCCGCGGTCTGTCAACATTAAATGACTTGTGTGTTGCAACAAAACAATTCTTGACAGGGTTAGGAATTACAACAATTTTATTTGGGTCACATTTCGTTGCTGCTAAAATTTCATTTTTAGACTTCTCTGAAATGGTGGTTATTCGGCCTGCGTATTTCACAGGCCAATCAAGTAATATTTTCTTCAACAGATATCGCTTAATTCCTGAGTAAGTTTGCAAAAAAATGCAGTCATGAATGGTCAGTACCACTTTTTTTCTGGGGAAGGCAAAAACGGTATAGTGAACATCGCCCGTAACATGGAAAACATCAAACTTACTTCGATATTTAAGTAACCCAAATAAATTCACCCAATTAATGCCAATCTTTGATACTTCAACTGTATCAATTTTAGTCCTGGAAAAAAAAGGCTTAATAGCAGAAAAAACATTTTCAATACTATAATAAAAACTCGAGGGTCTTCTCATTACCTGTAAAACACGCATATTGACTAAATCAATTAATACATTCCATTCTAAATGGAAATTTGAGGCTTCCTAACTAGTTTCCTTTTAGTAGCAAAAATACTTTTAGCAAAGAAGGCACCAGGAATCGCTATATATATAATTGCGATGAATGCGCCTGTTTTTATCAATGAATTGAAAATCTGCAATGTATCCGTTTCGGCCGAATATTCTACCTGGTAAAATAATACTGGTAGCCAACAAATAAATGCAGGTAGGCGAGATGCTATCTTAAATACCTTAATATAAGCCCACCGAATCAGCAAGCCCAAACAAAACATAAAGAAAATTCCCCAATAAGGTCCAAAACTGCCAAACGACTCACCTAATGGCCCCACATTTGTTGAGTAGCCAACCAGCCGGTAATTTGCATAGTACATCATATTCTCCCGTCCGCCTGCCATTGGCTTATCTGGCCACAAAAACCTGGGCACTACTGAGGCCATGGCATCGACAGCCAATTTTTTCCCCTGATCATAAGGCATCTTCTCAGGAAATTTAAGCATCACAAGGCCGATATTGAAACCCTGGTTGGTTCTGTAATAAATCGGGAAAAACATTTCATCTGCCAGAACCTTATCCAGGTCACGAAGTTTCTCCATAAATAACTTTCCATAAACCGATGCTTCATTTCCTTCAATATTTCCTGACCAGAGTATTACTCTGTAAGATTGTTTTACACTTTGAATCATTATCAACAAAAAAGCCGCTAGGCCAATCACCATTGTTTTCCTAACTAGTGATATGCGTTTTTTAAGGAAAAAAAACGAAAAGATAGTAGCACCCATATAAGCAATGAGTGTAAACATGCCTGATCGCAAGGCAGATATTACTATAAATACAACGAAGCCGATTAAAATAAGTTTCTTAAACCTGAAATTTGGGGCAAAATAGATATACAAAACGCCTGCAAAGGAGGCAAAAAAGAACAGGCTGAAAAAGTATTGTAGCGATGATGGTACAAAATCCATCATAACCAAAGATGCAAGCCCTACACCAACAATATAAAGCCCCGCCTTAGGCGTCTTGGACAGGCTCAACTTTAGTTTTTCTATAATGCCTTTTACACCCTCGCCAACATCTCTCTTAGTGGGCAGCGTAGCAGCCAGGCAAAAAAACGATATAGCAGGTATAGCATATTTGTAATAAACCTCAGGCGCCACCATCATATACCGGACCCACACCAATGCCAATGGGTTATACCTATTAAATCGGGTGTACCCGAACATTGGCATATATACGCAAGTAAAGCTATACAGAAACGCCATGGTTTCGCGAATGACTACCCCCTTGCTAAGTTTGTCTATAACCTGAAACAAGGCTATAAGGACTAATAATTGAGCCAAAAGGAAATAATCTTCCGTCAAAAACGATATCCCGCCTATCGCCGCATAACACAAGGAAAAAAAGTACCGGAAATTAGATACTTTCTGCACGTTTTTTTGTCATTTTATACGATTCTATGTTGAGAAGTGCCTGCAATGCCCTTTCCTTATATGAATATCCATTGGCAAGACTGACACCCCTTGCCTTAGTTCGAACTAAGTTTGCATCATCTACCGGCATGTTTAATAAATACAAAGCCTTTTCAGCAGCCTCGTTCAGGTCTTTGTAAAAGAATGCGCTTTCCCCGTTTTCAAAATAGCGGGCGTGATCGTCTGTTTGGGGCGTTAACATGATTCCACCAACGGCAGGTATTTCGAAACTTCTCATATTGTGAGAATACAGGTTATGCGGGCGCATAATATTAAGTTGAACCCGATAACGCCGAAGAGTTGACCAAAACGCAGAACCGTAAACCGGTGGGTGTACCTGAATTTCACTGTTATCAGGTATAAATGTGTTCCAATGATTACCCACAACGACGACTTGCCCGCCGCTACTTTTAATTTTCTCCGCTAGTTGCAGAATAAAAGCCGCCCTATACTTATCCGGGTTGCCCAAAAAACAAAGTTTTATGGCTTCATCTTTCTCTTTCGCAGACTCGAAATCAGCCTCCTCCAGCTCATAGCCAAAGGGCAATATTTCGACTGATTTTCCAAATTCCTTCTTCAGCCGTTCGGCTATTAATGCATCATACGTAAAAAAGAGGTCGTAATAGGGAATAGATGCAGTAATATTCCTATTGCCACTTCCTCTGCCAGTGAACAAAAACGGGTTATCAGGATTGTAGTTCACCAGGAAAACCTCCCTTTCATGCAGAAATGACAGCGTCTTTGGGCTTATTTCCATACCCTTAAAAACCCAAACCACATCTGGTTTAAATTCTTCTACAAACTGCAAAAAGGAAGAATTGATTCCATTAAGTATGCCTGAAATTCCAGTCCGATATAAAATTTTATTTACAAACGATTTATAGTAATAGTCATGAAATAAATCATGCGCCGGAAACATCGCTACGTCTATTCCTTCTTCGACCAGATACTTATAATATAACTTGTCTATCGACCAAACTTTTTCTGACCCGACAATGCAAATCCGCATTCTACAAATTTCGATAATCTTTCAAAATTTCATCCAGCACACCTCTATGGGCTTTAAATTGGGCATCCAAAGCAATCTCGCGCGATCTATTCCCAAATTCAATAAGCATTTCTTTGCTTTTGCTTAGCCTGTCAATTGCTGCTGCCAGTTCATCAATATCACCAAATGGATATACCCAACCATTAATATTTGGTTGAACATCATCAGTTGGACCGAAGCTGCCGCACCTGTCACTGATAAGGCATGGCAATTTCATAAAAATTGCCTCGCTTATCGCAAGAGAATGCGCGTCAGCAGACGATGGATGAACATACAAATCTGATGCGGCATAGTAAGCAGGTAACTCCTGCGGTGAAATAAACCCCGCAAATACAATCCTATGCCTATGAACCTCCTTTGCCAATACCGACCATGCTGCCTCCTTGTCGCCAGAACCAACAATCAACAAAGTAACTTTTTCCTTTACATCCTGATTAGACCGCAATGCTTTGATTATGTCGTCTTGGTTTTTGTCTTTTATTACCTTTCCAACAACAGACATAACAAAATCACCATCTTCAATGTCGTACTTTCTCCTTACGTCCTTCCTTAGCTGGCTTCTTTTTTCGAAAGCGTCCCCGAATTCTTCAACGTTAATAGGGAAATGCATGCGAATGAATTTCCCTCTTTCAACCCCGTATTGCTGATAATACTCTTCATTTGCATCTCCAACAGTTAGAAAATAATCTATTTTAGAAAAATAACGGTTGAGATAAATCTTTTTAAGCCAATGTTTCCACGCCGCGCGTTTTCGTCTATTTTCTGCATCTGAAATGTAACCCAGCTTCACTTTGTTTGCCAATGCCCATTTGTATGCCCTCTTTTGAATCTTTTGAAAATACCCATATATTATCAAAACATCTGGTCTAAAGTCTGCCAGGCTTTCTTCAAGGTTGGGTGCATCTAAATTAGCCGTGACAGGAACTACTTCATCGCCATTCAGGAATTCATGATTGAACTTATCCAGCTCAAGGTTACCCCAATTTACTTCACGATTAAAACTAGGATCAACATACTTCTTCAACCCCAAGGTTGATCCGAAAAAAGCTTTAAACTCAACTTGCGGGTGTTTCGCAAAGCTGACATATTGCGGGCAAAAATGTTGAATAGGATGAGAAACTACTAATGCGATTCTTGTTTTTCTGTTATCTGGCACGGGCATCAACTATGTTTTTCTATAAAATCAACAACTTCTTCGCTAACATCTTCGAAATAAAAAGAACGAACTTTAGCCGACGAAGTCAATTGTTTAACTGAGTATTCAACTTCACTTAGTTTATCAAAGTCAAGCGGCATCACATTCGAAAGGTTATCTCCTTCAAACAGTATGTTGCAAGATGTCATCTGCTTCGGATACCAAACAGCCAGCCCTACTGCTATGTATTCGAAAACCTTGTTTGGAATATTATAAATATAGTTCGGTATATGCCCCTTATATAAAACAAGGCCAACATGATAGTTGCTAAGTGTACGTGGCAAATCATCATACTCTACTGATCCTTTAAACTGAACAAATTCGGAATCAAGAGATGAAAGGAACTGTTTGGTTGATTCAGGGTAATTATTAGAATATAAATCAAGTGTAAACTTACCCGAGCTGCCTATAACCCACTTAACAATTTCGGCCAGATACGTAGTTTCCAAACTCAAAGCACCAACGTACACCATTCGCACAACCGCATTTTCCGGGTATTTCAACTCGGAGTGCCAGCTTCTTGGCGGATAGTTCGGGAAAATATGTGTCTTCCTTTTCAATTCAACGCCGACTTTTTCATCTTCGATAAAAAGTCGAAGCCGATCCGCATTGGTATGAGATATCCAATTGAATAAGTTATAATTTTTTTGTTCCAACCGATGCGCCCAACGCACAAGTTTCATTCCGGTTTTGTACTCATCAGGCGACACATATTCATGATAATGTGCCATCAAGGTTGTCGATCGGAAAATTCTCTTATAGAATATAGCTGGTAAAGCAGAAATTGTTTCGTAATACAAGACGACAGAAGGCCTGTGACGAAGCAATAGTGCAAAACTGTATATATTATAAATTGCGTATTTAATTGGTCCATTCTTCTTCCCGCCCGGCCTATATACCGTTATATTTGCCTCATCAGATCGAAATGACTTTGCTCTTTGATCACTATCCATCTTTGACGTAGAAACCATTACTTTATTGCCGCGACCTTTCTCTCCAATAAACCGCAACAAATTAACAGCCGGCGGATACAGTTCAATAGGTGAAAAATGTAGTAAAAATATCCTTCTCAATGGCCAAATTGCTGTTTTAATATTCCATCAATACGCTCCACCTGTTTGCGATAAGTATTTTCAGCTGCATAGCGTCGACGCACAGCAACTTGTCCGGTACTATTATACTCATCCAGCTTGTTTATAACATCCTTAAAAAGGAATACCAAGCCTTTGTTGTCAGACCTCGACTCATTCATCAGTAACAAGTCGTCTCTGCCTGCAAAGCTGGTAACATTGTTGCTTATGATGACTCTTCCCGTGGCCAGAAACTCCATAATTTTATGGTAATTGGTGCCCTTGCTTTGGTCTTTGTTTATATCATAACAGATTAGGAACACCGAAACGTCTTTGTACCCCGCAATTAACTCATTGGTTGTAACCGCACCTTCTAAACTGACATTTGCCCTGTTCTTCAATTTTTCTATAAAAGCTAGTGTATCTCCGTCTGAATTTCCACTCAAATTGGCAGATGATGTTTCAAACGATCCCCAAAACCGAAAAGAAATTTGACTGTTTTCATCAATTAACTCAAGGAGTACTTCTCTATCGATATCAGGTCTCAACAAATTTCCGCTAAACCCAATAACTACCCTTGACAATTTCAAAATATCGTCGTTTAACAAAAAACGCGGATCAACGCCATGGTTCACCAAGTAACCAGGCAGGTGATGATCCCTGTATTTCTCTAAAATCTCGCGAGTTACCGAAAAAATAATATCAGCTCCTTTTGCAGATTGAAAGGCAAAATCGTTTAGTGGTTCATCTACAGGGTGAAAAATCTTTATCGCATTTGTCGGGAAATACTTAAACGGGTAAATATTGCCCAGGTCAAAAGACCAAACTATATCAATATTAACATCCAAAAAAGACAAAAGCCTTTTTATATGCTTCCCCATTAAATAGTGAAACAGCCTGGTTACCTTAAACTTTAGAAAATAAGGAAATGGTGGTCTGTGTTCTATTAAGATTACACCTTCACCGTTTGGTGCAGGCGTCACCGAAAACCTGGTTCGCAGAGAATAGTCAGGTGGGCTCAGAAAAAAAACCCGATATCCCATTCTTGCAAGCTCAATTGCATAGTGATGTTTCGAAACCAGCATTTTCCCCCAAGATTGAGGCGAAATGATAATCACTGTCTTACCCACAATTCTATCAACCAAGCTATTTATTTGTAAAAGGAACGAATTTTGTCAGCTATGTACTCAATTTGTGATTCGGTCAGTTCTGGGTACATTGGCAGTGACAATATCTCATTCTGCAGTTCTGTGGCGACAGGAAATTTCCCGTGAAGATTTCTACTTTTATAACACTCTTGGTTTGGCAATGCCAATGGGTAATGAACTGCAGTATCTATGCCGTTGGCTTTCAAATAGTGGCTAAGTTTTTCTCTATTTTTTACACGAATCACGTATAAATGAAAAGTATGTTTACAGTCAGGCCTTACAATTGGCAAAATAATTTCTTCGATCCCTTTGAGGTGTGTATTATATAAATCAGCATTGCTTATGCGGCTTTGTGTCCATTCATTTAAGTAGGGCATTTTGGCCGATAAGATAGCCGCCTGGAGACCATCTAGTCGACTATTTATTCCTTCTATTTTATGTTGGTGCTTAAGGAGTGCGCCATGGTTTGCAAACATCCTGCATTTATCAGCAAAGGCGGCGTCATTGGTAACAATGCAGCCTGCATCACCGTAAGCGCCCAGGTTCTTCCCTGGATAAAAACTAAAGGAGGCTGCGAAACCAAACGTACCAACTGTTTGCCCTTTGTATTCAGTCAGGTGTGACTGCGCACAATCTTCCAGTAGTGTAATTCCTCTTCGATCACATATTTCCTTAATCGTTTGCATTTCACAGGGTTGACCCTGCAAATGAACAATTACGGCAGCCTTCGTTCTTTCGGTAATCGCAGCTTCAAACAAATTCTCGTCAATACTGTAGTAATCAGAAGTCACATCAACGAACACTGGCAAGGCACCTGTTTGGCCAATGGTTTCTGAGCTTGAAATCCAACTATTGGCTACTGTTACTACCTCATCACCAACACCTATACCCAACATTCGTAACATGATATACAACGAATCTGTACCATTGGCACAGGAAACTGTATGCTCTACTCCCAACAGCGACGAAAAATCCGACTCAAATTTTCTTACGAATTGGCCGCCAATGAAAGCAGTGTTTGCAATAACCTCGGCTATTGCATTGTCTATTTCCGGCCTTATTGACAAATATTGGGCATGTAAATCTACAAAGGGTATTTTCATTTATTACTATTTCTCAATTGCTCTAATGAATAAAGCGGGGTTTCCAGCATACACGCCGGGCGTAGAAATATTTTTAGTTACGACCGATCCCGCACCAATGACGACATTGTCACAAATCTCAACCGGCAGGATTGAAACATTTGACCCTATTGAAACATTGTTGCCAATGATGGTGTTTTTCCATTTGGATTTGTCGCCTCCAGCCGGGCCACCTCCAGAAAACTTATCATTTATAAACATAACACCGTGCCCAATGAAACAGTCTTTGCCAATCGTGACCAACTCGCAAATAAAAGTATGGGACTGAATTTTGGTCCTTGGTCCTATCACCACGTCTTTCTGAATCTCTGAAAATGGTCCGATAAAGCAGTTGTCTCCAATCTGACAGCCATACAAATTCACCGGCAAAACTACTTTAACATTTTTGCCAAAAATGACATTGTCTTTTATTTGACTATCGAATATAATTGGCTTCTCAGTACTCATGACGTGCCGCTTCGTATATTTTTTCTATAATTTCCACGGTCTTCAACCCTTCAAACGAACTGGTTGAAATTGCAGCATTATTTTCCAAAACTTGAATCAGGTTATCATATATCTTATCGTGGTTACTCATTGATCCTTGATAGTTTCCGTAATTATTGGCCTTGTTTCCTTCCGGCAGGTTTTCTATTTTAAAATCCTGTATATTTTGGTATTCCAATTCATTAAGATATTGCCCGCCAATTTTTACAGTGCCCCTCTCTCCGAAAATGGTTAGTGATCCTTCCATGTTCTTTTGAAAACTATTAACTGTATAATTAATAGTGCCAATTGCGCCATTGTAAAACTCCATTATAACAACACCAGTATCTTCAAATTCGATATCTTCTTTATGAATGTAATTTGCCGTATAGGCTCGAACTTTCCGCACATCACCAATCATCCAATACAGCAAATCAACAAAATGACTAAACTGCGTAAACAGCGTACCGCCGTCCATATTTTTAGTTCCCTTCCAGGAATTTTTATAATAGTCCGGATTTCTGTTCCAGAAACAGCTCAATTGAACGCTTAGAACCTTACCCAATCGACCTTCGTCAAGCGCCTTTTTTATTGCATCCACTGGTGGATTAAACCTGTTTTGCTTTATAGCAAATAGACGTTTGTTGTATTTCTCGGCAGTTTTAATCATATCTCCACAGTCGCTAACCGAAATGGCCATTGGCTTTTCACAAAGCACATGAAACCCGGCTTTAAGTGCTTTAATACTATGTTCAGCGTGCAAGCCATTGGGAGAGCAAATAGCTACTACATCCATGTCAGTTTGCGAAGCGAGCATTTCATCTATGCTAAAGAACGGCTTTGCTCCATGGCTATCGGCCATTTTTTGTGCCTTTTCGCGGTCAATATCGCAAACAGCAACAAGGTTCGCTTTTTTTCCAATGTGTTCAGCATGTCTCTGCGCTATCCTACCGCAACCAACTATGCCAATTTTTATTTTACTAGCCATTTACCGTTTGGATTTTATAATTCTCCTGATCTTTTCTGTTTTTTTTAGAACATCCATGTAGCGGCTCTTCAAGCCACTGTCTGATTTAAACTCCTCATGCCGACGAACCGGCAACTGCATGATAGCCTCAAACTCATCTGGCTTAAGCCCAAGTTTTTTTAAAACATATTCTTTATCAGCCGCCAGGTCGGTAGGATCATAAAGCGGCTTTTGCAATTCAGACTGCGCCTCATCTCTGGTCATCTGTCCTGAACAAATCAATGTAGAAAGGTGTGCCTTTCTTTTGTCGATATGAAACTTTTCAGGAAGTATATACGCCTGGTAGAATTTTGTAAATATAGACTCGTAGTGCTTCCCTCCATAGTCCCGCCAATCAAGCTCCTTTTTAATGAGCTCTTTAATCTCTGCTTTATTGTAGGGCACATAATTTAAAATGGATATTGGCTGTAGTTTTAAAATAGCCGAATAATATACATGCTTTTTGAAATCGAAGGTGGGATAGGTTTTCAATGCCTTTTTACCAAACTTACTATGAATGTCTTTCAGATTTGCAAAGTCCATCTTTTTGTACAACCAACTAGGGGGCATGATCTGCTCTGTTACCACATTCGTACCGCTGATTATGTAACCGATTTTCTTTTCTTTTGCCAGCTTGTACATGGTTGCAAAAATCGCATGGTCGCTTACGACCTCGATATCTACAACTGATGCTTTTAAGTAAGCCAATTGAATGTCTTTGAATTCTTCCCAATTAACTACTAGTGTGAAGAGATCAAAGCCAAGCCTGGAGATGATATTCTCTACATTTTTCACCGCCAATTCACTATTCCATCCGTTGTCCAGATGCACTGCCAATGGCCGAAGTCCCAATTGTTTTACAAGATAGGCTACATAAGAGCTATCAACACCACCGCTTAGGCCGATTAAGCAATCATACTGTTTACCTTTGCCATCCTCCTTAATTTTAGCTACTAGTGTTTGCAATCGACTTTTGCCTTCTTCTCCTTCAAATACATTTTCACGTGCAGCCTGGCTATAGTCGTATACGTAATTACATACACCCTTTGCATCAAAACTAATGTCCGGGTCAGCAATATTGTCCATGACCGTAACACTGCACTGCCGGTAGTTAATATCGTTCTTATCCCATACCATTCTGAGAATTCGTTTAGATTGAAAACAATTTTCGGGTTAATTCTTCCTGCGATGGATAACTGATCAAAACCGCCTGGTGGGGTCTTTGAAATACGAACATGCTACCAGCCGCTACGGCCGAAGCTCCTTTTTTTACAGCAGCAGCAAAATCTCCGATTGATGATGCACCGCCGCAAACGACGACTGGCACATTTACCACACTGCAAAATTCATTTATAAAGTCAAGGTCGTAACCCTCATAGGTGCCGTCTCTTCCAATGACATTCAGGAATATCTCACCCGCGCCTGCTGCCACAACTTGCCGAACGTACTCAACCGGATTTTCCCCTGTATTTTCACCACCATTTTTTATAAATACCTTGTATTTGCCTAACCAATTCTTATTTACATCAATCGACACCACCACACTCTGGCTTCCCACCATCTTAGCCGATTCAGTTATTAATGCAGGTTGTCGAAATGCCTGGTAATTCAGAATAACTTTCTCGACACCTATATAAAATAGCTTCTGCACATCAGTTATCGAGCTAATGCCGCCGCCATAGGCCAGTGGGATAAATGCCTCCCCGGCTATTTCGCTTATTTTCTGAAAATCAGGGCCTCGCTGACTTCTAGTGGCGTCAATGTCCAGAATTACAATTTCATCAATTTCTTTCTCATTAAAGATCTTGACAGCATTGATTGGATCTCCAACATACTGGTAATTCTTAAACTTTACTGACTTAACCAGACCGCCTTCATGCAGCAGCAATACTGGTATGACCCTGATTCTCTTCAAAATTATAATTCGGCAAAATTCTTCAATAATTGCATGCCAAAGCGGTGACTCTTCTCGGGGTGAAATTGAACGCCCCAAATATTATTTCTTTGTACACCCACGCAAAACTGGTAGCCGTATTGAGCAGTCAGTAATACATCTGACACCTGGGTAGGAGCCACATGATAAGAATGCGCAAAATAAAATCGACTATTTTCAAGGCCATGCCAGAACGGCGTATTCTTTTGACAATCCACATCGAGCCATCCCATGTTTGGTATTTTTTGGCCGTTGTCCATTTGTTCCGGCTGAAAACGAACAGTTTTGCCGTCAATCCACCCGAGTCCTTTTTCTGTGCCTTCTTCGCTTGACTCCATAAACATTTGTAGCCCTACACAAATACCTAACAAAGGAGTATTTTCTTTAAATACTTTTCTTTCAATAGTTTGAAGAAGTCCCGACATCCGCAAGCGAATCATACAATTGTCAAAATGTCCCATACCTGGAAGGAGAATTTTACAGGACGACTCTAAAACCGCCGCATCGCCTGATATCTCTGATCTAACGCCTGCCTTTTTAAACATATTTTGAATGGAGGCCAAATTGCCAACTCCATAGTCAACTATTGCAACCATTAGATCTTCAAATATTTTTTTCTAAACGCCGGAAAGTCAGAAGAACGGATATAACCGTTGTAGTCAACTTTATTGGTAAATGGTACGCATTTATTTTGATCAAGTGGTTTGATCATTTTTGCGGGAACGCCACCGACTACACAATATCCGTCTGGAAATGATTTTGTAACTACGGCACCTGCGCCAACCACCGTCCAATCTCCCAATACAACCCCAGGCATTATTTTAGCGCCTGCACCAAGCCAGCAATATCTGCCTATTTTAACAGGACTAGGGATGTGCTTTCTACTATCATAAAGATCATGATTTGCGCTTACAATTGCTACATTCGGTGCTATCTGGGTGTAATCGCCAATTTCAATACCACCTTTCCCTTGAATATAACACCCTTTCATTATTCCAGGATATGCGTCTACACCCACAAGAATATATTCGGGATCGTATACAGTGCTGGCAGGATGCACAGGCCAATAAGCTTTTCGATTGCCGCCCAAATTTAAAATCTTTTGGTTGAACCAGAACTCAAACGAAACGAAGTTCTGGTAATCACTTGTCTGCCTGATAAATCCGAAATAAGGCAGGCGGGTGATGATAACGGTAAATAGCCTGAACGGGTTTCGTATAAAAAAAAGTATTCTTTCCTTCATTTTTTGGCATCACCCATTTTACATGACAACGGATTTGTTGGTGAACTCAAACTCAAAACATCCTGAGGCGGCCTTGAAGGATGTTTTGTTATAAGGTTCAACCACCTTATACCGAGTCTTTTTCGGAACGAAATAAATCTCTTAATCTTTCCCCTCATCAAGCTATTTCTAAGGCTTTTAATTGCTCGGTCATTCAATTTCATTTCAATTAGTGTGGACAATTCATTATCGCCAGAAATCTGATTCTTATTTTTTAGAATTGCTCTTACGTAATTTGTTTTTTGAATAATGTCAAGTTCTTCGGTAATCTTTGAGGATGCCTGTCCAGGAGTTTCTCTTGGCCATGTTAGCCAGCCAGGAATGTACAAGATGGGAAAGTTTGCTGCCAAGCGCAGCCTTACTTCATCATCACCAGACAAATATTCAGTGCTTAATTGATATGACTGAAGTAAGTCTGTACGAAAAAAGTTAGAGGCAAAACTAGACATCATCAGGTTTTGCTCTCCAAAGAAATAGTTAATGTACGACTCACGAGGCTCGAGCAGAATTGGAAATATAACATTGTTAAAATATCCCTTCTGTATCGCCATACATGCTTTTGGAAATTTTTCCAAATAGTAAACAAATGTTCGAATAGCGTGCGGATATATTATATCATCACCATCAACAAAAATCAAATATTTGCCTGAAGCTTTGTTTAATGCCTTATTTCTATTATTATACTCCTTTAGGTTCTCGGAGTTTCGATAGGCTTTAATTCGA
>JAIUNW010000022.1 GCA_020161535.1 Bacteroidota bacterium | reverse complement strand
ATCTCCCAATACCGAACCAAAACCCGCCCCCACCTGTTATAACTCCATCCACATGACAGCCCCCATCATCAATAAAATCGCCGAAAGCGGCCTCATCACCCTCGACCTGGAAAACTACCTTCCAACCACCCAGGTCCTGCCCCTCGACTTGAAGCCCTTTCTCTTTCGCGAACTCATCCTCAAGGAAAAAGACTTCCGCGAAGCCATGAAGAACCTCGACTGGCAACAATTCGAGGGCAAGGCCGTAGCCGTATTCTGTTCAACCGATGCCGTCATCCCCGCCTGGGCCTATATGTTGGTGGCCAGTAACCTGCAACCCATTGCTGCCACTTGTTACCAGGGAACCGTGGCTGAACTGGAAAAACAACTCCTGCTGCAATCTTTACAGAAAATTGACCTGACCCCGTTTACCGACCAGCGCCTCGTCATCAAAGGTTGTGGCGATAAATCCCTCGGCGCCTATGCCTACCTGGAGATTACCCGCCTGCTGCGCCCCCTGGCGAAGTCGATCATGTATGGAGAACCTTGTAGCACCGTACCGGTGTACAAGAAACGCTGACACTAATAATCTGTTTTTATGCCCTTGTTGAATGGCAGCTTGAACTGGTAGCCAGTCTGCTCGTCGGTACTGTCGTCCAGCACATCCAATCCATAGCGCAAATTGCGCGGATCGGCATACGCAAATGTGCCAAACACCCGATCCCATACCGAAAAAATATTGCCATAATTGGTATCGGTCAGCGGGCGCTCAAAATGGTGATGCGCCTTGTGCATATTGGGCGAAACAAATACCCAACTGATCGGCTTGTCTAGCCAAAGTGGTACCCGGATATTCGCATGATTGAAATGGGTGAACAAAGCCGACATGCCCCGGTATAAAAAATACAAACCGATCGGCGCGCCCAATACCAAAATGCCCAGCACCACCGAGCTTTCCCGAAACAGCCATTCGCCCGGATGGTGTCGTGTCCCCGTGGTTACATCCACCTTGGTATCGCTGTGGTGCACCATGTGAAACCGCCACATGAACTTAACATGGTGCATGAGCCAGTGTGGTAAGTATTGACCGAAAAAATCAAGCAACAACAAGCCAATGCCCCAGCCCGCCCAAACAGGCAGCTTTACCCAGTTCAACAAACCCCAGTGCTGATCGGTAACGAACAGGCATACCCGAATCGTCACCAGTCCGAATAGCACATTGAGCAAGAGCGTGCAGGCCAGAAAAACCAGGTTCACGCCCGCATGACGGTAACGGTTAAACGAAAAACGAAACAGTGGATAATAGCCTTCGAGCAGCCAGAAAAAAATCATCCCGCCCATCAAAATCCCGATGCGCTGCAAAGGACTGATATGGGTCCAAAACGCTTCGAAGGCTGACATGTTTAGGCATTTAGCATCAGCGGCATCACCAGCATCAACAGCTCTTCGTTCGGATCGCTGTCGGTTGGTTTGAGAATACCCGCTTTGGTCGGTGTTGACAATTCCATCCGCACCTCATCACTCTCGGCGGCATTCAACATTTCAATGACGAATCGCGCGTTGAAAGCAATAGCCAGGTCTTCCCCATCGTACTGGCATTTCATTCGCTCGGTGCCTTCAAAACTGAAGTCGATATCCTGTGCCGTGAGTTGCAACTCGCTACCAGAAATAGCCAGCACTACCTGGTTGGTGCTCTTGTTGGAGAACACGCTCACCCGGCGCAAAGCGCCCTGAAAATCTGTTTTGCCCACCAGCAATTTATAAGGGTTGTCGGCCGGAATCACCACTTTATAATCTGGAAAGCGGGCATCGATCAGGCGACAACTCATCTGTGCATTGCCATGGGTCACAAACAGGTGGTTGCTATTGTAACTGATGGTGATGGTATCATCGTTATCGGGCAGGGCCGATTTCAAAATGTTGAGTGGTTTCTTCGGCACAATAAAACTATCGGCCTTCGGGCACTTCACATCGGTGCGCTTGTAACGAACCAGGCGATGCGCGTCGGTAGCCACGAATTGTGCAAAGTTTTTATCGAGCTCGAAGTAAACGCCGGTCATCGCCGGACGTAAATCGTCGCTGCTCACGGCAAACAGCGTTTTGTTGATGGCCGTTACCAGCGCGCTGCTCGTCATCTCAAAAGAAGTAGTGCCATCGGCGGCCGGCTCTTTCGGAAAATTATCGGGGTTCTCGCCCATCACTTTGTACTTACCATTGTCGCTCGTAATCTCGATCCCGAAATTTTTGTCGATGGTAAAAGTCAGGGGCTGGTCAGGAATATTCTTCAAGGAATCGATCAGGATCTTCGCCGGAATACAAACCCGACCGGTTTCTTTTGCTTCGATTTCCATCTGCACCCGCATAACCGTTTCAAGGTCGGTGGCTACCACCGTAAGTTTGTTCTTTTCGATCTCGAACAAAAAATCTTCCAAAATAGGCAGCACCGTATTGGCATTGATAACACCACTGATCTGTTGCAACTGTTTCAGTAAAGCCGACGACGAAACGATAAACTTCATAAAGCGATTTATTCTAGAGAGGCGAAACTACTGTTTTTGGCGCAAATTTGCACGATGGCTTCTCCCCGCACCTACACACCTGCCCAGGCCCTCCAAAAGGCCCGGCATTATTGCGCCTACCAGGAGCGATGCCACCAGGAATTGGTTGAAAAACTGTTCAGCTACGGACTCAACAGAACGGAGGTGGACCATTGCATCGCCACCCTGATCGAAGAAAACTACCTCAACGAAGAGCGCTTCGCCATCCAGTTTGCCGGCGGCAAAAGCCGGATGAAGGGCTGGGGACAGCAACGCATTCGCCAGGAACTGAAACAGCGCCAGGTAAGCGAGTATTGTATCAAAAAAGCGCTGGCCCAGTTTGATGCCGACGACTACCAACAACAACTGCAAAAACTGGCTGAAAAAAAATGGGAAAGCTTGTCCGCCTACCCCCGCCTGCAGCGTGAAAAAAAGACCCGCGATTTCCTCTTGTACAAGGGCTATATCTGGACCGAGATCCAGCCCATTATCAAAGAACTGTTTACCGGTGCCGACGGGAATGGCTAAATTCGGGCATGTCTTTATTGCATATCACTACTATCCAGGCCGACCTGGTATGGGAAGACAAAGAAGCCAATCTTCGTCGGTTTACCGACCAGATCAACGCCATTTCCGGTAAAAAAGAAATCGTGGTGCTACCCGAGATGTTTAGCACCGGGTTTAGTATGCGTCCGGAAGCCCTGGCCGAAACCATGACCGGTCCATCGGTAAGCTGGATGCGGAACACCGCCCGCGAACAACACATCATATTGACCGGCAGCCTGATCATTGAAGAGAACGGCCAGTATTACAACCGGCTGATTTGGATGCTGCCCACGGGCGACTATGGCTATTATGACAAAAAGCACCTCTTTGCCATGGGCGATGAACACAAGCATTACCAAGCTGGCGAAAAACGCTTCATCGCGTCGGTCAATGGCTGGCGGGTCAACCTGCTGATCTGCTACGACCTTCGCTTTCCGGTTTGGGCGCGACAACAACCCCAGAACGACGCGGCCGAATACGACCTGCTTATCTATGTGGCCAATTGGCCGGTGATGCGCAACCATGCCTGGAAAACCCTGCTCCAGGCCCGGGCCATCGAAAACCAATGTTATGTGGTGGGGGTGAACCGGGTGGGTACCGATGGCAAAGGCGTGTATCATAGTGGTGATACCATGCTGGTGGATCCGCTGGGTGCGATCCTTTACCAGGTGGCCGATAAAGAAGAAGTGCATACCACCGTGATCGACAAAGCCCCGTTGATTGCCCTGCGGGAAAAGCTGCCTTTTCTCCACGACGCCGACCCCTTTGTATTGCCTGTTTTTCAACCAACTGTAGACCAATCATGACAACCTGGAAAATTATTAATGGCGGCTTGTTTACCGGCGATGGCTGGTTCGACAATGCGGTGATAGGCACCGACAACGGCCGAATTGTTTACCTCGAAATGGGCGATCAGGCCGACAATATACTCGACCTGCAAGGCGGTAACCTGGTGCCCGCTTTTATTGATATCCAGTTATATGGTGGCAACGGC
The DNA here is from genome assembly GCA_020161535.1 of Bacteroidota bacterium. Classification (GTDB taxonomy): domain Bacteria; phylum Bacteroidota; class Bacteroidia; order Chitinophagales; family Chitinophagaceae; genus Flavihumibacter. The sequence goes on along the minus strand of JAIUNW010000022.1, from coordinate 8,634 downwards.
CTGCTTTTTGGCGAACACCCTTCGCAGGAAAGCCTGCAGGCAACAGTCGATTCAGCCCGCGCAGGCGGCGCTTCGCTGATCCTGCCCACCGTAGCTACGCATACCAACGAGGTCGTGTATGAGGCCATTGATGCCGTGCGACAATATTGGGCCCAGGGTGGCCGTGGCGTTGCGGGACTGCACCTCGAAGGTCCCTTTCTCAACAAAGCCAAAAAAGGGGCCCATGCCGAAAACCGGATCCAGGCGCCAACGATAGAAGCCATCAAAAACCTGGTGGACTATGGACGTGGCGTGGTGAAAATCATGACCATCGCTCCCGAATGTTTTTCCCCCGAGAGCCTCGACTATATGCAATCGAAAGGCATTTTGCTCAGCCTTGGCCATTCCAATGCCAGTTATGAAGAAGCCATGTTGGCCTTTGATCGAGGCATTCCCCTGGCCACCCATTTGTACAATGCCATGTCGGGTTTGCAGCACCGGGCGCCTGGTGCGGTGGGCGCTATCTTTGATCACCCACGGGTGATGGCCAGTATTGTTGCAGATGGCTACCATGTAGCAGCGGCAGCGATCCGCATTGCGAAAAAGATCATGGGCGACCGCTTGTTCCTGATCACCGATGCGGTGGCGCAAAATGCAGCAGGCTATTACCAACACCGCCTCGATGGCAATCGGTATGTTATGCCCGATGGTACTTTATCGGGATCGGCCTTGACCATGCGCAAGGCGGTTTCGTACTGCGTAGAGCAGGTAGGCATTGAGTTTGGCGAAGCACTGCGGATGGCATCGATGTACCCCGCGCGGGCGCTCGGCATCAGCCAACAGCATGGCAAAATCGCACCGGGTTATTGGAGTGAATGCGCCATTTTATACCCCGACGGCAGCTCAACGATCAAGGTGTTGTAATCAGTTTTCGCACGAGTTCTACTTTGGGGTCGCGGTTCTGCATGATGTCTTCACGCGTGGTTTTCACTTCGATATCAGGCAATACACCACGCCCGTCTTTGGGTTTGTTTTTGTCGATCACGAGTCGGAAACGCGGCAGGCGAAAACGAATGCCCGATTCGGGTAAGTGTACATTCGGGATGAACCAGGCGGTATTGCCATAGGCACTACCACCCGTCTCCTCCCCGATCAGTTTTACCTTTGGCAAGCCCTTCATGGCGCCGGCAAAAAGTGCGGCGGCTGAAAAAGTGTTGGCGCCGGTCAGCACATATACTTGACCGTTATAGTGGTCTTTTTTTCGCGGCTTGAAATAATGTCGCTCGTAATAACCGAAATGATAAAAACCATCGGCCTTTTTTCGGGTGATCATCGAAAACAGCAGACCCGTGAACCAATTGTTCTGGATATAACGACCATACTGGCTTTTCTTGCGGATGGCATACAGTGAATCTGCGAGCTTGAAGCGTTGGTTGCTGATCATTTTAGTGAGAAAGGTGGAATGATTCACATTACCTCCGCCATTGCTGCGGATATCGATCACCAATTGCTGAATATTTTCCTTTCTTAATTCGCGGAAACTATTTTTAAAAAAAGAGCGCAACTGATAACCGTTGTTGAAGGTGTTCACGGTCATATAGGCGGTGGACAGTGCCGTGTCGATTTGAATGGAACGTGCATCGAAGCGCCGGTCTTCGCGTCGTTGTTTTCTTTTCAACTTTTCCTTGATGGCAGGAAGTACTGCATTGTGTTTGATTGAATCGCGTCGCCGGGGTTCGTACAAACGAAAATGGACAAACGCTTCCTGGCCACTGCTGTCGATATAACCCAGCTTGTATTCCGGATCGTAGCCATCGATGAGGCGCAGCCATCCGCCGAAGGCGCCACGATTGCTCAATGTTTGGCGAAGGTAGTTTTCGTTGTAGCCGTCGGATGGGATATAATTGCTGAGGCTGTCGGCCAGGCGCAATAGAGAACGATTGTTTATTGTAGTCAGGACCGTTCCGCGGGGCAACACCTGGTTGCCGCGTTGAATGCTATTGCCCAATAAAATGGTATCGTTGTCGAGCCACTTGATGCTGATGGGAAACAGTGGCAGGCGAGCGGTATCGAGAAAGGAAAGATAGTTTTTGGAATAGCGCGTACTGGTATGTCCGCAGTGAATTTTCGAGATCACATAAGTCAACACCGACCTGAACTGCGGCTCGGTCAACGAATCGTTCAACTGCTGCCGGCCCCAATTGAAATAATACTGCATGCTATCGGCCGGGGTGTACCAGGTAACGCTGGGATGTGATTCTTCCAGGATGTTTTGAAACAGTGTGTAGTCGCGCTCGAGTTGCGCTGGTGAATATTTCTTACCCGGATCAAAGGCCGCACGCGGTCCGCGGCAGCCCAAGCCGGCACAGCAAACAAGAAAAAGCCATAAAATCACCGGTCGCTTCAGCAGGTACATTCGATAAAGATACCTACTGTTCTTTAAAAGCATTCCATCCCTGGGCCGTGATATTGAATTGATTGCCCCCCTTGGTAATGATGCGGCAACCTTCTTCGGGTTCGGTCATGTAACCGATCACGCTGATCTGTTCGTTCAGGACAAGTTTGTCATAATCGGATTGTGGCAGGGTGAAGAGCAATTCATAGTCTTCACCACCACTCAGCGCGGCGGCCGTGGGATCGAGCCCGAATTTGAAGGCCGCTTGTTTCGCGTCTTCATGAATGGGGATCTTGTCTTCATAGACCACACAACCCAGGTTGCTCTTGGTAGCGATGTGCAACAGGTCAGAGCTGAGGCCATCACTCACATCCATCATAGCGGTGGGTTTGATATCGTTCTCGGCAAAAAACTGAATAATATCCGGCCGGGCTTCGGGTTTCAACAGGCGGCCAACAATGTATTCTTCGTTTTCGAGATCGGGTTGTACACCGGGCGAGTCGAGGAAGATATGTTTTTCTCTTTCCAGCAAAGTGAGGCCAAGAAATGCGCCGCCGAGAAAGCCGCTTACGCAGATAAGATCGCCTTTGCGGGCAGAGGAGCGCAACACAAATTGATCGGGCGCCACTTCGCCAATGGCTGTGATGCTGATGGTGAAGCCGGTTTTGGAGGTGCAGGTATCGCCGCCCACCAGGTCGACCCCATATTTATCGCAGGCTGCATACACGCCTTCGTAAAATTCGTCGAGAGCTTCAACACTGAACTTATTACTAACGGCGATGCTCAGGGTAATTTGGGTGGGGGTCGCATTCATCGCGTAGATATCACTCAGGTTCACCACCACGGCTTTGTAACCGAGGTGTTTGAGGGGGGTGTACATCAGGTCGAAATGCACGCCTTCGAGCAGCATATCGGTGCTCACCACAGTTTGTTTACCGAAATGATCGATGACGGCGCCATCGTCGCCCACGCCCAACACGGAGGAGGCATTTTGAAATTCTATGTTTTTGGTGAGGCGGTCGATCAGGCCGAATTCGCCCAACTCATTTACTTCCGTTCTGGTGTTCATCAGGCAGGTTTTTTCTTGTTAATCCATTGCAACATTTCCGTGTGTATATGACCGTTAGTAGCCAGCAAGTGGGGTTGATACGGACTATAAGCAGCGCCGGTAAAATCGGTTACTTGTCCGCCGGCCTCCAGCACCGCCAAAAAACCCGCGGCACTGTCCCACGCATTCAATTTGTGTTCATAAAAGCCATCAAACCTTCCCGCAGCTACCCAGCACAAATCAATGGCCGCCGAGCCGAGGCGCCGCACGGGAATACCAGCGCGTATAAAGCGATCGAAACAATCGAGCGGGCCATTGGGCGCATCGAGATACGTGTAGGGGAAGCCGGTCACCAGGCAACTGCTGGCCACTTCTGTTTTAGCGCTCACCTGGAGGCGGCGGTCGTTGAGAAAGGCGCCCTTGCCTTTTTCGGCAAAGAAAAATTCGTTGAGGATGGGGTTGTACACGGCGCCCATGATTAGGGTGCCGGCTTTTTCTACGCCGATGCTCACGCAGCAGATGGGAATGCCATTGGCAAAGTTTACGGTGCCATCGATCGGGTCGATGATCCACTTGGTATCGGAGGCCGACACGTGTTCGCCGCTTTCTTCCGTGAGCAGGAAATGATCAGGAAACTGTGCGCGAATGGTTTCAATAATGGCTTTTTCGGCGGCATGATCGGCTTCGGTCACCAGGTTATTGATGCCTTCTTTGTTGCTGATCTGCAGACCGGGTCGATTGAAATAATGGGTGAGTTGGCTCGCACCCGCATTCACTGCCGCGTACAGCGTTTCTTTAATCATCGGGCAAAGCTACTACATTCGCAGATGCTGTTTTCGGTGATCATCGTGAATTACAAGGTAGCACCCTGGCTACAGCAGTGTTTGTTGACAGTGCGATGGGCGGCTGCGCAGGTGGCCTGTGAAGTGATTGTTGTGGACAATGCATCCGACGACGAGAGCAAGTTATTGATGGCGCAGTTCCCCGAAGTGAAATTCATTTGGCTGAAAGAGAACAACGGTTTTGGAAAAGCCTGCAATATCGGTGCACGGGCCGCAGCGGGCGAATGGTTGCTTTTCCTGAACCCCGACACCCTGGTGCAGCCCGGGTTGTTGCGCACAATGGCAGATTTTGTAGCGGCGCATCCGAATACAGGCGCCATGGGGGTGAGAATGGTTGATGGCGGTGGTCGGTTTTTGCCCGAGTCAAAACGCGGCATGCCCTATCCATTGGCGGTTTTTTTCCGGCTGACCGGCTTATCGCAACTTTTTCCGCGCAATAGTGTGATCAATCATTATTACCAGGGGCAATTGGACCCCGGGGCTGTTTGGCGGGTTGATATATTGTCAGGGGCCTGTATGGCGGTGCGCAGAACGGTGTTTGAAAAGCTTGGTGGTTTTGATGAGGCGTTTTTTATGTATGGGGAAGACATCGACCTGAGTTGGCGCATTCAACAGGCGGGTTGGGAGAATGTGTATTTGCCCGAACCGGTAGTGCTGCATTTCAAGGGGGAAAGCGCGGCAGGCGCGTTGGCCAGCAATCGGCATTTTTACGAAGCGATGGTCATCTTTTCGAAAAAACATTTTGGCGATCGGCTGAAGACCCTGGTTTGGCTGCAGGTGGGCTTGGCGAAAATGGCGACCGCCTGGCGGATCAACAAGAAAAAACGGAGCACGGTTAAAAAAGTTTCAACGGCCTGGTTACTTCGGGGCGAAGCCGATGCAAAGGCATCGTTAGCGAAAAGATTACCGGCGGGGATACAGTTGGTGGCAACGGAAGCGGCAGCCGACCGGTTGGTGGTTTGCATCAGCCAGGGCATGGCATTGGAAACATTCATAGCAAAGGGCGCGGCAGAAAGGCGCCCTTCGTGCTTTTACGTAATGGGTGCAGATTATGTAACCGGAAGTGATGATCGGCGTTGTGGCGGAGAGCTTTTCCGCCTAAAATGAAATACTTTTGCCTATTACCGAATACCAAACACCGCATGGCGCTGATTGAACTTACGCTTCCGAAAACGATTGCTCGCGCATTGAACCTGCCTACGAGTACACCACGTCGGCAGCAGTTGAAAGTGCTAAAGAAATTATTGAAGAAAGCGCGGTTCACGGAATTCGGGCAGAAGTACCGCTTTGACGAGATCCTGCTGAGCAAACATTTGGGCAAACGGTTTCAGCAACTGGTACCTACGTACAATTACAATTCTATTTACAAAGAGTGGTGGCATTTGACCCTGGAGGGCAAGCCAGATATTTGTTGGCCCGGCAAGATCAAATACTATGCATTATCGTCGGGTACGTCAGAATCGGCCAGTAAATACATTCCCATCACCGAAGACTTGCTCAAGGGCAATCGCGTAGTAATGATCAAGCAATTGTTGTCGTTGCGGCATTATGCAGACATCCCCTATAGCAATATTGGTAAGGGCTGGTTGATGTTGGGTGGCAGCACCGAGCTGCAGCGTGGGCAGGGTTATTATGCCGGCGACTTGAGTGGCATCACGGCGAAGAAAGTGCCGTTTTGGTTTACGCCGTTTTATAAGCCGGGCAAGAAGATTGCGAAGATGACCGACTGGAACGACAAGCTGGAAGAGATTGTGGAGCAGGCGCCGAATTGGGATATCAGTTTTGTGGTGGGTGTGCCCGCCTGGATCCAGATGTGCATGGAGAAGATTGTGGAGAAGTACAAGCTGAATACCATTCATGATATGTGGCCGCATCTCTCCTTTTTTGTGCATGGCGGGGTTTCGTTTGAGCCCTACAAAAAAGGATTTGAGAAATTACTGGCCAAGCCACTGACCTATATTGAAACCTACCTGGCTTCGGAAGGATTCATTGCGTACCAGGATCGCCAGAAGGCGCGTGGTATGAAGTTGTCGATCAACGACCATATCTTTTTTGAGTTCGTGCCATTTGACGATGAAAATTTTGATGGCGAAGGCAATATGATTGCCAATCCGCACACGTTGATGATCCACGAAGTGGAAGAGGGGCGTGATTATGCGCTGTTGATCAGCACCAGTGCCGGTGCCTGGCGGTACCTGATTGGTGATACCATTCGCTTTACGGATGCCGAGCGTTGCGAGATCATCATCACCGGCCGCACCAAACATTTTCTCAGCTTGGTGGGCGAGCACTTGAGTGTTGATAATATGAGCAAGGCCTTACAGTTGTCGGCCGAGGAGATGAACCTCAGCATTCCCGAGTTCACCGTAGCCGGCGTGCCGCATGGCAGTTTTTTTGCGCACCACTGGTATGTAGCCTCAGACGATGTGTTCGACAAGAAAGAATTGTGTCGCCGCATCGACGAACACCTCAAGCTGTTGAACGACGATTATGCGGTGGAGCGGAAAAGTGCGCTGAAAGAAGTGACGCTGGAAGTGTTGCCGGAGCAATTCTTTATGGACTTTATGGCGTCGAAAGGCAAGGTCGGCGGACAACATAAGTTTCCGCGGGTATTGAAGGGCGGCATGTTGCAAGACTGGGTGTCTTTCTTAAGACATAGATCCTAGTAGATACAAACATTGAATACCTGTTGATGATATTCCCAGCCTTTCCGGCGCGGTAATCCGACTCATTGGAACTGAACGTCTTAATTTCAATGGCGGCAGTTGCCTTTGTTAATTGAGAGGTATGCATTGTCTAAGCGAAAACGTATGAAGAAGTGGCCGGTAGTTTTTTTAGGGGTATTACTGACCTTGTTTTGTATTGCTTGCCTGCTGGTCTATTTTCTCCAGGAAAAACTACTTTTCCTTCCTACAAAACTTTCCCGTCAATACCAGTTTACGTTTAAACAACCATTTGAAGAAGGCTGGCTCAAAGACCAGCAAGGCAATGCCCTGAATGCGGTGCTTTTCGACGTTCCGCATGCCCGCGGGGTTATTTATTATTTGCATGGCAATGCCGGTTCGATCGACAATTGGGGTTCGGTTGCACCCTTGTACAATGCCTTGGGGTGTGCTGTTTTTCTGCTTGATTACCCGGGTTATGGAAAAAGCGAGGGCGCGATACAATCAGAACAGCAGTTGTTTTCAGCAGCCGAAGCGGGTTATGCGTACCTGACAACACGGTATGCAGAAAAAGACATTGTTATACTCGGGTATTCAATCGGCTCGGGACCAGCCTGCTGGCTATCAGCTCGTCATAACCAACGGCTGCTCATTTTACAGGCACCGTATTATAGCATGAAGGACTTGCTGCGCAAGAAAGCACCCCTACTGCCCGCATTTCTGCTCAGGTACCCGCTGGAAAGTCATCTTTATCTTGCCCAGTGCAAGTCGCCCGTTGTCATTTATCATGGCGAAGAAGACAACCTCATTTACCCCGGCTCGTCTAAAAAACTTGCGCAACTATTCAAGCCTGGCGATGAACTGGTACTCCTTCAACAGCAGGGGCACAATGGTATAACCGACAACCTGCAATACCAGCAGCATTTGCGGGGACTGTTACGGTAAGAAAGGAAACAGTTGTTTTGCTCTTTGCGAAAGAAGCGCAAACCAATAATGTCTTCTCCGAAAAAAAATTAAACATCGAACGAAATACTGAAAAGCGCACTGTTTTTTAATGTATCATGTAAAGCCAGCCATAGGGTTATGAGCTTGGACAAATTGCCGTAAGAAGTAGTGATAGACTCCCATAAACGATGCATTTAGCGGCATATTGATAACTACGCAGCAATTTTTTCTCATGGTTTCTGGGTAATTATTTAAAAATTAGTCTATTGAACATCGCCCAAAACGAGTGTGTTTACAGGCGCGCACGCAGAATATAAGGGATTGGGCGCAAACGGCCATTCCGTATTTTAACGGTATTTTAATTCGGCAAACTTTCTTTGATTCGGTGCATCGTTTGACTGACGAGCTACCATGACCAAACTTTTGCTGCTACACCTTGTCCTTTTTCTTTGCCTGCGAACAAACGCCCAAAGCGGCGAGCAGGAGCCCACACCAGCTACTGGCCTGGGTCGTTTGCTGCACTATCCACAGCAATTAAGCCATTCGCTCTCCGAACAACAGGAGAAGATCAGCAAACAACTCAGCAAGCAGACAGACAAATACCTGCGCAAACTGCAGCGGCAGGAACAGAAACTCAAAAAACAACTCTCGGCCAAAGACTCTCTACTTGCCAAAGAACTACAACTCGGCGAAGACAGCGCCTTTGGGCACATCCGCAGTGGGCTAACAAAAGCACAGCAGTCCGCAGCCAGCTTTCCGGGA
>JAIUNW010000011.1 GCA_020161535.1 Bacteroidota bacterium | reverse complement strand
CACCTGGAACCTACCTTATTACCAAGCTATTAAGGTTAACCGGGCAAAAGAAATTGTGCAAAACACCAAAACCCTCGAAGACGACAATAAACCATACTCTGCCACACAAGAAATCAAAAAATTAATACCAGAAATATAAAAAACAACAAACCGAAAAAAACGATAGCACGCGCTGTCACCTTTTTTATGCAATCTTTTTATCAGTTCTTTTACCTCGTACGATATTGATAAGAAATAGCACAGAAACTACAACTACAATCACACAAAATATTAGCGCAAATAACGTTGGCTTATAATCAGACAGTTGAGGTTCTAATAACGAAATGGATGGCTTAAAATTTGAGTAGACTACCGGTACGGTGTCTCCTACTTGAAACTCCAGTGATTCAGGAGAACTTACAAACACTTTCCTGGTTAGCTTGCCATACACCGAATATTCTACATCATATTCAAATGTCACCGCACCCGATATAGAGTTACGCTCTTCCTTTACACCAATTAAATACCCCTTCACTTTTTCACCATTTCTCATTTTAAGATAATAAAACTCTTGCAGCCAATTATGTATGGTACCATACGACAAGCATGCGCATATCAGCAAAATGACCAATCCTATATAGCTATTCCTTTTTGTCATAGTTTCCTAGTCGAAGTATTCGACTGTAACACAGCCTTCTCCTTTAATAAGGACGTTTTTAGTTCAAACCCAGGTTGATCGGTTAGACCAAGCTTAAACGTCATATTTCCAGAAGCGGATCTAGTGTATTCCACCTTCAGATTACTTAACTTGAAAGAGGTTGTTGATTCAGGAGTAAAGCCTTCCGCCACGATATCTTTCGTTCCGCTTTTTAGGAAAAAATAGCCGAACACTTCACTTTTTGCATTTAGTGACAAGGAAGAATTCGCAATAATGTTTTTATCCTTACTAGTACTTGTCCCATTCGCAGCAACAGAAAGGCTGACATTCTCATTCAACTTTACCTTTCCTGCTTGATTCTGATACGCAAGTGCTTGAAAATTCAACTTCGCCTCCCCACTTGTTGCCGTTCCGTTAATATCCGCTTTTGCTGATACACTTGCATCAACACCATAACCTGCAGTGTTTATATTTTCCTGCACCCATTTGCTTTGTTTTGTCAAAGCTTGAACAACGCTGTTGGTATAAACCCTCGTCGTGGACACCACTAGTCTGTTTGGGTCTGGTTGATACGTATAATCATCATAATTATTCTCACCTATTATGCCCATTCCAGAAAATCTTCTACGGTCAATATTCACAATACCCTGACCTGGTATAATATCTATTTCAGCCGGAATAACAGGAAGCCTTGCCATAATGTCCTTATAATAGAGCGTTTGAGTCTTAACCAAATTACCATCGTAATACTCATTGACAACGACTTTTTCTTCTAGCCCATCTAAGTCAACAGCAATTATCGGCTTATTTCCTGCGAACTGATAAGGTGTATACCATGGATAAGATTTCGTCAGCGGATCGACCGACAAAAATCTTCCTATTCTTGGATTGTATATTCTGAACCCGTAATCGTATTGATTACCAGTGCCGGATACTTCGGGATCTTGTTCTTTTCCATTAAACCCATAACGGTATTTACCAGCGCCCCCCGACACACCCCCCATCACATTGCCCGTACCGGCATAACTACCGTCGGCTATATAGGCTTCCATCTCATCGCCGGACAGCGATTCAAAACTGCCGGTAAACTCAATCGTGTTGGCGGCTACATATTGGGTGGGTTCACTGCTCGAACGCGTGGTGACGGTCATATCGGCCGGTACACTGTACCCATTCACCGGTGTATTGCCCGTAGTGCTTACACCGGGTATGTTCACGCCCTGGCCAAACTGCCGGCCGGGCATCAGCATACCAAAGGGATAGTAGTCACTCACTGTCATAACATCGGCGCTATAGTAGTCGATATTGGTGCCATCAGGCGTATGCCCCAGTTTCTTGTCACTCACTGTGGCCAATACATTGCCCAGGTGATTGCTCAATTCAAAGAACTTCCAGCCGCGCTGCATCGTGGTGCTATCGGGGGTGCTTAGCGGCTGCTTTGCATCCAGGTTCCGGTTCATCACCCCCAGTCGGCTGCTGCCATATAAATGTACTTCAGTTTGGCTTAACGTAGCCGGCATACTGGTACCCGTGCCACTGCTGCTATAGGTACTCATGGTATTGCCCTGCGCGTCGCGCACATACCAGGTATAGGTGGTTTGGTTATTGGTCGTTACCGTCTTGCTGATCCGGTTGCCGGCAGCGTCGTAGCCATAGCTGATCGTTTGACCGCTGCTTTTGCTGATCTTTTTAATCTTGCCATACACCGTCCATTCAATGCTGGTAATACCTCCCTGGTCGTCGCGGATCATATTGCCAATGGAATCGTAGCCGTAGTTGCCGGTCGGCGACTGGTTGTCGATGTCATCGGCGTAGGCAGCGCTGCCTACCCCATCCCGAATCCACTGCAAGCGGTTGTTGGTGAGTTGGCCGCTGGTAGTTCAAAATATTGCCATTGCCATCGTAGCGGATGCGTTCTTTGTAGGCACCGCTGTTGGAAAGGGATCCCCAACTGTTGTTCGAGGCGTTCAATCCGCTATAGCTGTCCATGCCCACCAGCCGGTTGAGTTGGTCGTAGCGGTAGTTGTATAGCAAGGGCGCCGTAAGGGCACCGATATTCACGGCCATGCCCGAGATATTGCCATTATACAGCGCGCGGAACTCCCCGGCCGGTAGCAATGCACTGTAACCCGGAAAGGGCGTTAGGCCTGTACCGATTTAAGGCGATTCTCTGCGTCGTAGCGATAGCGGTGGTAGAATCGAAATCCTGTATCGACATTAACTGCCTTTGCTGGTTTGCCCAATAGCTAGTTGCTTTTGGACAAACACATTTAAAAAAGTAAATTTGAGAATAAGTCAGCGACATGAATTCGCAGGCTCAAAATGAATAACCAGAATAGTGTTTGCCTGATAAATTCTAATAGACATGCCTACTACCACTTATCATATCCGTATAAAGAAAAACTACGCCGCTGATGTAATCAAAGACCTCCAGAAAATGGATGCTGTAGAACTTCTGGAAGAACCACCTATTCCAGAATGGCAGAAAAAAGAAGTCCGCAAACGCATCAAAGACTTGCAAAAGAATCCGGACAAAGCCATTAGCTGGACTGAGGGCATGAAAAAGATAAAGCAACTCGGCAAGTGAATCCCGTTACTGTTGGTTTTTCGCCACGGGCTTTGGACGATGTCAAGCAAGCTGTTGATTATTATGAATCGCAACAGCCTGGCTTAGGCAATAGATTCTCTGCCCAATTGCAAATTAGCCTCCAGGCCATAAAGCGTAACCCGTTCTTTGCAGCTGTTCGATATGACCAAGTTCGCTGCACACAAATCAAGAAATTCCCCTATCTCGTTCATTATTACATTGACACATCTCAATCCTTCGCCTACATCATTGCAGTTTATCCAACACTTAAGCTACCGCGCTAAAAAATAAGCCGGTACAACCGCCAATTATAAAACACGGGCGAGCGAATTGCGGCTGACTACACAATAAAATTGTATCGGCCGATATAACAGGTATGATTAACCGCCATCCTAATGAAAAACAACTATCCATTTCCAGCAAAATGAAAAGGAGATAAAAACGGAAATTTCTTTATCAACGGACACATGCACAAGAACTTCCCTATCCTTGGATCATAGATACGCATACCGTAGTCCTGCTGGTTTGTAAGCGTACCGTTTTTTCGGTCAATTCGAATGTAGAGGATTTGGTTGTAAAAGACATCCCCCCAAATAAAACGGGTGCTTCTTTCGAAACACCCGCTCTTTTCTTTCTCTCATGTATGCGTGTACGCTGTTATTTCTGGGCCGGTTGGTTTGGTACCGGCGGTAACATCGGATTTTGTTTGGGTGCCGGCGCTGAATCAGACACATTCACCATCTCTACATCAAACAGCAGGGCTTCGTTGGCTTTGCCACCAGGACCGGGGCGCATGCCATAGGCCATAAAGCCGGGGATGTACAATACCCCCTTGCCGCCTTTGGCGAATTTTTTCAGTCCCTGGTCCCAACCGGGAATCACCTGGCCCATGCCCAGGGGGAAAGTATAGGGATCTTTACCCGCTTCCATGGTCGATTCGAATTCCTTTCCGGTCTCCAGCAGTTTGCCCCGGTATTTTACCGACACATATTTGCCTGAATCGGCCGCAACACCCGTACCGGGTTCGGTTACCACTACATATACACCCTTGCCTACTTTCTCGGCTTTGATATTGTTTTTCTGCAAATAGGCTTCTACCAATGCCAGATCGCGCGCTTCCTGGCCCTTGATCTCTTCGGCCTGGTTGGCCTGCACCGCTGCCTCATCAGGCAGGATGTCGAGTACCCGAATGCCGAGGCGCATCTTATCGCCTTTTTTCATGAACGGCGGCATCATCGGGCTCTTCTTCATCAGGGTATCCACTTCCTGGATGATCACCACGCTATCACCTTTGTGCAGTTGGTCAAATACTTCGGCCGGATTGTAGATCGGCCCCACACTGTCGACCCGTGCATATGCAGGCACCCCGCCCACCGAAGTTTGCAGGATCGAATCGTTGATGCGCTGGGTGAATTGTACTTTCAGGAACTGGCCTCTTTTTACCTGCGGACCGCTGCCTTTCTCCACGATCTTATAGGTGATGCCACTTTTTGTTTTGCTGTAATCACCGTTTCCGCAAGCAGCCAGCAAACTGGCAGCAGCGATGGTGAGCAGGGAGATTTTTGTCATTTGATTTATGTAAGTTGAAATTCAGACGCGTGTTCTCTAAGTACTTTTTTAAAGGTCTTAACGGTGTCTTCCAACGAGGCACTGCTTCTGCCGCCCGCCGCATTGAAATGTCCGCCCCCTTCAAAAAAGCGACGGGCAAAGGTATTGACATCCACGTTACCCTTGCTCCGGAAGCTCCATTTTCTTTCTTCATCGCGGTCAATCACGATGGCAGCCATCTTAATTCCCTGAATACTAAGGGGATAATTCACCAAACCTTCGGTATCGCCGGTCTTGATATCGTATTTTAACAGGTCTGATTTCGGAACATAAATCAGCGCCGTGTTGAATTCATAGAAAACTTCCATCCGGTTGGTGAGCACATGGCCAATAAACCGCAAGCGGTTCTCCAGGAAACTGTCATAAATATGTTCATGTACCAGGGTATGGTTGAGGCCCACCGACTTCAGGTGTGCCGCCATGCGATGCACACTGGCACCCGCCGCCGGAAACCGGAATGAACCGGTATCACCAATCAGGCCGGCATAAAGGCATTGCGCCATATCGGTATCGAGCCAACTGGCCTTGCCACTGCTCACCATAAAATCATAGACCATTTCGCAGGTACTGCTCTTGCCGGTATCACTCACCCCATACTGGAAAAAATCAACCGCCGGTTGCTGGTGGTGATCGATCAATACTTTGGAGCCCGGCGCTTTGGCCAGTACGGGCGACAAATGCTTGGTACGGATGGGCGTGTTGAAATCAAGACAGAACAACCAGTCGGCCGCCATGATAATCGCTTCCGATTTCTCGCGCGTGATCTCGTAGTTCAATACCTTATCAGCCCCCGGCATCCAATCTAAAAAACTGGCCCAGTTGGTGGGTGAAATAACCGTTACCTGGTGGCCCCAGCGTACTAGTAGGTGATACAGGGCCAACGATGAGCCCATGGCATCGGGATCTGGCTTCTGGTGCGTGGTAATGACTATTTTGGCCGGCTGATCAAGCCTAGTATAGATTTGTTCAATGGGTTGCATAAAGCGGGGCAAATGTAGCAAAAAAATGCTAGCTTTGCCGCCCTAATCGCCAACCTATATGAGCAATAGAACGTTTACCATGATTAAGCCCGATGCAATGAAGAATGGCCACGCGGGACTTATCATCGACCGGATCATCAAAGAGGGATTTCGTATTGTAGCCCTTAAACAAACCAAACTCAGTGCGGAGAAAGCCGGTGAGTTCTATGCTGTACACAAGGCCCGGCCTTTTTATGGTGAACTGGTAGCGTTCATGAGCAGTGGCATCATCATCGCTGCTATCCTCGAAAAAGACAATGCCGTAACTTCTTTCCGTGAATTGATCGGCGCTACCAATCCGGCGCAAGCGGCCGAAGGCACCATTCGCAAATTATTCGCTACATCACTCGGAGAGAATGCCATTCATGGCAGCGATAGCGACGAGAATGCAGCCATCGAAGGCGCTTTCTTTTTCAGCGCGCTGGAGCAGTTTTAATTCGATCTATTTCCCAGCCAGTTGGGCACCGTTGCCAGGCACATGTTTCATGGGCCTGACGGTATACCCTGCCTGTCGCAATAAATCCAACACACCTTTTTTGCCGGGCAGGTGCGCTGCGCCGACGGCAAACAAGGTGCTGTTTTCTTTCATGGCTTTTTCCATTAACGGAATCCAGCGTGCATTGCGGCCATATAAAAACAGGTCGAGAAAAGACGCGACGCCGCCCTCTTCTTCTACCGTCAGTTTTTCAATACCATCCATGTCTTGCGAACGATACACCGATAACATCCTGGCCGTGCTGCTGTCTTCCACCCCGGCACTGTCGATCGTTTTCAACAAATCCTTCGCCTGGTCGGCATAAGGTATGCTGTCAAACACACTGGCCTGGAACTCGATGCTCTCGAGGCCCTTCACTTCCTTTTTGGCAGATTTAGCGGCCTTCAGAATAACTTCTTCCATGCCATTCTTGCTTTCACAAGGCATGCGCGTTTCGCTGATCATCGACGCGATGAAATAAGGCTTGAACCGTTCCATCATCGACAACGGCAAAATGGATTTGCTGCTGGCGAAATATTTTTTCACTCGTTCGTATTCGACGGGCGTTAAAAAATCGCTGAGTTTTTTTCCATCGCGCATGCGGATGAATTTAAACAGGCCCATCATCTCGCCCATATTGTCCATATCGATTTCGAAGTAGACATTCCCGGCTTTTTGAATAGCGAAATCGAGGCTATCGCTCAGTAACGCATCTTCCGCACACATCAGGTGCATGGTGCCAAATACATAACTGGGACGGGGTAACCCATTGCCGGATATCTCCCACAGCAAAGACTTTACCCCAGCCGACACCGGCTTTACATGGGATACATTTTTATGAGCCACCTGGGCCGCCAACCGATTGGAAAAAGAACAAAGGGCCAGTATAACGGTGATGAATAAACGCATATTAATTAATTTGGGCAACGGCTTCTTCGCCATAGAGTTGTTCGCGAAAAGCCAACGAGGGTGAAGGTAGGAAAGGCCCCAATCCCAACCGGTCCCATTTTTTGTCAACGGCTTCGATGGTTTCGGGCGCGGCCACAATGATATTCGGCCAGTCGCGCTGAAACCCGTCCAGGTCGCGGGTCTTGGTACTGCCATCCAGCCCCAGGCAATGCCAGGTTTTGCCTGGCTCCCGGCGGCTCGGCGCTTTGTACAAGTAATGATCGCGCTTGGGGTCGAGGTTATTACACAACCGCCAAAGCGCCACGGTCAGGTTGTGTGGATCAACCGATGCTTCCACATATAAAATCATCTTGATCGTTTCCAGGGCGGGCAAGCTGCTGCATAGCAATTGGTGCAGGGCGTTGATTTGTCCGCGGGCTTTCTTTCGCACCGATACCAGCAAACAAGGAATGCCTTTTTCATACAAGGAAAGGTTCACTTCCTGCACGCCTTCCACCGACAAAAAGTCTTCTTTGCGCAAAACCTGGTCGGCATCCATGCTTATTTGCGCATTGTTCTCGTCTATTTCTTCCGGCAGTTTCGCCGTACCATCAATAAACATTTTGCCGCCAAAACCCAGCTTGCTGCAACTGTGGTCAAGCACATCCATCGGACCATTGCTAAACACGACGTCGTTGGCCACGTCGAGGTGACGAAATACATACCGCGCCAGCGTGAGATAGTCCTGGATTTTCACGCCTTCGTCGGCCAAAACCAAAATCTTATTGAACATCATTTGCCCCGCGCCCCACATGGCATTCATCACCTTCTGCCCCTGCCCGGCAAAATCTTTTTTGATTTTCGCAATCACCAGGTTGTGAAACACGCCTTCTACCGGCATATCCATATCGATCATTTCCGGCACCATGGCCATTTTAATTGGTGCCAGGAAAATACGTTCGGTGGCCTTGCCCAGCCAGGCATCTTCCTGCGGCGGTATGCCCACAATGGTGCAGGGATACACGGCATTTTTTTTATGCGTGATGGCCGTGATATGGAATCGCGGATACCAATCGGGCAAAGAATAATAACCGGTATGGTCGCCAAAGGGGCCTTCCCAAATCAGTTCTTCATCGGGTTCTACATAGCCTTCGATCACGAAGTCGGCATCGGCAGGTACTTCAATATCGGGTTGGGTGATGCATTTTACCAGTTCCACTTTTTTCTTGCGCAGAAAACCCGCCAGCATGTATTCATCAACATTCTCGGGCAATGGTGCCGTGGCTGCATAGGCATATACCGGATCGCCGCCCAGGGCCACTGCCACTGGCATTCGTTTATTCAGTTTTTTATATTCCGCAAAATGGCGGGCACTCACTTTGTGTTTGTGCCAGTGCATACCGGTAAGTGTGGGGCCGAAAACCTGCATCCGATACATGCCTACATTGCGAATACCGGTATGGGGTTCTTTGGTGTGAATGATGGGCAGGGTCACAAAGGGTCCGCCGTCTTTGGGCCAACAGGTAATCACCGGTAATTTGCCGATATCGGGTTTCAGGTCGATGATTTCCTGACAGGCGCCTTTACCGCTTTTCACCTTGGGCATCCAACTGGCAAACTGGCCGAGTTTCGGCAAGAGATTCAATTTGTCGAGAATGCTTTCTTTGGGCTTGGTCAGCAGTTTGAACAGGTCTTCAATTTCGTGGGCGATATCATCCAGTTTCTCCACGCCCAGGGCCATGCACATGCGTTTCTCGCTGCCATAGGCATTGATCAATACGGGAAAAGCCTTGCCGGTATTTTCGAAAAGCAGCGCTTTGCCGCCGTCGCCCGATTTGCTGATGCGGTCGGTGATTTCAGCAATCTCCAAGTGCGGATCCACAAAATCGCGGATGCGAATCAGTTCGCCTGCTTTTTCCAGTGCGTCAATAAATTCCTGCTGGTTCCGATATGCCATAGTGCTGTTTCTGCCGCAAAGTTAATTGGGCGGCCGCAGCTTAATAAACATTTTTCGGGCAAGCAAGTTCATTGCCACTGCGAGAACGGCCATTGCCATTGCCGAAAGAAAAACTGCGGATGCGATATGTCAGGGTGATGCCCTGCACATAGTACCAATCTTTTACTTTGGCCGAGCCCCTGACGGTGCCCGCTGCCGGGTAAGTGGGATTACCGTTTTTTAATTCATCGCCTCTATACGCCAGCTCTACGGCAATAGCGCCTTTTGCAGCCAGCAACTCGTCGCGGTCAACATAGCGGTTGCTAAGGTCATCGAGGTAATCGGTGGTTGTTTTTCGCAGGCCAATTTCATAGCCCAGCAACACGCGATCAGATACTTTGAATTTTATACCACCACCAAAGGGGAAGGCCAGTTGGGTGCGTTTATAGGCAACGCCTTCGGTGGTATAGGGTTGCAGGTAAAACGTATTGCCCACAGTGTCTTTGGTATAGGGATCAAAGCCAAAAACAGCCAGGCCGGCAAATACATAGGGCGTAAAGCCGGTGCGATCTATGTCAAACAGTCGCGCTTCCACCAGCAGGTTTCCTTCCAGGATCCTGGAATTGAAATTCAGGTTTCGCGCCACGAGTTGCGGATCGGTGGCGAATTTATCATCGCCGCTTACTTTGGCGTACAACAAATTGGTGCGCGCAGACAGCCAGGGATTGAAATCGTATTGAATGCCGAGGCCAAAAGCGCCGTGCGATTGGGCAGTGGTAAATCTTTTCTCTTGCAGGTCGCCCTGGTAATTGGAGACACCGCCAAACAAGGTCAGGTTAAATTGCGCTTGCAGCAATACCGGACACAAGCCTACCAGCAAAAAAATAATTCTTTTCATACACAACGATTGGTGAAAAAAGAGTGCGGGTAGATCTGGGCGATAGTGTTGAATTATCCGGCAAACTAGCGCAGAATATCTTAAACGTATCCCAAAATTTTCAACATACTCTGGGCGGTTTGCTCTTTCGCATATACCCAATCAACAAGTTTGCCATTTTTGTCGTGTCCAACAATGATGTGTTTGGGCGAGGGGATCATGCAGTGCTTGATACCGCCATAGCCGCTGATCTGGTCCTGGTAGGCACCGGTATGGAAAAACCCGAGGTACAGTGGTTCGCCTTCGCCATTGATCTTGGGTAAGAATACTTCGTTGATATGTTCTTCTGAATCGTAATAATCGTGGCTGTCGCAGGTAATTCCCCCCAGTACCACCCGCTGGTATTCGGCATCCCATTTATTGATCGGCAATAAGAGAAACCGTTCGCCAATGCCCCAGGTGTCGGGCAGGGTGGTAATAAAAGACGAGTCGATCATGTACCAGTTTTCGCGATCGTTCTGGGTTTTCTGGCCAATCACCGAATAGATATGGGCCATGCTTTCCCCCACCGTATACGAGCCGAATTCAGTATAGATATTCGGCATGGGCACTTTTGCTTTTTTGCAAGCGCTCTTGATATTGCCTACGATTTCGTTGATCATGAATTGGTAATCGTAGTTGAAACCAAGGCTGTGTTTGATGGGGAAGCCGCCGCCGATATTGATGGAGTCCAACTCCGGACAAATCTTTTTTAGCTGGCAATAGAGGTTGATGACTTTGTTCAGTTCCGACCAGTAATAGATATCGTCTTTGATGCCTTTGTTGAGGAAGATATGGAGCATCTTCAACTGGAACTTGTTTTCATAGCCTTCGATCTGGTCAACATAAAATTCCAGGATGTCTTTGGCCCTAATGCCCAGTCGCGAGGTATAAAAGGGAAAAGAAGGTTCTTCTTCAGCCGCTACCCGGATGCCCAGTTTAAATGGTGCCCGTACCGATTTCCGATAGTCTTCCAGTTCTGCAATATTGTCCAGCACAGGAATCACATTTTTAAAACCGGTATTGATGAGCCCCGCAATTCGTTTGGTATAATTTTTCTGCTTAAAGCCGTTGCAGATAATATAGGTCTCTTTGTTGATCTTCTTTTTGGCGTAGAGTTTTTTGATGATCTCAATATCGTAGGCAAAAGAAGTTTCGAGGTGGATATTGTGTTTCAAGGCTTCTTCCACCACAAAAGAAAAGTGCGAACTTTTGGTGCAATAACAATAATAGTATTCGCCTTCGTATTTGTGTTTTTTGAAAGCATTGGCGAACATCTGCTTGGCCTTGTTGATCTGCATGCCGATCTTGGGCAGATAGCTCAACTTCATTGGCGTGCCATACTTGTCGATCAATGCTTTTAAATCGAGCCCGTTGAACTGCAGGTATTCATTTTTTACGTCAAAACCTTCCTGCGGAAAATTAAAGGTCTGGTCTACCAGGTCGTAGTAGCTATTGTTCATCTGCTTGTGCCGCCGTTATTCTGAAACAGCATACAAACCTAAATAAATTTTGTACACAAAATGAACGGGTTTAAAGTTTAAGGTCTAAGGTTTAAGGTTGCTACCGCAGGTGTAGTAGCTTGAACAAGTTGGCAACGGGCTCCTGGTTGCAGCTTTCAAATTGTCAGCCTGCCAAACGCGCGGTAGCAACCTTAAACCTTAGACCTTAAACATTAAACAAAATAAAAAGCCGCTGGTAAACCAGCGGCCTAAAGCATCTTTAAAGGCTTTTTATTTTACACTCGTGATCAGCGCCTTGAACGACTCTGGGTTGTTCATGGCCAAATCGGCAAGTACTTTGCGGTCGAGGCTGATTCCTTTTTCATTCAGCTTATGAATGAAGACAGAATAAGTCAATCCTTCTTCGCGAACAGCAGCGTTGATACGGGCAATCCACATAGCGCGGTATTCACGCTTCTTGAGTTTGCGGCCTACATAGCTGTAGGTCATCCCCTTTTCTACGATGTTCTTGGCAACGGTATATACATTTTTACGCTTACCGTAAAAACCTTTGGCTTGTTTGAGTATTCTCTTGCGACGGGCGCGGGAGGCAACAGCGTTTACTGAACGTGGCATATGCTAAAAAGTTTAGAATTGTGATTGAATAGGATTATCCGCGCAGCACCAGCAGGCGTTGAACGAATTCCATATTGGGTTTGGCAACAACTCCAGTCTTCCGCATACCGCGTTTGCGTTTGGTAGACTTCTTGGTGAGGATGTGACGTTTGAATGATTTCTGGTGCGTGATCTTACCGGTGGCAGTCACTTTGAAACGCTTCTTGGCGCTCGAATTTGTTTTAACCTTTGGCATTGTAATAACTATACTAGTTACGCCCTGCTGGCGGTCTGCGCAGGCAGACACTTATGGAGCCTTGTGGGCAAAATGGAGCGCAAAAATAGTCTATTTACCCGATACCACCAACCGGAAATTGGTTTTTTGCCCCATCGCATTCATTTTAAGGAAGTAGACCCCGGCCGGTCGGCCTCTTACCGCCTCTTCGAGCGAAAGGGTTTGCTGTGCGGTCAGCGCATCAAACCCCCGGCTCCACAGCAGGCGGCCCTGCACATCAAACAACTGCAAGTCGACCCGACGCCCTTCCATATTGGCCAAAAACAGGTGCAACTCACCCGATTGCCAGGGGTTCGGATACAATTTAGCCAGTATCGACGACTCATAGCTGATGGTCTCTACATAACTGTACGCCGAGCTGCCATTGTTATAATCGATCCGAATCCGGTAATGGTACCCCGCGGGTGCTGTGATCTGGTTATCATCGTATCGGTACGACATACCCGCACCGGCATTTTGAAAAGCAATCTGTTCAAATGGTCCATCCACCCCATTGTTTCGCACCGATCGCTCCACCGCAAAACCATTGATGCCCGACATACTGCTCATCGACCAATTGAGCACCGACACATTGGCGCCCGATTGTTTTTGCGCGTCAAACTGTATCCCCGCGCCCTTGCCAGGCAATCCAATATAATATTCGCCCGAAGCCGGTAAATCGATCTCCGCCAAATAGCCGTCTTTATAAGGAATCAGGTTAAAACTATCCGCCGGCATTTCAGTTTCAAAATCGGGTCGGTTGTTTATATCCTGCTGATCGATCGTAGCCGGCGGACCAGCATACCGAAATACCGACAAGCCATAGGGATTGGTTTGCAAGGCACAGGTGTCGCAAGGTTTTCGGCCTATCCAATGACGCCATTCTTCGTGGGTGAAGAACAAGCGTGCCTTCTTCGTGGCGCTGTCCTTCGGCATCACCGTCCAGAGCCTGGGTAAAACAATATGGCCGTTATAGGTGGGCATGGCCAATGCCCGAACAGGTTGACGCAGCAGTTGGGCATGGCCATCGTACACAAAAATGTCGTCTACCAATAAGCCCGCTGATAATTTCGGCAATACCGCCGCATGTCGGTTTTCGCGCGCATTGGACGCTATGCGTACCAGGCTGGGGTGACTCCATTTTGGCAACGGTAGACTTACCACCTGCCAATCGGCCGAATCGCAGATCGACATAAAGGCCGAACCCGCCGTTGAATCATACAGATGGGTGGCATTGGCCAGCGCATCTACTTTTATCCAGGTTAATCCGTTATCGGGCGAAGCCTGGATAATGACCGAGTCTTTTCCGTCGCACAGTTGCTTGTTCACACTCATCGACAACATGGGACTGTCCAGGGTCGAAAGGTCAAATGCCGGCGAAACCAGGAATCCGTCAAATTCGGCATCATAGCCTTGCGGGCCGCGGAAAGCGGGCTGGGTGCGCCAATAGGCTTTGCCATTGGGTGCCGCAAAAACGGGCAGGGATGCATCGACCGAATCGTTCAATTGATAGAGTTGGGAATGGTACCAGTCGGCCCTTCCCTGTTCAAAACCCTGGTAATAGGGATATTGCTTCACCACCGAATAGGTCATTAAGGCGATGCTGCCGGTATCATTGGCTCGAAGGGCATCATTGGACATTTCTGCGATGGCATACAGCGACCGCAAGCCGGTGGTAAGACGATTTGTTGGCAGGTACAAAGCCGTGTCACCATAATAAAGGGGCGGCAATGAATCGAAAAACACCCGGCTGAGTTCGATGCCGTCGCATTGGAAGCTGACGGGAATATTATACTGGGTGGTGAGGGACTGGTTTTGCACCAATACCCGCACGCCGAGCGAGTCGCCGGTAAGGATATCGGCCGCACCCGACACAAAGCCATCCACCGAAACATCGTTGGGCACACTGTACCATTTAACCCGGTTTAACAGCGACAGTTTTTCATACACGCTGTTGTCGGTAAACCGCAAACGCAACTGGGTGCTGGCGCTAAAGCTTTGTCCGTAGATCGCCAGGAAGAAACCTATGTTAAGGTTTTTGCCGCCAAATTTCTTGACAAAGGCCGTCGGAATGGTGATCCAGGCGCGATTATCTGCACCTCTTACCTGGAGCGTTAACTGTGTAAGGCTCACGGAAGGAAGCGATAAGTCGAGGTAAATATTGTCGATCAAACGATAGCGCGATAAATTATAGGTGCCCAACAATTGATAGCTCTGGTAGCGCATGCGGCTGCTGCTGTACAAGCCGGCACTGTCGCCCGGAGCCGTGAACAATTTCAAGGAAGTCGACGCGGTACTAAAATCCCAGGCGCTGGCACCTGTGATGCCGAATTTGCCCGGGTTGCTGTAGACTTGCCGACCGATGGCGGTGAAATCTTCTGTAAAAGGCACGGTGACCAAGGGGTTGGGCAGGTAGGTCCAACCGGTTAACAAGCTGTCGTTTTTCGGGTTCTGGTCGCCCCGGCCTTGTAGCCGGATGAATACCGGGTGTAAGCCAATGGCGGTGGCGGGAATGCTGGTGAGTGCCGTAATGGTATCCAGTGCACCAGCCGCTATGCTGCGTACCATTCCCTCTCGCACCACGGGATTGCCGTCTATTTTTATAAACGAATATAAACTATCATTAAATGTGGTAGTTCCTTTATTTTCAATTATATATTTTATCGTTATGTTGCTCAAAGGGGCGGATGTAGAGCCTGCCCTGCTATTGGCCGGCAGTAAAATGGCGCGCAGGGCCAGGTCACCGTTAAAGTTTGCGGCGCAGGCATTGCTGGCGGGCAAAATGGACTGTGCGATGCTGCGTTCGCCGATGATGCCCCCTTTTACGGGCGCGAGACTGATCCATTGGGTACTGGCGGGTCGGCTGCCAGTGATCGACAGGATGGTATCGGTGCTGTAAAATTTTGGCGCCATCGATCCACTGTCATATTGGTATACCAACACCGAATCAATGCCGGCGGGCTTACTGTATCGAAGTCGGATGGTATCTGCACAAATATTTTGTAAGCTGAAACCCAGGTTGGGCAAAATGGCAAAGGGTGCCGATACATCGGTGGCGCCGGTGAGTGGATCGGTAATCCGAATCAGGGCCTGGGTTGTAATCGTATTCGGTACGTTGAAAAAGCTTTTGCCTAGGGAGTCCTGCGTCGTGCCCACGGGCGTCCAACTGGCACCGTTATCGGGACTGAAGCTAATGTTCAACGAAGCATGGGTATTGCCGGGGTATTGCCAGAGCACCCGACGGGTATCGCCCGATTTCCAGGTTTCGGCACCGATGGGTTGTAATAATTTGAGGTTGCTGTTGCGGTAATAGTAGGCCAGTTGAAAAGCCTGCGGACCAAAAGGCACTGCAGACCCGCGCACGGTGATCGTATAGGTACCGGCCGAGCCAATGTCGGCGCGAACCTGTTCAATATTATTAAGGTGGTCTTCGCCCTCCTGCGCCAGCAATAAGACGCCGGCGGCGCTGGTGTCAAGCACCATGGGTCTGTGAATGGAGCCGTCAGGGTATCGCACGCTGATATCCAAATCATTAACCAGGTTTACCTTTGAATAAAGCGACGCTGGTTTATCGGCCCAATACAGCATGAACCGGAGGTCGCGCACCGATTGGTTAATGGTTACCTGGAACTGTTTGGTACCGCCCTGGTCGACCGCATCGCTGAAATAAAACTTCTTTGTCAGCAGGTCGATGGCATCGGCGGGGTTCACCCAACCAAAGCCGAATTCAAAATCAACCCCTTTTCTGCCCACATCGGTAGCGGTATTACACAAAACAGCTTTCATCAGGTCGGACGGCGGGTTCTTACCCGCATTCAGTTGCCGGTAATGCTGGTACATCAGCGCCAGGCAGCCTGCTACCTGGGGCGAAGCCATCGAGGTACCATCGTTCACATAATAGGTATTGTCCGGACCGGTCGATGTGGTCATCGAACCCATGGCCACCACTTCCGGTTTCAACCGGCCATCCATGACCGGTCCCTTCGAATAATAATTAAACCCGAGGTCGTCGCCACCACCAACGGTGATGGCATTTTTTGCCGCCTGGTAAGCATTATCGATGGCTTTATACCCCATGGGAAAATCGCCACAAGTAAGGCTCAGCGAATTACCGGCTGCAAATACATGGCTTACTTCCGGGTAGTCGAGCATCAACTGATCGAGCTCGGCGCAATAGATGGAGTATTGTCCGCTGACGGGATAACAAGCACTACCTGCGCCATAAGAGTTATTGGTGATGACCATGCCGCGCGTACGATAATACTCCGGTGTATGCAGCAGCACATAGTCGTATAGGTCGTTGATCAGCGTCGCTCCCGGCGCTACCCCTTTGTACAGCGGGTTGATATAACCACCACCGGCAACTGTACCGGAAACATGGGTGGCGTGTGCCGCGCCCGAATTGGTATAACCTGCTTCGTTGTAATGCAGGTCGAGGTGATAGGCCATGCCATTGTCGCCCACGCCTACTACCACGCCCGATCCGTCGAGACCCGGCTGTCCGGGCATGCCCAATTGCAAGCGGTCTATTTGCATGATTTCATTCGGCCGGTCGGTCAGCACTTTCAGCTCGGCAGCCGGCATCAGGTACAGCACATCTTTGTTGTTTAAAGTGGCAGCGAGGTCGGCGGGTGCCAACACCTGTTCGCTGACTTCTCTCCGGCCATTGGCGTTGGACTTCAACACCCGGTACCGGGCTGTTTTGGTATTGGATTCGAGCGAAGATCTTTTGAAACTGCTGTCGAGCGGTAAACTTCCGGTGATGCCCAGGTTGCTTAGTGCCGAGGGCATCCATTTGCCGCGAACGCGGGCCAGGTAAGTGTTTTGTGGAATATAGTCGAGCAGGTCAATGCCACGCAACGACAATATTTTGCGTTCGCTGCTGCCAGGTATCGTATTGAATTGAAGGAAATAATAACCATAACTACCTGCATCGATGGTTTGCAGGGCGGGCGTTTTTGCGGGTAGTCCTTGTTTGAATGCAATGGATGGATGCTTTTTCTCCTGTGCAATACCTGGTTGATTCAATAACAACAGGCTACAGCAAAGGGTTACCAGCGGCAGGATATAGGGCTTAATCATACAATTAACTGCCGCCAAAGTAGCATAAAAAAACCCGCTGTGCAAGCGGGTTTTTATTGTTATTCAGTGCTGGTTTCTTTCTTTTTTTTCTGGCTTTTAGGTGCCCAGATGGCCAACATCCGCTTTCCTTCCATTTTTGGCATGCCTTCCAGCACCCCAAACTCGGCCAACCGCTCGGCAAATTTCAACAGCAAGAGCTCGCCGCGATCCTTGAACTGGATGGCACGGCCGCGAAACTGTACATAGGCTTTCACCTTATTGCCTTCGCGCAGAAATTCTTCGGCGTGTTTGGCTTTGAAATTGAAGTCGTGGTCGTCGGTATTGGGCGTGAAGCGGATTTCTTTCACCTCCGACTGCTTGGCCTTCGCCTTCATTTCCTTTTCCTTCTTCTTCTTTTCGTAGAGGAATTTATTATAGTCGATGATGCGGCAAACCGGTGGATCTGCATTGGGCGAAATTTCTACCAGGTCGAGGGCCAGGTCCTGTGCCATGCGCTGCGCTTCCTGAATGGGATAAACGCCAACGGTTACGTTATCGCCTACCAACCGAACCTGTGGTACGCGTATCATTTGATTGGTTCGGTGTTCCTGCTGTTGTTCTTTCTTGAACCTTGGATTAAAGCCTCCCCGAGGCCGTGGTGGAAATGCCATTTACTGTTTTTAGTGAATAATTACAATTCGAAAATAATACTTTTTTATACTTCATCATGCCGGTTGGCAATCTCCCGTTTAATCACGGTAATAAAGTCTTCTACCGGCTGGGCACCAATATCGCCCTTGCCCTGGCGGCGTACCGAAATCTTGCCTTCGGCCATTTCCTTCTCGCCCACCACCAACATATAAGGCACTTTCAGCAATTCGGTTTCCCTGATTTTTTTACCGATTTTCTCGCTTCGGTCATCGATGCCCACCCGCACACCGGCAGCCCGCAGTTTGGCTTTCACTTCTTCGGCATAGCCCACAAACTTATCGCTGATGGGCAGTATCCTTACCTGTTGTGGCGCCAGCCATACCGGCAATTTACCGGCATAGTGTTCCAATAGAAAACCGATAAAACGTTCGTGGGTACCCAATGGCGCCCGGTGAATAATCAGCGGTGTTTCACTGTGGTTTTCGGGCGTGGTGTATTGCAATTTGAAACTGCGACCCTGCGAAAAATCGACCTGGTTGGTAGCCAGGGTGAACTCGCGGCCAATCACACTGAAGATCTGCACATCGATCTTCGGTCCATAAAACGCCGCTTCGTCCTGCACTTCTACAAAGGGTGTATTGGTATCAATCAATACCTGGCGCACCATGTCTTCGGTCTCTTTCCAGAGTGCCGGCTGGTCCACATATTTCTTGCCCAGTTTATCGGCTGAATGCAGGCTGAGGCGCATCTGGTATTTATCAATCCCGAAGATTTTAAAATACTTCAGGTACATCTCATTCACTGCGCGAAACTCAGCTGCAAACTGTTCCTTGCTGCAATAGATATGCGCATCGTTCATGTGCAGGCAGCGCACGCGCATCAGGCCAAACAATTCACCACTTTGTTCATAGCGATACACGGTGCCATATTCGGCAATGCGGTATGGCAGGTCGCGATAGCTTTTGGGTTCAGCCGCAAAGATTTTGTGGTGATGCGGACAGTTCATCGACTTGAGATAATATTTCTCGCCATCGAGTTCCATCGGCGGATACATACTATCAGCATAATACGGCAGGTGTCCACTGGTGAGGTACATGCTTTCTTTGGCGATATGCGGTGTTACCACCCGATGATAGCCGGCTGCTTCTTCGGTTTCTTTGGCCAGTTTCTCCAATTCTTCGATGATGATGGTGCCATTGGGCATCCACATGATGAGGCCGGGACCAACATCATCGTCCATGGTATAAATGCTCAACTCCTTGCCCAATTTGCGGTGGTCGCGTTTTTTCGCTTCTTCCAACAATTGCAGGTACTCGTCGAGTTCTTTTTGCGACGGAAAACTCACGCCGTAAATCCGGGTCAGTTGTTTGTTTTTTTCATCGCCTTTCCAATACGCGCCCGCAATATTGGTAAGCTTAACGGCCTTGATGGCACCGGTAGAGGGAATATGTGGTCCGCGGCAGAGATCGGTAAATCCACCTTGCGTGTAGAAAGTAATATTGCCATCTTCGAGGTTCTGCAACAAATCGAGTTTGTACTCATCGCCTTTCTCCGTGAAATACGCGATGGCATCGGCCTTGGAAATTTCCTTGCGGATATAAGGATTGTTTTCTTTGGCCAGGGCTGCCATGCTCACTTCCAGTTCGCGCAGGTCTTCTTCTGAAATATGCCGACCACCCAGGTCGATGTCATAGTAAAAACCATTGTCGACCGGCGGACCTACCCAAAATTTTACACCGGGAAATTTTTTCTCAATCGCCTCGGCCATCAGGTGTGCGGTAGAATGCCAGAAAGTCGTTTTGGCGTCTTTATCGTCCCAGGTAAGGAATTTCACGGCAGCATCGGTCGTGATTGGCCGGTTGAGATCCCATACCTGGCCATTCACGGTTGCTGCGAGGAGTTTTCTCGCCAGCCCTTCGCTGATCGACTTCGCGATCTCCATCGAACTGGTGCCTGGTGCGTATTCGCGCACGGCACCATCCGGAAAACTAATTTTGATCATCTTTCTTAATAAGGGAGGCAAAATTAACGAGAAATTGCTAAATAAAGGGTTGAACGGTACGAAATTGCCTACCCATTCTTGTAATTTGAATTGATATATTGCGGATATGCGACTATTAATAACTGTTATCGGTGTTTTGCTTTCGGGGCTGGCGGGTGCGCAGGACCTGACGGGTATCTGGCGCGGGCAGTTTCAGCAGAATAACCGGGTTACGCAACTCCTGAATATCGACGACCGGTATAAAATGGAGGTGCAGATCGACCAGCGCGGCAAGACCTATAAAGCGGTTACTTACTCTTATAAAACCACTGAGTTTTATGGCAAAGCCACCGCCAAGGGCACAGTGAATGAGTCCACCCAGAAAGTGGTGCTGGAAGAAATCAAGATCGTGGATGTGCGGATGCGGATGGGTAGCGATGCCTGTATCATGACCTGTTTTCTGCAATACAGCCGCAATGGGGACGAGGAATTTCTCGAGGGACGGTACACCAGTATGAATACCCGCGACAGTGCCGATTGTGGCAAGGGAACCATTTTTCTACGGAAGGTGGTAGAATCGGATTTTTACAAAGAACCATTCCTGGTGCAGCGGGAAAAGGAAAAAGCGGCCGAGAAAAACAAGCCCACCAAGATTACCCCCAAACAACCTGATACCGCGGCTGTTGCTAAAACGACCAAACCACCTGCCAATAACAAGCCGGTCGGCAGCAGTACCGCCAAGCCAGGTAAGCCGGTGGCGACAACGCCAAAACCCGGATCTGCGAATCAGGGATCGCCCAAAACAGCCCCGGCCAATACCAACCCGCCCGAATCTGCGCCACCGCCGGTTGCCAACCTGCCAGAAGTGGAAAAACACAAACCAGCCATTCCGGTTGTGGTACCGCCGGTGTTGAAAGACCGCGACAATGAATTGGTGAAGGTTTTCAAAGTAAATACCCGGACAGTTACAGTTAGCTTATACGACAACGGCACCATCGATAAAGACACCGTTTCCGTGTACCTGAATAAAAAACTGGTGGTGTCGAAACAGATGCTCTCACTCTCGCCCATCATCATCAATGTGGAGCTCGACGACGACAATGCCACCCAAGAACTGGTGATGGTAGCAGAAAACCTGGGTGAGATTCCGCCGAATACCTCGTTGATGATTGTGAAAGCCGGCAGTCAGCAATTTGAAGTGCGCATCACATCGACTGAGCAAAAAAATGCCGTGGTTCTTTTTAAATACGATAAACCTAAATAATCAACCGGTGTTTCTGTTACCCAGCGCTTACAAGTGGATGCTCTTATTGCTTACCCTGGTAACATTGGGTACCGCACAGGCGCAATCGGTGAATGGCATCTGGACGGGCACGCTGACGCAGGAAGCGGGTGGCTGTTTTCCGGTGTATCACTTAGAGCTCCAGATTAGCGGCAACGGGAAACAGTTGAAGGGTGACTCGTACGACTATTATGACCATGAAAAATATGTTCGACACCATTTCAATGGCATGGTAGATAGCAGTGCGGCAAAGATCCTGCTGTCAGAAAATGAATTGATCGCTACAAAGATTCCGGCCGACTGTATCGCTTGCACCAAAACCTATACGCTGCAATGGACAAAAGCGGGTGATAAAGAAACCCTGACCGGTAGTTGGACGGGCCACAAAGTAGGGAATGCCGGTGCTTGTCCGCCGGGACAAATCACCCTCTACCGCAGCAGCAGCACGGCTTTTCCGCTCGACAGCAATTCTACCGCCAACACCGTACTGAAAATCGATAGCAATTTTTTACAATTGGAAAAAAGAGAGAACCAATTGTTTGGTTCTCTGAAAGTGCAGAGTCCGTCGATTACGATCGACTTATACGACAATGCAGAAATCGACAACGACACCGTAACTGTTTTCATGAACAATACCATGTTGTTGTTCCGGCAGCGACTGACAGACAAACCCCTTTCGGTGACTGTGAACGTGGAGAAAGGCGTCGATTATGAGTTGGTGATGTATGCAAATAACCTGGGATTGATTCCGCCCAATACGGCGCTGATGGTGGTGCGGGCGGGCCGGCAGAAATATGAAATTCGACTCGCCGCTTCCGATAAGAAAAATGCATCGGTTCGGTTCCGGTGGGAATAGATTGATTTGTCTACAATAAATCGGCATTGCTTAAATCGTTCGGCCCTTTTAAAGAAAAACAAAATGGAATTTTTTTTAGCGCATATTAGAAAACAGGTGGTGCTATCGGCCGAAGATGCGGAGATACTTACCGGCTATTTCCGAAGCCGCAAGCTGAAGAAAAAACATTTCCTGGTGCAGGAAGGCGATATGAACCAGTATTCTTTTTTTGTCGTAGCTGGCATACTGCGATTGTATTCCATCGATCCCAACGGCTTTGAACACATCATTCAATTTGGGCCAGCCGGCTGGTGGATCAACGACATGCAAAGTTGGTTAAAGCAGACGCCTGGCAATTTATACATAGATGCGATTGAAGACAGTGAGGTATTGCAGGTGTCAAAAGCCGATATCGATACACTGTATGCACGTATACCGGCATTGGAAAAATATTTCCGGCTCCTGGCCGAAAATGCCGTGGCGGCTTACCAGCAACGCTTTGTTAGCAGCTTAAGCCAGTCGGCCAAAGACCGATACAATAGTTTCTGTCAACTCTACCCCACCCTGATCCAGCAATTGCCGCAGAAGCATATTGCCTCTTATATTGGGGTTACACCCGAATTTTTGAGCAAAATGTTGAACCAGTCGAACAACCAGTAGCCCTTAACCTGGATTAAGTAGTCGGCTTAATACAGGTTATTGGTCGCCGCCTATGGGTTGTGTTAGTTTTGTGTCATAAATCGGAGGTTATTATGAAAAAGCAAATCGAAAGAATAATAAGCAAACCAGCAAGACCTGGTATGGTGGGCGATGGCTTCAGGGTATTCAATTATATACCCGGTGGTGTTACTCAACAAAGAATCAGTCCTTTTCTGATGCTCGACTTCAATCCGAGCTATGATTTTGGTCCGTCGGCCCGTGTAAAAGGCGTGGATGTGCATCCGCACAAAGGTTTTGAAACCGTTACCATTGCTTACAAGGGTGCTGTTGAACACCACGACAGCTCTGGCAAACATGGCATCATCTATCCCGGTGATGTACAATGGATGACAGCCGGTGCCGGCATCTTGCACAAAGAATACCACGAGAAAGCGTTTTCCAAAACAGGTGGCCCTTTTGAAATGGTGCAGTTATGGGTGAATTTGCCGAAAAAAGACAAGTCGGTTGCGCCGCACTACCAGGCATTGACAGCCGACGGCATGGGTAAAGCTGTTTTACCCGACAATGCAGGTGTGGTGAATGTGATCGCCGGTTCTTTTAATGGCGTTGCTGGTCCGGCAGAAACTTATTCGCCCGTGAATCTTTTCGACATCAAGTTGAACAATGGCGGACAAGTAACCACCCGGTTGGCAGCCAACCACAATACGGCTTTGCTGGTGATCAACGGAAAAGTTACGGTGAATGATCAGTCGGCCCCCGAACACAGCTTTGTATTGTTTGGCAATGCCGGCGAAGAGATCAGCATAAATGCCGATGGTGATGCCGTGGTATTGTTGATGAGTGGAGAGCCGATCAATGAACCGATTGTGAGTTATGGTCCGTTTGTGATGAACACGGAGGAGGAGATACATGAGGCGATACAGGATTTCCAGGCGGGTAAGTTTGGGGTGTTGGTGTAAGGAGAGCGGGGAGTTTTGTGGTGAGGTTTCTCGCGGAGAGGGTTCTCGCAGAGACCGCAGAGGGACAGAGATTTTTTACCCGTCGGGTTGCACCCGACGGGTAGTTTTTTGGGGGGCTTACCATTTGAAGTTCCAGGTGACGCTGGGTAGTATGGGGAATAAGCTTACTTGTCGGGCTTCGACTTTGAGGCTGCCGTCGTAAGCGCTGCCGGTTTGGTTGTAGTAGATAAAATAAGGGTTCAGGCGGCTGTACACATTGTAGACGCTGAAGACCCAGCTTGATTTGATTTTACGTGGTTTCTTGGGTGTGGGTGTATACGTGGCGGCGAGGTCGGCGCGGTGGTAGGCCGGCATGCGGTATTGGTTGATGCGACTGTATTCTTGCGTGAGCACACCGTCTACCAGGTAGAACCGTTCGGGCAGGCTGGTGGCATTGCCAGTGCCATACACAAAAACAGCACTTAGTTTCCATTTTTTGTTGAGGTCATACGAAGCAACGACCGACAAATCGTGTCGCCGGTCGTAACGCGCGCGGTATTTTTCGCCATTGTTCAAATCAGGAAACTGTCGCCAGGTCCAACTCAGGGTATACCCAATCCATCCGGTGAGCTTACCGGTATTACGACGAACAAAAAACTCGGCACCATAGCTCCAGCCTTTGCCAAACACGAATTCTTCTTCCGGATCTTTTAACGAAGGGGTGTAGCCTTCGCGGTATTCGATCTGGTTTTGCATTTGTTTATAATACAGTTCAACCGAGGCTTCGTAGGTGTTTTCTTTGAAATTCTGGAAATAGCCGGCAGCATATTGCCAACTCATTTGCGGTTGAACACGCAGGGTGCTGGGCACCCAAAGATCGGTGGGCAGCGTGGAGCCTGCATTGCTAACCAGGTGGATGTACTGAATATTTCGCGTGATGGATGCCTTGATGGAAGCAGCGTCATGGAGGCTGTATCGAAAGGTGAGCCGCGGCTCTACCCCGCCGTAAGCACGCACCTTACTGCCCCTGCTATACACCATGCTATCCGTTTTATTGCCATCGGCATCGCGCGTGTAATTGGTGTAGGGACCAATCTGCGTAAAGCGACTGAACCGAATGCCGCCGCTGATCTGGAGTTTATCAGAAACTTCCCAATCATCTTGCAGGTAAGCGGCCAGTTCATTGGCATATTTCTTCTGCGCATTATCGGGCGTAAAATCGGTTGAATCACTTCTGCCCGAAACCAGGTTGGGTTTGAACACATGATTGGTAAACGAAACACCCGCTTTCATTTTGTGCGCTGCCGCGGGATAATAATCAAGATCGTATTTGGCCGTCAGGTCGCGGATGCCCGAGCTAACCCCAAATGCGAGGCTGTTTTGCACGGCATTAAAAGCAAAATTATAGTTGTTAAATACCAGGGTGGTATTGGCAAAAAGTTTAGGATGAAAAAGATGGTTCCAACGAATGGTCGCCGTGGCATTGCCCCAGGGAATATTTGCTTTGAACGAGCGCTGGGTATTGTTGAAATCAAAAACATCACGCCCAAAATAACCACTCAGGTACAAGCGATCCTTATCAGAGAATTTATAATTCACCTTGGTGTTGAGGTCGTAGAAATAATATCCGGAACCATGAAAAGCACTGGAAGAAGGCACAAAAGGTTTAACGAGTGCATCAATATACGTGCGCCGCGCAGAGATCATAAACGAGGCCTTGTCTTTTTTGATC
This sequence comes from Bacteroidota bacterium, assembly GCA_020161535.1. Lineage (GTDB taxonomy): Bacteria > Bacteroidota > Bacteroidia > Chitinophagales > Chitinophagaceae > Flavihumibacter. Next base: position 149,956 of record JAIUNW010000011.1, on the reverse strand, counting down.
GGCCCCTGGATCGACAATCGCGAAGCAATCAACCCGATGCCGCCATCCACTTCCATCTTCTTCATATTGCCGTCTTTCATCGCCACATCTAATACTGATGATAACCGGCCGCCATACTGCGCCGGCATACCGCCTTTTATCAGGCTCACATTTTTTATTGCATCAGAATTAAATACGGAGAAGAAGCCGAACAAATGGCCCGAATTGTACACCACAGCATCATCGAGCATGATCAGGTTTTGATCGGGTCCACCACCGCGCACATAAAAGCCGGCATTGCCCTCCCCTGCATTGCGAACACCGGGTAAGAGCTGCAATGCTTTGAGGATATCCACCTCTCCCATCAGTACCGGCAATGATTTTACCTGGCTCATGCTCAGGTCGATCTTGCCCATTTGTGCATTGCGCACGTTGGCATCTTTTCGTTTAGCATATACGATCACTTCTTCATTGGCGGCGATGCGCGGCGCCAGCAGCCGGTTGCCATTGATATTGCTAACCAATGCCACCGAAAAATGAAGCAGTTGGTAACCGGTAAAGGAAATGCTGATCTCATAATTGCCTTCGGGCAGCGTGAGGCTGTAAAACCCATAACTATTGGTGCTTAATGCCGCCTTGCCATCTACCGATACACTGGCGCCGATCAGGTTTTCACCGGTCAGTGAGTCTTTTACATATCCGCTCAGGGTGTATCGACGCTGGGCAGTGGCGGGTACGGCATAGATGGCCAACAGGCATGTAAGCACAACGATCCATTTCTTCATAGAGCAGCGAAAATACATAACTTTGCGGCCCATGTTAGTAGGATTACAAGATGTTACTTTTGAATTTGGGGCGCGGGTCATTGTGGCCGACGCCACCTGGCATATCCAGCCCAATGAAAGAATCGGTCTGATTGGTTATAACGGTACGGGAAAATCTACGCTGTTAAAAGTGCTGGTCGGTGAATACAGTCCGTCGAAAGGCACGGTTGAACGCAGCCGCGGCACCAGCATCGGTTACCTGCACCAGGACCTGCTCAGTTTCGATACCAACCAGTCGATCCTGGAAGTGGCCCTCAGTGCTTTTGAAAGGGTTCAGCAACTGGAAAAAGAAATCGAGGAACTGGGCAAAGAACTGGAAGCGACGGGCGACGAAAAAACGCTGCACGAATACAGCGACAAACTGCACGAATTGGAAACCCTCGGTGGCTATGATATCCATCACCGTACTGAAGAAGTTTTACATGGACTGGGTTTTTCGCAGGATGATATCGTTCGGCCCTATAAAGAGTTCAGCGGTGGCTGGCGCATGCGCGTTTTGCTGGCAAAAATGATCTTGCAGGCACCCGACCTCCTATTGCTCGACGAACCGACCAACCACCTCGATCTTCCCTCCATTGAATGGCTGGAAAAATACCTGCTGCATTACAAGGGGTCGGTAGTGATTGTTAGTCACGATAAATTTTTCCTCAACCGCATGGTAACCAAGATTGTGGAAGTGTACCAAAAGCAATTGCATTTCTACAATGGCAACTACGAATTCTACGAAACCGAAAAAGCCATGCGGGTTGAATTGCAGCAACGCGCGTACGAAAATCAACAGGAATACATCCGCCAGCAGGAAAGATTCATTGAACGCTTTCGCGCGAAAGCTACCAAAGCAGCGGCCGCACAAAGCGCTATGAAACGGCTCGATAAAATCGACCGCATTGAAGAAGTAGAAATTGAGCGACCCAATATCAAGATCAATTTCCGGATCGATACCGTGCCGGGAAAAATTCTCGTTGAATTAAAAGATATCTCGAAGGCATATGGCGATAACATCATTGTTTCGCACAGCAGTGCCGAGATCGAACGCGGTGATAAAATTGCGTTGATCGGCGCCAATGGCAAGGGCAAATCGACCCTGCTGCGCATCATTGCCGGCATTGAAGGTTTTAGCGGCGAACGCAAGTGGGGCCATAATGTGGAAGAAAGTTTTTACGCGCAGCACCAGTTGGAATCACTCGACCTGAACAATACGTTGCTGGAAGAAATGAAAACCTGCGGCAGCCAAAAAACAGAACAGGAATTACGCACCCTGCTGGGCTGTTTCTTGTTCAGCGGAGATGATACCGACAAAAAGATTCGCGTATTGAGTGGTGGCGAGAAAGCGCGCGTTGCCCTCGCAAAAACCATTGTCAGCAAGGCCAATTTCCTCATGCTCGATGAACCGACCAACCACCTAGATATGCATTCGGTTGAATTATTGGTGGAAGCCTTGAACCGTTACGAAGGCAGTATCATCATGGTGAGCCACGACCGGTATTTCATTTCCAAAGCAGCCAATAAAATCTGGGAAATTGTTGACCACGAAATAAAGGAATTCAAAGGCACTTATGCCGAATGGATGGAGTGGAAAGAACGAATGGCCAAACAAGCGCTGGCTGCGAAAACGGCTATGACATCTGCCGCAAAAACAAACACGGTTCCAACAAACGGCAAACCGCCCGTAGCTGCGTCAAAGGCAACAGAGGCACCGAAAAAGGCGGCGCCGGTATTGAACCGCGACCAAAAAAAAGAGCTGCAACAATTGCAGCGCCAGTTCGGCCAGATAGAAGAGAAATTGTCCAAAGCGAAAGAAAAAAAGAGTCAACTGGAAGCAGCGCTGGCTGACCCTGCTACCTATTCTGACAAACAAAAATTTACCGAGGCCGAAGCTGCGTACAAAAAGCAGGGCCAGGAAGTAGAAAATCTTAACAAACAGTACGAGGAAGTTTTTGAGAAGATCCTGGTGCTGGAAGGGGAAATGGAGTAAATTTAGCGCCATGAGTGCCCGCCTGAGACAGCAAGCCCGGTATTTCCTGATTCTATGTTTATTACCAGCCTTTTCATTTTCGCAAACCGGCCAACGACCAAAAATCGGCCTGACCCTGAGCGGTGGTGGGGCGAAAGGACTGGCGCATATCGGCATTCTAAAAGCACTTGATTCGGCTGGACTACAGGTAGACTATGTGACCGGCACTTCCATGGGTGCCATCATGGGCAGCCTATATGCCATCGGTTATTCTGGCGATTCCATTTTCCAGATCGCCAAAAGCATGGACTGGAACGTGTTGCTTAGCAATAAGTCTTCGCTCAATGCATTCATCATGGAAGAAAAAGCCGAGTATGGTCGGTATGCATTGGAAGTACCTTTTCAACGTGGCAAATTCAAGGTTCCCAGCGGCGTTTTGGAAGCCGAAGAGCTCTGGTTAAAATTCAACCAACTGTATAGTCCGGTGTATGCCGTGCGCGACTTCAACAAATTTCAGCGACCATTCAAATGTATTGCCACAGACCTGGCCACCGGCGAAGCAGTGGTAATGGACAAAGGCGATCTGATCAGCGCCGTGCGGGCCAGTATGGCCATACCATCGGTGTTTACGGCGGTACCGTATGAAGGCAAAACCCTGGTGGACGGTGGACTCATTCGAAATTTTCCCGTGAGTGATGTGCGCAAAATGGGTGCTGATGTGGTGATCGGTAGTAATGTCGCTTCCGGTTTGTTATCCCCCGAAAAATTAGCTTCCCCCCTGCAGGTGTTGATGCAAATTGCTTTTTACAAAGAAGCTGCTTTGAGTAAAGAAGAAGTGGCGCTGTGTGATTACTATATCAATCATCCGCTGGACAATTATACGTCGGCCAGTTTTGCCAGCAGTGATTCAATCATTGCGATCGGCCTGAAGATGGGAGAACAATACTACCCGGTATTTAAAAAACTAGCCGATTCGCTCAACGCGATTTATGGGGAGCCGCAGAAAATTAGTTTTCCCCTCGTACATGATAAAATCCTGATCAGGAAAATCATTACTGATAGCATACGCACCATCAGCCATCCGTTTTTGCGGCGCATGATGGGTATCAAAGAAGGACGGTTTTACAGTACGGGCGAATTGGAAGATGCCATTCGCCAGGTATATGGCACCCACTATTTCAGTCGATTGTATTATCAATTGGATTCGGTGGCACCACATACGGCCGACATGCGATTGATGGCCGAAGAATATGCACCGGTTACGGCGAAACTTGCCGTCAACTACAATACACTGACCAATATCATGCTGATCGCCAATGTAACCCTGCGTGATGTATTTGGCAAACCAAGTCTATTGTCGTTGACGGCCGGCTTGTCAGAAAACCCGCGAACAAGATTGGAGTACACCCGCATATTTGGTACGAAAAAAGTGCCGCTTGCCTGGATCAGCGAAGGCTATCTTGAACGCCAGGAGTTTTCTTATTTTGACAACTACAAACCATTGGGTCAGTATCGAAGCTTTAGTAATTATGTTGACACCAGGTTGCAACTGGCGTATAAAAGAAGGCAGTCGTATGCAGTTGGTGCGCATTGGGAACGGGTAGATATCAAGCCACTATCGGGCGTACTGTTGCAGTTGTCGGGCAACAACAATTTTTTCCAGGGTTATTTTCGATACGAATACAATTCACACGATCGATTGTTTCTGCCACGCAAAGGCACTTATTTTCTGTTGGAGCCTTCGTGGGTGATCTCGCAATCGCGCAAAGTAACCCTCGACGGCAAGCCATTGTCAGAAGATTCACTCAATGTTTTACATGGAGATTTTTTCCGAACCCGGTTGCAGGTAGAAAAAGTGATTCCCGTTTCGCGACGCAACTATCTAACGCTGCAAGCAGAATCGGCCATCAACTTCAACATCAACCAGTTTGTGTTCAACGACTTTGCCGTGGGCGGCATGGTACCCAATATGCGCAACCAGGTATCCTTTGCGGGCATCCCCGACCTGGCTGTTCGAACCAATAGCCTGGTTAAAGGCGCGTTGAACTGGCGTTACCAAATTACCAGCGCTACCTATGCCGCAGCTACTTTTAATTTAATGTACCATTCTTTCATGAATGCCGAAACCAACAATGTTTTTAGCAAACACCTGTTGAACGGTTATGCGCTTACCCTGGGATTCGACTCGGTGATTGGTCCGCTGGAATTCTCCTTCATGTACAGCGGCAATTCCGGCATCCTCAAGAACTATGTAAACCTGGGCTACCGTTTTTCCCGAAGCGCGTTCTAAATTTTGTTGTTGATTTCTTTGACGAAGTCGCTCACCAGGTAACTGATCAGCTTACCTGTTCTACCGTCTTTTTCACCATCACTTAATTGCACCGCGCCTTCGCAAATATGCAGGTAGGCGGGCTGGAGTGAGCGCGCGGCTTGTGTGATATATTGACGGGCCTGTAAAGAACCGATGCCGACGGGACTGCAGGCACTGCTTAGGGTGTTGGCAATCACGTCGAGGTCTAATTCAATGCCGCAATAATTATCGTCGGTGAAAGCGCAGGCATGCGCCACGGCCTGGTGAAAATCTCTTTTCTCCTGTACAAAAATATCTTCGTAGGAGATCATGTCCAGAAAAGGATTGTTCACAAAATCGAGCCATACGTTTTGCGGAAGATAATTTTCCTGCACACCGACCACACAATATTTTTGCAGGTAACCGTCTTCTTCGGCATATCGAAATCCATTGCCGCTGTGCCGGCCTTCTGACGGGCGAAAATCAGTATGTGCATCGAGGTTAACCGCATTGATCTGCGCCAGTGGAATGCGATTGGTTTTCAACAGGCCACGGGCCGCGCCTTTGATCAGCGGATAGGCGTTGTTGTGACCACCACCTATCACAATAGGAATTTTGTTGGCAGCCACCACCAGTTTTACCAGGTTTTCTACTTCTTCGTCAATTTGTAAGAGGGCGTGCCGATAGGCATCAATCTTCTCCTCGCCTTCGGCCGCATGGTTTTCAATCAGGTATTGCAGGTCGCCAAAATCAAAATGACCAAGTAGTAAAATATCATCGCCCAACAAAAAATCATTGCTCTGCAAATTGAGAAAAGCGCTTAAGAAAGGAATCCATACCGAATCAGCGCCACCTCGGCCATAATTCGCTTTTACGCCAATGTCTTCCGGAATGCCCAGCAGCACAAACGAAGCCGGCGAATGTAATAATTGCTCGGGGATATCATCTGTTGAATGCAACACCTGCAACCGTTCACCCAGTTTGGTTTCGAAACGTCGCAGGCGGGTCAGGTACAGTAAGTCTTGCTTGTTGTAATATTTGAAATGCGGCACCGGCATAAAATCGTTTTGTGTGCTGAATGTAAGCTTAGTTTACCAGATTCGGTCATTTCACGGGAACACCCCCCAACAGCACTTGCTGAACCAGGTTGGTGCTAAAAGCGTAAGGAATATAGGCCAGGGATGGAATCGGTTTGGTGATGATAAAATCAGCCCGCTTGCCCTTGCTGATGCTACCCGTAATCTGTTGAAGTTCGAGGGCTGCGGCGCCGTTGATGGTGGCCGCATTGATCGCTTCTTCGGGCAGCATTTTCATTTGGATGCAAGCCAGCGATACCACAAAATGCATGTCGAGTCCGGGACTGGAACCTGGATTGAAATCAGTGGCCAGGGCGATGGCAGCACCGGCATCGATTAGTTGGCGCGCGGGTTGGTAGGCCATCCGCAAAAAGAAAGCAGCCGATGGTAAGAGGGTGCCGATGGTGCTGGCGGCGGCAAGAGTTTGGATGGCATCTGCATCCATGGTTTCGAGGTGATCAACCGAAATGGCATGGTGCTTTACACCGACCTGTACACCACCTGACAAATGGAGTTGGTTGGCGTGGATTTTCGGTTTGAGTCCGTATCGTTTTCCAGCCATTAAAATCCGTTCTGTTTCTGCCGCTGAGAAAAAACCATCTTCACAAAAAACGTCAATATAGTCTGCCAGTTTTTCGGCGGCGATGACCGGCAGCATTTCTTCCTCGATCAAACGCAGGTATCCTTCGTGGTTTTCTTTGTACGCAGCCGGGTACGCGTGCGCCCCCAAGAAACTTGCCTTGATCGGTGCAGCAGCTTTTTCTTTGAGTCGGCGGATGACCCTTAGCATTTTCAATTCGGAAGCTACCGTCAATCCATAACCGCTTTTTATTTCGATGGCACCCGTGCCCAATGCATTGGCTTCTTGCAATCGCTGCCAGGCCAGCCGGAACAATTCATCTTCTGATAAACTGGCCAGTTGATGGGCTGAATGAAGGATACCGCCACCCTTTGCGGCGATCTCGGCATAACTGAGTCCTTTTATTTTGTCGACAAATTCCTGCTCCCTGCTGGCGCCGAATACCAGGTGTGTATGGCTATCGCACCAGGCCGGTAAAATGGTTCCGCCTTGTACATCTATTATGTTCGCGGGCTTGTTGACGGGCAGGGTAGACTGATCGCCATAGCCGGCAATCGCCGCATCTTCAATCAGTAACCAGGCGTTGCTGATAGCTTGTAGCGCAGCCAGTTCTTTTCCCCGAAGGGCCGTTTCTGTAGCACCGATTCCGGTCAAGCAGGCGATATTGGTGTAAAGTGTTGTCATAATGCGTTCCAGACTTCTTCGGCAAAATGTTCGAGCGATGGATCACGGGCGCCCATTAACAAGAGGCAACAATTTTCGGTTATATGTGACCGTATGTCGCTGACAAGATCGCTTCGGTGTTCGGTGAAATAAGCATTTTTGCCAAGTGCTTGTAGGTCGTTGATTAGATCGTTGGCAGAAATATCTTTGGTGGCAGTGCCACCCGCATAGAAAATTTCACTCATCCAAATTTCGTCGTTCGGCCTTAACACCCGGGCAATTTCAGTAACAAAATCTGCGCGTAGAAAACGCGTGGGGCCGTAGCCATGTGGTTGAAACCAGGCGATCAGTTTGGGTGCAATGGGCTGGCAGGCTTCGATACTAGCAGCGCATTTCGCGGGATTGTGTGCATAGTCGTCGATCAACCAAACACCGTTTTTCTGTCCCCATACCTGGTGCCGGCGATAGATGCCTTCATAGTGTTGCAGCGCTTCGGCGCTGGTACTAAGGTCCACGCCTGTAAGCGCTGCCACGGTGGCAGCCGCCAATGCGTTTTCCATATTGTGCCTTCCCACCACTTGCAAATGGAATGGGGTGTTGTTTACGTTGAACGAAATTTGCAGGCCCTGTTGTGCAAAATTAGTGGCGATAAAACCTGCTTCGCAATGCTGGTGATGGCAAAAATCATTGTTCAGGTCGGTGCTAAGGGAAGCCGCCAGCGGATGCGACTGATTCACCACAAATTGCTGGCTGTTTTGCTGAAAGGTTTTGAAGATATCCATCAGCACATCGATCTCCTTGTGGTCTTTGTCAACATTGAGCAACAAACCAATTTCCGGATGGTATTGCACAATACTACCGTCGCTTTCATCGGCTTCAATCACCAGCCAATCGCCCGTTCCTACTTTTGCGTTGCCAATTTTTCCTTCGCGAATAATGCTTACCAATCCCGCGCCACTGATGATACTCGGGCGCATGCCCGCATATTGCAGGATGTCGAATAACATGGCGCTGGTGGTCGATTTGCCCGATGTACCACCCACGGCAATGGTCTTTTTACTTTGCGCGATGATGGCCAGCAATTCGCTGCGTTTGATGATCGGAATGTTGAGCGAACGGGTTTTGATCACTTCGGGTACCGTTTCTTCTACCGCAGTAGATACCACCACCAGGTCGATACCGGCTTCAATGCCCGAGCCATCTTGCAAAAAGCAATGTATACCTTCGGCTTCCAGTTTGGTTTTTGTATCATTTGGTTCATCTGGATGAAAATACCGGTCGCTCCCCCCTACTTCTTTGCCAATGCCCTGTAGGTATTGGGCGATGGCACTCATGCCGGTACCGGCAATGCCGATAAAAAAGACCCGGTTGAAATCGTTGATGGATTGGATCATTGGAAATTTTGTTCAAGATACGTTAGCTTATTTACCGGACAATCTATCGTTGATGGACAACCGATGTTTGCGCATCTGGTCTTTCGCAATATCATAACCGGCATCGGCATGGCGGATCACCCCAATACCCGGGTCGTTGCGCAGTACACGCTGCAAGCGTGCGGCGGCTTCGTCGGTGCCATCGGCCACAATCACCATACCTGCATGAATACTATAGCCCATACCAACACCACCGCCGTGGTGCAAACTCACCCAAGAAGCGCCGCCCGCCGTGTTCATGAGTGCATTCAACAGCGGCCAATCGGCCACTGCATCTGAACCATCGAGCATGGCTTCGGTTTCGCGATTGGGGCTGGCCACCGAACCGGTGTCGAGGTGATCGCGACCAATCACAATGGGTGCTTTCACGCGACCGCTTTTCACGAGCTCATTGAAAGCGAGGCCGGCTTTTTCGCGTTCGCCCTGGCCCAACCAGCAGATACGTGCTGGTAGTCCCTGGAAAGCAATTTTTTCTTTGGCTAATTGGAGCCAGCGTTGCAGGCTTTTGTTTTCGGGAAACATCGCACCAATCACGGCATCGGTAACGGCGATATCGGCGGGGTCGCCGCTGAGCGCTGCCCACCGGAACGGCCCTTTGCCTTCGCAAAAAAGTGGCCGGATATAGGCCGGTACAAAACCCGGAAAATCGAAAGCATTTTCGAGTCCTTTTTCTTTGGCACGGGCGCGGATATTATTGCCATAGTCGAAGGTGATGGCGCCCATTTTTTGCAGGGTGAGCATGTGCTCAACATGCAGGCGCATGCTGTCATAACTCAATTGCAGGTAGGCTTCGGGGTTGGTAGCACGCAATTGATTGGCTTCACTGAGCGAAATGCTGTGTGGCACATAACCCACCAGCGGATCATGCGCCGAGGTTTGGTCGGTGAGGGTATCGGGCACTATTTTTCGCTCGATCAATCTTTCCAGTAAATGCACGGCATTGCACAGAACGCCAATGCTCATGGCCTGCTTGTCTTTTTTGGCCTGCAATGCCAAATCGATGGCCGCATCAATATCGGTTAGTTTTTTATCGAGGTAGCGGGTTTCAAGGCGTTTATCGATGCGCCATTCTTCTACTTCGGCGATGAGTGCTACGCCTTCGTTCATGGTGATGGCAAGGGGTTGTGCACCACCCATACCGCCGAGGCCGGCTGTTACGTGCAGGGTGCCTTTCAACGTACCGTTAAAATGTTTATCGGCGGCCGCAGCATAGGTTTCGTAGGTGCCCTGCACAATGCCTTGCGAGCCGATATATATCCAGGAGCCGGCGGTCATTTGTCCATACATCATCAGGCCCTTTTTTTCGAGCAGATCAAAATGCGCCCAGTTGGCCCAGTTCGGCACCAATTGCGAATTGGAGATCAGCACCCGCGGAGCATCGGGATGGGTCTGCAAAATACCGACCGGCTTACCACTTTGTATGAGTAGTGATTCGTTGTTCTCGAGGTCTTTCAACGCTTTGATGATGAGGTCGAGGGCTTCAAAATTGCGTGCCGCTTTACCGCGACCGCCGTACACAATCAGGTCGTCGGGCCGTTCGGCCACCGTGGGATCGAGGTTGTTCAGCAACATGCGCAGGGCCGCTTCCTGTTGCCAGCCTTTGCATTGCAATTGGGTGCCATGGGGCGTTTTGTATTTGACGGGATCGTAATTTTTATACGTGCTCATGGTATGGTATTGAAGACTTAGAGTTCAAATTGGGGATAGTTTTCATTCAGCGGTTGTACATGACTGTTAGCAAACGCAGTGACGGCATGTACAAAGCTGAAGTCGCTGATCATGCCGGTGAGTCGGTTGATATCGTTGGCGAAAATGCGGTCTTCGCTGGCAAAGCCCACCTGCTTACGGACATGCTCATGCGCAAATTCGAGCACTGGGCTGCTCTTTAGCGGGCGGCGGAATTCGATGGCCTGGCAGGCGCTCATCAATTCGATGGCCAGGATGTATTCGAGGTTGCTGATTACCTGGTTGAGTTTCCGGCCGCTGATACTGCCCATGCTCACATGGTCTTCCTGGCCCAGCGAAGTGGGAATGCTGTCAGCACTGGCAGGAAAGCTCAGGGTTTTGTTTTCGGTGACCAGGGCCGCGGTGGTGTATTGCGGAATCATGAAGCCACTGTTGAGCCCCACGTTGTTCATCAACAACAGCGGCAGTCCCCATTTTCCTTCCAGCAACAAATAACAACGGCGGTCGGAAATATTCCCCAGTTCAGCGGCGGCGAAACAATTGTAATCGAGGGGCAAGGCGAGTGGTTGTCCGTGGAAATTGCCCCCACTGATACTATCGTCCGCACTAAAAATAACCGGGTTGTCGGTAACCGCGTTGAGTTCAATATCGGTGAGCGATTTCAGGTGCAGCCAGGCATTGCGGGAGGCGCCGTGCACCTGCGGCATACACCGCAGTGAATAGGGATCTTGCACGCGGCCGCAATCAACATGGCTTTGCATGATGACCGATTGGTGCAGGATGCGTCGCAGTCGTTGTGCAACCAGGAGATTGCCTTCATAGGGCCGAAGTTGGTGCAGGCGTTCGTCGTATGGCGCCTGGGTACCGGTGAGTGCTTCGAGGCTCATGGCGCCGATGATGTCGGCTGCTTCGAGACAATTGTGAAAGCGTTGCAGCGCTTTGACGGCATGTGCCAGGATAAATTGCGTGCCATTGATGAGGGCCAGGCCTTCTTTGGGGCCCAGGCTGATGGGTTCCAATTGGTGCTGCTGCAATACTTCCGCCGTTGGCAGGCGCTGGCCGTTTTGGAAAACTTCACCGAGGCCGATCAGTGGCAAGCAAAGATGCGACAAGGGGGCGAGGTCGCCGCTGGCGCCTACGGATCCTTTTTCGGGTACGACGGGAATGATGTTGTTGTCGATATGCCAGCAGAGTCGCTCGAGGGTGGAGATTTGTACGCCGGAATAACCTTGTGCGAGTGCATGCACTTTGGTGATCAGCATGAGCTTGGCGATATCGGGCGCGATGGGCTCGCCCACGCCTACGCTGTGGCTTTGCAGAATTTTGTACTGCAGCGTGCGGGTATCTTCTTCAGAAATGGGGGTGTTGGCAAGAATGCCGAAGCCGGTATTGATGCCATATACCGATCGGCCTTCGGCCACGATGGTTTGCACGGCCGTTTCGCTGGCTTTGATTTTTTGTCGGGAGGCGGCACTCAGTTCGCCTTTTGTTTGTCCGCCGGCGATGGCCAGTGCGATGCCGGTAGTCAGGTGATCGGTTCCGTAAGAGAATATTGTCATGGCAGTGGCTGTTATTTTTTATCCGTTTTTCTTTTTGGGGGCAACTGTTCCTGGATGCGTTGCAGCAGCGAAGTAGCAGCCAGTGCATTTTCCGCTTCGAGCAGTGACGGCATCAGGCTGTCACCCAGTTGGCTTTCGTTAAACAATTGCAACATGGCCTTTTCCAAAGCCTGCCAAACGGGCTGCACTTGCTGATAGAGTTTTTGTCCGCGGGCGGTAAACTGCACCTTTTTTCTTCTGTTATCTGTTTTGTCTGTCAGCACTTTGAGTAGTCCTTTTTCTTCGAGTTTGGTAATGAGTTGACTGGCGGCCGAGTGCGAGGTGGCGAGGGTGTCTGCAATCGTCGTTATTGACAAAGCCTGTTCCTGGCCCAACACATAAAACACCGGAAACCAGGCTGCTTCAAAGGCGATGCCTTGTTGCTTGTAGAGCTTATTGATGTCGCCGATAAATGTTTCACTGAGTCGACGCAGGCGACTGCCCAAAACCAACACACCGGCCTGCTGGTAAAAGTCCATAATTATATAAGTACTTATACAAATTTGGGAATTTCTCCCTAGCCGCCAAAAAAATATTAGGCTCCTGCGTTGGCGGCCGTGTTTTGGGAACTGCCATTTTAGCCCTATTTTCGCGCCGGTTTACGGTCCGGTAGCTCAGCTGGATAGAGCAACTGCCTTCTAAGCAGTAGGTCATTGGTTCGAATCCAATCCGGATCACCCTGGTTTTCAGCAAAAAATGAGCGGCGTAACGCCGCTCATTTTTATTTTATCAGCGTTTGCAGCCTCATTCTATTTTGCTCACCAGTACGGTAAATGCCGACATCCAGGACGCCGGTAAGGTTGTTCCAAAAAACAATGTCCACCGAAACCCAATCTTCCGCTCCCTTCCCAGATAGTATGCCAACGGAAACGAAATGAGGGCCATTACAATATAACCGATGAGAACTGCTTGCAAGCCAACTCAATCCCTCCCTGCCCGGTATTCCTTGGGCGTTAATCCGGTCAGTTTCTTGAAAGATCGCGTGAAATGCGGTGGATATTTAAAACCGAGTGAATAGGCTATCTCCTGAAAGGATAAGCTGGGATCGAGTACCCGCTCTTTTGCCATATCCATCATTTTCAGTTGAATGTATTCATGCGGCGTTTTGCCGGTTTCCTTTTTTAGCAGATCGCCAAAGTAATTGGCCGACAAAGCCAGTTTATCGGCAAAATAGGCCACACCGGGCAACCCCAATTGCTGTGGCAGGTCCGATCGGAAATAGGCATTCAGCAGGGTTTCGAATTGCGTCAGCACCCCGCCGGTGACTTCCCGCCGGGTGATAAACTGACGGTCGTAGAAACGAAGGCAATAATTTAGAAACAATTCAATATTTGACACGATCAGGCGCTGGCTGTGTTTATCGGTACCCCGCGCCAATTCGTCTTTTATTTTACCGAAACAATCTACCACGATCGATCGCTCCAACGCCGACAAATGAAGCGCCTCCTTTGATGTATACGAAAAGAAACTATAGTCGTCGATGTGCTTACCTAAGGTGGTGCCCCGCAGCAAATCGCGGTGAAATAACAATGCATAGCCTTTGGGTTGGTAGTCGTCGTTGATATTCACCTGTATGATTTGACCCGGGGCGACAAAAACCAGTGTCTTATCCTGGTAATCGTAGGTTTGCTTGCCGTATTTGAGATCGCCGCAGGCGACATCTTTGAGGTACACTGCATAAAAGCCAAAATTCATTTTTGCCGCGTACACGGCCGGATAGGTGCCATCAAAATGGATGATGCTCACCAAAGGATGTAGATTGACACAATGGTAAAAGGCATCGTGTTCACTCACGGAATTAATCCGATAGGGCTTATCCATCTTTTGCCAGTTTAAATCAGTCGAATGTACTGCATAATGGGTGCTGCCAATAGCTGGCCGCCAATTTCTGTAAAAATGGTAAGGAATACGGTCGCTGGGGTAAGAAAGAAAATACGACTAGCGCCAACTTTGTATGACAAAAATAAGACACAATGACAACGATGAATGGAAAAGTAGCCCTGGTAACGGGTGCCGCTTCAGGACTTGGTTTAGCAACCGCCATCGCCTTTGCCCGATCGGGTGCGGCCGTGGCCATGGCCGATTTTAGCGAACCACCGTTGAACAAAGCCGTTCAATCCTTGAAAGACGAAGGACACAGGGTATTGGGGATCGTGTGTGATGTGGCCGATGAACTTCAGGTAAAAGCGATGGTGGCGCAAACGGTGGCAACTTTCGGTCGACTCGACGCCGCATACAACAATGCCGGCGTGCAAAATGTGCTCGCCACCGCTGCCGACCAAAGCGCTGCAGATTTTGACCGTGTCACCAATATCAACCTGAAAGGCGTATGGAGCTGTATGAAGTATGAGCTGCAGCAGATGCGTCAACAAGGCAGTGGCGCTATTGTAAACTGTTCGTCGATCGGTGGCATTCTCGGTGGTGCACAACGTGGCACTTACCATGCCGCCAAACACGGCGTGATTGGCTTAACCAAAAGTGCTGCGCTCGAATACGCTGCCCAAGGCATCCGTATCAATACGATTTGCCCTGGCGTCATGCACACACCGATGGTAGACCAGATGATTGCCAATGGACAAGGGGCTGCCCTGGAAGCGATGACAGCCAATATCCCGATTGCGCGTTTCGGCCGCGCCGAAGAAATCGCCGACGCCGTATTGTGGTTGTGTAGCGATGCGGCCAGTTATGTCATTGGCCACACACTCGTGATCGATGGCGGCTATAGCATCCAATAATCGTTACCAGATGAATTTTCTGCTGACATCGACACCATAATCCCCCACCCACTTTTCATTTTCCATTGCATACCGGTCATCGGGCTTTTCCTGATGGGGTCGATGGCCACCCCCAGATAAACTTTTTCGAGCAGCCGTTTTTTTGTTTATTTGCTAAAATATTTAGCATTATGGATGCCCAGACACGCAAACGGCTGGAGATCCCCTTCGCGGATATCTCGGTACCGGCTGGCTTTCCCTCGCCGGCCACGGACTATGCCGAAGAGCGGATCAATCTTAATAATTTTCTGATACCACACCCGGAATCCACTTTCCTGGTCAAATGTTCGGGCGATTCCATGATCAATGCCTTTGTGCCGCCGCGCTGTTTGCTGCTGGTCGACCGGTCGCTGACCGCGCAGAATGGCGACATGGTGCTCGCGCATCTCCAGGGAGAATTTACAGTGAAATACCTCCAGCGCAACGACCAACGCTGTCGCCTCGTGGCCGCCAACCGCAAATACCCCGATATCGACATTAGCCCCGAGATGGGCCTGGTCATTTGGGGCGTCGTCACCCGAATCATCACCGATCCCAAAGCGCTCTAACATGTACGCGCTGGTGGATTGCAATAATTTCTATTGTAGCTGTGAGCGGGTTTTCCAGCCCACCCTCAACGGCAAGCCCGTGGTGGTGCTGTCGAACAACGACGGTTGCGTCATCGCGCGAAGCGAAGAGGCAAAACAAATCGGCATTGTGATGGGTGCGCCCGAACACTTGATGCGCAGCCTGATCGACCAGCACCAGGTGACGCTTTTTTCCAGCAACTATACGCTGTACGGAGATATGAGCGAACGGGTGATGAAATCCCTCGCCGGCTTTGTGCCGCAACTGGAAATATATTCGATCGACGAAGCCTTCCTCGACCTGCGCGCAATGCGCCATATCGATCTTTTGCAATTGGCCACGACACTGCGCCAAACCGTTTTTCAACACACCGGCATTCCGGTGTCGGTTGGCATCGCGCCCACCAAAACCCTCGCCAAACTCGCCAACCGCTATGCCAAAAAATTCCACAAGGACCTCGGCGTGCATTACCTGGCCAACCAGCACCAAATCAACCAGGCCCTGGCCGTAACCCCCGTGAACGACATTTGGGGTATCGGTGCCAACTATGCCCGCCTACTGGAAGTGAACGGTTTTAAAACGGCCTTCGACCTGGCGCAAGCACCACCCGATTGGGTGCGACAAAAAATGAGCGTGGTGGGCCTGCGCCTGCGCCAGGAATTAAATGGCATGCCTTGTCAGCCGGGGGCATTCGAACCGCCGAAAAAGAAAAACATCGCTACCACCCGATCCTTTGGCAAGATCACCGACGATCGAAGCCTGTTGGAAGAGGCGATCGCGAACCACACCGCCACCGCCGCCGCCAAATTGAGAAAGCAAAACAGTTGCGCGCGACAACTCCAGGTACTCATCCAAACCAATATTTTTCGTCAACAAGACCAACAATACAGCCACCAGATTACGCTCGAATTGGAAGTGCCTACGAACGACAGTCCGGAGTTGATCAAATACGCCCTCAAGGGACTCGACCTGATTTTTCAGCCCGGTTACAAGTACAACAAATGCGGCGTGGTACTGCTCAACCTGGTCGACGAAGCCGAGGGGCAACGCGGCCTCTTTGATACCCGCAACCGACAAAAACAACGACAAATGGCCGCTACGATCGACCAACTCAACCATGCCTTTGGCAAGGATATGGTGCGTTTTGCGGTACAGGGTTTTGAGCGACGATATCGCCTGCGCGCCAACTACCTGTCCAACTGCTATACCACCCGATTAAACGAAATTCTGCATGTGCGCATATAACCCCTTTTTTCCCTTCCACTACAAAATGATCGACCGCCTGCGCACCATGGGCCATCGGTACCTGGTGAGCCAAACCTTTGTGCACGACAGCGATCCGCTGGGTAGAACGCTGCTGCTCCTCACCGATTACGAAAAAGAGAACACTGCCAAAGTTCATTTCGCCGCTTTGCGACAAGATGCATTCAAAAGCATCATCGACCTGGAGAAAGAAACACACCGCGAAAAACTAACCGAACTGCTGCAGCCCGCCGCGCGGTACCGGCTCCTGTCCGCCTTTCTGGCCAACAAAGAAGCGGCGAAAGCCGACCTAAAAGAAAAGTTTGAAAAAGAAATCCGGCAATACATTCGTGCAAAGACCAACTGGCAAATTGGCGGCAAAGACACATTACACGTACATTTAGAAGTCATCTTTGGCGAACTGTACGTCGTGATGCAGTACAGAGGCCAACATACCAGAATTTCGCTCGCCGCCTTAAAAGCATTCTAACATGTGTTACGATATTTCCTTTACCGTCAACATACGGGCCATTCAGGATTATTTTCCCGACCTGGTTTTTGACGAACAAATTGACCTGGAATTTGGACCGGTCGACCATGTACAAGGCGTGGGCGTGTTCAGCAAATATCCCGTACTGTATAGAAACCGGGAAGATGGCCAGTTGCATTGCGACCGGTTTGAATGGGGCATCATCCCTTTTTATGAAAAGGAAGAGCCCGCATTACTCGTGCGCAATAAATATGTAAACATTCGTGCAGAAAGAATTCTCGACGATCCAAAAAGTTATTGGTACAAAATCAGAAACAGAAGATGCCTGATACCCGTCACCGGTATCTTTGAGCATCGTACCATCGTGGGCTGGAAGAAGAAAGTGCCGTATCTCATCAAACCTGCGCAAGATGAATTATTCTTTCTCCCTGGGCTCTATTCCATCGCCGAGATCGTTGATAAAACGACGGGCGAACTCGTGAAAAGAAAAACATTCGGCCTAATTACCCGGGCGGCGAACGCGTTGATGCGACAGATCCACAACGACGG
Source organism: Bacteroidota bacterium (assembly GCA_020161535.1). GTDB lineage: Bacteria > Bacteroidota > Bacteroidia > Chitinophagales > Chitinophagaceae > Flavihumibacter. The sequence continues at coordinate 132,251 of JAIUNW010000011.1, read as the reverse complement.
CGAGAACCGATACAGAATGCCGTTGTTTGTATCGTTGGCCAAGGCCACGGAATGGTTACAAGAAGAGCTGACACCCGACCAATACCGAAACCTGTTGGCAGCGGAAATACCTGCTTCCGCACTGGACGCCTATCCCGTGTACACCATTCGATCACCCAAGGGCCGACCCGATGGGCTTTGGAAAACAGCGCCCTACCACTGGGAACAATTGCCGGCACTTGGCGTGGGTGACCCCGCGTAAGCCTTAACGTTTTATTCACGTAGTTATTAAGTCGTTAAAACGGTTGGCGGGAATTTGTGATAGCTTCGCACATTCTAATTTTACCACACAATTACGCGCATGAAGTTTCTACAGCTCCTGTCGATCGTACTCTTTCCCGTATCCATATTGACCTGGCAACCCGATATGCAAACGGCCAAAAAGAAAGCAGTGGATGAGCACAAACTGATCCTGCTCAACTTTTCGGGTTCTGATTGGTGCATCCCCTGTATCAGAATGCACCAGGAGTTTTTTACCGACGAGCAGTTTCAATCGATGGCCGATGCATCGTTCGTGCTGCTGAATGCCGATTTTCCGCGCACCAAAAAGAAGCAACTCGAAAAAACAGCGCAGGCAAAAAACGATGCCCTGGCTGCGGCCTACAACAACACGGGAAAATTTCCTTTGACGCTGTTGTTATCAGCCGATGGCAAAGTTTTGCAGCAGTGGGAAGGTTATAACAGCCAGGACAAAGAAAAACTACTGGCCGACATGCGACAGGTCATCGCGAAATATTTGCGGTAATGCCTGAATACAAACGCCGCGAACGGCTGATGGGTAACCAGTTTGAATTCACCATTGTGGTGGATGCGCCCAACCACGCGCCGGCATTGCTCGACCTGGCGGTGCAGGAAATAGCCCGGATCGAAGCGCTGTTGACAACCTATGCGCCCACCAGTCAAACCAACCTGATCAACCAGCAAGCCGGCCTACAGCCCGTGGCCGTTGATGCAGAATTATTCCAACTGATACAGCGTGCCAATACCATCTCTCGCATTACGAATGGCGCATTCGACCTGAGTTATGGATCCATTGATAAACGTCTCTGGAATTTCGACACACAGATGGATGCATTGCCCGATCTGGCGACGGCCAAAAAAATGGTGCGACTCATCGACTACCGCAATATTGTGTTGGACGAAGCAAACCAAACGGTTTTTCTGAAACACAAAGGCATGCGCATCGGATTTGGTGGTATCGGCAAGGGCTATGCTGCGGCCTGCGCCAAAAATGTATTGATCAAGGCTGGTGTGCAAAATGGCATTGTGAATGCATCGGGCGACTTATGCACCTGGGGCTACCAGGAAAATGGACAAGCCTGGACCATCGGCATTGCCCATCCCGACGATCGCAACAAAGCTTTTTCCGGCATGCATATTTCCGGACTGGCCGTTGCTACGTCGGGCAACTATGAAAAGTTTGCTATGATCGCCGGCAAAAAATATTCGCACACCATCGATCCCAAAACAGGTCTTCCCATTCAAGGCACGAAAAGCGTCACCGTGATCGCCAACAATGCCGAGCTTGCTGATGCATTAACCACGCCAATTGCCGTGATGGGTATCAAAGCAGGCCTTGCCCTGGTAGAACAGTTACCGAATGTGGCCTGTATCATCATCGATGATTGTAACCAGATGTACACCTCCTCAAATATTAAATGCGCATGAAAAACAGCATGATTATCGGTTTATTGTTCGCTTGCGCGATCAGTACCAGTTCCTGCAGCTCCGTAAAAGAATACCAAAAAGCAAGATTGAACGATGCGGAGATGACACTCAGCAATCGCCGTGTGCAGAAAACAGAAACGAGTTTTCAAGTGTACCGTGAAGGTGCTTCGGGCGCCAACGGTGGCAAAACCGGCGGCGGTTGCGGTTGCAATTAAGTGGTGGATGTAAAAAAATAACCAGTGAAAAGAATTTTTCTGACAACAATGGCGCTTTGCAAACTCATTGCTTCGTTTTCGCAATCCGCCACCGATAGTAGTCATTACCAGTCAAGGAAATTATCGATCGACGAGATCAACCTGGTGTCGAGCTACTACCAGCAAAACGGCAACAACTCGGCAGTTACCGGTGGCATCGGCACAGAAAAGTTGAACGATATTTCGAACAACCTCGACATCCGGCTTTTTATGTTTGACCGGAAAAAACGCAAGAATATTTTTGATGTTGAAATTGGCATTGATCATTATACTTCTGCTTCGTCCGATAAAATTGACCTGAAAGCAAACAGCTCTGCGTCCTATGCCGACACCCGGATCTATCCGTCGGTAAACTGGAGCCGCGAGCATGAACAAAAAGGCACTACGATCGGTGCCGGTTTGTCTTTTTCCAACGAGTTTGATTACCAGTCGAAGGGCATCAATTTGCTCTTCGCTAAAAAGACAGCCGATAAAAATGGCGAGTTCACCGCGAAGCTGCAAGCATACCTGGATCAGGTCAGCCTGGTGACGCCCACTGAATTGCGCAGCGGCGGTGGTTTCGGCGAACACGAAGATTATGGAACAGCCAACCGGAATACATTTGCTGCTTCCCTTTCTTATACCCAAATCATCAATACCCGGTTGCAGGTCGCCTTTCTGGCAGATCTAATACAACAGAATGGCTACCTGGGCTTGCCTTTTCATCGTGTCTATTTCACCGATGGTTCTGTTCACCAGGAAAACCTGCCGGACAGTCGGCTGAAAATTCCGCTGGGTTTCCGTGCAAATTATTTTGCAGGCGATCGCTTGATCATTCGTTCTTATTATCGTTTCTACACCGACAATTGGGGCATTAGCGCGCATACGGCAGACCTGGAACTGCCTGTCAAAATCAATCCTTTCTTTTCGATATCGCCCTTTTACCGGTTTACGCACCAAAAAGGCACGCGGTATTTTGCCCCTTACGAGGTACACAAGGCCACTGAAACATATTATACCAGCAACTATGATTTGTCATCTTTCAACAGTCATTTTATGGGTGCGGGTTTTCGATGGTCGCCCGTGAAAGGCGTATTCGGCATCGCTCACCTGCAATCGATGGAGCTGCGCTATGGTCACTACAACCGATCGACCGGATTGCAGTCTAATATTGTATCCCTCAATTTGCGTTACAAATAATCGGTGCCTATATTCGCCTATGGCTATCAGGATGGTTTTTATTTTGCTGGCGGTAATTGCGATGGTGCGTCCCGAAACATCTTTGGCGCAAATAGCCAATGATTCTTCGATGTTGAAGACGACAAGTAATAATTTTAAGCCGCAACTATTGATCCCGGGCGTTTTAATCGGCTATGGTGCGGCCAGTTTGACCATCAGAAAAATCAGGGATATCAATAGCACGACCCGAAATGAAATTGCCGAACACAATCCAGGTCACATCAAACTGGACAATTACACCCAATATGTACCGGCCGTATTGGTTTTCGGATTGGATGCCCTGGGCTTAAAAGCGAAACACAGTTTAAAAGACCGGGCCATTGTATTTGCCACGTCGCAACTTTTGTCGACCGCAATGGTAACCCCATTAAAACACCTGACCCACGAAGAACGACCGGATGGTTCCAGTAATCTTTCCTTTCCCTCGGGTCATACCACGACGGCATTTTCAACTGCGCAGTTTATGTTCAGGGAATACAAAGACGAGCATTTCTGGTTGAGTATTTCCGGTTATGGATTTGCCGTGTTTACCGGTGTTTACCGTACATTGAACAATCGCCATTGGGTGGGCGATGTGGTTGCCGGTGCGGGTTTTGGGATATTATCGACCGAACTTTCTTATTGGTTGCTACCGAAAATAAAACGAACTTTTGGGAAGAAAGGAAACGATGCGGCTTTGTCGATCGCGCCCTGGTACCGGCACGGTGCCCTGGGGGTTGGTTTGGTCTATTCGATTACTCGTTGACAACCTTCTTCTACCCAGCCATGCAAACATTCTTCAATTTCAATACCAATAAAAATGGAACCTGACAATACGCTCGAAGATTATCTCTCGCCGCATTATATCCACAAAAGCAATTGGCTGCGTGCGGCGGTGCTTGGTGCCAACGACGGACTATTGTCAACGGCCAGTATCACCATTGGCATTGCCTCCGCCAGTACAGAACGAACGTCGATCATCCTTGCGGCGGTTGCCGGCCTGGTGGCGGGTGCAGCTTCCATGGCGGCGGGCGAATACGTATCGGTCAGTTCGCAAACGGATATTGAAAAAGCCGATATAGAACGGGAAGCGAAAGAGTTGAAAGAGATGCCGGAGCAAGAATTGCAATTTCTTGCGAAAATTTATGAAAAACGAGGCTTGTCAAAAACAACAGCCCTCCAGGTGGCCAAAGAGCTGACCAGTCACGATGCACTTGCTGCGCATGTAAGAGACGAGCTCGGTATCAATGAAATCAGCCAGGCCCATCCGTTGCAAGCGGCCATCGCGTCGGGCGCTTCCTTCACTTGTGGCGCTTTGTTACCCTTGGTGGTGGCTATTTTTATGCCGCTCAAAAACATGGTTTGGTACCAATATGGCTTTACTATATTTTTCCTGGTGTTGTTGGGCGTTGTAGCGGCTAGAACCGGGGGATCAAGTGTTATCAAAGCGTCTGTCAGGATAGCGGTGTGGGGCACTTTGGCGATGATATTGACAGCCCTGGTAGGCCGATTTTTTGGTGTGGTCGCCTGATGCGGCGTTCCACTATACTTGATGGCATTTTTGAATGGGCCAACAGCAGGTTTTAGCCTTGAATTGCATTTCAATAACCACTTGGTTCATTTTTCTTGCAAACACTTTATTTCTGCAGCGATTTGTTTGTACTTATCCAATGCTTCGGCCAAGGGCAAGCCAACTGGCATTTCGGGGCGTTTGTGACCGGTAGCGCCCAACCAGGCATCTTTCATCATCGCCTGTCGCCGGGCAACCAGCGCGACTATTTTTTCATTCTTTTCGGTCGAGAGCAAGGCTTGGCGGATATCGGCAGGCACTTTTTGATGCAGGTAAGCCAATAACAGCCTGCTGGTAAACCAATGCCCTTCGCTACCCGGATGCACCTGGTCTTTGGCATAGCGGAAATTACTGTCCGCCGCAATACCGGTCTCCAATGCTTTAGTCATTGCCGCATGCAAATCAACCACTTCCCAACCGCGCTTCTTGTGTTGTGCGACCAGCCACTGGCTATAGGCCGCCATCAAATCATTATAACCCTTTGTACGGGTCTTCTCGTCGTCGTAAACAAAGGGCGTGATGTGCACAATTCGTTTTACGCCGGCCTTTACCAGGCTTTGGTGCAACCAATCCATACCGCTCCTAAACGCCGCAAACCGGTCGGGTGCCAATGGCTGGTAAATACCATCATTGATACCATAACAGGCAAAGACCATGTCGGGCTTAACCGCTTTCAATACCCGTTGCAATCGCTCGTGTAGATCTGGTCGGGGAAATCGATCGCCGGCATGGCCTTCTTCACTAAGGCCGGAAACGGTTTCACTCGGCAATCCGGCATTGACAAACTCAATTTGATGAGCAGGGTAGTTTTCCACCAACCAGGCTTCCAGGTTGCTGATATATTCACCGCTGTAAGTGATGCTATTTCCCAGGAACAAAACCCGTTTTATATGCGCACCAAAAGGCCATTGGGCAAGCAAACTGCCGCCGCAGAAAAAGACAACGGCGACAAACAAGAAAGTTTTTTTCAATGTCGCGTGAGTCATTGGTACAACCATTGAAAATCAATTTACAGAAAAAACATTCCCCTTTATTGTACAAATAGTAATCCATAGACATTATAGGCCGAATGCAGGAGTACCAATAGCGCAAATGATGTTTTAGGGTTCTTAGAAGAATGCAAATAATACCAGTTCATGATGATTCCGCCGACCAAAGCCATTAACCAATACACCGGATGATATAAGTGAAACATGGAAAACAAGAGTGCGGGGAGTAGCAGCAATAAAATTGGCGAGGTAAATTTTATTTTTCGCAAGAAAAGATGTGGAAGCAGATAAAACAGCACCGACTCTACCACCGGAGCAATTAGAACGATTAGCAGAACTTGAGCCGTTTTCGAGAATTCAGTCAGCCCATTTCCTGCCGATGAATAGTGAAAGTATTTTTCATTTAAGTAGTTGAAAAAATAACCGTTTGCGACGGCTAGCAAAAAGCAGTACAAAAATTTTAAGTAGCTGTACATCTACACTATGTTTTACATCTGTAAAAATGCAGGGGACAAAAACAAGTTTACCATTTTCGTTCCCCTGCCTCAAATAATAAAAAATAGGCTCTAAAGCTATTTAACTCCGATCAATTCTGGAGGTTGCTTCAGATTTTCATGTACCCATTTCACGCCGTCATAAACGCCTCTTGCACCAGCGCCAATCCCGTAAGCAATCCAGTACCAAAGTGTCTCTCCTCCGTTGATACTTAGTGCTTCATCCATAGACAGCTCTTTTAACTCAGGATAATTGCTTTTCATTTCCATCAGAATAAATTTTTAAGTGAGCGAATCAAATTCGGAATGTGATTCATTAACCAAATGATCACAAAGAAAACAATCCAGAAAAGAACAAAGTCTTTCATTTTAACATTTGCATATTTTCTCAGCTTTTCGAAGAAATGCATAAGAAATGATTTAATGCCTGGGTTTGCCATTCCAGCCATCGACAACGCCTTCCCTAATGTCTCCAAAATTGCTAATGGCGGAAACAACTAAAGCAACTACAGCGGCGACAGGCAGCCAGCCACCGTTCGTCTCTTCACTATTCTCTTCCGTCATTGCAGAAACATGCATGTTTCTCAGGTCTAGTGTCCGATTCATTTGTTTGTAGTTTAAAAATATCCTTCCCTTTCTCTCGCCTTGGGCTGGTTGTTCAACGTCCAATTTTTTAAGTGCTATGGAATGCACAGTCCCCGCTTTTTTCTTTGGGTTTTAGGGTTTACTTCCCTCAATTCGTAGCTACTGAATTATTTGTAACCTTACTGGCGTTACTCTTTAGAGTTGGGAGTTTTTTCAATTTTAAATCCAAGCTACTCCAGCATTTTGATTTGACAACAGGTGAAAAAACGGTATTATTTATTTAGAAAATAACTGACCTATAGGGAATAGGTCTTAAAAACCGCACTAGATCTTAAAGCTCCGATTAGCCCCAACAAAGAATGATTGTTGTGCTCGATATGACGGCGGCTATTGCCACCGGCCAATAGGCATTGATCTTCCGTTCTTGGGCTAGCAAGTAAAACAAGCTGAAAACAACATTTAGTAAAAATAGCAAGCTGGCCGCGGACAAAGATCGAAATTGGAGCAGGCCGGATAAGAGGGCGATAAGGAAAACGGCCAGCAGGGGTTTGCCAGTCAGTGTAACCGCCGCTTCCAGAAAATACTTTTGAAAAATCAGCACGCAAGCCATCGGTATCAAAATGCCGCCCAATATTAACCGCTCCGGTAAGGAAGTGGCTGCTTTAATGAACGGCGAATTCCGAATGCCCGGGTCAAGCATGGAGACCAGGTAAAACAGGCCAATCGACAACAGAATAACCAGCAAGCCGACAAAGAACAGCGGCTGTCTTTGTTTATGGTTTTTCAATAACATAAGCGCAAAATGCAATTAGGTTAAAAAGCACCATGGCTCGCGCATAGGTTTAAGAACACGGGTTGCTTTTTTTCAATCATAAAAAACAGCTTTTGGCGGTTAGTTATTCAACAGGTGAAATCACCCTGTTCTGGCTGCGTTAAAAAACCTGCTCCCAAATGGGAACAGGTCTTGTAAACCGCTACTAGATCTTTAAGCCCCAACTATGATGCAGGGGCAAACTAACACGAACGATTTACCTAAAAATGGGTGAAAACACCGGATTTTGTATCTAAAAAATCCTTATACTTCCGGACTGAACCCAAAGCGGTCGGCGGTTGGCGGCGGCCGTCTACCGCTGCCAGGCGGCTACCGGAACCTGCCAGCTGGTTCCTGCTTTCATCAAACGCCGTTGCTGTTTGTCGCCAAATTGCACCACAGCTTCGCCATCTCGGGTAGCCATCACCGTTATAGCCGATGGTCGCCCGCTTTTCCAAGCCAGGTCTACAATATATCCACCACGCGCGCGCAATCCTTTTACCGATCCTTCCGGCCATAACGAAGGCAGGGCCGGTAATACTTCTATAAATGCTTCGTGGCTTTGCAATAGCATTTCAGCAATGCCCGCTGCCCCGCCAAAATTGCCATCGATCTGAAACGGCGGATGCGCACAGAAGAGATTGGGATAGCTACCGCCGGCACTGTTCATCTGCACGCCCACGCCGTAGGCCGGCCTTAACAATCGATCCAATATTTTCAAGGCATGGTCACCATCATGCAACCGGGCCCAAAAATTAATTTTCCAGGCAAGTGACCAACCCGTGCCATCATCGCCACGGGTTTCGAGCGATGTACGCACGGCAGCCGCCAATTCCGGCGTTTTGTGTACTGTTATCTGATCGCCCGGGTGCAAAGCATACAAATGGGAAACATGCCGGTGCTGCGGCTCCACTTCCTTGAATTCCTGCGCCCATTCCATCAACCGCCCATCATGGCCAATACCGGGCATGGCCAGCATACTATCTGTGGCCGCCAGCCGGCGAAGAAAAGGATCGGCGGCATCGATCGACAAAACAGCCGCTGCTTTTTTTGTAAAGCTGAACAAGTCATGTATCACTTCCTGGTCGTGTGCCGGCCCCATACTCACACCACCGATGCTGCCATCGGGCGCCACAAAAGCATTCTCTGGTGAACTGGCCGGGCCCGACACCCATTTGCCACTAACTGGGTCTTTCACCAACCAATCGAAATAAAATTGACAAGCGCCTTTCATGATCGGATACACTTCCTGCAAATAGGCTTTGTCGCCGGTAAACGCATAATGCTCCCACAGGTGTCGTACAATCCAACCGGTAGCACCCACGTGCAAACCCCAACTGGGGTGCTCACCCGGCGAGGTATAGCCCCACACATTGGTAATAGGATGAATACACCAGCCGCCCATATTGTATTGCACGCGGGCGGTCTTGGTGCCCGGTTCTACAAGCGATTTGATCAAGTCGGTGAGTTGCAGGTGACACTCCGACAAGTTGGTGAGCTCTGCCGGCCAATAATTCATTTGCACATTGATATCAGTATGGTAATCGCCATTCCAGGGGGTTTGTATTTTGTTTGCCCACAAACCCTGCAAATTGGCAGGCAAACCGCCCGCCCTCGACGACGACAACAACAAATACCGGCCGTATTGGTAATACAAAGAATACTGCGCATGTGCATCACCGTTACCCAGCTTCAACCACGATCGATTCATCTTTGCCGAAAAATCATTTATATGGTCCTGGCGCAACGCCGCAAATGATTTCTTCAACACCCGATCGGTAACTGATGCCAGGGACTGCAAATAATTTTCATTTTTGTAATCCGGGTAATGCAAACGGTAATCTGTAGCTGCGGTCAGCACAATGGTTACCGCATTGGCTGCTGTAACAATGAGTTGTTTGCCATCGCTCGTCAATTTTCCGCCATACAATACCGGTATTACATTTACCTTGTATTTCATGCCATTACCAGCTTTGCCATCAGACAACTGCCCTTGCATGACAAGCCTGTCTGCAGCGGCAATGGTCTCAAATCGTTCCGGACGATCAATCGATAACCGAAAAGACAAGGCCCCAGGTTTGTTGGCTGTTAACCGGACCACCAGGGCCTGATCAGGATAACTGGAAAATACTTCGCGCGTATACAAAATACCGTCCTGTTGATAACGCGTAGTGGCAATGCCTTTTATCAGGTCGAGGTCACGATAATACGACTGGCAGGCGGCTTTGTTATCAAAGTCGAGCCAGAGATCACCCAACGTTTGGTAACAGCCATAGGGCGCATTGGCACCATTGCCCTGCCCCGAACCCACGCCCTTGCACACCTGCGTTTTATTGGTGAGTTCAGTGGCTTCGCGGTACTTACCGGCAAACAACAAAGACCTGATTTCGGGCAGCGCTTTCACCGCTTCAGGATTGTCGTTGTCGTCTACGCTGCCGCTCCACAACGATATCTCATTTAATTGCAGCCTTTCTTTTTTGACATCGCCGAAAACCATCGCGCCCAAACGACCATTCCCGACCGGCAGGGCTTTTAACCAGGCCGTATCATTCACCCAACCAGCACTGGTATCTTTTGCAGACGCATCGGCAGGGTGGTCAAACTGGAGGCGGGTCGACTGTGCCTGCAAGGCCATCGCCGAAAAAAACAATATAACAAACGAAAAGAATCGCATGGCCAGTTTGGTTAAATAGCGGGAAAAGTTATTTAGCGGAAACAGTTAGTTGTTGTCGAAGTTCATAAGCACCATCGGCCAGCCGGCCTTCGATGGCCAACGGAAGCGGTTGTCGATAACCGTTCGTATCTCTGATGACCAGTACCAATTGGTAGTTGCCGGCCGGCACATCGCGCAAGGTCACCACATCAGTCGTTACGCGCACGGCACCCGGTAAAAATCCTTTGATCTTCATACTACCCACATTGGTCCACACCATTTTTCCATCCGGTTTTCTTAATTCATAACAAACCATCCAGTTTTCATAATTGGGCGCGTTCCCGATGTTTTGCCAATCGAGGTAAATCTTAAATGGTTCGCCCACTTTCACACTTTCGGGCATGCTGCCGCCTTTTAGTATCAATCGATAACCGGCCATCTTCCATGCATTCCGCAAAGCTTCTTTTGCTTCTGCCGATGCCGTTTGGCTTTCATCACCGCCCTTGCCATCTCCCCAGTTGCCATTCGCAATCTGCGAGGCATGGTAGTCTTTCACTTCTTTGCGCATATTGTAAAAGGGAAACCGGCCTTGCTCAGCCGTTCCATAGTTTGGTCCCTCGCCATTGACTGGTGCATATTTCCATCGGTTCTGGATGGCTGTGTCGAACCGTAGCCCCTTGTACACCGTTTTGTTTTCGATGGTGGTAGCGCGTATATACGATTCAAAGCCACGCCCCCAGTTCATTCTTTTATACCCCAGTTTACCCCAGCGATTGGCCGTGGTAAGCGCATAATAACCGACTTCTGGTGGCACCATCACATTTGGAAACTGATTGCCATCAAACACATGCATAATGGCCACCAGCGGCAAATCTGGAAATGCATTTCGATAGGCATCAATAATCCTGATCAGCGAAGCTGCCGTGGCCTGTCTGCCCGCGGGATAGTCGTCGTTGCTTTTCACGATACCACTGTGGTTCCACTCACCCCAGCAACCGAAAATACCAATGTCGATATAGCTGATGGCTTTCCAGTACGGCACCTTCTTGTAACTGGTTGTTTTGATATGCGTACCCAGGGCTTGCAACAGCGCTTCTACCCTGCTTAAAAAATAAGGATGGTTCCAATTCGGTACCCAGTTCGAAGCGCGGTCAAATGACTTGCTGATCCAATCTGCCTGTTGCGCACCATCGGCCTGCATGCGCTTGTGCACATACATCGGATAATGCATATAGGCTTCCTGGTCTTTGATGCCATCAGTAGCACCGGGATGCAGGGTCATAATATTGAAAGCAAATTTCTGACCGATACCCCGGTCAATACAGGAATTGATCAGGTCGTCAAAGGCTTTCCAATCGTATTGGCCTTCGCTCTTTTCGAGTTTGTCCCAACTCAAGCCGCTCCTAAAATAAGCATCGAGGGGTTCTATGTTTTTTTCTTCCGTCGGGTAATTGACTACCTGGTTGGGCAACATATTGTGCCAGCGTTCTGGTCCACGGAAGGGCGACACAATATCAGGCGCCGACCAGGGAATGGCAGTAAACTGAAAAGCATGCTGCGCCTGCGTAACAACCGTACAACACAACCAACATGCAATGAAAAGTCTTCTCATTTTCTTCATTTATTCGCTGCTAATCTTCTTTCTTTCATGAGTGCGGCCAATAGTTTGGACACCGGATCTGGTTTCGCTTCTAATTGTTCAATGATCGCGTGAAAATTTTTATCATCGCGGTTCTGGCTCAGCTTGAAAGCCGCCTCCCAATGTTCAATTTGTATCTCGAAAGCCACCAGTCCTTTCATGTCGGCCTGTACCGATGGCGGTAGGCTATCCAATGATACCGGATTAGCTGAACCCGCTTCATATTTGTTCACCAACCGGCGCACAGCTTCCCAGGCTTCGGTTTCGTTGACCAGTCGCAGCCGGCCCGTCACTTGCACCGACACATAGTTCCAGGTGGGCGCATTGGGATGATCGTACCAGGAAGAAGAAATATATCCGTGAATCGGCGACAAGTACACCACCCGCACCTGCGGGTATTTTTCAAAATCTTTCCATTGTTTATTGCCACGGGCGATATGCCCCCACAATACCTGCTCACCTGCTGCATTGGTTTCCAATTCAACCGGAATATGCGTGGCCTGCGGATAGGGATCACCGTTGGTAATCAAGGTGGCGAAGCTATTGGCTTTCACATAATTTTCCAGCACCAACTGTTCGCTCACTTTAAAATAACCGGGAACATACATTTTATTTTTTTTGCTGAAACACTGTTTTACCGCCCACCACCGTCTCCAATACCCGCACTGTTCTGATGGTTTCTGGCGCTATGCTAAAAATATTTTTTTCCAATACCGTAAAGTCGGCGAGTTTTCCTTTTTCAAGCGAGCCTTTTTTATGTTCATCGAACGAAGCAAAGGCCGCACCCATCGTATAGGCCCGCAATGCGTCTTCAACGCTGGTCTTTTGCGACGGTATCCAGCCATCCGGGTTTTTATCATCGATGGTGCGACGGGTCACCGCCGCATAAATGCCTTCCATCGGTGATGCTGGCGCCACAAACCAATCGCTGCCAAATGCCAATTTTGCTTTGGCGGCCAACAATGATTGAAAAGCATAGGTGGTCAGGGCCCGCTCATGGCCAATGAATTTTTCCGCCCATCGCCCATCATCAATGGCATGGTAGGGTTGTACACTGGCGATCACGCCCAATTGCGCAAACCGCGGCAGATCAGCGAGTCGAATATGCTGTGCGTGTTCCATTCGGAATCGACGGTCGCGCGGACCATTTTCCTTTTCCACCCGTTCAAAAATATCCAGCAACTTACTAATCGATTTATCGCCGATGGCATGCACCGTAACTTGCAAGCCGGCCTTGTCGGCACGCTGGATGTATTGATACAAAGTATCGAGGTGGATGACATAAAAGCCCGAATCCTGCGGCGCGTCGGTAAACGGCTGCCAAAAAGCAGCAGTATGTGAACCGAGAGAACCGTCAACAAATCCTTTCAACATGCCGTATTTCACCCAGTTATCGCCCCTACCGTTCTTGTTAATCTGTTCACGCAACTTCGACCATGCACTTAAGGAATCAGCCGCATAGATCCGTGTGATGAGCTTCCCCGCTGCTTTGGCTCTTTCAAAAACATCGAAAGAATTACCATAGTCGCTGCCGGTAACACTGTGTATGCTGGTGATTCCATTTGAAGCTACATACTGCATCGCAGCCTGGAGTGCCCGGTCGAACTGTTCGGCCGTTGGCGCCGGTATATGGCGGTCCACCAGTTTAGTGGCATTGTCTTTTAATATACCGGTGATCTTGCCTTTGTCGCGAACAATAGCACCGCCGGCCACATCGCGCGTATTTTCGGTTATGCCTGCCCGTTGCAGGGCCAGCGAATTGGCGAGGCCCATATGTCCATCGAGCCGCTGCACCCACAACGGGTTATCCCTTGTAACCGAATCAACCCATTCTTTTTTGGGTAGAATACCACCCCAATGCTGGTGATCCCAATCGCCACCCAGTATCCACTCGCCCGGTTTCAATGTTTTGGCATAAGCGGCTATGCGCCGAATAAACTCGGCGGGTGTTTTGGCATCACGTAACTGTACCGACGATAAACGCATACCGCCTTCCACAAAATGCGTGTGACAATCGATCAGGCCCGGCACAATCAGTTCCGTGCTATCGTGTTTTTCGATGCGGGTATTCGACCCTACCCAGTGCTGCAGTTCTTCCGCACTGCCAATGGCCACGATGCTGTCGCCGTTGATGACCATCGCACCGGCCCAGGGACTATCCTGATTGCCCGTCCATATTTTTCCCGTGATGAATTGCTCGCCTTTGGGTTGAGGTGAACAGGCGGCGAAGAAAAACACCACAAGCAAAGGCAAAACACCATGCAATCGGTGGCTCAACATGCTATTGTTTGCTGCCAAACATACCGGCTAGTGAATCCAACAAACCACCACCGGCCGACTTGGCCCCACCGCCGCTGAACGCAGCCGTCAGGTCTTGCAGGTCTACATCACCATCGCCATCGCGGTCCATGCCGCCTTGTGCAAATTTGCCAACCAAACCGCCAATATCAATGCCGGCTGTTTGTCCGCCGCTCAATTGACTAAACACATCTGGCAGGCTGAATCCATTGTTCGCCGGGCTCGCCGTGCGCGATGCAAATTGTTTCAACACAATCGGCAATAAGCTGGCCACAATGCCACCGGCTGCTTCTTTATTCAATCCCAGTTTGCTGGTCAACGATTCCAGCAATCCACCAGAGATCTGCTGTACAGCCGGGTGCGACTCATTTACCCCATCGGGATTGCTGAACATGCTGATCACTTCTTTTGCCTGACCGCCGGCCAGCATCTGTTGCAATCCAGTAATAATTGATGCACTGGTTTCCTGCAACACCGCGCCATTCTGTTCATTGGGCACGGCCGGATTATTAATAACAGACTCACCTGCCTGTTCACGGATTAAACTCACTAAACTTTCTAACATGTGTTTTGATTTATCGTTTTGAAAACATGGTTTCGCGTAAGCTGCGGTTTTTACGATTGAAAACTAAGTATTCTGCGAATAGTGACCAAATGAACTAATTTCGGCCAAAAAGCATGGAGGTCGCGATCGAAGAAAGCTGGAAAGCGGCGTTGAAAAGCGAGTTTGGCAAGCCTTATTTTCAACAGATTGTCACGCACTTGAAAATGGAAAAAATGGCGGGCAAAACCATCTATCCGCCGGGTTCACAAATTTTTAATGCTTTTGCACATACGCCACTGGCCAAAGTGAAGGTGATTATCCTGGGGCAAGACCCTTACCACAATCCAGGGCAGGCCCACGGCCTGAGTTTTTCGGTGCCCGATGGTGTTGCGCCACCCCCCTCCTTACTAAATATATATAAAGAAATTACTGCCGACCTGGGCGTGCAGATGCCGCGTAACGGCAATCTTAGCAAATGGGCCGACCAGGGCGTGCTGCTGTTAAACGCGTCGCTAACGGTACGCATGAACGAGCCCGGTAGTCACGCGAAGATCGGCTGGATGGATTTTACCAATGCCGTGATTAAACAAATCAGCGACGATCGACAGCACCTTGTATTTCTTTTATGGGGTCGGTTCGCGCAAGAAAAACAACAATTGATTGATGCCACCAAACACCTGATACTAAAAGCAGCACATCCATCGCCACTCAGTGCACACAACGGGTTCTTTGGTTGCCGGCATTTCTCCCGCAGCAATGAATACCTGGTGAAAAATGGCATTAACCCCATCGACTGGTCACTTTGATCATCTCATTTTTGAATTTTGCTTTTTGCCTTTTAACTTAACAGCATGCAAGTGTTGAAAGCCGTCTTTGCCCGGTTCTGGGCGGTATGGGCGATAATCGCTTTTGTGGTAACCATGTTGATTTTCCTGATCCCGATTATACTCTTTGCCTTGCCGGCAAAAGAACCGGTATCAACCCGCCGCTTTCTGAACATCGCCAGGGTATGGATGGGCATCTTCTTGCCCTTGGTTGGTTGTCCGCTGACAGTGCGCGGTCGCGAAAATTTTGCGCCGGGACAACAATATATCGTGATCTGCAACCACAACTCCCTGATGGATATTCCTATCTCTTCGCCATCTATTCCTGGCGGCAATAAAACAATCGCCAAAGTGGAGTTTACGAAAGTGCCTTTGTTTGGCTTGATTTACAAACTGGGCAGTGTATTGGTTGATCGCAAAAGTGACAAGAGCCGAAAAGAAAGTTTCGCGAAAATGAAAAAAGTGCTCGACGATGGCATGCACATGTGCATTTATCCCGAAGGCACCCGCAACAAAACGAGTGAACCGATCAAGGCCTTTCACGACGGCGCCTTCAGGCTTTCGATCGATACCCAACGTGCCATTATACCTGGTATCATTTTCTTTACGCGATATGTGAACCCCGCCGAAGAAAAATTCTACCTCCTCCCCCATCGGCTGCTGATCGAATTTCAAGCACCCATCGCACCCTTGCCAGGTGAAACAGTAGAAGCACTAAAAGACCGATGCTGGCAAATCATGTACAATCGAATTGCCGCCGGCGCCTGATTATTGGTTGTAGAAATAACGCGATCTGTTGATGCGCAGGTCGCGCAGAATGCCCGACTTCGGATTGATGGTGATGTTGAAAGAGCGATACAATCCCACCGGTGTAATATTGATACCCAATTGCCAACAGTGCAGTTCCCGGCTAAGAAACATGGTCAACTGACTGATCGATCCACCGTTGAAATTATAGAAGGTATTGGCACCTACCTTCCATTTTGGTGTCAGGTTAAAATCACCACTTAGGTTGATATTCGACGACAGCGTTGTGTAATACCCCGAATAATCTCTTTTCTGGATGCGCGAAAAACTCAATGAATAAGAGATATTGATCGACCAGGGAATATCAAAATCGGCAAACTCGGCGGGGTTGGCGCGGATATAATTCATCTGGGCCTGCTGCTCTTCGAGCGTAACCGGCAACTGCGAATTTTGCAGGGTTGAATCTGCGCGCCGTTTTTTTTCTTCTGACTTCTTGCTGGTGAAAGAGGTTGACAAAGAAATATTGCCACTGGTCACATTACCCAGGTTGAAATTGCCGCCCTGCCAGGCATAGTATTTTGTTCGATACCCCTGCTTATCTCGTTTATAGGGATCCATGGTGGCCGAGGCCGTCAGGTTTACTTTTTGAAACAGGGTACTTCGCAGATACAAACTAATCGGCGATAATTTCATGGTATCGGCCAGAAAATTATAACTGCCTGTAAAACCAAAGCCATCGATCAGCTTCACTTTTTTTATGCCACCATCGGTGGTATCTGTTTTAGATCGCAGTTTCATTTCAAGGTTGTTATCGAACGTGAAACTGAGGCCGCCGAACTCACCCTGGCTAAACGCGCCATATAAGGTGCCCGTGTACTTACTGAAATCCTGTTGACGTCCCGAGGTATCAACTTTTACTTTATACCAGTCCTTCCCATTTAGATTCGGCTTATAGTTAGCACTGATACTGGGCCTGATCACATGCCTTATGGCACGCAGGGCACTGTTTTTGCCAAAGCGATCGAAAGTGCCGAACAGCGCCGTGTTCAAGCCAATGCTGAAAGAGATATCACGCGCAGTATAAAATCCTTTGAAATGGGCGGTATCCACTTTGCTGCGTACATCGTTCCAGGTCAAATACGATTGGGTGCCATACCATCTTTCTGTAAAACTCAAACCAGGCGACACCTGAACCGGGCCCAAAGAAGGCAGGGCAAGCGTAATCGGAATACTGTGTTGTACCCCCCATTGAATGGTATCCATCAATTGCGCAAAAGAAAAGGCACTGTCGTAAAAAGACACCTGGTTTTGAAAAACGGTATTCAAACCGATGCCCAGTTTCTCATACCATTTGGCTTCGCCCACAAAATTTTTCGGTTGAAACGGATACACCGTATTCGCGGTGAACGAACCATCGGGCAGTCGCACCTGCATCAAGCGGGTATTCGAGTTCTGGTTGTGGCCGGCGTTCAGGTTAAGAATGTATTTATTGTTCCAGTTCTTGCTGTAGGCGATGGACGAATACAATTGGTTATTGAAGTTGATGGTTGGATTCACGCCCACATAGCGGTTGAACTGCGTTGAGCCTGCATTGACGCTGGCCTGAAAGCTGGTACCCGGGCGTGCCTTGGTATCGGCCGAATGGCTCCATTGGATATTCCAGGTTTGGGCTGTTTCATAGTCTTTGCCTGATAACGGACTGCTACTCAGGTAGCGGGTTCGCTGGAAAGAGAGGTTGAGTCGCCCGGAATAGCGGTACCTTTTTCGATAAGTTGGTGTCAATACGGCCCGCCATCCCCCATAAGAATAAATATCGCCCCGCACCATCATATCAAACATCTCGTTCAGCACTTTGTAATAGCCAAGACCTTCTAGCCCCAGGCCAAACTGTTGGTTGGCGGTAAACTGCGGTGGCAGGATGCCTGAATGCCGGCCCTGCGACAACGGAAAAAAACCAAAAGGCAGGTAAACCGGAACAGGTACCCCTTCAAACTCAGGGTGTACGGGGCCGCTGATGGCCAGTTTCTGGTTGACCAGTTTCATTTTATTGGTACGGAAGGCGAAATGGGGCGTATCGAGGTTACAAGTGGTGAAGCGACCATGTAGGGCATAGAAATCACTGACGCTCACTTTCTTGATCTTTTCGCCATACACAAACATTTCGCCCTGTTGGGTAAATGTGTGTTTGGTGATGCCTTTTTGCGTTTTGAAATTGTACACGATGCTGTCGGCGTCCATATTGCTTTCGCCCTGCACGAAATGCGGCTTGCCGATCTGTGCGCCGGCAGAATCGCGCGAGAAAGTGGCCACCACAATCTGCGAAGGCTGGTCAAGTTCAATCTTGTAGGCCTGCAAATCGAGGTCTTTGTATTTGGTGGATGACTTATTAAAGAGGATTATTTTCTTGGTGGGCACATCCAGCACCATGGAGTCAGTGGCGGCATATTCAACCGCGGCGTCGAGCGAATCGTTGCTCAGCTTAACATGGAAGGTGTCGGAAGCCGGGCGGGTTGAATCGGATTTTCGCAACAGGCTATCGGCAGCATTTCGGTTACCCGGCACCGTGTCTTTTTGCAATAGCGCCGAATCTGCCCCTGATTGGCTGCGTACACTATCTGCTTTTGTTTTTTCGTTTCTGCCTTTGTCACCTGTTAAAGGGCTGCCAAAAACGCTCTTATTCGGATATTTTGAGCAACTAAAAAAGGATGCAATGCAGAATGCCAGCGCAAAAAGGCTTAATAAACCGTATTTTGATTTAGTTTTGTCGCTGGTATTCATACTATTGAATGCGGGCAAAAATAATGATTCGCACCTGATTGAAAACAGCGAAAAAGTGAAATCCCATCGTTCAACAGATATCTTATGCTAAAAATGAGGAAGACCATTTTATCCCTATGCCTTGCTGCGAGCTGTTTGCTAATCTTTTCACAACTTGAAGCGCAGAGCGGCAAAAATGCGATTCGCACCGTTATCATCGACCCCGGTCATGGCGGTAAAGACCCTGGCGCCCGCGGACTTTTCTCGACCGAGGCCCAGGTAGCCCTGGAGATTTCCCGCAAATTGGGCAAGGCGCTGGAGGCAGAATTTCCACAAATCAAGTTTCTCTACACCCGTACGGAAGATGTATTGCCTGGCAATGCGAGAACGGTGGCCGAAGGTCTTCGCGCGCGGGCGGAATTTGCCAACCAGTCGAGAGGCGATCTCTTCATCAGCATTCACCTGAATGCGACCGGCCAGCGGGCGGGTGGCTGGTATGCCAAACGCGTTGTAGGCCATAAACCGAAAGTGGTGTACGTGGGCAAAGGTCGCAAAAGGAAGAAAAAAACCATCCAGCAGCCTATTTATGAATCTTATTATGTGAAGAATACCCGGGTTGGCACGGAAACTTATATATGGGCGGCAGATAGAAGCGACGACAAGAGTGCCTATATCGACGTAGAAGATGAATCGGGTGAAGATTCAACAGCGGTGGATGTCAACAACATTCTCGACCTGAATTCGCCCGAAGCCAAGATCAGGGCGCAATTGTACACCAAATACTTTTTCAAGAATTCAGCGCAGCTCGCTTCTTATGTAGAAGAAGAATTTGCGAAAGAAGGCAGACAAAGTTTTGGGGTGAAACAACGCAACAACAAAGGCATTTGGGTGTTACAAGCCACAGGTATGCCGAGCATATTGGTAGAAACGGGTTTTATCACCAATAAAGAGGAAGAAGAATACCTGAACAGCGATAAGGGCCAGCAAGAAGTGGTGGAGACCGTGGTAAACGCCTTTCGCCGTTATAAAAGTGAACTGGAAAATGCCCGGCATTCGCAGAAAGCAACGCCGGGTAAATAATTACCTACATTTGAATTATGAAGATTTCTAATGAAACCAAGATCGGACTCCTCGCTGTGGTTGCCATTGCGCTCCTCATCTTCGGCTTCAATTTTCTCAAAGGCAAGAATCTTTTTGAACGGAACGATAAAATTTACGCGGTTTTCCCCCGCGTAACCGGCCTCACCAATTCCAACCCTGTTACCATGAATGGCTTGCAGGTGGGCATGGTGTATAAGATGGAAGAGAAAACCAGGAACATCAACGATGGGATCATTGTTACTATCAACCTGGCCCGTAACATCGACATTCCAAAAAATTCATTGGCCTTTATCAGCACCGAAATACTGGGTTCCGGCTCCATTGTGATTGAACCAGGAAACGCCAATACCTTTATGAGTAGTGGTGATACCTTGGTGACGCTAACGAAAGCCGGATTGCTCGATCGGATGACGTCCAGCCTCGACCCCGCTATCCGCTCACTGGATGGCACTTTGCAATCGGTCGATTCACTGGTGGAAGTTGCCGGCGGCTATTTCGACCCCAACACCAAAAATAATTTTCAAAAGATCATCGCCAATTTGTCAAATGCATCAGCAGGACTGAACAACCTGATCGTACAACAAAACAGCGCCCTCAATCGGACCCTGGCCAACTTTGATAAACTATCTGGTGCCCTGGCGAAAAACACCGACAATATTGACCAGACCCTGGCCAACCTCAACAAGACCAGCGCTAATTTGGCCAACCTCAAATTACAGGAAACGATCGACGAACTGGGCAAAACCGTGGCCAGCCTGAACAGTGCCGTGGCCAAGGTCAACAGTCGCGATGGTAGTTTGGGCTTGTTGCTGAACGACAAAAAACTCTATACCAATCTCGAAAACACCTCGCGCAGCCTGAACATTCTACTCGATGATCTGCGTGTGCATCCCAAACGATATATCAGCATTTCTGTTTTTGGAAAAAAAGACAAAAACAAACCCTTGCAGGCGCCGCTGGCTGATTCAACTGGCGCCAGTTTAAACTGATGAAGCCAACCCGCTTTTTGTGTAACGGCCTGTTATTGCTGCTGCTTCTGGTAAGCAGCCAGGCGTTTACGCAGGTAACCTTGCGGCCGGGAACCGATACAACGGATGTTGTCATCATCAAATATGCCGATCGGTTGCGTTATCTCCGAAAAGATTCTGTTACTGAACTGCAGATGCTGGCGGGCAAAGTTTTTTTGCAGCAGAACAATACCAAATTTTATTGCGACAGCGCGGTAATCAACCAACGAACTGGTGTGGTAGAAGCGTTTGGCAATGTGCATATCAATGACGCAGATAGTATTCACACATATTCGCAATACCTGATCTATTATTCCGACACCAAAAAAGCCTATCTCACCAAAGATGTGAAGCTGACCGATGGCAAGGGTGTGCTTACCACCAATGAACTGGAATACGATACAGATACCAAGATTGGCATCTATACCAATGGCGGAAAAGTGGTGAGCGACAAAACTGTACTCACCAGCGAGCAAGCCACATATTATGGCGACCTCAAAGATGTTTATTTCAAGAACAAGGTGCGAATGCGCGATCCGGAAACGGAAGTGGATACTGATTCATTGCTGTACAATACTGACACCCGAAAAGTTACTTTCATAACGGAGACCATCATACGCGCTGATTCCGGCCGGCGTACCATTACCACCAGCGAGGGTTGGTATGATATGCAAGCCAAGCAGGCGAATTTTGGTAAACGTTCGCAGATACGTGATGGCAGCAGTTTCATCACGGGCGATGAAGTATCCTTTGATGACAGTACCGGCTTGAGTTTCGCGCGGGGGAATGCTGTTTTTCGCGATACCGTCCAGGGGCTGGATATCATCGCCGGTGAATTGCAGGCCAATCGCAAAACGAACAGCATGCTTGCCACGCAGCGGCCGCTGATGATCATCAAACAGAAAAACGATTCCACCTATATCAGTGCAGATACCTTGTTTTCTACGCGACTCACCCAACTGGCCGGCTACGAAAAAACTTTTTTGCGCCCCGATTCGCTGAGCCGCGATAGCACTGTGAGGAATGACGCTGCGTATAAAGTAGTAACCCTCGATGCGAACGACACCAGCAATCGAAACCGTTATTTCCTCGCGTATCACCATGTTCGCATTTTCAGCGACTCGCTGCAGGCGATATGCGACAGCCTTTTTTATTCGGGGGTTGATTCTGTTTTTCGCCTGTTTCATGAGCCCATTGCCTGGGCCAACCACAGCCAGATTACGGGCGATACCATGTACCTGTTCACCAACAACAAACAACCCCGGCGCATCCATGTATTTGAGAATGCACTGGTGGTGAACCGTACCACAGAAGGTTTTTACAACCAGATAAAAGGTAATAACATCAATGGTTATTTTGTGGATGGCCGCATGGATCATATGCGCGCCAAGGGATCGGCCGAAAGCATTTATTACGCGCAAGACGAAGACAGTGCCTATACCGGCGTGAATCGGGCAAGCGCCGATATCATCGACATGTATTTCAACAGCGAAGGCTTGCGGCGTGTTGTTTTCAGAAGCGAAGTGCAGGGCAAGATGAGTCCGTTTCGGCAGGTAAACCACGAAGAAATGCGCATCCGCGGCTTTAAATGGCTCGACATGCGCCGACCCAAAACCAAATTTGAATTGTACGAAGATCCCGTGGCCGATCAATAAGCGACGCCTTCGTACCTTGCAGCCATGGCAAAGAACAATAGTACCGGCATTAGACAGAAAATTGTTACGGGCATTCGTGAATTTATTGGCGACAGTCGTGCCGTTGGTATCACGTTACTGGTTTGTACTATTACTTCTATGGTATTGGCAAATTCTTCTTTGGCCGGTTGGTACCACGAATTGATAGAAACAAAATTGCCGGTGCCTGCCATGCTGCACCTCCCCCACAATGTGATTGAATGGATCAATGATGGTTTGATGGCGGCGTTTTTTTTCCTGGTAGGCATGGAGATCAAAAAGCAATTGCTGGATGGTGAATTGTCGTCCGTAAAAAATGCCGTACTGCCCATTGCCGGTGCCCTGGGCGGTATGTTGGTACCCGCCATGATCTTTCTCTTGATTAACCGACAGCAACCTTACCACAATGGCTGGGGCATACCAATGGCTACTGATATTGCTTTTTCACTGGGGGTGGCTTCGCTCTTGGGTAAGAAAGTGCCGCTGCCATTGAAGATTTTTTTGATGGCCCTGGCTATTATCGACGACCTCGGCGCCATTATTGTGATTGCTATTTTTTACGGTGGTGAAATTTCCTGGCTGCACCTGCTCTATAGTGCCGGCTTGCTAACCCTCACCTTGGTGTACACCAAATGGGTTCGCTTTTCGGGCTGGCTACTTATACCCCTAGCCATCGGACTGTGGTATTTCGTCTTCAATTCAGGTATACATGCTACCATTGCCGGCGTGCTGCTGGCCCTGGTGGTGCCACTTGATCGACTCGATAACTATATTCATCGGTTACACGACTCCGTTAGTTTCATCATTTTACCGCTGTTTGCGCTGGCCAATACCGCCATTCACCTGCCCGATAATTGGTTGGCAGGTTTAACAACGCCGCTCAGCATTGGTGTTTTCTGCGGATTGGTTATTGGCAAACCACTCGGTATCGGTTTGCTGGCCTGGATGGTGGTTCGCTTGGGCTGGGCTGCCTTGCCAGAGGGCGTTTCGTGGTGGCAATTGATTGGTATGGCCGTGCTGGCAGGCATTGGTTTTACCATGTCGATCTTTATCACTTTGCTGGCTTTTACTGATATAGAATGGCAGGATATTTCCAAGCTGGCTATTTTGCTGGCGGGGATTGTTTCGGTTTTGCTGGGTTTGCTGATATTGCAGCGAGCGTCGGTTTCTCGCAAAGAAGACTGAGGAACGGAGCAATGTCTGACAGATGATTACTTAAAGAAGCTGTAGGCAATGATGATCGCTGCAATCACGCCAATGAAATCAGCCATCATGCCGGCCCAAATAGAATACCGTACTTTCTTAATGCCCACACTGCCAAAATAGAGGGCGATGATATAAAAAGTGGTATCGGCCGAGCCCTGGAAAATGGAAGCGGTTTTGCCCACAAAAGAATCGGGGCCGTAGGCGGGATTGGCGAATACGTCCAGCATCATGCCACGGGCACCACTGCCACTAAAGGGTTTCATGATCGCCACGGGCAATGCCGGCACAAAATCCGTGGGTAGTCCAAGTTTTTCAATCAGCCAACCGAGCCCCTTGATCACATAGTCCAACGCACCACTTTCTCTAAACACACGAATGCCCACCAGCATGCCCACGAGGTAGGGAATGATTTTCAGGATCACCGGAAACCCTTCTTTCGCGCCTTCGATAAATGCATCAAACACATTTACTTTTTTGACCACACCACCAATCACAAAGCTGACGATGATGACAAAAAGCAACATGTTGCCGGCTACTTTCGAAAATATCTCTTTGGCCTCGGGGGTCATGCCGTTAACGAGGTACAAGAGCAAGCCAACGGCGGCGATCGCCGAACCAATCCAGCCAAACAATACAGCATCCCATTTAATTCGTTGCCAGAGGCCCACAATCACCACCGAAGCGAGTGTGGTTACCAGGGTGCCCAGCACACAGGGAATAAATATTGAAGCCGGTTCAACACTATTGGCCGAAATCCGGTAGGCGATGATGGTGAGTGGAATGATGGTTAGTCCCGAGGTATGCAGCACCAAAAACATGATCTGCGCATTGGTGGCGGTTTCCTTGTGTGGATTGAGCGATTGCAGGCTGTCCATCGCTTTGAGGCCAAAAGGCGTAGCGGCATTGTCGAGCCCCAATAAGTTGGCCGAAAAATTCATCACCATCTGCCCCATCGCCGGGTGCTGATCGGGCACTTCAGGAAAAATCCGACGCATCAATGGGTTCAGCAATCGCGCCAGGAACCGAACGGCGCCTGCTTTCTCGGCTATATTCAGTAAACCGAGAAAAAAAACCATGGTGCCGGTTAGGGGAAAAGCAACGTCCATCACGGCCGACTTCGCCGAATCAAAAGTGCCATCCACCAGCTTTTTGAAGATTTCGGTATCGCCCATAAAAACCAGTTTAAACAAACCGAAAACAAAGGCGATCACAAAGAAAGCAATCCAGACATAATTGAGGGCCATGCAGCAGAGATGGGTGAAAACGTGAAAATAGTGAAATCCGGTTGTATCTTTGCGGCCCGAAACAGCTAATCAACTTAAATCGTTTCTTCCATGGGATTACAGGCAGGCATCGTGGGTTTACCGAATGTAGGCAAATCGACCCTTTTTAATGCAGTGAGTATCAGCGCCAAAGCACAGGCGAGCAACTATCGTTTCTGTACCATTGAGCCCAATGTTGGCCTGGTAGATGTGCCCGATGAACGCCTGACCAAACTGGCAGAGCTGGTAAAGCCCAACCGCATTGTGCCCACGCAGATTGAGATTGTTGACATCGCCGGACTGGTAAGAGGTGCCAGTAAGGGCGAGGGACTGGGCAATAAATTCCTGGCGAATATCCGCGAAGTGGATGCCATCGTGCATGTGATCCGTTGTTTTGAAGACGAAAACATTCTGCGCGAAGAAGGCCCGATCAACCCCGTGAGCGATAAAGACATCATCGATACCGAATTGCAGTTGAAAGACCTGGAAAGTGTTGAAAAGAAATTGCAGCGTACCGAAAAGCTGGCAAAAACCGGTGATGCCAAATTGAAAGCAGAACTGGACGTGTTGAAACGCTGTTATGCGCACCTCGAAAGCGGAAAGAATATTCGCGAACTGGGATTGGCCAAAGAAGATATGCCCGCCATCGCCGACCTGTTTTTACTCACCCAAAAACCGGTATTGTATGTGGCCAATGTGGATGAGCCCAGCATGCATACCGACAACAGGTTTTCTGATGCACTGAAGGCAGCTGTTGCGGCTGAAAACGCGCAGGTAATTGTGATGAACAATAGCATTGAACAACAGATCGCCGAATTGGAAGACCCTGATGACAAGGCCATGTTCATGGACGAATACCATATGAAAGAGCCAGCTTTAAACAAACTCATCCGCGCTACATATGCGCTGCTGGAACTGCAAACTTATTTCACGGCCGGTGTACAGGAAGTTCGTGCCTGGACCATTCATGAAGGTTGGAAAGCGCCGCAGGCGGCGAGTGTGATCCACACCGATTTTGAAAAAGGCTTTATAAAAGCGGAAGTGATCGCTTACAACGACTTCACACACTATGGTTCAGAAGCCGCCTGCAGGGAAGCCGGTAAACTCAGAATTGAAGGAAAAGAATACCTCGTGAAAGACGGAGATGTAATGCATTTCCGCTTCAACGTGTAATCAATATACTTTCGATGAATGCTCGTTGATATCGATGAGCGCGCCGGTTACCACATCATCAAAAACGCTTTCGCGGTTTAATAATATTTCGCGTAAAAGATCGTGAATGGTGATTACACCGCGATAGTTGCCATTGTCTTTGACCAAAATATAGCGCCGGCCTGCATTGGCCAGGAGGTTCATGCAATGTTCAATGGTATCGCGCGGCGACACTACCGGCAGGTCTTCAGACATCACTTCACGTATGGTTGATTCGTTGCTCGAGCGACCTTCCAGCACTACTTTTCGCGCATAATCACGCTCGCTGAATACACCTATGATCTCGCCTTTGTCGCGCACCACCATATAACTAAGGTTAACGGCTTTGAGCGCCGACAGTGCATCTATTATCTTCTGATCAGCATCAATTATATTGTTCTGAAAAGACTTGCGAATCAGAATATCTTCAACTGTTTTCATGTCTTATTCTTAGTGTTCAGAAAATATTTCCACTACAAAGCTAAACATTCGGCGCCGAAAAAAGAGCCCCCGAAACCGGAGGCTCTTTTCAACAAAACGGGGTTATAAGAACTATTGCGGTAGCATTACCTGGTCAATCTTATGCAGCACGCCATTCACTGCGTGTAGATTGGCAGCTTTAATATGAGAAGCCGTCGCGTTAGCCGCACCTTTCACCGTTGGCGCCAACGGGTTGGCCATACTGATTTGCACACCCGGATAAGGCGCCGGCCCAATCAGGGTTTCGTAGCTGGCTGAAGTGAAATTCACGGTAAACAGCCGCTGTACCGGTGTTCCATTGGTGGCAAGGATGTGGTAGGCCACAATGCCCTTCACGGTTTGAATGGGCATCATTGCAAATACCGCTGGACTAGCAGGTAATCCCATATTCGTCAGCAGCACGGCCATGGCCGAATCAGTGGGTGCAAACACCGTAAGATTGGGATATGGGTAGTTCAGGAGCGAATCGAGGGTTAAACCCGTTTGCCCTTCTGAAGCCCGCTTCACCGCCGCTTCAAAAAAGTTCAGCGTTGTATCATTGTAAATCAGGGAACGCATCATTTGCGAAGGCGGCATTACCGGTGCATACACTGTTTGGATAACACCATTCGCTGCCGTGCGATCGGCCGATTTAATGGGAATATTGTTTACAAAAGCGCCCAGTGCATTCACTGCCGGGAAGCTGCTCATTTTGAACAGCGGACTGGTAGAAGGCTGTAACAAAGTGGGCATCTGCACATTGGCAAGGCCAAAAGCCGAAATAGTAGCGGTTGGCAATGCCTGTGGTATTACATGGTATTGCAACAGCGGCACCAATTGGGTAAGCGGCAATGCATTGATCACCGTTTCATTGATGCCACCCAATGCAAAGGCAGCATTGTCGGGCGCCAGCAGCGTGAGTTTGTTGTTTTTATTGCCCAGCGCCGTCATTAAGCCTGCACGGGTAAGTCCGGCTTTTAAGACCGAATAATTCGCATCTGCGCTGATGATATCGGCAATCGATTCGCCGGCCGGCGTGGTAGAAGGCAATTCTTCCACTTCCGGAATTTTATTACAGGCCGCCAGCAAACCCAGCAGCATGGCCGGTAGCAAGAAGCGCCTGGTAGTTGTTTTTATTGCACTATACATACAATTCCTTTTAGAAGATGTTATAACCAAATGACACATAGTACAGGCCACCCACAAAACTATTTCCCACCGCATTGAAATAATACTGGTTGAGAATATTGTTACCGCCCAGTTTGATGACTGAACGATGGGCGGCGCCTACTTTATAACTCACCTGCGCATCGAGGGTTTGAATAGCATTTACATCGCCATTGCCAAAGTCGCCCTGGTAGTAGAATGCATCCTGCCATCGGTAGGTAATACCAAAACCAACCCGCTTGTCTTTACCGAAACCACTATTGGTCAATGAAATATTTGCCCGGTACTTGGGTGCATTGAATGCAGCGATATAGGTATCGGGAACTTTATCCAATCGATCGGAAGTCAGGTTGGCACTGAAAGTAAGTGCCTGGATGATGCGGTAATCGAACCCAAAGCCAAAGCCATAAGTCGTAACGTGATCACTTACATTAATAGGTATGGAGAATCGACGATCAGTGCCAGCCGGTGCTGCACCTGAACTAGCCGGTTGAGCAATAATGGTACGCGCAATAAAATTGGTATAGTTGCCATAATAACCATAGGCATCTATCAACAACCGGCCATTGGCCAACAAACCTTTGTACCCGAGTTCATACGAAGAAACGGATTCAGGCTTGAAGGTTTTGAACCGATACGGTGTACCCGGACTGGTAATCTCATAGGGAGTGTTCTTATCAAATCCATAGTACTGCTGAAAACTTTTGTTGCCACCAATCAACTGGATACCGCCACCAATGGTAAGGTCGATATATTGTTGTTGTGTTGACGGAAAACGATACGCTGTTTGATAAGACAAACGAATATTGTTGTTTTTGGCAACCGTCCAAACGGCCGTAGCGCGCGGCGTAAAGCGACCTTCAAAATTGTTGTTCTTATCGTAACGACCAGAAACAGTCAATTTCAATTTGTCGTCAAACAAACGACGGGTGGCTTGGACATACGCACCTACTTCATGAATTTTTATGCGGCCGGCAGAATCAGCAAACAAAGTACCTTCTGAATTCAGTACATAGGTTTTGTAATTGGCGCCAATCAATACATCGGCTACTTTACTGGTTACCGACGACAAATTGTATTGCCCTTCCAATTGATAGAGGTCTGACTTTTCAATGAAGAGTCCGCCGCCCTTAGAAATCGGCACACTACGCACCTGGTTGAAATTGTTTTTGAACTCCGCCGAATTGGCTGCCGGGCGATCGCGATCTGCATAGGCACGAGCCTGCGCATGTGCGGTGGCTTCATCAGAGCCGGCTAACATAGCAGCCAGGAAAGTTTGGGCGTATTCGGGATACCAAACGGTGGATGCTTTCCAGGCTTCGTTGGTGTACTGGGTGGTAACCGTTGCGTTGAACGACTGACCAGCATTTTCCTGGGTGGTATACGCACGCAAAAACCAGTTACGACTGTTCAGTTCCAATTTGTACTGACCCATTTTAAAATCCTTCAACGAATAGCGGTCGCTACCGGTGTACACCGAATTACCGGTACCCCAGTTACCTGCCAGCACGGCTTCGAGCCGGTCGGTGATGCGGTAGTGAAATGCACCGCCAATTTTAAAATTCAGTGTATTGGGATCGATGATATCTTTTTCATCATAGCCCGTGCGTGAAACATTGATTGGACGATTGCCAAAGCTGGCAATATACGGTGCGAGGAAAGGCGCAGCGGAGGCTACCGACGGGAAAACAGCCGAGGTCAGGTTGACGGTTGTTTCATCACCATATACATTCACCCCATCATAGTTGGGGTCTGAACTGCGGGTGCCCGGTGTGATATAGCCTTTGCCCGTTGCACGCGCGGCATAATTGCGTTTATCGGCCGCGAGCCAATCTTTGGCTTGCACCAATTCGGCCGTGATCTTGTAAGCAAAACGATCATTCACATTTTGCGCCCAACGAACGGCCCAGTTGTGGTAAGCGCTTGCATCACGGTAACGGCTATCCGTATTCATGATGCCTTCCTTTACCTGAAATGACAAACCGGTGTACTTAAATGGATTCTTGCTGTTCACCAGCAGGGTACCATTCATACCACCAGGACCATACAGGGCCGAAGAAGCGCCAGGAAGCAATTCCATATTATCTACATCCAGTTCACTCAATCCAATGATGGTACCCACCGAAAAGTTCAGGCCGGGTGCCTGGTTGTCCATCCCATCAACCAATTGGTTAAAACGCGTATTACCACTGCCGGCAAAACCACGCGTGGTAGGCGTTTTAAAAGTCAGTGAAGAAGTAACCATATCAACGCCTTTTAAATTGCCTACCATATCATAATAGGTAGCGGCGGGTGATATCTTTATTGCGTTAGCATTCACCCGTTCGATGGAAACGGGCGATTCCAAAATACGCTCCGGCACGCGGCTGGCCGACACTACTACTTCCGTGCCCAATTCGGCATTCGGAACAAAAGCGACAGACAGTGCTGACGAAGGATCAGTAACATTGATTTCCTGGCTCGTGAAGCCAATAGACGTAAAGACAAGAACAAAAGGCGGTTTGCTGTTGGTTGTAAGACGGAAGTTTCCTTTTTCATCGGTAAAGGTGCCAGATCCGGTTCCTTTAACGATTACACTTACGGCAGGCAATGCATCGTTGGTAATGCTGTTCTTCACGTTGCCGGTTACGGTAACGGTTTGAGAATAGGCAGCCATTGTAACGAAACAGGCCAACAACAGACCGGTAAGGTAGCTGCAGGTTTTTCTCATACCCGTGGGTTTTAGTTTCAACAGCAAAATAAGGATTTCTTTTTCTCATAACTTCGCGACATGGCGAATTTTCAGTTTCCAGAACAAACAGCTTTTTACAAAGGCAAAGTGCGCGACGTTTACTCCATTCAAAACGACCTGTTGGTCATGGTTGCGTCCGACCGCATTTCTGCCTTCGATGTAATTCTTCCGGAACCAATTCCTTTCAAAGGACAGGTTTTAAACCAGATCGCCGCCTATATGCTAAACGCGACGGCCGACATTTGCCCCAATTGGTTATTACTTGTACCCGCCCCCAATGTATCGATTGGAAAACGTTGTATCCCTTTCAAAATAGAAATGGTGGTTCGTGGCAACCTGACCGGCCATGCCTGGCGTACGTATAGCAGCGGACAAAGAACACTTTGCGGCGTTGGCTTACCCGAGGGATTGAAAGAAAACGACTACTTCCCCACCCCCATCATTACGCCAACTACCAAAGCATCGGAAGGACACGATGAAGATATTTCAAAGGAAGGCATACTCGCCCAGGGACTTGCCAGCGCCGACGAATGGTTGCAACTGGAACAGTTCGCTTTGAAACTATTCGCCCGCGGAAAAGAGATCGCCGCAAAACGCGGACTCATCCTGGTCGACACCAAATATGAGTTTGGCAAAATCGGTGATACGATCTACTTAATGGATGAAATACATACGCCTGACTCATCGCGGTATTTTTATGCGGATGGTTTTGCAGACAGGCAAGCCCGTGGTGAAAAACAAAAACAACTCAGTAAAGAGTTTGTGCGGGAATGGCTGATCGCCAATAATTTCATGGGCAAAGAAGGACAAACCGTTCCGGTGATGACACCCGAATGGATTGATACCATCAGCAAACGGTACATCGAATTGTATGAGCAGGTAACCGGCACTGCTTTTTTACCGGAGAAACTGAGCGATACCGACACCTATCAGCGCATCGTAAAAGCACTTGATAATTTATCAGACGGATGAAAAAATTGATCGTCTCGGGTTTGGTTGTCTCCCTGTTGTCTGTGACAGCTACAAGCGTTTGTGCGCAACAGTTAGACAGCTTACCAGGCAAACCCGGACATAGTTTTCGTGGCCTAAGCGTGGTGAACAACCGACAGTTTTGGGTGAGTGGCAACAAGGGCACGGTGGGTAGAAGCACTGACGGTGGCAAGACCATTCAATGGATGCAGGTGAAGGGATATGAAACCCGCGACTTTCGCGACATCGAAGCATTTGATGCAGTAACGGCCGTAGTGATGGCCATTGATTCTCCCGGCCTGATACTACGCACACACGATGGTGGTGCCAGTTGGCAGGAAGTATACCGTGATAACAGCAGCGGCGTATTCATCGACGCCATTGCTTTCTATAAAAACAAGGCGGGCATTGGTATTGGCGATCCGATGGATGGAAAATTTTATCTCGTTCAATCGCAAGATGGCGGCCAAAGCTGGCAGCGTTTACAACCAACGATGCCTGCACCCGATAGCGGTGAAGCCTGTTTCGCCAGCAGCGGCACCAATATCGTGCAGTTGAAAAAAGGAAAATTTGCGTTTGCTACCGGTGGGCGCAGCAGTCGACTTTGGAACGGAGAAACTTTATTACCACTTGCACTCATGCAGGGCGGTACCAGTACAGGCGCCAACTCCCTGGCCGTCTGCGGTCGTCGCTGGATTGTGGTGGGTGGTGATTTTAGTCGAGATACGGTAACGCAAGAACATATCCTGGTTAGCAACGACCGCGGACAAACCTGGCAAGCGCCGATACAACCCACGTCCGGTTATCGTTCTTGTATAACGGCCATCAATAAACGAAAATGGATTGCCTGTGGTACCTCGGGCGTTGACATTTCCAACGATGGCGGCAAAACCTGGCGGAACATTAGCAAAACAGGATACCATGTGGTGCAAGTGGCCAAACGCGGCCGGGCTGTGTACCTGGCTGGCGGCAATGGTCGGCTGGCGAAACTACGCTGGTGAGTCGGCAGGGCTGCAGTCAATAGCAGGAACCAAGGAACACGTGTTATGAAACATAAAATACCGGCCTTCAACGGATCACCCATGTAGAACAAATCCAGCTTGAAGGAGGCTTCTGTTGAGCTTCCCACTATGTAAGAAATTCCTATTCCAACTATCTCCGGAAGCTTCATCGGGCTGACGTCGGCAAAGGTATCTCATAGGTAGCGGTCAATTTTTTTGACATCTAAAGAACCATAATGAGCGTCGGTAAAAAGATCAATGTCAATAGACTTACGATGACCAATAAAGGTTCATTCATTAGTTTTTGCAAGCCCGATTGCAAAAACATATCTACGGTATTCCAATGAAGTCTTTCTGGCATTATTTAATGTGTCCAGTAGTGAGGGCTTTTCTAATAGTATCATGACCGTAATAATTCAGTATTTCCTTTTTCTCGGTAAAGTTGCCACGCTCAAAAACCCTTTTGATAATGGATCTTTTTTGCCTATTCCAGTCAATTTGCTCTAAACTAGTATCCCAAAATAATGCCGGTCTGAATCTTGATAATGTTGGTCGATTTTTTTTCGACTGTTTCTTCTTTTCTTCCTTAATATCATAGAATACCTGGAGTGTCATGAAAAAACCTTCTTCTATTCCCAGCGCTTCCTCAATGCGGATAGCTAAGGAAGTATTCATACTTCTTTTACCGCTTATGATAGCACTTAAGGTCTGTGGATACTCCTTAATAGAAAGTGCAAAACGTCCATTTGAGAGTCTTCTTTTTCGAAGCTCTCTTTCCAGAATCAAACCCGGGTGTATTCCTTTTGCTTTGGCAAGAGTTATTTGCATAATAGAAAAATAAACAAAATTGTTAAAACAAATTTGTTCATTATAAAGTCGGATGAATAACTTCGTCGATTGTATTGTTATGCTGCTGCAGTAAAGGCGGGAAAAAAGACAGAAAAAGCACACCTAAAGAAAAACCCTGTAAATCAATTATTTACAGGGTTTTAAAAGTGCCCAGAACAGGAATCGAACCTGCACTCCCTTGCGAGAACCAGATTTTGAGTCTAGCGCGTCTACCAATTCCGCCATCTGGGCCTGTCGTTCACTACCGACGGGCTGCAATATTACGCAGCGCCGCGATCTTGTCCAAAATTCGTTCAAGGTATTTTTTACGGTAATAGTAGTCTTTCACCTGCAGCAGCTCTTTTTCGGAAGAAATACCTTCCTGATCGCTGTCCAAAATGATTTCCACGTCATGGCGGCTATTTTTGATGATTTCCCTGGTTTCGTTTTCAAGAGCAGTTAGTTTTTCGGCATCGGGTTCGGCGCCCAACAAGGCCCAGAGCGTTTCGTCCAGATCCAGCAGCTTCGTCAGGAATGCAGCGTCCAGCAGGTATTTTTCACCAGCCGGCAGCAATCCTTTTTGTGACAGGATGTATTCGATGGTAGCATCTTCGTTCTGCAGGGTTTCATAAGCATCCCTATAAAAATCAGGCTGGTATTCTTTGTTCAGTTCTTGCAGCCGCTTCTTCAACAGATTTGGCTCAATTTTAAACTGGCTGGGAATGCCAAAAAGGTCGAAATAACTCATACCGCAAATTTACAAGTAACTTTAATCACCTTGAACGGCCCCCGCCTTGCTTATTTTTACAAAAAGCGATTCATAGTCACAAAAATTCTGATATAATGAGGCAGATGATTGATTGGAAAAACTGGGGGTTGATGCGCATCTTGCGCGTTTTGCTGGGTACCGCTGGCATTGTGTCGGCCATCACACAGGCCGACCTTGTATTTGGGCTGCTATCAGGCCTCATTCTGTTAACCGGCATTTTCAATGTGGGCTGTTGTGGCGCATATGGTTGCAGCACCGGCACCTGTCGAACATCCAGAAACACGAATTTGCAACCGAATCCAATCAAAAGCCATGAAGAAATTTCTTAATCGACACTGGCTCACCCTAACGGGTATTGCAGCAGGAGCTATCGCCGGCTTTTTTTACTGGAAGCTGGTGGGTTGCCAATCGGGGCAGTGCATGATCACGTCCAAGCCGCTCAATAGCATGGTTTATTTTTCGGTGATGGGTGGCTTGTTGTTTAGCATGTGGAAGCCGCGGCAAAAAGATTCACCGCGGCAACCATAGTTTATTTATTTCTTGCGCTATTGTTTTATTTCAAACAAACCATCTTCTTCCAACAGTTTGTATTCTACTCTCCTGTTGCGAGCTCTTCCTTTTGGATTGTCTTTTCCATTGATGGTTTCCGGCTCTATCGGACAACATTCGCCCATGGCCTTGCCCACCAGGCGATCGCGGCCGATACCCTGCTTAACGAGGTAGGCGATACAGATATCAACCCTTGCCTGTGCCAGTCGCAGGTTAAACTCTTCTGAACCCTTGCCATCGGTGAAGCCCAATACCTGTATGCGTGCAGTCGGGTATTTATTCATGATGTGTACCAGTGAATCAAAATTGCCATAAGCACCACGCTTCAAATCAGATTTTCCAAAGGCGAAGCGGCTTAACTCGCTCGACTTACTGAGGCGACGCAATTCTTCATGCAATTGATCCAGCGAGGTCACGCTGTCGCGTTTCATCACCAAACAAATGATCGCATTTTCAACACTGTCGTCGCCAGTGTCAATACGCACCTGGTAACTTCCTGTTTTGGGTTCGTATTTTTCGCGGGTGGTCAGCAATTCATAATACGACAGGTTGCTGGCTTCAAACACATACCGGCCATTCTCATCGGTGGTAACTGTTTTGTTATTGCCAGGATGGCGCTTATCGCTCACCGTTACCGAGGTATTGGCCAGCGGCGCCTGGTTGCCGCAGTCTACAACTTGTCCGCTGATATGCTGCCGGTTGTTCTGCCTGGTGCTATACAAAGCAAGACAACATTCAGAAGAACGATCAGAACTTATCCAACCTTCATTCCATAGATTTTCAGGATCGCGGCTCACATAGTACATATCGTCTTTACTCGAATTCAACTCACTGCCCGGGTTAACGGGTCGAGTCCAATCGTTCAACAACAAGCTACCCTTGGCACCATAGATGTCAAAGCCGCCCATGCCTACCAATCCGTTGCTCGCAAAAACGAGTGTACCGGCCACGCTATGGTAATAAGGCGACACTTCATCGCCTATTGTATTGATCGCCCCTCCCAGGTTGCGGGCCTTTCCCACTGCACCAGCACTATCAATCGAAGCAACCCACAAATCATATCCACCTGATCCGCCCTTTCGGTCAGAGGCAAATACAATAAAGTGGCCATCGTCTGTAATAAAAGGTTGCTTGTTGTTCGAACCTGGCTGGTTGATAGAATTACCCAGGGCTTTGGGCTTGCTCCAGCCCGTATCGCTCCAACGACTCTTATAAATCATTGCCTGTGGCGCCGCCGGATCAGACGACCAACGAGTGAAATATGCCGTCATTTTGTCTTTGCTCAAACTTAGCTGGCCCTGGTTAATGCCCGCTTCGGCAGGCGGGAAGCTAAATTTGTTAATCTGCGCCAACGATGTGTCTGAACCGGTCGATAAAAACAACTGGTTGTGAAACTGCTCCGTGGTTTTGGGCTTGCGCGCTTTGCCGGTTGTAAACGTACTTACTTCTGTAGAGGTGAACAGCAAACTGTCTGCGCCTATCGGCCGCAAACCAAAGCCGGAAATACTATCATTTACTTGTTGCCGGTTGACAAAAAAGGCGGCCCTTTTTCCCGGGGTCAATTGATCCTGGATAAAACGCAGGTTGTCTAACTCGCGCGATGCGAGGTAAGAATATGCATCAAGTTTGCCATAATTCATTTGGAAATCGCCCAACACGGTAATGGCGGTATCATATTTTTCATTGGCTCGAAGCGACATTGCATACCAAAGCCTTGCCAAAGGATAAGGCTGGCCATGCTGTTCCATTGATTTCTTGTACCATTTTTCTGCCTGCACAAAATCATTGGTGAACCGGTAACATTCTGCCAACTTGTAAGTTGCTTCATGCCGCGGATCGATGGTTGATTTACCTGATTTCTGTACGGCAAATGGCATGGCATGGGGCCGTACCGTATTACCGAAAGCCAGGTATTTCTCATAACACTGCGCGGCTTCAAAAAACTTTTTACCATTAAACAAACGTGTTGCCTGGTTGAAATACGCCGTGCTGCTTTGAGCCTGTACAGATAGCCCCGCGCTCATCGCGAGCAATAGAAACAAACTGCCCAGCAGGGCTGAGCGGCGCCACAAACGACGGGCTGCGTAAAACGGCGAATTCAACAATCGGAAGTCATATAATCGCAGAGAAGAAGTCGGTTTTTTCATGGTAGTGATATCTTGTTCTTAATGGTCTTCAAGGTATTTGGGCGTATTAAAACCGCGGACAATAAAATGCTTTTGTTTCAGAATTGCCTTTTCGTTGCAATACCATGGAGAGGCTCATTTCGATGCTATTACCCCGGCTCATCATCAAAGTAGATGGTGTAAACGGAACATCATAACTAAAACCAAAAGTGAAACCATTGTAGTACACACCGGCAAAGGGTACGACGGCTTCGTCTACCCGCCAGTTGGCACCGAGTACCAGGTCGGTTTTTAAGCCGGCATTCAATTGGCCATAGATACCTACCAGGGTTTCGTAAGCATCTTTCTGCCGCTGGTAAAAGAAGTTTGGCACTACCTGGATCTGCTCATTCACCACAATGCGGGCACCTCCATGAATATTGTATCGAATCGGTACCACTTCGCCATTGTCTGATGTGATATAAGGACTCTTGGGTTTGTTGATGTGAAAAGCAGAAAAACCTGCATAGAGGTTGACCCTTTTGTTGGGTGATGCATCGTAATACAACAAACCGGCTCCCATATCAAGGGCCGATGCATTTTGCGTACGCCAGCTTTCATTGCTGGCGGTGGATGGATCGTAACCGATGCCCGACTTCCACTGATCACCAAACTGCATTCGACTGATATCAAAGCGACGGTTGAGTATACCACCCTGTAGCGCCATGGTCAGGTAATGCATGGCATCTTTGCCGAAGCGCACCCCTGTATAGGCCATGGTGAGATACGCATTGGTAAAGCTATAGGCCTTGTCGTTGGTGGACTGGTTCAGCAGGTTCACCCCGAGGTTTACATTTTTGTTGGTCGTCATCTCGCCCGACAATCCCATGGTTTGCAAAAGATTGCTGTATTGGGAACGCCAGATGGCACTAACCCGGTAGTCGCCGTCAATAGCGCCCGTCAGCGCCGGGTTCAGGGTCATCGGCTGAATAAAAGTCTGGGAGAAATGGGGATCGGTTTGGGCCATAGCGCCCAAGCCGGTCAGCAATAGCATTCCTGTAGCCAGAATTGCTGTATAAAAATGGTTCTTCATCTGCGTTGTTTAACGTTCTATTTGGTTATCGGATTAATGTTACGGTTCCGCGCCGGGTAATGACTTGTCCGCTGTACAACCAGGCTCGCACCGTGTATACATAGGCGCCTGCCGGTTGCGGCTGTCCGTGGTACCGGCCATCCCATCCCACCTGGTAATCGCGGGTTTCGAACTGTAGGTTACCCCACTGGTTGTACACGCGCAACTCCAATTGTTTGATAGAAGACCCATACACCCGGAACAAATCATTTTTGCCGTCGTTGTTCGGAGTAAATACGTTAGGAATGAAAAAATCTTTTGTATTTGGGTCAATTTTTATTTCCAACACGGCACTATCGAGGCAACCGGTGGTGGTTTGCGCCCAAACGGTTATCAATCGATGGTCGCCAGCCAGTGAAACTGTTTGCGATTTTGCTGTTTGTTCAGTAAAATCCCCGGCTGGGCTCCAGGAAAGCACCTCATAGTCAAAATTGCCGGAAGTGGTGAAGCTAACCGGTTCACCAGCCAAGGCGGGGCTCCTGCTGGCATCCAACTGCAGGGTGAAAGCAACAACAGTTACATGCACCGGAACCAGTGCCGACACACAACCTGTACTGGTAATTGTACCCTGCACATAATAAGTGCCTGCATTAGCGACCGCGCTGGGATTTGTCAATATTTGCGTTCCTGCTGCATCTGAAAAATATTGGAAGGTCAATCCTGTATCGCTGCCGTTGGTAATGGCAGCGGCTGTAAGATCAACACTGGCGCCATTACAGATACTTGCCGGATCGGTAATGGACACTTTGGGTGCTGCATAAACGATGACCGTATCTGTGGTAGTACTATCACAGTATCCATTGCTGAAACGATAAGTAACCACGTAGGTACCGGCTGTAGAAGCAGTCAGGTCGATGACCCCCGTGCTGGCGTTGATGGTCAGCCCTTGGGGCGCGGAGAATTGCCCGCCGCTTTGACCACTCACCGTTGGTGTAGCCGTTCCTGTTTTACAATAACCTTTATTGTATTGAATAGACGCTGTCGGGAAGCGCAATACGGTCAGTCTAACATCGCTGGTACTATCACAGCCACGGTTGCCCAGCATTTTGATGGTGTAGAGACCGGAATCAGCCAGGCTTACCGCCGAGCTCACCAAATAGTCTTCGGTATTCGCACCTGGAATCAAGACCCCATTTTTATACCATTCATACCGCGGTACCGCAAAGTCGAGATGTACATCAGCGCTGAATGTTACTGGCGAGCCCACACATACTGTTTGATCGGGTATGGGTTTCTCCAGATAAGGTTGTGCATCGTTGAACAAGCGAACGGTATCTGCAATTACGATGGTAGAACCTGCCGTTGACGGTGCATACGCAATCCAAATCAATCGGGCTGCCTTACCCTGATCGACCGTAGCAGATGTCAGGTGAATATTGGGCGTAGTGATATGTGCTTCGCCACTGTCCACCACCCATTTTCCAAAATCTTCAACACCTGATACTTTGAAGTAAAAGTTTTCGCAATGAGAAACCGATGTTGGCGAGCTCATCACCGAATGATAAATGGTTGCTGAACTGCAATTGAAAACATAGGTGGCGGCATTGCAGGCGATATCGGCACGGGCAATGATTTGCGGACAAAGCGCGCCCGTATACGCAGAATTGATATTAAAACGAAGTGTTTGTTGAATGCTATCAGCTACGGGAATCGTTTGAACACCCAGGTATAGATCACCTGCGTCAATAACGCCATTCGTGTTGATGTCTTTGTACAAATTCACATTGACCGCATGTGGTGTATAGAGCGCATTAGTTCTTCTCAAAGTGATGGTGCCACTGATGCTGGTATCTTTTGAGGTGGTCTGTTGCAGGGAGAGACCCTGGATGCTGTATTTGGGATTGCCAACAGGAATTGTAGTGGTTTGGTTGCTTCCAACAATTACCTGACTTCCCGGACAATAGGTGCCGGTAGTAGAACAGTAACCATTGTATCGAACCACGGCATTCTCTGTAATGGCAGCCGTTGGGCCAACAGGGATACTGGCCGACTGTGGCGCATCGGCCCGGAGTATGGCCGTCATCACCACAGAGTCGCCTACCGCCAGGCCAACGCCGGTGCGGAAGTAATAGATGCCGTTGACCATTTCATAATACTGCGCGCCGGCAACATTTCTGATGAAGGCAACCGATGTGGTATCTAAACGCCAGGGTGTGGGCAATTCGATGCTGTATAAATCTGCCGCCGACGTAGCCAACGGTCCCTGGTTCACGATTTTAAAACGATAGTTCGCCTGGATGCCGTGCGTCGTATCACAGGCCTGCGCCGCCGAATCAGCACGCGAATACAAAGCATACAAATTTGTGGTTGCAGGCACACCAGCCATATTCAGTTTTTCCGATTGTTGTACGATACCGGTAGCGGTTGATCCGCAGGGCGATTTACCTCGCGGCGAAAAACGAACACTTTGACCACTGGAGAAACCACAACTGGTTTGCAATCCAAACCTGATTTGTACCCGGTCGTTGGCAACGAGATTGGGCAAGGTAGAAGCAGGTATCGTAAAGGTGATTGTCGATCCACTGGTTGACACTTGCGCGTCAGCCACTGCTATCGAAGCACCCGACACAGGATACTTCATGGTATAAGTGCCCGGCACAAAATTCATTCCGCCACCTGAAGGCATATAGGTGAGCACCGATAAACTACTGGCGTCGCCAGGACCTGCATTCAATACCTCCAAGGCATACCACAGGGTATCACAAAGATTGGGGGGCGTCGCCGGATTTGGCTCACTCAAAATGCCCAACTGCAAGGATGCTTGTTGTGGAATAACACTGAGACTAATATTCTTTCTGTAAGGCGCACTGCTAACATCGCTTGGATACCCGGTACGATCACAGTTGTAGCCATAGGCCAGTTTCATGCTGTCGTTTGCACAACTGGTTAAGGTAGCACTGACACGATAGTAAACGCTGGTTTGCGAAAAATCGCCCAACTGATAAATCCCCGTACCCGTGGGTGTAAGGGTTGCCTGAACGGTACCATTGGGACCCGAAAGACGTTGAATGCTGGTAATCGTTAATCCGGAAACACCGGTATCTTTTGCCATCCATACCGAAGTTGCCTGGGCAGCGCTGGCGTTGGACAGTTCTACCTCCCATTGCGCCGTTGTGTTACTCGCGGTGCTGGCATTATTGGCTGCTGTCAATTTCAATACAGGCGATGTTAAATACACGGTGTCATAAAAAACCGAGCTATAAGACAACGATCCGAAAGTTGACCCCGGACTAGCTACCTGTCTGATCAAAAATCTAGGAACCGCTTTGGCAGGTGCCAGGCAATTCGGTTTGATATTGACGGTGGCGGTTAAACTGCTGCCCTGGTCACCGTAAGGCAGTGTTCCATTTTCGAACAAAGCCCTGATGTTAAATATCAATGTATTTCCAACGCTTCCACTGGGATAAATTAACACCGTTTTGGTCGCTGATTTCGATTGGCCGGTTGTATAGGTATATGCGATCGTTGCAGATGAAAAATCATATCCAACCGGAAGGTCATAGGCCATCGAATCGTAAATAGTAACCGAGCGATATTCAAATGAGAAAGGCTTGGCGCCCGCGGTGGTGCAACATGGTCCGAGTAAGCCAACATTCATTGCCTGGGTCTTGGCGGAGTCCTTACTCATAATTGAATAGGTAAGGTTGCCCGAACCGCTGCCACCGCCCCAACCAACAACAAAGAGGTTGCCATTGTAAGTGCCACCACAACTATAGCGGTTTGCCGCCAATGGGTTCGCCATATTGCTTACATAAAAGGCGTTGCTGATGTTCACCGGCGCTAACACCGAGCCCGGATTCGAATTGATTTTATAATAGGCATTGATGACAACTGAATCGCCGTTGTTAAACTTCGTATTGGGATAGCCACCGCAGGCAGCTATTGCATTCAGGGTTGGTATACTGAAATCAATTTTTCGAATCGTTCCGCTGGTGGTTAAAGGCAGGTTATTGCAATTGTAAATCAGGGTACCGACACTGTTGTACACACTTATGGTGCCATACAGGTTGGCGATATTGGCTGCATAGGCAGAAAAGCTGTTTTCGATATAACCATACCGGAAGCCGCCAATTGGCGTTGCTACATCTTCGGCTATTTTACCGCCAAAGCTGAGTTGAATGGTATCACCAACCATTGCGTAGTTCTTATTCACCAGGTTCATATCGAGCGAACCTGAAACATCGGCGACACCATTGTTGTCGTTGTCTGGCAAACCATAAGTCGTTCGCTGGAGTTTATAACTATTGAAACTCATACCACCGGCCGTACTGCAGGGCGTGGGACATACCAGTCCGATATTGGTACTTACCACCGAAAACAATTCTTCATTGGCACAACTGCTTTGTGCCTTCAGGTAAGTTGACAATTGAACCGTATTGGCGTTGCTTGCGCTGGCACAATTCAATGCCATCCGGCCAAACTTAAGCGTGGCGCCCACCATGCCGTTTATATTAAACGTGCTGCTGACGGGATAAGTAAGATATATAATATTGGTACCGGCATTATAGGAATAGTTGGTCGGCGAACCATAAGCCGTGCCGCCTTTTGTCAACGAAATATCACTGAGTGTGCCGTTGAATTGAATCTTGGGTGGCAGGGCCAGTTGGTATCGGATATAAGATCCTGTTGGACCGGTATAGGTATAGATACCCGTATTCGATTCAGTGAATGTATAAGAGAAATTGTACTCCTGCCCTGTTTCCATATTACCGGGCAGGTCGGTTTGGGTATTGATTCGAACCTGCACATAGTTTCGGACGAAGGCTGCAACCTCGGGGGTGGATCCACCGCAATCGCTCTCATATGAATAGCGGATTTCACCACCGCTTACTTCCATGGTATTGCCCGCATTGACGCCGGGCAGCGGACTGTTTCGCTCGTTGTACCGCAAAAAGAAAACCTGGCCGTTGTTGATAACCGGTACAGTGAATACAACACTACTCGGTAGGCCAACGATGGCCGGCCCGGGACTGGTAAACGA
This sequence comes from Bacteroidota bacterium, assembly GCA_020161535.1. Taxonomy (GTDB): domain Bacteria; phylum Bacteroidota; class Bacteroidia; order Chitinophagales; family Chitinophagaceae; genus Flavihumibacter. Next base: position 89,051 of record JAIUNW010000011.1, on the reverse strand, counting down.
AGCTGTTGAGGTTGGCACCAAGGCGGTCCAGGCCCCTGTGGTACCAATGCGGTATTCAAGGTTGGAATAAGCCGATTGTCCGCCGGCCGTATAACTGCGTCCTGCGTTGAAATACTGTGTTGCAGGAACAGCGCTCCAGGTACTTGAAAACAGGTTTACTTTCAGGTTGTACAAGGGTGCCGTGCCGGTATTGGCAAAAGCAATCAGCTGCTGGTAATCGGTGCCCCTGCAAACAAGGGCCGTTGTTGCAGGCGTTACGGTTAATGCGGGCGACAATGAACTATTCACCGTTGCACCCGCGGTGGCGGTAGCACTCACATTGTTGTTGGTACAGGCAGTACTAAAACATCCAAATGATGCAAATAATTTCGACTGCAGGTTGCATTTGGTAACAATGGTTATGTCTTCCGTAAGCACAATCTGTTGTCCTTGCTGCAGCGAAAGGCCTTGCAATGTATAGGTATGCACCGTATCGGTGCCACTGACTGTTTTGGTACGAGATACCGTCCATCCGTTGTTTACAGCGAATGAACTGATCAGTAAACCATTTCCACTGGTATCGCGAAGGGTGATGGAAGAAACGGTTCCCAGTCCATTGTTCGTGATGGTAATGGCACGAGAATAATTACTGCCCACAACACCTGCATAGTTGCTGTTGGTGATATTGGTAAAGCTTAAAGCGGCACTCTGTGTATTAAATGTATTACTGGTAACCACATAAGAACCCAGGCAGTTGGAGGTTAAAGTATACCTGGCGTTGCTACTGGTGCTGGTGGCAGTGCCGATGGTGCTGCAATCAGCATTGGCGATATAAGTGATAACAGTAGAATCAGGCGAAGCTGGAATACTCTGCACGGTCAATTTAGCTGCGTTACCACTTACTGACACCTGCGAAACAGTACCCGAACCGGCTGTTACGGATGCAGATCCACTAAGGTATCGGTAACCCGATGGCAGAAGAATGTCTAGCGTGGCAGATGCACAAGCACTGGCACTACCGATAATTTTTATTTTGAATTGCGCATTGTCATTACAGACTGAAATGGGCGTTGAAGGCGCGCCGTAGTTTGGCTGGAGCGTTTGCGAAAATCCCCAAAAGGGTATTGTAATGCACAGCACTAGTGCAATGAAACAAACTATTCTGCTGATCATTTTTCTCTAGTTTAGGTATCCAAGTCCACTGCTTAACTGCCGATGGGGGTTAACAAATGCAAAAACTCCATTTACCGCGAATTATTGTGTTACTACTAAGGCTCTTGCGTAAAAACACTTAAAAAAGACATTTTTTACTAACTTCAGAAACAGCATTTGCATTTTACCAATGAAGTATCTGCCCTTTCTACACGGATTGTATTCGGTGGCGCCGGGATTGATTCCTGTAGTGCGACAGGAAAATGAATTCGACCGGCAGGTTTTCCAGATCGACGACACTTATGACCAATACCTGGCCAACAAAATGGATTGCCGCCGGGAAGACATGCACAAATATTACCAGGAAGCCGATTTCGACGCCAATACCTGTGAAACGGTCAATGAATACATATTAAATCAAATTATAACGGATCACCCCGACAAGTTCGAATTGTCTTTTGCGGGCGATCGAACAGTGTTGCTGAATATCCACACCGGCGAAATCATTATCTGGCATACCAGCAGCATGGAGATCATCGGTAGTCAATACAGCACTTTGTTTGATGCATTGAGTAGCCAATTGCAGGAAGACCTGGCTGTGGTACAATTGGCTGAAAACAGCGACTGGCTCGCAGCGATTCACCTCTGCGCACCCAATCACTGGTCGCCAGGCGAGAAAATTGGCCAGCCTTTCGATCATATCCACCGGCCGGTGCCGGGCATGGAAAAAACAATGCCGCACTATCGGAAGATGCTTGAAAGCGCTTTTAACAAAGGCCCGTTTACCCGATTTGCCTGGGGCATATCGACCGACAATCGCTTAAACCACCACCCTGTTCCGCCACCGGGTCAGGATCCGGATAGCTGGCGCGGACGATCAGCCGCTGCCAGCAAGCGGCTGTATGTACGCACGGAGAAACAGAACCTGATCGGTTTTTCTGCCATTAATGCTTTTCTTTTCACCATTAGAACCTATTTCTATCCGGTAGATGAATTGTCGAATGTTGAAAAAACAGCTCTGTGGACAGCCGTTCAAAGTATGAGCGAAGAGGCCTTGCAATACAAGGGAATGCAGGGTGTGCAGGAAAAGTTGGCCGAATTAATGCTACATGACTAAATAGGTTTGGCAGCAACAAAAAGAGCCAGGCACACAATGTCATTTTTAAGCTAATTTTGTAATTACGAAGCACGCAGATTCATGAAGTTTGAAAAAATACACAACAAGGGGCAGGCGCGGCTGTTTGAAAATCCTGTGCTGGAATTTTTTACCAAATCAAATCCATTGGTGATTTGGGGCATCTATATTCCTTACCTGTCATTTTTGATTTATCATTCCATCGCGCATCTCGGGCTTGTCGGCTGGAAAGCTGCGCTGATTTTTGCGGGTGGTTTTATATTCTGGTCTTTTTTTGAATACCTGATGCACCGGTTTGCTTTTCATTTTGAATCAGACACACCCCGCGTTCGTCGTTTTATTTATTTGATGCACGGAAACCACCATGAATATCCGCGCGACCGGGAGAGATTGTTTATGCCGCCTGTGCCGAGTCTAGTTATTTCTTCTATTATTTTAGGTATCATGTATGGCGTAACCTGGATTTTTTCGATTACGCCAACTGCCTTCCCTTTCTTTGCCGGCTTCATGATTGGCTATTTATCTTATGCTTCCATGCACTACGCCATCCATACCTGGAAACCACCTTTTAAATGGATGAAACCTTTGTGGCGCAACCACCACCTGCATCATTATAAAGACGAAGGAAAAGGGTATGGTGTGAGTACCACCGTCTGGGATCGCGTGTTTGGCACCATGTTCGATTGATCATCGCAACCGATCGGCGATGTGATTGATTTCCGTTTCACTTATGTCATTTTCTGCGGCGCTAATAAGTATAGTATAGTGAAAGCGAACCGACTCTCCCTTTTTTAAATGCAGGTCTCTTCTATCTTTCTCCTGGCTGAAGATGGCAGCGCCCAATGGATTAACTGCAAACAAACCATACCCACGGGCATGCCAGTAACTGGGATAACCGATATTTTCCGGATGATCCAGTATAACAATGGCCACGGTATCTTTTCCCATACGCGCTGATAACCGGCACCAGCGTGCGCGCTTCGACCATACACTGTCACCCCGCAAACCTTCACTGTTCAGGTAATCTGCTGTAGGCAACTGCAATTCTTTGGCCACGCGAAATCCAAGCAACCCATCTTTTGCATCTTTAAAGAACGCATCTTGTGCGGCCGTTAATTTGGTGATCCGGTCGATGCGCCTCATCCGGTTATCGCCCGAAAAAATCAATTCTGTTTTTTCCGTTACAATGCGTTCACCCGAAGGCGCCACCCAATCTGCCTGATAGACCAACACGCCCCGTTTACCGCCTTTGCCCAGCTTTACCTGCCGGGTAACGATGCGGCCATAATGCGCTTTGTCTTTGGCCGGAATTGCATATGAATTGTTCCAGAAATCCAGTTGATTGAGGTTTTCAAAATTCAACCAGATACCAATATGATGCGGATGGTCGGTTGGATCGCCGGCTCGTGGCGCGAGTGGAAAGCCGCGCGTTACGAGTTGCTGATCGGGCGCAAATACCGGAAACAAAACCGGTTTCTCCAAGCTGTCGGGATACAATAGACTGGTAAATGGCTGATCATGTATTAAAACATCAACCTGGTTTTCTTTTTGCACAAAGCTTATCGGCAATTGTGCTTGCAACAACAACACGCCAAAGCAGGAAGCCATCGTCAACATCCACTTTGTCATAGATGGAAAATTTTTCCATTGCTCATTACTTCCTGGCTGGTTTCATCAAAGATGGCTTTACCACCAGTATGGGCGGCGGCGGTTGTCATGATATTGGCAATGGAATGATTGTAGCCTGCTTCCACCGGCGCATTGGGTGTTTTGCGACTGCGAACACATTCCATCCAATTGCGTACATGCGCCGATGTCAGTTGATCGCCGCCGGTATTGGCCGATGTTATAACCTTTGTTGTTTCAGGAAGTTTCATTTCAGGCAAAAGATTCGGCTGCATACCCATGGCGTCGGCGAAATTTTTTGTTAGTCCGCCAACCGGCGAAATGGTATTGGTATTCAAATTTATCTGACCGGCATTGGAATAATACATTTCCAGCGGGTGTTCATCACCGTTACCCATACGCGAAGAAAACACCACCTGAAATCCGGTTGTCAAATCATTCGCCGGACCATAATCAAATACCGCGGTAATGGTATCCCAGTTTCTGCGGCCATCTTTCCAATTGTAGATGCCACCATTGGCCACCACCGATCGCGGATGCGAATAACCACTGAACCAATGCACAGTATCGATCTGGTGACTCATCCATTGTCCCGGAATGCCGGAAGAATATGGCCAGAACAATCGGTATTCCAGGTAAATGCGGGGATCAAATGCTTCTGCCGGCCGATTCAACAAAAACCTTTTCCAATCAGTTTCATTTTCTTTGAGCAGGGCCACTTCTTTTGGCCGGCGCCAGCGTCCGGGTTGGTTTACATTCCAGGTGAGTTCCACCATATTGATGGGGTCAAACTTTCCGGCATTGATAAATTCATTGGCTGCCTGGTAGTTGCCACCACTGCGCCGTTGCGAACCAATCTGTACAATTTTGCCGGAGGCTTTTACGGCCTTCAATGCCGCCCGATTGTCGGCCATCGTTTCAGCAAAAGGTTTTTCTACATAAGCATCGCAACCTGCTGAAACAGCTTCAATGGTATGTTGGGCATGCTGAAAATCTGCCGTGCTGATGAAGACAGCGTCAATTGCTTTTGAATTGTATAACTCTTCGTTGTTCCTGTATGCACTGATATCGTGCCCAAGCTCTTTTTTCCAGGCAGCAGCGCCGGCCTCGCGCCGCAGTTTCCAGATATCCGAAACAGCCGTGACATCGAAATTCAATTCCTTGTAATGGTGCAGGAAGCAAGGCAAATGCGATTGCCGATGACGGTCTGAAAAACCGACGACACCTACACGAACGCGATCGTTCGCACCGATAACGCGTCGATAACTGGCGGCGGACAAACTGTTGGCACCCAGGTACAAGCCCGATGCGGTTAAGCTGGTTTGGCGGATGAAATGCCGGCGTGACTGTTTCATCCTTAAATGTATTATTTTTTGCCGACTAGCTTTGGGGGGCGATAAGTGCCGAAAAGGAGCAAGCTGCCCGCAACATTTATCTTTTTTCGTGCACAGAAAATGAATATGGGTCAGCCTCGGCGCTGGTGCCACGGGTTCGCGACGGGTCGGGCGCCAGCTCGAAATCAAGTACAGCACCCTGTTGCAGGCTACTGTGTGAAATCCAGTTATTTGGCCAGGTTTTCCCGTTCAGCAAAAGCGATTGCACGTATTTATTGTCGGCGCTGCTATTGCCGGCGCGAATAACGACCTGCTTTCCATTTTCCTGGTTGACAGTGATTTTTTTAAACAGCGGTGTGCCTAGAACGTATTGATCGGTCGACGGACAAACAGGATAAAAGCCCATCGCACTGAATACATACCAGGCCGAAGTCTGGCCATTGTCTTCGTCGCCGCAATAACCATCTGGCGTTGCTTTGTACAATTTGTTCATCACTTCCCTGATCCAATACTGCGTTTTCCAGGGCTGTCCTACATAATTATACAGGTAGATCATGTGTTGGATGGGTTGGTTGCCGTGCGCATATTGGCCCATGTTCATGATCTGCATCTCCCGAATTTCATGGATCACAAAACCATAATAAGCGTCGTCGAAAATCGGCGGCATGCTGAATACGGAATCCAGTTTCTGCGCAAAGGCTTCGCGGCCACCCATCATTTTGGCGAGGCCTGCAATATCATGAAACACGCTCCACGAATAATGCCAGCTATTGCCTTCAGTAAATGCATCGCCCCATTTGAAAGGATTAAATGGGGATTGGAAACTGCCGTCTTTGTTTCGGCCGCGCATCAATTTGTATTGCGGATCAAAAAGGTTCTTGTAATTCATCGATCGCTTGGCGTAGAGATCAAGTTCTTTTTTGGGACGCTTTAATTGCTTGCCCAATTGATAAATGCTGAAATCATCATACGCATACTCGAGCGTACGAGCTGCATTTTCGTTGATCTTTACATCATAAGGTACATATCCCAGCTTGTTATAATATTCAACGCCGCGGCGGCCAACCGCTTCAACCGGTCCTTCGTTGTTGGCATCTTTTAACAAGGCTTCGTACAATTTATTGATATCGTAACCGCGCAATCCCTTGATAAACGCATCAGCCACTACCGAAGCCGAATTATTCCCTACCATTACCGAGCGATACCCCGGACTACTCCATTCGGGCAGAAATCCACCTTCGAGGTACGCATTCACCAGGCCTTCCTGCATTTCTGTATTGATGGAAGGATAAACCAGGTTTAGGAAAGGATACAGCGCCCGGAATGTATCCCAGAAACCAGTGCCGGCAAAGAAATAACCAGGGTGTGTTTTGCCGGTAAACGGACTATAATGCAGGGGCTTCCCACTCGCATCGAGTTCATAATGCTTTTGCGGAAACTGAATGGTACGATAGAGGCAGGAATAAAAAGTTCGCACCTGGTCGACCGTGCCGCCTTCTACCTGCAATCTTGCCAACTGCTTGTTCCAGGCAGCTTTTGCTTTCCTTTTTGTTTGATCAAAATTATCAGCGCCCACTTCGCGGGTGAGGTTTAACGAAGCTTGTTCAAAACTGATAAAAGACGACGCGACTTTCGCATTGAGTTGTTCGCCTTTTGCCAACCGAAAACCAATAATGGCCCCGGCATGATCAGCCTGCAGCTCTAGCGTGTCTTTGGCCAGTTGGTTGCCATGCCAGGCGGCCGACAAAGTAAAGGGTCGGTCGAATTTGATCACGAAATAATTCTTGAAATCGGCGGGCACGCTGCCACTGTTACGGGTGGTGTAGCCAATCACCATTTGTTCAGCCGGAATTATTTTTATGTAGGAGCCTTTGTCAAAAGCGTCGATCACCACAAAAGAAGAATCACGGCCGGGAAAAGTGAAGCGGAACTGCGCTGCTCTTTCTGCCGGGGCGATCTCGGTGGTTACGTCGTGATCAGCGAGGTACACACTGTAATAATAGGGTTTGGCAATTTCGCTTTTGTGCGAAAACCAACTGGCGCGGGCATCTTGTTCAAAAGCTAGTTTGCCTGTAACCGGCATGATAGAAAACTGACCGTAATCATTCATCCATGGAGAGGGCTGGTGCGTTTGTTTAAACCCCCTGATCTTATCTGCGGCATACTGGTAAGCCCAGCCATCACCCATTTTACCGGTCTGCGGCGTCCAGAAATTCATGCCCCAGGGCAAGGCAATTGCCGGATAGGTATTACCGTTAGACAACAATGGTTTTGAATCGGTGCCCATCAGCGGGTTCACCCACTCTACCGGATCGGTCACGCTGTTTACTTCTTGCGAAAACAACTTATGTGACATGCCTGCCAAAATCAGCAGGGCGAGTAAACGCTTCTTCATGGTATACATTTTCGGTCGGCAATTTAGTTCAACATTTGAGGCATCGTTCAACATTCGCATCGAATGACCAGTAATTATTGCAGTAACTGTGGTTTCTCGCGATAGGTTTTCCAGATAAACTCACCGAAAATAGTATTGGCCCAGGCAAACCATTTGCGGGTAAAATTAGTGGGATCGTCTTTGTGTACCGACTCGTGCATAAAACCGGTACCACCATGACAATGCTGTAACAGATCGAGGCATTCTTTGATCTCTTTGGAATTGGTACTGGTCATGCCTCGCATTACAATACTCATCGGCCAAACCATATCGAGCCCGATATGCGGGCCGCCAATGCCCGCCATCGCCTTTCCTTTAAAATAAAACGGGTTATCGGTCGACAATACAAACCGGCGGGTGGCCTGGTATACCGGGTCGGAAACAACCGTGCCACCGAGATAGGGCAATGACAGCAGCGACGGAATATTCGCATCATCCATCAGGTTGAAACTATCGAAGCCATTGGTTTCATAACCATAGATCTTGCCGTATTTCGGGTGCGAGCCGATGGCATGCGCTTTCAACGCTTTCTCTACCTGATCGGCCAGTGTTATCGCTGCTTGGGCATCGGCCGATGGCTTACCGGTTGCCTGCATGATTTCGGCCATCTGGCGCAGGGATCGAACAGCAAAGAAATTACTGGGGATGAGATAAGCATAAATGGTCGCATCGTCGCTGGGTCGGAACATGGAACAAATCAGCCCATTGGGTTTTGCCGGATAGCCATAACCCGCCATGGGCACCCCGTCAGTGGCCCAGGCTGTTTTTCGTTGAAACACATAAGGGCCTTTGCCATTAAAACGTTGTTGCTCTTTAAACGTTTTTACAACGGCTTTCATCGCGTCCAGCCACTGTGCATCAAACACAGAAGTATCACCGGTTTCCTTCCAATAACCATGGGCCAGGCGGATGGGATAACAGAGTGAATCGATTTCCCATTTGCGTTCGTGGATACCCGGTTTCATGTCGGTGATATCAGTGTCTTTCCATTCAGACACCTTCGATTCATCTTTATAAAACGCGTTCGCGTAAGGGTCTTTCAAAATGCATTTCACCTGTCGGTTGATAACCCCTTTGATCAGTTGTTTCAGGTCGTTGTCGGTATGACAGAGTGGAATATACGGCCAAACCTGGGCCGAGCTATCGCGCAGCCACATGGCATCAATATCACCGGTAATGACGTAGGTGTCTGGCTTGCCGTCGATCATTTCAAAATCAACGGTGGTATCAAGGGTATTGGGGAAACAGTTTTCAAACAGCCAGGCGATTTCTTTGTTGCCAATTTTTGTTTTCAGCTCGGTGATCAATGCCTCTACCGCCTTACTGCTAAATTTTCGTTGCGCCAGGGGGGTTCGCACGTCGGGGAAGCTGGTTGCCGGCGACATGGCCCAGGTGGTTCCAGCGGCAAACAAGCCGGCACCGGCCAATGATGATTGTTGAATGAAACGTCTTCTGTTCATTGCTTTCTATATTGATATTTATTTTCGATGGATCGCAATCGAGCGAATTGCGTAGTGGCAAGTTAACCGATTCTCATTAATCGCGCAATCTGTCTTACATTAGCCCCGCACAATCAAACAGCATGAAAAAAACTTGGATAGCCCTGATCGGCTTCGGCTTGTTGGCGTTGGGCACAAAAGCCCAAACCAAAACAGCTTGGATGCCCATCTTCCGGCAGATCAACGAAGAGGTACTGACCCATTCAAATGCATACAACAGTTTAAAAGAAGCCTCTACCACTATTGGTCACCGGCTCACAGGTTCAGAGAACGGCAAAAAAGCCGAAGAATTTGCATACAACCTGCTGAAATCATATGGCTTTAACGATGTGCGGTACCAACCCTTTGAAGTGGAAAGCTGGAGCCGGAAAACCATTTCTGTTGCAATAGGTAGTAGTTTAAAAAAATGGCAACCGGTCAAGGCGGTAACCCTTGCCCATTCACCAGTGAAAGCAGCGGTTAAGGGCGAATTGGTCGATATGGGCAATGGCCTGGAGGCCGATTACCTCGCAGCACCCAACAAAGTGAAGGGTAAGATTGCTTTTGTTTATCTCGGCATATTACCCGGCAGCGGCGACAAATTGCAGAACCTGCATCGCTCAGAAAAAACAGCCCTGGCCACCAAGTATGGCGCCAAAGGCATTGTAATTTACAATACGGCCGATGGCGGCATCTTGCTCACCGGCACCGCTTCGGTTACTGGTAAACTCATACCAATACCCGCAGTTTGTATTGGCAAAGAAGATGGCTTCCGGATAAAGGACCAACTCAAAACCGGTAAACAGTTTGTCGATATCAACATGACAAATTTTTCGGGCATAATCAAAGCACGTAACGTGATCGCCCGGATCAACGGCACCACCAAACCCAATGAGAAAGTAGTGATTGGTGGGCACCTCGATAGCTGGGACCTTGCCACTGGCGCACTCGACAATGGCATTGGCTCTTTTTCCGTGCTTGATATCGCCCGCACTTTCAAAACACTGAACCTGCAACCCGAGCGCAGCATTGAATTTGTGATGTTCATGGGCGAAGAAGAAGGCTTATTGGGCTCAAAAGCTTACCTGCAACAGGGGCTGGCCGACAAGAGCCTCGACCAGGTGGTGTTTATGCTGAACTACGACATGACCAACGACCCGAAGGGATATTCAGCTACCACCGACGAAAGCAAGGATTTCTTTCAATCGGTTGGCAGCATCGCCAAAAGCATTGATACCAGCTTCACCAATATTTTTAGAAGCGGTGCCGGCCTGCACAGCGATCACCAACCCTTTATGTTGTATGGTATTCCAACCGGGGGCGCCGCTGGTGGGAAATTGCCCAATAACGGCGGACCCTGTTACCACGCCGACTGCGACGACTTCAAATTGGTGGATGATAGGGGTATGCGCAATACCGTTCGTTTTAACGCCATGCTGTTGTATGCCATCGCAGATGCGCCCAGCATCCCTGCGCGCCGGTTGAACGATGACGAAACGCGTGAGCTGATGATCAAGAGTAACCTGAAAGAGCCATTGACCATTGCCGGTGAATGGCGCTGGAAAGACTAAGGCTAGGCCTGGCTGAAGCGACTGACAGCATATTCAACCCCACGAATTTCTGCAAGTCCCTTCAGCCGGCCGATGGCTGAATACCCTGGAAAGGTTTCTTTTTTCAAATCATCCAGCATCTGGTGCCCATGATCGGGTCGCATGGGAATGGAGTATTGCCGACGCTGCATGATTTCCCAAACCGTTGCCACGATTGAATACATATCAGCATCACCTGCTAGGTGATCTGCCTCGTAAAAATTTCCATTCATCTCCATGTTGGTATTGCGCAGGTGCAGAAAATGCACCCGATCGGCAAAGGCCTGCAACATCTCCACCAGTTTATTGTCTTTGCGCGCGCCAAAAGAGCCTGTACAAAAACAAAGTCCATTGGCATGGTCGGGAACAGCATTTACCAGGTCGGTTACATCAGCAGCCGTACTCATGATGCGCGGCAATCCCAATACCGAAAAAGGCGGATCATCGGGATGTATCGCCAATTTCAAACCATGCGCAGCCGCTACGGGAACCACCTGACCTAAAAAATAAAACAAGTTTTCTTTTAGTTGCTTTGCACTTATCCCCGCATAACCTTGCAAGGCTTCCAGCACTTGCTGTCGGGTGAAAGAAATTTTACTACCAGGTAAGCCCATCATGCAATTGCGAAAAAGGGTCGCATTGGTTTCAGCATCGTTGCTGTTAAATTGTTTTTGTGCAGCCGCTATTTCCGCCGACGTATATTCTTTCTCTGCGCCGGGCCTTTGCAGCAAAAAGAGATCAAACACAACAAAGGCCAGGCGGTCAAAATACAAAGCCTTGCTGCCGTCGGGTAGTTCATAAGCAACATTGGTGCGCAACCAGTCGAGCAGCGGCATAAAATTATAGGTCACCACTTCAATGCCTTCAGCCGCCAGGTTGACCAGGCTTTCTGCATAGTTTTTAATCCATAAATCCCGTTGCGGTTTTCCCTTTTTTATGTCTTCATGCACCGGTAAACTTTCTACCACTTTCCAGGTCATGCCCGCTGCTTCGATGATCGATTTTCTTTCCTTGATGGCTGCACGCGACCATATTTCTCCCACCGGAATTTGATGCAGGGCTGTTACCACGCCTGAACATCCAGCCTGGCGAATATCAGCGAGACTAACCACATCAGCAGGGCCATACCAGCGCATGGTCTGGTTCATAAAATACTGTCCGGGCATATACTGTTTGTTGCGGCCAACTAAAATAATTTATAATGGTTAGATTGCAACACTAAATCAGTTAAGATGTCTTCTACTCCCTCGCGCGTTGCCATCGTTACCGGCGGCGCATCTGGCATTGGTCTTGCCATCGCTACCAAGTTTTCGCAGAACGGAATTTTTACGGTGGCGATTGGCCGCGACGAAGCCAAGCTGGCCAAAGCAAAAGAAATCCTCGGCAGCAATGGCACTACAATACAGGCCGATGTGGCTGACCTGGCATCAATACCGGCCCTTGTTGAAAAGATTCACGCCAACTATGGTCGAATAGATATTTTGGTGAACAATGCAGGCATCAACCAAAAGAAACCATTCACCGAAGTAACCGATGAAGAATTCCAACGCGTGATCAATACGAATCTTACCGCGGTATTCGTGCTGTCGCGCGAGGTGGTTAAAAAAATGCTGGCCCAGGGTGGCGGCAGTATTATTCACATCAGTTCCATGACTGCCTATTACGGTTTGCCAAAAGTGATTGCCTACTCTGCTTCCAAAACAGCCATCGAAGGCATAACAAGGGCCATGGCCACGGAGCTGTCCGCACAGGGTATCCAGGTGAATGCCATCGCACCCGGCTTTATTGTGACCGATATGACCGACAAAGCATTAAACGCCGACCCCGAGCGCAAGGCCAAGGCCATGGGTCGCACTTCCATCGGTTATATGGGCAAACCCGAAGACATTGCCGAAACCGCTTACTTCCTAGTATCGCCCGCTGCTGCCTATATTACCGGCACCAGCATTCGGGTGGATGGCGGCAATGCGGTTGGTTTCTGATCTATACCCTGCCTGTTTGCGTTGAATAGGTGCTCTCAAAAATTTTATCCGCATTGCCTGCTTCAAAACCTTCGCGCCGGTGTTCGCGCTTGATCGCCGAAGCCGGTAAGGAAGCAAAAGCTGGTAACACACCGCGTTCTGCAAACTCTACATAAGAGCCGGCAATCTGGCGGGTTTCGCCATCGGCAAAATGCGCGATCACTTTACCGGCAACGGTCGACGACTGACGCAACAAGCCATCGGGACTTGTTTTAATCTTGCCACCGGCATTGTTCAGTACAAAACCATGCTTCTCGAGGAATTGGTCGAAAACTTCGAGGTTGTTGTAGGGCGCCGACAAATTGTGCACGCTAACCGTAAAATGATTTAGGTAATAGCGATTGTAGATCACCCAGGCGGCATATTCGCTTTCGGCCGAAAGGTTTTCAAAATCTTCGGTGCTGGGCGTATTCCACAAAGAACTGTGCAGGAATGCGTCGACCGCTGCAGGATTATCGAGGTTGATCAGGTCGACCGGATCACGCTCTACCGTATCGGTATAACGGTGAATAATAGCCGCAGTTTCTTCACTTAAATCGCCCACCCGCAATTCACTGATGAATATGCGGGGCAGTTCGGGCGATGGTGGCGCATACCAATATGCATTCAATTTCTTTTCGGCAAAAAAATAGCGCTCCATTTTTTGGTAACCATAGTGCAGGAATATCTTCTCGAGCGACTGAATGCCGAGGTTTTTTACGCCCATGGTGCGAAACGCGATATGGTCGTTTTCGATGGCTGCTGCGTTGGCGATCAGCCCTTGTTTTACCATCACATCGATGATGGCTTGTACATCGGGAACCCTTTCCTGGTAACGACGCATCAGTGCGCCAAGGATATAATCGAGGCCGTCGCGCTTACTGTTTGTTGACATACAAAGAACCGTTTTTGGTTTTCATAAAGGCATCGAGTGAAATTTCTTCCTGCTTAACAAAACCGGAAGATGGCAACATACCATGGGCTACCAGTTCTACCACGGCAGCAACGGAAGCGGCTGTGGTCCAACTGATGGCGCGCCATTCTTTACCATCGATAACGATAGGATGATAGGCTTCATAAAATTCTTCGCGGGCCAATTGGTTGCCCTTCCATCCTTCTACCACGGCATATACATAAACGACGTCTTCGCGCACCGGTGGTTTTGCTTCAGTCAAAACCTGTTCAACGAGTTCGCGTTTTTCTTTGAGGATCAGTTCATACAGGAGGAATCGCATCAGCTTTGCATGTCCCGGGTAGCGAATGGTTTTATAATTGAGTGTATCCACTTTTCCGGCAAGGGTTTCACACATGGTACCCAATCCGCCACTGGTTGAAAATGCTTCGAATTCTTGTCCCTCGATATTGATCATTTCAATGCCTTCGAGCGATGGCACCATTTTGCGCTGGCCGTTGTGGATCACTTCAGCGTCGTTGATGTATTCGTTGATCACACCGGCGGGCGACCAGGTGAAAGAATAGCCCATTAATCCGTTGGGAAAACGGGGCAAAGCGCCCACGCGCAGCTCCACGTCACGAAGCTTGGTAAAGCGGCCATAGAGATCAGCCCCCACGATGCCGATAAAGCCGGGTGCGAGTCCGCATTGCGGCGCCATCACCCCTTTGGACGTTTTGGCCATCTCGCGAATAGCGGTTGTGGTGGGCACATCTTCCGTCAGGTCAAAATAATGGATACCCAGTTTATGGGCCGCCTGGGCAACGGGCAGGTTGAGGTTATAGGGCAGGCAGGACACGACGGCATCCTGGGCGGACAAAAATTTCTCGAGGCTGGCGGCATCCTGGATGGAGCCGGTTTCTACATGAAAAGGCAGGGAATCAGCCGGTTTTTGTTTGTCAAAACCGGTAACGGTGAAAAGGTCGTTGAGCAGGGTACCAACGAGTGAACCCACTTTGCCCAGGCCGACAACAGCAATATTCTTCATATAAGTATGTAATTATATATTAATAAGTCGCGGTAAGCGCGCGTGCCTATATACATAGACGCGAGCTTGTTCGAAATCAAGATGAAATAGAGGTCGGGCCTCGATCAGGGCACGTTGGCGCAGGCCGATCGCAGGAACGAAAGGTAAGCGCCGAATATCTTGGGGGTCCAATTCATGCCCGATTTGTACATTTGAGGTATCCCCGAAATTAAGGGTTTAGGGCAAAAAAATGCCTTCCGTTCCAACTTTTTTTATTACCTTTGCCCACCTTTTAAAAGGGTACTCATGAGCAGCAGAAGGGAATATGATATCGCTTTTGTGGGATTGAAACCCGGCATTCACGAGTACAGCTACGTTATTACCGATCGCTTTTTTGAGGAGTATAATGAACAGGATTTCAAGAATGTAGATGCGCAGGTGAAACTGGCGCTCGACAAAAAGAACGGGTTCATGCTCTTAAAATTTGAGGTTGGCGGCAAAGTGGAATTGACCTGTGATCGTTGTGGCAGCAACCAGTTGCCCTGGGACTTGTGGGATGAGTTTAATATCGTGGTGAAGCTGGTGGAGAACCCGGAAGAGATGAATGAGCAGGAAGAAGATCCCGATGTGTATTATATTTCGCGCGGAGAAAGTCACCTGCACATTGCTGATTGGATCTATGAGTTCATTGTGCTGAGTATTCCGATGCAGAAAATGTGTGCGGAAGAAAAGATTGGACAGCCTTATTGTAATAAAGAAGCGCTGGAGATGTTGAAAAAAATGGACTTGTCGACCAACCGGGAGGGCGAAGAAAAATCAGCCAATCCTTTGTGGAAAGGGCTGGAAAAGTTTAAGGACCTAGACAATTAATTTTGAATTTTATAAAAGTTGAAAGATGCCAAATCCGAAACGCAGACACTCACAGCAACGCAGTGCAAAGAGAAGAACGCACTATAAGGCAGCCGCAGCTACCCTGAGCACCGACAGCAGCACTGGTGAACTGCATGTTCGTCATCGCGCGCATGTGAGCGAAGGAAAGCTGGTTTACAAGGGTAAAGTGGTGGCCGAGAAATCGCCCATCAAGAAGTAAGCAATTACAACCTCTTAGATAGATTGCCGGAGATGACGATCGGTCTTGACATGATGGGTGGAGACTATGCGCCGCTGGAAGCGGTGAAGGGACTTCAGTTATTCCTGTTGGACAGTGATGCTCCGGCAACTGTATTTTTATTTGGCGACGAAGCCGTTCTGCAGCCCCTATTGCAGGAACATGCCATCCCGGCCGATCGCTATACCATTGTGCATGCGCCGCAGGTGATCGGCATGCACGAACACCCAACCAAAGCGCTGAAGGAAAAACAACAATCGTCTATTGCGGTTGGTTTTTATTTCCTAGCGCAGGGTAAGATCGATGCATTTATCAGTGCCGGCAACACGGGTGCCATGTTGGTTGGTTCCCTCTATAGCCTGAAATCGATTGAAGGGGTCTTACGGCCAACTATATCTACGATTATTCCCAAAGACAATGGTCAAACCGGTCTGCTGCTCGACGTCGGACTGAATGCCGATTGCAAACCCGAAAACCTCAACCAGTTTGCGGTATTGGGGTCTTTGTATGCGAAGCATATTTTGGGTATTGACAACCCACGCGTAGGGCTGATCAATATCGGCGAAGAAGAAGGCAAGGGTAATATTCTTGCCCAGGCCGCCTATCCCCTGCTCAAAGAAAACAGCCGCATCAATTTTGTGGGCAATGTAGAAGGCCGGGATGTATTGATCGACAAAGCCGACGTGATGGTTTGCGAAGGCTTTACCGGCAATATCATTCTTAAACTGGCTGAATCCATTTACGAGATTACCCATCGCAAAGACATCCACCACAGCTATTTTGATCGTTTCAATTTCGAAAACTACGGCGGCACACCGGTGCTCGGTATCAACAAACCAGTGATCATTGGTCACGGTATTTCGGGTGCCCGCGCGTTTCAAAATATGTTGAACCTGGCGGCCCGCATGGTGCAAAGCGATCTCTTTGCCCAGATGCAAGCTGCCTTTCGCCATTAATACCCATGCAGGCCATTTTATATTATTTCCAGGAGTTTTTCCAGGGGATCAGTAAACCATTCCTTGTTGCCTGCACCTTGCTCGCCGCCGTTTTGGTGGTAGTCAATTTTCGCTGGGGAATTGAACCCAAATGGCTGGCCAACCTGCAACCCCGCGCCCTTCGTTTTTTTGGCTTTTATATTTTATACCTGATCGCCTTCGGGCTGCCCTGGTTATTCTACCTCCTATGGGTGAAGCCGGCTGCTTACAGCCATTGGTTGCTGGCCTTTGTATTACTGGCGCCTGCGGTGTTTGCACTGAAAGTATCGGCCGGTGGCTGGGGCGACTGGATCAGGCATACGATTTCGGGTAAGGGTGGCCGTTACCTTGCTATTATTGCAGACTGGCCGTTGCGGTTAGTCATTACCGTTGGTTTGTTATTTGTTTTACACCGTTTGTTTGCAGGCGGCTGGCCCTTACCAGGTGTAAATGCCCATAGCGGCCGTTTTACAACCGACCTGGGGTTTACCACCGAACATTTCACGCCAGTGCCTTACCTGTTATTGCTGGCAGCCATGGTACCACTGGTCGCATTTGCCGCCAGCCAGCCGGCCTTTCTGCACACCTATCCCAAGGTCAAAATACTGGCATTTTTGGCGCCCGAAGGTCCGCGGCGCTGGCAACAGCTTTTATATGAGATGGCCTATGGGCTCGATTTCCTGGGCATCGAATTGTTTTTTCGCGGCTTTTTGGTGGTATTGTTATGCCGTTGGGTCGGGCCTGCAGCCATATTGCCCATGGCGGTATTTTATTGTTCGGTTCACTTCGGCAAACCCCTGCTGGAATGCATCTCTTCCTATTTCGGTGGCATCATTTTAGGCGTGATCGCCTGTTATTCCCAATCTATACTCGGGGGCATCCTGGTTCACCTTGGCCTTGCCTGGATGATGGAGGCAGCGGCTTTTATCAGTTCGTACTTTTATACGAACTAACAATTAATTCGTACTTTTATACGAACCAATAAATAATTCGTATTTTTATACGAACCGATAATAATTCGTATATTCATTCTTCTTAACAGGTAATTATGGCAAACTCCATTTCGGCCATTCTTACGGGCGATATTGTCAACTCAACCCGTATTGGTACCAGACACAGCCGGGCGCTTATCAGTGCCCTGGAAACACTGTTCGGCAAAAGAAGCTATGAGTTCTACCGGGGTGATAGCTTCCAAATAAGGGAGCCCGATCCGGCCAAAGCGCTCCGTCTTGCCATGCAATGCCGCGTGTTGGCCCTGAAAATAAAGCACAAAAACCAGGCTGTTCGCGCCGACATTCGCATCAGCATCGGCCTGGGCAAAACAGGCAAGCTGGCCGGCACACCCGGGCTCTCATCCGGCGAAGCCTTTCTTCTGTCGGGCCGCAGCTTTGACCAACTGACCGCAGCCGACAAGCGGTTGTCCATCGCTGTTAGTAACCCCCTCGGCGCCGCCGGACTGGCAGTTATTGCCGATTATACCGATGCGGTATTCAGGGAAATGACCATCAACCAGGCCGCCCTGTATGAATGGCTGTTGACAGGTACCAGCCAGCAAGACGCCGCCAAAAAACTGAAAAAATCAAAAAGCACCGTGCACCAGTACGCCGTGTCTGGCCGTTGGCGCGAAACAGAACAAATTCTCCTTCATTACGAGAACATTGTTAAATTGATCACATGATACCAGGTTCTGTATGGCTAACCAAACTCGTACTCGCCCACCTGACGAGTGATTTTCTGCTACAATCCAAGTCATGGGTCGATGATCGCAACGCCCGGCATTTTGTCTCCCCCAAGTTGTATTTCCACGGACTGGTTACCGGCCTGCTGGCCTTTTTAGCCATGGGCTTTCAGCATTGGCAACTGGCCGCCTTTATACTGGTAACACATACCCTGATCGACGGGCTCAAATCTTACCTGCCGCCCAAAACAGCTTATTTTCTGCTCGACCAGGGCCTGCACCTGCTGGTCATTGCCGGTTGTTGGTACTGGCTCTATGGCGACCTGCAAATGATTGCCACGCTGCGCGATTACCTTGCCCAAACACCGGCCTTCTGGAAAACACTTACCGCCTTTGTTTTCCTAACCAGTCCCACCGGTATACTGATCGGCCAGCTTACGCGACAATGGCGCGACAAAATCAACAGCTCTGCCAGCGAAACAGAAAGCCTCGCCAACGCCGGCAAATGGATTGGATTTGCCGAACGCAGCATCATCCTGGTTTTTGTGCTCCACAGCCAATTTTCAGCCATTGGTTTATTGGTGGCCGCCAAAGGCATCATTCGCTTCAACGAAAAAGACCGGCAGGAAATCAAAACCGAATACCTGGTGGTGGGCACCCTGCTGAGCATCAGCATGGCCGTGGCCACCGGCCTCCTGGTTAATCTATAAAAAATGAGCCTGCCAATTCCCGATATCAGCCATGAAATAATTTTTCGCACCGCACGTAGCGGCGGCAGTGGTGGTCAACATGTGAACAAGGTGGAAACCATGGTAGAGGGCCGTTGGGCCGTGGCGCATACCCGGCTGTTTGACGATGCACAAATCAGCCGGCTCCTGCATGCCCTTGCCAACCGGATAACGGCCGATGGCGACCTCCTGGTGAAATCACAAACCGAAAGAACCCAACTGGGCAACAAATCGGAAGTGATAAAAAAAATGAATATGCTGGTCCACCAGGCCCTGCAGCCCCGAAAAACGCGCATCGCCACCAAGGCCAGCAAAGCCGTGCATGAAAAAAGACTCGATGCCAAAAAACGCAATGCCGGCATCAAAGCCAATCGCCAGTGGCGCAACCAAAATGAAAACTACTGACATACTATTGTCAGTAGCCGCTGCTAGATTTGGACCATGTTATTAAAAGACCTGTATTCGCCGGCATTTTACCAACGATTCAGCGACATTGCCGCAACAGTTATTCCCGGCTTTGCCGGTAAACGCTTCCAGCGGATGATATTCTCGAAAGAATGGCCCGCCCTGGCGCTGAAAGACCGCATGAAACACAGTGCGCGCACCTTACATGCCTTCATGCCCACTGATTTCAATACCGCGGCTATTTTGCTGGAAGAATTGGTAACTGCTTTGCAGTCCGCCTCTTTTACTGGAGCCAGCCTGGCGTTCATGTTTTTACCGCAGTACGTGGAAGAATACGGGCTGGATTATCCCGATGCCGCTATTCGTGCTTTTGAAATCATCACGCCTTTTAGCAGTTGCGAATTTGCGGTGCGCCCCTTTATTCATCGTTACCCCGAAAAAACACGGACAGCTTTGTTGCGTTGGGCGATTCACCCCAATCAACACCTCCGCCGATTGGCATCAGAAGGTTCGCGGCCGAGGCTGCCCTGGGGTATGGCGCTTCCCGCGCTGAAGAAAGACCCCTCGCCTTTTTTGCCGCTGTTAGAAATATTAAAAGACGATCCTTCCGAGTATGTGCGACGCAGTGTGGCCAATCACTTGAACGACATTGCGAAAGACAACCCGGCGGTGGTGATCGCCATTGCCAAAAAATGGCGCGGGCAAAGCCAGGCCACCGACGCAATTGTTAAA
Source organism: Bacteroidota bacterium (assembly GCA_020161535.1). Classification (GTDB taxonomy): domain Bacteria; phylum Bacteroidota; class Bacteroidia; order Chitinophagales; family Chitinophagaceae; genus Flavihumibacter. Next base: position 68,780 of record JAIUNW010000011.1, on the reverse strand, counting down.
CATGGCTGCCGCAGTTTATTGAAGCAGGGTCGCCCGGAAATTCTTTCTTTATACAAATTGAAAGCGGCACATTTTTCCATTTCCGGCTTTCGCTTGAAAAGCAAAACGGTGCGGGTAGGCGGTTTTTTGCAAATGGATTTCACGGTTAGCAATGCATCGGCTAAAGTGCAATTGCTGCGACTTGAATACGCCCTTTGGTTTCGGTTGAAAAACGGGACGCATTACCGTAAAGTATTTAAGATCAGCGAGCGCGAAATGCCGGCTCGCAGCAGCATTGATTACAGCAAAAAGCACCCGTTTAAAATCATTACCACGCGTACCTATTACAAGGGGGCACATAGAATTAGCCTGGTGGTGAATGGCCAGCAACAGACGGTGCTGGATTTTCGGCTTTGTTAACTTGCCAGTTTCATCTTTGTTGGTTTACGGCTTTCGGCTGCGCTAGCTTACTACTTTCTGCTGCGCTCGCTTACTACTTTCTGCTCCGTTAGTTTACGACTTTTTTCTGAACAAACAATCGGTGAAATAACGGTTTTTTCTATCGGCCAATCGGCTTTATTTTGTTTTATCGAAGCCGGTCAGCCCGTACCGACCGACAAACCACTTACAAGCCACCACCGCTACCTCGAAGTAACAGAACGACCGCCTCGTCAGGGGCCGGTCCGCAAGCATATTACAAATGGCAATTGTAAGGAATGCTGGTGTCCCGTCGGCCAGGACGAAAACCAGTAAGGACCGCTTCGGCGGAAGGGAGTGTTACTGTAGGCCCTGTTCGGAAGTACAACGAACGCAAGACGAGATTAAAACAAAATAAAACCAATTGTGATGAAAAGTTTAGTGATGAATGACATGAGATTGGCTGCCATTTCCGACCAGGAAATGATCGACATAGAGGGTGGCATTTTGCCGCTGTTGATCATTGGCGCCTGTATACTGTTGGCAGGTTGTGTGCAGAATAACCAGAATAATGGCGGGAAGCAAACCAACATACAGACCATTGGCCAAAATGTTGGTGACTCCATTAACAACAAGAACAACGGAACACTACAAGTAACACCAAAACCTTAATTGATATGAAAAGTCTTGAAATCAATCAATACGGGGTCGCGATGCTCGAAAACGATGAGCTACTCGAAACCGAAGGGGGCATCATTCCACTATTGATCATTGGTGCAATTTTACTCGTTGGCGGATGCACATCGCAGGTAAATAAAAACAGTGGTAGTTACCAAGTTAATGTACAATGCAATAATTGTTCGGTTACTATCAACCAAAGTGATTCCAGCGTTACAGTTAAACCAGCTCGTTAAACCTAAAAAACAGGGCATTGGCCTAAAAAACCAATGCTCTTACCTACTGCTTATGCCATCTAAGAAATTCTTGCTGATGTTCAGCATAATGTTTGTTCTCAACCTGGTTGATATCCATTCAACTTATTTTGCCACGCCCACACTAGATTCAGAACAGAATTTTTGGATAGTCAAATTTGGAAGAAGCTGGGCTATTCTACTACCGGTACTTTTCGCCTATTTGTTTATACAGGCAGCTTTGTTACTTTATCATACCGACTATTTCAAAACACCTTTGTACCAATATCGAAAAAGCAATGGTATTCTTGACATATTAAAGACATACTTTTTTTACGACCCAAGAGAAAAAAACACCAAGTTTAGGTTGCTTAATAGTGCAAAGGGCATACTAAACTACCTTGGCTATTGGAGCTTCTGGTCGTACGTAATAATAAAATCTTACGTCAGCATATACAACTACTATGGTGGCATTTTGAGACAGCATAGCAAGATCATTGGCGTCACCAATAGTGTAGAGACCATTGATGTGAATGTAAATGATCCGTTTTTTGAATCTTTCTTCGGCAAAATGCTGATGGGAATTGTAAAAATACCCGGAGACCAAAAGGCGATCGCCGAAAAGTTATTTTTTCAAGCCGCTGATCTCGCCATACCCATCTCCTTCATCATTATAACGATATCCATGGCTCGGAAAGTCAAAATTGACAGCGATAGCTTCCACAGTGGTTTTGCGAAAGAAGTGATTGACTGAATCAATCGGATTCAAGCCAATTCTGTACTACCTAAATATGTCAGCCGTACTGGCAAATAGGTCACTTGACAACCAACACACATACCCTGAAAGTAAAAAACAACGACTACCCTTTAGGGGTTCGTCTTTAAATATATTACAAATGGCAATTGTAAGGAATACTGGTGTCCCGTTAGCTAAGACGAAAACCAGTGAGGACCGCTTCGGCGGAAGGGAGTGATACTATAGGCCCTGTTCGGAAGTACAACGAACACAAGACAAGATTAAAACAAATTAAAACCAATTGTGATGAAAAGTTTAGTGATGAATGACATGAAATTGGCTGTTATTTCTGACCAGGAAATGATCGACATTGAAGGCGGTATTCTGCCGCTGCTGATCATCGGCGCATGTATACTGTTGGCTGGTTGTGTGCAGAATAACCAGAATAATAGCAGTTCACAAATTAACGTGCAAATCGTTGGTCAAAATGTAGGGGACTCCATTAACAACAAAAACAATGGAACACTTAAAGTAACGCCTAAACCTTAATTGATATGAAAAGCCTTGAAATCAGTCATTATGGGGTGGCAATGCTCGAAAACGACGAGATACTCGAAACCGAAGGTGGTATCATTCCATTGTTGATCATCGGTGCGATTTTACTCGTTGGTGGATGCACATCGCAGGTAAATAAAAACAATAGCAGTTATCAAGTAAATGTGCAATGCAGTAATTGTTCGGTCACTGTCAACCAAAGCGACTCGAGCGTTACAGTAAAACCAGCTCGTTAAAACAAAAAAATAAAGCGTTGGGCTTTAAACCCAACGCTTTTACCTACTGCTTAATCTTTTTACACTTACGCACATAAATAGGCAAGAGTATTAATTTCTACCGATGAAGTTCCTAAATCAACCTTAGTTATCTTTTGCCTACTTACTGTTCGGAAAGCCCGAAAAATCAAGAAACAACCACTCCCGACCCACCTATAAATACTGATACTACACGAAAAAAATAAATCTGCTTTCGCAGCGGGAAGGATGCTGTATGCCCGGTTCAACAGCAGTGAACAAAAGACGAGTAATTACCAAACAATTAATAGTGGAAGATGAAAAACGCAATGATTGCCGAAATGGCGCTAACTGTTTTGCAAGAGGAAGAAATGACGAATACCAATGGTGGTATTCCCCTTTTGCTGGTACCTGGCACTTCTATTTTCTGGGTGGGACCGCAGCCAGCCCGGATGTATTCCTTGTATCCAACACATGCACCTGGAAAGGCGACAGATACCAATAACCCAACCCAAAACAAGCAACGAGCCCTGGCGGCACTGCGCGTTCAATAAGGCAAATCGCCTACTGAAAAATGATTGCACATGCTATCAATGGAGCATATTTCAAATTCATCCTTCAGCTACCTCCCTTCTCTTAGAACAAGGTATCACCTGATTTATTGGGTCATCATGATCGCCATAATCGGTTCACTTTTCGCTTCAAAATTTGTGTACACAGACATCTATGTAAGCAGTTCCGGCGTGATCCGCCCGGCGACAGAACGAACGGAAATACGATCACTGGTTAGTGGTATTGTTGACAGCATTTTTCTGAAAGACGGAGATTTAGTCGAAAAAGACCAGTTGGTAATAAAGGTGAAAGACCTGCACACGGCCGACAAACTTAACGCCATCGACCGGGAGCTGGGTGAATATCGACGCTACCTGCACGATTTGCAGATGCTAACGATGTCGGCCAACGCGCCAGCCGACAAGAGTGCTGCGCTTCAGTCGAGCGTGTACAAAGAACAGCTCAATCGGCACTTATCCCTTCGACGGGAAAAAGCAGGCCAACTGGACAAAACCAAACATGATCTGCAAATAAACAGCCAACTGGCCACCGAAAAAATCATCTCGCCCAAAGAGTTCTATGATATACAACACCTGCATGAACAGGCTTCTGACAGTTACCATAGTTTTTTGCTGGAGCAAAGAACTAGCTGGCAGCAGGACCTGGCCAAGTATCGCATCAGCATTGAACAACTGGAAACCCAGCGAAAACAGGTGCTTGCCGAGGCATCATTGCTGGGCATACGTGCCGCTACCAGTGGCAGCATCCAGGGACTGAATGATATCTATGCCGGTAGTTACCTGCAGGCAAATCAATTGGTTTGTATTATCTCACCAGAAAATGGTTTAATGGGCGAATGCTTTGTAAAAAGCCGTGATATTGGTCTATTGCAAAAGGGACAAGTAGCCAGGTACCAGTTCAGTGCTTTCAATTACAATTATTTCGGTGAAATGACCGGCAGGGTGATCAGCATCGACAAGGATTTCAGCATTGTGAACAATACGGCAGTCATCAAATTACGCTGCAGTTTTGACAGCAGCACCCTGCACCTCAAAAACGGATACACCGGCAAATTGCAAAAAGGACTCGATTTCCAGGCCAATTTCTTCATAGCACGCAGAAGCCTTTGGCAATTGTTATTTGACAAAATAGACGATTGGCTGAACCCACGTAGAACCGACCTGACAACTGCCGACAATGAAAAGGGGTATTAAAATCAAACAGCGCGATATCACAGATTGTGGGGCAGCCTGCATCGCCAGTGTGGCCGCTTATCATCGCTTGCACTTACCGGTTAGTCGAATCAGACAATATGCCGGCACTGATAGCCGTGGCACCAATGTACTGGGACTCGTAGAAGCGGCCGAAAAACTGGGCTTTCAGGCGAAGGCAGCAAAAGGAACAACAGAATCACTTTCAAAAATTCCCTTGCCCGCTATCGCCCATGTGATTGTTAAAAATGGCCTGCACCATTTTGTGGTCATCTGCAAAGTGACCAAAAAACACATCTATATAATGGACCCGGGCGAAGGGACAATTCGCAAAGAAACGATAACCGCATTTGCTGAAAAATGGACCGGTATCATCGTTCTACTTCTACCGGGTGAAAGCTTTAAACCGGGCAACGATAAAGCATCGCATGTAAAACGATTCTTTTCTTTGATCAGACCACACAAAACGGTGATTGCAGAAATGCTGATCGGGGCACTGGTCTATACCATCCTGGGGCTTTCTGCATCGGTGTATATGCAAAAGGTGATCGACCATGTAATCCCCGAAGGCAATATGCGCTTGCTGAACCTGCTCAGCATTGGCATGATAATTATCCTGCTGCTGGAAATTTTCATTGGTTCCTTCAAAACATTACTTGGTTTGCGAACAGGACAACACATCGATGCCAGCCTGATACTCGGCTATTATAAACACCTGTTACAATTGCCACAAAGATTTTTTGACACCATGCGCGTGGGTGAAATCATCAGCCGCATCAACGATGCCGTCAAAATAAGGGTATTTGTGAATGACGTAGCGCTGGGCATTGTCGTGAATGTACTAATTGTTGCCTTCTCTATCACCCTGATGTTTTTCTACTATTGGAAACTAGCCCTGATCATGCTGGCATTGATTCCGATTTATGCACTGCTATATGCGCTTAGCAATGCCATCAACAAAAAATGGCAACGCAGACTGATGGAACACAGTGCTGATCTTGAGGCCCACCTGGTCGAAAGCCTGAATGCCGCTGGCACCATCAAACGATTCGGTCTCGAACAACACGCCAACTTGACGACCGAAAACCGTTTTGTTTCTCTGTTGCGAACCATTTACCAAAGCAGTACACGCAATATTTTCCTGGGCAACACTTCTGATTTTTTCACCCGGTTGTTCACCATCGGCATTCTCTGGGCAGGCACTTATTTTGTGATTAAACGAGAACTGACCGCCGGCGAATTGTTGTCGTTTTACGCCTTGATCGGCTATTTTACCGGCCCCGCGCTGTCTTTGATTGGCGCCAACCGCAATATCCAGGATGCATTAATCGCAGCCGATCGACTTTTTGAAATCATCGACCTCGAAACGGAACCCATTCAAGAACATGCTGTAGCACTAACGCCTGAATTAATCGGTGATATCCGGTTTAACAATATTCATTTCCGCTATGGCACCAGAGCAATGGTATTCAATGGACTCAATCTTTGCATCCGAAAAAACCAGACCACGGCGATAGTAGGTGAAAGCGGTAGCGGAAAATCATCATTGCTTTCGCTGCTGCAAAACCTTTATCCGTTGAAAGAAGGGAATATCAGCATCGGCGGTATTGATATCAACCATTTCAGTCATACCAGTTTGAGAAGAATGATCAGTGTGGTGCCGCAACAGATCGACTTGTTTTCCGGTACCATTATCGACAATATTGCCATCGGTGATGTACAACCCGATCTGCAGCGATTGCTAACGGTGTCGAAAATCACCGGTTTGCACGAAGTGGTTGAAAAACTACCGGCTAATTACAATACGATATTAAATGAGAATGGGGTTAATTTGTCCGGCGGACAAAGACAAAGGCTCGCCATCGCACGTGCCTTATACCGTAATCCCGAAATATTGATACTGGATGAAGCCACGAGTAACCTCGATCCTGCCAGCGAACGAACTATTCAGGAAGCGCTGGAATGGTTTAGGCAACAAGACAAAACCCTAATTATAATTGCGCATCGATTGTCGACCATTAGAAATGCCGATGAAATCATTGTGCTAAAAGAAGGCAAAGTGCAGGAACAGGGACAGCATGAGCAACTGCTACAATCTGCAAACTTGTACAGTCACTTCTGGGCGAGTTGACTGCAGTATTTGAAAAAATCTTCCCTCCTATAAGCCGGATTCTGTACTGCTTTCGCAGCGGCTATCATTTATCTCGGTGTTACATTACTGCAACACTCTAGCTGCCTACCCTCCGGCGTTGCCTTTCGGCATCGGGCGGGCCGCCCTCTACCACCGGTATACATGGCATTTCAGCATACAAGGTTTACCCGCTAATCACATTGCTGCAACTAACCGTGGGCCCTTACCCCACATTTTCACCTTTTCCCCCGAAGGGGTAGTTATTTTCTGTGGCACTATCTGTCTGCAGTTGCCTGCAGCCCGGCCGTTAGCCGGTGTATCGCCCTGTGCTGTCCGGACTTTCCTCGAGCGAAAAAATCGCGCGCGATAACCCGGAGGGAAGACGGCAAAGTTACAAATTTTGACCGCAATTTTTTACCCGTCGGGTACTACCCGTCGGGTTTTACCCGACGGGTAGATTTTACGAGGATTAGTGTGCTGCTACATATTGCTGCACGCCGGCCAGTATGGCTTTGGCCAGTTTCTGCTGACCGACGGGATCGGTGAGGATCGCTTTGTCGGATGCCTGCGCGAGGCTGCCGCACTCAATCAATACCGACGGAATGGTTGAATTGTCCAACACCCAAATACCTTTGTCGAATCGCTGCTGCAAGGCAGGTCGGGTAGTAATTACTGCGGACATTGATTTGACAATAGCCGTACCTGCAGCCGTACAAGCAGGGATCAAAGACAGATCTTCTCTTCCATTTCGGCCACTGGGAATGAATACCGACGCATGTTCATCTTGCGCATTGTCAACATGTATCGACAAGAACAAACTGGCATTTGCGGCATTCCCCATTTCTGAGCGTTTTCTCAATGCCGACGTTATATCGGTGGTGCCTCCCGGTAAGGCATCGTCGTGGCGGGTTAGCACTATGTCCAGGTTATAGTTTTTTGCTTCAGCTGCGATCGCCTTTACCAACGCGAGACTAATATCTTTTTCCTGCAATTCACCGACAACGGCACCGGCATCAGGACCGCCGTGACCGGCATCTACCACAATAGTGGCGCGGGGCGCTTTGAGAGTAGCCGACGAAAAACGAGTTTGCGGTCGCACGGTCATCGACAAAAATACCAGGGCTGCTACCGGCAAGGCCAGCCAACAGGCGATCTTGACATAGATCGATTTTTTTCTGTGTTGTAGTAACATAGTAACTCTTCGTTTTAATGGTGGTTGGGAAAATGAGATGGCCAATCGCAGTTTACTGCGTGAAATATGTTGTTCCAATAATTGTTCGGCATAACCAAGTTCAGCGCCCGTTTCAGCGGCAAATGCATCGGCCGCGAATTCATGCACCAGTTGAAGCTCTTTTCGGGCGATATGTATAAACGGACTAAACCAGATTAAAACCCCCAACAGCTCGGTGATCAATAGATCCCACCCATGTTTTTGCTGGATATGGTATTGCTCATGCTTTAATATCTGTTGTGAAAAATTGCCAGCAGGGTCTATATCACGCGGCCAAAACAGCGTGGAAAAGTAAACAGCCGGCGCTGTTGGACTATCGGTCATGTATAGCCGATAAGAAAGATATTGTACCGGTTCGGCGGTTTTTTTCATGTTTTGTAACCGGCGAATGGACTGCAAAAACCGAGCGAAAGACACCAGGCATCCCGCTGCATACACCAAAAACAACAAGCCCTGCCAGTTCAGCCGGGTTGTAGTGGCGGGTGCCAAAACCGGACTCGCTTCGCGCCAATCACTCGCAACCAACGGCAACAAATCAATGCCGGACTGCTGAATCAATTCGCTGTCTCTAATCACCCAGTCGATTTTCACGAAGGCGGCCAACACAGCGACCACGCCAACGGCCAGCAGAAAAAAGCGGTTGAATTGGTGTTGGCGGCGATTTCGCAAAAACAACCAATAATAACCCAACAACAAACCAGAAACGACCAGCACTTTGATCATGGCAGATAATAGCATATCATTTCTTTTTGGATGATTTAATCGTTTTAAGCAGGGTTTCCATGTCTTCGATCGACAATTTATCTTCCTCCAAAAACTGTGAAACCAGGTTAACAGCTGATCCATTGAAATAGCCTTTTAATACTTGCTGCACCGACTTTCGACCGTAAGTTGTTTTACTGATTTTGGCGCGATAACAGTTGTTCCGCCCATGTGTGCTGTAAACAACAAATCCTTTTTCTACCAGTATTTTTAACAAGGTCGCCACTGTGTTGGAATGTGGTTTGGGCGATGGCATCTGTTCCACAATGTCTTTCAGGAAACCCTCACCCAGGTTCCACAATACCTGCATGATCTCCTCTTCTGCTTTCGTCAATTTTTGCTCCATAACTAAAACATTAGTTACGCAAATAAATAACTAATTTTTTAGTTACACAAGAAAAAGAGTCGTTTTCTGAAAATTTTGGCTTTTTGGCCTACCCGTCGGGTCGCACCCGTCGGGTCGCACCCGTCGGGTAAAACCCGTCGGGTAAAAGCCTCAATAATTAAAATAGATCTCCGTGGCGCCGTAGCCGTACCGGGGGTCGTACTGGTTCACAAAGCTTTTCACCGGTTTGCGATGCCGCAAAATATCATGCACTTCATCGCGCAGTCGGCCCGAACCCACGCCATGAATTATCGTCAGCATGGGCTGCTGGTGTGCCAGCGCCAATTCGTAGTATTTTTCAAATTCATCTACCTGCAATTGCAATATCTCTGCATTGCTCATGTTCTTCCAGTTATCGGTGAGCTTTTCGATATGCAGGTCCACCACCGTGCGCGCGGGTGGCAGGTGCTGCCGCGCTTGCGAAGCCGGATAAACTTTGAAGCCCGCTGCTGCCAGCCGACCCAGTTCAACCGTTTCCTCTTCGACGGCTTCGGGATAATCTTTGAACAGCTGGTAACTAAAAAAAGGATCCGCTTTTTTCTGTAAGTCCTGGATTTTTTGGAAAACCTGTTTCGGTTTCAGCTTCACCAGGGTTTCATAGTGGGGTGCGCGTTTGCGATCGGGTTGTAACAGGTTGAAATCAACATGCCACTGCGGACTATCATTTAAATTGGCAAAAGGGATATCGTGCAAATAGAAATCCTGGTAAGCCATTACCTGGTTCTTCAACTCGAAATCTGTATTGCCGAAATAACGAAGTTGGTAGTGAAAGCCGTAGGCTTCCGCATTCTGGTTGTGTAAATAGATCTTCAGCAGTGATACCACTTCATCCCCAAAATCGTCGGTTTCATATTGCGGCATAAACGTCAGCCAAACCCCATTGGGTGCTTTCTTCGGTAAATCCCTGGGCTTTTCTTTGGGTACCTGGTCAACAAATACCTTGGCCGGGGCCTTCTTTTCCGGCACCAACTTCTGCTTTGAGAACATCTTGAAATACGGAAAATCCAGTTGATCGGTATAGGCCGGGAACTTCACCCCACGCACTTCCACCATCACCATTTTATCGCTCAGGATTTCCGTTACGAGTCCGTCTTCGTTGGTCAAACGAACCACCACTTTATCACCTACTTCGAATTTCATGCTGCAAATGTCGAGAATCGGCGGCGATTATGAAAACTGAGCAAAAAAACTCATGCCGGCTTATTCAGCTTGCTGTGGCGCTGGCCATAACTGAAATAGACCAGCAACCCGAAAATCATCCACCCAAAGAATACCAGCCAACTGCTGGCGGGGATCTCGATCATCAGGTATAAACAGCACAACATACCCAACACCGGTATCAAAGAATAATTGCGGAGAAAACTAAACAAGCCAATCAGCCAGGCAACCAACAAAAACACCAGGAAAAGTATTTCCTGGTAACCTTCATGGCCCACATTGGCAAAGGCTTCGCGCATGCGGCCGCGCGACAACACCGTAAACAGTATCACCAGTGCGGGCACAATCCATTTGCCATTGATGTATGGCAGGTTGAACTTGCCCCCTTTGTTCGCCATCCGCGGCAGCACCAATACACCGCCGCAAACCAACACGAACGCGAACAAGGTTCCGATACTGGTTAGATCGGTCATCAGCAAATCGTCGACAAACAACACGGGAATACCTACTACGAGGCCCGTTATTATCGTCGCATACCAGGGTGTTTTGTATTTGGGATGGATGCGTGAAAAAGACTTGGGCAGCAAGCCATCGCGGCTCATGCTCATCCAGATACGCGGTTGACCAATCTGGAACACCAACAACACACTCGTGGCGGCCAACACCGCACTGATCGAAATGAATGTGCCTACTTTTTTCATGTTGATCTTGTCAAACACAAAGGCCAGCGGATCGGTGACACCTTCAAACGCTTTGTAGTTGACCAGGCCGGTGATCACCAGGGTGGTAACTACATAAATCAAAGTACACAGTATGAGTGAATAAATCATCGCGCGCGGCATGTCTCGTTGCGGGTTGGCACATTCTTCGGCCGTGGTGCTAATGGCATCAAATCCGATATAGGCAAAAAACACGGCAGACACCCCTTTTAACACACCGGTCATGCCATTGGGCAGAAAGGGCGTCCAGTTACCGGTTAGGTCGTCGGTAAAAATGATATAGCCACCCACCAGCGCGATAAAAATCAACACACATATCTTCAGCCCCACCATGAAATTGGCAGTCTTCTTGCTTTCGCTGATGCCGATAAAAACAAGGGCGGTGATGATGCATACAATGATAAATGCCGGAAGATTGATGATAAATGGAATGCCGGCAATTTTCGGCGCGGTATTAAACAGCAGTTGCTCTGTCGGTTGACCAGCCTGCAGGGCTGCATCATGCAATCGCTTCGCCGTGCTATAGCCCATGGTCAGCCAGCCTGGCAAATCAACATGAAAAACATTGTGCAGTATATTATTAAAATAACTGCTCCAACTGATGGCCACCACAATATTACCGATGCAATATTCCAGGATCAAGGCCCAGCCCAATATCCAGGCAATCAATTCACCGAAGGTCACGTATGAGTAGGTATAAGCGCTGCCCGATACCGGCACCCGCGAAGCAAATTCTGCATAACAAAGAGCAGTAAATCCGCAGGTAACGGCAGTGATGAGGAAGAGCAGGATCACACCTGGTCCGCCGTTAAAAGCAGCCGATCCGATGGTAGAAAAAATGCCGGCGCCAATTACCGCCGCTACCCCCATAAAGGTGAGGTCGCGCACGCTCAGCACTTTTTTCATCTCTACGATATGTCCGTCGGAGAGCCCCTGCTCATGGTCCCGGATGATTTTCTCAATAGATTTTTTTCTGAACAGGGAGTTCGCCATGCAGTTGATTTGTGGCCAATATAAATAGAAATTAGTATTCGCGTTGCAGCAGGAAGGCGGCCAGTTCCTGAAGCGGCGCTTTCCGGCGGTTCACCACGGCAATGGCTTCCAGGTGCTGCAATGCTTTTGCGTCGTATTCGGCCTTCAGGGTACGGGCCCATTCGTCAACACCTGCCCTTCTGTAAATGGCGAGCACCTGCGCCACTTTATCAGCCGGCTGGGTATGGAGCAATTCCTGCAGCCGGGCGCCATCGGCCGCGGATGCCGTTTCCAGGGCCTTGATGAGCAAAAAGGTTTTTTTATTGGCGAGGATATCACCGCCTACCTGCTTGCCAAATTTCTGCGGATCGCCGAATGCATCGAGATAATCGTCCTGCACCTGGAAGGCGATGCCCAGGTTCTTGCCAAATGCATATATATGTTGCTGATTACCTTCACTGGCGCCACCAAGCACCGCCCCCATTTGCAGGCTGGCCGCCAGCAATACCGAGGTTTTCAGGGTGATCATGTGCAGGTAGTCGGCCATGGAGACGGTAGGCTGCTTTTCAAAATCCATATCAAGCTGTTGCCCTTCACAAACCGCTTTGGCCGTATCGTTGAAAATGCGAATCAATTTTTGCAAGTGCGGTGAATGCACTTTGTTGAGGTAATCATAGGCCACCACCAGCATTACATCGCCAGCCAACAGCGCGGTCGGTTCGCCATAACGGGAATGCACGGTTTCCATGCCGCGCCGCAAAGGCGCTTTGTCCATAATATCATCGTGGATCAGCGTGAAATTGTGGAATAGTTCAATGGCAGTTGCTACCTGCCAACTATCGGGGGCGATCTCATCAAAAAGTTCATTGCCCATTAACACCGATACTGGTCGCACTCTTTTGCCTCCGATCGACAAAAAATACTGTGCCGGCTGGTACAAACTGGCGGGCTGTGCGGGAAAATGTTCCTTTTCAAAACTGGCATTGAATGCCTGTAACAACTGCTCAAATGACTGCATACGCTCTTCCTAATACACTGTAAATGTAGGGCATCGGCCTGACCTGACATCAGGGCATTATTTTCCTGAACCAGATATTACGGGCACGGTTAACCGAAAGCAAGCATCCGTTGGGTTTCTTTTTTCCATCAATCACAAAATAAATATCTGTTCCAGGCAAGGTAAATCCATGCAAACAAGTGGGTGTCATGTACAGCGCGGGAACGCGGCTTTGCTTACAAAACAAAGAATCGTTTTTCAGGCTGATCACCAATTGGGCATTGGCTTCTTCGCTGAAATAAGTGCCGGTATAGGCGGCCAAACTTGCGTTACTCTTTACTGCTGGTTTGTCTTTTTTCCAGTAGATGGTATCAGACATATCGGGCCGGTCAGCTATATACAAAATGGTGTCCTTACCCTTTACAATAAACTGTGCTTTCTGGTTATTGACCAGAAAAGATTTCTCCGCCAATGGCAGCCAGCCAGCACCGTTCTTTGTACGCAAACTATCCTGCACATACAAAACCTGCATGGTTTCGTTGCTACGGGTGTTCCGATACCAGCCCGACAAAGCCGACAGCACATTTGCACTGGCCGCATACTTTGTTACCGGCCAGGAAAATGCCGGCGCCTGATTTGTCAACAGCAAATCAGCCACCGCCCTGGCCATCACCACCGGTTGAAAACTGGCATCGTTGCTTTGAATCGCAATCACCAAACCTTCTTCGGGATAATAGTCAAGGTTTGCACGGTAACCGGCGGTTGATCCACTGTGTGTAACCAACGAATGCCCCCGATAGTCGGTAACCACCAAACCGGCTGCATAGGTGATTTCACGACCATTGTTGAGTCGCCCTTTCTCCCATTGCTGGTTCCTGAAGCCCAAACCTCGAAACTGTCCCGTACCCGTTAACCAGGCCCACTGGGCTAATTCAGCCGGGTTAGTTAATAAACCACCATTGCCATGGGCATCTTCAAAAGGCATATCCATTTGCCAACCCAGCGGAAAATTTGCGGCATAGCCAATGGTTCGGTTGGGCACCACCGCACGGTAATGATTTCGCCAGCGCGTCAGCGGCATGCCCGCTTTGCTGAAAATTTGCTGCTGGCAAAAAGAAGCAAAACTGATTTTTGTTACCCGCTCCACCAATAAGGCCATCAGGTTAAAATTGCTATTGCTATAAATGTATTCGGCACCTGGTACATTGTTGAGGGCACGCTGCCGGCTGATGATGGCCAATACATCTTCGTTTGTGTGTGCCCGTGAGCCCCGGCCCCAGCCCTCTACCGATGCCACCGATCCCCAATCGCGCAGGCCACTGGTATGGTGCAACAAATGATACACGCGAATCGGTCGACTGTACACGGGCAGTTCCGGGAAATAGCGACGGATATCATCCTGCAAAGAAATCGCACCCTGTTCAGCCAATAACAAAATGGCTGCTGCTGTAAACTGTTTGGAAACGGATCCTGCTTCGAAAATACTATTGCTGTCGACCGCTACACCGTGTTCCAAATCGGCCATGCCACCGTACCAACGATAAATACGCTGGCCATTGCGACTGATTTCAATGGAAGCTCCCGGGCCGTTGTTGCGTTGCCATTTTGCAAAGAGCTGGTCGATCTGCCTGGCCGTATCGGCAAAATTTTGCGCCGATACACTTACCTGCATGCACAAAAAAAGACACCCCGCCAGGAGTGCCTTTCTGCTATGAAATGTGTTTTGCTGCATACAGCAATTTAGTGCCTTCTGTGTTCTTTCATTTTATCTTTTCGATCGGCCTTCATGGCTTCGTACTTTTCATATTGACCTGCATCGAGAATGGCCTTCACTGCCGCATCTTTCTCCTGCATGGCAGCCTGCGATGCTTTCATTTTGGCCATCTTTTCGTCGGTACCACCGCGAATTTCTTCGTTCTTCTTCGCGTACTTCAAATTCAGGTCATAGATTTTCGTGTACTGGTCGTCGGTGAGGGCCAGTTCGGTTTTCATTTTGTCAGACTGCGCTTTGGCGCGTTCTTCTGCTGATTTATGTGCCCGGCCTGTATCTTGTGCACTGGCGGCGCCGGCCAACAAAATAAAGCAAAGGGCGATAACTACATTTTTCATATTAATGATTTGAGGTGATTAGACTATCGGTATCACCACAAGTTTAATACCAGTTATAAAAAATTATCGGCGGCGCGGTACGCTTTGATCAGGGCCAGTTCCCCTTCTTTGCCCTTGATCGAAATGCCATGCTCCATGCCCATAACCCCTTTATAGCCTTTCGAATAGATATGTTTGAAAATGTTCCGGTAATTCATTTCGCCCGTGCCTGGTTCCTGGCGGCCTGGGTTGTCGCCAATCTGGAAATAGGGCGTCTCCGACCATACCCGGTCGATATTGGCGATGATATCACCTTCATTGCGTTGCATATGGTACATATCATATAGGAACTTGCAAGAGGAACTGTTCACCGCCTGGCAAATGGCATAGGCCTGATCGGTATGTCGCAAGAACAAATCAGGGTTATCGCTCAGCGATTCCAACACCATTACCAATCCCGCCGGCTCCAAAATGGCAGCCGCTTTGCGCAGGGCGTTGACCACATTGCTGGTTTGGTATTCCAGCGACAGGCTTCTATCAAAATTACCCGGCACCACAGTTACCCATTTTGCGTTGCAACGTTTGCCCACTTCAATGGCTTCCTTGCAATCTTTGATCATGCGGTCAATAAATTCCTGCTTGCCGGTAGTGAGCGACATCTTCCAATGCCAGTTGTCAGAGGTCACCACAAACACGCCCATGGTCATGCCCAGTTTCGCGAGGGTATCGCCAATCTTTTTCTGTTCATCCACCGATCTGCCCATCATACCATTGTCTTCAATGGCACGGAAACCCATGCTATGGCCAAATTTTATCTGGTCGATAAAATTATCGCCCGCATGGTTGCGAAACATGCCGTCGTGAAAACCATAGTTCAGGTTAAATGTTTTTTCTTCCATGTCTTCCACACGGTGACTGGCAGCGGCTACCATTGATCCGCCTAATAATGAGCCACCCGCCAGGAGCGACTGTTGAACAAATGCGCGTCTTTGCATATCGTCAGGTTCATTTCGATAAATATAGGTAAAAAGCATAAATGCGGCGATAGGCACTGTATGGTACGCCCGGCTACCATCCGCTTTAGGCTACCACTGGCATAACTGCGCAATCGATTTAATCAGGTGCGCCTGAAGCAGCCGAATACCTTAATTTTAAGGCATTGAATAAAAACCTGGACTGATGAAATTTGCTCGTTGCGTGGCCGCATTGACCTGCCCTCTTGCTGTGTTCGCCCAAAATCCGGCCGAACCCTATGAACAAAAACTACCGGGCACTACTTTATCATTTAAAATGATGCCCATCCCGGCCGGCGATTTTTCGCTGGGCAGTGCCGATGCCGAGCCCGGCCATCAACCCGATGAAGGGCCTGCCCGCACCGTACATATCAATGCTTTTTGGATGGCATCGCTCGAAACCAGTCGGGATGCATTTGATGCCTTCGCCAATGATTTGTCTGTTTCGCAGAATATAACAACCGATGCAGTTACGCGACCCAGCCCGCAGTACATCGATTTTAGTTTAGGCATGGGCAAAGAAGGTGGTTACCCGGTACAAAGTCTTTCTCAATATGCAGCGCTTATGTATTGCCGTTGGTTGTATGAAAAAACGGGTGTTTTCTATCGTCTGCCCACCGAAGCCGAATGGGAATATGCTTGTCGCGCAGGATCCAAAACAACTTATTACTTCGGCAGCACCACCACATCGCTGGGTGATTATGCCTGGTACAGCAGTAATAGCGAAGGCAAATTTCACAAGTCGGGTGAAAAGAAACCCAATGCCTGGGGTTTGTATGATATGATGGGTAATGTGGCCGAGTGGACACTCGACGCGTATAAGGCCGACGGCTACGCCGGATTGGCCGCTGATAGCAAGGGTTTGCTCACTTCGTTTAACCCTGGCCGTTATCCTAAGTCCGTACGCGGCGGATCTTATCGCGATGAATCGAACCTGCTTCGTTCGGCAGCCCGGGTAAAATCTGAACCAGCCTGGAACCGGCGTGATCCGCAGATTCCAAAAAGCCGGTGGTGGTTGACAGAAGCCGGGAATGTGGGCTTTCGCGTTGTTCGGCCCTACCCGCAGCCATCGGCTGCTGAGATCGATGCCTTTTTCAAACAATATCTCGCACAATAACCTTCTATAAACAATTGTAAATATGAAAAAAGAAGTTTCCGGCCATTCTCCTGCATCGCGTCGCGAATTCATGCGCCATTCTACGCTGATTGGCGCCGGCTTGATGGCCACGCCGTTTTTGTCGCGCGCCAACTATTTCTCCGGTGCAGCGGGCACCATTAAAATCGCCGTGATCGGTTGCGGCGGCCGTGGTACCGGCGCGGCTATCCAGGCATTGTCGACCAAAGAAAATGTAAAGATCGTTGCCTTGGCCGATGCCTTTCGCGACCGGCTCGATGAATGTTATAAAACGATTACATCAGACGAAGCCACCGACAATGGTTCGGTGAAAGCCAAAGTGGATGTACCGGAAGAAAGGAAATTCACGGGCTTTGATGCTTACCTGAAAGCGATTCCGCTGGCTGATGTTGTCATCCTCGCTACACCGCCGGGTTTCCGTCCTATTCATTTTACGGAAGCCATCAAACAAGACAAACACGTGTTCATGGAGAAACCCGTGGCCACAGATCCTGCCGGTGTACAAAAGGTGTTGGCGGCGGCTGCCATTGCCAAACAGAAAAAACTAAATGTGGTGGTTGGTCTGCAACGTCACTACCAAAACTCCTACCGTGAACTGTTCCAGCGCAAAGACCTGATTGGTGATATCACTTCTGCACAGGCCTGGTGGAACAACGATGGTGTATGGGTGCGTCCGCGTAAAGAAGGACAAACAGAAATGGAATACCAAATGCGCAACTGGTATTATTTCAACTGGCTTTGCGGCGATCATATCAATGAGCAGCATATCCACAACATCGATGCTGTAAACTGGTTCAAAGGAGGCTATCCGGTGAAAGCCCAGGGCATGGGTGGCCGGCAGGTACGCAAGGGCAAAGACAATGGCGAGATCTTCGATCACCACTATGTTGAGTTCACCTACGCCGATGGCAGCATACTAAACAGCCAGTGCCGGCATATTCCGGGCACCATGAGCCGGGTTGATGAGATGCTGGTAGGCACCAAGGGTTCGATCCGTTGCGGTGCGGGTAGCATCTCTGATGCCAAGGGCAAATCCCTGTACCAATTCGATTTAAAAAAAGAAAACAATCCATACCAAACCGAGCACGATGAATTGTTTGCCGCCATTGCAAAAGGCGAATACAAATTCGCTGATGCAGAGAATGGGGCCCATAGTACAATGACGTCGATACTGGGGCGGATGGCAACTTACAGCGGACAAATCATCGACATGGACAAAGCGTTGAAAAGTGGCATCGATATTATGCCGAAGGTCTATGCCTTTGATGCAGTGCCACCAATTGTGCCGAATGCGGATGGGTATTATCCGGTGGCAGTGCCAGGGGTGACTAAATATTTTTAAGGTTTAAGGTTTAAGGTTTAATGGTTTAAGGTTGCTGCCGCAAGGCGGGCAGTGATAAGGGTAGGCGACACGTTGTATGATGGGTCGCCTATGTTTTTTTGGCGCGGAGGGTGGGTGGAGAATTCGACTTTTTGGAGTGGAATACAATACTTACATTGTTGCAACTTTTTTAGCTGTGCCCGCCTTTCTTACCACGGTTATTCTTACAACGAAATATAATTATGAAGAAGTTTCTCGCCGTTAGTGGGGCGCTTAGCCTCTGCATTTTTGCGTTTTCACAAAGTGCGTCGACTGATCAATTTTTACAGCAGTTTGATGCGTCGTTGAGTGCGCAGAATATTGGTAGTACCATCAAAGAACTGTCGGCCAAACCCCATGAGCTTGGTTCGGCTGGTAGCAAGGCGGTGGCGGAAAAACTATTGCAGAAATTCAAATCTTATGGCTGGAATGCCGAATTGAAAGTGTACCAGGTTTTGTTTCCCACGCCGAAAACGCGTTTGCTGGAAATGACTTCGCCAACCAAATACAAAGCCTTGTTGAAAGAACCAGCGTTGAAAGAAGATCCTACTTCGGGTCAGCCAGGCGAGTTGCCCACCTACAATGCCTGGAGCGCCGATGGTGATGTACAAGCACCCCTGGTATTCGCGAACTATGGCTTACCGAAAGATTATGAAGCGCTCGAAAAATTAGGCATCAGCGTAAAAGGCAAGATCGTCATTGCCAAATATGGCAGAAGCTGGCGGGGGATCAAACCCAAACTGGCACAGGAACATGGCGCCATCGGTTGCATCATTTATTCTGATCCGGCCGACGATGGATATGCTGCCGGTGATGTGTACCCGAAAGGCGCGTTTAAAAATGAATATGGTGTACAACGTGGTAGTGTGATGGATATGCCGGTGTATCCGGGCGATCCACTAACGCCAGGTATTGGTGCCACCGAAAATGCCCAAAGAATTCAGCGATCTGAAGCAGAAAACCTGTTGAAAATTCCGGTTTTGCCAATTAGTTATAAAGACGCGACGCCTTTGCTGGCATCGCTCGAAGGCCCCGTGGTACCGGCCGACTGGCAAGGTGCCCTTCCCTTTACCTACCATGTGGGCAACGGAAAAACGATGGTACACCTGAAGCTTGCCTTCAACTGGAACACGGTTCCCTGCTATGATGTCATTGCCACGATTCCCGGCAGTGAATACCCCGACGAATGGGTGGTTCGCGGCAACCACCACGATGCCTGGGTATATGGTGCCGACGATCCGGTATCTGGCCTAGCTGCTTTAATGGAAGAAGCCAAAGCCATCGGCGAGTTATTGAAGACGGGCTGGCGTCCCAAACGCACCCTGGTCTATTGTGCCTGGGATGGTGAAGAGCCGGCCCTGTTAGGTTCTACCGAATATGTGGAAGATAATATGGAAGCCCTGCAACAGAAGGCAGTGATCTATATCAACTCCGATGGCAATGGTCGCGGCTTCCTGGATATCGGTGGGTCGCATGCATTGCACAAAGCGGTAAACGAAGTGGCTGCCACAGTAATCGATCCGCAAACCAATGTGAGCGTGGCAAAAAGACTACTCGCCAAACAGACGGTCGACGCCAATTCAACGGCAGCCAAAAAAGAACAGCTCGCTAAAAAAGAAATCGAGCTATCGGCCTTGGGCTCCGGTTCAGATTATTCGCCCTTCTTTCAACACGCGGGCATTCCTTCCTTAAACATTGGCTTTGGCGGTGAGGCCGAAGGCGGCGACTACCATAGTATCTACGACAGTTATGCTCACTACAGTCGGTTTAAAGATCCGTCGTTTTTGTATGGGGTGGCATTGGCGAAAACCGCCGGACATATTGCCCTCAAGATGGCCGATGCTGATCTGCTTCCATTTGCCTTTAGCGACCTGTATAAAACCATCAATGGCTATAGTGATCAGTTGTTGACCTTCACCAATGAATTGCGTGAATCGGTTGCGGTCGACAACGCTATCCGGAAAGCAGGATTACCCACTCTTGCCAACGATACGGCCAAACACCAGGGCGAACTGCCTGCAAAACAAGCTGTTCCCTACCTGAATTTTAGTCCGCTGCAAAACGCACTCACGCAACTAAAAATCACCACCGATAGCATTCAAACAATACTCGCGCAAGCAGCCGATGCCAGCAAAAAAACCGACGCTGCTAAAATAAAAGCCATCAACAAAATTCTTTTTACCGCCGAACAGCAACTGTTATTGGAACAGGGATTACCACGTCGTAAATGGTATAAACACAGTATTTATGCGCCCGGCTTCTACACCGGCTACGGCGTGAAAACACTGCCAGTTATCCGCGAAGCCATCGAGCAAAACAATTGGGTTGAAGCGCAACAAGGCATTGACGATGTAGCCAAAGCGATCGGCAGACTGACCACTTACCTGAATGGTATAACGAAGTTATAGTGGGTTGACGCGATAACGTACTAAAGATGGCGGCCATGCGCTGTACCGTTCACTTTATTGGTGCCGATTCCGTTTATCCCGAAATGCTTTATAAGAACCTTTTTTGGCAGCGGGCTTCGCTGGTTTCTCGTTAGCAACTGCCGCGTTTTTTGTGGAGGTTGAAGCCTTTTTCTTCGCGGGCTTTGTCATGCCGTATTTATTGAGCCCTCGATCAGTAGCTTTTGGAATAGCCGGGTTTCGCTCCGCCTTCTTTGCTGTTTTTTTGTGCACGTCAGCTGTTCGATCAGCGTCTTCGATTTTAACCCCGCCTCGGTTAAACGCTTTTTGTACAATGGAAGGCCGACTAGAACCTGTTGGTACTGCATTAGCGCCATCAAATCCCTTTGGCGCCGCAGGGGCCGTTTTACTCGAATCAGCCACGCTGTTGAGCAGTTGCGTCATCTCGGCTTCGCTGAGGTAACGCCACTTACCAATGGCCAGTTTATCGAGCCGCACGTGCATTATGCGCGTACGTTGCAAAGCGGTTACGGTGTAGCCCAGGTATTCGCACATGCGCCTGATCTGGCGGTTGAGGCCCTGCACCAATACAATGCGAAAGCTTTGGCGCCCGGTTACCTGCACTTTACAGGGCAGGGTTTTCTTGCCATCGAGCGGAATGCCCTGGCTCATCTTTTCTGCGAAGCCCGGCTCCAGCACGCGATGTACCCTGACCAGGTATTCTTTTTCATGCGCATTGCCGGCACGCAGCAACTTGTTCACCATATCCCCATCGTTTGTCAGGAAGATTAATCCCTCCGAGTCTTTGTCCAACCGGCCAATGGGAAAAATCCTTTTATGAAAGCCAATATAACGGATGATATTACCGGGAATATGTTCTTCGGTGGTGGTGGTGATACCCACCGGTTTATTGAAAGCGATATACAGGGGCTTTTCCTTCTGGCTGCGGGTAACCAGGCTACCATCTACTTCCACGATATCGCCGGGAGTATAACGGTTACCCATAACCGCCGTTTTATCATTCAGCAATACACGGCCGGCTTTGATCAATTCATCCGCTTCCCGCCGGGAACAATACCCGGTATCGCTGATGAATTTATTGAGGCTAATGGAATCAGACAAGCTCAGGATTTTTTGTGTTTCTTTTTGGCAGCACCTTTTTTATGGCCAGGGTCTTTTTTACCATCCGCCTTTTTTTCACCCCCATTTTTCTTTGGTACAAAGGCCTTGTTTTCTACACCGGGATTTTCTTTGAGCGCCGCGGTGATGACCCATTCATAGTCAAGTTGCCTTTTGTCGAGGTTGGCCGCAACTACCCTGATGCGCACCTTGTCGCCCATGCGGAAGCGCCGTCCACTGCGCATACCCACCAGCATATAGTCTGACTCCACCTGCCTGAAATCATCGTAATCAGCCAGGCTGGCGATGCTTACCAGTCCCTCGCATTTGTGTTCTACTGTTTCCACCCAGAAGCCAAAAGAAGCCACCCCACTGATCACGCCATCAAATTCTTCGCCCAGGAAATTCTTCAGGTACTCCACCTGTTTGTATTTGTTGCCGGCCCGTTCAGCTTCCATTGCCGCCCGCTCACGCTCGCTGCAATGTTTGCATTTCTCTTCCATTTTCTTATCGGGCTGGATCTTCTTGTCGAGCACTTGCTGTAACACCCGGTGCACCAACACATCGGGATACCGCCTGATGGGTGAGGTAAAATGACAATAGTCTTTAAACCCCAGTCCATAGTGACCAATATTCTTCACGGTGTACACTGCTTTTGCCATGGTGCGAATGCCCAATTGCTCCAACACATGTTGCTCCGGTTGCCCCTTTACATCTTTCAACAACTGGTTAAATGAAGCGGCAATGGCTTCGGGCGATTTGGTATCAAATGCATGGCCAAATTTGCGGGCGAAAGCAGCAAAAGGCAATAGCTTCTCTTCGTCGGGCTGGTCGTGCACCCGATAAGGAAAGGGCAGCGCCTTGCCTTCCACTTCAATTTTGCCCACATGCTCGGCTACATAGCGATTCGCCAGCAGCATGAATTCTTCTATGAGTTGGTGCGCTTCCTTGCTTTCTTTCACCATGATGCCAATAGGCCGTCCCTGGTCGTCGAGCTTGAACCGGACTTCTTGCGACGAAAAATTGATGGCGCCTTTTTTGAAACGCTGCTTGCGAAATCGCTGTGCAAACTGGTTGAGTGTAAGCAACTCGTCTTTGTACAGGCCATCTTCTGACTCAATGATTTCCTGCACTTCTTCATAGGTGAACCGATGGTCAGAATGAATAACCGTTCTGCCCAACCAATAGTCTTTCACATCGCCCTTCTTCGACACCTGAAAGATGGCAGAGAACGTAAATTTATCTTCGTGTGGTCGCAAGGAACAAAGCTCATTGGAAATGCGTTCCGGCAGCATGGGGTTAACCCGATCGGGCAGGTATACCGATGTGGCACGCTGGTAAGCCTCTTTGTCCAATTCAGTACCAGGTTCTACATAATAACTGACATCCGCAATATGGACGCCGATTTCATATCCATCTTTTGTTTCTCGAAAAGAAATCGCATCGTCAAAATCTTTGGCATCTACGGGATCGATGGTAAACGTGCGTATACCGCGGCAATCTCTTCTTTTGGCAATTTCGTCTTTTGACAACAGATCAGGAATGCGTGCAGTTTCCTCCAATATATCTTCTGAAAACCCCATGCTGAAACCATTTTCAAGAATGATTTCTTTCATGGCCAGGTCATTCTCGGCAATGTCTTCGAGTATTTCTGTTACCACACCCACGGGCTTTTTGCCATTTTCCCACTCGGTCATCTTTACCATTACCCGGGCGCCATTGGGTGCATCAAGTGTATTGCTTAAAGGAATATAAATATCCGGCATGGGCTTGTCGCCTTCCGGCAAGAAGAAAGCAAAGTTTTTACTGATATCGAGCTTACCCATGAACACCGTTTGCTTACGATCAAGCACACGTTCTACTGCGCCTTGCATCCTGCCATTGGCCCCAGCCGGTTTGGTGATGCGCACTTCAACTGTATCGCCGTGCATGGCCGTATTGAAATCATTGGGGCGGATGAGTATATCCTGTGCCAACTGGTCAACGATCACAAAGCCCATCCCACTGCGAGTGATGTCTAACCGGCCCCGTACGGTATTGGCGGTGCTCCGCTGTTTGGCTTTGGTCTTCTTGCCGGCTTTTTTTTTCTGGCTCATTTGGCTGGTTTAACATCAGGCTTGTGCCTCTCAATAAATGTACCGATTCTATGGATAAACTTCTCGTCGCCTCCGAATAAAAAAAGCATATCAATCGGCACTACGTACAATGGCAATTGGCCCAGTTCATCTTTGAATTTCACCAATCGCACGGCGTCTTTTTCGGTGGTTAGAATAATTTTTTGTGAAGCATTTATCATATCAAACCGGCGCCGGATATCAGTGAGGTCATCGATGCTGAAAATATGGTGATCGCTGAACACCATTTGTTCGTACGATTTACAACGGTCGTTCAGCCATTGTTTCAAAGGTCGTGGATTGGCAATGCCCGTTACCAGTAACACTTCCAACTCGCTGTTGAGTCGAAACGATTCATGGTTCATGATATGGTACAAGTCACCATAATGGATCGCCGAAAAATAAATTTCCTGGTTCTCCTGAATGTCCAATTCCTTCCTGATGGCATCGGCTTCGTCGGCTTCGAGCCTTGGCGGACATTTTGTGACGATGATAATGCCGGCATCGCGGGCCCTTCTTTTCTCATCGCGCAAATCACCGGTTGGCAGGTACCAATCGCGCGAGTACAAGTTGTTGTAATCGGTTAATAAAATATTTAGTCCGGCGCTGATGGCGCGGTGCTGAAAAGCATCGTCGAGAATCACCGCTTTTGTTTCTTTGCGGTCGTGCAACAACTGGGGTAGTGCCGCAACCCGGTCTTCCCCAACGGCCACCGCCACGCCGGGAAATTTCAGGTGGAATTGCATCGGCTCATCGCCTATATCGAGGGCATCGGTATGTTCACCCGCCAGCACATACCCGCTGGTACGGCGTTTATACCCGCGGCTCAAAGTAGCCAGGGGGTATTTTTTACTGAAATGCTTTAACAGGTATTCGACCATAGGCGATTTACCCGTGCCGCCAACCGCAATATTGCCCACACAAATCATCGGCAATGCAAAAGCAGAGCTGGTCAGCAGTTTTTGGTCGTATAACTTGTTGCGTACAAAAATAACCGCCAGGTAAACCAGTGAAAAAGGAAAAAGAATAATCCGTATTGGCTTAAGCAATGGGAAATTAAAATTCATAAATACGATCAGGCGTGATGCAGGCTGTTAAAGGTATATCATATTCAGCCAGTTCGGGCAGCGCCTGCTCGGGCGGAAACTGGCTGATGCCGAGAAAAACACAGTTATCGCGGCAACGGGGCAGGAACCGGTCGTAAAAGCCGCCGCCATACCCCAATCGGTTTCCCTGCAAATCAAAGGCCAGTAATGGCACCAATACCAGGTCCAATTCATCGGCTGGCGTCAATTCGCCATCAACCGGTTCTGCAATGCCCCATTTGTTAAGCGCAAAACGGGTGTCGTCGTTCACTTGCATGGCCTGCATTTGTCGGCTAGACATATCCGTTACAGGGTAACATAGGCCTAACCCGGGGTTCCTAAATTGCAAAAAATCTGTCAGTAAAAAACTATTGGGTTCGCCCCTGTCTGTCAAGGGCCAAAAGCTCATCACTTTGTCGGCCGGTTCGGGCAACACAAATTGCTGAAACCTGATCAACAGCAAATCATCAATCCTGGACCGCTCACTACCGGTCAGGGCCAACCGCTTTTCCATCAGGGCCTGCCGCTTTTCTTTTTTGGTATGACTCGCCATCACTCAGCGATTGATGAAAAAAGAAAAAAGCGTGGTACCGTAATGGCGGGTTTGCACATACAACGGGAAGCCTTCGTAGGCATTGCGTGGAGTATGTTCGAGTACAAACATGCCTTCGGGTTTCAAGAGACTGTATTCAACTACTTTGCGCGGAAGTTCATCGATGGTTTCGAGGGCGTACGGCGGGCCGGCAAAAATGAAATCGAATGAATCGCCACAACTTGCCATAAACTGGAACACATCGGCTTTAACCACTTTCAATTGCGTCAAGCCAAACGACTTGGCTGTTTTCTGTATAAATGCAAACATCGCCGGATCCTTTTCTATCACCGTGCAATCAGTTGCACCGCGCGAAGCCAGTTCATAGCTGATGCTGCCCGTGCCACCAAACAAGTCCAGGCTTTTAAGCCCCTCAAACGCTATATTGTTCTGCAGAATATTAAACAAACCTTCCTTCGCTATATCAGTGGTGGGCCGGGTATGGGGCATGTTTGCCGGCGGACTCACCCTCCTGCCTCCCAGGCTGCCGCTTATAATGCGCATGAGGCCATTTGGATAAGTGGAGTGAAATAATGTGCCGGTTCATCGCCCAGCTTATCTTCCGGTAACAGCAATCCATTGGGTACCGGCGCCAGGTGAATATCGTTGATATACTTATTCAGTTCATTATACAAAGACGAATCGGTATTGATCCAACCATTGTAATACAATTGCACCGTAGCAGGATCAAGTCCGCTTTGTTCAAGGGCCGACAACAAATAATAACTAATGTCTTCCGGTTGCTGGTATTCGTATTGTTGTACCACCTGCCATTCCTTTTTGCGCACGGCCAGATAAATACGGTTGCTTTGGAACAGGATGAAAATTTCGCCGTCCTGGTATGCTGGAATTTTATCCAACCATTCGAGCCAAAGGCTGATCAGGTGACGATGTTGGGTCATCACATTGGCCGTTGCCAGGTGATGAAAAGCATCGGTTGAAATACGATAAACCGTATAATCCTGCCGGCCGTTTACCTGTTCGGTAAGCATGGTGCCTTTGAACAAATCACCATATTGCACATCCAGCAATTCTTTGCCATTGTCAACATTGTACAACGCAGCAGGGATCAATACCACCTGCTCACAATCGTGCACAATCACCAATCGCGCCCACTGGCGCGTGAATTCGCGCTGCTCATTCAACCATGCTGCCAATGCCGCCACCGAATCGTCTTCTACACTGTCTTTATCGAATTCAATTCGTTGAAACAATACCGGTTGCCGAAGTGCGGTGGTTACCAGCACCTGCAACCCTTCGCGCGAAACCTGCAAAAACAGGATCTGGTCGGCAGGCTCTCCCTGTTCGCCCCATTTCAAATCAAGTAGCTTCGTATATGACATAAGCGTGCGTGCAATATTACATTATTTTCGGCCATATGTCTGCCAACGCCACTGACCTGCGCCTTTCTACCTCTAACCGACAAATTTTATCGATCGCCTTGCCGATCAGTTTCGCCATTTTCGTTCCGCAGATCAATTTTATCACCAATAATATTTTCCTGGGTCGGTTGGGCGAAGATTCGCTGGCAGCGGCTGGCATTACCGGGGTGTACTACCTCATTTTCGCGGTTATTGGCCAGGGACTGAACAATGGCTTGCAGGCCATGATTTCGCGTCGCGCGGGGCAAAACCGGCAAGAAGACATCGGGCAGCTCTTCGCCCAGGGAATATACCTGGCCCTGGGCCTCGGGCTAGCGGGTATCCTGGTTACCTGGTTCATTGCGCCCCTGGCCTTAAAAGCCAGTTTGCGCAACGCCGACCTGGTGAATACCTGTGTCCATTTTCTGCGGATCCGCATCTTCGGGCTGCCCTTTCTCTTTGTTTACCAGATGCGCAATGCATTGCTGGTGGGTACCAACCAAAGCAAGTTCCTGGTGTGGGGCACGGCTGCCGAAACGGTTGCCAATATCAGCCTCGACTATTGCCTGATCTATGGCAAAGCCGGCTTTCCGACATTGGGTTTTAATGGCGCGGCCATCGCATCGATCATTGCGGAAGGCATCGGCATGCTGGTGGTATATGCCGTTATCGAATGGAATGGCATCAGCAAACAATTGCAATTGTATAAAAACATGCGCTTGCAACCCAAATTGGTTGGCAGCCTGCTCACCCAGTCAGCACCCCTGATTTTTCAATATGCGATCTCGATTTTCACCTGGGAATATTTCTATATCCTGATTGAACACTATGGCACGCGCGACCTGGCCATCAGCAATACCATGCGAAATATATTCGGGCTTTTTGGTGTTTTTACCTGGGCATTTGCCACCACCACCAATACCATGGTCAGCAATATCATTGGCCAGGGTCGGTCTGATGAAGTGGAGCCATTGATCCGCCGCATTGTGCGGTTAAGCATCACCGTTAGTACCTGCCTGGCTTTGCTATTGAATATTTTTCCTGAATTTTTCCTGCAACTCTATGGCCAGGGTGATGCTTTTATCAGCGCCGCTATTCCGGTAATTCGGGTTGTTTCTGTTGCCCTATTGATGATGAGTGTGGGTACCATCTGGCTGAATGCGGTTACCGGCACCGGCAATACCCGGATCAATTTGTTGATAGAGCTCATCACCATCTTTTTCTACAGCATTTATGTGTACTTCGTACTGTATGTGTACAAACTGCCGATTGCCATTGGCTGGATGTCTGAATGGTTGTATTGGACGGTAATGTTTACGCTGGCCTTCTTGTATATCAAGAGTGGACGCTGGCGCGGAAAACAAATTTAACTGTCAAATTCCCGGGAGATGCTGATACCTACTTTGCCCTGGAAACGGGTGATGGCCGCATTGAGCTTATACAACGTGATATCTATTTTTTCGATCTGTGGGTAGCTGTGTTTTATTTTTTGCAGAATACTATAAGCGAGCTCTTCCATTATGGCCGTGGGTATTTCCATGCGCTGGCGCACGAGGTGAACAACGGCTTCGTAATCGATGAGTTCCCGAATGCTGGTCAGCTTGTCTTCATTGACCCGATAATGAATATCGAGGCTTAGCTCAAATTCATTACCTGTTTTTTCTTCGCCTTCGTAAAGGCCATGAAAGCCATGAAAAATGAGTTTGTGCAAATGCACCGACAGCATAACAGACATGTATAACCGAATTAGATATGACCAAGTCCTGAAAGAAACCGTTCTGCATCCAGCGCCGCCATACAACCACTACCGGCCGCTGTCACGGCCTGGCGATAAATTTTATCCTGCACATCGCCGGCGGCGAAAACACCTTCTACATTTGTTTTTGACGTACCGGGTTGGGTGATGATATACCCTGCTTCGTCCATCGTCAGCCATTTTTTGAACAGGTCCGAATTTGGTTGGTGGCCAATGGCCACGAAAAAGCCGCTCAGGGGTACTTCTTCTACGGCACCGGTCAGGTTGTTTTTGATTTTCGCACCAGTTACCTTGTTATCGCCCGATACTTCCAGGGTTTCACTATTCCAGTAAATCTTGATATTGGGAGTGGCTTTCACACGGTCCTGCATCACTTTCGACGCTTTCATACCGTCTTCGCCTTTGCGTACAATCATGTGCACTTTGCTGGCCAGTTTAGAAAGATAAATCGCTTCTTCGCAGGCAGTATCGCCCGCGCCTACAATGGCCACTTCTTTTCCTCTGAAGAAAAATCCGTCGCAAACCGCGCAGGCGCTCACGCCAAAACCATTCAGGCGTTGCTCGCTTTCCAGGCCCAGCCATTTGGCAGAAGCACCCGTAGCGATGATCACCGCATCGGCAGTCATTTCTTTTTCTTCATCAATCACCACTTTGAAGGGACGTGCCGAAAAATCGACCGAGCTTACCAGCCCGAAACGAATATCAGCGCCCATGCGAACCGCCTGCTTTTCAAAATCAACCATCATTTCCGGTCCCTGGATACCTTCGGCATAACCGGGATAGTTCTCTACTTCGGTGGTAATGGTTAATTGTCCGCCGGGCTGAATGCCCTGGTACAGCACCGGTTTCAGTGCGGCGCGTGATGCATAAATAGCGGCAGTATATCCGGCGGGACCAGATCCAATGATCAGGCAATGGGCGTGTTCTAACTGTATGGACATTTTTACAAAGTCAAAAGTGAAAAATCATAAACAGAAACCGGCAGCAAATTTCCTGTGGAATGGCCGGCATACCAAATTGTATAATTAACAATGCGTGAATAAAAGGGTTCGCGGCCTATTTGGGGATGATGATAGAAATGTATTGGTTGGCATAGCCGCCAAAATAGCCGAGCGCGTTGTTGGACACATTTCCTTCCACCTTGGTGGGCGAAGAAAAAGGGCTGCCGATGCTCTGGTAATTGTATTCCATGGTGCGCCAAAAATCATAGGTGGCTTTGTCGATATTGGCAAATTTAATCACCACGGTATCGCCCCGGTTGTAAAGCCCGAAATTGTTGTCGTATTCTACCTCGGTATTGCGGTCCACCCCTTGGTCGACCGATATTTCATAGGTCTGGCCATCCACAATCTGGTCGTCGTACACCGATGTGAAGCCTGGATAATACGGTCCCTTGTTCACGGAGGTATAGTACCGAATATAATTACCCAGGCCCGGCGGATCCTGTACCGTGGCAACGACCATTACCTTGAGGCTGTCTTCGTTTTTCTCTGATTTCTTCCACGACAAAGACTGGATGGTTTTGGCCAGGACGGGGATGGTTGTTTTGGCGGTATAGGTTTCAGTACCAACCTGCACGGTCAGGTCATAGGTTTTCTGCATTTCACCTACGAAGGCGGTAGCGGGATTGGTGGAGTCGACCGTATAATAATATAAGGTAGCGGCATCGGTCACCACGCTGTATTCTTTTAAGCGATGCGTAAGGCTGCCATTGGAGACATCGATTTGTGCGCCATGTACAAACGACCTGGCGAGGATGTCTGCATTGATTCTACTGAAGTAATCGAGGCTATGGGTAAGCACCACGCGCGGGGGCTGGCCGTTTTCGATACTGGCATCCACCACCAGTTTGGCATCCGCTTTATCAAGCGTAAAAGAAACGGCTTTTTCACAGGCGGAGAAAAGGACCAGTGCGGCGAAAAGGTATAGGTAAAGTCGATTCAACGGGCTTATTTGCGGCGGTCGTATGATAAAAAATGGGATTTCAGAAGGGCAAAGATACACCCGCTTCCGAAATCCCATTCTATGGAGAAAAGAATATTATCCCAGGTATGCTTTCAGCGCATTGCTGTAGCGTGCTTTTTGCAAACGCTTGATGGCGCGCTCTTTGATCTGGCGAATACGCTCTTTGGTAAGGTCGTATTTCTGGCCGATCTGCTCAATGGTGACACCGTTTTCGCCGTCGAGACCGAAATAAGCATTGACGATTTCAGCTTCGCGGGGGCTCAAGGATTTCAATACGCGACGGATTTCGTTGCGCAGCGAATCTTGCATAACGTCTTCGTCGGTATCGTCAGAACCTTCCAGGAGGTCGCCCATGGCTACGTCTTCGGCTTCGTGCACAGGTGCATCGAGTGACGTATGGCGGGTATTGCTCTGAAAGATATTGTTGATCTCGGTTTCGCTCATTTCCAGGATTTCGGCCAACTCTTCGGTTGAAGGCTCGCGTTCGTGCTCCTGTTCAAAAGCCATATAGGCTTTATTGGCCTTGTTATAGGTACCAATTTTGTTCTGGGGCAAACGCACCAAACGGCCTTGTTCGGCCAAAGCTTGTAAGATAGACTGACGAATCCACCAAACGGCGTAGGAAATGAATTTAAAACCCTTGGTTTCATCGAAGCGTTGTGCGGCCTTGATCAAACCGAGGTTACCTTCATTGATCAGGTCACTCAGCGACAAACCCTGGTGCTGATACTGTTTGGCTACCGAAACCACGAAACGCAGGTTCGCCTGAACGAGCTTGTCCAGTGCCCGTTGGTCGCCCATTTTGATACGCTGCGCGAGGGTTGTTTCCTCCTCGGGCGTAATCATCGAAATTTTTGAAATTTCCTGCAGATACTTCTCCACCGCTTGTGAGTCGCGGTTGGTAATCTGGGTTGCAATTTTAAGTTGCCTCATGCCTGTCTATTAATTTAATAAGTTACGCGGGTCTAAGACGTCTACGGATTATGGACTGTTGTACGGAGAAGGTTAAAATTCAGCGAAATATCCCTGACTTGCCGACAAATGTAATCTCCGGGTTTCACAATTCATAACTGTTCGCGATATTTATCTGTTTACTACAGATAAACACCTAATATTCCACGATCGTGCCATCTTGGGCTGTCAGTATTAACTTCTTTTTATCACCAGCTTCTACCCTGCCAATAATCTGCGCTTCCATGCCCAGTGATTTTGCGACCGCGATCATTTTATCGGCCGATGCTGGCGCGCAAAACAATTCCAATCGCTGCCCCATATTAAATACCTGGTACATTTCACGCCAATCGCTCTTAGACGCTTGCTGTAATATATTAAAAACAACCGGAGTGGCTAAAAGGTTGTCTTTCACCAAAGTCATGGGTCCCGGCAGGTATTTTAGGCATTTTGTTTGTCCGCCGCCGCTCGCGTGCACCAGTCCATGCACCTCCTCAAAATACTCGTCCAAAATAACTTTCAATAGCGGCGCATAGGTGCGGGTGGCCGACAATACCAGTTTTCCCATGGGTATTTTGC
Organism: Bacteroidota bacterium; assembly: GCA_020161535.1. GTDB lineage: Bacteria > Bacteroidota > Bacteroidia > Chitinophagales > Chitinophagaceae > Flavihumibacter. The sequence continues at coordinate 36,308 of JAIUNW010000011.1, read as the reverse complement.
CAAAACCGGGCACCTCGGCGAGGTCGGTCATTCGGTGTTGGCCAATGTAAACCACTTCATTATCAAGGCCTGTGTCGTATGACTCGGGGTATTTCTCCGCATAAAACTTGCTCAGCGCATCGTGCCGGGCGCTGGTCAGGCCATTGCTGCCGATACCGCTATTATATGAATTTTCGTAATGTGTTTGGCCACTGCTGGCGAAACCGACAATGACGTCGCCCGGTTGGATTTTGTCGTTGGTCACCAGCCGGTTCTTGGGCCAGCGGGCCGTCATGGTACCATTTACCGCCATGCTGCGAACCACATCGCCCACATCGGCTGTTTCGCCGCCGAGATAATGAATATGCACCCCATAGCCCTTCATTTGGTCGAAGAATTCCTGGGTGCCGGAAATCACGGCTTCCAGTACCTCACCGGGGATCAGGCGTTTATTGCGATCGATGGTAGAACTAAAAAGCAGGTTGTCGTGGATGCCCACACAAAGCAGGTCGTCGATATTCATGACGATGGCATCTTGCGCGATGCCTTTCCACACCGATAGGTCGCCGGTTTCTTTCCAGTAGAGATAGGCCAAAATACTCTTGGTACCCGCCCCGTCGGCATGCATCAGGTTCACCCAGTTGGCGTCGCCGCCCAGGTAATCGGGATAAATTTTACAGAAAGCATTGGGAAACAGTCCCTGGTCGAGTTTTTCAGTGGCTTTGTGAACCTCCTCTTTTTGGGCGCTGACGCCCCGCTTGGAATATAAGCTCATCGGCCGCAAAGATACGAAGGTTTAAAGTTTGCGGTGTGTACTTAACATTTAGTTTTGCGGCCATGCAGGTTCATAGACATATTGGTCATTTGCCCGAATTTAAAAACGCGGTGGTGACGATTGGCACGTTCGACGGCGTTCATTTGGGGCATTGCAGCATTATCGACCAAATGAAGGCGGCAGCGCGGGCCGCAGGGGGCGAAACGGTGATCATCACATTTCATCCGCATCCCCGGCGCATTGTGGGCAATGCTGAACAGACCGTACAATTGCTGAGCAGCCTGCCTGAAAAAATTGAATTGCTGCGTGACCGCGGCATCGATCACCTGGTGGTGGTGCCATTTACGCCCGACTTCGCCGGGCAATCGCCCGATGCCTATGTCAAAGATTTCCTCATCCGCTATTTCAAACCGCATACCCTGATCATCGGCTATGACCATCGTTTTGGCAAGGGTCGTTCGGGCGATTTCACCCTGCTGGAAAAGTATGCCGCGGCCGGCGATTTTCAACTGATGGAAATTCCTGCCCGCGCCCTCGAAGAAGCCTCCATCAGTTCTACCCGCATCCGCCAGGCCCTGTTAAAAGGCGATGTGCAACTCGCCGCCTCCCTGCTGGGCTACCCCTATTTCTTTGAGGGCATCGTGGTGAAAGGCAACCAGCTTGGTCGCACCATCGGCTACCCCACCGCCAACCTGCAATTAACCGACAACGAAAAACTCATTCCCGGCAATGGGGTATATGCCGTGCATGTTCGGCGGAAGCACCCGATCAGCGGCGAATTGTTCTATTATGGCGGCATGATGAATATCGGCGTGCGGCCTACGGTCGACGGACTCACCCGCGTCATCGAAGTGCATATTTTCGATTTCACCGAAGACATCTATGGCGAGTGCCTGCAGGTTACGCTCGTAGCCTGGTTGCGGGCCGAGAAAAAGTTTGAGGGGCTGCCGGCGCTGGTGGCGCAGCTCCGTTCGGATGAAGAGACCGCCAAGGCCGCTCTTTCGCACTGAGATTTTTTGTTTCGCGCTGAGACCGCTTTTGTTTCTCGCAAAGTTTTTGGTTCTCGTAATGCTTTTTCACGCAGAGTTTTGTTTCTCACGGAGTTTTTTTCTCGCAGAGTTTTTTTTCTCGTAGAGTTTTTTTTCTCGCAGAGAGCGCGGAGGAACAGAGATATTATTTATAAAAAGCGCTGTTCCTCTGTGTGCGATTCAAGCAATAAACGAACTGATTTGAAACCTGACTCGCTGCGAGTAAGCAATATCTTTTCATAAAAACAAACCTCGTCGATGGAGTGAATAGATCACAAAGTCTATACACGACACCACCATCTTTATTGGGGATACACTCTTTATAGAGGATAAATTGCTTAACACGGCATGAACTGTTTTATAAGCATTAGCTGCTTACTAGGGTATAAACTGCTTATTAAAGTATAAACTGCTTGATTAGAAATTAACTGCTTAATAGAGTAAAATCTGCTTGATTAGGTATAAACTGTTTTATAAGCATTAGCTGCTTACTAGGGTATAAACTGCTTATTAAAGTATATACTGCTTGATTAGGCATTAACTGCTTAATAAGTCATACGTTTTGCTGTGAGCATAAAAGCATTTTCTCATCTAAAGCCAGCCTACAATAACGGCCACCAACGAACAAATACCAAATTTGAAAATAACTACATCCACCACAAACAAAAAATCTCCGTCCCTCCGCGCTCTCTGCGCGAAAAAAAACTCTGCGCGAAAAAAAACTCTGTTTGAATCAAAATTTTCTACAGGAAACAACCGCAATTGCCAGAAATAAACGCCGCAACTAAAACTCGTACCCCTACCAGAACTCGCACCCTTAACCAGCCACCAAGGAAGAAAAAAAAACAAAAAATCTCTGTCCCTCCGCGTTCTCTGCGAGAAACAAAACCCTGCGTGAAACAAATATTTCTACCAGAAACATCCGCAATTGCCAGAAATAAACGCCGCAACAAAAACTCGTACCCCTACCAGAACTCGCACCCTTAACCAGCCACCAAGGAAGAGTAAAAAAACAAAAAATCTCTGTCCCTCCGCGGTCTCTGCGTGAAACAAAACTCTGCGTGAAAAAGCATTGCGGAAACAAAAAACATCACTGCGTGAAACAGAAAACACCACCGCGAGAAACAAAAATTACCGCGAGCAACAAAAATTACCGCGAGCAACAAAAACCGCTCTGCAAGCAACAGAACACCTCCGGGATCTCTCCATTACAAAATCATCTTCCCCACCATTTCGCGCATCAGCGCCCCATCGCCCGCACCCGCATTATTCACCCCTACCGCTTTCAAATTGTACTCATGCAGCAGCAAAAGAATCCGCTCCACGCCTTCATAATCAAAACGGCTGGCGGCGGCGATATAATCCTTGATGAAAAAGGGAGAAATGCCGGTGGCTGCGGCGGCGGCTTTTTCGTCGCGCAGGTTGGTACCGAACAATTGAAAAACCTTACTGAAGAAGTTATACAGGGAGGGCAGAACGAGTTGAATGGGCCCCGCTTTGGGATTGCTTTCAAAATAATGGATGATCCTGACTGCTTTGGCCAGGTCTTTCCGGGCGATGGCATCCTGCAATTCGAATACATTGAAGTCTTTGCTGACGCCGACAAATTTTTCGATATCATCTTCGGTGATCTGTTTGCGATCACCCAGGTTAAGCAGGAGCTTATCGATCTCGTTGTCGATACGACTGAGGTCGTTGCCAATATGGTCAACCAAGAGCAGCAAGGCTTTTTGGTTGATCTGGAAACCTTTAGCATGCACCAGCTTTTCCGTCCAGGCGGGGAGCTGGTTGTCATACATTTTTTTGGTTTGCAGCAATTCGGTTTTGTCTTTTAGCAGCTTGGCCAGTTTACTACGGCCATCCACCTTCTTCTCTTTGTGCGCCACCACAAAAACGGTAGAAGGCAAGGGTTTTGCAATATAGGCTTCGAGCTTGTCGATGTCTTTCATCTGCTGGGCCTCTTTCAGCAAAACCACCTGGTTTTCTGAAAACATGGGGTATCGCATGCAGGCGTTGACGATATCGGCCCAGTTTGCTTCGCGACCATAAAATACGGTCAGGTTGAAACCCGCTTCGGCTTCCGACAAAATACTGGTTTCCGCATACTTTGTCAGTTTGTCGATATAATAGTCCTCCTCCCCTTCAAACCAGTAAACGGGTTTGAATTTTTTCTTTTTCCAGTCGTCCAAAATGGTTTCTACAGACATGCTTTTGCGTTCGGGATGCAATAATAAACCAAAGATTCTTAAAAAAATAAACCCGCGTCCAGCCTGCATTTGAGCGGATTTTGGCAATTGGCAAGCAGGTTGAATGCATTTTCTGGCACGGTTTTCGAAAGGGGCATAGGGTCGGACGGTAAAACCGGCTAAAAAGCCAAATTATCCATTTTTAAATTCTGTAAAACAAATACCAAATGAGTACTTCTAATTATCCTTCAGCAACGCCTACCCAGGAACCAAAAAAAGACTACAAAGGTCTTATCATCGCCTTGTTGGCGGCTGGTCTTCTTGGTACATGGGGCTATCTTTTGTGGAACAACAATAAGAATGAGCAAACCATTCAGCAAAAAGAAGCCACTATCGCCCAAGTAACCGACGAGAAAACTGAATTGCAGCGCAATTTTGATGCTTCTCTGTCACGCCTTGATTCAGTTACCGGCAGCAACAACGCGCTGGAAGGTAAACTGACTGAGCGCAACAGCGAAATCACCAAACTGAAAGGTGAAATCCGCAGCATCCTGAACAAAAAGAATGCTACTGCCGCTGAATTGAAGCGTGCGAAAGACCTCATCAATACCCTCAATGAGAAAGTTGCCGGACTGGAGCAGGAAGTTGCCCGTCTGACTACGGAGAACACCCAACTGAACACCGATCTTACTGCCGAAAAAGGTAAGACTACACAGTTGACTTCTGACCTCGCAACTACCACTTCTGCCAAGCAGGAACTGGAAAAAACAGTTGATATCGCTTCTACCCTGAATGCTTACAATATCGCTGTTACGCCCGTAAAAGAAAAAGGCAACGGTAAAGAGAAAGTAACTACTTCAGCTAAGAAAGTGGACAAACTGGTTGTTTCTTTCGATGTTGACAACCGTATTGCTCCCGCTGGCGCAACTGATGTATATGTAGTAGTAACTGGCCCTGATGGCAAAGTTGTTTCGCAAGATGCCCTGGCTTCAGGTACTTTCACTACCCGCGAAGATGGTGACAAATCTTTCACTGCTAAAGTGCCTGTAACCATCGAAACCGCTAAGAAAACTGCCGTTGAATTTGCCCTTAAGCAGCCTGAGCGTTTCCAAAAAGGTAACTACAAAATCGAGATCTATCACAATGGTTTCAAAATCGGTGAAGGAACTCGTGAACTGAAAAAAGGCGGACTGTTCGGTTAATCGAATCACCCATCTTAATAAACGAAGGCCGTCTCTGCAACAGAGACGGCCTTTGCTTTTGGCGCCCAGGTCAATTCAACCTGAGCAAACGAAACGCAGCACTGTTATCGATGTCTATACCACAAAAACAGGATTTTTGGTCATTTACCGCTCGCCCAGGAAGCAAATATCTGTTTGGCCAAGTTGCTGGCTTGTTGATTTTTAGAAATGGTAAAAGGCTGGATTTTTCCCGTTGCTACTTGCATCGACAGTCGTTTCAACTGGCCTTTGTGCCAGGTATCCAACTGAATAATTTGTTTTTCAGTAGCAGTCATCAACAAAGACTGCAACAACGCAGTACTTGCTCTTTGGTCGTTGATGCGCAGGATAGCTGTGCCCGGCAACAGACCGGCTTTCCAGGCAGGCGAGGCTGTTGAAATATGGGTGACGCGCAGCGTATCATTTTTTTCGGCGCCCGAAAAACCAAGCCAGCCACCCGGCTGTTTTTGCCAACTGGTATCAATCAACAATCCACCATAGCCCAGATAACGCGGGTAGTTGGGCGTTTCTACCGTGTACACATAGGCAAAGAAATCTGAGAGATCTCTCCCGGCTATTTCTTCGCAACCAGATCGGAATTCAGCTTCGGTGTACCCGCGGCCTTTTTCATAATAGCGATGATAAAGCAGCCGCATGACATCGTCAAGACTGCGTTTGTTTTGGGTCATATGCCGAATGCGCCAATCAAGCATCCAACCCAGAACCGGACCCTTGTCGTAGAAAGAAATGGTTTTATTAACTACATCGCCGGTGCGACCAAAGGGACCATCACTCCAGGTATCATAACTGGCCTGGCTCACCGATTGAAACAAACGACCCGGCCCCGATTCATACGCTTGCAAAGAATGTCGCAGGCTTTCTACGAGCTGCTCAGGCGTGGTTAAACCCGCTCGACAAAGCAACAACTCATCATAATAAGAAGTGATGCCCTCGGCCACCCATAATAGTCTGGTGCGGTTTTCCTGGTTATAATCAAAAGGGCCCAATTCAATGGGTCGAATCCGCTTGGCATTGTAGTGGTGAAAATATTCGTGCGCAAGAAACGACAGCAGTTGCTGACGACCAGCCTCCGTATTATAGCCATCGCCCGTAAAACCAACAGCAGCCGAGTTCAGGTGTTCAATGCCACCCCGACCAGCACCAATTCCCAGAAAAACATATTTTTTGTAAGGAATCACACCCATCATATCGGTTGCTTTCTCCACTATTTTTTTCAAATCTTTCATAAGGGCAGCGCCATTGGTAGCACCGGGTTGATAGGCCATGAAATAATGTGGAATGCCTTTCACCGTGAAAACAGGAAATGAATCGAGGTTGCCGAGTAGCACGGGTGAATCATACAATACATCATAATCGGGCGCGATCAATTTTCCTGCAGCATCCTGGTCGAGACCGGTGGCAATATGCTTCCATCCGGCCGGCATCAGCACATGAACGGCAACCGGCTGTTGCAATTGATTTTCTTCGTGCAGATAAATGCCGGGCGGCGCAAGGAAAGCATGGGCACTGTCCACCAGCGGGTTCGCCACGAAATTGCGCGTGGCCAGCACACTGTAGGTAACCGTGATCACCGGTTTGCCGGTTTTATACACTCGCCAGGTATTGACATCTGCCTTCTCCCATCGCAATGGCTTGCCGTCTTTATCCATGGCCGCAAAGGCCGACACATTTTCAGGATAGTCCATGAGCTGGTAATAACCGGGCATCCAGCGAGGCATCACCAGGTCGGTATAATCACCCTCGTTTTTCACTTGGAAATCCATGTGAACCGATAAGCGATGTTGCGTTGCACTGTCAAAGCCCAATTGAAATTGTACGGCGGGCTTTTGGGCGGATATCGCAAACGGGAAAACAGCAATGAACAAGACTAGTTTGAGCAGCAATCTGACTGGCATTTGAACTGGCGATTTACCTGCAAACTACTGTATATTTTCACAGGCAATAAAAAAGCCGGCTCTTGGCAGAACCGGCTTCTAAAAAATTCAATATTGTTTAAAAGGTATAGCGGGCAGATACGCCAACATTACCACCATCTACCGAACGGTATTTCCAGCCGCCGTAATCGGGACCATCATAAGGATCGATCAGGCCGAAAGTGGGACGAAAATCAGCAGATACATTCAACGGAATGTTGCCGAATTTATAATCAACACCGCCTGTTGGGAACAAGCCCAGGCCGAAGCCACGGTAATAGTCTTTATTCGAAAAGGAGTTGTACGCACTCACACCACCGCCAATATACCATTGCAGGCCAGGCACCGGCTTAATGGGAAAATGGTGTTGGTAAGCGGCCGAAAAAGCAAGGGTAGCCCACTTTACATCACCATAATCGTGCGGACGAATACCCAGGTTCAATTCCAGCGCACCATGTGTTGAGATAAATGTTTTGTATGAAACCGATGCAAGGTCATAATAACCGGAACTCAGGCGAATACCAATGCCACGGTCATAGCCGTTACCATCCTGCGCATTGCTCGCCAGCGCAAACGCGCTCACACATACTACTAACAAAAAGATTCTTTTCATAATACAGTTTTGAATGCTGCAAATGTACGGTGCGTTTATTTAAAATTTGGTTAAAGGATAGCGCGTAAACTGGCGCGGCCAATATGAATAATACGCGTGTCGCCGGGCTTTCTACCCTCGTATTGGATCGACATTTCGAGGTTTCTGCCCAGTCGTTTGGTCAAATCCAGGGTCCACAAGAAATTCTTGCCCGGCTGCAGACCATCCAGCATGATATAACTAACGGTGCTGTTTGTAGCATAGGGATAGCTGATACTATTGTAGGTGAATTTTGCCTCGATGACAGCGCTTTGCAGCATATTGTATTTTACCCTTGCGTCGATTGCATGCGAATGGTATTTTTCCAGGCCCCCTTTGGTGTTTTTACGAGCGGTGTACCGATAACCGGTCGATGCACTGAAATTGCTGTTCTGGCTAAAAGTCAACCTCGGTTCAACCGACGAAAAATCAATATCGTAATTGCGGTTGTCGAATTGCGCGTTGGCCGTTTCGAGACTGTTTTTGCCAATGCGTTCAATGGTTTCCACCGTCATTTTCCGGTTTATATTCCAACGGGTGCGAAGCTTCCAGTCGCTCTGCGCCCTTCCTTCCAAACCATAGGTCAACAACAATTTCCCCCGGTTGCGGGTATTGCTGATGTCAAATCCCCATACCGTACTCGTACTGCGATAAGCAAAACTATTCACCCAAATACTGGTCAATGAAATCAGGGATGTATCGCCCAAAGATTTGCTGAAGGGATTGAATTGCGTAAAGCCATCATACACTTGTTTGCGATTCAGTTGTAGAGAAGATTGCAGGGTAAGTCGCGCAGCGAAGCGTTGCCATTTGTTGGCTGTTTTCAGGTTGATGGCGTTCCGCGGACTCAACATCAGGCTATAGTTAAAACTATTATAGCTCGCCTTCACAAATTCGTTGGTCGGCGTGTATATGCGGATGAATTTTTTCTGGTCGGCAAACTGTGCAATTTCAAATTCATTCAACTGCTGAATGCCGTCATTGTTATAGTCAAACCAGGCATATTCACCTTGTCCAGCCGGCACTTCCAAAAAGGCATAATCTCTTTTCTGCTCCTGCCCTGCCCCGAGTTCATACAGCATATTGCCAGTGAGCATTCCTTTCCATTCGTTCACCGCATATTCTACGCGGCCCAGCAGGCTCTTGTCTGAATTGCTATTGATGCTTGTTTTTTCAAATACTTTCAACACCCGATACGTAGCATTCAGTCGTACCTGGTGTGCCTGGTTCGAAAGCAGCTCAGTGGTTACAGAAATATTCTGGCTGCGATCGGTTCGCAACATTTTGGCGCCGATGGGATATTGGTCTGAACGGGTATAGTAACTGATGCCCCACTTATCCGATTTTCGATCGTCGGACTGCAAGTAAAATTTCATGATATCAAAAGAAAAACTGTAGGGCGTTACTGAATCGGCGAATTTATACCGGGCGATGTTTTGCTCCAATGAATAATTTGCCCCCACGGTATAGTTGTGCCATTTTTCCAATCGGCGCGAAACATCGAAACTTGGCCGGAAAAAATAACCTTTATCGGTGTTGCTATTGGCGTTGGTCAGGCTGATGGTATTGTTGAATTTCCAACCACGTTTATCCAACTGTTGACTGATGCTGTTTCTAATACCGTTAAAGCCATCACTCCTGTTGTAGCCGGTGAGTTGGTACCTGATTTTGCTATTGGCATCTGTGAGCTCGGCACCGGCAGAAAACATGGTTTCATCGGCGGGTTTCACCACCAGCGCCAATCCCCAATCGCGCGTGAACTCCACGTTGCGCAAACGTTCCAATGGTTTGAAACTGGCTTCTACCCATTCTATTGATCCATCCGCTTGTAACTGTTTTGATTTTTGTAGGGGGATGATATGCTTCGCCTGGAGTTTTGCTGCCAATCCGCGATCATTGCCTTTTTGGAGATTCGAAAAAGTGTTGACATCATAGCGGCTCATGCCCACATCGGCACTCATGCTGGTGCGGTTGCTGACCAGGTAATCGCCCCCAATGGATAGTACCTGTTGGAGTTTGGGTGTTACCAGAAAAGTAGCTGGTTCGTATTGACCTTGGGGCACACCGTTTACCGGCGCTACCCATTGGTACACCTTTCCATTTGCTGCCGTTTCTGCCGGCACATAATTGCCTTTGCCCACACCCACGTCTACAAAGGAGAGATAATAAAAAGCGCTGTCGGCACTGGTAGAATACACATAAATTGAATCGGTACCACTGCCCGTATTTACTTCCACTTTTTTGTACATGATACGTGTACTGGAAAAAGTATCGCGGTTGGCCACGGGATAAAATGCATGCGTTATACTGTCGCCAATACCTGCCAGAAAACGTTTTGAATTCGCATCAAGGCTTTGGTTGATCGGTGAATTCTTCGCATCCTGGTTGGAGAACACACCCAAGCGCAATTTAAATTTGCTGCCGAGGCTGGTTTCATTGGCCAGATACATATTTGTATTGAGGTAGTTTCGGTCGGCATATTCAAATTCTACCTGAATACGTTTGTCTTTCGAGATCATTCGTTTAGGCGTAAACGTTATCTCGGCTGTATTGTAATTGATCACATAGTCGCGGTCTTCACCACGTTGTAACAATTCACCATCAATATATACCCGCTCGGTGCCTGCCAGCACCACGAAATACAATTCATCATTGGCACCGATCAACCGGTATGGCCCTTGGTTGCCTTCGAGTCCGTCGAAAACATTGCGGGTAAATTTTCCTTTCGCGATTGATCCGCTGAAAATAGTATTACTGCTAATGCCGGGAGCGATTTCGGTGCGCGTTTCGAAGCTGGCGCCCTGCAATCGTTTATAAAAATGCAGGAAATAGTTTTTGTTCTGCCTCAGGTCGATATCACCAAGACTTAGGGCCCAGGTCTTTTTTTTGAACTGCAAAAAGATGCGATCAAATTCATTCAGTTGCTGGGTGGTGCCATCGGGTTGTATCGGAATATTATTATCTGTGATGGCTGCGGCAATTTCAATGCTGTCGGCCAGGTAACCGGCAATCTGCAGGTTGAGGTTGGAACTAACCACGGCATCCTGGGCATTGCCGAAAGCGATACCGCGACCAAAACTTCCATTGTAAGTGATATTGCCAAAATTGAAAAAGTCGGCGTTTGATACCGGCGTGCCGAGAGCGCCGCGCAAATCGGTTTGCGAAACATAACTGTTCACCAGGCTGTCGAAATCGAGTTGCCGACGATTCGCATTCAACCGGCTGCCTAAAATCCGGTAGCGGATCTCGACAGAATCAACCGGCGGCGGTTGTTGCCAGTAGATGGTCCCATTCAGCCAGTCGACCGTGTACCAATGTGTCGGGATACCGGGCATATAAAAACTGCCAGGTACCAGGCTGGCACTATCTACCACCGTTAGACCAGCATGGACTTGCAACATTTTTTTGCGAAGATTGGAAAGAGGTCGCTCTGGGGTAGTTGCCGGCTGTTGGGCGGGGGCATTAGCAGGCTGCTGGGCGTGGGCGCTGCCCATCGCCAGTACGATCAACGATATTATCAGCAGCCATTTTCCCAATAGACCGGTTTCTGCTAAAGCGCGAAAATAAGCTGATTATTGCGCTTTTGGGGCATGCAGCGATCACAAGCCCTTCATTGTCAATGAAGGCATGAAAACCGCATCCACCCCTCAATACCTGGCCCTCGCATCGATTGCCCTGTGTTTGGCGGCCTGCTCCGGTTCCGGACGTGTGGCCATTAGCCCGCTTCCTACCATCCAGAGTAATTACCACATTCAGCCGTCGCAGTCAGATACCTTTCAGCACGCGAATTATATTTCTTTTTCGGGTTCATTCAGTGCGATGGGTGAAGACCTGGCGGACAATGTGCAGATGGGTCAGTTCAAATTTCACCATGCCGGCAGGGCGGGCCAGTTCCAATATTATGGCGGCTTGCAGCTCAATGCCGGCGCCTATAACTTCGATGCCTATGGTGAGCCCGTTTTTGATGCGCAGGGCAACCAGTACCCGAAGCGGCGCTCCAATTTTGTTTTTTCTGGCGCAATCGCTGCCGGTGCCAATTTCGCCATACCGGTTGCGGCTAATTTCGATTGGCGGGTGATTGGTCTTGAAGGCAGTTGGGGAATGGAAAGTGGGCGGTATTATGATTACCGAAAAACTGTTCCAGATACTCTGATGGCGTATGTTGACCGGCGTCGGTTACAGGATATGTATTTCCTGACCACTGAAATGGTTTTCCGTCGCCGTCGATCTGGGGCGAAATTTGGCTACCAGTTTGCGGTGGGCACCAATTTCAACCGCGTGCCGTACAACGATAGTTATTACTTTCCGGGTAGTAATAATAATAATTACAACGATGATGGAAAGTCAACGCAGATCATCGTTAGAAACACCATTCATATCAACCGCGATCCCGTGGGTTTTTATTTCCAGATTTATGGGGCACGCTATTTGGCAGCATTCAACACCGGCATCACCTATCGACTGCCGAGCCGCTCGCGGTAAGCAGGCGCAAAGAGCTTAGGCAGTCACCTTGCTATTGTACATTTCTGCTTTGAGATTTTTTACGCGCTCATCTGACAGGTATTCATCGAATGTCATCAGTCGATCGATGATGCCGTTTGGTGTCAGTTCAATGATCCGGTTGGCCACGGTTTCAATAAATGTGTGGTCATGGGAGGTCATCAGTACGATGCCGGGAAAGTTTTGGCAGCCTTCGTTGAAGCTCTGGATGCTTTCCAGGTCGAGGTGGTTGGTCGGCTGGTCAAGTATCACGAGGTTGGGCTGTTGCAGCATCATGCGACTGAGCATGCAACGCACTTTTTCACCTCCGCTCAGTACATTTGTTTTCTTCATGATATCATCGCCGCTGAACAACATTTTACCGAGAAAGCCGCGTAAAAAGGGTTCGTCGGCATCGGTCACGTAGGCGGGCACATATTGGCGAAGCCAATCGAGCAGGTTGAGGTTGCTGGTGAAAAACTCGTTGTTTTCCAAGGGTAAATATGCCGATGTAATGGTGGTTCCCCACTCATACTGGCCTTTATCGGCTTTTTTATGGTCGGTAATTATTTCGAAGAAATTGGTGACAGCCAGGGGGTCTTTACTGAGGAAGGCAATCTTATCACCCTTGTTCACGCTGAAAGTTACCTTGTCGAAGAGCAGGCGCCCGTCGACTGAAGAAGCCAGTTTCTCTACGTTCAGGATTTGGTTACCCACTTCGCGTTGCGGCTGGAAAATGATGCCAGGGTAACGACGATTGGAGGGTTCGATTTCTTCGATGGTGAGTTTTTCGAGGGCTTTTTTACGGCTGGTAGCCTGCTTGGATTTAGAGGCATTGGCACTGAATCGGGCGATGAATTCCATCAGGGCCGCGCGCTTCTCTTCGGTCTTTTTGTTCTTATCGTTGATCTGGCGGCTCATCAATTGTGAGCTCTCGTACCAGAACGTGTAGTTACCGGTAAAGATCTTGATCTTGCCACGGTCTACATCGGCCACATGGGTACACACGGCATCGAGAAAGTGACGGTCGTGCGATACCACCAACACCACATTCTCGTAATCGGCCAGGAAGTTTTCCAACCAACTGATGGTTTCAATATCGAGTCCGTTGGTCGGTTCGTCCAACAGCAGGATATCGGGGTTACCAAAAATCGCCTGTGCCAGTAGTACCCGCACTTTCAGGTTTCCCGGGATGTCTTTGAGCAAGCTTTGGTGGAATTGCTCCGGCACACCTAGTTCACTGAGCATGGAGCCCGCATCACTTTCGGCGGTATAGCCGCCCATTTCACCGAATTCTGCTTCCAGTTCTCCCGCGCGCATGCCATCTTCTTCGGTAAAATCATCTTTGGCATAGATGGCATCTTTCTCGAGCATCACTTCCCACATTTTCTGGTGCCCCATCAGCACGGTGTTCAGCACCGTTACATCGTCGTACGCAAAATGGTTCTGCTTCAATACCGCCAACCTTTCGCCAGGCGTAATGCTTACCGAACCCTTGGTAGGCTCAATTTCGCCCGATAAAATCTTCAAAAAGGTAGATTTACCCGCTCCATTAGCACCTATTACCCCGTAACAGTTGCCCTTGGTAAAATTCAGGTTAACCTCATCAAACAGTACCCGCTTGCCGAACGACAGCGTCACATTATTAACAGAAATCATGTAAAGTGGAGTTTTGCCGAGGCGCAAAAGTAAAAAAAAGCAACGAGAAAAGCCTATCGGAGAAAAAGGTTTTAAGTGTAAGGTTTAAGGTTTAAGGTTGCTCCGCGGGCGAGAAGGGAACAGATAAACGCACGGCTGAAAGGCGGCTAAAGTGGATCTAAGCGTGCCGGATGGTCGGGTAAATTGGCACTCCTATGTGCACAGACAGGTGGTTGATGGGGTGTTCAAGCAACGTATACAAGTTTAATAATGTCTGACATGTTTAATAATGCCTGACATATTTAAAACTGTTTCGAATTCAATTGCACCTGAAATAAATCTGCTGCTACATAAATAAAGCTGCTGCATGAATAAAATTATATACGGATTACTAGCAATTATTTCAACGGCTGCCTGCAGAAAGACGGAAATGATCGCTGACAAGTATATCACGCTTTCTTACCACCAAACATTTTGCAGCGATCCCTGGACTGCGGGCACAACTGACAGTTCAACTTTGGTGGAAGTTGCCAAATACCTGCATGCAAAGGGACTTTATACTGCATCGCTTCGAATCGATCTTACCGGCACGCCTGAAGTATGCAGTGCATGTATTTGCAAAACGGGTAAAATCATTTCTGTAAGCACACTAGACAGCGACAGCCTGCGGGCGCAATATGCCCGTATCGGATTTAAATAGCATGCTTGCCTGCGAAAGCATTCGATGGAAAACAACCCATACAACTTCTATCCCACCAAATGCTGCCAACAACAAAACCTATCCTGCAACCTCCTGCCAATACCACAGATACGCAACAAACCCCGCACGCGGCAGCAACCTTAAACTTTAAACATGAAACCTTAAACTCTTGCTTGCTTTTCGGAAGTAATCACTTCTCTGCTGTAAGTCCCGCAAGCAAATATTCCTGGTTCAACCGAGCAATATTCGTTAGCGAAATCTCCTTGGGACAAACCGCTTCGCAGGCACCGGTATTGGTGCAGGCACCAAATCCTTCGGCGTCCATCTGCGCAATCATGTTCAATACCCGGGTTTTACGCTCAATGGCACCCTGGGGCAATAAGGCGAGGTGACTAACCTTGGCCGATAGGAAAAGCATGGCCGAACTGTTTTTACAAGCGGCTACACAGGCGCCACATCCAATGCAGGCAGCGGCAGCAAAAGAGTCATCTGCCAATTGTTTTTCGATAGGTATATTATTGGCATCCTGTGCGTTACCTGTATTTACCGATATATAACCACCCGCTTGTATAATGCGATCAAATGCCGAGCGATCTACCATCAGGTCTTTAATCACCGGAAAGGCATTGGCACGCCAGGGTTCAACGGTAACGGTATCGCCGTCTTTGTACGCGCGCATGTGCAGCTGGCAAACCGTGTTGGCGAGCCAGGGACCATGGGGCTTTCCATCGATATACATCGAGCAGGCGCCACAGATGCCCTCGCGGCAGTCGTGGTCGAAGGTAACCGGCTCTTTTCCTTCGGCGATCAGCTTTTCATTCAATACGTCAAACATTTCGAGGAACGACATTTCATCCGAAATATCCTTCACCTGGTAGGTTTCGAATTGGCCTTTATCCTGACTGTTCTTTTGCTTCCAGACCTTGAGGGTAAGGTTCAAATTATTGCTAGACATAGTGTATTATTTGTATGAACGCTGGGTGGGTTTCGCCACTTCAAAATTCAATGCTTCTTTGTGTAATTGCCATTGGTGTTCGCCCGCATACTGCCAGGCTGCCACATAGGAAAACTCTTCGTCGTTCCGTTTTGCTTCGCCTTCTTCGGTCTGGCTCTCTTCGCGAAAATGGCCGCCGCAACTTTCCCGCCGGTTCAATGCGTCGAGGCACATCAGTTCGCCGAGTTCAATGAAGTCGGCCACGCGATTGGCTTTGTCCAACTCGGGATTCATCTCTTCAATGCTGCCCGGTATCCGGATATCACGCCAAAACTCTTTCTTCAATGCCTGTATTTCAACAATCGCTTCTTTGAGACCAGCTTCATTGCGCGCCATGCCACATTTCTCCCACATGATCTTGCCGAGGCGCTTGTGCATGCTCTCCACGGTTTGCTTGCCCTTGATATTCATCAGTCGGTTGATTCGATCGGCCACCGCTTTTTCTGCTTCCACAAACGCCGGGTGATCGGTTGGAATTGCCTTGGTCATGATATCATCCGCCAGGTAATTACCCATGGTATACGGAATCACAAAATAACCATCGGCCAGGCCCTGCATCAGCGCAGAAGCTCCGAGGCGGTTGGCCCCGTGGTCGCTGAAATTGGCTTCACCCAGGCAATACAAACCCACCACCGTCGTCATCAGCTCGTAGTCCACCCACAAACCGCCCATGGTGTAGTGAACCGCGGGATAGATCCGCATGGGCACTTCATAGGGATTCTCACCGGTGATCTTTTCGTACATATCGAAAAGGTTGCCGTATTTCTCTTTCACCACTTCCTTGCCCAACTTCACCACTTCTTCTTCGCTTACATTGTGCAGGTTGCGTTTATTCACTTCGCCTTTACCGTACCGGTGGATGGCATCGGCATAGTCGAGGTACACCGCCTGTTTGGAACTACCCACGCCATAACCAGCATCGCAACGCTCTTTGGCGGCACGGCTGGCCACATCGCGCGGTACGAGGTTACCAAAGGCAGGATACCTTCTTTCAAGGTAATAATCGCGTTCTTCTTCGGGTATTTCGTTGGGTCGACGGTTGTCGTTTTGTTTTTTGGGTACCCAGATGCGTCCATCGTTGCGCAGTGATTCTGACATCAGGGTCAGCTTGCTCTGGTGGTCGCCACTCACCGGAATACAGGTGGGGTGAATCTGCGTAAAGCAAGGATTGCCAAAATAAGCGCCTTTCAGGTGGGCTTTCCAGGCGGCGGTTACATTGCTGCCCATGGCATTGGTCGACAAATAAAACACGTTGCCATAGCCACCAGTGCACAACAAGATGGCGTGACCGAAATGGCGTTCCAATTTACCGGTTACTAAATTACGAGCGATGATACCACGCGCTTTTCCATCGATGATCACGATATCAAGCATTTCGTGGCGGGCATACATGTCCACATTGCCCAAGGCCACCTGGCGTTCAAGACTTTGGTAAGCGCCGATCAACAATTGCTGGCCTGTTTGTCCGGCGGCATAGAATGTACGCTGCACCTGCGTTCCACCAAATGAACGGTTGCTCAGCAAACCGCCATATTCACGGGCAAAAGGAACACCGGCAGCTACGCACTGGTCAATAATATTCCCACTTACTTCAGCAAGGCGATGCACGTTGGCTTCGCGCGCCCGGTAGTCGCCCCCCTTGATGGTATCATAAAAAAGACGGAATACAGAATCACCGTCGTTCTGGTAATTTTTGGCAGCATTGATACCGCCTTGTGCGGCGATACTGTGCGCGCGACGGGGAGAATCCTGGAAGCAAAAGGCTTTCACCTTATACCCCAGTTCACCAAGCGAAGAGGCCGCCGAAGCGCCAGCCAGGCCTGTGCCCACTACAATGATTTCAAGCTTTCTTTTATTCGCGGGATTCACCAGTTTACAGTGACCCTTGAATTCTGTCCATTTCTCAGCCAACGGTCCCGATGGAATTTTAGAGTTGAGCATATGCGGATAAATCAGGATTTAATAATCAAGCAACCCAGCCCAGGTACATAGCAATGGGCATCAGTGCAAACACCAGTGGAACAATGATGGCAAAGCCATAGCCCAAAGAGGTCAGGATGATATTGTAGCGGTTGTTGTGAACACCCAGCGTGCGAAAGGCACTCTGGAAGCCATGCGCCAGGTGATAGGCCAGGGAAATACAACCCAGCACGTACACAATCACCACCCAAGGTTGTGCAAAAACCATTTTCATTTCAGCAAACATATCGTGCATCTCCACCCCATTATAAGTAACTGGTGCCAGGTTGTGCAGGAAACGGGCTTTTACCCAAAAATGGCCCAGGTGGAGAATCAGGAATAGCAGGATGAGTGTGCCGAGTAATGCCATCGAGCGGCTGTACCATTTGCTGCCGCGGTTGCCCAGGTTGACGGCATAACCAACACTTCTTTTCGATTTGTTCTGCACGGTTAACAGGTAACCCTGGTAGATATGCAATATGAAAAAGAGGAATAAGCCATACTCCAGTATCCGGATCAGGATGGTAGCGCCCATGAAATGAGCGGCCTTGTTGAAGATCTCGCCGTTGTCGTTTGCATCAAAAACGGGTAGATCGGCGAAAATACAGGCGTTAATACTGGCGTGGACTATCAAAAAAGCGATCAGGAACAAACCGGTAAGGGACATCACGAATTTCTTTCCAATCGACGACGTGAAGAATTCAGACCATTTCATCCGTGCGATAAATTTTCAGCAAATTTAACAGAATATGACAAAGGAGTGACAAAAAAGACAAACGATTTGCGGAGAAGAACAGAGAAAAGGTAAAATTTAAAAGATAAAGCCTCCCGAAGGAGGCTGAATCTTTTAAGCAATTGGTCTGTCTCGGTATTACCACTTATCAACCTCTTCGTGGTCGGTAGCCGCAGGTGGCACAGCAGATGCCGTTACTACAGGCTCGGGAGCCGGCGTAGGTGCTGCTGTTACAGGTGCTGCAGGTGTAACCTGGCTGGCGATGTGCTCACTTGGTAGAGAGTCAATGAACTCACCGTTTTCGTCGAGGTTATCGTGGTTATAGGCATCAAAATCAAAATCGGGCATCAGGTCTGTTTTCACATAATCAACAGCCTCGGTCAATGCTTTCAAAAACTTATTGAAGTCTTCTTTATATAAAAAGATTTTGTGACGATCGTAGCCATTGTCGTCAAATTTCTTTCGGCTTTCGGTGATCGTCAGGTAGTAGTCGTTGCTTCTGGTTGCACGTACATCAAAGAAGTAGGTTCTGCGTTTTCCCGCTCTGATCCGCTTGCTGTAAACACTCTCCATCTTTTTGTCATTGTTATCGTACGCCACAATTGTATTTTTAACAGTTTGTAATTTTCGGTCAGTTAAGAGAAGCAAATAAAGGAGTTGTTCAGCAATTCACAAAATTTTACAAAACTTTCTTAGGGGTCTAAGTGTTTACCTCTAGCTTTTTTCGGTCGGTTCTTCTTCGGGTTCTTCCTGCTGGTGTTCCAATAAATATTGATAATACCCGCCATTGCCCATCAATTCAGCATGGGTGCCCATTTCGGCAATCTGCCCGTTTTCCAACACGATTATTTTGTCAAACTGGAAAAGGGAGAAAATGCGGTGCGTAATGATAATGGCGGTTTTGTTCCGTAAAAAAGTGTCGAGGTTGCCAATGATCTGCTTTTCTGTTTTTGCATCTACGGCACTTAAACAGTCGTCAAATACAATGATATCGGGGTTCTTCAGCAGGGCCCGCGCTATGCTGATCCGCTGTTTTTGTCCGCCGCTCAGCGTCACACCCCGCTCCCCGATCATCGTATCATACTGCTCGGCAAAACCCATTATCTCCTGGTGTATGCTGGCCGCCTTGGCCGCCTGCTCTACCGCGGCGGCGTCTACCGTTTCCATCCCAAAAGCAATATTGTTTCGTATGCTGTCGCTGAACAGGAAAACATCCTGCGGCACATAACTCACCTGCTGCCGCAAATGTTTGAGGTCCATCTCTTTTAGGTCTACGCCCTCCAGTTTGATACTACCGGTAATGGGATCGTACATGCGCAACAGCAACTGCGCCAGGGTGGTTTTTCCGCTGCCGGTTCGACCCAACAAAGCCACTTTTTCGCCCTGCTTTATTTGCAGATTAAAATTCTTGAAAGCCTGGATACCGGTATGCTCATAAGTGAAATTGACTTGATCGAAATCAATATTTCCGTGCAGTTGGGGCGATAGTGGCGCGGCGGGCTGCATGATGCGTGGCTGCATCTGCAAAAATTCGTTGATGCGTCGTTGAGACACAATAGCCCGCTGGATCATACTGGCCGTCCACCCAATAGCACTCACCGGAAAGGTCAGGATATTGATATACATCACAAACTCCGCCAGGGTGCCCGACGTTACATTAGCGCCGGGCTGCATGGCATAGATGCCACCCACCAGGATGGTCAACAAAGTACTAATGCCGATCATCAAACCCATCGATGGAAAATAAATCGCTTCCATTTTTGCCAGTCCGATGGAACTGTTCCGGTATTCCTCGCTGTTTTCTTCAAAATAATCTGCCTGGGCTTTTTCTTGCACAAATGATTTGATCACCCGGATGCCCGAATAGGATTCCTGCGCCGTGGTAGTAAGCGTGGACAACAATTGTTGGATCCGCTCGCTTTTTCGGTTGATAATGGTGTTCACATAGTAAATGGTCAACGCGAGCAAGGGCAGCGGCGCCAGCACAATGAATGTAAGTTTTACATTCGCGGTGAACATATAGTACAAACTAAACCCGATGGTAACGGCCAGGTTGATAAAGTACATCAGCGCCGGACCGGTATACATGCGCACCCGGCTCACATCCTCTGCAATCCGGTTCATGAGGTCGCCCGTGCGATTTTCTTTGTAAAAACGCAGGTCGAGCAATTGGTAGTGCTGATAGATTTCATTCTTCTGGTCGAATTCGATGTGACGGCTCATCACGATGATGGTTTGCCGCGTAAGGAAAAGAAAAAACCCACTGAGCAAGGCCGTGCTTAGTAAAACCAGGCCGGAAGTAAGCAACATTTGACTGAAAGGCAAATCGCTGGTAAAACCGACCAATTGACGCACAGCGGGATCGTAGGAATGGGTATTGGGCTTGGGCGAATAACCCGGTAAGAGTCGTTCGACCGCATCGATCACATAGCCGGTTATCTGCGGACTCAGTATCCGAAAGTAGTTCGACAGCACGATGAACAATATCCCCAGAGAGAACCGCCAGCGGTATTTCCAGAAATATTTATTGATAACCGAAAGTTGCTTCATGGAAGCGCGAAGTTAACGGCTTTGTGCCGACTGGAATTCAAGCAGGTATTTCGACAGATAGCGCCCCTCATCTGAATGTTTATAAAACAGGCGGGCCTTTCTGCCCAAGCGCACCGAGGTGTAACCTGCTTTTCGGTCTTCAACGGTATTCAATGGTTGCAGCGATGGGTACCACACAGTATGACCCGGCACTTCCAACAGCAATTGTGGTTCGCTCCATTGTTGGGCATGGTCGGCACTGCCCAAATCAGCCTGTTGGTTGAAGGATATATACACCTGGCTGCCCTTCCAACTTGGTCCTTCGGCCCTTGCCATCAACATCACCCAACAGTGCAGGTAATCATTCCAACTCACAGACGGCCCCCAATAGTATTTTGCTGCGGCCGAGGAGGTTGGTCCGCCGCCCTTGGCCACCGGAATTTGCAGCGCTGCTACCGGCTTCCCGATGCCATTGCCTTCGGCGGAAAATGATTTCCCATCCCACCTGCTGGCCTTGCCCACCGGTTGGTCGAGGTCTTTGAGGGCAATTCGAGCCACGCTTACGCATTGTCCGCTCCATTCAAGGAGGCTGTCGTAACTGGTGCGCGTGTAAGTACCGGGATAGCCATATTCACCGTAAAAAATATAGAGGTAGTCGCCCTGGGCCACGGCCGAAGGATCGCCTACTCCACCGGCAAAATTGATGCTGTTATTGTGTGGCAGCAGGATGAGCCGGGGTTGCAGGTCTTCGAGAATGATGCCTTTGTCGGCCCAACTATTGCCCCCATCGGTCGATTTCATGATGCCGATTCGGCAAACAGCGGTTTTGGTGCCCGCGCCTTTTAGCCCCTGGGGCCAATCGATATCACGGTAACCAATACCCGAAGCACTGTCGTATGGCAATGTTTCCGGATAATTTTCATTGTGATAAAGTGCGTACAAAGTTTTGCCGCTGGTATCGGTACTGTCCTGGTAAAGTGTTTCGAACCAGATGGCGCCATGTAAGCCGGGTTGACCCACGGGGGCATTCGGGGGCAAATGTGGCCGAACAAACTGTTCCGGCTTCGCGAGAAATACACTGTCCACCGAGGTAGCAGCCCTGTATTTCAAATCATCGGCCGCGCCCCACAATGGATCCTCCCCATACTTACCAGGAAAGATCCGAAAGCTATCACCCACCCAAACCGAAGCCATATTACAATCAACAAAATTATTGAAACTGAATTCGGGCGTGGGGATGAGCTTGAAAGTGGGCGTCGTTTTCACCTGGACATTATTGTTGTTGCAGGCCATCAAGCCAGTAATCATCAGCAATATGACAGGCAGCAAACAGCGCATATTATGGCAGGGCATTGTGAATTACCTGGTCTACAAAAAGTTTGAGGTCGGCCATTGATTGGCGATAATCGACCTTCTCCTCACCTCTCAAGATACTCTTTTGTTCGGTACTGTGTTTGAGCGCATCGCTTACATTGATCAGGAGCGAAGCCGTTTGGGCAGCATTGATCTTTTTCAAAGCGCCCTGGGCCACGGCCAATTGCAATACCTGCTTCAGGTATTCTTTTTCTTTCTCCCGCATCTCGTCGTAGAGATTGAAAAAAGAAGGCAGGATGGTATTTAAGGTAACCGTATTCACTTTACTAACGCGCAATACATGTTCGTAGTAGAGAAAACGCGACTGTAAATAATACCATATCTTTTTGCCGATGTCTTTTTTCCTGGCGGTTTTTTTCTGCAGGTCGGCCAAAAAGGCCCAGCCCTCTTCAAAAGCCGTTTCCAGAAAAATATCTTCCTTGTTTTTGAAATAATAATAGAAACCGGTCTTCGACATACCCGCCGCCTTGGCGATATCGTCGAGCGTCGTTTTTTCCAGCCCATACTTTCGGAAACACTGCATGGCTGCCTTCCCTATTTTCTTCTTTACAGCCTCCTTTTTCAGCATCTGGTTTGTTTTCATGCTAAATATAACAGTCAAATTTAAAAAAATTAGTTTTTAAAAATTTGAACATTCTGATACAATGTTCAAATAATTATTAACTTAGGTGTAAGTGAGGAATTGTTTGCGATTGCTGTAAACCCAAAACTTTTGCCATGAGATTCTACTCATTCCTGCTAAGCTTTTTTATTTTTTCTACGCTGAGTGCCAGTAGCCAAACCTTGTTCAAAGGAAAAATAACCGACGCTTCCACCCATTTGGGCATACCAGGCGTATCGGTATTGTTAAAGGGTACCGAAGCGGGGCATTTACCGACGACCGCGGCCGTTTTTCTTTTCATGCCAGTGCCGGCACGCCCGCCGTATTATTGGTTTCATCCATTGGTTACCAGCAACGGGAAATCAGTGTTTCCAATGCAGGTAATATCGAGATCGAATTGGAAACAGCACCCAGCCTCGGCCAGGAAGTGGTGGTTTCTGCCAGCAGATCCGTGCAAAGAAAACTGACTGCGCCGGTTACCATTGAACAACTCAGTGCAAAAGATATCCAGCGCGCACCGCAACTCAATTATATAGATATGGTGCAGGGTTTACGCGGCGTTGATGTAACGGTATCCAGTCTCGGTTTTACCAGCATCACTACCCGCGGCTTCAACACCAGCGGCAATACCAATTTTACGCAGATTGTAGATGGTATGGACAACCAGGCACCGGGACTAAATTTCCCCCTCGGTACCGCCATTGGGCTCACCCAACTGGACGTGGATAATATAGAATTGTTGTCGGGTGCTTCGTCTGCCTTGTATGGCTCACGCGGACTCAACGGCACCATGATTATGACGGGCAAAGATCCGTTTAAATACCAGGGACTGAGCATCCTGATTACGCAGGGTGTGAACCATGTAAATGGAAAGAAAGCCGGCGACCCTGTAGGCGCTTCTCCGTATTACGACTGGACCATTCGCTGGGGCAAAAAGATCAACGACAAACTGGCGTTTAAACTCAATGCGCAATACACCCGGGCCAAAGACTGGGTAGCAACCGATAGTACCAATAAAAACGGTCCGGGTACACAATACACCGATCCCAATTACAATGGCGTCAATTATTATGGCGGCGCCACCAGTGTTGATATTCGTCCCTTCCTGGAAGGTGCCATGCAGGCCATGCCCGACCTGGCGCCCCTGGTAGAGCCAATGCTGGGCAGTCCTTATTATGTATCACGCACCGGTTATCCCGAATACGGCTACCTCGATAACAACGCCAGCCTGCTCAAATTCAATGGCGAAATTCGCTATAAATTCAACCCACGCTTGGAACTGATTGCCTCCGGCACCTATGGTACGGGTAATGTGGTGTACACCAACGATACCCGTTACCAGTTGAAAGATTTTAAAGTGAGCCAGTATCGCCTCGAATTGAAAAGCAAAAACTGGTTTCTGCGCAGTTATACCACCGCCGAGAATTCAGGCAAGACCCTGGTATCGGGTCCAACAGCGCAATACATCAACGAGGCCTGGAAGCCGAGTTACGACGGCAATACGGGCGATGGCTGGTATCCTCAATACACGGTGGCACTGCTAACGGCATTGGCTGGTGGCGCTGATATGATGAGTGCCAACCAGTCGGCCCGTGGCTATGCCGATATCGGCCGGCCGGGCGTGAGCAGTGATTTGTTCCACCACCTGAAAGACAGCATTGCCGGTTTGCCCATACCGCAGGGTGGTACTTTGTTCCAAGACAGAAGTCGATTGTACAATACCGAATACCAATATAGTTTTGCCGACCTCATTCCTTTTATGCGGGTCATTGCCGGTGTTAACTGGCGGCTGTACAACCTGAACAGCAAGAATACCCTGTTCCCCGACGAAGGCAAACCCATTCGCGTGAACGAATACAGTGCTTACCTGCAGTTGTCGAAAAAACTCATCAGCGACAAACTTGATATCAGTGCCTCTTTCCGCTACGACAAAAACACCCTTTTCACCAAACCACGCGTCACTTCGCGCGCATCGCTGGTGTATGAATTAGCAAAAGATAATTTCCTGCGCTTCTCTTACCAGAACGCCTATAGTTTTCCGTCGAATATCCAGGCACTGCAACACACCATGAACGGTTACAACAGTTATTCATCGGGTGGTTCCAACCTGCTGCTGAACGACCACTATCATTTCAACCAGTACGCGCCCTACACCCTTAGCAGTGTGCGGGCCTACCAGCGTTCGGGCGATGCCGATTCGTTGAAACGCTTTTTGTACGATGATATCAAACCCGCTTCGGTGAATGCGTTTGAACTCGGTTATGCCAGCATGATCAGCAAAAGGGTATTACTGGATGTACTGGGCTATTTTTCTACCTGGCAAAATTTCATCGGGTATGCCGATGTAGCCAATACGCCGGGCACCAACGATCCCAGTGCTTTCAACGACCAAAGTACTTATGTGGTGTATAACATCGCCTTCAACGGCAAACAAACCGTAAACACCTATGGCTATGCGGCCAGCCTGAGTATTGATATGGGCAAAAGTTTTCTGTTTAAACTGAACTACTATGCCGACTACCTGAAAAACCGCAACAATTCACAGATCAATAATTTTAACACCCCGCATTATCATTTCAATGCTGACTTCAGCAATAGCGGCCTGGGCAAAAAGAAATTGTGGAGTTTCGGCACTACATTCCGGTACAAACCCGGCTATTTCTACGTAGTTTCAGGTGGATTGGCGCAAGGCCGTGTGCCAGCTTCGGCTGTATTGGATGCACAGGTGAGTTATAAACTCGTGAAGGCCAGAAGCGGCATTCGCCTGGGCGGCACCAATATCACGAACAAATATTATTCTACCGGTATCGCCAACCCGAAAATCGGCGCCGTGTATTATATCACTTATGCTTACAATATTTTTTAAGCGAACAATGCCAACGATCATGCACATACGAAAATTTGCTTCCCTCCTGTTCCTTGCTGGATTGATACTTGCAGGTTGCCAGGAAAAGAAAGAAGATACCCGTTCTTACAAAACCGAATTGGCTTTTGGCCCGGGCGATGAGCAGAAAATCATGGAAGCTTTTCTCAGTATCAAAGACAGCACCTCGATTTTGCTGAAAGCGGGGCAATACGCCTTCGATAACCTCAGCATCACCGGCGTTAATCATATTGAATTAAAGGGCGAAGGATTTGACAAAACCATACTGGATTTCTCGGGACAAA
The DNA here is from genome assembly GCA_020161535.1 of Bacteroidota bacterium. Lineage (GTDB taxonomy): Bacteria > Bacteroidota > Bacteroidia > Chitinophagales > Chitinophagaceae > Flavihumibacter. The sequence continues at coordinate 10,380 of JAIUNW010000011.1, read as the reverse complement.
AAACCGGAGGCGAAGGCATCCGCATCACCGATGTAAAAGGGCTGGTGGTAAAAGACATGCATATTCGCGATTCAAAAGGTGACCTGATCAAGATCAACAAATCGCGCGACATCATCGTGTCTGGTCTGCATGCTACCTGGAAAACGGCGGACTCTACCAGTGGCGGTTATGCCATTTATCCAGTGCTGTGTAAAAACATTTTGATCGAGAACTGTTATGCAGAAGGCTCGTCTGATGCCGGCATTTATGTTGGGCAGTCTGATACGGCCATTGTTCGACATTGCAAAGCCGCCAAAAACGTTGCGGGTTGCGAAATTGAAAACACGCTGCATGCAGAAGTGTACGACAATGAATTTTACAACAATACAGCCGGCTTTCTGGTGTTTGACCTGCCGGCACTATCGCAGCGTGGCGGACATGTAAAAGCTTATCGCAACAACCTGCACGATAACAATTTCAGGAACTTCGCCAAGGCGGGCAGTTTTGGTACTTACTGGGGTGTAGGCAATGCGGCGCCCGGTAGCGGCGTGATCATTCTTGCCACTTCTAATGTGGAAATATTCGACAATAAGATCATCAACAACAACAGTTCAGCCATCACCCTCGCTTCGGGTTTTGCGGTAGATGAGAAAGCAGCAGAAAAAATCAGCGAACAATACAACCCGATCTCTTCGCATATCAACATTCACGACAATACCCTGCAAATGGATACTGCCTTTCCTGCGGCGGCTTATGAACACCATATTGGTAAAATCCTGGTAGGCATAGAGCAGCAATTGAAAGCGCAGTTTCCAGATCGCAAAAACAAACGAATACCGCTGATCATGTACGATGGCATTTCTTCTAACCTGCTTACCAAACAAACAGCGGCCAACCCCGATTCATTGTGCATTCATCAAACGGGCGATAACCTGTTTGTCGATGCCGACTTTATGCACGTGAGCACACCAAAACTTTGGAAGCCAAGTTTAGACATGACGCCATTCAACTGCAAATAAAAAAGCACGCCGTTTACCAGCATGAAAAAGTCGATTCGCTATATCAGTTTGGTCATTGCTACAGGGGCCTGTTTGATGACTTGGATGGAAAGTTGCCGCCAAAAAAACGCCAGCCAAAGAGTGAGCAATGAATTTGTGTTTGCCGAAAAATTGTCGCAGTATGGTTTCTTTCAAGGCGAGATGAAAGCGCAGTTGGTCAGGAACAATGGCGACCGGTATGAACTCATCACGCCCTTATTTACTGACTATGCGGTGAAAGATCGGTTTATCATATTACCCGCGGGGCAAGCCATGCAGTACCGCGATTCAGGCGTTCTCGACTTTCCTGATTCTACTTTTATCCTGAAGTCTTTTTCTTACATCGATTCATTAAGGCAGAAAGTGCTGATTGAAACCCGCATGTTGTTCAAAGATCCTTTCGACCACCACTGGAAAGTGATGGACTATGTTTGGAACCAGGCACAAACAGACGCCGTGAAAACCATCATCGGTGCTAATATCCCCATTGCCCTGCGCAATGCCGACGATAAGTTGGTACACACCAACTACCTGGTGCCCAATACCAATGATTGTAAGCGTTGTCACAACAACAACAATATCCTGATTCCCATCGGTCCCAAGGCCCGCAACCTGAATTTCATCGCCGATGCGCATATTGGCAATCAGTTGCAGGCCTGGTCGGCAAAAGGGCGATTAAAAGGGTTGCCGGCGGCGGAGAAAATTCCGCTCCTGCCCAACTGGCAAGACGACAAACGGTATAGTATAACCGAAAGGGCCCGTGCCTATCTCGATGTGAATTGTGCGCACTGTCATATGCCGGGTGGTGATGCTGTAAACACCGGCCTCTTTTTACAATACGAAGAAACAAAACCAATTCACCTCGGCATCAACAAAGAGCCGGTATCAGCCGGTGGCGGTGCCGGTGGTTTAAATTATGATCTCGTGCCAGGCGATGCCAAATCATCTATACTTGCCTATCGCATGAACAGCACCGAACCTGGTACTGCTATGCCCGAACTGGGCCGCACTTTGATACACCACGAGGGTGTCAAATTGGTACAGGACTGGATCAACCAGATGAAGAAGGCCGATAAATAATTTTTATAAGCTAACGCCTCTTTTCCACGGGATAAAATCATCCTGGTTAAGTTGTACGGCCTTGGGCACAATTTCACCGCTGGCTACTTTGATGCAAAAAGCGAGAATATCTGCGCCCATTTCAGCAATGGTTTTTTCGCCGCGAATCACGGCACCGGTATCGATGTCGATGATATCAGGCATGCGCTTGGCGAGTTTGGTATTGGTAGCCAGTTTTATCGTGGGGCAAATAGGGTTGCCCGTGGGCGTACCCAAACCCGTGGTAAACAAAATCAGCGTAGCACCGGCAGCGGCTTTGCCCGTGGTTGCTTCTACATCGTTACCCGGTGTGCATACCAGGTTAAGCCCCGGTTTGGTAGCCGGCTCGGTATAATCGAGTACATCGGTTACGGGGCTCATGCCACCTTTGCGTGCAGCGCCCGCGCTTTTGATGGCATCGGTGATGAGTCCGTCGCGAATATTACCGGGCGATGGGTTCATGTGAAAGCCAGATCCTGCCTGGTGTGCGAGTTGATTGTAATCATTCATCAGGCGGATGAATTTACGCGCGGTGGGTTCGTCTACCGCCCGGTCAATCATCTCCTGTTCGGCACCGCAGAGTTCCGGAAACTCAGCCAATAACACGGTGCCACCAAGGGCCACCAACATGTCGGCCGTATGGCCCACCGCCGGATTGGCAGATATACCGCTAAAGCCATCACTGCCGCCACATTTTACGCCAATGGTGAGTTTCGACAAAGGCGCGGGCTGCCGTTGTTGTTGGTTGATTTCTTTGAGACCCTCGAAAGTTTGCCTGATCGCCATGCTGACGAGTTGCGCTTCACTTTCAGCTTGTTGTTGCTCAAACACGAACAGCGGCTTATCAAAAGCAGGATTCAATGCTTTCAACGATTGCAGAAAATCATTTGTTTGCAGGTGCTGGCATCCCAGGCTCAGCACCGTAATGCCGCCCACATTCGGGTGGTTGGCGTAGGCGGCCAGCAGTCTACCCAGGGTTTCTGAATCCTGGCGCGTACCACCACAACCACCATCGTGGTTAAGAAATTTGATGCCGTCTACATTGGCGAAAACACGTTGCTGTACCGGTGTGCCTGGATGAAATTGCACGGTCGATAAATCATCGCCCTTGCGAATGGCATCAGCCAGTTGTTCGGTATAGCGTTTATACTGGTCCGTTACCCCGTAACCCAACTCATTGACCAAGGCCTCTTTGATGACATCGAGATTGCGGTTCTCGCAAAATACGGTGGGAATGAAAAGCCAGTAATTGGCTGTACCTACTCTGCCATCACTGCGATGATACCCATTAAACGTGCGGTTAACAAAAGCACTGACATCGGGCTTGTCCCAATGATAATCGACAGCACGATAATCGAAAGCATCAGCGGCATGCTTAATGTTTTCGGTGCTAATCAATGCCGCTTTGGGAATTGGCTTGGTGGCTTTGCCCACCGTTACACCATAAAGAAAGACGGGCGCACCAACAGCCAGTGGCTGCATGCTGAATTTATGTTTGGCGGGGATATTGTCGGCCAACTCATAGTCTTCACCCTTCCATTGCACTACCTGACCGGCAGAGAGGTCTTGCAGGGCCACCAGCAGGTTATCGTCGGGATGAATTTGCAAAATAGCGGCAGACATAGTAAGCTGTTTAATCTTGTATGATTTTATCAAGGTGAACATAACCACCATCAACATGAATGAGTTGACCCGTGGTATGGCTGGAACGTGGCGACAGCAGGAACACGGCTGTATTCGCAATTTCTTCTGTGGTAGTCATCCGGTTTTCAAGCGGAATGCGTTTGTTGATGGCGTCCAGTTTCGCCTGGGGATCGGGCAGTGTTTCAATCCAGGTAGCGTATTGCGGCGTCCAACACTCTGCAACAACAATCGCATTTACGCGTATGTGATAGGGCAGTAATTCTACCGCCCACTCGCGGGTGAGCGCATTGCGACCGCCATTCGACGCAGCATAGGCCGATGTATTTCCCTGGCCGGTTTCGGCTGTTTTGGAACTGATATTGAGAATGCTGCCGTTTGATTTTTTCAAATAAGGCAGGGCATGATGCGCCATGAGGTAATAATGCACCAGGTTTCTATGCAAAGAATCAATGAACGACTGATAATTGCCACTTTCAAGCCCCACGCCATCGTTCTTACCGGCATTGTTGACCAGCCCGTCAATACGGCCATATTTCGCCACCACGGCCTGCACGGCTTTCTGTGGTGCTTCTGGCGCCGACAATTCTGCTTTTACGTGCATGCATTCCTGTCCGGCAGCCAGCAATTCATCCGCCAACTTTTGGTTGTCTTTTTCATCGCGGCCAATGATAACGGGAATGGCGCCCTCCTTGGCCAGCGCGCGCACGATGCCCTCACCAATGCCCTTGGCACCGCCTGTTACCAATACTACTTTCCCTTTCAATTGTAAATCCATGTATTAACAGTTGTAAAATGCTTGAATGTTTTTGTAGAATAGTTTTTCCTGTTCGGCTTCGCTACAAAAAGAAGCGGCCAGTTCCACTACCTGCCGGTAATCGCCCGCCAGCAGGCAAACCGGCCAGTCTGACCCAAATAACAATCGATCGATGCCAAATGTTTCCAGCACCGTGTCTACCCGCGATGCAATTTCATCGCGCTGCCAGTTTTTCCAGTCACATTCGGTGATGATACCCGATAGTTTACAATACACATGGGTCATCGATTTGAAGGCGCGGATATCCTTCGCCCATTGTTTGGTATCGTTCCGGCCAATCGCCGGTTTGGCGATATGGTCGATGATCAGTTTCTGGTTATCGCACAATGCGGCAAAATGCGATGCATATAGCAACTGGTCGGGATATATAAGAATATCATAACTGTACCCATATTTACCCAGGGTCTTCACGCCGTTTAGAAAAGCCGGTTGTAACATGAACTGCCGGTTGCGTTCGCCTTGCAGAATATGCCTGAACCCTTTCAGTATGGGTTGCTTTTCTTGTAACTTCTCTTCTACTGCGGGCGATAAAAGATCGATCCACCCGACCACGCCTTTGATGATAGGGTTTTGCTGGGCAAGTGTCAGTAAAAACCTGTTTTCGGTTTCCGATTGATCAGCTTGCACGGCAATACAACCGTCAAATCCGTTTTCTGTCAGGATGGGTGCCAGGTCGGCGGGCAGAAAGTCTCGTTGCAATACCCGCATATCATCGTTGATCCACGCGTCGCGTTGGGGATCGAATTGCCAGAAATGTACATGTGCGTCAAGACGCCGCATAAGCAATACAGGTTTGTGCAGAAACACCAAGTCCGTCAATACCCAGTTCCATTTTATCGCCCGGGCGCAGATAAGGTTTGTCAGGCAGTCCCATGGCCACACCGGCGGGCGTACCTGTCGAGATGATATCGCCCGGTAAGAGTGTCATGAATTGGCTGGTATAGGCAATCACTTTCGGGATATCGAAAATAAAATCGTTGGTATTGCTGTCCTGCATTTTTTTTCCATTCACGGTGAGCCATAACCGAAGTTGGTGCGGATGGGCGATTTCGTCGGTCGTTACCAACCAGGGACCGATGGGCGCAAAAGTATCGCAGCCCTTGCCTTTGTCCCAGGTGCCACCACGTTCAATCTGAAACTCCCTTTCGCTCACATCATTGTGCAAGGCATAGCCGGCTACATAGCGCATGGCTTCTTCTTCTTTTACATACGATGCTTTCTTCCCAATCACTACGGCGAGCTCTACTTCCCAGTCGGTTTTTACCGAGTTTTTCGGGATGATCACTTCATCGAAAGGGCCACACAATGCGGTAGTTGATTTCAGGAAGATCACCGGTTCAGTGGGCGGCGTTGCACCCGTTTCAAGCGCATGTTTGGCATAGTTCAGGCCAATGCACACGATTTTTGACGGGCGGGCAACCGGCGGACCAATGCGTGCACCGGCAGGAACTTCCGGCAAATCGTTGCCGTATTTTTTCAACATCGACGCCAGGTTGCTGAGACCATCTTCTTCGAAAAAGGCCTCATTGTAGTCAGTAATAAATCCGGATACGTCGTAGTTTTTGTTGTTGATGCACACGCCGGGCTTTTCTTTGCCAGGCGCACCAAATCTTACTAGTTTCATTCATCAGCTATTTAACGTGAGGAAACCGCCGTCGATCGGGTAATCGGTTCCCGTGATAAAATTGGCTTCGTCGCTGCAAAGGTAGACCATCAGGGTGGCGATTTCGTCGGGATGGGCCATGCGGCCGATGGGTTGCGACTTGCTCAGTTTTTCAAACATTTCCTGTTCGCGACCCGGATAATTTTTTGCCAGAAACCCATCTACAAATGGCGTGTGCACCCGGGCCGGTGAAATGCAGTTGACCCGAATTTTATCGGCCAGGTAATCTTTGGCTGCCGAAATCGTCATGGCATATACCGCGCCCTTGGTCATGGAGTATGCGAAACGATCGCTGAGTCCCACCCAGGCAGCGATGGAGCATAGATTGAGAATAGCGCCCCCACCCTGTTTTTGCATCAGCGGAATAACGGCGAACATGCCATTGTAAACGCCTTTTACATTCACGTGAAAAAGACGTTCAAAGTCGGCCGTACTGGTATTGGTAACACGACCAATATGCGACACACCGGCATTATTGACCAACACATCCACTTTGCCGATGGATGCCATGATGGCAACCATTCGTTCCTGGTCGGAAACATCACCGTAATGGATAGCCGCTTGCAAAGATGCTTGGTGAAGCGATGCCTGCAGGTCTTTTACATTGTTTTCGTTGAGTTCGATGACGTGTACGCTGGCCCCTTGTCGCGCGAAAGCGAGGCTGGCAGATTTTCCGATGCCGCTGGCGCCACCGGTTATTACCACGGTTTTATCCTTGTATGAGAACATTTTTTTTCGATTGATTGTATGCGAAAATACCAACCACGATGAAACAGATGGTGGGTACGATATAGGCGATTTGAATATTGCCACCGGTGAGGTCAGAAACCTTGCCCATGATAAGGGGGAAGACAGCGCCACCAACGATCGACATCACGAGCAGGCTGGCTGCCATGCGAGAGGCAGCACCGAGTCCGTCGATGCCCAGCGCAAAAATAGTCGGGAACATGATCGACATAAAGAAAGGCACGGCCACGAGGCTATATACAGCGATACTGCCTTCGGTTACCATGGCAACCACCAACAAGGCGATGGAGAGCAGGGCAAAGATCAGCAACAATTTGGCGGGTTTGATGCTGCGCATTAAGAAAGTGCCCACAAAGCGACCGACCATAAAGCCCACCATGGCGATGCTGCCCCAGATATAAGCCGCTTCTTTTTCGGGCATTTGCATGGTATGGCGAGAGAAGCGAACAAAGAAGCTGCCGATGCAGACCTGGGCGCCGATGTAAAAAAACTGCGCCATAACGGCCATGGCTACCTGCTTATTTTTCAGCACGGCAAAGGAGAAACTGTGTTCATGGGCGTTGGCTGCTTCGTTGTCTTCGCCTTCGGGCAATTTGGTGGCGGCGAAAATGCCGAGCAGCACGAGCACGCCGATGCCAATGATCAGGTAAGGCATTTTAACCGTATCGGCCTCCGATTGAAGGTATTGTTGAAGGGTGCCATTGGCTTGCATGGCGGCCAGTTCTTCTTTGGAATGTTCAATGCCAGACAGGATGAATTTTCCGCCGATGATGGGGGCGATAAAAGCCCCGGCGCCATTAAAGGATTGTGCAAAATTGAGCCGTTGGGTGGCCGTTTTGGGGTCGCCTAATTTGGTGATATAGGGGTTGGCAACTGTTTCGAGAAAAGTGGCACCGGCGGCAATCACAAACAAGGCAAAAAGAAAGAAACTGTAGCTGCGGGCACCGGCGGCTGGAATAAAGAGCAGGGCGCCGGCGGCATACAGCAAGAGGCCCAGGAGGATACCTTTTTTATAGCCGAATTTATTCATGAACCAGCCGGCAGGCAGGGCGATCAGGAAATAGCCCATGTACACGGCAAAGTCGATCATGGCACTTTGGGTATCGTTCAGTTCACAGGCTTTTTTAAGGTGTGGGATCAGCACGGGATTGATATTGTGCAGAAAGGCCCATAGGAAAAAAAGCGAGGTAACGAGGATAAACGGCAGTAAGTATTTGTTTTTGGCAGGCATGTTGTTCAATGCTTTAGGGCGACCAGTAAAGGCGCTTTAGTGGCTAAAATTAGGTGGAGAAGCTACAGGAATTAGCTTCGATTTCCTCAAAAAATGCCATGAAATTACCCGTTTCCGGCGGCCGAAGCTCCATTCAACGCGCTGAAAACCAATACCAGTCGGCAATTGCGGCCTATCTGAAAATAAATTTTGCAAAAAAGGCGCAAACCCTAATTTTGCGCCCGGAGAGATGGCAGAGCGGTCGAATGCGGCGGTCTTGAAAACCGTTGACTGTAACAGGTCCGGGGGTTCGAATCCCTCTCTCTCCGCCAATATCAATACAAAAGATACAAAACGCTGTAAAATCAAGGTTTTACAGCGTTTTTTGTTTTGTAGCCTTACCAAACAAAGCCAACAATTCTTATTTCTTCTTTGAACTATTCAGTGACCTGTTTCCAAAATCATAAAACAGGTCACTGGAAATCACTGAAACACTGGTTCAACAAGCAGTTCAGCTTTTGAACATCTTGTCTGCCGCCAGGCCCGGAAACAACTTTGTACACTTTCAAAGGTCGCCATACCATGAACAAAACTTTCCGTTTACGCTTCGATGTGAAGAAAGCCAAAACCAATGCTAATGGTACCGCACCCATTTATTTACGCATCACTATTGATGGAAAAATTACCGAGCTGGCCGCCACAAGATATGTACTGCCTGAAAAATGGAATCCGGCAGCTAAAAAGTAACCGGCTCCGCTGAAGATGTAAAAGCCCTCAAAGCTTACTTGAAAACCCTGGAACAGCAGGATTATGAGACACAGCACCAAATGCTAAAAGACACAGCGGTAATTACCGCCGAAAACCTGGAAACTTAAGCTGCATTGTTCGGAAAAAAGGCAGCGATGGCGTACCTATTGAAAGTGTAAGCAAAATGCTGGGGCATAAAAACCGCCGTTCTACACAGCATTTTGCAAATTTTTTGGATAGAAAAGTAGGCGATGATTTGTATATTCTCTCAGAAAAGCGCAAAGCCAAAAGTTTGGACGATGGAGTAAAGCAGGCTTGTATTCTATAACTCTATTTTCCCGTCCATTGCAACCCAAAAGTTTACAAATATTTTCAAGAGAATAGCTGTACAATTGAAAAACAGAGATTCTGTTACGACCCTCCTTCTTTCGGTTACATGCTGTTTGGTACTACAATAGAAATTTGCAGTATCAAATAGGTCCAAAATGAATCTCATTAAAATCCTAATTATTGTCACAAATATCAATTCCTATGCTAATAGCAATTTGGAAACAGGTTTGTGGCTTAGCGAACTCACCCATCTATACCATGCCGCAGAAACAAAAGGCTATCAGGTAACGATAGCAAGTCCCAATGGTGGTAATGTTCCTATCGACCCAGAAAGTCTTAAAACATTCACGTTAGATAAAGTTTCAAAGAAATATTGGAACGATTCAGCTTTTCTTGCATTGTTGAAAAACAGCAAAAGATTGAAAGATGTTGAAAATGAAAAATTCGATGTTGTTTATTTAGCTGGCGGACATGGTACGATGTACGATTTCCCAAATGATACCTTAATGCAAAACATTATCCGAAAACAATATGAAGATGGCAAAATTGTAGCAGCCATTTGTCATGGCGTTGGTGGGTTACTCAATGTAAAATTATCAAACGGGGAATATCTTATAAAAGATAAAACCATTACAGGATTCAATTGGTTTGAAGAAAGTTTGGCAAACAGAAAGAAGAAAGTCCCTTTCAATTTAGAAGCTGAACTAAAGTCAAGAGGTTCGGATTATAGAAAATCATTTATCCCTATGACATCAAAAGTAGTAGTTGACAGAAACCTAATTACAGGTCAAAACCCTTTCAGTTCAAAAGAAATGGCGAAAGTGGTAATGAGAGAATTAGGAAAACAACAGTAAAAGTCAAATCATTAATAACAACAATTAAAATTATAACAAAATGAGAAAAATAAAAATCTTGCTAATTGTAGCAATCGCTTTGGTGGCACTTCTTTTTAGCCCGAGTTTATTCCTGAAAAGTGCAACTATCAATAACATTACAAGCAAGAGTTGCGTGCGCCGATTAAATTGACCACCTAAAGCCGAGGCAAACTGACCACCATTTTTGCTGGCGAAAACTTGTCTGCCGGCAGGCAGGATTTCAGTTCATGTAGTTT
>JAIUNW010000010.1 GCA_020161535.1 Bacteroidota bacterium | reverse complement strand
TTCATAACCTTGTTTTGTTGGTTGTTTTAATTGACCATACAAAGTTCCTTTCTATATAGGGGCTTACAGTGACCGTTGTTACACAAGGCCATAGCGCTGACAAGAATCAGCTTGTTTGAATGCAAAACATGATTTGCATCAGGCGGTCCGAGGGGCGAAACAGACAAAATGCTACCTTACAACGATGAGTGAACATTTCTATGATTTAAGTGCCAAAACACCGGCAGGTAAAACAATTCCTTTTTCAGCCTTTAAAGGGAAGCTGGTGCTGGTGGTGAATACAGCTACTAAATGCGGACTAGCTCCACAATTTGAGGGCCTGGAAGCCTTGCACCAACGGTATAAAGACAGGGGCTTGGTGGTATTGGGATTTCCCTGTGACCAGTTTGCGGGACAGGAACCAGAATCGAATGAAACGGTAGAAGAAGTTTGCCAAATAAATCATGGGGTGCATTTTCAACTGACTGCTAAAACCAATGTGAACGGGCCGGATACCGATCCGGTTTTTAAATACCTGAAGAAAAAGCTGCCTGGTTTTTTGGTGCGTCGTATAAAATGGAATTTCACCAAGTTCCTGGTGACCAAAGACGGAAGGCCGTACAAAAGATACGCACCCACCACCACGCCTGCAGCCATAGAGAAAGATATCCTGAAGTTATTGTAAGGTTATCTGTAGCCCCTGCTGCTTGTTGAACTTGATTTCCTTGCGAGGTGTTTCCTTCAGTTGGATATTCTTGCCCAATACATCGCCTTCCAGCTTGTTGTCTTCTATCTCCACTTGTCTACACCAGTCGAAACTCAACATAGCGCGACGGTGGTGAAAGGGTTGATAGCGCTTGGAACGAATGATTGTGTTGTGGCTAAATGTTAATCCCTGCACTGATTTGGCGTATAGTACCGGATAATCAAACGGATGAAATGTGTTGTACTCTATTCGGATATTGCGGTGGAAAGGATATCGACTATCGGGGTGGGGTATCTCTGGATAGATACTAATGATGCCTTCACAGAATTGGTAGAGAGAAGTCAGGCAGGGATCCTGAAACAGGTTGTTACGGATGAGCACGTCATTAACCGCGCCCGACTCGTACCAGCCATTGGCATCGCCGGCAATCAGGATGGCAGAACCACTGGAGGTAAACACATTGTTTTCAATTAGCACGCTGCCAGGTGTAGATACGAGGATGCCTCGTGCGCGGTTGCTGCCGAAAAAACTGCGTTTGATCCAGACATGGGGTGTCCAGTGAAGGTTTTCCAGCGCGTCGCCCTCGCCAATACCCGGCGGCAAGGGCGCAGTTAAATCGATGTCAAACTCGCGAGGATCTTGCGGCACAAAAGAAGCCACCACCGCTTTGCCCACGGTGCGCATCGATTCGTTTTCAATAATACCCAGGGTATCGCCCGCATCCGCCCAGCTAAAACCAATACTCTGGTCGTGCATAAGTCGACAGCGCAACCGGGTATCGGTAATCTTTTTAATGATTCGAACCGAGGTGCCATGAATATTGATCGGGTCATCCATCAGCGAGGCGAAGCGGCAACTATCGATGGTAATTTGCCCGCGGCAATTGGAAAAATGCATACCATCATCATGCCCCGACAATATCCGGTTCTTCTTTTCATTCGGCACCACCTGCACATTGGTAAAACGAAGATCGGCCGAATACTGCGACAAGATGCCCAGCCCCGCGGTATGGTATAGGTAGAGGTTTTCAATTTGCACCGCTTTGCTGCCCACAATAAAAACACCGGCATGATCGCGGGCGCTGTGGCGCAACACCAACCAGTTTCCCGTTATGGGTTTGTGCTTACCCGGGTATGACAAACGAACAAGCCCCTTTTCCAGTTCGGTAGCCTTGTAATGCTGAAAGTTTTCTCCCATGCAGTTATCGCCCGATTGTGCGACGATGCGTTTACTGTCTTTGTCGAATTCCATCGCGCCCCATACCCTGCTCTTCCAGCCCTCGCCCACAAAAGTCAGTTTATCGTCTTCGATGATATAGGGGGATTCGTAGGCATTAATGGCCAGGTCAACGTAGTTGTCGGTCACCGTGTTGATTTGCGCCTGCGCCGTCAGCGGAATATCCCAATCGATGTGCAGGTTTCGAATGATAATCTGTTCGCTGCTGTCTATCGTAATTGGTTGCACGCGATCATGAAACACCCATTCGGCATTATTGCCTTCGATGGTGAGCGCTTTGAATTGCTCAATCAGTACCGGACAACGACGGCTGGGAATAACATCGGTATTGCTTTCAAAATATGCTTTGTCGGTGGCGTATTGCGGCCAGAAATCATATCGACCAGGTGCGAAGACAAGTACCGGGTGCTGTCTTTTTTTAGCATCCGCCAACGCTTGCTGTACATAAGGAACGGCATTTTGACGAGAGCCGGGTATATAGCCGTAGTCAGCAAGGCGAATGGTATCCTGGGCCTTGGCGGGCGACAATAAAAGCAGCAGGCTTATACTGCAGAACAATATTCTGGTCATGGGGATGAAAACTAGAAGCATTAAAAATATCAACGCATTGTATACGCACTACCTTGAAGGGCAATGCGCATCAATTCCCAATAGTAACGCTTTCCGTAAAATCTATAAAATGGATTTCGGTACTGTTTCATGGCCAGCACATCCCATAGCCCGAGGTAGACCCATTCTGTACTGCCCGTCAATGTGTAGCGAAGCATTTTATTGATTCGGTTAAATGCCCGCTGATCAATACCGATGGCTGCCAGTTTTTGGTTCTGGGCTTCAATGGTTTGCTCATCCACTTGATTGTCGAGGTAGTTTCGGGTCAGCATCGACCAGGTATCAACATGTCTGGAGAGCGGGATGGTATTGTTGTGGGCAAAAGAAGCCAGCGACTGTTTGTCGTCGTGATTCACAAATACGATTTCGTGGTTGTCGATAATGAGCGACTGCGGAAAGCTGTTCAGGTCGATGGCGTTGATTCTATCGCGCGTAAGCAGTTTATTCGTTTGCAGAGAGCTAAAGAAAAAAGGATAACGTTGAAACTCGATCTTGTTTGCCGATATGCTATACACGCTTTCAAACCTCATGCTGCAAAATTATACTTTCTCCCGGCCGAATTGCATACGTCTTCTTTCGGTGCTTCTAACGAATGAATTTTCTCCTTGTCTTTGGCTCGCTGCCCAGCGGCAAGGTTTACCGCAACAAGGATTGCCAGAAAGCAAGCGGCAGTTTTAATTGACATTGTTGGTTTTAGCGGCTGGGGATTTTTCTATTCATTGTGGCTGCTGTTGTGTTACGCAATGCACCATACCGCCGTTTGCATATAAATTTCTCACGTCGATGCCTACCACTTTTCTTGTTGGATACAGTGTTTGGATTTTAGCCATGGCAACCGCGTCGTTTGGGTCATTGTATATCGGCACTAGCACTTTGGTATTGGCAATATAATAATTGCAATAGGATCCTTTGTAGCCCAGGTTTTTGCCATAGGTTGTTACCACGTCGTTTTGCGATAGTGGCAAGGTCAGGAAATTGTATGCTTGCCCGCTTTTATTCTTTGCCGCAAAAAGTTTATCGATGTCGGTTTGCAGCACATCAAAATCCAATAAGTCGGCTTGTTCCATGGTTACAATGGTGGTAGTATTACCAAACCTCGCAAAGCCGTCAATGTGTTGGTCGGTGATCTCCAGCCCTGCTTGTCCGTCGAGCCAAAGAAAGTTGGTGACACCCAGGTATTTGGTAAATATTGCCTCTGCCTGGGCCTGCGTCATGCCGGGGTTTCTATTGTTGTTTAGAATAGAACTTTTACAAGCCATCAAAGTACCCTTGCCGTCAATTTCCACACTGCCGCCCTCATTTATCATGATGCCATTGATATCAACGGCGGTCTTACCCTGCTTAGCCGCAATCTTTGCCGGTATGGCATTGCAATTATCAAATGCTGCTTTGTTTCCCCAGCCGTTAAAGCCCCAGTCTTCTATTTGCAAGTTGCCATTTTTGTCTTTCACATAAATGGGGCCGTTGTCTCGTACCCAAACATCGTCGGTTTTGTAAATGCTGAAATCAATATTGGTCAGCGCCACGCCGGCATCGGTCAATAAAGCCGTAACCCGGGTTTGTTCGGTTTCATCATACACAATGAGGTCAACCTTCTCGCTGGATGCCAATTCTTTGGTCATGTCCACCCAGGTCTGGTCCAGCCGGTTTCTGTAGGTTTTGCCATACTGGTACTCATGCGGCCATTGCAACCAGGTTCCCTCATGGGTGTCCGTTTCTTCGGGCATGGTATAAAGGACATCGGCGGTTGGGCTGGTCGGCTGCAGCTCGTCATCATTGCCACAAGCCATTATTAGCGTTAGAAAGGTCATTATTGAAAAGATCATTTTACCGGTGATTTTATACGATTGTTTGTGCTTTGCGCGCCGATGCTGCAGATTTTCATTGACAGAAAATTTGGGTCGCCGCAAGGAAGACGAAATTGTTCTGTTAAGCATTTTGCCTGAAAGGGCTATGAGCAGGTTTCGTTATACCAGTTACAAATTCTATTTTTACTTACGAGAATACTTTGTTTCTGCGATCCACTTTTGAAATACCAAAGTCAGTCTAATTCAAAATAGTCGCCTCTATTTGTGTCTAATTCTTTGGCTAACAATTCGAAGTTTTCCTCCGTTGGTTTAAGGTTGATATGTTTGTCAATGATTGTTCTGTTTTTGTAAATAATAAACGTGTTTTCCACGTCCGGGTTAATTTTACTTAAGTGTATATCAGTTTCGATATCGGAAAAGGAGGGCACGAAGGTGAGCGCAATGTTTTTTAACTTTAATTCATTGCCAATTTTTTCCAATTGATTTTGCCGTTTTTCATTGTTGTAGTCAATGTTGTTTCCGTACACAAAATACGCTTTCAGGTACCTGCCCCTTTCAACACTTTGCTGCTCCAAAAATGTTAACCATTTTTTTGTTTCTCCCCAATTCGGTTTGTTGCCTACAAAAAATAATATACCGTGGTAGCGCCCATATTTGCAAACGAGACAAGTTTTGGCGCCTTTGTCCGGACCGAAAGCATGGTAGGGACTAAATGAAGGTTGATCTTCACCAATATGTAGTCCTGATCGCGGTTCTGGTGTAAATGTTCTAGGATAGTTTGGAATATTAAGTCCCAATATTATATTGTGCTCTGCCACTTGTATGCTGTCTTTGGCAAACAATCTTAAAACGCCACTGCCACCACGGTTTTCCAATCGCTTTCTTTTTGCACCCGTAAGCAATGTGTCGTCGTCAAATACAAATTCGTCTATATAATATTCCTTGTCAATTTCCGGCTCCTTTATCGTTGGATGTATATGTGCTTCGAAATCTGTGTTTGGATAGGGTGCAGGTCTAACTGTGTAAATAGCATATTTGCCATTTGCATCCGATTTTACCCAACCACGAATATATCCGTGTTTAACCACCCTACGATCTAACCCTCGCTTGTCCGCGTACACCCCATTTATATCGGTATGGTAGTAGTAAAGAATGACATTGGATGCGGGTGTTTTGCCATCCAGTTTATAAATGGTGCCGGTAACTAAAAGTTTTTGTCCTTTCTGCAACCAGCCCGCACTGGTATCAACCGCTTTGATATTTTTTGGCATACCAATGTACATAAAGTCGCCGTTTTCAAATGGCCCGCCAACTACGCCTTTATTTTCTGGCTGATGTAAAGTGTTTGGGGTTGTTTGCCCACTACAACTTATTAAAAAGTTGGTGATGACCACTAAACAGGTAACAGGTGTTTTAGCATTCATTTCTAATAATTTATTTGACAATTTCATTATTAGAAGGCTGATAATCAACTTAGATGCTGTAAGATGAGGTCATTTTATTGTATCCTGATGGATTTTGACAAACCGGTTTTTGAAATTGCCGGCGAAATTTCTACTTACCCTGATAATGGTGTTGTTTTTCATTGTTAAATCATAGTCGCCATTAAGCCGCGTGGTGTAAGAAGTAACCATTTCAATATTTACGATAGACGACTTATGCACCCTAATAAACTGCTTGGGGTTCAATTTTATTGACATGGATTTCAAAGTTTCAAGGTGCAGGTACTTTTTCCCTTCGAGATGAATATTAATATAAGGTGGGTTTGCCGAAAAATAAAAGATATCTGCTACTACGATATTCAGTTTTTTGTTGCCGTCAGACACCAAGATAGTGGTGATAAACTGGCTTAAAGACACATCACTTTTTTCGCTAATAGCCGACGCATTTGCAGACGGATGCTGCTTTTTATGAAAAAAGTAGAATATCAAAACGGGGATGGAGTAGATGATAACCAACAAGTAAACCTGTTCTGATAAAGTATACCTTAACACCTGTTGGAATCCATAGGTATGAAAATAGACTATCGAAGAAATAGCTGATACTAAAAGCGGGAAAGCGAACAGGTGAACAAAAGCAGGCAACAAAATAACAGCTAATAGAATCGCTATCCTCTTCTTACGCTGAAGGTTAACAACAAAATACTGGATAAACAGTAATGGCAAAAAAAGCCACCAAAATGAACTATACAGTAATGATTCAGAAAAATAGAATGCAGAATTTTTCAACTCCGCTCGCAAAAAATCCTGTACCAAAGTCAATAGTACAAAAGCTATTACCAGCAATATCAGCGCGTTAGCTACTTTCTTGTCTGCAATGCTAAATTTCGACATTGACACTTTGAACATATAGGTTCGGTGTTTGCAGCCAATTTACGCATATCCGATCGAAATTTTCGCTACCGGAATGTCTAAAAATTCCCCTCCTTTGCCAGAAACACTGCCATCATTGTGGTTAGGTTACACTAGGGCAAAAGGTTTTTTAAAATATCCTCTTCTATTTTATGTAATTGCCAATTTGAAACTTCTTCCTCTTTTGTTGAACAATTGTAGCATAAAGTATTAACCCTGTGTTGGCAGCAGTAAGATTTTGCTTTTGTCATCATACTCTTTGTGTCAAATGTTTTTGGTCATTCAAGTTGAGCAAATAACTTGCAATTGCCTCTGTCTCCCTATTTGTGAATATTGGCTTGAAATATTTGACATAGCCAAGAAGCTCATTAACTGCTAAGACTTTAACATACTGAAACTCCTCGTTTAGTTTTGAATTTGTCAATACAATCAGGTTTTTTACTGGTATTTTTTCTGTCTCCCCAATGATGTTGCTTAATTTTTACCCTGTCGCTTGAAATATATCCGGTTAGTATCTTAAAGAGAGCAAAGCTTGTTCGTTTTATTTGTTGCACTGGGGAACGTAAATCCAAACTTGCCAATGATTTTTCACTCCAACTTTTTGTTTCAATAAGAAAGATACCAGAAGGCGTGATAAGCAGATGGTCGATCTGAATTGATTTGATATAATCATTCTCTTGTCGATTGTAAATAGCAGGATGAAAATTTAGGGTAAAATTGTTTATTAAAACATTATCGTCGGATAAGTTTTCCAACTCTTTTACAACTTTATGTTCGCCTAAAGCGCCAAAAATTGAGCTTTTTACTTCATCAATTATACGCAGTTTATACTCAATCTTGTTTATTTCGGCTAAACAACTTTCGTTAACTGCGTCCCTAAAATGCGAAGTGATAAATTGATGGCGATTAGTTTTAAATTGATATTGCTCAACCAGGCTGCTCACTGCAGAACTAACCTTGTTATTCAAATTGAGTTCTAAAATTTGAAGTTTCACTTTTAAAGACCACTGCTTTATAAACTTGATAAGCCTCTGAATAAAATTCAACCCTGTTGAAGTGGATAAGTTGTTTAGCTTCTGCGTTAATTCTTCAATCTCACGGCGAAAACTGTTTTCAAAATGAGCTTTTTCCGTCTTAATCGTATTGTCTAATTGTGAAATTTCTGCGACAAGAGCAATTTTTTCATTTTCTATAAGCTGTTCGTGGTTTGAAATGATATGCTGTCTTAAAGTTGAAAAGCTCTTTTGAAATTTTATTACCTCGTTTATAGAATTGAAGTCATTAATGTTGTGTCGCCTCAAATGTGTTTTTACCGTTGTTAAACAGCCAACAGCGTTATAAACTTTGCACATTTTCCTTTGTCAATATTTTGAAGGTTGTGTCCCGAACTCATCGCTGCCAACGGACGGCAGCTTGGCGCAGGGGCGGCATTAGAATTACTACTGCTTGGCAAAGTGGTTAACTTTTCTGGCCAGCGATATATTGTTTAACAAATGTTCAAAAGAATAACAAAAGCCCATGATATATTCTTCCGCCGCCCTTGTGCCAAACTGCTCTGTTATGGGCAGGTTTTCGTATGGCTAAAGCCTAATGGATAAATCCAAATGCCCATTAAAGCCTAATTCAACTATCTTCTGAAGCGTCGAAATCCTGACTTCTTTGATATTGTTCTCGATTTTGGATATATATGACTTAGTGGTGCCGACCCTTTCAGCGAGTTCTTCCTGAGTCAGTCCTTTTTCCAATCGGGCTTGTTGAAGTAGTACACCAATTTTGAAGTTCTCGTAACCGGCCTCCAATTCATCGCGCTTTTTTGTACCGCGCTTGCCGTAGTTCTTCTCTTTGAACTCTTCAAGTGTCGTTATATTTCTATTTTTGGCTTTCATATTCCTTTTTTATTCTAACCGCCATTTCAATCTCGCCCTTTGGTGTCTTTTGTGTTTTCTTCTGAAATCCATTTGCCAATACAACCAATTGACCTTTATCGAAAAAGCAGAAAATTCGAAAAATATCGCTGGCAACTTGCACCCGAATTTCAAAAATCCCTTCCGTGCCTTCAATGTGTTTTAAATATGTCTCGGGTACGCGTGCCAGTTCTTCAATCAAATCAAATGTCCAGATGATCTTGGCCTTTACCTTAGCGTTTTGCCTCTCGAAGAACTCCTGAAAATAGTTCTTGAAAAATAGGATGGTTCTTTGCTTCGATTTTTGGCTCACAGCGCAAATATACAATGTTTCACTATAGTACAACCTATTTTTAAAGCAGGTTTCTGGATGCTGCCGTGCTAGGGTGTTTTCAAAACTTGCCCATAACGTCTGTATTGCCGCATAATACGCAATTTGTTGAAAGCTTACTTTTATTCAAATTACGGAAGCTCAATAAGATTTCTGTTAAAATGCGTAAAACGCGGCTGCGCCAGCGAAAATCGATTTGGACTGCGTTTTAAGTATTGAATGTGCCCTATTACAAGCACTTAAACAAAACTGCTCGGATGGGGTCTGTTAGTCAAGTAGCATTCGACTGGATTCAGAGGTTGCGGCACAGTTCTTTGCCGATGTTTTTAAGCTTCGGGCTTCGTTCGGCTTTGTTCTTTGACGACTGAATTTGGCACCAGACCGCGTTACGACTCTTTAGTAGTCTTCAGCAGCGGACTATATCACAGCGCTTTAGCGCACAAAAAAACCGCTCCTGGACGGGGAGCGGTTGAATCTTTTGGATGGGACGATTTCTACTGAACTTCAATGGATAATGGACTGGACAATGATTTTTCTGCTCGGATTTCTTCGGTTTCTTAGGATTGGGGGCTTCGGGTTTCTCAGGACTTGGTTCCAGGTGTTTCTCAGGATTGGGTTCTTTCGGTTTTCTAAGGATTTGAGGCTTTCGGTTTCACCAGGATTGGACTTTCTTCGGTTTTCTCAGGATTTGGACACTTCGGCTTTCTCAGGATTCGGATATTTCGGCTTTCTCAGGATAGGATTTCGTTCGTTTGACAATACAAAGATGGCCCGAAACCGGGCCATCTGCGAATCTCTTCGATCAGTGTCAAAATATCGTCGATTTTCGGGATTTTCTATCGATAAACGAAACCTATCCCACCGCAACCCCTCTGTCCCTCCGCGGTCTCTGCGTGAAACAAGCTCCGTTAGAAACTCATTAGCGAGTAGCTCTTATTCAAAAACACCCTCCGCGAGAAACAAAAAATCGACACGAAAACCACCACCGTGATCTCACCGCACACCGAACCGCAACACCCCCCAAACCACCTTCCCCTTCTCCCCCGGCAATGCCTTACTCACCAGAAACACTTTGTGCGCTCCCTCCACAGGGCTGAGCTTTATCTCCGGGGCACGGCTGCCCTCATTCACTTTCGCCGACCCAATTAGATCTCCCTTGGGTGAATCAAGCCTTACCTCAATAGTATAACCACTCAGCAGCGCAGCTTTCCCGTTAAAGGCCGTACTGATCGATTTAATGCCCGTCAGGTCAAGCATCCCCAACTCCCTGGATCCATCCGCCGGTAATTCCCAATCGATCACCAACCGCGGCGAGGCCAAACTCACTACCGCATCTGCGGTGAGTGGTTTCACGTTCACGGCGCCTTTGTCGGTATAAATAGCCGAGATGACCAACTGTGTTCCTTTGGCTGCTTCTTCGGCCGAAGGCATCACAGCGCCTTCGGGCAACATCGATTTTTTCACGGCGCCTTTGTTGGCGAGCGACCTGATCCAACCGATCATCAGCCGCGCATCATCGGGCTTCAATGTCGGGTGCGCCGCCATCGCCACTTCACCCCAAACACCACTGCCACCCGAGATCACTTTGTTCACCAGGTAGTCGGTGGCATCTGCACGGGTTTTGTATTTGGCGGCCACGGCCATCCACGACGGACCAATACTTTTTTCCGCCTCCTTGTGACAGCTCTTGCAATCAAGACTGTTCACCAAACCCTTGCCCATCTGCAAACCGCTCACTTGCTGGTGACCCAGGCTGGCCCCCGCTTTGTCTACACCCTGCTGGTAAGCAGTAGACACAAACAAACCCTCCGTAACCGCCGCTGTTTTGCCGGCACCGGTCATGGTTTTTAGCCCCGGTTCATCCGGGTCGGTGAGTGACACATCGTAGGCTACCGGCACCCCAGGGAAATAGAATGTTTTGTTGCCGCTGGTGGTAATATCGAGCAGCGGACTGCTATTACCCGCCACCACCGTAACGGCGCTTGCACTCGCGGTTAATTTCTCGGCATCACTAACGGTAACGGCTACCTGAAAATCACCACCGCGCTTATACGTATGCGTTATACTGGCCTGGTCGTTGTCGATCTTGGTACCATCGCCCAAATCCCAGTGATAAGACAGTTTTTTACCCTCGGGGTCACGGGCGGTAACGGTTGCTTTGACAGTTAGCGGCAGCGGGCCTGATAGTTTGTCCACTTCGAGGCCGGTTACATGCGGCGGACGATTGCCTTTGTTGTAATCAATCCGCGACAGCCCCGCATCGGGGTTCTTCATAAACCAACCCGAACCATACTCCAACAAATACAAACGCCCGTCGGGCCCCACTTCCATGTCGATCACGTTGTGAAACTTCGTGTTGTCCATAAAGGGCTCCATATAGGAGAAGTCGCCATTGGGTTCCATGGTTACTACCTTGATCCAGTTGCGGATCCAGTCGTAGATAAACAGTTTGCCATTGTAATAATCCGGCAAGCGCGTGCTGTCGGGGTACAGGTCGGTATAATACACCGGCCCCGCCATCGCATTGCGACCACCACTTTTCACCGAAGGAAAATCGGGCGACGCATCATAGGGGTACCAAATGAATGCAGGCTGTGCGGGTGGCAGGTCTTTGATACCGGTATTGTTTCGCGATGCATTGTACACTTTCGCGGCATTGAATGCCGGGCCCAGTGCACCGGTGGCATAATCGTATTGGTGATACGCATAGTTATTCCCCACAAAATATGGCCAGCCGAAATTACCGGCTTTGCGCGCCTGGTTCACTTCATCGTAACCGCGTGGGCCGCGTGTGGCTAAACTATCCACATTGGCATCGGGACCTACTTCGCCCCAATACAACCAACCATTCTTTTTGTCGACCGAAATACGATAGGGATTGCGATTGCCCTGCACATAAATCTCCGGGCGGGTGCCGGGCTTGTTCTTCGGGTATAGGTTGCCGTCAGGAATAGAATACGTGCCCGCATCGTTTACGCGTATCCGTAAGATCTTGCCGCGCAGGTCGTTGGCATTGCCGGACGAACGGCGCGCATCGTATTGCTCGTGACCGGGACGATCATCGAGCGGCGCATACCCATGACTCACATAGGGTTGTTTGGCTTCGTCAAATGGCGTGCTGTTGTCGCCGGTCGACACGAATAGCAGGCCATCTTTGTCAAAGGCAATCGATCCACCGGTATGGCAACAAATCTCCCGCTGGCTGTAAAACTGCAGTATAACTTCTTCGGTATCGGTATTGAGTGAATCGTTTTCAAATTTGAAACGGGAGAGGCGGTTTACCGAGGTATCGGCCGGGCTGTAAAAAATATACACCAGGTGGTTCTTCGCAAAATTGGGATCGGCTTGCAAACCCAACACTCCTTCTTCAGCATTGGCATTGCCCTTCAAAGTTTTATAATACGCATTCAGGAAGCCCACCTGCTTGGCCTGGTGGCTGCCATTCTTCACCAGCATGATCTCCCCGCGACGCTGCGCAACCAATATATCCAGGTTGGGCAAAATCGTCATTTCGGTGGGCTCGAAAAACTGTCCGCTGACCAACTGCGTTTTCGTAAACCGATCTTCATCGGGTACATTCTGGGTACGCACGCGGCTGTAATCCAGCGCTTCGCCATCGCCCATCGCATATTGTATACCACCCAGCAAATGTTGCAGGAACAAAGGCTCTTTATAACTCTCATCGGTATGGCCCAAATTGGTATAAAACGAACGACCGCCATCGTAATCGTGGTACCAACTTACGGGATGTGCATTGCCATTCTTGCCACCATGGTAGGATGTTTCATCAACCGAGATCAGCCATTTGATGTCTTTCGAAATCTTTTTGAAACTGTAAATCTCATCGGTACGCTGCCAGGGATTGGGTAAACCGGCGGTTGCCGGATGGCTGTTGTCAATGATTTTGAAATTGGCTTTCTGCACATTCGGAAAACTATCGGTAATGCCCGGGTGATCGAGAAAATAAGCGCCCACCAGTTTACCATACCAGTTCCAATCGTACTCGGTGTCGGCCGCCGAATGGACACCTACAAAGCCGCCACCGGCCTGGATGAATCGTTCAAATGCATTTTGCTGTGCCTGGTTCAACACATCGCCGGTGGTATTGAGAAATACAACCGCCGAATAATGCTGCAAACTATCGTCGGTGAAATAAATGGGGTCTGAGGTGGTGTCTACCGCAAAACCATTTTCCTGGCCAAGTTTCCAAATGGCCTGCTGCCCGGCGCCGATCGATTCATGGTGCCAGCCAAGGGTTTCGCTGAAGACCAGCACGCGTGATGTCTTTTTGTTGAAATTACAGGCATACAAACTTGCTACTAATAGCAAAGCAACCAATAGATAAATGCGCATGGTATATTGAGTCGGGTGTGTTTATAGGTAACTAATGCCTACCGATCCGTCTTTCTCGTCTTTCAGCATTACGCCCAGTTCCTGCAATTGAAGGCGAATCTTATCGCTGGTGGCAAAATCTTTGCGCGTTTTTGCTTCCTTGCGTATCTCGATCAGCAATTGCAACACTGCATCCAGCCGGTCGTTATCCGCACCAGCCGAAGCCTGTTCGCTCTGCAATCCAAATATATCTTCTAAATAGGTCTTAAAAGCCAATTGCAGTTTGATAAATGTATCGCCCGAGAGCGCGTCGGCAGCATATCTTTTCTCGCGCAGGCTGTTGATCACCGGAACGAGTTCAAACATATCGGCCAGTGTTTTAGCCGTATTGAAATCATCGTTCATATGTTCTTCCATCAGCGCGATGGTCTGCAATACTTTTTCATCGAGTGCTTTGTCAGAAGGCCCGCCACCCGGGTGTTGCAGGTTTTGCAAATGCCCATAGGCATCCCACAACCTTCGCAAGCCTTTCTGCGCGGCCTGCAAGGCTTCATTGCCAAAATCAAGGGTGCTGCGGTAATGGGTTTGCAAAATGAAGAAGCGTACGGTCATGGGATGATAGGCCTGCTCCAGCAAGGGGTGATCGCCCGAAAACAACTCGGTCAGTTTGATCACATTGTTGTAACTCTTGCCCATCTTCTTGCCGTTGATGGTGATCATATTGTTGTGCAGCCAGTACCGCGCCGGCACATGGTGGTTGCAGATGGTGCTCTGTGCAATCTCGCTCTCGTGGTGCGGGAACATCAGGTCCATGCCGCCGCCATGGATATCAAATTGCCCGCCCAGGTATTTGGTGGCCATGGCCGAGCACTCAATGTGCCAGCCGGGAAAGCCTTCGCCCCAGGGCGATTGCCAGCGCATGATGTGTTCGGCCGGCGCTGCCTTCCACAAAGCAAAATCCTGCTTGGCGCGTTTTTCGTCCTGCCCGTCGAGGTCGCGGGTGGTTTCCAGCAAATCATCAATGATGCGGCCGCTGAGTTTGCCGTAGGGATAATGCTGCGCATATTTAACCACATCAAAATACACCGACCCATTTACCGCATAGGCATAACCCGCCTCGATAATGGTTTTGATCATTTCGATCTGCTCTACAATATGCCCCGTGGCCGTGGGTTCAATGCTGGGATCCAGGTTATTAAACTGGCGCATGGCCCAATGAAACAGGTTGCTGTATTTGGTGACCAGTTCCATCGGCTCCAGCTTTTCGATCTGTGCCTTGGTGGCTATTTTATCTTCTGCTTCCCGGCCTTCTTCTTCAAAATGGCCGGCATCGGTGATATTGCGTACGTACCGCACTTTGTATCCCTGGTGTTTCAGGTAACGAAAGATTACATCAAAAGTGATAAAGGGCCGTGCATGACCGAGATGGCTTTCGCCGCTCACCGTGGGGCCGCACACATACATGCCCACATGACCGGGTGTAATGCTGTTGAATGTTTCCTTCTGTCTTGTATAACTATTATAAACCTTCAGGGATGACATAGGCTGCAAAAATAGCGCGATTGTCTACTATTTTTCACCCGGCAGAAAAAGATCTGCAATCACCGGGTAATGGTCGGAAAGGGCGGGGTGCGGGGTGTGCACCTGGCCTACGGTAAAGCGCGGGTCGGCGAAGATATAGTCGATGCGCAACGTGGGACTAATATAACTGAATGTTCGGCCGATGCCGAAGCCCTTGCTGGTCCAGGCGTCCTGGCGATCGCCCAAGATATGGTGGTACACATAACTATTGGGCACGTCGTTGAAATCGGCGCAGAAAATAACCGGATAGCGGCTGGTATCGAGCGAGGCCCTTATCTTGTCGGCCTGCTGTTGTCGAAAAACATAGGCCTGGCGGAATTTTTTGAAGATGCCTTTCGACTGGTCGAGGTCCACTTCTTTTTTTGCCTTCATCTCTTCAACCGATTCGAGCTCTTTCTTACCCAGCAACAGGCTTTGCAGGTGGGTGGTCATGACGCGAATGGTCTGCCCTTTAATAACCACATCTGCATAAGCATAACTCTCATCAGCTTTAAATGTTTTCGGTCCGCCGAACTTGTATCGCACCGTATTGACAATCGGAAATTTGGAAAAGATGGCGATGCCATGTTCATAGAGGCTGTCGCGCTGCCGGTGATCCATTGCATACGCATAGTATTTAAAACCAAGGGTGTCTCTGAAATAGCGGATGTTGGGTTGTAACAGTTTACCGGTGCGGGTTTCAAGAAATTCCTGCATACAGATGATATCAGGATTCTGCTGCCGGATATAATCCAGTAACTGCTTGCGTTTTGATCGCGGTGATCCCGGCAGGTGGTTCATTTCATCGAAACGGGCAACATTCCATTGCATGACGCGAATGCTGCCTTCCATTTTTTCGGCCTGTCGATGCGCGAAGGGATGCAGTGCAAAAAAAGCGTTGAGGGGGCGCCAGCCAAGCAAGAGTACCAGCAAGGGCAACATAAACCAGCGCGATCGAACCGTTATCCAAAATACCAGGAGCGCCAGCGCGGCGAAAAAAAGAAAAGCGAAACCCACGCCGAGAATGCCCACCCACCAGCGTTGTCCGGGTTCCAGCCACCAGGCCGAGCAGGCGATCAGGAACAGCGCCGACACCAACACTGTCACAAGCACGAAGATTTTCTTTGTGAAAGCGCGAAAAAAAGATGCCATTACATGAATTTACAAATCATCTTCATTGGCTGCCCGGCGGAGGATGTCTTTTTCTTCATCCGTTAACAAGTGATAACCCTGCGAATTGATCTTATCGAGTATTTGATCAATGCGGCTTTGGGTAATATGCGGCGTTTTGGTGAAGGGTGCTTTGCCGCTCACTTTATAAAAAAATTCATCGCGTTTCTTTTTTGCAGCAGGCTTATCGGGATTGGCCAGGTTGAGCACCCAGTCGAAGAAGCTGTTAATGGGCACACTCCAATCGCTGCCGCGCCGCATCTGGTAGATGAATACAAAACCTATGATGCCGCCCGCAAGGTGTGATATAAAAATAGCGGGTGCTGTGCCAATGCTCGCAAAATCGACGATCACAAAAATGGCGGAAATGATCCAGAGCGGAATACCGCCATTCACCATGGGGAAGATGCGGTAATCGGGTGCCACGGTGGTGGTGGCCACGGCTACGGCCATCACGGCCGCATTTGAATTATAATACCAGCTTTCGTCGATCAGCGGCCGCAGCTTGGGCAGCAGGTAGGTCATGCCCGTAAAAGCAATGGCCCCGGCAATACCGCCATAGAGAAATACAGGCACCAGTTTTCGGTTGCCGGTCAGGTCTTGCAGAATATAACCAAACATCCAGAGCCAGAGCAGGTTGGCCACCATACTGATCACTTCCTTGTGCACAAAGAATGACGTGATGATGGTCCAGGGCCGGGTGAGTAATTTTTCCAGGCTGGCCGGCATCGCGAACCAGTTGAATACATTGGGTTCGTAGGCCGCCACGTTGAGTCCGCCGAGCTGGTAAATCACCAACACAAATTTCAGCAGCACAAAGGCCACGGCAATCACCACCACCAGGTTCACCAGGGCGTTGCCATCGGCGCCCAGCAGCATTTTTTTCCGGCTTTTCTCTTCAGACAGGCTCATGACTTCCTTAATAAAAATTGCGACGGTTGGTTTTGTTCCACCAGATCACGAGTAAGAGGCCGCAAAGTGCGCCACCAAGGTGGGCCCAGTGGGCTACATTATCGCCGGTGGATGGGTTCACTGCCCCAAACAGGTCAATGGCCATGAGGGCAGGTATTACAAATTTAACTTTTACCGGGATGGGAATAAACATGATATATACCGCCACATTGGGAAATAAATACGCAAATCCAGCCATCACGCCCATGATGGCACCCGATGCGCCCACGGCCGGCGCGTTGCCACCCATAAAAAGCTGGGCGACACCAGCGGCGATACCGCAGATGATATAGAAATTGAAAAAGCGTTTGGAACCCCAGACCTCTTCCAACTGCGGACCAAACATGTACAGCGTAAACATATTGAAGAAAATATGCGCCCAGCCGCCGTGCATGAACATATAAGTGATCAATTGCCAGGGTTTAAAACCCATGCCCAATGGCATCAGGGCACAATACTGGTTGAGGAACCAGTTACCGCTTTTTTCCAGGTACAACTGCAATAGAAAGATCAGCACATTGGCGATCAGAAAATTCTTTACAACAGGGGTTAATGGTCTCATCTATTATTCCTTCTTTTTAACTGTACAATATTTTCAATATGGTGTGTATGCGGAAACATATCCACCGGCTGCACATTGATTACATCATATTTCGCATCCAGCAAGTTCAGGTCGCGGGCCTGGGTAGCGGGATTGCAGCTTACATACACCACGGTCGGCGCTTCCATGTCCAAAATCTTCTGCACCAGTTTTTCGTGCATACCTGCCCGCGGCGGATCAGTAATAATCACATCAGGTTGGCCATGGCTGGCAAAAAAAGCGTCGTCACAAATCTCGATCACATCGCCTGCAAAAAAATGCGCATGCTGCACCCCGTTCAGCGCCGCATTCTCACGCGCGTCGTCGATGGCTTCGGCCACTACTTCTACGCCAATCACTTTGGCGGCCTGCCGGCTCAGGAAAATGCCGATGCTGCCGGTGCCGCAATACAGGTCATAAACAGTTTCACGGCCGGTTAGTTCAGCAAATTGGCGGGTAAGCTGGTAGAGCTTTTCGCCCTGGCGGGTATTGGTTTGGAAAAAAGACTTCGGCCCGATCTTGAATTGGAAGTCCTCCAGTTTTTCGATGGCATAGCCCTTTCCGAAATAGGGTATGGGTTCCTGGTCGTTCAGGCTGTCGTTCCATTTTTGGTTGATGGTATAGAGCAGGCTGGTAATGGCCGGCACTTTTTGCAGCAGGTGATCGAGCAGGGCGATCCGCGCTTTTTTGTCTTCCTTGCCAAACACCATGTTCACCATCACTTCGCCGGTGGTCAGTACCCGGATCACCACATTCCGCAGAAAGCCCTGGTGCTCGCGAATATCATAATAGCGAAGGCCTTGTGCCGCCGCATAGTCGCGAATGGTATTGCGAATCAGGTTCTGGGGCTCGGCCATCAGGTGGCAATTGTAAATATCGATCGCTTTGTCAAACACCCGCGGCACGTGGAAACCGATGGCGTTTTGTTGGGGAATCTCTTCGCCGGCACTGATCTCGCCCGGCAACAAATAACGCCGGTTGCTGCACGTGAACTCCAGTTTGTTGCGGTAATAACGGGTATCGGCGCAGCCCACAATGGGTAACAGCGGGGGCAGGTTCACCTTGCCGATGCGGCGCAGGTTCTGTTCTACCTCCTGTTGCTTGTAGCGCAATTGCAGTTCGTAAGGCAACATCTGCCACTTGCATCCGCCACAGAGGCCGAAATGTTCGCAGAAAGGGGCCACCCGTTTGTCGGACAATTGGTGAATTTCGCTCACTTTTCCTTCTGCCCAGTCTTTTTTGTTCTTGCTCAGGCGCACATCCACCAGGTCGCCGGGTACGGCCCCTTCAATAAAAACCACTTTGCCTTCCACCCGGCCCAGCGCTTTTCCCTCAGCCGCATAATCTTCTACCAAAACCCGCTCGAGGGTAATATTCTTTTTGCGCATGGGGCAAAAGTCGTGAAATTAGCGGCTTAAACAATAGGATGAAAAACCGCTTCCTGTGTGTGGCCCTGGCTTTTCTGGCCAGCATTCCCGTCACTGCCCAACCCAAAACCGGCCACCAACTCGCGGTGACGGTAAATGCGTATGAGCAGCAGTGGCTCTATCTCGGTTATCATTTTGGAAAAATAAAAGCCCTGGCCGATTCGGTGCGGGTGCAGCAAGGTGTGGCGGTGTTCAAAGGCGCCCAGCCCCTGCCGGGGGGCATTTATTTTGTGGTTTCGCCCCGCAAGGAGATTCTGTTTGAGCTGTTGCTCGATAAACAACAGCATTTCAGCATGAAGCTCGACAGTGCCCACCCCGAAGCCGTCGTTTTTACCGGATCGCCCGATAACGAGGGCTTCCAGGCCTATACCCGTTTTGTGCAGCAAAAAGGCACGGCCATCCAACAGGCCCAAAAGGGATTGTCCGGCGCCGGCGCCGATACCGCCGCCCTGCAGAAAATCATCCGCGAAAACAACAAAGCCATCCAGGCCTATCGGGCCGATGTGGTCAAAAAGCAGCCCGGGTCTTTGTTATCGGCCCTGTTTGCCGCCTTGTCAGAGCCCACGGTACCACCCGCCAGCGCCCAACCCGGCGGGAAATACGACTCCAGTTACGCCTACCATTATTATAAAAACCATTATTGGGATGGCATTTCGTTGGCGGATGAGCGCCTGTTGCGCACACCTTTTTTCGAAACGCGCATAGACAAATATTTTAAGGAGCTGGTATCGCCCGCCCCCGACTCGATCAGCCGCGAAGTGGATGTTTTTCTGACCAAGGCCAAACCTTCGAAAGAATCGTACCGCTGGCTGCTCACCCATTTTGTGCAGGCCTATATCAATCCCACCTATATGGGGCAGGATGCCGTATTTGTGCACCTGTTTGAGAAATACATCAATGGTCACCCGGAAGTGGATTGGTTCACCGAAAAGTACCAGAAATACATGAGCGACCGGGCCTATAGCCTGATGGCCAACCTGATTGGAAACCCGGCCTGGGAGCTGACCATGACCGATACCAGTGGCAAAACCGTCCGCCTCTACGACATCCAGGCGCCTTATACCGTGATCTGTTTCTGGGACCCCACCTGCAGCCATTGCAAGGAAATGGTACCGCACCTCGATTCGATGTTCCAGAATAAATGGAAAGCAATGGGAATCAAATTGTTAGGTGTAATGACGGATGGCGGCAAAGACAACTGGCTGGCCTATATCCGCGACCATAAACTGGTGGGCTGGAACCATGTATACCAGAGTGAAGCCCAGCACGAAGAAGAAAGAAATTCGGGTAAAGCCGGTTACAGACAACTCTACGATGTGTATCAAACACCGGTGCTCTACCTGCTCGATAGCGAAAAAAGAATTGTCGCCAAAAAGCTGACCTACCAGCAAATCGACGAACTGATCACCCTGAAACAAAGCAAAGCCAAGTGAAGACTTTAATTGTGCCGCTGTTGTGCTGCCTGCTCGCCATACTGGGGGTATCACCCCTGCGCGCCCAAACCCTGTTTTCGTATGGCCCGTACAAAGTGAGCAAGGCCGAATTTGTGGAAGCCTTCAACCGCAATAACCAGGTGATACCGCCTACGGCCAAAGCCTGGCGCGACTACCTCGACCTCTATATCCGGTATAAACTGAAAGTGCAGGCGGCTTATGATATGCGGCTCGATAGCCTGCCCAATCAATTAAAAGAAGCGAGTGAGTTTCGCTCGCAGGTGATCGGTCAATATTTATCAGACGATAGTATGGTGAATGTGCTGACCAAAGAAGCGGTTAACCGTAGCCGTGAGGATCGCCGGCTCGCGCATATTTATATTCCGTATTCGGGAACAGATACAGCAGCGGCTTTCGCTTCGGCGCAGGCTGCGATGGATGCATTGAAAACGGGTAAAGCGTTTAGCGAGGTGGCAATGTCTTATTCAAAAGACCCTTCCGTGGCGGTGAACAAAGGCGATATTGGTTGGGTCAGTGCTTTTTTATTGCCCTATCCGTTGGAGTCGCTGGCGTATGAAACAGCTTTGAACAGTTATAGCCGCTTGTATCGCGGCAGCAATGCGTATCATATTTTCTACGTATCGGCTTTGCGACCGGCAAAAGGAAGCATCCAGTTGCAACAAATATTATTGTCTGTTCCCAACGGATCAGCCCCCGCGGTGGGTGCGCGGCAGCAAGCGAAAGCCGATTCATTGTATGCCCTGTTGCAGAAAGGCGCAGACTTTACCGACCTCGCGCGTCGGTTCTCTGACGACAATAGTACCTATGCCTCGCATGGCATCATGAATGCATTTCAACCAGGCACTTATGAGCCCGCTTTTGAAGAACAGGCCTATGCGCTGGCCAGCGATAGCGCCTTGTCAAAACCATTTTTGACCAGCCGCGGTTTTCATATTATCAAACGTTTAACGGTGTTTCCGGCAAATAATGGCGATAGTGCCAGCATCTTTGAAGCGATGAAGACCAAAGTGAGTGCTGACCCACGCATCCGCATCGCTTCAGAGATGAGTTTCAATAAAGCGAGAAGGCTGACGATGTACAAGGCTTTTCCGGTAACAGCGGCTGTGCTTGACCGTTATATCGGTTCCTTTGAATCGGGCAATTCGGCCGACGAAGCAGTGCTGCAGGGTGCCACCGTGCTGGCAACTACCTCGGGCGCCCGATTTACGGCTGCGGCCTTTGGCGATTGGCTTCGCATGAACCTGGGCGCGTTGCGGCTCGCCCATCCGCCGTATAGCAACCAGGCCCTGTTACAGCGTTTTCTGGATCAATCGCTCATGCAGGAATACCAATTGTACCTCGAAAAATACAACCCCGCTTTTGCGCGGCAACTGAAAGAATTCAAAGACGGCAACTTGATTTTCGAAGCCATGCAACGTGAAATCTGGGGCAAGGCCAGTAGCGATGAAAGCGGCATGCAAAAATATTATGCAGCCCACCGACAGCAGTATAGTTGGGGGGCTTCTTTTTCAGGTGTGTTATTCACGGCCATCGACCTGGCCTCGGCTGAAAAATACATCGCGGCCTTGAAAACGAATCCCGCTTCCTGGTCGTCGTTGCTCACGCCCTATAACCAATCCATTTTAGCCGATAGCGGCCGATTTGAAAACACACAATTGAATTTCACCGTATCGCCCAGCCTCGCTGCCGGTAGCACCAGTGCGCCGGTGTACAACAAAGAAGCGGGCAACTACCAGTTTGTGTTGCTGCAGAAATGGCATACTGCTGGTGAGCCGCGTTCTTTTGCCGATGCGCGCGGATTGGTATTGAACGATTACCAACAAGTGCTGGAAGACCAATGGATCAATCGCCTGAAGAAGAAATACCCCATACAAGTGAACAAAACCGTATTCCAAAGCTTGCTGCCCTAGTGGCACGATTTTAGCGAATAGCGCCGCGTTACATGCCATATATCAAACCCTACTCAAAACTTTTTTAACCCGATAACAAGTAATAGTAACCAACATGAAAAAATCAATTGTCCTTTTGCTGGCCCTGGCCGCAGTAGCCCTGAAAACAAATGCACAGGATCCGAAATTCTATTTAAAGGGAGGTTTGAACCTTTCTAACGTGAGTTATAATAAAGACGGAAATGTGAACGATGCCAATACTTTGCCTGGTTTCCATGCCGGCTTGATGGCTGATCTTCCCATCCTGCCCGTGCTATCCATTCAACCCGGTATTCAGTTTGCCAGCAAGGGCGCCAAAGTGGAATGGTCTGAAGGTGCCTATTATGCGAAGTCTAAATTCAACCCCGGCTATGTAGAAGTACCGGTGAACCTGGTGGTGAACCTGCCATTGATCGATAAAGAGTCTAAAATATTCTTTGGCGCGGGTGGCTATGCCGCCATGGGTGTTAGTGGCAAACGTACTTTCGACGGCAATTTCTCTGGCTTTGTTGTACACCAGGAAAACAAAATCAAGTTTAGCAACGACGATCCGACCACCAGCAATGAAGAAGATGCTGGTTATGGTAAGCTGAAGCGCTTTGATTATGGTGTTACCGCAACTGCCGGCTTTGCTTTTCACAACCTGCTGCTCTCGGTAAATTATGGATTGGGATTGGCCAAAATTTATTCGGGCACCGACAATGGCACCGATGATAAAAGCAAGAACAGGGTGCTGAGTCTTTCGCTGGGAGTTAGTTTGTAATTATTTGCTAGATCGATTATACGGGAAGCCGCTCCACGTGAGCGGCTTTTATATGCCCGGCTTTTTGGCAAAAAAACCCAGTAAGAAGTTTACACTATACACCAGTTGCGCCAACAGCAATAGCCAAAACAAACCGCTGACCAATTTGGATAGCAGGGAGATTTGACTGTTGTCGATGTCGATGTATCGTCGGGGCGTCGATGGCATTCCCTGATTGGTGAACGAAAACAGCGCCAATAATAGGAACAGCGGCAAAATGGTTGTTAGTAAATGCAACCAGGTGAGTGTCGGGCTATATAAAAATTTACCGATTGTCTGGTAGCTACCCCAAATGACCAGCAAGGCGATGGCCGCTGTTAGAAACAGCCCATACAGCGGCGTTGCGATGGCTGTGTCACGCAGGTTAATCAACGTTGTCTTCTTATAGCTAATCAGCGCGAGCGCCACCAACAACAAAAGAATGCCAGCAAAAAGAAAGCCGGCAATAGGCAGTTTGATAGGTTTCATGCGATTTGTGCTTTCTTAAAACAATTCCTTCACCACTTTGTGGATCAGTTTAGGTTTGCCGAGTGTATAATAATGCAATACCGGCACACCGGCATTTTTCAGTTCGCGGCTTTGCGCCAATAACCAGTCGGCGCCCACTTCTTCTACCTCTTCGTCGGTTTTGGCTTTGGTGATGGCTTCACTCAGGGCCATCGGCATATCCACGTGGAAGATGCGGGGCAAAATGGAGAGTTGCTTCTTGGAATAGATCGGTTTGAGTCCGGGGATGATGGGAATCGTAATCCCCGCTTCGCGGCATTTGTCCACGTACTCGAAATATTTCTGGTTGTCGAAGAACATCTGGGTCACCACATACTCGGCGCCCGCTGCCACCTTGGCTTTCAGGTATTGGATATCCATTTCGCGGTTGGGCGATTCGAAATGTTTCTCGGGATAGCCCGCTACGCCGATGCAGAATTTGGCATTGCCATAGTCTTTCACTTCTTCTTCGAGGTAGATACCATGGTTGAGGTTCACCACCTGTTTCAGCAAATCGATCGCATACCGGTTACCGTTGGGTTCGGGTTCAAAAGACGCTTCATTCTTGGCCGCATCGCCGCGCAACACCAACACATTGTCGATGCCCAGAAAAGCCAGGTCGATCAGCGCGTGTTCGGTTTCTTCGCGGGTAAAGCCGCCGCAAATCAGGTGCGGTACCGGATCCACTTTATAATGCTGCATAATCGCTGCACAGATACCCACGGTACCGGGTCTCTTCCGCACTTCGATCTTGGAAAAAGAACCATCGGCCTGCTTCTTGAACATGGTCTCGCTGCGGTGATAGGTAACATTGATAAAGGCCGGCTTAAAATCCATCAGGGGGTCGAGGTGGTCGTAAATCGCTTTAATACCTTTTCCTTTCAGCGGTGGCAGTATCTCAAAAGAAACCAGGGTTTTCTTTGCCTGGTTGATATGGTCGATAACCTTCATGTCTCTACAAGTGATGATTGAACTATTGGCAAACTTAGCACGGCATTATCAATTTACAAGGTATTTTTGCCAAAAGCACCGCGTTGAACCAGGTCATACAAACCCACGAGCTCGTTAAAACATACGGCCGCCGAACGGTGGTAAACCATGTATCCGTCAATGTAAAACAAGGCGAGATCGTCGGACTATTAGGCCCCAACGGCGCCGGTAAAACCACCACCTTTTACATGGTGGTCGGGCTTATCAAACCCGATGAAGGCAAGGTTACCCTTAACAACGAAGACATCACGCGCCTGCCCATGTACAAGCGCGCGCAACTCGGTATTGGCTACCTGCCGCAGGAAGCATCGGTGTTCCGGTCGTTGACGGTTGAAGACAATATCCGCGCCGTACTGGAAATGACCAAACTGAGCAAGGCCGAGCAAAAAGACAAACTGGAAGACCTGCTGGATGAGTTCCGCCTCCACCATGTGCGCAAGAACCGGGGTGATAGCCTGAGCGGGGGCGAGCGCCGTAGAACCGAAATCGCCCGGGCCCTGGCCGTGAACCCGAATTTTATCCTGCTCGATGAGCCCTTTGCCGGTGTGGACCCCATCGCGGTTGAAGACATCCAAACCGTGGTGGCCCGCCTCAAATTCAAGAACATCGGCATCCTGATAACCGACCACAACGTGAACGAAACCCTGTCCATTTGCGACCGCGCCTACCTGCTGATTGAGGGCAAGATCTTTAAACATGGCACCGCCGAAGAACTGGCCGCCGATGAACAGGTGCGTCGCCTGTACCTGGGGCGCAATTTCGAGCTGAAACGCAAAGACTATCTCTACGACGAGGTTATGAAGGGCATCGGTGATCTCCCTAGCTTGTAATCTCCCTGTTTTCCCGTATTTTGGGGCTGCTGTATGAAGATCATTTCACCGGCCATATCAAGACTGGCCAGGCTCCGGCTTTGGCAGATCGACGATTGGATCAAAGATCCGATGGCCGCCCAGCGGGAAGTATTGCAGGAGCTGGTCACCACTGCCCAATACACCGAATTTGGTCGTCAATATGGCATGAACAAGCTGTTCAATATCCGCACCTTTAAGCAAACCATCCCCGTTCACGAGTACAATGACCTCAAGCCCTATATCGAAAGGATGATGGCGGGCGAAGAAAATGTGCTCTGGAACAGCCCCATTTCATGGTTTGCCAAGAGCAGCGGCACAACGAGCGACAAAAGCAAGTTCATTCCCATCAGCGAAGAAAGCCTGAAGCAGAACCATTACCAGGGCGCCAAAGATGTGCTCACCATGTACTATGCGTCAAATCCCGATTCGGAACTGCTAACCGGTAAGGGGCTCGTGATTGGTGGTAGTCACCAGGTGAGTCAGTTTGATGAAGCCGTCAGCTATGGCGACCTGAGTGCTGTGTTGTTGCAGAACTCGCCGTTCTGGGGGCATTGGATTCGTACCCCCGATCTGTCCATCGCCCTGATGGATGAATGGGAACAGAAACTGGAACAACTCGCCCTCAATACCATTCCCGAAAACGTTACTTCCATTTCAGGCGTGCCCACCTGGACCCTGGTATTGCTGAAGCGCATACTCGAAATGACCGGGCGGTCATGCATAGCCGAAGTATGGCCCCAACTGGAACTTTATATCCACGGCGGTGTTTCGTTTACGCCTTACCGTGAGCAGTTCAGGCAGTTGATGGGCAAAGACATCAACTACCTTGAAATGTACAATGCCAGCGAAGGCTTTTTTGCTGCGCAGGATCATACCGAAGCCGATGGCATGTTGCTCTTCACCAACCACGGTATCTTTTATGAGTTCATGCCGGTGGAAGAATATGGTAAGTCCTTCCCGGAAACCATCGGGCTCGATAAAGTAGAATTGGGAAAAAACTATGCCCTGGTGATCAGTACTACTGGCGGACTATGGCGTTATATTGTCGGTGACACCGTGCAGTTCAGCTCGCTAAAACCTTATCGCATCAAAGTCAGCGGACGCCTTAAACATTATATGAATGCGTTTGGCGAAGAAGTGATAGTCGACAATACCGATCGCGCCATTGCCATCGCCTGCGAAAAAACCGGTGCCGCTGTGAACGATTATACTGCAGCCCCGGTCTATTTTTCTGCCAATGGCAACGGCGCCCATGAATGGTTGATCGAATTCGAAAAACAGCCGGCCGATATTGCACATTTTGCGTACGAACTGGATACAGCACTGAAAAACCTGAACAGCGACTACGAAGCCAAACGGCACAAAGACATTGCGCTTCGCATGCCCATTGTACATGCAGTGAACAAGGGTTTCTTCAACCAATGGCTCAATGCCAACGGAAAGCTTGGCGGCCAGCACAAAGTGCCGCGCCTCAGCAACGAACGTCACTTGCTGGAGACCCTGCTATCTATGCGCTGATTCCCCTAGTTTTGTCAGATGAAATTGCTTGAGAACAAAGTTGCTATCGTAACCGGTGCCGCCCGCGGTATTGGTGAAGCCATCGCCATTAAACTCGCCGAACAGGGCGCCCATATCGCCTTTACCTATGTGAGCGAAAGCAGCGCACCCAAGGCCGCTGCCCTCGAAGAAAAATTGATCGCCCTCGGCGTTAAAGCGAAAGCCTGGCGCAGCAATGCCGCTAAATACGAAGAGGCTGAAACCCTGGTCAATGAGGTGTTGGCAACTTTTGGCACCATTGATATCCTCGTGAACAATGCAGGCATCTCGAAAGACAATCTTCTAATGCGCATGACGCCCGACCAATGGAACGATGTGATCAATACCAATCTCAGCAGTGTGTTCAACCTCACCAAACAGGTAATCCGCCCCATGATGAAAGCGAAAGCGGGTAGCATCATCAACATGAGTTCGGTGATTGGTATGATGGGCAACGCCGGGCAGGCGAGTTATGCTGCTTCCAAAGCCGGTATCATCGGCTTCTCAAAATCGGTTGCCAAAGAACTGGGCAGCCGCAATATTCGCTGCAATGCCATCGCCCCGGGTTTCGTCGAAACCGACATGACCGATTACCTCAAAGAAGGCGCTGCCGCGGATGAATACAAAAAGAAAATTCCACTGGGTCGTTTTGCATCGGCCGAAGAAATCGCCAATGTAACGCTGTTTCTGGCGAGTGATCTGAGTAGTTATGTAACCGGACAAACGATTAGTACCTGCGGCGGACTATACATGTAATTACGAACTTCAAAGTCTGCTGTCATAGCCTGCTGAAAGTATAACCCCGCTGTTTCAGGTATTTAATCAATTCGGGTAAGCGATGATAAAAGCCCTTGCTTCGGCCGGCACCCGCACCGATATGCATCAACAACAGAAAACCATTGAGGCCCGTCTTCTTTTCCTGGCTGATGATTGATTGATAAATGGTTTCGTTGTCGCGAAAATTTTTATCCTTGTCGCTTGTATAGTCTGCATGGCTCAGCGTACCCGGCGTATAATTAATCAACTGCAATCCATTGGCGCTGGTCCAGTGTACAATACTATCATTATACCACTCATAGGCGGGCAGGAAATAGTTGACGGCACCCGTATCAATGCCCAGAGCAGCCATCGCCGATAGATTGTTGTGCAGGTCTTTGTCAAAATCGGCCCTGCTCAGCAATGTGCTGTCGCGTTTGTTCCAGTCGTTGTACAACAAATGTTTATCGCTGTGCGGACCGAGAAAATGTCCGTCGTACTGCAATAGCTTGATAATACCTGGTTGCTGGTTGCGATAAAAATCGCCCGTGAAAAAAAACGACGCTTTCACCCCGGCCTCTTTTAGGGCATTGCGAATCAGGAGACCGCCATCTGCAAACTCGTGACCGGTAAACAGCAGGTAGATGGTTTTCCTGGTGCTGTCCATGCGTGTAATGGCCTGGTTACGCGCGCCCTGGTTTTCGAGCGAGGCCAGTAAATAAACCAAGGAAGCTGTGCCATCCATGGTGGGTTCATTGGTACTAAAATCGCCCGCATCATCGTGGTACACCGCCAATCCACTTTGGAAAGCGGCATATTCATCGGCATCATACATGGTCAGCCCGATCAGGTTTTTGAATATATTGGTGTACACCGGTCCATCAACCAGTGCGCCATCAACCGGTGCCTTTTTTAAGAAACTAAACGAGGCATGGGGATCAACCGGTGTATCGCCTCCTGCCGGCAATCCATACACCATGCTGGTGCCCCAGGGGTTGCAACCAAATAGCCAGTCGATACAAGCCTGTTCGAGTGGTTCGTATTTTTTATCGCCGCTCAATTCACGATACCAGCGACACTGCATGGCAAAAGCAACCGTAAGGTTATTGCTGCACCAGATAAAGGGTATGCCGCGGTAGAAGCCGTTCTGTTTTGCTTTTTGCCAAACCAGGTTGATGCCTTTTTCATAATAGGCGATCAGTTTCGCGCGATGGACGCCATTCAACTTTTTGGCCAGTGCCCGATGACCGAGGTTGATGAAGGGATACCATTGGTAATGGCTGGCGGTGTCTTTTCCCAGCCAGGGCGTTTGTGGTTCTTTTGCTGCATACGCAAGGGCGGCATTCAGGCTATCGGCCGCCGCCAGTGCCAGTTCCATATCATCGGCCCAATTTTCTTCGGCATAGATATAGGGCGCTTTTACCGAGGCGGTTTGGGTGAAGCCTTCGCGTTTATAGGCATAGGCCAAGGCGGTTTTTGCGCGCTCAGCTAACAGGCTTGTATAAGCGCTGTTTTGCATGAGTCGCGAACCCGCTTCAAAAGCACTACTGAACTTCGCCGCCAGCGAACTGGTGCCGGTTGTTTTGTTCAAGCCCTTGCCCTGCTGTTGCGGATAGCCGCTTAAAAAATATACCGGTCGCTCTGCCCCACGGTTGTACTGACTGTCGAGCCCTGGCAAGCGCATACCCACATGGTCGCGATCATCGGCGATCTGCACAAACATCCAATCGGGCTTTGGGTGCATTTTGAGCAACCAATCAAGCCCCCATTTGGCCTCATCATAAATATCTGTCAGTCCGTTCTTGCCAGGCAAGCCATTAGCGGCATATTTGTCTGTAAACACATTCGGAAATTCTTCCAGCGCCATCAACAAATGATAAGTGGCATTGGCGCTGGTGCTTGCATATTGCAGGTAATCGGTTGCATCGTGCCAGCCACCCACCACATCAACATGCGTACTGTCAGGCATGGGGCCATACAGCGTATAACCATCCCTGTTATGACAACTATCGTTCATGGTGGGATTGAACCCGGTGCGTTGCTGGCGCATATACCGCAGGCAAAAATCGGCGCTGCCCTGGTACACAAAATCGTTGATGGGAAATGCAGGTGAAATGGCCTCACCGGCTTTTATCCGATAAAGTCCCCGCTTGCGAAACGCACTGAAATCAAGCCGCACGGTTTGCTGAAAAGGCCCGTACGCGCCCGATGCTTTTTTAACCGCTCGTCGGTAAACCACCTGCTCATGGTCGTCGACCAATTCAAAATAGCCGATCGACTTATTATCCTTGCTGCACCAAACGGCGGTTTTAACCGAGCCGGGCAGGTAACCCAATTGGTTGATACGAATCCATTCAGTCGATTCATTCGTTTGGGCATCCGCAAAAAAATGTAGTCGTAGAAACAAAAAAATAAACAGAAGACGCATGCCTTCGAAGGTAGGTAAACGGAAGCATCGGGCATTAGCCGCTTATAAACAGCGGGTTAAGGCTAAACAAAGGATTAAGACTGCTTTTTCAGCGCTTTGAAGTACTTTTGCCCCCTCAAAATCGCTTCCATGGCACTTTCAGAACAGGAGATCATCCGGAGAGAAAAATTGCAGCATTTGCAGGAACTGGGCATCGACCCCTATCCTGCCCCTTTGTTTCCCGTGAATAGCACTACCGCTGCTATCAAGGCGAACTACAAGGGCGAAGAAAACAAGGATGCGTTTACGGATGTGGTGTTGGCCGGCAGGATCATGAGCAACCGTCCCATGGGCAAAGCAAGTTTTGCTGAGTTGCAAGATAGTACGGGCCGCATCCAGATCTATGTTCGCCGCGATGATATTTGTCCGGGTGACGACAAAACCCTCTACGATGAAGTGTGGAAGAAGATTGACCTCGGCGATATTGTGGGCATCAAAGGATTTGTGTTCACCACCAAAGTGGGTGAAACCTCTGTGCATGTGCAGGAACTGACTTTGTTAACCAAATCATTGAAACCCCTGCCGGTGGTGAAAGAAGTGGAAGGGCAAACCTTCGACGCCGTTAGCGATCCTGAATTCAAATATCGCCAGCGTTATGCCGACCTGATCATCAATCCGCAAGTGCGGGAAACATTCGTTAAGCGCACCAAACTGGTGAATGCCATGCGCCAGTTTCTCAACGAGCGCGGCGCCTTGGAAGTGGATACCCCGGTATTGCAAGCCATTCCCGGTGGCGCGGCTGCACGCCCCTTCATCACCCACCACAATGCGCTCGATGTTCCTTTCTACCTGCGTATCGCCAACGAACTGTACCTAAAGCGTTGTATTGTTGGCGGGTTCGACTGGGTATATGAATTCAGCCGCAACTTCCGCAACGAGGGCATGGATCGCACACACAACCCTGAGTTTACCATTCTCGAATGGTACACGGCCTATAAAGACTATCTCTGGATGATGGAAACCACCGAGCAGATGCTGGAAACCGTTGCCATGGCCGTGAACGGCACTACAGAAATCACCATCGGCGACCAGGCCGTCAGTATCAAAGCGCCTTTCAAAAGAATTGGCATCTTAGACGCCATCAAAGAGAATACGGGTATTGATATCAATGGCATGGACGAAGCGGCACTGCGTGCAGTTTGCAAGCAACTCAATATTGCCGTTGATCCGAAAATCGGCAAAGGCAAACTGATCGATGAAATTTTCAGTGCGACCAGCGAAAGCAAATTCATCCAGCCCACTTTTGTGATTGATTACCCGGTGGAGATGAGTCCGCTGACCAAGAAGCACCGCAGCAAAGCCGGACTGGTAGAGCGTTTCGAGCTTTATATCAACGGAAAAGAAATCGCCAATGCCTATTCAGAACTGAACGATCCGATCGACCAGCGTGAACGTTTTGAAGAGCAGGCGGCCTTGATGGAGCGGGGTGATGATGAAGCCATGTTTATTGACCAAGACTTTTTGCGGGCCCTTGAATATGGCATGCCACCTACAGCGGGCATTGGTATCGGCATCGATCGCTTGTGCATGATGATGACCAACCAGCCTTCCATCCAGGATGTGTTGTTGTTTCCGCAGATGCGCCCCGAAGCATAACGCGGGGGTTCATTTCTTCTTTCTTACGCGAAAATCGATGGCATCGAGGTAGTAAATCAGTTTTACCGAAAGGCTGTTCAAAGCGGGGGACTGTACTACATTCCGCACGTTGCGAATATAATCGTCGACCACAATTTCGTCGGCGGTGCTGACGGCATTCTTCCAAACCAGGTTGAAAAAGCTACCCGGTGCAACTTGCCAGGTATATACCATGTCGACATTGAAGAAATTATAGTTTTGGCCAACGGGGCCAGCATAGCCTGTTTTCGGTTGTAGCCGACCGTTAGTAGCCAGGTCATAAAACGCCTTGTTCCACACTTTGCTCCAGTAGTGCCGAATCCGGAGGTTGAGGCCCATGCGGGTATTGAAATTGTATTTCAGGTTGAGCACATTGTCGTACGTGCGACGATCGCGACGGGCAAACACCGGCTGGTTGGTCGAATCCAGTAGCGTGAAACCGGCCTGGTTATAGCGAGGCTGGGCAAACGTTGACAAGCGAACCGAAAATGCATTGTTGACCCGAAACGACTGCTCCACTTCGATGTCACCGCCTAGGCCATTGAACAAACCCTGTCGTCGCCAGAAAGTCTGTACAACAACATTATAGCGCTTCGCCTGGTTGGTGCCCACCCAGCCGCCCATTGCATGGCTGGCGGCGC
The DNA here is from genome assembly GCA_020161535.1 of Bacteroidota bacterium. GTDB lineage: Bacteria > Bacteroidota > Bacteroidia > Chitinophagales > Chitinophagaceae > Flavihumibacter. The sequence continues at coordinate 177,771 of JAIUNW010000010.1, read as the reverse complement.
GATAGAATTTCATGCCACTGATCCGCGGCTCATAATAATCATATTGGTAGGGCCATATGCTGGCCCAAGCGCCTACCGTCCACAGGTTCTTTAACTGCACTTCCCCCCAGCCACTCATTTCTGCTTGTTGGTAATCCCAGGGCTTGTATCGTTGCGTGTACAAACCCTTTAGGTTCACCACAAACTTGTTGCGCCAATGCGAAGGTTCCAACCAGCGATATTTGAATTCAAGACCGCTGGTGAGGTAATTGTTATTGAACAGAATGCCCAGGTCATTTTGGTCGTATTGATCGCTGGCCATACTCTGGAAAAAGCGATACAAAAATTTACCGCCCGATTTGCCGGCGCTGAAGTCATAGGCAAAGCCATTTTCTTTGTAGCCATTGGCACCGCCCTTGTGGCTGCGCGCAAAACGACCATTGCTGTTGTATTGGTTGTGTTTGTCGTTCAGGTTCCATACTGCCGCTGTAACATTGGCATCGTAATCAGCACCATCGCGCAGCACATTGGTATTGATCAATGATACCGAGCTGTTGTTTTTGAGCGACTGGTCCAGCACAAAAATATTATAGTTGGTAAACGGTGCTGTTTGTAACGTATAGCTATGTTTATTGCTGTCTTCAACGGTGGCAAACATCGGCTTGCTCATGGCATTCAGAAAACCGATGCCGAGCCCTTTGGTACTGCGGCCCGATACCTTGGTGGCATTGACGAGTTTGGATTCAGTGGGGTTTTTTGTGACGGTTTGTCCCGCAGGTAGGTTTTCACGCACATCATCATAGTGTAGCGGAGTGCCGCCAATGCGCCGCGAATAAAAAAGATCGCCCTTGCTGAACAACTCAGTGCCTTCGGTGAAAAAAGTTCGGTATTCGTCGAACTTAACTTCAAATGGTGTCAGGTTTAGCACCCGGTTATCACTTTGCACCTGGCCGAAGTCGGGGATCAGCGTCATATCGAGCGTGAACGATTGGCTGATGCCCAGTTTTACATCCATGCCACCATTCACCGACTGCGTCCAGTTTTTTACACCCTGTGCATTATACGGATAGTGGTTGCTATAGGCCGCAAAATAAGGGGTGAAGGAAAGTCGCAAGGGCGGTTTGATATGGGCCAGTTTATCCCAGGTGCCGAATTGATTTACGAGTCCGCTGACCTTGGGATCAAAAAAATTCCAGGTATATTTTCTGCCTGCTTTCGTGCGGTTGCGAAAAAAATTCAAACCCCATTGTTGTACACTGTCTTTCGAGAAACGGAGTGCTGAATATGGAATGCGCATTTCAAAACTCCAGCCATCGTTGTGCAGTTGCGCGCGACTAATATAAACCGCATTCCAGGTATCATCTTCGGTAAATGATTCACTACCGCCTTCATCGCTGCTGTTATTGGCGATGGCAGCGTAATACCTGGCATCATATTGTTCGCCCAGCGCCGTTACGAAAAAACCAGTGGCGTTGATGCGGTCGTGATAAGTGTCAAAAAAAACGGCCACGTGGTCATTGGCGCCAACCCTATCGCGACCTACCAATTCAGTAATGATACTGTCCCTTTTCTCATAACAATAGCCACCCACATAAATGGCAACATCATCGTAGAGCAGGTGAATTTCGGTTCTGGTTTCTTCATTCTCGATACGACCGGGTGTGGGTTGGAATTCGATAAAGCCGGTGGCTGGTGGGCTTGTTTTCCAGATCGCTTCATTGATTTCGCCGTCGATCACGGGCGCTACAGTGGTTCTTACTGCCGGTAATGACCTTGACTTTGTTTGTGCCAGCAATATTTGGCCAAACAATACAATGAGCAAGGTCAGGGGTAAACGTCCACGCATAGCAGGCCTGCAAATATAACGGGCGGCTGAACCCGACATGAAACCTTTACACAGGCGGTAATAAAATCCCTGTTTACGCTAACTACGGCGGTTTGGTATCAGTCAAAGCTGGTTTGGTTCATAAAAACAAATCCTTCATTAATTTCTGGCTGGGATCGACTGCATACTGGCTGAAGTCGGTTACACCTGCGGCTTTGAGTACTTCTTCATCGATGAAGAAATTACCCGTGCATTCAGTGGAGGGTTTTTGCAAGATGTCGAAGGCCGCATCGGCAACTATACCTGGGGTGCGGCTGCGCAGCATGAGTGCTTCGCCACCCAACAGGTTGTTCACCGCCGCTGTGGCGATGGTGGTTTGCGGCCACAGCGCATTGGCAGCGATGTGCAGGGGTTTGAGTTCTTCGGCGAGACCCAGCACCACCATACTCATCCCGTATTTACTCATGGTATAGGCCAGGTGCGGTGCAAACCAGCGCGGATCCATGTTCAAGGGCGGCGAAAGGTTAAGGATATGCGGATTAACGCCCTCTTTCAAATGCGGTATGCAGGCCCGCGACACCAGGAAAGTGCCGCGCACATTGATGCCGTGCATCAGGTCCCAACGCTTGGGATCGGTTTGTGCAGTGTTCGTAAGACTGATCGCGCTTGCATTGTTTACGAGTATGTCGATGCCGCCAAAACGCTCTACCGTAGCCCGAATGGCGGCTTCTATACTCTCTTCGTATCGTATATCTACCTGTAGCGGAACGACATCGGGCGAACCCGCATTGCGGATTTCTGCAGCAGCGGTATGAATAGTGCCCTCGAGCCGGGGATGTGGTTCTACAGTTTTGGCAGCAATGGCAATTTTAGCACCAGCAGCACCCAGTTTTAGGGCGATGGCCTTGCCGATACCCCGGCTTCCACCCGTGATTAATACCCTTTTGTTCGCAAACAGCATAGCATTGTATGTTTTCTGAAAGTTAGTTGCATTCTTTCAAAAAAAAGCTTCGTAATACTACTTATAAACGGGGATTTAATGAATCGCCCAGATTCAGCAGAAGTGCTCTTGCAAGGCTTTAATCGTTTTATACTTTTGTTATAGAGATAGCAACGAAAGCATCCAGATCCAGAAATACAGCATCCAGATCCAGAAAAACCAAAAAGATCCAAATCCAACGATATCCAACATTCCGAGAAGAACAACCAAGATCCAACCTGGAAAAACCAGGAATCCGAATCCGATGAAACCATTTCACTGGCTACAAAATCCAAGATCCAGAAAACCAAGACCCGTTTGATCCGTATCCTCTTGAAGACCTGAAATTTGTACCTATTGATTGACTAGAATGTGTTAGTTCTGAACCGTACAAAAAAATTGGGGCACCGTGATGGTGCCCTTTTTGTATTTGGGAGATCGCGGTGGGGTTTTGGTTCTCGCAGAGAGTGGGTTGGTTCTCGCAGGGTGTGGTTTGTTTCTCGCAGAGGGCGCGGAGGGACGGTGATAGGGCTGTTATTTGTCGAGGCCGAGTTGTTTTCTAAGGGTGAGGTTTAATTGGTATTGTTCTTCAATGGGTATTGTTTTTCGCGATACTTTGTTGATGTCTTTGCCTTCCCGGGACCATAGGGTTGGATAAAAATTAAAGGTTTCGTCGCCACTTAATTTGCCCACATCTTCTTTCCAGTTTGTCCACCGATAACCTTTATAGAATTCATCAAGGTTATTGTCAAAACAAAACGCCAAAAACTCGGAATAGGTTAAATCAAGTGGTTCATATTCCAAATTGTCGGGAGAAAAGTAATATACTTTGCCCAGGTCTTTACCAAGCCCACCACCGTTTAGTATAAAGTAACCACCCATAGCGTCGTCTGCTATTAATAAAAATGGGGCGACTTGCCCAAACGCTGTAAATGACTTGCCCTTATTCCAATCAGGAAGTGTTCTGGTAAGTTTTGCATTTCCTGAACCAAGTATTCTAATCCAACCGTTGTCAATCAAAAGTCCCCCTGTCATATAAACGATTGCACCCATGGGAGAACGGGTTGTTACTTGTGTTTTGTAAAGCGCGTCATTTGCGCTGGCTGCGTCGACCGGCAATATTTCTACCCTGTTTTTTGCAGCGTCTATCCATTGCTGTACGAAAGCCCATCCTGGCTCTTCCTGGTTTATAAGTTCGTCTAGTGAACGCATTATCGTTTGAGCTTTTGTTGTAAATGAAAAAAAGACCAAAGTCGTGCTGAAAATAGTTCTTTTCAAAAAGTTGTATGCATCCATCATAGCCGCGTTATATACATCTGTTATCGACACCTCCTTAGAGATATTATCGCCACCTCCTAGGAGATATTATGGCCAACTCTTTGGAGATGTCATAGCCAACGCCATGAAGTTAATTTAGCCACCTCTTTGGAAAATTCCGCCCCAAGGAAATTTCCGTCCCAGGGAGGTTTCTACTTTTTCAAGTATGCCACTCCATGTTCGCTTCCCTTTGGCAACAACTCTTCCAGGTATTCTGCACAAAAATCGTCCAACACAACCAGCAGAAAACTAGTTAACCACTTTGCACGCGGCAGCAACCTTACACTTTAAACCTTAAACCTTAAACATCAAAGCTTCCACTTCAGCGTTTTCGTCGGCGGATCCCGGCGGTAGCGGAGAAACAAAATGATCATATTTAATTGCTCATTGGAGATCTTGCGCATTACCGTGTGGGCAGCAGGGTTTAGCAATGCTTCCCGCGAATAAAAATCAATCTGGTATTCAGTGAAATTGGGCACATCGAGGTGACCCTTGGCATAGATGCCGTGGCATTCGGTGCAATGAATTTTATAGAGGACTTTACCTTTCTTAAATCGTTGTATCAGGTCCGGATGTACGGAGGGGGGAATGTCTTGCGGAAAGGCATATTCTGTTTTACAAGCCGTAAACCAGGCCAGTACAACAAAAAGAAAAAAACTAAGAATAATATATCGCCGCATGGAGTACCGGGTTAATTGTTGCTAACTAATTTCTTATCGCACTTGCTTCATTAATAAACGCCGCCCACCTTGCGCTGGTTTAACGCCTTGCGCGAGGATGATGGCAGAGACGCCGGCTGTTTGATCGCAGGCAGGCGCTCATCCAGCGAGCGCATAAAAGTAAGCAGGGATTGTATTTCGCCCGCGGTTAAATGCAATGAATCTGTTGCCAGGGTTTGAGACGGCACAACCAGGCCGTGCCCCACACCGCCGCCCTTGTCATAAAAATCAATCACCTCTTCCATGGTCTTTAGGATACCGTTGTGCATATACGGGGCCGTGAAACTACTGTTGCGTATGGTCGGTGTTCTGAATGCAGCCAACATCTCGGGCACCGGATGCACTTTGTACCGGCCACTGTCGCGGCTCAGTCGCGTGTAATGCATGTCTTCCGGCACGCCCAATACTTCAAATTCCGAATTCACGTACGGTGGTTTGATGCCATTGAAATAGGGTATGAAATGACAGCTTGCACAATTGGCCTTGCCCATAAAAACATTGAACCCGTGTACAACGCCGGTATCTATGGGCGCGCCTATATTCATTGCGTTGTCAAAAGGCGAATAACCTACATTGAAATCGTGCAAGTAAATCGAAATCGCCGAAGAGATATGATCAATCGTGGGCTTTTTTTCTTCGGGGGTGTATTTCATCCATTCGCGGAAAGCGGTTTTGTATTCCGTGCAACTCATCACATTGGCCAGGATGGTTTTCAAGTCGCCCGCCATTTCGATGGGATTGGCCATCACTACCCGACCCTGCTCCTGCATGGTCAGGTGTTTTCCATCTTGCATCAACAAATGATTGTGCAACACATTCAACAAGGAGGGCGCATTCCGTTCGTGCGCAGATTTTCGGTCCATCAACAAGCTGGTAACGCGCGTGGTATCGGTAAACGCCATATCCGGTCGATGGCAACTCGCACAGCTTCGCGCGGTATTGCCCGACAATATCGGGTCATTAAAAAGCAGTTCGCCAATATTGCGCATTTGTTGTAAAACCTGCGGGTCATCCACAAATGAATAAATGCCTTTCCATTCCTGCCCGCTGAAAAGTTGTTTGTCAAAAATTGAATTGACACTATCGCTCAAGGTATAATCAACCAGGCTGCTGCTGTAAAAACCATAGTGCCTGATCATTTCCTGGTTCAGCCTGAAAAGCACATTCACATGGTCTTTGATAAAATGAAAATAATCAAATTGCTCGTAGTCATTTTGCTGCTGGTTTACAAATACCAGCGCCTTCGCATAAGCATCCCGGTAAGCAGCGGTCAACACCGAGCCACTGAAACTTTCATCGTGCCAGTCATAGATTCTCGACACCGCCTGCATCATGGCGCGTAGCTCAGGTACCAGGAACTTTTTGTCCGGGCATTCATACCCGGATGTATAAATCGCAGCCAGGTTGAGCAGGTACAACCGATTGGCATAAAAAAAATGCTCGGGGCGAATAATTTGCCTGGTATTTGAATCGGCATAAAATGCCCGGGTAGCAGCAATAGACGAAGCCAGGTAACGGAGAACAGTATCTTTTTCGGGATGGGGTTCCAGCAGGGCCATCTGCGCGAGACTAATACCAGCACCCTGCCGCCGATATGGTTTCTCAAATTTTTCAAACACTTCGGTTTCCCATTCAACCGGTAATTGTCCGTTGATACCCAGGTATTGCACCGGGTCGAGGTAACGCAGCCAGAAATCACCGGCCTTCAACAATCCACGTGCGGCGGTCACAGAATCGAGCAAGGCTTCGCGGGCAGCCGATTGAGAAAAATCGGTCGCCGCAGCCATCCGATACAATGATTGCTGATTGGCTTCGAGCCGGTGCACGAAATCGAAATAACCTTTCTGGTAGGTTGTTTCAAATCTGAACGCGAAAGAGATAAGCACGAACGCCAGCCCTACAAAAAAGACCGCCCGTTTCATAGTGCATAGTAACGAAATTTTTCGCTTCTATCGTATAACCATGGTTTTCACATTAACGAATTCACGTATGCCTGCGGCGGATAACTCCCTGCCGTAGCCCGATTTTTTAATGCCGCCGAAGGGCAAACGGGGATCTGATTTTACCATGCTATTAACGAAAACAGCACCGGCAGCCAACTGATCGGCGAAGGCAAAAGCGCGATCTGTATTCTGCGACCACACGCTACTGCCGAGTCCAAAACGTGATTGATTGGCCAGTTGCAGGGCATGGGCTTCGTCGATTGCTTTGGTAACGGCCATCAGCGGACCAAAAGTTTCTTCTTCAAATGCCGGCATGCCAGGCAATACATCGCCCAACAAAATCGGCGCGACATCGCAGCCATTGAACGAACCACCCTGCAATAATTTTGCACCGGCCGCCATCGATTTTTCCAATTGTATTTGCAGGGTTTCGGCCAGATCAGGGCGAGCCAATACACCCATGGTTGTGTCAGGTGACAATGGATCACCGCGTTTAATCGCTTGCAGATGTACCATCGACGCTTCCACAAATGCATCATACACTTCCTGCGCTACTATAAATCGCTTGGCCGCAATGCATGATTGTCCGGCGTTTTGCATCCTCGCCTGCACCGCCGTTTTCGCCGCCAGCGCTATATCTGCATCAGCCAATACCACAAATGCATCTGATCCCCCGAGTTCCAATACCGACTTCTTGATCTGCGCTCCGGCCAAGGCCGCTACCGATACACCCGCTTGTTCACTGCCGGTTAAACTCAAGGCTTGTACTGCATCGTGTTGAATAATTGTACCAATGGTATCGGCCTTCACCAACAAGGTTTGGAAAAGACCCGCTGGTGCGCCTGCTTCTTCAAACACTGTTTGAATGGCCAGCGCACAGCCACATACATTCGATGCATGTTTCAACAAGGCCGCATTACCTGCCATCAATGTAGGCGCGGCAAAACGAAACACTTGCCAGAAAGGAAAATTCCAGGGCATGATGGCGAGCACCGTACCAATGGGTTGGTAACGGATACGGCTATGCGAATAATCGGTTTGAATGATTTCGTCCTGTAAAAAATGAGCGGCTTCGGTGGCATAGTATTCACAAACCCAGGCACATTTCTCCACTTCGGCAATGGCTTCGGCTAGGGTCTTGCCCATCTCCCTCGTAATGAGGCGACCCAATGCTTCTTTTTGCTGTTTCAACACAAGGGCAGCCCGCTGCAATACCAGCGATCGTTCCTCCCCTGATCGTTTTGACCACTCGTGAAAAACCGTTTGCGAGCGGGTAATGGCTGCATCTATTGCGGCGGCATCCATCGCTTCGTATTCGGCAAATATTTCCTGCGTGTAGGGATAAATTGATTGAAACTGCATAGAACTGTATTACCAAATTTTGTGCCCGGCAATTTTGTGGGTCTCCATCCGGTCGAGTTGCATTTCATATTTAAGTTGCACCTGTTGCAATTTGGCCGATTCAACCGCATTTTGGGTGGTGATCAATTCAACACTGGTAATCAAGCCCTCTTTAAACCGAACCTGCGCCAGTTGATAAGCCCTTTCGGCTTGCGACACCAGTATATCCTGGTTGGTCGATTTGGCTTCGAGGGTATGAAAATGTTCGTTCACCCGCTCCAGTTCTTTGGTAATATTTTTCTCAAGGGTGTTGAGCGATTGCTTAGCCGCATCAATACTCACCTGGTTGAGTTTCGCTTGTAATTTCTGTCGACCGCCACTATAGATGGGCACGCTGATACCCACACTGGCCATGGCGTTCGGGCGCCATTGTGTAATGATTGGCTGGTATCCGTTCTTGATACCACCACTCAAAGAACCAAACACACTGGGTTTATAATTGTATTTAATCGACGCATTCTGTACCTGCAACAAATTGAGTTGTTGGTTGATCTGTTCTGCCTCCAGGCTTTTGGCCAACACATTATCTGCCTGCTGTATAAGATCAAAATCATTGTTGTCGGTTGGTTGCAGCGCGCCGTGTTGGTCGCTGCCCGTTAACAATTTCAATACAATATACTGTTGCTCCTGCTGCGAGCCGAGGTCTTTCAGGCTGTTCTGTGCATTGGCAATGCGAACCTGGGTGGTGAGCAAGTCGTATTCAAGTGCATCGCCATTTTTGCGTTTTACCTCGATCAGCTTTTCATTTTCCTGCAACACTTTAATTTGGTCTTGCTGCACCTGGATGGCTTTGTTAAGAAAGAGTATCGCATAATACGATTGGGCTGTTTGGTATGCGACGGCATTTCGGCTGAGGTCGATGGCGCTGCTTTGTAGTTGCTTATTGGCCTGGCTAATCATCAACTGGCTGCGGGTTTTGCCAAAATCGGCAATCACCTGGCGCAGACTCACGCCGAAATTATAGTTGTCGTAGGGCGCAAACTGTAATTTGTTGCCATTGAGGTTAAAGCTTGGCACCGGTGCCATCAACGCCACCGAACCATCGCCGCTGATATTCGGCTTGTAATTGGTTCTGATCAACTCATCCTGCACGTCATTGGCCTTGAGCTGGATTTCCAATTCTTTGATCTTTGGGTAATTGGCGACCGATTGAGCAATCAGTTTTTTCAACTGGTCGTCTTTCAGCACCAGGCTGTCTTGCGCTGTTGCTTTCAACGCTATAAGCAGTAATACGCTATATAAAATCGGTTTCATATTTTTTCGGTTGATGTTCATGGTTAGTGGGCTGATTCAAGCGCTTCTTTGATGGCTTTCTCATCGGCCGGATCTTTCTTTTTCGTTCGCAGGAAAAATACCAAGGGTAATACGGCGATGAAGAAAATACCAACAAGGTGAAAGGTATCGAGGTAGGCCAGGTAATACGATTGTTTGTCGATGGTCAGGTCGATGAGTTTCTGCGCTTTCGCTGTGGCACCTGCTACATCGCCGGTCCTCGCCGCAATGCCCTGGGTGATGGTGGTTAACCGTTCGGTATATGCCGGTGATCCATCATAGGTGTTCGATACCATATCAATGCGGTGTTGTGCATACCGCTGCGCGATATAATTGTTCGCCATCGCAATACCAAATGCGCCACCTATTTGCCTGATCATGTTGTTGAGTGAGATGCCCGCGGCATATTCGTTGGGCTTGAGCCCGGCCACCGCCTGGTTGATCAGGGGCAATTGCGCCATCGAAATACCCATCGCCCGCAGCATCAGCGCGGGAAAGAAATCCCACTTGCCCGCATCGGGCGATACAGCCGCACTCATCCAACTATACAAGGCGAAGAGTATAAAACCAACCACCAGGAAGGGGATCGGTGAAACACCTTTGCTCATCATCCTGCCGATGATTGGCATCATGAATACACCCACCAGTGTAGGCGGTAACAGGCTCAAACCTGTTTCCAATGGCGTATAGCCCATTACCCGCTGGGCCAGTACCGGATAAACAAATACAGAAGTGAACAGGCCCAGGCCCGCCACAAAAGTAAAGATGGTGGTGAAGGCATAACTTCGATGCCCCATCACGCGCAGGTTCACCACCGGGTCTTTGATGCTGAGTTCATACCAGATAAAGCCAACCACACCGATAACCGCAATCACTGCGCAGATGCGGATGGCATTGCTTGAAAACCAATCTTCCGATTCACCTCGTTCGAGTACAAACTGCAAGCAACCAATTCCCGCCATCAGCAAGGCGATGCCGATATAATCAATCCGGATATTCGCTTTGTTTTTGCCTTCGTCTTCTTTTTTCTCAATAAAGAAATAAGCAAGTAGGGTGGCCACAATACCAACCGGAATATTCACGGTAAAGATCATGGGCCAGGAATAGTGGTCGATCAGGTAGCCACCGAGCGTGGGGCCCAACGTGGGGCCTAACACCAGGCCCATACCAAACATACCCGCCGCCATGGGTCGCTCTCTGGGCTCGAAGGCATCAAAGAGAATCGCTTGCGATGTAGATAAAAGTGCGCCACCACCAATGCCCTGTACAAAACGCCAAACGATGATTTCCACCAGGCCCGTTGATTCAGCACAGAGATAGGAAGCAATGGTGAAGATGATCATCGACACGATATAATAATTCTTTCGGCCAAAATACTCGGCCAGAAAGCCGGTCATCGGAATGATGATGACATTGGCGATGGCATAGGCCGTGATCACCCAACTCACATCTTCGATATTTACGCCGAGGCTTCCCGCCATTTCATTCAAGCCCACGTTTACGATCGACGTATCGATCAATTCCATGACCGCAGCCGTTACCGTAGTGAGTACAATGATGAACTTGGCAAATCCTTTGGGACTTGACATCGTTGTTATTTTATGGGTACAACCACTTCGGCACTGAGTCCGGCGCGGAGAATCGACTTGTATTTGGCGGCGTCGTTGATCGCAATTTTCACCGGAACGCGCTGGGTTACTTTCACAAAGTTGCCGCTGGCATTATCAGGTGGCAAAAGCGCGAAACGAGCGCCAGTAGCTTCACTCAGGCTTTCAATTGTGCCTTTGAGCGGCGTGTTTTCATACGCGTCGAGACTGATATCCACTTCCTGGCCAGGGTGTAATTTGCGAATCTGGTTTTCTTTGAAATTGGCTACGATCCAATAGGTGGTATCGTTCACAATGGTAAAGAGTGGTGAGCCTGCCTGCACATATTGACCCGTCGATACATTCTTGCGACCAATCTTACCCGCCTGCGGTGCATATACTTTGGTGTAAGATATTTTCAGCTTCTGCTGTTCAATCTGTGCTTTGCGAACCGCAATACCGGCATCGGCTTTTTTAACCGCTGCCTGTAACATACTGATGCGGCTTTCTGCCGTGGCCAGGTCGTTTCGGTTATTGGCAATGGTTTTCACCGCTGTTTCATAATTAAACTTGCTGTCCTCTAATTGGCGCGCCGTGATGGCATTTTCTGCAAAGAGGTTCTTGTCGCGGGTATAGTCTTTCTCGGCTTTGTCCAATCGCACCTGGCTGATATCAATATTACCGCGGTTGGTACGGGTAGAAATAGTCGCGTTGTTCAGCGATGCTTTTGCATTTCCGAGGTCAGCAATGGCCGCATTGTAGTCGGCTTCCATTTGCAATAACTGCGATTGCAATTCTGCGTCATCGAGCTCCACCACCAGTTGATTGGCTTTTACAGAATCGTAGTCATTCACCGCGATTGCTTTTACATAACCCGATACGCGGGGCAGTACCGGCACCAGTTGGGTTTCGATCTGTGCGTTATCGGTTGATTCATGGCTTAGCGCAAAACTGATTTTGCGATAGGCAAAAAAAGCAGCTACGAGTAACACGATGCCCAGGATGATAAATCGCAAAGGCGATTTCTTTTTTTCCGTTGGTTCCATTGTTGGCTTTTATATGTATTTGTAGATTGGTTATACTTTTACGAGATAGCTACGCAATAGCTGCTTGATATAATTCTTTACGCGATCGCGAAAGTTTTGATCGTCGTAAGGATCCGTATCATCTTGAACAGCAGCAAACTTTCGCACCATGTTTTCATTTATCAATACCTGGTGGATGGTGCCCATCAGGGTGGCGATGGTGAGTTCTACATCCACCTGCCGAAACGCGCCGGCTTCTATTCCTCTTTGTAAAATTTGTCGCATGATATTGAAATTGCCCAGGAAAATTTCGCCCATGGCTTCATGAAAATGACAGCGTTGCTGCATGCTCATTTCGCGCATAATGGTGAGCGTTAGTCCGCGGCGCTCAAACAATCGGTCGGTGTATCCATCGGCAAATGCTTCCACTTTTTCGATATACGACAGGCTGGGGTCGTCCAATAATTTTTGCAGTTTCTCGCGCAGAAAAGAAGCCTTCCGTTCAATCAATCGTTCAAACAAGCCTTCTTTGTTGCCGAAATAATAATTCACCATGGCGAGGTTTACACTGGCCAGTTGGCAGATATCTCTCACCGACGATCCTTCATACCCCTTCATGGCGAAGAGCTGTTCGGCCGCATCGAGGATCGATTCTTTTTTATCTGGTTTGACGCGCATACGCAAGAATATGACCCAAAATTAAACAAACGTTTAATTAAAACAACCGTTTAACCAATTTTTTACCAAATTCCGCGGGCCTAATCCTGCCACAATCGTTTACCTTAAGGGGATGAATACCCGCCTAAAACTGTTTGCTCTCGGTTTTTTAGTATTGACAGTCAACGCGCTACAAGCCCAATCGCCCCGTGCGGCGGCAGTCAGTAAGGCCCTGCCGGCGCTGGATAAATTAATGTCCGACTATGCCAGCGAGCGGCATTTTCCGGGTATGGTATGGGGCATCGTGCTCGATGGGCAGCTCATACATACGGGCAAAATGGGCTATGCCGACCTGGAAAAAAAGCTGCCGGCCCTGCCTTCTTCCGATTTCCGGATCGCCTCTATGTCGAAGAGTTTCACCGCCATGGCAATCCTGAAACTGCGCGATGCAGGCAAACTCAAACTCGACGATCCGGTCAGCCTGTATATTCCTGAAATGGGCCGCCAACCGCTGCTGCAAGCCGATGCGGCGCCGGTTACCATCCGACAATTGTTAAGCCATGCGGCTGGTTTTCCGGAAGACAATCCCTGGGGCGACCGGCAACTGGCGGTGCCCGACGACTCGCTCATTGCACTCATCCGTCGCGGCATCTCGTTTTCAACCAACCCTGGTACGGGTTACGAATACTCCAACCTCGGCTTCGCCATGCTGGGCTATATCATCCGCCGGGTTACCGGCGAGCCTTACCAAACCTATATCACCCGCGAAATATTCAAACCGCTCGGCATGACCCATACTTATTGGGAGTACAACGAAGTGCCGGCCGATCGATTGGCGCAGGGTTATCGCTGGCTGAATGGTGGCTGGGTGAAACAACCGATGCTGCACGATGGGGCTTATGGCGCCATGGGCGGCCTCATCACCAGCATGGACGACTTCGCGAAATATGTCGCTTTTCATGAAGCGACCTATCCATCGCGGGCAGGCGACGACAAGGGCCCGATCAAACGCAGCTCCCTGCGCGAAATGCATTTTCCCTGGAACTTCAATGCGCTGAATACGGGTTTCAAATACGGGGATCGCCCCTGCCCCGCGGTGAGTGCTTATGCTTATGGGCTTCGTTGGGAGAAGGATTGCGAGCAGCGGGTGACGATCGGCCACAGCGGCGGGTTACCGGGCTTTGGTTCCAACTGGCGTTTCCTGCCCGCCTATGGTATCGGCATCATTTCTTTCGCCAACCTTACCTATGCACCGGCAAGCGCGATCAATACGATAGCACTCGATCAACTGATCCGCGAAAGCGGGCTCAAAGCAACCGCCTTGCCGGTAACGCCGATTCTTGAACAACGGAAACAACAACTGACAGCGCTACTGCCCAACTGGAAAAACGCCGAAGCCAGTGGCATATTTGCCGTCAATTTCTTCCTCGACTATTTTCCCGATAGCCTGCGCAAAGAAGCGACCAGCATTTTCGCCGCGGCGGGAAAAATTCAATCGGTGTCGGGTGTTGAACCGGAAAACAACCTCCGCGGCAGTTTTACCCTGCACGGGGATAAAGCCGATATATGGGTTTTCTTTACACTGACGCCCGAAAACCCGGCGCTTATCCAGGAATACCGCATCAAATTACTGCCCCGCTAATTTTACCCGTCGGGTGATCCGGTTTTGGTCGGATGGGAATCAAGGTTGGCTGTAAGAAGCCCCGGCGGCGCAGGCTATCGCCCTTGTTAATTGCCGGCTTGCCCGAAGGCACAACGCCCGGTATGGCGCTGGCAGGTGTGGGTGCCACCGGCACCGGCTCGCCGCCGCGGCGGGCTGCTGAATCGCGGGCGATGCGCAGCGAGTCGCGCTTGGTAGAATCAGGGGGCGCCACCTTGAAGCCGCCTTTCGGTACCGTCATCGATCCTACATTTTGTTTTAGCACATACCAATTGAACGACTGGTCGGCTTCGAGTCCGCCTTCCGAATGCACAATCTTATCGGGCTGGTGAATGTCGACAGGTTTGTCTGTATAAAAAATACCCTTGTTCTGGTCCCACCACAATTCATTGGTGCGCATGGTATCGCGACGGATATTAAACACTACCACACTATCGCGCAGCAATACCTTGCCCTCGTTTTCGCGATAGCGACCATAACGCGCGAACAACTGGTTCTCCACTTTTGTACTATCGTCAAAAAAATCAACATGCAATGATTGGGGAAATTCGATATATGGACTATCGGTTACATGGCGATTCATGACCGGCGCCGTCAATTTCGCTTTCATTTGTCCGCCCTGGCTCAGGTAACTCTCCACCTTTAGCGCCTCTTCTACCGCATCGCGCTTTTCGGTCAGTTTCTTAATATCTTCCATGCTGTTTTCACAGCCGCAGAACAGCATAGCAGCGAAAAGCGTATAACGGTACCAGTTAGTCATGCTATTGAAAGAAGCGAGCAGGGTTATGAAGCGGTTTGATTGTGTAAGCTGATCGCATAGAGTCCCTTGAATATCAGGTCTGGGTCTGCAAATATCCTGTTTTTCAAATGGGGCACAAAATAGGCCGAATTGCCCCCGGTTAAGAGCACGTTAAAGTTGCTATAGCGTTCGGCATAGGCATCAATAAATCCATCAATCTCTTTGGCCATGCCGAGAATCACACCACTGGTAATATTGGTTTCGGTATCGTAGCCTACCAACGGAAAATTCCAGTCTTCGTCAACCAGCGGCAGCTTGGCCGTATAATCACGCAGGCTCTTGAAACGCATGTCCATGCCCGGTGAAATACCACCGCCCAAAAACTCGTGCCGGTAATTGATAAAATTGTAAGTGATGCAGGTGCCCAAGGCAATAGCGAGGTTGTTTTTACCGGGAAAAAGATTCACTGCTGCCGCACAAATAGCCAATCGATCGGCACCAATGGTCGACGGCTTGCCCACCGGCGTACTAAAGGGCAGTTTTGATTTATTGTTCAACAAATGATAGCGGGTATGCGCCGATAAAAATGCTTCTACCGCTGGCGAATGATTTACCACCGATGAAAGTATGCTATGGTGCGGCTTCAACCGTTCAGTCACTTGCCGCAATTCATCCAATTCATCGTCCAATACACCATGCTCCGTCAGCTCGCCACCACTAAAAAAAGCGTATTTCTGTCGCGTATTGCCAAAGTCTAAACAGAGTGTGCTATTCATAATCAGATATCCAGGTCCAGTGAAGATAGGTTTTTAAAATGGCCGTTCAGTTTCACTTTCTGTTTCAGTTCTTCCACCGTTTTTAATACCGGCAACATTTTGGTAAGGTGCCGTTTCAGGTATTCCTGTCGCTGGTCTTCGCGCAGCAAACCCAACAACTCATATTCTTCTTCGATGGTCATACCTGCATGATGGGCTACATCATAACTCAACAACTGGTCATCAGCCAGCTTGAAATCTTTGTGCACATCCAGCATCTTGTGCATTTCGCGGATATTATTCACGACCCAGTTCATCAATTCGCGAATGCCCATTCCGCGGGCATTTTCGGGATAGGTCACTATAGCGCCGCTGTACAATTTATCTGGAATCTCCTTAACGGTTTCGAGTATGCGAAAAATATCACCGCCCTTGGTTTTGATATCCATCTCGCCATTTTCATATTCTTTGGTGATTTCAACCACGCTTACCAGGGTACCCAACTCACCCAATCGCTGGTTGATCACCGTCGGAATGCCGAATGGTTTTTTGGCCGCCGCACATTCTTTAATCAATTGTTTATACCGCGGTTCGAAAATATGCAGGTTAAGGTCTTCGCCGGGATACACCACAATACCCAGCGGAAAAATGGGAATAAAATTCGTCATGTCAAATCAGCTTATAATTTTTAAACTCGCCGAAACGGACACCTAAAAAATCTTCTATCGGTTGAATAAACCGGTCCTTCCCTTTCCAGGTCGCTTTCGACGGATCGTATTCAAATGTATACGTATAATCTGCAATGCGCGCTGCCATCACGGCCGGGTGTGAATCAGTAAACGGCACTACACGATCCACCTGTTGAAATTTAAAATCTGCCGAGGCCGCGGCCAAGTTCTCCATATCTGTTGATTCATAGCGTTGCAGAAAGGCCGACATCTTGCCTTTCATCTCCGCCTCCGACTTCACTGCTACATAATGATAAATCGGGGTATCAATCAATTTCACGCGCAACTTACGGTTAGGCCTACCCGCAGCATAGGCAGCCGCAGTCGGAAAATACCGAAAGCCCTGCGAGTCTTTAAACGGTTTAATGTGCTCAGAGCGACGCACTATGCGTGTTTCAAAACGGTGCACCCGCCGCGAATTGCGTATGTGCTGGTAATCGCCCCAGAAATGCAAAAAAGGAAGTATAAATCCTTCTACTTTTTTATCGGCATCATATTGTTCAATCGCCGCCTGGATTTTCGGTAGCCCGCTTTCGTGGATCACTTCATCGGCCTGGATCGGTAACACCCAATCGTATTGACAGGCATCCAGGCCAATATTCGATTGCAGGGCAAAGATCTTTCCGTTTTGCCGAAGCGCATCGTCCCATATCGTATCAATGATGCGAACCTTTTCGCCCAAAGCCGCCACTGCTTCGCGCGTGCCATCGGTTGAATCGCCCACCACCATGATGAATTCATCACAAATGGGCAGCACCGACCGAATCGACTCCAAAAAAGGATAGCCCAGGCGCAGGCCATTTCGCACATAAGAATATCCCGAAAGTTTTACGCGATCCATCCCTGCAAATAAAGAGTATTTAGGTTAAACGGTGTTTATTTGCTTACTTGAATGATCATGTTGCCCATCGACCTGGCCGCTGTTACAGCCGGCAACCGAAAAGCCATTGCGCGTGGCATCAGCCTGTTGGAAAACAACCAGGCCAGCAATGCCATGGACATCCACGCAAAGCGGGTGCCGGTGATTGGCATTACCGGTCCTCCGGGCGCGGGCAAAAGCACGCTCACCGATCGGCTGATTGGCGCCCTGCTGGATCAGGGCGCGCGGGTGGCCGTGCTTTGCATTGATCCCTCTTCGCCATTTCACCGCGGCTCGTTACTGGGCGATCGCATCCGCATGAGCAACTGGTACCAACACCCCGATGTATATATTCGTTCATTGGCCTCGCGGGGTAGTGTCGGCGGATTACATCCGCAAATTCCCGACATCACCGAACTCCTGAAAATGGCGCCCTTTGATTATATTCTGATTGAGACTGTGGGCGTAGGTCAAAATGAAATGGCCATCGTGGCACTGGCCGATCTTTGCCTGTTGGTGCTGGTGCCCGAATCGGGCGATGATATACAGGCACTCAAATCGGGCATCATGGAGATCGCCGATATTTTTGTGGTGAACAAATCAGACCGGCCTGGATCGATCGCTTTCAAAACTGCGTTGGAAAAATCCATCCACCTGCACCCCGATCCGTTAAAAGCGACCGCCCCGGTTTTCAATGTATCTGCCCTGCAAAACACCGGCATACCAGCACTTGTAGCATCGATGCAAAAACAATTGCAACAGCCACTGCCCAAAGACCCGCGCATCCTGGCCGAAAGGGCTTATGCGATGATTGCCCGCCAACGCATGCAAGACATCAACCTGCTATCGCTCACCGAAGCCATTCGTGCCTTACAACTGCAGGGAGATGTCGATCTGCAAAAATTGGTACAGCAATACCTCAATCCATCTCGCAACCAATAGGCGCACCGGGTGGCAGATCAACATGTTCAGTGGTGACTGCTTTTTCAGGCGACGCCATCCGATCTATGACCAATGCATAATGTGCCAGCAGTCGCGGGTCATGCGTGATTTTCTGTTGTTGTTCCACCCATTGTTTTAATTGTTTCAGGGTTAGCACCGCACTGGCACGAGCAGCGGTATTACATTTTTCATCGACCGACCAATGCAATAAATACGTCAACAATACCTGTTCTGTTTGCAATTGCAGCAAGGCTTCCATGCCTGTTTTGCGTTTGGCTTTGAAAGTGGCGTTGATTAATTTATTGGCCATGTCGGCGGATGACAAACCGCCGGTAGCCGCTTGTTCTTCGAGCCGGCTGAGTCGCTCAGGATGGAAAAGAAAAGAGAAGGGAAAATCAGCAGCCGCTTCGGCCGGGCTCAATGCATCGAAGGGCAGGCCGGTTCTTTTGCTGAACAATTCGCGCGTAAAATCATACGTACCTGGGCGTGGTGGTATAAGCGCAATGATTTTTTCAGGCAGGTTGAGAAAAGCAGGATCAATGCATTGAATCACTGCATCGAGTGCACGCAACTGTTCGGCCTTACTAACGGTGATGGGTACCGGCTGATGATCGCCTTTGACCGCATAGCGATAATTTACACCGCCAATGATCTTGGTAACTGCCTCCAACTGGTAGCGATGATAAAAATAAACCGGCACCAGGGCATCTTCCAAAAATGCCAACGGCGTGCCTGTGCGAACCGTGTTCTCACCGAATTGTTGTAGCGCTTGTGTTCGGATCTTCACCATGGCAGTCAACTCGTTCACTGCATCTTTTCCATTGTCCCACAAATGCGCTTGCGGATGCGCGCCGCCTGCTGCCCTTGCATCCCGGTCGGTGATATACAGCAGATTCTTACCGATGCCGTCCTGTAAAGTTTTGTCCAGCCAGGCTGCTTCATCGGTGCCTGCCGGCAAGTCGTTGTATCCCCAGTTAATGGTCAGTTTATCCCAGTCGCCAATTTTATCATCATAGGCATTGGCCAAACT
Source organism: Bacteroidota bacterium (assembly GCA_020161535.1). GTDB lineage: Bacteria > Bacteroidota > Bacteroidia > Chitinophagales > Chitinophagaceae > Flavihumibacter. The sequence goes on along the minus strand of JAIUNW010000010.1, from coordinate 158,355 downwards.
GATTTTACCATCGGCATCCAGCATTGCCTGCGGCTGCGGATAATCCATCACACTGCTATTGCCATAAGCACTTGCAATATAATTGTGTGCAATACCAAGGGTATGACCCACTTCATGAGCTGCCAACTGGCGCAAGCGCGCAAGCGCCATTTGCAGCATCGGATCATTGGCGGGCAGGTCTTTGGCAAAAGGCGATAACAAGCCCTGTGCAATTAAATAATCCTGTCGCACGCGCAACGAGCCGAGGGTCACATTGCCTTTGATGACTTCACCCGTACGCGGATCTGATACAGCGCCCCCAAAACTCCAGCCTCGGGTACTGCGATGCACCCAGTTGATCATGTTATAACGGATATCCATCGGGTCTGCACTGTCGGGCAGTATCTCCACCCGAAAAGCATCTTTGTAACCGGCCGCCGTAAATGCCTGGTTCCACCAACGTGCCCCATCTAAGAGCGCTGAGCGAATGGGTTCAGGTGTGCCATTGTCGAGGTAATAAATGATGGGTTTCACGGGTTCACTCATCGCGGCTGTTGGGTCTTTCTTCTGCAGGCGATGGCGGTTGATAAAGAATTTTTCGATGGGCGCCGATACGGGCGTACTGTAGTCAAAATAAGATATGCCAAAAAAACCGGCACGGGGGTCGAGTACCCGGGGCTTATAGTTATCGTCGGGCAATTGTACAAAAGCATGGTGCATGCGCAGTGTGATGGCATCCGGCGAAGCCGAAACAGACGATACATAATTGCCCACGCCGCCTTCGTTGTTCACCAGCGTAACGCTCGCTTCCATTTCGGTGTTGAATGGAAAATTTTTAGTGGCGGGAAAATAAAGTGCCGAGCGTGATTTGTCGACCGCAAAATTTCCCTGCTTCATGCCGCGGATGCGATTGGCTGCTTTCATGGCATCGCGCAATAAAAAGTCAGATAAATCAACCAGGTAACGGTCACCCGTAGCCGCTTCTGCGGTAAAGCCCCATAACACCGACGGGGCGAATGATTGTTCTACCGCGCGTTTCTCGGCCGCGCTACCGGTTGCGCGGTAATTGTAGTTGGGTTGGAAGAGGAGGATCTTGCGACCGGTTCGTTGAAATTTTACCACAAATTCGCCGCCGATGATACCGCGATCAAGGCCAATATCGTTCGAGCCCAGGCCAGCGGGTAGGCTGGTTACATATAAAATTTCCTGGTCGAACTTGTTGACCTCCAACCAGAGTTTGCCCTGCTGGTCGTCGCGGTATAGCGGAAAATAGCCTTCGAGTCGGGTGAGTCCTTTTGTCTTTTCTTCAATGGTGGGCAGCGCTTGTGCCAATAGAAAAACGGGCGCCAGTAGCAGCCAGGCAAAAAAGAAACGCATGTTAGTCGGTTTGTACCGGAAGATACGATTCTCTCGTCTATAGCATGTCTTTATTGGCGCGGTACCAACGGAAACCCAGTATGCCGAGAATGGCCAGTGGTGTAGCGGCCAGGTAGATGATGCCGCCGTTCAAAGCCTTCGCTGGTTTTTCACCCATTTGCTGGGCGGTTTTGGTGCAGATGGAGCATTGCGCATTTGCATCGCTGGCAGCCAACAAACCAGCGGCAAACAAACAAAGGAAAAAATGCTTCCGGATCTTCATGGCACAAATTTAGCCATAGATTATATATCTGCCCGGGAAAAATGCCGGCTGTTTGCACAATCTTTGTATCAACGAATAGAATATGAAACATTTTCTGTATTTGGGTCTTTTGTTTTTTTCTGGCACCGTGCAAGCACAGTCGCTCATCACCATGTCAAACAAATGTTATAAGCTGGTGCAGGCGGGGAATGCGCTCAATGAATCGGGCGATTACAGCAAGGCCTTGGAAACCTTCGACAAAGTGTTGCGAAAATGTTCGGCCAAAGATGCCAAAGAGCAGGGCAATACCGGAAGAGCAAAAGCGCTCAACGGGCTCAAGCGATACGATGAAGCAGTAACCGCCGCAGACCTGGCCATCAGTGCCTCCAATGAAATGGGCATTGCCGCTTATTTTGAAAAAGCCGAAGCGCATTATGCCTTGCAGCAATTGTCGGCCGCTGCAGACGATTATGCCAAAATCATTTCTTTGTCAGATAAGAACCGGAACGCGGTAGATCGGGCCACGATGTATGCGAAACTGGCAGACCTTGATTGGAAACTGCAGCACCGCGACAAAGCTTTTACCCATATTGATATGGCGATTGATATTGACCAAAGCAATCCTGCCTACCTGATACAAAAAGCAGATTATAAATTGAAATTGGGGGACCTGAAACCGGCTTTCGCGCTCTATGAAGAAGCAACCACCCTCAGCAATGATAAACAATCGATGTATAAAATGCGGGCTTTCGCTTTTACGCGGGCGATGCAGGAAAAATACAGTACCCGCGATGCAAAAGAATTGGGAGCCAAGATGAGTAGCGAAGAGAAAAAACAATTCTGCCTAGAGTGGAAGCAATTGTTTGATACGGGGTACAAAGATGTGCAGCAGGATTTGTATTATACCCTGATTTGTTTGTAAGACCCGGCAATGGTAAGGCTCGCCAAATTTTGTGGGCCTCCGTATTCCGTTTTATTCGGCCGACTGGTACACCGCATTAAACTTAAAGAACACGATAGACTCCTGGCTGATCTGTGCACTGATCGTGTACATACCCGCTTCTTCTTTTACCAATTTTATCTCCATGCCTGTTTGTGCATGCACGCGAGGATCAATGAACTGCAAAAATTTGATACTGCCCGATGAAACCAGTTGCAGGCGACTGCCAAAGGCCAGTTCCAAAACTTCCTGCACCATTTGGATCATGCACACGCCCGGCACCACGGGTTGACCCGGAAAATGCCCGGCAAAAATCGCATGGCCTTCGTTCCAATGCAACTGGGCCGTCCACCGGTTTTCATGTGCCAGCCATTCGGTTACCTTACAAAAATCGCCCGTTAATATCATCTTGCAATTTTAGTCAATCGGATGTTGAACCGGAAATTATGGTGCTGAATAATTGCCGAATCGGGTACCCGCTGCGTATCCAGCCACCAATGTATCTCGGCCAGGGGTCGTTTGGGAGCACCCAACTCGGCCCGTTTCAGTACCTGACAAACACTATCCGTAATGTACCAGTTTGTTTTTTCGCCCTGCGGATAGCCGTAATAAAATTCATCGCCCCGCTTTCTTTTCAGTGGAAGCTTGTCATTACTCTCAAATAGAAACAACGCAAAATCATTTCGCAGTGATTCGATCACCCGTTTCTTGTTCAGCTTTGCCATAATCGAAACCACTTCAAACCCCTTCTCGCCCCCAAAAGCAAAGTCGAAAAAACTGACGCCTGTGGGCGAAGTGAAAACCACCCGTCGGGTGGAATCGGGCATGGCCTTCACCAGCAGCAAGCCACCGAGCGATTGCTTCTGTACTTCTACTTCTGCCCGAAAAAGTATATTGGTATAATCGGGTTTGAGCCGCTCTACACAGTTTGCTGCCGGCGCTGTTGCTACCTGCAAACCTTTATACGCATTGTTGCAGGCGTTCAAGAGCAGCAACATGCAACCAAAAACAAACAAGCTTCTCATTGCGCAGTGAATAACGCGTCAGGAATTTCAATATTCATTTCCTTTCGGCTGAATACAATCAGGGTATTATCGCCACCCTTCTCTACCATATTGATCTTCGACACGGTATAGTCTTTTTTGTCGAGGTAGACCTGGATACCGCTGAACAACTCTCTTACTTCTTTCGACCGGGGCACCAGTTGCAACAAGTAACTGTTGGCGCTTTCAAAAACAGTCGACGTAAAATCGCCATTCGTCAACGCGCGGCCGCTGACACAATCAACGGTCAACTGGTTGATTTTCTGAAAGAGTTTATTGGATTTTACCGAAATGGTGTTGGTCTTCTTGCCTTCTTTGATGGTCACATAATTGCCGTTGATCAGCAATAAGTAATCAAAGGGCTGGCGATATTCCATCCGCACTTTGTTCTCTTTTTTGAAACTGAACTGACCCGCCGATTTAATTTTCTCCGATAACAGGCTCAGGTTTTTTTCCTGCGTGAAATCGGCGCGAAAACTTTTCATGGCCGCCGATGCCGTTGCAAAGGCCGCTTTAAAAGCGGCCACTTCTTTCAGTTCCTGAAATCCTTTTTCCTGGGCACTTGCCGCCAACAGCAACAGGCAAAAACTACATAATACAAATATCCTACGCATAGGCTTTTTCATTGATGAGCTGGTCGAGCCGCACAAATTGGTACCCCAAATTTCTGGCCGAATCAATAAATGCCGGCAAGATATTTACAGTTATCGGCATCGTATCGTGAAACAGGATAATAGCGCCGGGTTTCAACGCCCCCAACACACTGGCCAGCAATTTTTCTTCGTTTTGCGCCACGGTATCGAGTGAGCGGATATTCCAACCGACGGCCTTCATTCCGGTTTGGCGAACTGCACGGGCTATATTGGGATTGGTAACGCCGAACGGCGGACGAAAAAACAAAACCTTCCTGCCAATAATTTTTTCCAGTTTTTCATTCACTTGCAACAACTCCTCTCGCACCCTTGCCACACGGAAAAAACCGAATCCCTTCGCATGGCTGTTGCTGTGATTGCCGAAGATATGCCCCTCCGCAGCAGCGCGTAGCAACAAAGCCGCCTCCGCTGTCAGTTTATGCCCAATGCAAAAAAAAGCCGCCGGCACTTTTTCTGCAGCCAGAATATCCAATACTTGTTTTGTGGTTGTGGCGTCGGGGCCATCGTCAAAACTGATCGCGATTTGTTTCTCCTTTGTAGTGCCCGAACAAATTACGGGCATATAAAACTGCGAATCGATCCGATAACTGCCCCAGGCTAACAGTGTGGCATAACCGAAAACCAATAACACAATATTCTGCCAGCCCCAGCCACCGGCTATGCCCAGCGCCAACAGCGCTATCACCGCAATGGTTATGGTCTTAAAATTCAACATGCTGTCAGACGAACCAGGGCCATTTTAGCTGTATGGAGATCCAACACCGGTATCCAGATACGCTGTATACCGCGGGGCAGGTTCACCCCTTCTATTTCTACCGGCTGTCCTGATAATAACATAGCTGCCAGCCAGACCGCAAAACCCGATGCGGTGGGGTATTCGCCGGTATAACGGCGATAGTTAAACGAAGTGATGCCCGATACAATAAGATCATCGCAATCGCTCATTATCAAATCCGGCTTTTCGCCGAAGATTTCTATACTGGATGCCAACCCGGCCGACAAACCTGCAGCGGGATCAACCGCTACCCAGTCCACCGACTGCAGTTGGGCAAGGCTGCCCGCTGTCTTTTCCGTACCCAGCACAAAACAAGCAGCCCCTTCTGCCGGCGGAAAAGCCTTGTACATGCCGAACCGTCGCAAGATGGCTTCGCTATACGCCGTGCATTCGTCGGCCGCGCCTACCAAAATCCGCTGCGCCGGGTTTTCCTGCAAAAGCAAACAGGCATCGAGCAAGGTCGACTGAAACGACCATGTGCGCTGCACATACGTATTATTATAGGCATGGCATTTCAACAGCAAGGCTATCTGTGCAGCCACGGTATTATGGGTAGACTGTATAAATGCCGTCGGCGTCAACATCTCTTCCTGGTTCTCCACCATTTTTTTCAGGAACAGACCCGTATCATCCAAACAACCATAGGCCGTGCCCAACAAGATGGCATCGGGTTGGGTGAGCGATGCCTCGGCCAGGGCAGCCATCGCTGTTGCCACCCCCATCCGAATGATGCGGCTCATGCGGCGAATCAATTTCGGATCAACCAATACCGTATAATCCGGCTCCACCAGGGGCAAGCGCTCTTTGATGCCGCTGAACGCTTTCAGCAACAACGGGCCTTTGTTAAAACTGGCCTGGGCCGATATGCAGGAGGCCGACTGTATATACATCAGCTTAACGAAAAAATGAGTGAGGAACAATTGCCGCCAAACCCAAATGAGTTCGACAAAATATTTTTCAGGGCGACGCCTTCTTCAAAACTATTCACCATCACGCCCGGCTCTTCTATAACGGGCTGGGTTATGCGCAGTCCCGGATAAAGACATTGCCTCTCCAAACTCGCCACCGAATAAGCTGCTTCAATGGCCCCACACGCCGCCAATGTATGGCCCGTGAAACCCTTGGTGGTGCTTAAACGGGGCAATCCATTCGTAAACAATCGCCGAATGGCCGCACTCTCCGACGCATCGTTGTTCTGGGTGCCGGTGCCATGCAGGTTTATATATTGTATATCTGCCGGTTGCAGTTGGCTAACGGCCAGGGCGCCTTGCATGGCCAGAAAAGAACCCGCCCCATCGGGCGAGGAAGCCGTTTGGTGATGGGCATCATTGGCATTGGCATAACCTGTTACCCGCACCTGGCTGGTCAACCCAAAGCGCTCTTTCACCGCATCGTTCACCAACAACAGGTAACCGGCCCCTTCGCCCAGGTTGAGCCCGCGGCGTTGTTGGTCAAATGGCTGACACAATTGATGGTCCAATATCATCAGGGTATTAAAACCGTTCAAGGTAAAACGCGATAAAGCATCGGTGCCGCCTGCCAACACCATATCCATCTTGCCTGCTTTGATCAACCGCGCGCCCAACATAATGGCATTGGCGGCCGACGAACAGGCCGTGCTAATCGTAGTACAATAATCCCAGTTCACCCCGAGCGATCCCGCAATTGCATGGGTAATGGCCCCGCATTCGTGGTTCACCACCTGCTGCAAACGACCCGCCGATGCCTGTTGCAAAAAGGGCGGAAAAAAATCTTCGGTCAAGTCCATCCCCGCCACCGAGGTAGCCGAAATAAACGCGCTACGAAAACCGGGCTTGCCGCCGCCAGACTCACTCCCATTGCGCTGCATCGGCAAAGTGCTGAGCGCTTCCATCGCTGCCAGCTTTCCCAGCAGGGCGGTTCGGCTTTGCGGCCGCTTGTCTTCCCAACCACAGCGCTGCTGCAATTCAGCATTGCTCAACGGAATCTCACCGGAGGGAAAATCAGTTTGGTGAACGGTTTGCAATTGGCGGATGGGTCCGATACCGGTACGACCCGCCGCCAGTGACAACAGGTTTTCTGCGAGGTTCATACCAATGGCAGAGACCACACCGGTGCCGGCAATATGCACATTACTGGCCATGTGTTAGGATATAATCGGCCATGGTGCCCACGCTTTTAAACACCTTCGGGCCTTCTTCTGCATTGGCCAGTTTGATCTTGTATTGCTGTTGCATCAACACGATCAGCTCCAGGGCATCGATCGAATCAAGACCCAGGCCTTCGCCAAACAATGGATCATCGGTTTTAATATCGGCTGCCGTCACGTTCTGCAAATTCAATTGTTCAATGATCTGGCGCTTCAGTTGTGCTATCAGCTCATCCCTGTTCATGGTCAAAATATTGTTGTATGTTCTGTTTATTAAATTCCCGGTGACCTTGGCCAATGTCCACCGCAAATAGGGTGGCCGACAATTCTTCGCCGAAAACATCCAGCCAGCCACAAATGCAAAATTCGGTATGCCCCTCTGCAAAAAGCGATCGCACATAGGTTTCCAGCATGGCGGCATCGGGCTTGTCGCAGAGCAGCATGGCCTGCTCCCCTTTGCAGCCAAATTTAATACTGATTTCGCCGATCACAATATTGGGCAGGGTGTACACGAAAACAGCCGGGCTCGGAATATCTTCCAATTGGTCGGCAAACCGCACATCGGTATCCAGGCAGCCATGGGCGCTTTGAAAAACCAGGGCTCGTCCGGAGGGGGCTTTGTGGGTCAGGTCTAGCTTTTGAAGCAATAAAACGGACGCCAGCAAACCCAGTTGCGACAGCTTATCCATCTTATACCATTTCGGATAAGCCGGTTGCAAATACTGGTATAAGGCGTGCAAAAATTCAGCCGGCGGTAAGCCGGCACCTATTACAGTCTCGTTGTCGTTTACACGAATCAGCCCGCTTCGAATACTGCAGGCAGATAAAATTTCTAATGGCATCAGGTCAGTCTTCTTCTATCATCTTTTTCATATCCAGAATTCGGGCCAATTTATACACTTCGTATGCATGTTTGTTTACAAACGGGTTTTCTTTGTCCCAAACATACCCTGCCAACACCGAGCAGATCATGCTTTTTATGTCAGGTTGCTGTTTCTCTGCAAAGAATATCTTATCGAGTGTGCCATCGTACCAGGCATTAACATAGGTGCGGAAGGTATTTACCCCCTGCATCATGACCTCCATATACTCTTTGTTCCAGTCGATCTGTTCGCCTTGCAACTTGCGGATCACCAGGTGGGCTGCCAACTGGCTCGATACCGTGGCCAGGGTAACGCCCGACGAAAACACCGGGTCCAAAAACTCCGTTACGTTGCCGGTCAGCACAAAGCCATCGCCATAAAATTTTTCGGTAGTGGCCGACCAACCTTCCAAACGCCGCACGTCAAATATCTTTTCGGCACCCCTGAAACGATCTTTTATATAAGGCTCGGCCTCGATCAATTGATCATATATTTCCCCATCTGTGCCCTTGTATTGGTCAAAAAAAGCATTGTCGCCCACAAAACCTACCGATGTAACGCCGTTTGAAAAGGGAATGATCCAAATCCAAACGCCCGGCTTATGGGTTACAATGGTAATGCGGTCGGGCTCGTGGGCTTCCTGCCGGCGATTATCGCGCATATGGCAAAGCAGCGCTTTCCGAACGGGCAGGCTCGATGGCCTTTCCAGGTTGAACAATTTTGGAATAACGCGACCATACCCGCTGCCGTCAACAATAAAACGCGCTTCGATGGTTGATGCCTGGCCATGCTTGTCAACCACCGTTGTCACGGAGTCTGATCCGGAAAAGCGTATGTCGGTAACCGTTGTTTCATAATGCAGGGGGATGCCCATTTGTACGCAGCAATCGGCCAGGGCTTTGTCGAATACCGCCCTTTGCACCTGCCAGGTCCAGGTCCAGCCCTTGGTAAACTGATCCGCAAAAAAATAGTCGCATATCATGCCGTCTTTCACAAACTTTGCACCCGATTTCTCCTGAAAGTTTTGTGCTTTCACGGCATCCAGAAAACCCGCTTCTTCCAGCGCCTCCATACAACGCGGTAAAAGGCTTTCGCCGATTACAAAACGAGGGAACTGCGTTTTTTCAACAATGGTCACATCATATCCTGCTTTTTTTATGATAGAAGCGGCCACCGTTCCTGACGGACCAGCGCCAATGACCAACACATCTGTTTTAATTTTTGACATGGCTGTGGGTGTTATGGTTTTTTGCGGCAAACCAGGAGGGTATGTCCTGCTTCGCCAATATGGTCAATTTGTTTTTCGATGAAGAAGCCGCCGGCTTCCACCGCTTTGATAAATACTTTCGAGTCGTACATCTGGCTATTCCCATTGGCAATGGCCGTGAAGTACAAGGAAGTCATCTGGATGGTCATGGCCGCCACTTCAAACTCCTGTACATCCCAGAAATTTTCCAGAATCAGGAGATAGCCCTTTTCATCGAGGGCATCATAACAGCGACGCACAATCGAAGTTATTTCTGCTTCCGAAAAACAATCGAGGAACTGGCTCATCCAAACCGCATCATGGCCTTTGGGGAAAGCTTCTTTCTCATCGAGAATATTCACCGGGTGATAATGTACGCGGCTGCTAAAGCCATGTTCAATCATACGCTGCTCGGCCATGCGCAATTGGCCGGGGAGGTCCATCATAGTGATTTCTACCGTGGGGTCATAGTTGAGACAGGTCATCGTCCACTTACCGGTATTACCACCGATATCAATCATCTTTTTAATGCCGAGCGCAAAAACATCTTTGATCACCAGGGGGAAAGTGCCATCAGAATAATGGTGGTCAAAGCCAAACCAACTTTTTTGTTTGCGTGCCGGCAGGCTGCTCAAGCCTTCGTACACCGTGTTCCAGTTACCGAGGGTTTTGAGTCCGGCGGGTTTACCCGTGGCAATACTCTCTTCCAAAAAAGCGAGTCCCTCGTAACAGATATCATCAATGAAATTAATATTGGCAATGGTCAGTTCATCGAACAAAAGATAATGACCTGTTTTGGTGATGCGGTATTTCTCCTGGTCGTCGATCGTGAACACGCCCATCCCCAATCCTGCTTCCATTAATACCCGGGCGCCATAAACCGGTAAGCCGGTTTTGTCTGCCACCTCGGCGATGGTAATACCTGCTTTGCCTGCGCGACGTACTTCCATCAATAAGCCGTTGCGACGCATGGCCTGTGCGGCCTGAAACATAACCGGACCAAACGCTATTCTTTGCGCCAGCTCACGGGATTCAAGGGCATTCAACTTGTCTGCTGCGAAATGATTCATGCTTTCTCCTATCTTTTATTCTTGCTGAAAACCAGGGCTGCATTGCAGCCGCCGAATCCCGATCCGGTTTTCAATATATGGTCAATGTTTTTATACGGTCCGGTTTTCTGCGAAATGGTTACCGGCACGCTCACACCGTGTTCCTGGTAACCAACCGATGCAATCAACCAATTACGGCGCATAGCCTCAATGGCTATGACCGACTCCAATAATCCCGCGGCACCTAAGGTATGTCCAAAATAAGGTTTCAGGCTGAAAACGGGCGACTGATTTATGTCAGCCGCCATGATGGCCTTTGACTCCATCTCGTCGTTGTAAGGCGTAGCCGTGCCATGCGCACACACAAAACCAATATCACGGGCATGTATACCCGCACCTTGCAAGGCCCACCTGATGGCCATGGCCATTTCCTCGCCGGTGCGCGAGGGACCAGAAATATGATTGGCATCACTACTCGTAGCGCCATTCGACAAAACAATATCAGTCGGTGTTTTGCTGAGTACCATGGCAGCAGCGCCTTCGCCCAGGTTCAATCCACTACGGCGCTGGTCAAAAGGTCTACATACCGATGTACTCAATGCCTGAAACGATTGAAAGCCCGCAACAATAAACGGTGAAATACAATCGGCAGCCAACACAACCGCACGGTCGAACTGTCCGCATTGTAAGAGTCGCTTTGCATAGAGCAAGGCCGACATGCCCGAAATGCAGGCGTTGGAAACAACCACCGGCTGCCGCGGATAACCGATCGCCTTTGCCAGCTTTCTGCCGGTAACGGTCAATGCAGTTAGTTCCTGGGGGTCGGTCGCGCCCTTGGTCAGCAGGCCAATATTGCCTTTGGTAGATGCCAGTACCAGCAGGGTGCGGGGATCATTACAATCAACTGCCGGCAACGATTGCATAACCCGCAACAACAAAGATTCAAAAAAGCTGTAACCGGGTTGAAGAAGATCGCTTTGCTGTTGTTCATCGAACAGCGCGGCGCACACTGTTTTTAATTGGCTGTTGGCGAAGGCCTGCACTTTTACGCCGGTTTGACCTTTCGCGATGGCATCCAATATGGCCGAAGCGCCCTGGCCCATCGGTGTTATCACCGAAGTGGCCGATACAAATACAGATGGCTCAGACATCAAAATGGTATTTCTTTTTCCAGACTTCGAAGAACGTTGGGTTGATCAACTGCAACTCATTTCTTTTCAGGTCCATAAATACCTGTAGGGTAGAGCCAGTGGCCACGATTTCGCGGGTGGCCGCATTGTACACTTTATAATGAAAGACCAGTTTCGCTGCCACACTGGGCGTAAAAACGGTTTCGATGAGGATAGTATCGCCATAACGCAATGATTTCTTGTAATCACACTGCAGCTTCACCACGGGCACAGAATAACCCTGGTGATAAATGTCGAGATAACTCAATCCATATGCATGGCCAAAAGCTTCGCGCCCGTCTTCAAAATAGCGCACATAATGCCCATGCCAAACAATGCCCAGCGGATCGGCCTCATTGAAACGTACAGGTAACTCGATGGTATGGTTTAGCGATGATTGCATCAGATTTTACTGCGCCACTCACTGGCTTTGTATTTTTTTACGTCTTGAATAACTTTGTATACCGGCGCCGTCCAATAATTGCGCACACTAAAGCCCTTGGCACTGCCGCTCATTCGCTCGGTCAACAAAACTTTTTTGGTGCCCATGTCAATAAATGTCACCCACATGCTGCCCGTTTCGCTGCCTTTGTTGAAGGTTTCATAAAACACGATGAGGCCCGTTCCTTTTTTTCCCTGAAAATTATATTTGGCCACCATCTTTTTGATATCGTCCTCTTTCAGGTGTGCATCGTCGGCGGTATTGGTGGTGAAAACATGGCTGATATCGGCCTGCTCGTTGCGGGCCATCGTAACGCCAATATCACTCGAATAATTCGGCATGCCCAATGCGGTTGCCCAGTCGTATTTTTTTGCTTCCGCCACCACCAATTGGTTAATGGCCTGGTATTGCGTCTTCACATCCATCGCGGTGATGCGCGGCTCGTTGATGATTTTGAGTGCGCTGAAATCAATACCCAGGTAAACGATGGGGTTATTGGGATCAAGTGCTTTTTGCGCGCCCGCAAAAAAGCCCGTGGTCATCAGGCAAATGGTTAGTAGCAAACTGGCAAATGGTTTCATGTTGTTCAATATTTACGTATGTGGTTGTAAAAAAATCTTCAACTCGCCGCTCAGCAGCGTCTTGCCATCGCATCGAACCGTTCCTTGCACCATCGTCGCATTCAATACCTGTTGCAATTGTGTGATCTCGGTTTCCAGCACATCGTCACAAATCGCATCGCCCTGCACCTGCAGTTTACTGATGGCGCCGATAAAACCAATCTTCACTTTTTCGCCCGATACCACGGCCTCATAACCCGCCGAAGCGGCCGCTGTTTGCGCGAGGTTTTCTATCAGCGCGGCTGTTTCCAACCTGCCTTCACGCAAAAAAATATTATCGGGTCTGATCCTGAACCGCGTTCCTGTTTTTCCATCGGCATGGTATTCTAATGTATCGATCATCACAAAAGGCGCCCGTTGCGGTATCAGCTCAGTGATGTGGTCCTGGTCAATCAGCATATTTTTTCCAGAAATTGTAGTAGTTAAACCATTGCAGCGGATAGCGTTTGGTTTTCGCTTCCATCTCTTGCACAAAATCGCCTAGCAAGGTATTTATTCTATCGCTTTTCTCAAACCGGGAATAATCCCGCGGTGCTGTGGAAAACAAATGGTAATGACTGGCCGTTTCTTTAAAGGCAAAAACAAAGCTGACCGGCACTTTCAGCCTCGAGGCCAGTATAAAGGGGCCCGCCGGAAAAGCCGCTTCCTCGCCCAGAAAATTCGCTTTCATCAGTTTATTGCCGGCCACAAATCGATCGGCATGCATGCAAACCAATTCGTTATTGGCCAGCGCTTCGTTGATCGCGAAAATATGACTGAGGTTATTTTTAATCAGGATCAGTTTCATATTTCGACCACCCGTCACCGATTCCAAATAGGCCTTGATTTGCTCGTCTTCGCCATCGTACATCACTACATTAATGGTGCTGTTGAGGCGCTTGAGCAGGTGTCCGGCGATCTCCCAGTTACCTATATGCGCACTTATCAATAGTCCGCCTTTGCCGTTCGACACCATCTCCCGTAAATATTCTTCGCCCTCAAAATCATAACTGAAAGGCACTTCCAGGCCGGCCATCAATGCCACTTTGTCAATCAGGCTCTGGCCGAAAATATAGTAATTGCGATAACAGGCAGCCAGTGCTTTCCAGCGGCCATAGCCCAGCCTGCGGCGGAAATAATACCGCAGGTGCCGGTTACTTTCGCGGGCAAAAAGGGTGTACCAGGCGGCCACAAGATAGAGCAGGGTGTAAGCCGGACGAAGACCAAATGTCTTCATCACCCAAACAAAAATGCGGTAACCGAGTGGAGTAGTTTTCGAGCGGCCTTCCCAGGAAGACATCAGGCCACTTCTTTTGCCTTGATGCGGTCGGCTACATAATCGTAGAAATGCTGGAAGGTTTCGATATCGGCGAAATCTTCGGGTTTCACTTTGAAGCCGAAATTGTTTTCCACTACCACCACCATGTCGATATAATCGAGACTATCAAGGTCAAGTGTTTCCTTCATGCTGGCGTTTGGCTGGATTGCAGCCGCATCTACTTCAAACTCCTCGGCGAGGAAATGATTAATCTTCTCTATTAATTCTGTTGCCATAATAATCAAGTTAGGGTTGATACTTTCGGATAATCAAAGAAGAATTGGTGCCGCCAAATCCAAATGAATTGGAAAGAAAGCAGTCAAATTCTGTATTCACCGTTTCACGCGCTATGTTCAGTTTGGCCGAGTCTTCATCGGGCTCTTCCAGGTTTATGTTCGGGGCGATGAAGCTGTTCTGCATCATCAACACTGAATATACGATTTCGCTGGCACCTGCCATCCAACATTCGTGCCCGGTCATGCTTTTGGTTGAGCTGACCCAGGGCCTGAACTGACCAAAAACCGCATCAATGGCCCGCGCTTCGCTGGCGTCTCCGGCCTGCGTGGAGGTTGCATGCGCATTGATATAGGCAATCTCGGCAGGGTCCATTCCTGCATCTTTCAGGGCCATTTGCAGCGCGCGCACCGGTCCCGATACCGTCGGGTTCGAAATATGTGCCCCGTTCGACGAAAAGCCATAGCCCACCACTTCGGCCAGTATAGTCGCGCCGCGGGCGAGGGCGCTCTCCAGGCTTTCCAAAATCACGGTGGCCGCGCCGCCGCTGGGAATCAATCCGTCGCGGTTCTTATCAAACGGCCGCGATGCTTTGGTCGGTTCATTTTCCCGGATGGAAAACGCCGAGAGGGCATCGAAATTGCCCATTGAAAACAGGTTCAATTCCTGGGCGCCACCGCAGATAATCATCTCCTGCAAACCACTTTTGATAAAATGGTACCCCAGGCCGATGGCATGCGAGCCACTGGCGCAAGCGGCACTGACGGTGAAATTGATGCCTTTCAGGTGAAAGATGGTCGACAGGTTCATGGTCACCGTACTGTTCATGGTTTGGAAAACCGAACCGGACCCCAATAAGGTGGTGTCTTTTTTCTCGCGAATCAGGTCCACCCCCAACACCACGGGCTCGGCCGAACTGTCGTTGCCATAAATGAGGCCTATTTCTTTTTCCTCCAAAAATGCTTCGCTGAGGCCGGCCTGCTCCACCGCTTCGCGGGTGGCCATAAAAGCGTATTCAGCCTGTTCGGGCATCATGATGCGCGCGCGGCGATCAACCAATCCCTTGAGGTTGGGTTTCTCTACCGAACCGGTCAGCGCCGAGCGATAACCAAATGCTTTGCGGGCGGGGTCGTACACAATACCCGAGCGGCCTTCGTAGAGCGACTGCTTCACTTCGTTCCTGTTCTTGCCGATACAGGAATAAATGCCCATGCCTGTGATAACTACCCTGTTCATGTATACAATCCTCCGTTAACGGATAATACGGTTCCTGTAATATAACCCGATTCGGGGGAAGCGAAAAATGCCACCGCATGCGCCACTTCTTCGGGTTTGCCGAAGCGATTGGCGGGGATCATCGCCTTGAGTTCTTTCTCGTTGAGCTCGGCCGTCATATCGGTTTGGATGAAGCCCGGCGCTACGGCATTGACCGTAATATTTCTTTTGGCAATTTCCTGGGCCAGGGCCTTGGTAGCCCCAATCACGCCCGCTTTGGCAGCAGAATAATTGGTTTGTCCGGCCATACCCTTGAGTCCGCTGAGCGAAACTACATTGATGATGCGACCTGCTTTTCGCAGCAGCATGCCATTCAACACTTCACGGGTTACATAGAAAAACCCATCGAGGCTGGTGCGGCGAACGTTTTCCCACTGTTCGTCTTTCATCCACATCATCAGCGTGTCTTCTTTGATGCCCGCATTGTTGACCAGGATACCGATGGGCTTGTCGGGGTTCGCTTCGATCCAGCCGCCGAGCACCTGTTTTACCTCCGCGCCATTGCTAACGTCGAAGGCCAGGAGTTCACCGTCGCTGCCGGCGGCTCTTACCGCCGATAGTGTTTCTTCAGCCGCCGCCTGGTTGCCCTTGTAATTGATCAGTATATAATGCCCCAGGCCCGCCATCTTCAGGCAGATTGCCCTACCGATGCCCCGCGAGCCTCCGGTTACTAATACAGTTGATGTTGCAGCCATAGGATAAGTTTAGTTAACGCCGGCCCCGTTTTCGAAATGCTTTTTCAGTTTTTCCAGTTTTTTATACGGGGGCTGGTCGTCGGTAAACACCGGATACAAAGGTCTGATATCATCGTAAATTTTCCGCGTTTGGCGCGCCATTTTTTGGCGACATTGCAGGTAATCAACGCCTTGTAACAGGGTCAGCAGCTGGATCGCCAACACTTCAAAGCTATTATTGATCACCCGACGGGTAAGCAGGGCCGCGTTGGAACCCATGCTCACAATATCCTGGTTATCGTTGTTGTTCGGAATGCTGTGTACATACATTGGATTGCTCAGGGTTTGGTTCTCGGCCACTGTACTGGTGGCGGTGAACTGCATGCCCTGGATGCCGAAATTGAGTCCCAGCGTGCCGAGGTTCATAAAGGGCGGGAAAATTTCGTTGAGCTTTGCATTGAGCAGGTAGTTCAACTGCCTTTCGCTCAACATCGACAATTTCGTGATGGCGATTTTCAGCTTATCCATTTCGAGCGATACATAATCGCCGTGGAAATTTCCACCATGAAAAATATTGGCGTTCTCGTGGTCGATCACCGGGTTGTCGTTCACCGAATTGAATTCAGCCAGTATCACTTTTTCCGCTTGCGCGATGGTATCGTTCACCGGTCCCAACACCTGGGTAATGCAGCGAAGCGAATAGTATTCCTGCACCTTGTCTTTAAACACTTCCTGGTCCATCTTATCGCCTTCGTACAAATGCTTTTTCCGGCTGCGGATCATCTGGCTATCGCTCAATATCTCGCGCATTTGAGCTGCAATGATTTGTTGTCCCGGGTGGTGTTTCACCCGGTTGAGCTCGTGCGAGAAATGGTCATCATAGGCCTCTACCAGTTCATTGGTCATGGCGCTGAGCGATACCGACCAGTTCAGCAGTTTTTTTGCCTGGATCAGGTTCACCAGTGCAATGCCCGTCATACAGGAAGTGCCGTTGATAAGGGCCAGTCCCTCGCGTATGTGGATCTTCAGCGGGGTGATGCCCAACTCTTTGTACACCGTTTCAGTGGCCGCGATCTTTCCCTGGTACCACACATCGCCCTCGCCGATCAATGCCAGCGCCAGGTGGGCCAGTTGTACCAGGTCGCCGCTGGCGCCGACACCTCCGTGTTCGAAAATGACCGGGTACACTTTCTTATTCAGCAGATCGGCAATCAGCAATACCAGTTCAGGGTGCACGCCAGAACAACATTGTAAAAAATTGTTGAGTCGCGCCAGCAAGAGCGCGCGCACCAGCAGGGGATCGATGGGCTGGCCGCTGCCCGAAGCATGGCTGCGAATCAGGTTGTACTGCAATTCAACGAGGTTGCTCTCGCTGATGCGGTACTGCGCCATGGGGCCAAAGCCGGTGTTGATGCCGTAAATGATCTTATTCGCCGCAAATCCTTTCAGAAAATCATGGTTTTTAGCCACTTTTTCCAGGAGGGTTTTATCGAGTGTTATCTCTGACTCGTCGTATACAATTGCCTTGAAATCTTCAAGAGAAAGGTGTCGTTCTGTAACCAGCATTGGTTTTTTGGGCAGTTATTTAAGGCGCAAAAATAATGATTCTCCCCTTACACCCGCCGGTAACTACCCGTCGGGTAGTTACCGGCGGTCGATAAATTTCAGTGCCTTGCGGCTGCCATCGGGAAATTGGATGTGGTGCAATTCTTCCCCACTCACGAACCGCATCTCGGGAATTACCCGCAACCTCGACCGAAGCAGGTCCTTGAGTTGCCGGGCCGTTTCTACCGTATCGCCCGCTACCTGCAGGTGCAAGAGCACTTCGTCGGTTCCCCATTCGTTGGCATGGAGTTCAACGGCATAGTCTTTAACCGCACTCACCTGGTGCAACAAATCAAAAAGGGCTGGCGGATAAAAACTTGTTCCTTTCAGTTTGATCATCTGTTTCTTACGGCCAAGCACACCCGATAATCGCGGGGTGGTTCGGCCACATGCGCAGGGCGCGCTGTTTTTGATGCAGATATCGCCCGTTTTATAACGCAACAGGGGCATACCTTCTACCCCCAGCGTGGTAATGGTCACTTCGCCCGGTTCGCCATCGGGCACGGGCTGGTTGTTGTCGTCGAGCAGTTCCAATAACAGCAGGTCGGGGTTCAGGTGCCCGCCCTGGCCATACACACATTCGGTAAACGCGGTCTGCATTTCAGTAGATGCGTAAGTGCCCACCAGCGTCACCGGCCACTGCGAAACAATATTGGCGCCCAGCCGGTTCAGGCTGCCATCGGGGTTCCGGATCGTTTCACCAATGCACAGCACGGTGTTGACCGGCGTTTGGGTTAGATCGATGCCCTGCTGCTGGGCAAATTCAATCAGCTTGAGCAGAAAAGAAGGCACGCCGACCAATACCGTAGGTTGCACCCGGCGAATGGTTTCCCAATGCAGGGCCGGGGCCCCGGGACCAACACGCACCTGGCCTGCGCCGAGTTTTCGGATACCCATATAATAGGCTATGCCGGCCATGAACTGCCGGTCGAGCGTCAGCATCAGTTGATACACATCTTTTACCGATCCGCCCGCCAATAAAAAAGAACAGTACTCATTATAGGCCAATCGATCGAGGTCGTTCTTCGTCAGCGCCAGCGTTACCGGATTGCCCAGGGTACCCGAAGTAGCCATGTATTCGGCAACCTGCTCGCGCGGCACACAACAAAAATCCCAGTTGTGCTGCTGGATATCTTCCTTGGTAGTAACAGGTACACGCGCCAGGTCGGCTACGGTTTTTATTTGCTGCGGATTTATACCCGCTTTGGCAAAAAGCGCCTGGTAAAATGGTGAATGTGCTGCGAGGTACTGTACCAGGTCGTACAGGCTTTGGGGCGTATAAGTCGATTCGTTCATTGTTCCAAAATAACAATAGCCGTGGCCATCGTGGGTTGATGGGATAAGGATACATGGATCTTCGCCAGGCGGTAAGTCGCCAGCGTGGCAGCGGTTTGGCCAGTGAAATGCATTTGCGGTTGTCCGTCACCGTTATGTGTGACGACAATTTCATTAAACGCGGTTCCATTCTTCCAGCCCGTGCCCAGGGCTTTGAAAAAAGCTTCTTTGGCGGCAAACCTGGCAGCAAAATGTTGGGCAGCATGTGCCTGCTTTTCGCAATACACAATCTCTTCGGGCGCAAACACAAGTTCTTTAAACCCGTTTTCTTTGCCGAGCTTGGTGGCGATGCGAGCCACTTCCACCAAATCAATACCAGTACCTAGAATCATGGTCTCCGCCAAACAGGTTTATTTATTTTTTTCACAATCGACAATGGCCGCTTCCACGCCTTTCCGTTCGCCGAGCGTGGCCATCTCCATCGTCAATGCTTTTTTATAATAAGAGATCGCTGCCGCACAATCGCCTTTCTTTTTACTTTCATTGCCCGCCAACACCCAGGCATGGTAATACGTGGGATTGCTGGCCACCAGGCTGTCGGGCGATACCGAACCGCCATCGAGTAAACGCTGCCGATAGCTGCGGAAACGTTGAAAGGCTTGAAACTGCGGCGAAAATAACAAACTATCGGGGCCGATCGCCAGGCTGTTGTTGGCAATCTCCTGATCTGTTTGCATGCCGCGCAGGCCCAACACTTTTTTCAGGTCATAACAAATAAATGAGCCGAGTTGCCAGGGCGCGGTCGATACCCATACCAATCCCTTCTTCGGTTCAAACACAATGGAATGATGGGCGATGAACTGGTTCACGGCCTTCTCATTGCCCAAGCCTATATCGGCATTTTGAATACCACGGTAATCTCTTAAAATCTGAACGGTTTGGGCCACCGTGTTTTTGGGCGCTTCTGCCAACAGTTCTTCCATGCGTTGGTAGCGATAAGGCGAAGCACTTTCTTTCAACTGTTGTTCATTGGCCTCGCTGTGCAACAGGGAAGCACCTTGAAAATGATTGGTGCAAATTATATGATCGCTGTTGGGATCGTATACATCGAGCGAGTCAGGAGTTTTTTCGATGATCACGGCTTTGTTGTCGGCCGCTGATCCCACCAAAAAAGATTCAGACACAAACATCTTGCGGCGCCGCGCGATGGCTATGGCTTCTTTGATGTTGGCAGCATATTGCAAAATTTCGCGCGCCACCAGCGACACCGGTGTTGCTGCTCCCGAAGGAATAGCTGTCTTCGCTGCATTGATGGTAATGGTGAGGCCCTTTTCATTCATGCCACTGACTGCCCCAATAAAACCACCCCAGGTAACCGTCATGAACCCATACCCTTCAGCCGGCTTCACAAAAGCAACGATTTTATCTTCCGCAAATTTGTCGCCCACCCAGAAATCAAAATTTCTTCCAATGATCAAACTGCTGTCTTTCGAATGCCCATTCCAGGTGGCAAATGAAGTACAACCCACCAGGGCCATGCTTTGCAACGCGTGCCCAATATCATGGGCGGCATGGTAATTCAGGAGGCGTTGGTAAGGGGTGCCGATATAGCCGTATTGGTCAGAGGCCGACAAAGAAATGCCATAGATCTCGCGTTTGTATTCTTCGGTAACCTGACTGGGCAGGTTCCGGTTGAACCAGCCCACAAAATATTTGAGGAACTGTCGATAAAAAGCCGAGGGAATCATCTTATTGATCTGCGCGGCAAAATGATCTTCCTGCCGCTGCACCAGTTCTTTGGTCAACTTGCCATTGATCACGCCGCGTTCAAAATCTTTGCCTTCTACATAGAGCTCAAACAAACCACTTTGGCTATGCCTGAACCAATTGGGACCAAGTGTATAAAAGGCGGGCGATGGCTCTGTTCGTTGCCGGGTTTCGATCGATTTATCGGCGATGGGTGGCGGATCCATTTTAGCCACCTGATAGAGATAGATACAGAGTACCAATAACAGGAATAAAATAATGCCTGCCAGCACCATGGCTATTCTTCCCAACTTCTTCATTCGCCTACGCATGTCTGATTTTTTCTAATAATTCGGTTTCATTTACAAACGCACTGCAGGTTTGCAGGGCCGCCAGCGAAACGCCCAACAACCCATGCATCAACAGGTTCTGGCCGGTAAGGTACAAATTCGGGATCTTGGTGCGTGCCGAAACAAAACTGCCCAGGGGATTGTGTGCATCTTTGGCGATGCCATATAAAGAACCATCGGCTGTGCCGATATAATCGCGGTAAGACAGCGGACTAGCACTGTTGATCGATTGAATCGCCGCCGGCAGTTCGGGAAACTGCCTGGCCGCCATGTCAATCATTTTTTGCTCCATTTCTTTTTTAAAGGCCGTATAACTTTCGCCGCGATCGGCCGGCGCAGCATCTGTATTGAAACTGTCAGCCCAGGGTTGCACCCAGTCGTAGGGCATATAGGTCATCAGCGTAATCGTGGTTGCATCCTGCTGCTGTTGACCAGCGCCGAAAAAAACAAACAGGGTTTGGGGCCAGGTGGCAGGATCGCATTGAATGGCTTCCCACACGCCGTTTTTCGTGTGTAGGTAGTAGTTATGTTTCTCGTACCGCATCGTGCCGGGCTTAATGGTCAGGTACACACAGAAGCTGGAGATGGTATTCTTCAAAGCGTTTATACGTTGCCGGTAGAGTGGTCTCAATTGTTTGCTACCCGTAAGCGCCAGTGTTTGTCGGGGATGCAGGTTAGAAATAAAATGGTTACCGGTAATGCGTTCGCCATTCTTCAGAACAGCCGCGTTGATGATGCCGTCTTTTTCTTCCAGCGAAACCACTTCAGCATGGTTGTGTAACATGCCCCCATAACGCCGAATGGTTTTGACCAACCGCCGGGTGATTTGCGAACCGCCATCCCGGCATTTCCAGGCACTTTGCAAATAGCTGTTCACCACCAGCGCATGTACATAAAACGGGGTGTTCGAAGCATCGCCCGCATACAATAAATTATTGCCGGCAAGTACTTCCTGTAAACGGGTATTGCTGGTAAGCGAAGCCAGACCATCTTTTAAGGTCAGGTCAAGCACGGGTTGCTTGTCGGCCAGGCCCTGCCCGGGTGCTAAATGATAATAGGCAAAATGCCGGCAGACCGATTGTAGTTGTTCGCAATAACGCCTGATGGCATCGGCTTCTTCTGGAAATTGCGGCACCAGGGTTTCGATAAATCGCGCATAACCCTGTGCCTGGTCATAGCTCTCCTGGTCGTCTAAAAAAACAATGCGGTCAAAAACAGCTTCGTCCATTTTTTCAAGTGGCAGGTCATCGGCGATCTCTGCATATTTGAATACCTGGTAAAGGGTTTCGCCGGGTGCAAGTGATCCCATATAATGCACGCCACTGTCAAAAACCTGTTTCTCACGCGCGAAGCTTTGTAAACAGCCACCAAACTGCCGGTTCTTTTCGAGTACACATACCCGGTAGCCGTGTTTGCCGAGTAGGGCAGCGCAGAGCAGCGATCCCAGTCCGCTGCCCACCAACACAATATCATAGCCTGTTTCACCCACCGGCGGTTTTTTTTGTAAATACAAAAATAGTGTTTGAGGTTTGCTCACTATCTGCCTCCTGCAGCAGGTCGAACCCATTGGCTACTGCCAATCGGCGAATCACCGCTGCACTGGTAAAATGCAAGTCGCCACTGGTCTGGTTAAAACCCAGCAGCTTGGTCGAAAACAATTCGGTCAATTTAGTTTTCTGGTGTTTCTTGGCCTGGTCGGCATCGCCATCTCTCACCACCAGCCTGCCGCCCGCGCGTAAATGCTGCAATGCTTTTGTAACCAGCAGTTCCTGTTCATCGGGGCGCAGGTAATGCAATACATCTAAAATATACACCAGGTCATAGTCTTCCCAATGAATACTGGTGATATCACCCTGATAAAATTGCAGCGAATTGCCGCGCGACCAACCATGCTGTGCCACGGCGATTTTTTCCGCATCGTAATCGATGCCCGTGATTTGCCGCGCTGCACCCGTGTATTGCAACATATAACTCAAAAAACCATAGCCACAACCCAGGTCAAGTATTTTTGCATCGGGCGCGGCCCATCGCAGCAGCGGTTGGTAGTTTTTTTCCAGGCGGGATTTGATGCGCAGGTACCATTCGAGTACCGGTCCTTTATACACATAATTGCTGATCAGCTTTTCGCGATAGAGGTTGGCATTCTCTACTTCCTGCCGACGTATCGCATATTGTTCCCTGAAATACCGGCTGATGTTTTTGGTTCTTTCGGCATAGCCCCGTCCCCAGCTATCGTCGTTGCAACGAATGCGTGGCAGGTAGTGCATCTCTACCACCCCATTGCGCAACATCAGGTCGTTTTTCAACAAAGTATAGCCCGTGCCGATCAGCATCACCGGCAGAATATCCAATTGCAATTGTTCCGCCAGCAGGAAAGCGCCCTTGTGAAAACGTTGCAGGTTGCCATCTTTTGAACGGGTGCCCTCGGGAAATACGGTGATCGAATAGCCTTCGGCAATAAGTTTTTTCAGTTGGGGCAGGTATTTGTCGAGGCCGCCTTCGCCAAAAGGCAAATAATCTGCTGCCCTGATGCCATATCCGAAAAATTTCGAGCGCCAAACCCGCTCATTGGTAAACATCAACAATCGGGCATTCAATTGCATCACGGCTACCACATCGAGCGAACTCTGGTGATTACAAATAATAATCGCCGGCTTGCTGAAATCTTCTCCCGCGGCATTGACTGTTCTTTTTTTCACGTTGACCATTACCCGCATCAATGCCCAGTTGATGCCGTAGATAAGCCGGTGGAAAACGTACTTGCTGCGTGGGCCGGCAAAGGGGTTTGCCCTCACCAGCACAAAGGCTGCCACATTGATCAGCAGGGAGCCCACAATAAAAAAGCTGAACGAAAAAACCGAGGTAAAAAGATAGAAGGCTGTCCACGGATGCTTGTCATTTTTGGTTCTATCGGTAATGAGTAACCGAAATAACCAGGGGATGAGTACCTGCGAAATCAGCACCACCGATCCGATGCCCGTGATGGCAATACCGGCAATACTTTTCAGCGAAGGATGTTTGGCGAAGAGCAGCACACCCAGTCCTACGAGCGTGGTGATAGCCGATAACAAAATGCTCGAGCGGAAAGAAGTACTGTTCTTCTTACCGGTTTTGTATTCCTGCAACAGGCCTTCGAGGGTAAATAGACTATAATCATCGCCCAAACCGAATATCAGCGCCGAGATAATAACGTTGACGATATTAAAGCGCATGCCCGTTAACCCCATGATACCGAGTATCCAGATCCAACTGATCAGCATGGGTATAAAGGCGATGAGCGTTAGCTCGATGCGCCCGAAAGAAACCAGCAATACCACAAAAACGATAATAGCTGCCATCCAACTGATGCGGTTGAAATCGTGTTGCACCATATCGACCAGCCGGTTGGTGATATACTGCATATCGACGGCGAGGCTGCCAGGGCTGTAACCGAGTGCCTGGTATACCTGCTCCTTTTGCGCAGGCGCGGTTTTCAACAAACTGATCAGCTTCACTGAACTGTCGGTGCGAATCATATAATTATCCAGCAGGTCCGGGCCCAGGCCTGCTACCATGCTATCGCCCAGGGGCTGAAAGCGGGTATTGAGCAGTTCTTTGGTGGCGTCAAAAGCAGATGCTGCAAAACCGGTTTCGCGACCGGTTGTTTCCAGCAAGGTTATAAACGAGCCTTTTTTCTCTGGTGTCCAGAAGGCGTTCCAGCGATCGATTCGCACCTGTTGCAAAGAATCTGATAACAATACGGTTTGCAGTCCGCTGATTTTTTTTATCGTGCCTTGTTGCACCAATGCCGACAAAACCTGCTGCCGTTGTTCCTGCTTTCGGAGTGCTGTTTCCAA
This sequence comes from Bacteroidota bacterium, assembly GCA_020161535.1. Lineage (GTDB taxonomy): Bacteria > Bacteroidota > Bacteroidia > Chitinophagales > Chitinophagaceae > Flavihumibacter. Next base: position 133,538 of record JAIUNW010000010.1, on the reverse strand, counting down.
GTCCCGCCCTTCGTTGATCAGGTAAATCGATTGCAAGGCAAATGCATTGAGCTGGTTCACCTGTTTTTCAGCCGCCCTTAATTCCGGTCGCATGAAATTCATTTTATTCATGTCGGGCTCAAAGCCAACGCGACCTGCAAAAAAAGAAAAGAACACTGTCAGCACTAAGATGGCCAGCACCAGTTTCCGGTTGCTGTCCAGCCGGTAACCGGCGAGTTTATCGACCGAACTTTCTTTCACTGTTTTCTGCGAGGGTTTTCCCAGCAAGGCCGGCAAAAAAACAAGTGAGCTGATGCTCGCACCCGCCAGGCTGAGCGCTGCAAAAAGGCCGAGGTCGCGCAGCAGGGCCGACTCTGCCCATTGCAAACAAGCGAAGCCCAATACGGTCGTCAGGCTCCCAATGGTAAGCGGTTGCCAAAGGTCTTCGATCACCTGTTCCATATCGGGTTCGTGCCGGTAGTGATTCAGTACGTGCAGGGAATAGTTCACGGCGATACCCAGTATAATAGAACCCGTGGCGAGCGCGATCACCGAAATGCTGCCTTTAAAAAAGTAAATAATAGCAAGTGAAAACAGTGTACCCATTACCGCCGGTACCAGTATCAATACCGAAGCGAGTGCGCGCCTGAAATACCAGCCTAAAAAAACGACGAGAAACAAAATGGTGATGCCCTGGGTGAGGAGGCTGTCTTGCCGCAACTGTTTTGCATTTCCCGCAGCAACGGCTGTGCCGCCATAGTAACTGATCGCGAAACCCGGGTGTTGCGCTTGCAGGCTGCCGATTGTTTTGTCGAGGGCTTCGAGAAAGCGGTTGTTTTCCCCCGTATTGCTTTTCGGATACACGGGCGTGATAAATAAAACCGCTTGTTGCTGGTCGCGACTGAGTATATGCCCATCGTACAATTCAAACTGGTTATCGACCTGGAGTTCCTGTAATCTTTTCAACGCATTGTTGCCTATACCGGGAACATCGGCCGCGATAAATGGTTTGAGTGCGAGCCCTGCGGGCGATGACAACAAGGTTTTTTGACGCCCGAGCCTTGCTTTCAAATAAGCCGGTTGCAAAAGGCTGTCGAGCATCGTATAATCTCCGGCTTCGAGGTAGAGTGGTAAGCGCGATTGCACCGCGGTGAGCAACTGTCGGCTTGTTTCTTCGGGCACCGTCCAATACAGTTCTTTCACCCATTTAGATAATTGCCTACTGCTGATGGCGGCGAGGCTATCGGTTAATAGCACCAGGCTATCGGGCTGCGCTTCTGCATTGCTGCGTTGCGACACGGTTACGATCATCTTGTCCAGCAGTTTGCTTTGCTGAAAAAGTTCGGCGAGTTGTTTTGTTTTTTCGTCTTGCGGAATAATGGAATTGATGTCTTCCTGCAACTGGATGCGCGCCGCAAAAAAGCCCGGCACGGCGATGGCGAGCAGGAAGCAGCACCAGAAAGCCGCGCGGTTTTTGCGAAAGAAGCGATAGATCAGGCAGAAAAGATTCGTTCCCATTTCATGACAATATAAGAAAGCAATCCGATCACGATGCCGGCAACTACCGCCAGCACACAGGCGCCGATAAGGTATTGTTGCAGGTTCTGCTGAATGCTGGCCAGATTCAACTGGTTGGTCCAGTCAATTTCACGCGCCTTAGCACCCATAAATGGTTTGCCGGCGAGAAAACTACCATATAATATAAACGGAATCATCGGTGGGATACTGATATTGGCCGCGGCGATCACCAGGGCTTTGTTGAGTTTGAACACCACAGCCAGAAAAATAGCAACCAGCAACTGGAACCCCCAAATGGGTACGATGCCCATGAAGATGCCGAAACCGATTGATACAGCTTTGCGTTCGGCCGATTGCCCGGGCTCGAATAGCACCTGCACCAGTTCGCGTCGTCCATTTTTATAAAACAGTTTCCGGAAAAAATTTCGCGGCCAGATGTAGCAAAAACAAATGATAAAAAAAACAGTGTTGAGTACACTGATGCGACTGAAATCTGCAAAGGGCCTGAAATGCGATATCCTTTCTTCGGCCGGGGGATAGTATACCTGGATGGGGATCGACAATACGGGTATGCCTGCCCATGCCGCGCGCACAATCACTTCTACTTCGAATTCATATTTTACCGTGTACCAGTGCATTTTTTCCAATTCCACCAATGGATACAGGCGATAGCCACTTTGGGTGTCGGGCGCCTTGATACCAGTGAACAGTGTAAACCAGAAATTGGAAAAACGATTGCCAAAGCTGTTTTTACCGGGCACATTGTCGGTTTGACGTAGGTTGCGCGCACCGATGACCAGCGCCTGCGGGTGCGTTTGCATGGCCTCGAAAAAAAGCGGAAGATCGCTGGGATAGTGTTGCCCGTCGGCATCGATGCTGACAGCATGGGTGAACCCAGCGGCGCGCGCCGCGCTGAAACCTTTTCGAAGTGCGTATCCCTTGCCGCGGTTTTTTTCATAACTCACTATTCCCAAAGCGGGATAAGCGGCCAGCAAATTTGCCGTATCATCTGTGCTGCCGTCGTTGACCACCACCAAATTATTGGTGTACGCCAATATACCATCGATCACTGAACAGATGGTTCCGGCATTGTTATAGGTAGGCAATAATACACAACAGCGCATACGGCGCAAAGATCGCTTCAATTGTCAATAGAACTCACAATAAAAGACACGAAAATCTTTGAAGGCGCCCTACAATGAGCGCAATAGCTTCATGAAAAGGTCTGCTTTTTCCTGCGTGTTAATTACCTTTTTGAGCGAAGATGGCTGTTCGTTACGTACAGTAAGCTCGCGTTGTTCTGACTTAGGTATTTTTTTGCTTTTTTTGCCATCTCGCGGGCTTCACGCTCCCATCTGGATTTTTCCTCCTTAGTCATAGAGTATAAAATTATGCTTTAAAGAAAGGTATTAAAAATTATCTTTTTGAAGCCCCCTACCGTTCTTTCACCCATATTCAACAAAAAGGGAATGCCTGTTATGCAAATTGACCGGCAAGGCATCTCATGAAACAAAGCGATTACCATGATTTGCGCTATACGCTCAGGAGCATGTCTATTGTCTGCTCTCTTCCTGTTTTCCTGCAGCAACAAGAAAGAAGTCAGCAAGGTGACACTTGCTTTTGCAGGCTTTAAATCGCCAACAACCAGTTTTGATCTTGATTTCGATGCAGGCACGCTGCGCTTAAATGATTTCGGGTACGATGCAGTTCTTGACTTTCCCTCACAGAAACTTATACCTGAATTTTCGCAGATATATTCCGTTCCAAGGAAAAAATTACAGTCGTTAAAAAAATTGTTCAACCTTCACCGGCCTGATTCAACTATTAAGCTGCTGAATAATGACGACTTCGATGGTTCTGGTTTTACGGTTTACTATATACGTCCGAATATAGATACGACCAAATTACTAGTGGTACGACCCAGCAGGGGAAAATACTATCATGACGCATATGTACAGGTAGACTCCTTTTTTAATATTGTCTATCAGGTCATTCACGACTCGCTCGGCATTGCTACTGTCGACAAACACTATCAACTATACTATCCACTATTCCCGGTTAGAAAACTAAGTGACAGTCCGCCAGTTTACAAAATCTGGGGTGAGGTGACCGGCAGCGCTGAAGATCAACCTGATCTCAAAAAATTTCTTGAAAGCATCAAGAACGAGAAATGTGTAATTGTTGAAATTGCACCCAAAGCCTTGAGCTACGCCATAACCAGTGTATTTGCTGAATATGCGCTCCAGCGAAATATCCATTTTGTCAGTACTGACCTGGAGAGATGCTGGGATATCTTACAAGAACAAAAACAGGAGATGGCTGACCTGGCGACCTTAAAACAGCGGCTAAAAGAAGACCCCGACTACCTGAGTCGATTTGAATTTTATCTTTCACATGGCCGAGTTTATAATGAATGGCTTTCCATACCGAAAGAAGAACTATTTAAACAGAAAGCAGCAATTTTGCGAGACGCTGATCAGAATAATTCAATCGTCAAATGAGTCTCCTCCGGTAAACATCTTCTATCTTGTCTTTCAATATCTCGATTAGCTCTTCCTGCATATAGTCGTAGTCGTCGGGGATATATAAACATACAATTGACTTGGTATTATAAATGTCTGGAAAATGCCTTCTGATATGATTTCTATGGTGTTTTTCCATCACTAAAATACCATCTGCCCATTGTAGTAGGTCTTCGGTCAAAACAACGTTGGCTGTAGAATCAGTACCCGCCGATCTAACTTCAAAGCGTTCGTCGGCCTCGTATATTTTATGCGCCGTCGCACTTCGCATTCTGTTTACGGTACAAACAAAAAGCAATTTTAGTTTTGCTTCCTTTGGCATCTCTATTCCGCTGAATTAAGGTTGCTATTCTCAAATGTGTTACTAAAATCACGAAGCTGAATAAAATCGTCGCGGTCCGCCATCTTTTCGTACTCTGCCCAAAGGATAACATCTCTCGGGTCAAGCACCGCTGCCTCAATATGCTTTTTCAGATTCTTTAAATCACCCCTCGACAGGAAAACAATACAACGAATCAGCCTGGCAGAAGCAAGATGAGCCGCCGCTTTGGTGGCGTCATGTAACACCACTAGCGCTTCTTCGGCATCATTCCCGAAGTCTGCGTTTATTCTTCTGGTTATGTCGTCTTCGGACATTGATTTCTTTACTACAATTTTACATTGTCATTTTCATCCAGTTCCCAAAATGGATTGTAAGCAATTTCAAACAAATGCCCATCCAGGTCTTTGAAGTAACCGCTGTAGCCACCCCAGTAAACTTTCTGTGCAGGCTTAACGATGGAGGCACCCAATTTCTCGACCAGCGCTAAAATCTCGTCCACCTCCTTTTCAGATTTGGCATTGTGTGAAATAGTTAGTCCCGAAAATGTTGTTGGCTGGTATGTCAGCGTGGTATCATCTGCCAGCTCCTGTCGCGGATGCAACGCCAAAATAATACCGCCCAGGTCAAACAAGGCAAGGCCATCCATACTCTTTTCCGATTTTTTCCAGCCAAGGCCTTTTTCATAGAAATCGACCGAGTTCTGAAAATCAACTACCCCGAGCGTTATCAAATTGAGTTTTTGTCGCATAGTTTTCTGATTATGTACCACCCCATTAATGTACACCAAATACGATAATCAAACCAGTCAATTGACACAAAAAACCCGGTCACCAATAAAGCTGACCGGGCTTCTATCATTAATTCGAAATATCAATTACCCCACCTCTTCCGACTTCATCATTTTCTGGAAACGGCTGCGCTCGTTCTCATCCAGGTAAATCTTACGCATACGAATGAAATTCGGCGTTACCTCAATGCACTCATCGTGCTGGATATATTCCATACATTCTTCCAGTGTCATCAGGGTTTTCGGTGCAATGCGCGTAGCATCGTCACTACCGCTGGCACGGTGGTTGGTGAGTTTTTTTCCTTCCGTCACATTCACCACCAGGTCACCCGGCTTGATGTTTTCAGCAACGATCTGGCCGGCATAGATATCTTCTCCCGGATCCACAAAGAAAGTACCACGGTCTTGCAATTTATCAATCGAATACCCTGTTGTTTTTTCTGAGTTCTTTGAAATCAGCACGCCGTTGTTCCGGCCGGGGATAGATCCCTTCCAGGGTTTGTATTCAGTAAAGCGATGCGCCATTACCGCTTCACCGGTAGTGGCAGTCAGCATCTGCGTACGCAGGCCGATCAATCCGCGCGAAGGGATTTCAAATTCCAGGTGCTGCATTTCGCCCTTGGTTTCCATCACCATCATTTCACCCTTGCGGCGTGTAACCAGGTCGATCACCTTAGAAGCAAACTCCTGCGGCACATCCACCACCAGGTTCTCATACGGTTCACATTTCTTGCCGTCGATGGTTTTTACAATTACCTGCGGCTGGCCAACCGTCAATTCATATCCTTCTCTACGCATGGTTTCGATCAGTACACCCAGGTGCAGAATACCACGGCCGTATACCTGGAAGCTGTCGCCACTATCGGTGTCGTATACCCGAAGCGCGAGATTTTTCTCGGTTTCTTTCATCAGGCGGTCGCGCAGGTGACGCGAGGTCACAAACTTACCATCCTTACCAAAAAAGGGTGAGTTGTTGATGCTGAACAACATGTTCATGGTCGGCTCATCCACACTGATCACCGGCAGGGCTTCCATCGTCTCCTGGTCGGAGATCGTATCACCAATACCGAAACCTTCCAAACCTACCACGGCACATAAATCACCGGCCAACACTTCAGTTACTTTTTTCTTGCCCATGCCCTCGAACACATATAGTTCTTTTACGCGTTGCTTCTTGATGGTGCCGTCGGCCTGCATCAATGCAATGGGCTGGTTTTCTTTGATGGAACCGCGGGTCACTTTACCAATGGCGATACGGCCCAGGAAAGATGAGTAATCGAGCGAAGTGATCTGCATTTGCAGTGGTCCTTCGGCTACTTTCGGCTCGGGTACATATTTGAGGATGCCATCCATCAGCGGCATAATGTCTTCTGAGGGCGTGAGGCTGTCGTTGAACCAGCCATTCTTGCCACTACCATAATAAGTAGGGAAGTCGAGCTGCTCTTCACTGGCATCGAGGTTGAAGAAAAGTTCAAATACGGCATCGTGCACTTCGTCCGGGCGACAGTTAGGCTTATCGACCTTATTGATCACCACAATGGGTTTCAGGTTCAATTGCAGGGCTTTCTGCAGCACGAAACGGGTTTGGGGCATCGGCCCTTCGAAAGCATCTACCAGCAGGATAACGCCATCCGCCATTTTCAATACCCGCTCTACCTCACCACCAAAGTCGGCGTGGCCAGGGGTGTCGATAACGTTGATTTTCACGTCCTTATAAGTAACGGCTGCGTTCTTGCTAAAGATGGTGATACCGCGTTCTCTTTCGAGATCGTTGTTGTCCATGATCAACTCACCGGTATCCTGGTTGTCGCGGAATACCTTGGTGGTGTGCAGGATGCGGTCAACGAGGGTAGTTTTACCGTGGTCAACGTGCGCAATGATGGCTATATTTCTGATGTCCATAGATCGATTTGAAGGCGGTTTTATAACCGGCGCGCAAAGGTACGCCATTTTGCCAGCCCCGCAAGCGATCGTGGGTGAAGAAAGGGTTATACCCGGATATAAATCTTCTTTTTGTCTAGCCACCAGCCCACCAGCCAGCATACAAACATGAAACTCAACGCAAAAGCCAGGGAAGCGTAATAAAGTGGCAGCCATTCAAAAATACTGCGATAGATAACTTTATACAAAGGTTCGCCCGCACTATTCTTAATAAAGTAGAGCAGAATGGCCAACACTTCCGAAAGCAGGTAAATAAATAAGGTGTTTTTCCCGAAAACGGTGAAGAAATTGGTCCACCGCGTCAGTTTGCGAAAATCAATAATATATAACACTGCCGCGATGATAATGCAGTCCAACCCAACGGTCAACAGCACGAAAGAGCTGGTCCACAGTTTCTTATTCACCGGAAAATAATGATTCCAGCACCAGGCGAGAAAAACCAGTGTACAGCCGGCCAGCAGTAATTTGGCCAGGGTTTCCCAATTCGAGCCGTTTTTCCGTATCCAGGCTCCGGCCAGATAACCACCGATCACATTCGCGACTGCGGGCAGGGTGCTCAATAGGCCTTCGGGGTCAAAAGCGAGGCCCTCGCCATGATAAAGATGGTGCTCACCCAATAACCAGCGGTCAATACGCAATACTGCATTGCCTTCGAGGCTCAACGGATCGCCGGGTCCTGCCAGCCAGTACAGCAATCCCCAGTAGATAAAAAGAAAGGCAACTGCCAGCCAGGCAGCGGCCCTGGGTTTTAAAAAATAGATTAAAGTCGCGGCGATACCATAACAAAGGCCTATTCTTTGCAATACACCAAATACACGTGTTTCGCCAATGGGCGATAGTACCCAACCTTCTGGTGTATGTTTGAAAAAGGGAAACCAGTACATTAAATAGCCGAGTAGGAAAATCAGGAAACTTCGTTTAAGGATCTTCGTTAGTACCTGCCCGGTGGGCAATCCTTCCCATTTAGGCATCACGAAGGCCATGGCATTGCCTACCGCGAAAAGAAAAGAAGGAAATACAAGATCTGTCGGCGTGAAGCCATGCCAGGTAGCATGGAGTAAGGGTGAAAAAGTGGGCGCATTGAAGCCGGGTGTATTAACAATGATCATGAAACAAACGGTCATGCCGCGAAATACATCCAGCGCAAGAAATCGCTCTGACTTTAGAGCCTGCATGTTGGTGGGTTTTTGTGAATTTAATAAGAAGATCAGACAATGATCATTCAGTAAATTGAATTATGGAAAAAAGATGGAGTAACCGGGAAACAACGAACGAAGAATTATCGCTGTATGAAATAGAGCACGATGAAGTTGATCCCATACTATACCCCGACAACCTACGACCGGTAGACCAACCCATTACGGCCATTGTTATCGGTGCAGGCAAACGGGGCAATATTTATGGCAGTTTCGCGCTGCATTTTCCCGACCAGGTGAAGATGGTGGGCATTGCTGAACCCAACCCGGTTCGCAATGAACGATTCGCTACCCACCACAATATCCCCCCCGAAAATCGTTTCAGCTCCTGGGAGGATGTGTTTAAAAAACCGCGCTTTGCAGATGCGGTGATCATCTCCAACCCCGATCAATTGCATTTTGGTCCCTGTATCGCCGCGATGGATGCGGGTTATCATATTTTGTTGGAGAAGCCCATTAGCCCGAGTGAATCAGAATGTCGCGAGATTCTCGCTCGCAGCCGCAAACACAATCGCATCCTCGCCATCTGTCATGTATTGCGCTATGCGCCCTATTTCCGCAAACTAAAAGAATTGTTGTCGAACGAAGTGATTGGTCGGGTCATCAGCATCCAACACCTGGAGCCCATTGAGTACGTACATATGAGTCATTCGTATGTGCGCGGCAATTGGCACAACAGCGAATTGTCTGCGCCCATCATCCTGGCAAAATCCAGTCACGACCTTGATATTATTCGCTGGCTGATTGGCAAGCCCTGTAAATCGGTGCATGCTTTTGGCGAACTGAGCTGGTTCAAGTTTGACAACGCGCCGCCGGGTAGCACCAACCGTTGTACAGATGGCTGTTCAGTAGAAAAAACATGCCCCTATTCAGCCATACAAATCTATTACCGCGACCGGAAAAGAAATTATGTATTTGACCTGCCCCTGGAGAAAGAAGACCAGCCCAGCTTTATTCTTGAACAATTAAAGACGTCCAACTATGGCCGTTGCGTGTACCGGATGGACAATGACCAACCCGATCATTATATAAGCAATATGCTGTTTGACGGTGGTGTTACCGCCAATTTTTCGCTGGAGGCATTCACTTCTTATGAAGGTCGTCGCACGCGCATCATGGGCAGCTTCGGGGATATCGTGGGCGATATGACCGAGTTCACCATTACGCATTACAAAACCGGCAAGCGAGAGCATTGGATGGAAAAGACCGATAAACATGGCGGGGGCGACTGGCGATTGATGGCAGATTTTGTACAGGCGGTTTCGAAAAATGACCCCGGACTACTAACTTCAACCATCGATGCGTCGATCGAAAGTCATTTGATGGGATTTGCTGCTGAAAAAAGCAGGAAAGAAAAACTGGTGGTGGATATTTGTCTTTGATGGCGCGCCAAAACGAATACCATGCGATATAAATGGTGGTGGATCATACTGCTGGGGTTGCTAGTAACCTATTTCCTGGGCCCGCATCCCGAAACGCCGGTCTATGCCACAGCACTCCCTACGCCGCCCACAGATGCTGCCGCCCTCAATCAATATGTAAAAGCACTGGATGCAGGGCATCGGCTGAAACCCGATAACGAAGCACGTATCATTTGGGCCGACTCACTGGAACGCCCAACCGAATATTCGATTGTTTACCTGCATGGTTTTACGGCCTCGCAATTTGAAGGTGCACCGACCCATACAAATATCGCCCGGCAGTTTGGTGCCAACCTATACCTGGCAAGACTGGCAGAACACGGCATCGACACCAGCGATGCGCTCGCCAATCTTACGGCCGATAAATACTGGGCTTCCGCAAAAGAAGCCCTGATGATTGGCAACCGCATTGGTAAGAAGCTGATTTTGATGGGCACCAGTACGGGTGCTACCCAGGCATTGCAGCTCGCCGCTGCTTATCCCGATAAAGTGTATGCCCTGGTATTGCTCAGCCCGAATATTGAAATCAATGACCCGAATGCCTGGTTGTTAAACAATCACTGGGGATTACAAATTGCCGAGCTCGTAAAAGGCGGAAAATTCAATCGCGCTGCCGATGACCGCGAAAAATATAAACAGTATTGGAGCAGTCCATATCGACTGGAAGCTGCAGTGGCCCTGGAAGAAATGCTCGAAACAACCATGCTGCCAGCGGTTTTTAAGCAGGTGAAACAACCGACCCTGTTATTGTATTATTACAAAGACGCCGCCCACCAGGACCCGGTGGTGCGCGTTTCTGCCATGCGCAACATGTTTAGCTTGCTGGGTACTGCAGATTCGTTGAAAACAGAAAAAGCGATGCCGCTCACCGGCGATCATGTGATTGCTTCGCCCTATAAATCGGAAGATGCGGCTGGCGTGGAAAAAGAGATATCGCGCTTTCTCTCACAGCAATTAAAAATACCGCAACAGCCATTACAAATCACAGGAAACTGAACGCGCTTATCGACCAATCATGCGCGCCGACTCATACATCTGTTCAAGGTTGTAATCGGTGGTGAGTTTTTTGTAATTGACCAGGTCATAGATGGTGCCGATCAAACATAGTCCGCCGGTAAACAGATAAAGAATCCCCATCCCCACTTGCCCAAGCACAAATCTTTGTATGCCCGCCACCACTACAAAGCCGAGGCAGGTCATGAGCAATATTTCTTGCGGGCGTTTTCTTTTACTCGCATAGACCATATAAAATTGTTGTTGCAGATTGTCGCTCATGCCGGCTGTTAATTCTTTTAAGCCCGCCATTTCCTCAGGTTGAAGATCGGGTAGCGACAGCATATAGTTGATCATGTTTTGGCCTTTGGCGTTTCACTAAAGATAGCACTCTGGTCGATAAAATGAAAATAGCGGGTATGCCCAGCTTGTGCAATTCCCAAGACGAAATAAAATGTCCGTGCAATGCCTGGTGGATACTGCGTGCCAATCCGCAGCCCCAGCAATTTTCCCATCCCAGCCAATGAAAAACACACAGGCTTGGCAGTGTAGACGCGGGATCAGCCAAAAAATAAATGGCAATAAAAGACAAACTCCAGAAGATGGCTTCATTGTAATAGAAAAACAATAAGCGCATCTTCCGGAGCATATTTCATCGTTTTATTGAACAACCATTTTTTGGGTGATGGATACTTTCATATCATCTGCCGTTAATCGATACAAATACACACCTGCTGCGAGGTTGCCCTTCGACAAACTGAAATTGTACTTACCCTTCACTTGCTGGCCGGATACCAACTGACGAATGGGTTTGCCATTTATATCCATCAACATGATGGTAATATGGCTGGTATGCGGCACATAGTATTCAATTACCGTTGTTGTTGACAATGGGTTGGGGCTATTCTGTTCCAAAGCGAAATTGTCGCCACCCGCCAGGGTTATCGAAATCGTGTTGGAATAAGAGAAGTTACCATTCACATCAACCTGCTTGAGGCGATATTGATAAGTGCCCGGCGTTATTTTCGGATCGGTGAAAGAATAATACTGTACAACCGTGCTATTGTAATGGCCCTTCACTTCGCCAACAGCGGTAAAGCTATTGCCATCTTTGCTGCGCTCCACCACAAACTTGTCATTGATCGACTCCATGGCTGTTGACCAGTCAAGTACCACATCGCTGTTTTGCAACCTGCCGGTAAAGCTGAGGAAGCGAACAGGCAGGGCTTCGCAGGTAGTACCGGAGTTAATGGTTACTGAGCTTAATGGCGGACTCACTGATTCTGTTCTACAATTGGCGGCGCTTGTTATGCTTGTTAGGTTATAATCGGTAGCGCCAACATTCGCTTTTCGGTGATAAATGACATCCACCCAATAGTTGGTGCTGTTGGTTGAATTCACTGGCATTTCATGCGAGTTATTATCGCCATATCGAATGCGCCCATTGATTACACTTTCTGCATTTTTTAACGCCCAAAGGTCCTGGCTTGCGCTGTATTTGTTCTCGCTAAAAAAGTTCGGGGTGCTCGCATAATAACCATTCTGGTGAAGTACCGATACCACATAATCGGTATTAGCCGAAATTTCAACAGGGTTAGAAAAATAAGCCGACTGCCAACCAGTTCCAGAAGGCTCGGGAAAATAAACCAACGCCAGTTGTGCACCAGAAGCGGTATATAGTTTGCCGATATGCGCTTTGTCGGCCGTCGTCATTGCCGGTCCGGTATGATAATAACGAACACCAGTAATGTATCCATCGTAACCAGTTCTAAACAACATGCCCACATCAACCCCTACAGATGGGTTATTGGTTAGCGTTTGTATGGATTCGGATTGGGTTGATTCGTTGAAAACATGCTGTTCAAAAATGCTGTTTTGGTCCAGGGTGAAAAATGTGGTATTGGGAGTTACATTGGTAAATGTTTGCCCGTTAACCACCACCGTATATGGCGCATCGGCTGCACTTACATTGGTGATACTGAAATCAACTGTTCTTGAGGGGCAAAGTGTCAGGCTGCTTGCTACTAGCTGCGGACTAATCGGATCGCAGCCGGCAGGGTTGCTGACCGTAATGGTTCTGGTCAGCGCCACCGACGATCCGTCGATGTTTTCCAAATTACCCAAGTCGTCAAAGCCCCTTACTTTAAGTGTATAGGTGCCGTTTGACGGTGGCACAAAACTGTACGACCAATTAATGGTACCGGCAAATTGCTGATCAGGTAGCCTGGTCCAGGTTTGTCCATTGTCGATCGATATTTCCATCCCACCCATCATGGCTCCGTTGCCGGCGTCTGTAGAAGTGCCCGAAAAAACAACTTGTTGATTGGGTTGGAAATCGGCGTTGTTAGCCGGTTGTGTTATGGTGGTAGTAGGCGCTGTTTGATCGCCAAATGCGGTAACAGCCGTCAAACCCGGCATTAGGGTATTGGCTGAAACACCCATTTCAGCCAATAGATTAACCACAAATTGCTGGGTAGCAGGGTTCGCAACAGATTCATCATAGCCATCGGTATAGTCGTGTGTTGCGTCGAGGCCCCAGGTGAATTGAATAGATCCCGCACCAAAAACGAGTGCATGGCTGGTCTTGTCTCTATACAAGCTTAGGTGATGGGTTCTTCCATTGAACATGGTGGTGGACAATTGTACCCTGCCTTTCGGATAATACGACAAGAAGTCGTCGCGATCACTGTCCCACTCATAACCCAGCGATGCCATCGACAATGTATAATTGCCGGCAGACAAGGCTGCGACCGGCGAATTTCGCCACAAACGCAACGGTGCATACAGCGACGGAACCGCAATATCTGAAATGGAGTTTTCCCAACCGATCTGCCCGGTTAACGCATTTTCCGGCTGGTTGGCGTCTGAACCCGTACCGCCGGCACGCCACAGGCCCGTCCAGGGTGTTTGGGGGTCGCAGTTGCTGTAGCACATATTTTCACCAATGCCGTTGATGGGTGACCCTTCTTTGTAACAAACCATCGTTCGATGATTGTCTTCCCAACGAATTTTCCAGTAGGCTTCGTTGCCAGACAAAAACGCAAGATGAACGCCCGATGCCCGAGCTGCTTCTACCCGGTTTCTCAGGTTCAATGACCAATATTCATCGTGTCCGACCGACAAAAAGACCTTGGTGTTCGCGTTAATAGGCGAAGTAGCAGCCCGGTCCATATCAACATCGGTGGTATAGGTCATATCATACCCATTTCGCTCCATAAAGCGAATCATGGGATATTCTGCGTTAAAAAGCCAGTCGCCCCAGGGGCTCACCGCGCGACCATCCCTTGTATCAAATGGTCGGTCATAACTGGATTTATGCGCAATCATGTTGGGCGTTCCTGGTGAGAATCCTTTGTAAGCACTCATGTCGCCAAAAAAATTATACGCCTGCCAGGTTGCATCGGAGGTTTTGAACAGTACCGACGCGGTGGAAGCATCATTTCTAACCACAAAGGCAATATGATTTGCGTAATACACGTCGTTTGTAAGGAATATCTTAACGACATATATGCCAGGCACGGCGTCTGCAGGTACATCCCAATGTTGTGTTTCTGTCCAGTTGCTGCAAGACACCCGTCCCGTAACCTGGTCGGTAGTAACTGACGGCTGCGTCGAAGGTCCAAAACCTTGAAAGTCTTGAATCAGCCTTGCTCCTTTGCCCCCATACCAGCCGAGCCGGTAGAGCCGAAAAGTGTAGGAATAAGGAGACCTGACTTTGAACCCGATGCGACTTCCGCGGTTCACGCTGATGTCTGTCGCAAAACCGCAAATAGCATCTGTCGAACGGTTGTATTTGTCGTTCATATGCCCCTGGGCATCATAAAAAATCTCCGACACATCCCACTCCGTTTTGTCGGCGCCAGGTTTGGCATTTTCGGTAACAATTTCATTACTGACCTGGCCGAAGCCCTGAACGAGCAGGAGTGCCAGGAACACGGTAGGTAAGAACTTTAGAAAAAAACGATATCTATGCGTAACGGTAGTTTGACAATGCAGGATAGGAGTTTTTTTTCGGTATAAGGTGTGCATAGTAATATAACAAAGGGTAAACAAACCAAGGTTGGTTGGCTTTTCAGCAAGAAAATCGGAGTCGTCTTTCGGGGGATGTCAGAATTGGAGATGAGGCAAATGTAACAAGCCTGACGAAAACCTGCAATACCCGCTTGATGCCATTTTGGTTATTTGTCGAAAATGACGCTAATAGTGAGATTTTAACCCGTCATGGCCCGTTTTTTAACCGGTGACAGCAATATTTTAACCCATTGATACTATTTTCAGAGATTTTTCGGTAAATTTCTTATCCTACTACGCCACTAACTGCAAACACACACATGTATGAAAGTGCTTCAATTCACCATCCCTGTTCCGGGAGAAAAGAACATTATCATCCAACGGGAAAACCTGCCTTATTTCTACCCCCACCTGCACCGGCACGACGAAATGCAGCTTACCTGGATCCAAAAAGGCGAAGGTACTCTGGTGGTAGACAATAATATGCACCCCTTCCGGTCAAATGAGATCTATTGTATCGGTGCCAACCAGCCCCATGTTTTTAAAAGCGATCCCTCCTATTTTTCTTCTGGTATGCCGCGCTCGGTAAAGGCGATGACCATCTTTTTTAACCCCAACGGCAAATTGCAGCACCTCTTTGACCTGGCTGAATTCAAAACCATCAAGAGTTTTTTACAGAAACACCGCAATGGCTTTGCCATTCCGGAAGACCAGGTATCAACCATCAGCCGGCTGATGGACAGCATTGCCGACGACAATGGCATTGAACAGATCATGGGTTTTGTTGATCTCCTGCGCCGCTTCAGTAATATAAATGAATTGAAAGAGTTGTCGAGCTTGTCTGATATGTCGACCGTTAGCGAACACGAAGGCATTCGCCTGGGAAATATTTATCACTTTATCATGATGAACTATGCCCAGCAGATTACCCTCGAAGATGTGGCCAAACAGGCACACATGACACCCCAGGCTTTCTGCCGGTATTTCAAGAAAAGAACCCGACACACGTTTGTTTCTTTTCTCAACGAAGTGCGTATCAACGAAGCTTGTAAGAAATTAACCGATGGCGCTTTTGAAAGTATCAGCACCATCGCGTATACCTGTGGCTTCAATAGCATTACGAACTTCAACCGGGTGTTTAAATCGATCATCGGCAAATCCCCTTCCGAGTATGTGGAAACATATTATCACCACACACTCGAAGTAGCATCCTGATTAATCAACAATCCATTCGTGCAAACCGGCAGCATAGTCTGCCGGTAGTTGCACCTCCAGCTTCAGGGCGGTTGTCTTTACCGGCTTAAACTTCACTGTATCGTATTCATCTTTTGTAACCGGATAGGCCGTGGTGGCTTCAACCGGCAACCACTGATCGCCGCTCTTGTAATAAATCTTCCAGCTTGCAGGTATCCGGCAACCGCCAAAAGGTCCATCGTCGAACCAGTATATTTTTGACCCACTCACCTCATAGGCCTGGTCAAAATCATATTGCACCCATTCGGTTGTTGCTTTGTTCGGCCACCAATGCAGGTACACACTGCTGTGATCTTGCGCATCTGCAGGCTCATACTGATCATTCACCCCGCGCAACATTCGCTTGTTGCTTTGTGATGAACTCACCCGGGCCTTTGATGCAATAGTCGGCGCCGGTTTGGGTTTGGCTACAGAATCATTATACGCAATCCACACTTCCATCTCTGCCGGTCCGCGGTTGTTCCAGGCATAATAGGGTATCGCCGTCACTTCCTGTTCTGCACGAAGCAATACATCACTATTGACTTGCCGCCTGGTTGAACTTCCAATCGTTTGTAATACATCAACGCCATTTAATAATTCCGGCTCATACTTCATGGTAAACACCGCGTCCTTTTTTACCACAATATTCTGTACGGCACTGTCGCGGTTATCTGGGCCTTCCAGGCAATAGACCAGCGGACCACGTTGTAATGCGAAACGCTGACGGTCATCTTTTACCGAATTATTCGCGATGATCTTTTGAATCTCCATCGGAAAACTCAGTTGCAGCACATCGCCTTTTTTCCAATTGCGTTGCAACACCACAAATCCCTTCTCCGTTTTCACGGGTACTTCCTTCCCATTTAAGGTTACTCGAACAGCCGGCAACTTATCGTCCAGATACGCATACAAAGAACCCGGTGCCGGCTTTCCACGGGCCCAACCTGGTATGCGTACATGCAACGCAAAAACAGCGGACTTCTCCGGGCGCACCGTTAGTTTCACATCACCCTTCCAGGGATAACCGGTCTCCTGGTCGAGAAGTACCGTTGTTGCCGGCAACTTGATACTGGCTGTGTTCGCTACAAATAAATTCACATAAATCTTGTTCTGCTGCTGCGCATATACATAGCCGGGAATCGACGGCATAAACCTTGTCATATTGGAAATACAACAGGCACAACCAAACCAGGCACTGCGCTGGTGCTGGCCCATGGAAGCCAACGGATTGGGATAAAAGAATTTATTGCCGCTCAACGAAACGCCCGACAATAAACCATTGTACAATATCCGCTCCAGCACATCAAAATACTGTGCATCACCATTCAGGTAAAACATCCGGCTGTTCCAATACACATTTGCAATGGAGGCACAGGTCTCGGCATAGGCACTCATGTTCGGCAAGTCGTAAGCCGCGCCAAATGCTTCGCCATTTCCCGTGGCACCAATGCCACCCGTCAGGTATAGTTTATGGTCAACCACATCCTGCCAGATATCATTGATCGCATGTATATAACCGTCATTGCCCGTGAGCGCTGCCACATCGGCCATACCGGTGTACATATAGGCCGCACGCACGGCATGACCTACTGCCTGGTGTTGCTGCACTACCGGCATTTCACTCTGGTTGTATTCGGCACCTTTTATGCGACCATCGCCGCGTATATCCAGAAAATATTTAGCCAGATCGAGATAGGCTTTTTTACCGGTAACCCGATACATTTTTGCCAATCCCATTTCCACCACCTGGTGCCCCGGAAAATAAGGCAGCTTGCTGCCGCTAAAATCTCTTACCAACAGGTCAGCATTCTTAATGGCAATTGTCAAAAAGTTTTTCTTGCCTGTTGCCAGGTAATGCGCCGTAGCCGCTTCGTATAGATGCCCGCAGTTGTATAACTCATGACTCAGTTCCGGGTCTTTCTCCCAACGTTTCTCACCAATCCAATCGTGCATTTTCGCCGGCTTCATGGTGCGGAATGTATAGAGATAGCCATCTGGTTCCTGCGCCGCCGCAATGATTGCAATCAAGCTATCTACCGAAGCTTCGAGCGCCTTATCTGGTTTTACCTGCAAAGAATAAGAAGCACCTTCAATCAACTTGTAGATATCTGTATCGTCAAACGGATACTCTGTATATTTATCGGCTGGCAACTTACCAGCAGCTTTCAAAAAATTATCGATGCGCCCTTCTTCCCTGCATTTCTGCAACACATAGGGAATGGTCACCGTTCGGTTGATCTCTATTTTCGGCGCCCAGAAATCGTCGTGAAAATGTACCTGTGTAAAAGGTACCGGCTGGATGGGATAATCCGCCTTCATCGTTTGCGCACCGGCAGACAAACCTGCCAGCAAAGCGCCGGCTAGGGCAAGCAGGGGAAATTTCTTCATAGATTAAATGTACAAAATACAATTATTAAAGAGTGCCCGGTATTTGATTATAATTTCGCTAATTTTCCCCTATCATAAAACGATGCATATGCCAGCTTCCCGCCGCCGCTTCCTGACCCAGTCAGGCTCCTTAGTATTGGGTTCAACCCTATTGCCCGCATTTGGTGCCGAACTTTTTGCGCACAATCCGCTTCGGTTCTCGGCCCTCGATAAAATCAATGTGGGTGTGATCGGCGTAAACGGCATGGGCTGGAGCAATCTCACAGCGCTGTTAAAAGTACCGAATGTACAATGCATTGCACTCTGCGACGTAGATGCCAACCTCCTGGCCAAACGCGCCGCCGAGCTCAAATCGCCCGTTAAAACCTATAGCGATTATCGCAAACTGCTCGACAATAAAGATGTTCACCTCGTTATCATTGGCACACCCGATCATTGGCATTGCCTGATGATGACCGATGCCTGCGCCGCCGGCAAATTCGTGTATGTAGAAAAACCCTGCGGCAATTCGGTGGAAGAATGTCGCCTGATGGAAGCCGCGCAGCAACGGTACAAGAGCTTTGTACAAGTCGGCCAATGGCAACGCAGCGCCCCGCATTTTCAAGACGCCATTGCTTTTGTACACAGCGGCAAACTGGGCAATATTCGCACCGTGAAATCATGGGCCTATATGGGCTGGATGAAACCGGTTCCCATTCTTCCCGATGGCACAGCACCCGCGGGTGTCGACTACAAAACCTGGCTGGGACCCGCTACCCTGCGGCCTTTTAATGGCAACCGCTTTCATTTTAATTTCAGGTGGTTCTGGGATTATGCCGGCGGACTCATGACCGACTGGGGCGTTCACATGATGGACTATGCCTTTTTGGGTATGAAAGCCGGTTTCCCCAATACAGTGATGGCCTCCGGCGGAAAAATGGCTTATCCCGATGATGCATCCGAAACACCCGATACCCTTACCGCTGTTTTCGAATATGATAAATTCAATATTGTTTGGGAACATGCAACTGGTATCGACCTGGGTCCCTATGGACTCACCCACGGCACAGCCTTTATTGGCAACAACGGCACCCTGGTACTGAATCGCGATGGCTGGTATGTAAAACCCGAGGGCAAGAAAATGGAAGAAGTCGCTTTGCAAAAAGTGCAGGGCGATTCACTCCTGTTGCATCACCAGAATTTTATCGACTGCATTCGAAACAACAAACCCGAAAACATTCACACGCCCATTCAGGAAGCCAGCAAAACGGCACAGATCTGCCAATTGGGAAATATTGCCTTCCGCACCCGCAAAAAATTGGCCTGGAATGATGGCAGCAGTCAGTTTGATGCGGCCGATGCCAACCAATTGCTCAAAGCATCTTATCACAATGGTTACCTCTTGCCCAAACTGGGTTAAGATGGGTGTGGCAGGTTAAAGAGGAATAACTAACTTCCGGCACCAACAAACACTGCATGAGTCAACACCACTTTCAACCGACCCTTAAACTGCTTGATGCCACCATGATCGTGGCCGGCTCTATGATCGGCTCCGGTATCTTTATTGTTAGCGCCGACATCACCCGCAACGTCGGCAGCGCCGGCTGGCTGATCGCCGTATGGTTGCTTACCGGCTTCATGACCATTACCGCGGCACTGTCGTATGGTGAGCTGAGCGGGATGTTTCCAAAAGCCGGCGGACAATACGTATACCTCAAAGAAGCCTACAATCCCCTGATGGGTTTTGTGTATGGCTGGAGTTTTTTTTCGGTGATTCAAACAGCCACGATTGCCGCGGTAGGCGTTGCCTTCGCCAAATTCACGGCCTATCTTTTTCCGATAGTGAGTGAAGACAATATCGTCATGAACCTGGGCTTTATGCAGATTTCTGCTGCCCAACTACTGTCCATACTAATCATCGTCATACTAACGTATATCAATACCCGCGGTATTGAAAGCGGCAAAGCCATTCAAACCACGTTCACGATGACCAAGCTGGTTAGCTTATTCGGACTGATCGCGTTTGGCTTGATCGCCTTCAAACCAGATATCTGGCAAGCCAACTGGACCGATGCCTGGAAACTGCAATCGCGCAGCGCCGATGGTGTACTAGGCGATTATACTACAGTGGCGGCCATGGGTGCCATTGCCGCTGCCATGGTGGGATCGATCTTCAGCTCCGACTCCTGGAACAATGTTACTTTCATCGCCGGCGAAATCAAGAACCCCGCCAAGAATATCGGCCTCAGCCTTTTTCTCGGCACCCTGATTGTTACGATTATATATGTACTCACCAATGTGGTGTACACAGCCGTGCTACCCCTCAATGATATTGCCGGCGCCGAAAAAGACCGCGTAGCCATCGCAGCAGCCCATTCCATTATAGGCAATGCGGGTACCTATACCATCGCTATCCTGATCATGATTTCCACCTTTGGCTGTAACAACGGCTTGATCCTCGCGGGCGCAAGGGTGTACTATACCATGGCGAAAGACGGACTCTTTTTCAAAAAAGCCGGCACCCTCAACAACAACAATGTACCCTCGTGGGCACTTTGGTTGCAATGTGTGTTTGCCGCCGCCTGGAGCCTGTCGGGCAAATACGGACAATTATTGGATATGATCTCTTTTGTGGTTGTCGGTTTTTACATGCTCACCATCGTCGGCATATTCCGCTTGCGCAAAAAAAGGCCCGATCTGCCACGCCCCTACAAAGCTTTCGGGTTCCCGGTATTGCCCATCATTTACATCCTCATGGGGTTGACCTTTTGTATACTGCTGATCATTTATAAACCCAGCTTTACCTGGCCGGGATTGATCATTGCCCTGCTGGGTATTCCCATTTTTTATTTCATTGGTGGCAATAAAAGCCATGCAGCAGCTAATACCGATTGACATGAAAAAAATCTTGTCTCTACTCTTATTGTTAACCATTGCAGGTACCATGCAGGCACAGCAACTCCGGCACGTGGTCATGTTTAAATTCAAACCCACCGCCACCGAAGCGCAGATCAAAATGGTGGAAGAAGCCTTTAAACAACTGCCTTCAGAAATCAAAACGATCAAGGCTTTTGAATGGGGAACGAATAATAGTCCGGAGAAACTGAACGAAGGCCTCACCCATTGCTTCTTTGTCACTTTTTCGAGTGAAAAAGACCGCGACGAATACCTGCCCCATCCGGCGCACAAAGCCTTCGTGAAAAAACTGGACGGCATTCTCGAAAAAGCCGTGGTCATCGACTACTGGGCAAAACAATAAGGAACATGTTGTTCGCCAATAGGATTCGTTTACAACTGCCCAGCATTCGTTTAACATCGAAGCGCTTCTCTGCTATCGCCTTTACCGGCCGTTCAACCTGCTCATTTTTACTGGTTGTATTTTTGTTGCTGATAACCCTGCCAGGCCTGGCCCAACAAAAAGCCGCTACCCCAAAAGCAGGAATCAAGTATGGTAGCAATCCGGCAGCAGGCCAATACATCACCGCGCGCGGCATCAAACACTATGTAGAAATTTATGGCAAAGGCAAACCGCTGTTGTTATTGCATGGCAATGGTGGCAGTATTGAAGCGTTCTATAAAACCATCCCCTATTTCGAAAAACAATACCAGGTTATTGCGGTCGACAGTCGGGCGCATGGCAAGAGCATCGACTCCGGCGATTCGCTGAGTTTTGACATGATGGCCGACGATTGTATCGCCCTTCTCGATCACCTGAAAATTGACAGTGCCTATGTTATCGGCTGGAGCGATGGCGGCATCACTGCCTTAATCCTCGCGCTTCGCTACCCGAATCGAATCCGAAAAATAGCCGCTACGGGCGCGAATATTTTTGTCGACAATACCGTATTTACCGACAATGGCTATTTAGGTATGGTCGCCGAATACGCACGGAAAAAAGACAAGCCCTATTCCAATGCGGTTGAGAAAAACAAGTGGAAACTTTTCCTGCTCGACTTCTTGTATCCAACACTGACCATCCAGGATATGCAGAAAATTAATCGGCCGTCGCTGATCATTGCGGGCGACAAAGACGCGATTACACTCGAGCACACCCTGCTGATCTACAAACATATTCCCCACGCACAGCTGTGGATCTTGCCGAACAGCGGCCACGCCACTTTATTGGAACACCCGCGGCTTTTCAACCAGCAAGTAGACCGCTTTTTCCAATCGAATTGACCCGGGTTTAAATATGGTGATTGTTGGCCGGCAATTGGTTTATTTTCTGCTAGGCACTACATCGCTTTTGACCTAGCTTAGAACGAGCACGCCAAGGCTGCTTTTATTTCCTGAACAATATTTTCCTGACCAATACTCTTGTGTATGCGTTTCGTTTTCAGTTTTCTTTTTCTGCTAACAGTAATCGTTGGCCGCGCACAAATTACACCCGCCCCCGAAGTGAAAGAAGGTGAAGGCCCCTGGGACCAATTGATCATTCGCGGCGTAACCCTGATCAACAGCACCGGCGCACCACCAGTTGGCCCGGTCGATATTGTGGTAGAGAAAAATCGCATAGTCGACATCGTTAGTGTGGGCGCGCCAGGTGTGCCGATTGAAGCCAAAGGGCGACCCGCGCTCAAGCCCGGCGGACATGAAATTCAAGCCGAAGGAAAATTTCTGCTGCCTGGTTTTGTCGATATGCACGGGCATATTGGCGGCACTGAGCAAGGCACGCCAGCAGAATATGTATTCAAACTCTGGATGGCACATGGGGTCACCACCATTCGTGAACCTGGCTCCGGTAATGGGCTCGACTGGACCCTCGACCAAAAACGCAAGAGCGCTACCAACAGCATCACGGCCCCACGCATCAAAGCGTATACCTTCTTTGGCATGGGCAGCAAAACGCCGATCTCCACCGCCGCACAAGCGCGCGCCTGGGTACGCGAGAACGCGAAAAAAGGCGCCGATGGCATCAAGTTTTTCGGCGCTTCCCCTGAAGTGATGTTTGCTGCCCTGGACGAAAACCGCAAACTCGGGCTTCGTTCCGCTTGTCACCACGCCCAGTTAAATGTAGGTCGCTGGAATGTGATGAATAGTGCTTACGCCGGGCTCACCACCATGGAACACTGGTATGGTTTGCCCGAAGCCATATTTACCGACAAACGCATACAGGAATATCCTTCCGATTATAATTACAACAACGAACAGGATCGCTTTGGTGAAGCGGGTAAATTATGGGCGCAAACCGCACCCAAAGGATCCGCACGCTGGAACGAGGTCATGGATACCCTGCTCAAACTCAATTTCACCATCGATCCCACTTTTATTGCGTATGATGCCACGCGCGACCTGAACAGGATGATCCGTCACGAATGGCACCAGACCTATACACTACCATCGCTCTGGCGCTTCTACTATCCGAACCGGCTGTCGCATGGATCTTTCTGGCAATCCTGGGGTACCGAACAGGAAATTGCCTGGAAGAAAAACTTTCGCCTTTGGATGGATTTCATCAACGAATACAAGAACCGTGGTGGCCGGGTGACCATTGGTACCGATTGTGGCTTCCTGTACAACACCTATGGCTTTGCTTATCCGCGCGAAATGGAAATATTGCAGGAGGCTGGCTTCCACCCGCTCGAAGTGATTCGCGCCGCTACGTTGAACGGCGCTGAAGCACTCGGCATGGACTCATTGATCGGCTCTGTAGAAGTAGGTAAGCTGGCTGATTTTGTATTGATGGACCAAAACCCGCTCACTGATTTCAAATTGCTGTATGCAACAGGTACCATACGACTAACGGCCGACAATATCGTAGTGCGCGAAGGCGGCGTTCGTTATACCATTAAAGACGGCATTGTGTACGACGCTAAAAAACTACTGCAGGATGTAAAGCGAATTGTTGAAGAAGCCAAGAAAAAAGAAGGCATTACCGAACTCAAAACCCCCGGCAGTTAAAATCGATCGGCTCGAAAGGCCGCTACATTTACCGAGGTTGTTTCACCCGAGGCAATCTCCGCTACCAGCTTGCCGGTGGCAGGCCCGAGGCTGAGACCCATCATGGCATGTCCGCCGGCAATCACCAGGTTATCCGTTCCCTTTGCGGTGCCAATATATGGCAGGCCATCTGGCGAACAGGGCCTGAAACCATACCACACCTCTTGCTGCGAAGGCATGGCGAGTGTATTATCTGGAAAGTATTTAGGAATCGATTCCACAATGCCCCGTACCCGCTGCATATTGACTGTTTCCTGGGTGGTAGCCAGCTCCATGGTACCGCCATACCGCATCCGCCCGGCCATCGGCGTGATCGCTACCCGCGCTTCGCAGAGAATAGCAGGTATGTCCAGTTTTACCGCCGGGTTTTCTACAGTAAATGAATAGCCCTTTCCAGGCATCAGTGAAATTTTCACGCCGGCTTTCGACGTTAGTTCCGGCAACCAGGAACCTGCTGCAAAAACAAAGAGATCGCCAGGTATATTTTCAGGGCCGGCATCGACCGACAACAGTTTCTTTCCATTGCGATGCACCTTACTAACGGCATGGCCTAGCCGAAATTGAGCGCCTTTCTTTTTGAGCGAGGCAATCAATGCCGGCATCAATTGATTGGGATACAAATGCCCATCGCAGCGATAATGCACCGCGCCCAATACATCGAGTCGGGTGCCGGTTTCAATGGCTTGCGCTTCCGCTTTGTTTAATGATACCGCATCCAGGCCCATGGCCCGTGCTTTTTCTGCCAGGTGATATTCTTCTTCGGCTGTTTTTTCTTCTTTGAAATACATCATGATACCCTTCTGTTCGAAAGAAAAGTCGAAGAGGGCATCGCGTTTCCAGCCTTCGTACAAGGATCGGCTGAGCAGGTTGATATCACGTAAAAACGGTGCAGCATAGTCAACCTTATCCGCCTTGGCGCTATTAATAAATTTCAACCCCCAGTTGATGAGTCGCCAGCTTGGTGTGGGCTTCACATAAAATGGACTCTTTGCATCAAACATCCACTTGATGCCCTGCGCCACAATGCCAGGCGTTGCCAGCGGTACAAAATGACTGGGCACCACCATGCCGAGGTTACCATAAGAACAGTTGTCGTGCAAATCAGAACGATCTACCAGTTCAACATCCCATCCGGCTTCGCGCAAATACCAGGCACTGCAAAGACCAATAATACCACCGCCAACTACTACTGCTTTCATAGATCAAACAACAACATCGCGGGTATATACGCCATTGAGTTTGCGCATTATACCCAACGGGTTTTCATTTTTTAATGCATCGGGTAACAAAGCGGCTGGCGCATCTTGCAAACATACCGGCCGTAAAAATCGCTTGATGGCATCGGCGCCCACCGAGGTACTTCTTCCATCAGTTGTAGCCGGATACGGACCACCATGCACCATCGCATAACAAACTTCCACGCCGGTCGGAACAGCGTTGTATATAAGCCGGCCTACTCTTTCGGCCAGGATGTTGATGGCGGGTTGAAATGCGGAGAAATCAGCCTCTGTACCAAATACCGAACCGGTTAGTTGTCCGTGGATCGTTGCGATCGTATCAACCATGTCTTCCAATGATTCGCAACTCACCAACAATGTCGACGGACCAAACACTTCGTTTTGAAACTCTTCATTCGCTCTAAACTGTGTTGAATTCACTTTCATGAGCGCTGCGCTGCCCTTGTATTCGTTCGCCGCTGAAGGATTGTCTACCAGCAGCTCCACACCCTGCATCGACGCGAGTTTTTCTTTCTCGTTATAATAAGCCGAGCAGATGGTTTTGTTCAGCATGGTACCCGCAGGCGCTTTCAACAATGCTTCCGACAATGCTTTTTCAAAATTAGCTGTCGCGGTTCCTTTGATGACGAACAAAAGGCCCGGGTTGGTGCAAAATTGTCCCACGCCGAGCGTCACCGAACCTGCCACCTGTGTTGCCAATGCAACAGGATCAGCCGCTATTTTTTCCGGCAACAACAACACCGGGTTGATACTGCTCATTTCTGCATACACCGGGATCGGTGTTTTACGCTCAAGAGTTGCCTTGCGAAAGATCGACATACCCGCGCGATAGGAACCTGTGAAGCCAACCGCCTTGATGCCTTCGTGGGCAGCAAGTGTTTGACCGAGGGTAGCACCACCGCCCACAATCGAAGAGAATACACCATCAGGCATACCCGTTTTTTTCGCTGCCTGTTGTATGGCAACGGCTACCAATTCATTGGTACCTAAATGCGATTGGTGTGCTTTCACAATCACCGGGCAACCACTGGCAAGGGCTGAAGCGGTATCACCACCGGCCGTAGAGAAAGCCAGCGGAAAATTGCTCGCCGCAAAAACAGCCACCGGCCCGAGGGGAATCAGCCACTTGCGCAAATCAGCGCGGGGCAGCGGCTGGCGATCGGGCAGTGCAGGATCAATCACCGCTTCTACATAAGAGCCTTCATTCAACACGGCTGCGAATAATTTCAACTGGTTCACGGTGCGACCACATTCACCCTGTAATCGGGCGATGGGTAACCCTGATTCCAGGTGCGCACGTTCAACCAGTGTTTCACTGATGGCACTGATCTCGGCTGCAATCGCTTCGAGAAAACCGGCACGTTTGGTGGCAGGCAAAGCGGCATAGATGGGAAAAGCCAATCGGGCCTTCGCGATGGCCACATCAATTTCTGCCTGGCTGGCCACAGAAAAGGCTTCAGGCAAATCAGCACCCCGAAGGGTGCTGAAGGAAAATAATTTTTCTTGCTGTTCAGACCCGCGTTCCGAACCAATAACACTCAAACCACTAAGCATATTCAAGGGGCGTCAGGTGAAGATAATCAGGTAATGTAGGGCGTACTGCCAGTGCATCTTTAATCACTTTCTGCACCTGGGCGAGTTCCGCGCCACTAAGGGGCAAACGAGGCTGGCGAACATATTCGCTGCCAATACCGGTCGCCGTGGCTGCCAGCTTGATGTACTGCACCAGTTTCGGATGAATATCCAATTCCAGCAGCGGCATAAACCAACGATAGATGGTAAGCGCTTCCTGAATACGGCCTGCTTTTACCAGTTTGAAAATGGCCACCGTTTCGCGGGGGAAAGCATCTACCAGTCCGGCCACCCAACCATGGGCACCGAGCACGAGGCTTTCAAGCGCCAGTGGATCAACGCCTGTGAGAATTTTGAAGCGATCACCAAAGCGGTTAAGCATGCGCGTTACATTGATGGTATCGCGGGTAGACTCTTTAACCGCTTGTACCGTCGGCAAGCTGGTCATCTGCTCAAACATAGCAAGCGTTACTTCAATCTTATAATCAACCGGGTTGTTGTAGATCAATATCGGTAATCCGCAATTGGTAGCCACCGACCGAAAGAAAGCGACCGTTTCTTCGTCCGACGATTTATACCGCATCGGTGGCAGCAGCATCAATCCATCAGCACCATTGGCTTCGGCCTCTTGTGCCAGCGCTACTGCTTCCTTGGTGCTCTGTTCGGCAATATTCACGAGCACCGGGAAATTTTTCGGTGCGATTTCTTTTGAATAGATCAGCAGGTCTTTCTTCTCCTTGTTCAGCAAGGTACTTGCTTCACCGAGCGAGCCGCCAATGATAACGCCATCCACACCAGCGCTCACCTGGGCATCAAAATTCTTTTTGTACATGTTAAAATCTACCGCATCGTTGGCGTCAAAAGGCGTCAATAAAGCGGGAAATACACCATTCCAGTTGATTGTAGACATTTTGTAAGGTTGTGAAGACAAAATTAAGCAATGCTATTTTTATACCATAAACCTGAATTAATGGATACTTGACAGATTTTAACTCTGGCTATTTGAGCTCGTAAAAACGCCAATTGGTTTGAAAATTTTCGACCGGCGCCTTGCCGGTTAAGATACAGCGGATCATTTCTACCGGCATTGAGTTCTCTTTCATCACGGCATCATGGTATTGCTTCAGTGTCATTTTGCCGGAATCAACCAGTTCTTTCTTCAACGCATAAAATTGAAGGGCGCCCATCATGTAAGCAAGCTGATACAGCGGCGGATAGGTGCTAACAAATGAACGCCTTACCTCACCCTCAGCATTGGCACGCTCATGCCCTACGCGGTCTACCAAAAAGTCGATGCATTGTTGCGGCTTCCATTTGCCAAGGTGATAATTCAACGAAAAAATAATGCGTGCACAACGATGCATCCGCCAGAACAACATGCCGATGCGGTCTTCAGGTCCCCGGGGGAAACCCTTGTCCCACAAAATCATTTCCCAATAAAGCGCCCAGCCTTCCATCCAAAATGGCGTATCGAAATTCCGATATGCATGGTTGCGCTGGCTGACAAACTCTTGCAGATGGTGCCCTGCAATGAGCTCATGGTGTACAGTTGCGCGCGAGAAATGCGGGTTGTTGCCACGCATGCTCATCAGCTTATCATTGTACTGCATGGTATTGGTGGGGTAAGAAATCATCAGGGTTTCGCCACCTAAAAAGAAGGGATTTATCAACTGGGCTTCCGGACTCATCATGCGCATATGCCAGGTTTCTTCGGCAATCGGCGGAATCGTAATCATATCATTCTTCTTGATAAACGATATGCTCTGGTTGTACAAATCCATGATCATTTCCGGTTGCTTGCCTTCGGGCACATACGAATTCTTTACTTTCTCCATGGCCTTGTGCCAATCGTCGCCAAAACCCATTTCGCGGCTGGCGCGCAACATTTCTTTGTCGCACCAGGCAAATTCTTTTTCAGCAATCGCCACCAGTTCTTCCGGGCTATAGGGTATGAATTCCATCTTCAACTGCCGAATCAGTTCTTCTCGCCCAACCGGTTTACCAATAATGCCACTGCCATCGTCTTCGGCCGCACCATTTTTCCGGGCCCGCTCAATCGTTTTACTACCCGTCAACTTTAAGAGACTATCCACTTTTTTGTAGCCCGTACCCATCCACCAGGTGTAGGAAGGATCATAGCCATCGTAAAAACTATGAACTGATTTCATTGCTTCCCGCAAATCGCCGGTCATTTCGTCTACAGCATAACCCAGTGGCAGGCTGATGGATTTATCAGCATCCAGGCCCTTGAGTTTCTGTTGCAGGTATGCTGTCCATCGCTGCACCTGCGCGGCCAGCGAATCTGACTGTGGCACAGCGCCGCGACGACGTTTTTTTTCTGCCGCAAACACCTCGCTCGCAAAAGGCAGGTATTGCATGGCCAGGTCGGCCGATTTTTGCGCGGCCGCCAATTGACTCAATTCCGTTTGCAGGTTGCGTCGCAACAATATATAATCAATCTTGCCTTCAAGACTCAGGCTGGCATAGTTGAATGCATCGAGTTTTTTACTGTAGTCGGTATTGAAAGCAATCATCCGTTCAATTCTTTCAGGCGATAAGCCAAGGGTATAAAACCGATCGAGACTACCCTTGTCGGCCCGGTAATTGATCAGCGTATTGCTTAGCTCTGTACTCTGGTTGGCAATTTCCTTTTCGATATTTACCTGGCACATTCCTGAAAATGCAGAAACGCCCAGCATGGCGGTAAGGAAGGCAATTTTTAGAGGTTGATACATGGTTGACGAATTTAAAATAAACGACCCATCGGTCGATGAGTCGTTTTCATGGATGTTAGCGCGAATATTATTGACCATCCCACCAAAGTCGATCGGTCATCTTGGCCGTTTGAACCGACTGCGGGTTAGAGATGAGTTCTGATTGCGGGTACAGAAATCGACGTGGAATATCTGTTAGTGCATTCGGCACTTTCACGACCGCCGGATAACCGGTTCTACGCCAATCGGTCCAGTTCTCCAGGTTCAAAAAATTGGCCGTTGATTTCTCTTCCATGATCAACTGCATGGCATTCGCATCTGACAACGTGCCGCGTGCCGTTAAAAAGGCAACCACATTTGCACTGGTCAACGAAAGGCCCAGCTTCTCCAGGTTTGTTTTAATTGCCTCCTGGTAAAAAGGCATTGCGGCAACTGATCCTGATTTAATGAAAGTAGCTTCCGCACGTAAAAACAAAGCTTCTTCGTAATTGACAATATAGTTATAAGAATTGGCACTTCCGTAAAACGGTGCAACAATGGAATAGTCTTCCAGGCTGCCCAGGTCATTTTGACCGATCGGGCGACCGGTATACAAACCCGTTGCTTCTGCCGGCGCAACTAGTACGGGCAGTCGCGGGTCGCTGCGATCTTTCAGGGTCTCAACCAGGTGTTCGGACAACACCAAAGTAGAACCGGGAAGGAAGGTCAGGTACCAGGGGTTCTCGTTGCCAGCTGATCCCGGATAACTAAATACCAGTGCATCGTCGGTGGATGTCATTCCATTGGCCAGGGCCGACAATGCCAGGGTAGCCTGCTCGGCAGCGGTATGCCCGGGGGCCTTGGTAAGGTGCATATAATAACGCGCCTTCAGGGTGTAAGCCAGTTTCTTCCACTTATCAAGGTCTCCACTGTAGAAGAAATCATCTGAACCCGGCTGCTTCTTGCTTTCCTTTGCCAGGTCAGCGATGCCTTCATCGAGATACTGTTGCACAAATGTGTACACGCTCTCCTGCGAATCGTAGCTGGGTATAAAATTGTCTGCACCTTTCAATGATTCACTCATTGGAATATCACCCCAAAAATCAGTGGCGGTTGCAGCCGTATAGGCAAACAACACTTTTCCAATGCCCGAATACGCATAACTGCCATCAGCGGTTGCTTTATCAATCATTGATTTTAGGTTGTTGAGAATGGTGGAGTACACCGTTGCCCAGTCGCCATCTGACTCTGCATTGATTACCTGGTAGGTGCCGGTATTCGGCACCGGTTGGTTCAGTGCAACTGCCTGCACAAAATGTTGCACCTGTATGGCATTGGTGCCCGCAAACAAAGAATGAGAAATGGCTGTTTCAACCGCGGGCAAAATAAGCGATTCCTGTACATTGATGGGCCGGTTGGGGTCATTGTTCACATCAATGAACTTCTTACAACCCGACATAGCAACCAGGGCCGTGAACCCTATGATAAAATACTTTTTCATTGCGTTTTCGTTTGTTGGTTAGAAAGAAACTTTCAGCGAGAAATTAATGGACCGCGATGTAGGCGTAGAGAAAGAGTAAATTCCCTGTGAGCCGTTGGAAGAGCCAAAAGAACTTACTTCCGGATCAGCGCCGGTAAAATGGGGGGAATAGATCCACAGGTTTCGACCGGTTACTGAAAATGTAGCGCCCTTTACAAAAGTTTTTTCTACCAGTTTTTTGGGGACATCATAACTCAAATTAACATTCCTCAACTTTACATAGGTGCCATCTTGAATAACGGCTTCCAGAATGCTGTTTAACCGCCGCCAGTAGTCCTGGCCCTGCACCGTTATATCATTTACTTTTCCATCGGCTTCTTTGATACCAGGAACAACCCGGTCGCCGCGGTCTTCGGTAACTTTCGGTGTGCCATAAAAATAGCCATAGCCGTCAACATTGTTTTGAATATCTCCACCGATTTTCACATCGAAGAAAAAGCTGAAAGAGAAAGCACCATAACGAAACGTATTGTTGATGCCACCCATCCAATCGGGTGTGATATTACCTACAATACTATCGGTTTCGGCACGATAAGGCAATCCATCAGCGCCTATCAACAACTTGCCATCACCGGTTCTTGCATAGCGACCACCATAAATCACGCCATAAGGCTGGCCCTTGATCACTTGTGTAAATCCATTACCCAATTGTAGAATGGGTTCTGTTGCGTTGTCATTGATGGCAAGTACCTTATTCCTGATACGGCTGTAATTGATGGCAAGGTCCCAGCTAAATTTCCCAGTGCGAATGGGTGTTGCATTCAATAAAACTTCCAGGCCTTTGTTCTGCAGCTTCGCTGAATTGAGGGTGGTGCTGGTATAACCCGAAGCCGCGCTGGTAGTAACACCGGGAATGATGCCATCAACCGTCTTTTTACTAAAATAAGAAAGCTCCAGGCCCAACCTGTTTTTGAAAAACCGGCCTTCAAATCCCAATTCAATTTCATTGATGCGCTCGTTTCGCAGGTTAGGATTGCCCAGGTTGGAACTGAGTAAAAAGCCCGATTGGCCATTGTAAGGAAATACAATACTGCCAATAGAAGCCGATGAATAGGGCGTTAGTAAGGAATACGCACCTACACCATCGTTACCCACGGTAGCGACAGACGCACGTACTTTGGCCATATCAACCCAATTGCGCGCATTCGTACCCAGAAATTCTGAAAACACGAAAGCCATGGCCGCTGATCCGTAGGGGTAAAAAGAATTGTTCTTCGCCAATACCGAACTGCCATCGTACCGACCCGTAAGCGATAGGTTCAGAAAACGATTGTACTCAATATTTGCCTGTGCATAGAACCCCACTTTACGGGTCAGGTAATTGTTCTCATAATAAGTAATAGTCGACGCATTACTTATGTTTTCAAATCCTTCAATAGAAGTTCCCTTACCGGTTGCCTGGTAGGTTTGGTTATAATTGGAATAGATATTACTACCCAGCAACAAATTGGTATTGAATTTTCCAAACTCTTTGTGCGCATTCACCATCAAATCGTTGTTGAACTGACGGAAATTATAATCGCGGTCGATGATTTGTCCCCGGCTGGCCAATACATCACTCGGTGCTTCCACATACTTAGACTGCTCGGTGTAAATATCCGCGCCCAATCTTTCCGTAACAGTAAGCCAGTTAGTAGGCGTGTAGTTCAGTGTAACCACTGGTATAAACCGGTTCAGCGTTGCTTTGTTATTGATATGATCAAGCACCCAGTACGGGTTGTTGCGGCTGAAGCGATATACCCGTTGTGTACCATCGGCGTTGTAATAAGGCAGCGGGTTCCACGATACAGGTGCTGTATAAATGGTCCACACCGGGCTTTCCAGTACATATCCTTCCGGTTTGCGATTGCTGGTTGAATTGGAATAAGTAATGGCAACGGTACTGGTAAACTTATCGGTTATTCTATTGGTAAACTTTGCAAAAACACTGTGCCGCTTATAGTCTGTTTGCGGAACGGTGCCCTTCTGGTCGAAATAGGAATACGATGCAAAATAACCGGAGTTGGCGCCAC
Organism: Bacteroidota bacterium; assembly: GCA_020161535.1. Classification (GTDB taxonomy): domain Bacteria; phylum Bacteroidota; class Bacteroidia; order Chitinophagales; family Chitinophagaceae; genus Flavihumibacter. The sequence continues at coordinate 100,250 of JAIUNW010000010.1, read as the reverse complement.
CACCACTCACACTGGCAGTGCTATTGGAACTCACACCCGTGCGAAAAAACAAATCCATTTGGTTATAAACAGGCGCTGGTTTTCCATCAATTTTTAAAGTATCCATGCGAGGACCCCATACTGCACTAGTTTTTCTGTCTTCCCCATTGTAAAAATTGCCGCGGTCCCCTTGCCCGTAAGTGGTTTGCACTTCAGGAACCAACGGTTTTTCAAACGACAGATCCTGCGAAAAACTCAGGGTGGGTTTGCGATTGGCGGCGCCGTTCTTGGTGGTGATCATCACCACTCCCCGGGCACCTGATGAACCATACAAGGCAGTAGCAGCAGCACCTTTCAGTACGTTCACACTTTCAATGGTGGATGGATCGATATCAGACAAACGATTGGTACCGGGACCAGAATACAGATTCCCCGTTTCATCGTTGTTAATGGGCACTCCATCTACCACAATCAATGCCTGGTTCTCGCCGTAAATAGAGGTATTACCGCGAATAACGATTCTCGACGATGCACCCGGCGTTCCCGATGAACTGGTGATCTGCATGCCAGCAACCTTACCAGCCAACGCATTCACCACATTCGGTTCCTTGCTTTTCAACAATTCATCGCCCTTTACCTCCTGTGTACTATAAGTCAGGTTTCGTTTTTCACGCCGCACACCCAAGGCTGTTACCACTACTTCATCCAACTGTGCATTGGCACCAGTCAGGGTGATAATCACTTCGGTTTGTCCGTTTAAAGAAAAATCCTGCGGCCGAAAACCCACACCTGAAATCTCCAATACACTATTGGACGAAACAGGCAAGGTGAAGCTGCCATCATTCGCCGTGGCTGTGCCAGCAGTAATGCCTTTTACTTTTACACTGATGCCCGGCACCGGGCTGCCCTTGGCATCAATAATCTTTCCGTGCAAAATAGTTTGCGCGTGCGCGATGCTATTCCAGGTTATGGCAGCTATAACCAGTAGCATACATTTAAGCAGTTTTGTCATATGCAGTTTTTGGTAGTGTCAAATTTACATTTATTAAGCTGGGCGCTGTCACCGCGTTTATCCGACTGTTGCCGGATTTTAACCTCTGTTCGAAAAGGAATTTGTTAAACACAGGATAAGGGCTAAAATTTGTAAAGTCTGCAGCAATAAACCAGTAGCACCTAATTTTACCGGCTTATAACTTCGAACCACATGAACAAACGTTTCTTTTGCATCGACGCACACACCTGCGGTAACCCGGTACGGCTTGTTGCCGGCGGCGGACCGATACTCGTGGGCAATAACATGAGTGAAAAAAGACAGGATTTTCTCAAACACTACGACTGGATCAGAAAAGGGCTGATGTTTGAACCGCGCGGACACGACATGATGAGTGGTTCCATTTTATATCCACCGCATGATCCCGCCAATGATGTGGCTGTACTGTTTATTGAAACAAGTGGTTGTTTGCCGATGTGTGGACATGGAACCATCGGCACCATTACCATCGCCCTGGAAGAAGGACTGATTACCCCCAAGCAACCGGGAAAAATTCGCATGGAAGCACCCGCGGGCCTGGTCGATATTTCTTATACAACCGATGGCAAAAAAGTAAAATCGGTGAAGCTGGTGAATGTACCCGCCTACCTCGCCGCCACTGAACTAACGGTTGATTGTCCCGAACTCGGCGAACTTGTTATCGATGTATCGTATGGTGGGAATTTCTATGCCATTGTTGATGTGCAAAAAAACTTCCCGGGACTCGAACATTTTTCTGCCGATAAACTCATTGCCTGGGCGCGTGAACTGAGAAAACGGATCAACGAAAAATATACTTTTATTCACCCCGAGAATGAAACCATCCACGGTTGTTCGCATATATTGTGGACGGGTGCCGTCATAAACCCATCATCTACCGCGAGGAACGCTGTTTTCTATGGCGACAAAGCCATCGATCGCAGTCCCTGTGGTACCGGCACGTCTGCACGCATGGCACAGTGGTACAGCAAAGGCAAGCTGAAAAAAGGCGAGCGCTTCGTGCATGAAAGTATTATCGGCTCCACTTTTGTTGGCACCATCGAAGAAGAAACAACGGTTGCGGGCAAACCTGCCATTCGCCCCGGCATTGAAGGCTGGGCACGCATCTACGGCTACAATACCATCAGCATCGATCCCGAAGATGATCCTTATGCTTACGGCTTCCAGGTGATCTAAATTTTTACCCGTCGGGTGGCACCCGTCGGGTATCTTTGCAGTATGACAGCCAGACCGGAGCGGAAATTTATTTTCCTGATCAATCCTATCAGCGGCAATAAAACAAAGACCAATCTTCGAAAACTGGTACTCGATGCCGCCGCCAAACAAAAGCTAGCCGCCATTGTACTACCCACCGTTGCGTCGGGTGATTATTCTTTTGTGGAAGAACGGATCAACGAAGAAGACTATACCGATATTATTATTTGTGGCGGCGACGGATCTGTAAACCAGGTCATCGCAGCCTTGCGTCACTTGTCCGTTAATTTTGGTATCATTCCCCTGGGTTCAGGAAATGGCCTGGCCTTGTCTGCCAATATTCCCAAAGCCACCACCAAGGCCATTGATCTCGCGCTAAAAGGCAAAGCACGTTTTGTAGATGGTTACCTGGTGAATGATCGTTTTGCCTGTATGCTGGTTGGGCTTGGTTTTGATGCAAAAGTGGCACATGATTTTGCCAGGCAACCCGGTCGCGGTTTACTCACCTATACCCAGCAAACACTCAAGAACTATTTTACCGCTACTACCTATCCGTTTGACATTTTGGTACACGACCAGGTGATTCAGACTGATGCCTTTTTCATCAGCATTGCCAACAGCAACCAGTTTGGCAACCAGTTCACCATTGCACCACAGGCAAGCCTCAACGACGGACTGCTAGACATTGTGTTGGTGCCCAAAATGAACAAAGCCATTCTTCCCTTCGCCTTGATCCAACAAGTGAACAGTGGAAAAATAAAATCGCAGCCCGACGAAACACCCAATACCATCCAATATTTCCAAACACCCAAACTGCAAATTAGAAACCGGGGCAATGCCCCACTGCATATTGACGGAGAACCGGTAGAATCAGATTCGCATTTACAAATAACGATTATACCACGTGCGTTTAAATTGATTCAGCCCGAAGACTAACGCACCTGGCTGAGCTGCTCAAAGGCCTGAAATGCCTTGCTATTCACTTGATTGTTCAAGGTATTAATAATATCCTGCCGCTCCCGGCGGGTAAGGTGAAAATTCAACGCCGCCCTGGCATCTTCTTTTTCCGGAATATACTGGAAGGTTAGTTTATGAAACTGATTGCCCAGCAGTCGGGCGGTGGATGCCAATTGATCCATCTGGTTATACTGCTGCATCTTATACCAATTGTATTGCAACAATAACATGGGTTTGGTTACAATTTCAGAAATCGCCGTTGATTCAAACGGCGCTTCCCAGCCACCACCTTTGCGGTCGCGGATCTGGATCAATACCACCTCCGATGTATTGGCCTTGATCCAGTCTTCAAATACATGAATAAAACGAATGGCGGTTTCCATGCCATAGTTGTCGCGCAGACCCGCGTCCATTACGTCGATGGTAGGCGTAGATGGCAGCCATACATTTGGCAGCACATACGGAAATGTGGCATTCATCCGCAGGGCCGTGAGTAACCGAAGATTCATCGGGTCTTGTTGTGCGAATAAGGCAGCAAAATCTACCGCATCGGGATCAGATCCATCCTGTAAGCTGCTATCGCCCGGCGGCCGCATCAGGAAACTGACCGGCTGGGTGCTGATTAACATCTTCCGGCCATCGCGCGTAATCACTGCATTGAAAATCATCGTGGGGATGGTAGCCGCTTTTTCTGCCGCTGCAAATTGGCCCATCTCCCGGTCCAGCAGATAGTGCGTATTCTTGTTGAACTGTTGTTCGAATGAATAAGCGCGGTCTTTTACATAGGTATAGTTTCCCACTTTAAATTTCTGCGCCGGTGCCGCCAGGTCGCGCGCAACAAACGACGAAAAAGTAGGGTTCAACAAATCCTTTGATATATCATCGATGTACACAGAATCTTGCAGGTTCACCGGCTTGCCCGCATCGCGCTGCGCAGAAAGCGCCCTGAAATAAGCAGCGCCCAACATGCCGCCCGAAGCGCCGGTGATCAAAAAACATTGCCGCATCAACCGTTTGTTCGACAAACTATCCAGCTTCTGCAGTACACCCATGGTAAATGTGGCACTGCGCGTACCACCACCACTGACAGAAATAATATACAAGGGCGGTTTTTCCATTCCCTGCCGCTGCTTCCAGTTTTCCAGCACCTGAATCATCGCGGCTTTGTCTTGCGCCACTTGCGCGGGCGCTGTCAATTGTTTCAAATTCGCCGGACTATACACCGCCCGCGGAATAGACTTTGAATAATTCAGGCCATAGGCTTTATTGCTTGGATCAATGATCCCCGACCGATACAGCAGGTTTAATAACAATAGAAACAATACTGCAAATGGCACACTCCAACTTTGCAGAAAATAAGAAACGGCGCCCAATACCGATACGAGGATGGCAAAAAATATGGTAATGCTCGCCGCGGCAGGCAACTTAAACACTTCATAGTCGAGCAGAAAGCCCACCACCATCAGGAACACAAAGGCAATAAACATCGACAACACTGCTGCAAAGTGATGCCGGTTGAAAATGTTTTCGAGAAATTCAGCACTATAGTGCCGCACATCCCGCACGGCCTTCACTTCTAACCGGCCACTCAGGTAACTCTGCACTTTGATCAACCGGCTACCGCCACTGGTCAATGCAATATGCGGCCGTAAGCCTTTATACACCGAAGGCGTTGCAGGATCAAGGTTGATCATGTTTCGCGCAATCCGCACATCGGCGCCAAAAAAATAACCGAACGATATCAATACAATGAAAACGAGTCCACATAAAAACCCGAGCGACAACAACAATACCAATGGCAAAGGCATCAACTCTTTATACGTATTAAACCAAACCGCTCTGCCAAAATAAAACAGCAGGAACATCAAGGGCAAGATGGCGTTGTTGATACAATATTTTAAAAAAGGCCGGGTGGTGGTTGCCAGAAAACGAAAATGACGGCTGAACAAAATAAATGTGGTGATATTCCAGCCCATAATAAAGATCCCGATGCTGATACCCACAATAAACGTACTGGTTGCATTGACCCTACCCAGGTATTCAGGCGCCAGGAACAAAGAATCTACACCGAACGAGGCCATAAAGCTGCCATTCACGATGCCGAACAGGATAAACCAAAAGATCAGGAGTACCTGGAACTTTTTAAAATGGAGCAGCAACAACTGAACCGGAAAGGAATAAAATATGGCTTTTAAGGTCTGCTTCATAGAACGGCCCGTCGGCCGTTGAAAAGATACAACATAGTTACCAGCGATAAAAGCAGAAACATGGCAACCAATTGATGTAGCTGCGCCATCCATTCGAAATTCCCCCAATGGTTGGGGATAATTTCTACGCTGAACAACAGGGAAAAAACACCCAGCATCACCTGCATCACCACCAGCAACAAGGGCAGCCGAAGCCACTTACGCGTCATTGCCGGTAGGTTTTGGCGGCTGGCTTTTACATACCAAACAATGATTAAAATAACAATAAGATAGGCGAGATTTCGGTGAATAAAGTGAATGGTGATCTTGTTGTCGATCAGGTTCAACAACAGCGGACTATCCGCCCAAATCCCCATTGGATACCAGGCACCATTAATGGTTGGCCAGGTGGGCGCGATGGTAGCCGCTTTGTGACCGGCCATCAATGCACCATAGATCAGTTGCACAGCCAATAAACAAAGAATAATGATTAGCAATCGTTTTACACCGCCGGCAACACTCCGCTGCGTTTTATCCATCAGCAGATCGAGGGCAAACCAATAGGTATAACACAATAAACCCAGCGCCAATATAAAATGCATAGCAAGCCTGGTGGGTCTTACATACACAGCATCTCCGGTTAGGCCACTGGCTACCATGATCCACCCCACCAATCCCTGCAATGCACCAATCAGAAAAAGTATGATCATAGAATTAACCATGTCTTTGCGCAGGTATCTCTTCTGCACCAGAAAAACGAAACCAACCAAAAAGACCACACCGATCAGTCGCGCCCACAAACGATGAAACCATTCCCAGAAAAAAATATTCTTAAAGTCCTGCAAACTGAAATCGGAATTGAGCAGGCGATACTGCGGCGTTTGCCGGTATTTATGAAACTCTTCCAACCACTTGTCTTTGTTTAATGGTGGAAATGCCCCCGTAACCACATCCCATTCGGTGATGGACAGTCCCGAACCCGTGAGCCGGGTAATTCCGCCCAATGCCACTTGTATAATGAGCATGCCCACACCAATCAGTAGCCAGGTAGCCACAGCCTTATTGCCTTTCTGTTGCAGCGTTGTATCCATATCGGGTGCAAAGTTATTGGTTTCACTATTTTTGCGACATGTCGCTGCAATCTTATTACCAGGAAGGGTTGGTTGAAGCCGGTTGTGATGAGGCGGGGCGTGGTTGCTATGCCGGCCCCGTGTTTGCGGCAGCCGTTATTCTTCCCCGCAACTTTTATCATCCCTTGCTGAATGACAGTAAGCAAGTAAAAGAAGCCAATCGGTATGCGCTGCGAACCATCATCCAACAGCAGGCCATCGCCTGGGCCGTCGCGGCCGTATCGGCCGAAGAGATCGATCGCATCAATATCTTGCAGGCTTCTTACCAGGCCATGCACCTCGCCCTTGATCAGCTATCGGTGGTACCCGAGCTATTATTGATTGATGGCAATCGTTTTAAGCCGTACAAAGAAATTAAACACCACTGTATCATTAAAGGCGATGGCAAATATGCATCTATAGCTGCCGCCAGCATTTTGGCAAAAACATGTCGCGATGAGTATATGATCTCCCTGCATGAACAGTTCCCGCAGTATCATTGGCAAAAGAATAAGGGCTATGGCACGGCCATACACCGCGAAGCCATCAACCGCCATGGACTCTGCGATTTTCACCGCAAATCATTCCAGATTCTACCTTAATCTTCTTCCCATTCGCCCGCGCCCATCCGCAACAGGGCCGGCGGCTCTACGGTACAATCAACAATGGTCGAGGGCACCCATCCACCAATGCCGCCATCCACCACCAGGTCTACCCGCTTGCCGAAATTGTCTTCCATCAAATCGGGGTCTGTGTATTCTTCAATCATCTGGCCCGGCAGCGAAGCACTCAAAATCGGGCGGCCCAATTCTTGCACAATGGTTCGGGCAATATTGTTATTGGGCACGCGCAATCCGATGGTATCTTTTTTACTTTTCAACAACCGCGGCACTTCTTTGCTGGCAGGTAATATAAAGGTATAAGGGCCGGGCAATCGACTTTTCAATAGTCGATACAACGGCGTGGAGATGCTCTTGGTGTATTGACTCATATCACTCAAATCAAAACAAACAAACGACAATTGCGCTTTTTGCGGCTCCACCTGTTTGATCTGACATATGCGCTCAATCGCTTTGGGTTGAAAAATATCGCAGCCAATACCATAAATGGTGTCGGTCGGATAAATAATGATGCCGCCTTTTTGCAACACCTCAACAATGGTGCGAATGGCGCGCGGTTGCGGATTATCGGGATGAACATGAATCAGCATCTGTGAAGTTAACGAGTTTATCGACCTCCTTATTTAACATCCGGAAAATGATTTGACAATCAATTGATGCCTATTTTTGTCGACAAACCATTTCGATGCATCTTGATAGCGTAGATACAGTTGAAAGCATCTCGCCAGCCGAGTTCAGGGAAAAATATTATGAACCTAAGAAGCCCGTCATCATACGCAAACTGGCAGAACGATGGCCAGCCTATCAACGATGGAACTGGAATTATTTTAAAGAGGCCGTGGGTAAAGTTGAAGTGGGCGTTTATAACAACACGAAAAGCGACGCCTACACACCCATCAATAAAGCCGATGACTATATGTTATTCGGTCACTACCTCGACATGGTGAAACAGGGACCAGTCGGCTTACGCATTTTTCTGTTTAACATCTTACACCACGCGCCTGAACTAACCCACGATTTTACCTGGCCGGATACATTGATGAAAGGGTTCGTGAAAAAATTTCCGATGTTGTTTGTCGGCGGACAAGGTTCAGTTACCCATATGCATTTTGATATTGATATGTCGCATATTCTGCACACCCAGTTTGTGGGCAGAAAGCGGGTGCTCCTCTTCCCCTTTGAAGAACAGTACAACCTCTATCGCAAACCCTGGGAGGTGTTGAGTTTCGCCAACTTTGAAAAATATTATGACCCTGGTCACAGTAAGCTCGACCTAAGTAAATACCCCGCTTTGAACAAGGCCCGCGGCTTTGACCTGACCCTCGACCATGGTGATACTTTATTTATGCCGGCAGGGTATTGGCACCACATGGAATACCTCGACAGTGGCTTTGCGCTCAGCCTGCGTGCGCTACAAGATTCTTTCTCTGGAAAATTAAAAGGTGTATGGAACCTGGTTGGTATGCGTAACATCGATACGCTTATGAAAAAAACTGCACCTGTGTGGTGGTACAACCGCAAAAGAGATCATTATCAATTGCCGTAGTAGAAAAAATTCGACGAATTGTTTGTATTATAAGCAAACGAACGCTATTTTTAGGCACCTTTTTAACAAAATGAGTAAACTGGTGAATGCCAGTACGCTCGACCGGCCTCTAATATCCTTCGAAGACCTGCCTGATCGTTAAACTTCCCTTTGAATTTTTTGGAATACTATGCCCCCCTGGGGCCAGATCGTACGTTAGATTATTGAAAACCCATATACACCTCTTTCTTTTTGTGGTTTCAGAGGTAAGCACAGGCCGGCGATGTCAATCGCTGGCATTTTTTTTCCTACTTAATGACAGGCAGCAAAGGCGGGAGGTTGCATTCGCTGAAAAAAATATTGACTTTAATCAAGTCAAAATGGACCGATCCCATCAAACAATTTCAAATACTTCATGTCCGCGTAAGATCTTATCCAGATCACCCATGCCTTTCAGCGCCTGGGCTTCTTCGATCTGGAGTCGCAGGCTGTCTTCATAACAAGGCCGGTCGGCTTCAAAGAATACACCGAAGGGGCGGGGGAAATAATCTTGTTTGTGCTGGTCATCAAACAACCTTACCAAAATCTGCGCTTTGAAGAAGTCGCGGTCGTCGTGTACCCAGCAATCATCGGCCGAAGCGCCATTGGTCAGGTCGACCAATACCGGTTTATAGCCATCGAGCTTTATGCCTTTTTCTTTATTCGGTCCAAACAACAACGGTTTGCCTTGTTCCAAAAACAGGGCATGTTCCGGTTTACTGCTCTTTTCGGTGAAGATTTCAAAAGCGCCGTCGTTGAAAATATTACAGTTTTGGTATATCTCTAAAAAAGAAGCACCGCGGTGCTGGTGACTGCGTACCAGCATTTCCTGCAAATGTTTGGGATCGCGATCCATACTTCTGGCCACAAAACTCGCATCGGCACCCATCGCCAGGGCCAACGGATTGAACGGATGATCAATAGAACCAAAAGGTGTGCTCTTGGTAACTTTATGCTCTTCTGAGGTAGGTGAGTACTGGCCCTTGGTGAGTCCGTAAATCTGGTTGTTGAACAACATCAGGTTTACATCAAAATTGCGGCGCAAAAGGTGAATCGTATGATTGCCCCCGATGCTGAGTCCGTCGCCATCGCCGGTTACTATCCAAATGCTCAATTCAGGTCGGGCTGCTTTTAATCCGCTGGCAATGGCCGTAGCCCGGCCATGGATCGAGTGCATCCCATAGGTATTCATATAATAAGGAAACCGGCTGCTGCAGCCAATGCCCGAAATGATCACAATATTTTCCCTTGGCACACCGATACCTGGCATCACTTTCTGCACCTGGGCCAGGATCGAGTAGTCACCACAACCAGGGCACCAACGCACTTCCTGATCGGTTGAAAAATCTTTCGCCGTTAAGGCGGCCGGGGGGGTAGAAGCGACAGTACTCATATCTTCAAAATCTGCCGCAAAGTTAGTGAATCCGCAACTTGTATTATATTCGAACTTAACTACCTGCAGGGAGGCCGTTGCCAAAACTTTTTTCGACATGCTCAACAAAAAGGTGCCCACCATTAAAGAAATTGCGAAAAAGTTAAACATCTCGGTGTCAACTGTTTCGAGGGCCCTGCACGACCATCCCAGCATCGGCCTGAGTACCCGCGAACGGGTTAAAAACCTGGCCGCCGAACTTGGGTACGAACCCAACCAAACCGCCATCTTTTTCAAACAGGGTCGCACCCATACCATTGGCGTGGTACTCCCCTTTCTCATCGAAGATTTTTTTGCCGGTGCCATCAGCGGCATCGAAGAAATTGCCAAAGCACAAAAATACAATGTGCTCATTGGTCAATCGAACGACGATATTGAACGGGAAAAAGACATCATCACGGCCATGAAGAACCAGCGCGTGGATGGCATCATCGTGTCGATGTCGAAACACACCAAGAACCTCGATCATTTCAAGGCCCTGGAGAAATATGGCATACCGGTGGTGTTCTTCGACCGCGTGCCCAGCTCGTCTGATTTTAATAAAGTGGCCTTCGATATGCCGCAAGGCACGTACGAAGCCATTAGTTTTTTGATGGAAAAAGGCCACCGCCGCATCGGCATCATCAACGGACCCAAAGAAATGAAGTCGTCGAAAGAAAGAACCGATACCTATATGTCGGTGATGCAAAAAAAGCGACTCAAAATTGACCTGCAACTGGTCGCTTATTGTGACCTGACACCCGACGGAACAGCCACTGCGCTGGAATCATTGATGAGCCTCAAGCAACCGCCTACCGCTATCCTGGCTGTGCACGACTATGTGGTGCTCGACGCCATTCAATACCTGAAAACAAAAAAAATCCGCAACAACAAAGACATCTTTTTCGTGAGTTATGCCAACCTGCCGATTACCAAATACCTGGAAAATCCGCCCATGGCTTCTATTGAACAATATCCTACGCGGCAAGGCGCAAAAGCTGCTGAAATTTTGTTATCGCTCATCGACAACGGCGACCAACCACCGCAAAATATTTTGATCGAAGGCACCCTGGTAGTGCACAAAAAATCCTGATCAGAGTTTGATAAATACTTTCTTCTTGTACAAGAAGTAACAGATATACCATTCCACCGCTACCACCGCCAGCGCGCTGATCAGGTTGCGCATGTTTTCCGGCACGGCGATCAATTCCAACCCACCTTTCACAAAAATGCCCACAAAGCCATTCAGCCATTGATAGCCCACCGTACTAAAAAACATATACATAAATATAGCATTCGTGCCCACCACTATGGCCAACCAGGCATACTTATTCAAATGCTTAATATCATGCACCCAATACAGAAAGGCCATTGTAATAAATACCCAACCGAGTGAAGCAAGGGTAAATGAACTGGTCGCAATTCGTTTGATGATGGGCGTTATATGCAGCCAGTCGAGCCCATAACCCAGCACCAAACAAATCGCAGCAGCCAGCAGCAGCCTTTTCATTTTCTCCGCATCGCTGAATTTTTCCATAAACAATTTGCCCGCCAGCGAACCCGCAATCGTATGTACGGCCGTCGGAATCACATTGATCGCCACCCAGCCGCCATCGTTGATCTGGCCCATCAACAGCAGGTCCATATAATTCCCAAAATTGTGACCATGCACAAAGGGTTGGTCGTAGCCCGGTATATGTGTGAAGCGATACAAACACTCGGTTAATACCAACAAGCCCACGCAAACTGCTATCTGGTACACATATCCCTTCCTTATAACCAGGTATGCAATGATGGTGGTAACGGATAACTGGGTCAGCACATTCCACAACTCCCAGGTGAGCCGGCCACGATACATACAATGAATGGCCACCCCGAGAAAAAACAATTTGAAACAACGTAGCAACACATGCCGGAAATTCTGCGCCCAGCCAATACCCCTGCTTTCTTTTTGTACTGTACTAATATAGAGCGCTGAACCCGCCATGGTCATAAACGCCGGTTGGATCAGGTCCCATACCCGCAGACCATTCCAGGGATGATGAAAAAGTTGCTGCACCCAAACATGGGCCCAGCTACCTTCTGTTGTTAACGCATTTAATGCATTGTAAACACCGGCTTCTTCGCCCGCCAGAAAGATCATGATCAAGCCCCGCATCACATCGAGGGACAAAAGCCGTCGGCCGGCCGCAGTTTCAGTTAGTTCTTGCATGGCATGCTGATTGGGGTCTTTGAAGTTAAAGCAAGCGCCGCATTAAACAGACGCAAACGTTTGATTCAGTTTTTGTGGCTGTAGCTGCGCCAGCTTTTTTAGATTTAGGGATGAAATCGTTTATTGTTCTGCTGACCGCACTGGTCTTCTCCAACTTTCTCTCTGCGCAAACACCGGTTTGGCGCGACGGTAAAAATGCATGGGCGGCCGACTCTCTCGGCAACCACCGCGCTGTTGTTCAATTTGCCGGCTCAGGCAAGTACGCTGCTGTCCTGCTACCCTGGCGCCGCGCCGACGCCAATCCTGCCAATAAAAAAATCATTGTGGTCGACGCGAAAACCAATCGCTCCATCAAGAATTTTAAAACCCGCTCCATTACACCCATGACGGGTGATATCGTTTTCGAACCGCTGTCGGGCAAGGGCACTTACTATATCTATTATATGCCCTACAAAAATGAAGGCCGGTCGAATTATCCCAAAGGTGTTTACCTGCCGCCGGTCGATAGTGCAGCACCTGCCTGGCTACAAGCCATGCCCGCGGCGATCAACCAAAAAGGCAAGTTGGTGGCGTTTGAATCGATCGATGCGTTCAATAGTTTTTATTCGATGGAGATCATCGCAAGCGACAAAGAACTACAATCATTACAGTCAAAATCGCCCCGAAAAGATTTCCTGGTATTCAGCGAAGACCGGGTTTTCCCCATCCGGATGACCGATCATATTCCGTTGAGATGGGCGTCACAATCCAATCCTGCTTTTCGCGGTACCGCTGCCCCTGGTGAGCAGTACAGTTTCCAACTCGGCATTTATGCCATGCAACCCGTTACGGTGAAGAGCCTGTTATGCACCGACCTTACTAACGGCAATGCACAGCCGATAAAAGCGGAACAAATCTCCTGCATCAATACCAATGGCATCGACTACCAGGGCAAGGCTTTCTCCAAAGAAGTAAATATTCCCGCCGGCAAGGTACAGGCCCTCTGGTGCCTGGTCAAGATTCCTGCAACCCAGGCGCCAGGCATATATAAAGGCAGCGTTCGTGTTGCCAGCAATGCGGGTGCCGATGTGCTCGTGCCTGTTTCGATCGAAGTGAAAGGCCCCGCACTGGCCGATGAAGGCATTTCCCAGCCGGCAAAACAAACCCGACTGCACTGGTTGAACTCAACGCTATTCCAGGAAAACACAGTAATACCGCCGTATACCCCTCTAACGCGCACGAACAACCGAATTCAGTTGCTGGGGCGCGATATCAGCTTATCGCCCAACGGCCTGCCCGAATCCATCCAAACCTGGTTTTCGCCAGAAATGACGGCCATGAGCAACCAGCCCAATCCGGTACTGGCAGCCCCCCTTCGTTTTGCCATCCGCACCAACGGTGTTGAACAACCGCTCAATGCCACCGGCCTTCAGTATGAAAAAGAAAGCGCCGGCACCATTAGCTGGTCGGCCGGTAGCAGCAACAATAACCTCTCCATGAAAATTAATGGCAGCCTCGAGTTTGATGGCTTCCTGAACTACCAGGTATCGCTCACGGCCCTAAACGATATTTCGATCGATGATATCAGCTTGCTGATGCCGCTGCATAAAAATGCCGCCACTTACCTGATGGGGCTTGGCCAGAAAGGCGGCTACCGGCCCGATAACTTTCACTGGAAATGGGAAGTGGCCACCAAAAACCAAGACGGGGCCTGGATCGGCGGCATCAATGCCGGCCTCCAGTTCTCGCTGCGGGATGAAAATTATTCACGGCCGCTGAACACCAACTTCTACCTGCAAAAACCGCTTCACCTCCCTACCTCCTGGGGCAACGACAACAAAGGCGCGATCAATATCACCGCGGCTGCCGATACGGTATTGGTTCAATGCGCCAGCGGTGCCCGCAACTTGAAAAAAGGCGATACGCTTTGGTACAATTTCACCCTGCTCATCACACCCTTCCACACCATCAATACAGATTTTCAATGGGCCAATCGATTCTATCATAGATATAGTCCCATTGATACCATTCTGGCAGCAAGCGCCACGGTGGTCAATATCCACCACGCTACTGCCATCAACCCCTGGATCAATTATCCATTCATCGAATTCCCCGCCATGAAACGATACATTGATTCAGCGCACCAGAAAGGCCTCAAAGTAAAAATCTACAATACGGTGCGCGAAGTGTCCAACCACGCCTATGAAACTTTTCCGCTGCGTAGCCTCGGCCACGAAGTATATTCGGCCGGTAAAGGCGGTGGTTTTAGTTGGTTGCAGGAACATATCCGCGAAGACTATATTGCTGCCTGGTTTGTGCCCGAGATCAAAGACGCGGCCATTGTAAACAGTGGTATGAGCCGTTGGCACAATTACTATGTGGAAGGCATGAACTGGCTGGTGCAAAATGTGGGCATCGATGGTATCTATCTCGATGATGTGGCATTTGATCGGGTCACCATGAAACGCATCAAACGCGCACTCACCGCCAATGGTCATCCCGGCATTATCGACCTGCATTCTGCCAACCAATACAACAAAAACGATGGCTTTAACAACAGCGCCAACCTCTACATGGAACATTTTCCGTACTTGAACAGGTTGTGGTTTGGTGAATATTTCGACTACCAAAAAAACAATCCCGATTTCTTCCTCACCGAAGTCAGCGGTATTCCCTTTGGCCTGATGGGCGAGATGCTCGAAGGCGGTGGCAACCCCTGGCGTGGCACGGTGTACGGCATGACCAATCGATACCCCTGGGATGAAAATGCCGACCCGCGTAATATCTGGAAATGTTGGGACGCATTTGGGATGCAGGGCACGCAGATGATTGGTTACTGGAGCCCAAATTGCCCGGTGAAAACAGCCGACAATAATATCCTCGCCACGGTTTTCCAGAAAAAGGGAAAAACGATGGTAGCCATTGCCAGTTGGGCACCTGAAAACAAATCAACCACCCTGTCAATCGACTGGAAAAAACTCGGCATTGATCCAGCCAGAGCAACCATTACGGCGCCCGCTATCCAGGGCTTCCAGACGGCCGCCAGTTTCAAAGCGACTGACCCTATACCAGTGGCTGCCGGCAAAGGCTGGTTGTTGATTATTGAATAGTTGACGTTGAACGATTAAGCCATTAACAAACCGATAAACGGCAGTTATTAAACCTTTAAACGGAAAAGCATGGTAAAAAAGATTTCTCTGTTACTATTGACCATTGGCAGCGCCACTTTGTCAGCCACGGCACAATCGGCTACCCATATCCGTGAGTTCAACAAAGAATATACTACCTATCCTTTTTCTGACCCCGATCCGGTGCCGCTTCAAACAGCCCTCTATCCCTATTTCCGCTTCGACGGCTTCACGAATGAACCCGTAAAAAAATCCTGGAAAGTGGTCGAACTGGAAAATGATTTCGTTCGCCTGCAGATCCTCCCGGAAATTGGCGGTAAGATTTGGACAGCGATTGAAAAATCAACCGGGAAACCCTTTTTCTACGACAATGCAGTTATTAAGTTCAGGGACATCGCGATGCGCGGACCGTGGACCAGCGGCGGACTCGAAGCAAATTTCGGCATCATCGGTCACACGCCGAATTGCGCCACGCCGGTCGACTACCTGGTTCGACAAAACGACGACGGCAGTGCCAGTTGTATCATTGGCGTTTTTGAATTGTTGAGTCGCAGTTACTGGCGCATGGAAATTCGTTTGCCCAAAGACCAGGCGGTATTCAGTACCAGCACCACCTGGTACAGTTCCTCCCCGCTTGAACAACCTTATTATCATTGGATGAACGCAGGCCTAAAAGCAAGCGACGACCTTGAATTCATTTATCCCGGCACCCAGTACCTGGGGCACGAGGGAGAACATGCCCCCTGGCCGATAGACAAAGACGGGCATCATTTGAATTGGTATAGGGAAAATAATTTCGGCACCTACAAATCCTATCATGTGTTCGGTAAGAATGCCGATTTCTCTGGCGCCTATTGGCACAAGGACAATTTTGGCATGGTTCGCTACGGACGACATGAGCAAAAAGCAGGTACCAAAATTTGGATCTGGGGACTCTCTAACCAAGGCATGATCTGGGAAAAACTCCTCTCAGATAATACAGGACAATATGTGGAACTGCAAAGCGGTCGACTCTTCAATCAAAATGGAGAAGGCAGTTCCCAAACGCCGTTTAAACACATCAGTTTTCATCCCTACGGAACCGATACCTGGACCGAATATTGGTATCCGGTTAAAAACACAAGTGGCATCAGCAAGGCCGCCGACTTCGGCGTGGTTCACCTGGAAATAGCAAATGGCTATTTGCGTTGGCAGGTATCGGCCAACCAGCCATTCACCGATAGTATAATCATCAGCAACCATAACGGTATTGTATATGCGAAAAAGATAAACCTCAGCACACTGGCTGTTTACCGCGATTCCATGCCATTGCAACAGGCCCAGCCAACCAATGAACTGCGCTTACTGCTACCGGCACATGAATTTGTTTACAGAACCGATCCGAATGATGGTGACCTGGCGCGACCACTTGATGCGCCTGCAAGCTTTGATTGGGAGTCGGCATTTGGCCGCTACACCAGGGGACGCGAAGCACTGGCGATGAAAAATTTTGCCGGCGCTGAACAATCCTTTCTCGCCGCCCTGCAAATAGACAGCAATTACCTCCCGGCACTTAACGCAATGAGTGAAGTAATGTATCGTAAGCTGCTATTTAAAGAGGCACTGGCCTATGCCAAAAAAGCCCTCTCGATCGATACCCACCAGGGTGCGTCAAATTATTTCTATGGACTGGCCAACGAAGCCCTGAACGACGAAACAAATGCCATCGACGGGTTTTCCATCGCCAGCCTCGACCCTGCCTGGCGCAGCGCTGCGCTTGCCCGCCTCAGCCGCCTGCAATGGAAACAAGGCGCTAAAAACCGCGCCATCTACAACGCCAACCAATCGTTGCTGACCAATGCCTTAAACATCGACGCTCTTCAATTGCTGGCATATTATCATCGTGGCAGCGCCGATGCCAACCATTACTTAACCGAAATCCTCCGTATCGATCCACTCAACCATTTCGCGGCCGCCGAAAAAGACGCAATAGCCGGCAACCGGCAATTCAACCAACTGCAATTGGTTGTGCGCAATGAACTACCCATCGAATCCTGGATCGAGCGTGCTGCCTGGTACATAGAAGCAGGCGACACAAATACCGCATTGGCCCTGCTGAAAGCCAGCCCCGCCAATGCCGAAACGAAACTGCTCATCGCCTGGCTGGAAAAAAAGCCTGTCAACATCGGGGACCTGTCGCTCGATTTTGTTTTCCCCTACCGCGCCATCACCTGGCAGGCCATTCAATGGCAGCGCCAACAACAGGATCATTGGAAACTCCGCTGGCTACAAGCACTTATTCTACGCGAAAAAAACCGGGCTGATGAAACACTAACATTGTTAAGTAACAACGAAGAAACCAACTGGGCACCTTATTATGCCTTCCGCGCAGCGCTGCCTGGAAATACCGCCAGCCTTGCCGATTATGAAAAAGCGTATTCGCTCGATCAATCCTGGCGTTACCTGAAAGCCGTTTCGGTTGCTTATAACCGTTACGAACAACCGAAAAAAGCAATAGCCTTGCTGACGCCTTATATGTCGGCCCATCCGAAAGACTATATCATGGGCCTGCTGTATGCGAAAACTTTGTTGATCGATGGGCAGTTTGCCAGCGCCGATCAGATCCTGAATAAAATCAATGTTATTCCCTTTGAAGGCGCCACCGAAGGGCGCGATTTGTTCCGCGAAGCGAAACTCATGCAGGCCATCGCCGCCATGCGCCATAAAAATTATAAAAAAGCACTGACCTATATCAATGCTTCGCGCCAATGGCCAGAGCGGCTCGGCGTAGGCAAGCCCTATGGGGAAAACATCGACCAGCGCCTGGAACAGTGGCTCGAATACCAATGCGGTTTACGCACCGGCAAAAAAGACAGCGACCTCCTGCAGCGCATCATCGCTTACAACGCAAAAAAAGAAAACACGGTCAGGAATTTTTATCCATCCAACAATTGGATCGTAGCAAAAGCAGAAGCTGCCTTGTCAGGAACCAATGCCAGCCCGCTGCCCGCACCCGAAACGGCCGATGAGTCCAATCTTCGCCTACTCAAAGCGCTTAGCGAGGCAGGCTTCTAGCTGCTGGTCGAATTTACCCGTCGGGTGGCACCCGACGGGTAAAACTTGGCAAAATCGGGCCACTGTGAAGAAGCGAACATTTTCAATTTTATATTGCCGCTAAATCACTCCACCAGCCATGAGATCTTCAACCATTCTGCTACTGCTCGCCATTGTGGTGAAGCTGTCGGCCCAAAAACCCATTCAGTTAACGGATATGCTCAATATCAAAACGGTGGGTAGCACGGAAATTTCGCCCGATGGCAGCAAGGCTTATTTTACCCTCACCAGCATTGAAGCCGAGCCAGAAAAAAAATGGGAATATCAATACAAGACCCAGATCTACCTGCTGAATACCGATGGCAGTTCGGCACCCCGCGCCCTCACTGCCGCGAAAGAATCTTCCAGCCAGTTGAGCCTATCGCCCGATGGCAAAACCATCGCTTTCGTGCGCGCCGTCGACGGCAAATCGCAAATCTTCCTGCTTCCCCTCGATGGCGGTGAAGCGCAACAACTGACCAGCGGAAAATACAGTGCTGTTAACCCCCAATGGAGTCCCGATTCTAAATACATTGCCTTTTCGATGGCTTTCCCCTGGCGGGAATATGCCAACGACAGTCTGTACAACAAAACCAAGTCCCTGCCCACCTGGCCTGTTGAAAGGCCAAAACTCGAAAACAGTTTTCTCAACAACAGCAAGGCCACACCGAACCCCGACGGTACTATCGAAGAAGTGCGCGCCTGGCTGCAACTGAATGAAAAAGACAAAAAAGCCAAACTGATCAACCGCCTCAATTTCCAGGAAGAATCCACCACCAATGGCGATATGAACCTGGAACATGTCTTTCTGGTGAAAGCCATCCCCGGCGCCACGCCCAAACAACTGACCACCGGTTTCAATACGTATAACAATCCACAATTCATCAGCAACAGCAACTTATTGGTATCGGCCCGCGCCGATCTCGACATTCATCCCGATCGCAGCCTCGGCGCCGGCATCTACCTGATTGATACCAATGCCGCCGCCCCCCAACCTTTTCTGGTAAAAAAAGACTACAACTACACGCTCGCCGCTGTGTCTGCCAATGGCAAATGGCTCGCCGTTTCTCATGGTCCCCAGGGATTCGTCACCGTTCCCGAATTAGCGATTATGCCGGTCGGCGGAACAGCAGCCGATTTTGCCAACATCCCCCTCGATCGAAACAAATCGAATATCAAATTCAAGGGCGATGAGTCGGTCTACGGACTGGCGCAGAGCAATGGCGGCGTCATCATCTTTCGATACGACATCAAAACCAAAAAATTCCAGACGCTCAGTTCTACCGATGAAGGCGCGGGCGCCCTTTCTGTGGCCAATAACAAATTACTTTACAGCAAAGTGATGGTCAAAGATCCATCTGAATTATACACGGCCGACCTCCTGGGCAAAAATGAAAAAACACTGACCAGCTTCAACAATAGCTGGCTGGCTCAACGTACGTTAAGCATCCCCGAAAAACACAGCTTCAAGAATGAAAAAGGCCAAACCATTGAGTATTGGATCATGAAGCCAACCAATTTCAGTGCGGACAAAAAATTTCCGTTGTTACTCGAAATCCATGGCGGCCCTTCGGCTATGTGGGGACCGGGTGAAGCCAGTATGTGGCACGAATTCCAATATTTTGCCGGCAAAGGTTATGGCGTGGTTTACAGCAATCCACGAGGTTCGGGTGGCTACGGACTGGAATTTCTCCGCGCCAATGTCAACGACTGGGGCAAGGGCCCGATGGAAGATGTGCTGCACGCACTCGATGAAACCGTGGCAGCCGGTTGGGCCGACAGCAGCAAACTTTTCCTGACAGGCGGCTCTTATGCGGGCTATCTCGGCGCCTATATACTCGGTCACGACCATCGTTTCGCAGCCGCCTGCAGCCAGCGCGGGGTATATGATCTTCGCACTTTCTTCGGCGAAGGCAATGCCTGGCGCCTCGTGCCCAATTATTTCGGCGGCTACCCCTGGCAGCCCGAAACCCTGCAAATGCTGGAACGCGAATCGCCGATCAGCTATGTTGATAAAATCACCACCCCCTATATTATTTTTCATGGTGAAAACGACCTGCGCACGGGCGTAATCCAAAGCGAACAACTCTATAAAAGCCTCAAAGTGCTGGGGCGGCCGGTGGAATACGTACGTCATCCCGGCGCCACCCACGAGATCACCCGCGCGGGCAATAACCGCCAGCGCATGGACCAAATGCTGCGCACCTGGGAGTTTTTCGAACGCTACCGCTAAAAGGTGTTGCTTTTTTCCACCCGACGGGTGCAACCCGTCGGGTTGCACCCGTCGGGTAGTCCGCAACCACAAAACCCGGCTAGCCAATTATCCAAAAAATAAAGGAAATTGGCCCCTCATCCTGTGCGCAGTCTATGAAAAGAATGAATTGGACCCGTTTCCTGTCCCTGATAATGGTATTGTTTGCTGCCGGCTCGCTTCAAGCGCAACCGATCGACTCCCTGCTCAGTAAACTCGAATCGGGTTATCCGCAAGAAAAATTGTACCTGCACTACGACAAAAACGCCTACAACCCGGGCGAAACCATTTTCTTCAAGTCTTACCTGATGGCCTCGAACATGCTGTCGAACATCAGTAAAAACGTATATGCTGAACTAATTGATACCAAAGGCAAAGTAATCGATCGCCGCATCACCCCCATAATCGTCGGCGGCTCAGCGGCAGCGCTCGACATACCCACCGACTACAACGATTCTGTCATCTATGTGCGGGCCTATACCCAGTGGATGCTGAATTTCAGCGAAGACTTTATCTATACCCGCGCCATCGGCGTCATCATTAAAAATGCGGCGGCAAAAAAACCAGTCGCGCCGGTATACACGCTTAATTTCTTTCCGGAAGGTGGTGACCTGGTGGAAGGCATAGAAACCAATATCGCTTTCAAAGCCTATGACCAGCGGGGTATGCCCTTCAATATCGACGGTCAAATCCAGGACGCTGCCGGCAAAAAGATCACCGACTTTAAATCGATTCACGACGGCATGGGTAGTTTTCGGTTGCTTGTTCCCGTTAGTGGCCTGGTCGCGGCATGGAAAGACCCCGCCGGCAAACTGCAAAAAACGAAACTGCCTGAAACCACCCGCAACAATATCACCCTCGAAGTGTCCGGATCGGCTGCAGGCCTGCAATTCACCGTACGTAGAAGAAATGATGCGTCTGAAAACCTGCAATCATTAACCGTGGTGGCGCAGCAGCAACAACAAATGCTGTACCAGGCAAAATTGAACCTCAGCAAAACAGAAGGCGTGAAAGCGACCATCCCGGGGGAAAACCTGCCAACGGGCATTGTTCAGCTCACCATTTTCGACAGCCAGAACAAACCACTGGCCGAAAGAATCGCCTTTGTCAATCACCAGGATTATTATTTTATCACCGACCTCAATACGCCGGTGAAAAACACCGACAAGCGTGGCAAAAATGTTATCCAGATTGATGTGCCCGATACCATCGTTTGTAATTTATCGATGTCGATAACCGACGCCGGACTCAACCCGCCGCAGGTGGTGGAAGACGATATCTATTCCAATATTTTTCTCAGCAGCGACCTGAAAGGATATATCCACAATCCTGCCTGGTATTTCAGCAGTGAAGCAGATTCTGTTACTGCCGGACTCGACTTGTTGATGCTTACCAATGGCTGGCGTCGTTTCAATTGGGAAGACGTACTTGCACAACGCTGGCCAAAAATCAATTACCCGCCCGATAATTATATTACGGTGTTGGGCAATATCAGCGGACTCAATCGTGCTGAACTCAACCAAAAGGAAATCACTGCCATTATGGAAACCAAGAGCCAGGGACAGGATGTATTTACTTTCCCTGTTGGGCAGGATGGTAAATTTCAATTGTCGGGCATGCTGTTTTATGATACTGCAAAACTCTATTACCAATTCAGCAACGACAAAAACAAGCTGCTTACCAGCAAGGCCATCTTCGACATGAAGAATGATTTCATCCTGAAACCAATGCCTTTCAAAGCAGATAGCAGCCTGGCTTTTCACCTGCCGAAATTTCCCAGCGATGTCATTGCCAAAAACAATTCTATTGCTGCACGAAACATCGAAACCATTGAAGGGAAAAACAAGGTCAAAACATTGGCAGGCGTGACCGTGACGGCGAAAGCTAAATCCAAGAAAGACATCATGGATGCCGAATATACTTCGGGGCTTTTTCGCGGGGGCGACGGTTATACATTCCTGTTAGAAGATGATCCGTCGGCGCGCGGTGCGCTTACCGTATTGCAATACCTCCAGGGCCGTGTGGCCGGCCTGCAAATCACCGGCACCGGTACCCAGATGTCGATGAGCTGGCGCGGAAGCACGCCATCGCTGTATTACAATGAAATGCCCAGCGACCTCAGCATGATCCAGGGCATGAACATGAATGATATCGCGATGATCAAAGTGTTTCGTCCGCCATTCATGGGTGGCTTCGGCGGTTCCGGTGGCGCCATCGCGGTCTATGCAAAAAGAGGATCTGCCGCCAAAAACGATAATGTACAAGGACTAAACGCCTACAAGATTGCTGGTTACCAGCCGGTGAAACAATTCTTTTCACCCGACTACGAAAAATACGACGAGGCCAATGCACAGCCCGACCTGCGCACAACGCTGTACTGGAATCCTGCCATCTACACCGATAAAAACAACCGGCGCATCTTCTTTACTTTCTACAACAATGATGTGGCTAAAAAAATCCGGGTAATCATTGAAGGACTCAATGCAGAAGGAAAACTAACCCGAACGGAAAAAATCTATTAACGACCTACAACCCAAAAAAATTAAGGTTTAACATCTAAAGCCAAGTTACATTTCGCATAACAAACCTATCACGCGGCAGCAACCTTAAACCTTAAACATTAAACCTTAAACCTTAAACTCTTGCTTACCACCGGTTAGAACCGCTGTTGCTGAAAGAACGACGAGCACCGCCGTTACCACCAGCCTTCTCTTCTCTTGGCTTGGCAACAGTTACACGGATAGCGCGACCTTCAACCATACCACCGTCGAGTTCAGCAATTGCTTTCTCGGCAGCAGCCGTGTCGGGCATTTCAACAAAACCGAATCCACGGCTTCTGTTGGTGAATTTGTCCATGATAACACGGGCAGATGTTACTTCGCCATACTCAGCGAAAAATTCTCTCAGGTCTTCGTCTTCAACGTTGAAGCTCAAATTTGAAACGTAAATGTTCATGTTAGAAAAAAATGATAAATAATGATGAGCACCAGATACAGGGAGGGAGAAACTCATTAGCAGAAAATGCGTAGCAGAATAACTCGATCCAAAGGATCATAACTCAATAGCGCCGCAAATATACACCAAAAACGCCAGCCTTGTATTAATTAAACCTTAATGAATTACCAAAACCAGCCACGATTCGATGAAACAGCTCGCTGGCGTCCTTTTTCCAGGAGCCAAACCGTCGCTATCCCGGCCGTATAAGCCAGCATATCCAGCCAGGCAAAGGAACTTCCCAAAACAAGATGAGCCAGCCGGGATTCTGCTAGCCCCAAAAAACGCAACAACTGAAGATATTGCAGAAGCTCAATCAGATACGCCAACAATAAAACTGCACAACAGGCACGCACAACCGAAATCGGTAATAAAGCCCGTAACAAACTGTAAAGCATAACCACCACCAGGTAGTCGCCGATATAGGGGCGCACAATACCATCATGTACATACAATGCAATACACAGTTCCGCCAACAACAAAAGCACAAACAACACTAAGTAGATCCACTTAGCACCTGTCATCGTTACTCGTTTTTATATTGTTTTTGCTTTTACGCCCGGATTCAAACTCCGGTAGGCAAGCCATGATCCCAATAAGACCATAAAAGCGGCTGCTACAAATGGTGCGCCCGGAAACAAGACCGGCGATCGCACACTCGTGAAGTAAGAAAATAAATTCGTCATAAACGGCGGACCAATAATCGACGTCGCGCTCATCAAACTCGTCAACGCGCCCTGCAATTCACCTTGCTCATTGGCCGGCACCGCAGCAGATATAATGCCTTGCAAAGCCGGCCCCGCAATTCCACCCATACAATACACCACGGTAAACGCAAACATCATCCAGCTTTGCGTGGCCACCGCATATAAGGCAAAGCCAATCCCATACAACATCAACCCGATATATACACTGCGCTCATTGCCCAGCTTCGGAATAATCAACCGAATGAGTCCGCCTTGCACAATCGCCACCATCAATCCCACAAAACCAAGCGACAACCCCATCGTTTTTTCATCCCACTTAAACTTGTAAATATTTATGAAGGTCCAGGTACTCTGCACCGCATGCGCTGATATATACACCAACACCAGCGTTACAATTAAACCGGCTACCGCCGGATATTTTTTCAACTGGATCAACGACCCCAGCGGATTCGCGCGCTTCCAATCGAATGCCCGCCTGTTCGATGGCGGAAGCGACTCAGGCAACACAAAAAACCCATAAGCTGCATTCAGCAAACTCAGGGCTGCCGCAGCAATAAATGGAACCCGCGCCCCATAACTGCCCAATACGCCGCCCAACACCGGGCCAATGATAAAACCCAATCCAAAGGCGGCGCCGATCATGCCGAAATTCTGTGCGCGGTTTTCAGGTGTACTAATGTCAGCGATATAGGCCGATGCAGTGGTAAAGCTCGCGCCAAACATGCCGGCGATAATACGACCCACAAAAAGCCATCCCACGGTAGGCGCCAAGGCGAGAAACAGATAGTCGACACCAAACCCCAATAACGAAAACAACAATATGGGCCGTCGCCCGTATCTATCACTCAAATTACCTATGATCGGTGCGCATAGAAATTGCATAAAGGCATAGGCAAAACCCAGCCATCCGCTGTATCGCGAGGCATCACTAATGGTACCATGAATCAGTCCCTCCAGCAACTTCGGCACCACCGGAATGATAATGCCCAATCCAATCACATCTACCAGCAGGGTGACAAAAATAAAACCCAGTGCTGCCTTTTTTGAACTTGCCATTAAAATCAGTTATCTGTCAAAAATAGAGTATGCAAACGATTGAGGTGTATTCCTTCGTCAACTAAACCACATAAACCGTATTTTGAGACCATAACCAAATAACATGACGGCAAAAGGCTCTAACCGCCAGGGGTATGCAATCCTGATCATCGGTATTTTATTTTTCGCGTTCGGCTTCATTACCTGGCTCAACAGTACGCTGATTCCCTTTTTGAAACTGGTGTGCGAACTGAAAACAACCACGCAGGCCTTCTTCGTTACGTCGGCTTTTTACATGGCCTATTTTTTCCTGGCCCTGCCATCGGCCCGCATTCTTCGCGTAACGGGCTACAAAAAAGGCATGGCACTCGGCCTTGCGGTGATGGCGGTCGGCAGCATACTGTTTATACCCGCCGCCAACGATCGCAGTTTCCCGCTTTTTCTGACCGGTCTGTTTATCCAGGCCAGCGGACTCGCCCTTTTACAAACTGCCTCCAATCCCTATATCAGCATTCTCGGTCCCATTGAAAGCGCGGCCCAACGCATCTCCATCATGGGCATCTGTAACAAAGCGGCGGGCATTTTAAGCCCCATCATTCTTGGTGCCATCGTGCTGAAAAATGCCGAAGGCATCGAAAACAATATCAAAACAACAACAGATGCTGCTACCAAAGAGCAATTGCTGGCAGAACTCGCCCAACGCATCGTTACGCCCTATATCGTTATCGCCATTGCCTTAACAGCCCTCGCCATCTGGATTTATTTTTCTGCCCTCCCCGAAATCAACGAACCTGAAGAGGTTAAAACCAACAACGCTACGGCTGAAAAAAGCATCGGCCAGTTTCCGCATCTCTGGCTGGGTGTACTCTGCCTTTTCTTTTACGTAGGTGTGGAAGTGTTGGCCGGCGATGCCATTGGCCCCTTCGGCACCTCCCTCGGCATGAGCCTGAAGATCACCAAAAATTTTACCTCGATGACCCTCGGTGCCATGCTGATTGGTTATATCATCGGCGTATTCACCATTCCCAAATACCTGAGTCAACACGCTGCACTGAAATATTCTGCCATACTCGGTGTGCTGCTGAGTTTGGGCATTTTGTTTAGCGGCGGATACACGGCAATTGCCTTGATCATTTTGATGGGACTGGCCAATGCCCTGATGTGGCCTGCCATATTTCCGCTGGCCATCGACGGACTCGGACGCTTCACCGCCATCGCCTCTGCCTTCCTGGTTATGGCCATTGTCGGTGGTGCGATAATTCCGCCCCTGTATGGGTACCTGCACGAAAAAGCCGGCCTCTCTACCCAGGCAG
The DNA here is from genome assembly GCA_020161535.1 of Bacteroidota bacterium. Taxonomy (GTDB): domain Bacteria; phylum Bacteroidota; class Bacteroidia; order Chitinophagales; family Chitinophagaceae; genus Flavihumibacter. Next base: position 73,509 of record JAIUNW010000010.1, on the reverse strand, counting down.
CCTTTTTTGCCTGCAGCTTTCCCGCTTACCTGTACATATTATATTACAGCATCAGCGGTTACAAAGCTGGCAAAGCATAAAACGATTTGTATGTAACTTTGGCCTCTAGCCAAATTTACAATGGATCAACAACTATATGATTTCGGCATGGTCGGTCTGGGTGTTATGGGCCGCAACCTCCTGCTGAACGTAGCCGACCACGGCTTCAAAGCCATCGGCTTCGACACCAATCCCGAAAAAACTAAAGCACTAGAAGCAGCCGCCACCAAGGGCACCATTGTCAAAGGCGTTAATTCGCTGAAGGAGATGGTCGATCAACTGGCCACCCCGCGCCGCATCATGATCCTGGTGCCCGCCGGCAAACCGGTCGATGATGTAATTGAAAGCCTCCTGCCACTCGTGAGCCCGGGCGATATCATCATCGATGGCGGCAATACCTATTATACCGATACCCTTCGCCGCTACGAGTACCTGCAACCAAAGGGATTGCATTTTATTGGCATCGGCGTTTCCGGTGGCGAAGAAGGCGCGCGATTCGGCCCGTCGATGATGCCCGGCGGCAACCCCGAAGCCTGGGAACACCTCAAGCCCGTATTGCAGGCCATCGCCGCCAAAGTAAACGGCGAGCCCTGTGTGGATTATATGGGCAAAGGCGCTGCCGGCCATTTCGTGAAGATGATTCACAACGGTATCGAGTATGCGATCATGGAACTGATCAGCGAAACCTACGACCTGCTTCACCATGGCGCCGGACTCAATAACCAACAACTCCAGGAAACATTTGCCGCCTGGAATGATGCCGAACTCAAATCCTACCTCATCGAAATCACCGCAGATATTTTCAAGGTCAAAGACCCTGAAACCGGTAATGACCTGGTGGATATGATTCTCGATAAAGCCGGCGCCAAAGGCACGGGCAAATGGACCACCCAAATTGCGATGGACCTCGGCGTTGCCATTCCAACCATCGATATGGCCGTGAGTATGCGCAATATTTCAGCGATAAAAGACCAGCGGGTTGAAGCCAGCAAACTGCACGACAAGCCGGTGAACAATGCTGCCGATTTCAAAGCCATGATTGATGATTACAAAAAAGCTTTGTACACATCGATCATACTGAGTTATGTACAGGGCCTGGCCATGATGCAAACTGCATCGGCTGAACTAAACATGGACATTCCTATGCAGAACGCCGTGAAAGTATGGCGCGGCGGATGCATCATTCGTTCTACCCTGCTCGAAAATTTTTATAAAGCCTACCTACGCAATCCCGCGCTGCCCAACCTCTTGCTCGATGATGCCATCGCCTCACTGGTGCAAGCAAATATTGCTTCGCTGCGAAAGGTGATTGGTTTGGCGGCAGCCAATGGTTTTCCGGCCGGCGGACATATGACCGCACTCACTTACTACGATGCATACACCACGGCCCGCTTGCCACTCAACCTGTTGCAGGCACAACGTGATTATTTCGGTGCGCATACTTACGAACGCATCGATAAAGAAGGAAAATTCCATACCCAGTGGACCTGAAACGCAGGCCACACAAAACGATAAAACAGAACAATGTCTTCGAATCATAAAAGACCACCTTCCGCGCTGATTTTCATTTTCGGCGGAAGTGGCGACCTCAATCACCGCAAGCTCTCACCAGCGCTTTTCAACCTGTATATCGATAACTGGATGCCCGAAAAATTTGACATTGTGGGCATCAGTCGTCGACCTTACGACGACAACAGTTACCGCAACCACTTGTTGAATGGCATCAATAAATTCAGCCGCCGGAAAGATGACCAAAACGGTGCCTGGGCACAATTCGCAGAACATATCCATTACCTGCAAATGGATGCCGAAAACGAAGCGGAATACCAGAAAATACTCGAGATCGTTCAGCAGAAAGAACAGGAATACGGTGAACACCCGCAAGTAATTTTCTACCTCGCGGTGGCACCGCAACTGGTGCCCGGTATTGTTTCCAAACTGGGCCCGCTGAATATCTGCGCCGATACCAAATGCACGCGCGTGGTGGTAGAAAAACCATTTGGCCACGACCTGAAGAGTGCCCTCGAACTAAACAAGCTGCTGGCCAGCATGTTTGATGAGAAACAGATCTATCGCATCGACCACTACCTTGGAAAAGAAACCGTCCAGAATATCCTGGCACTTCGTTTCGCCAACGCGTTGTTTGAACCCATCTGGAACAGAAACTACATCGATCATATACAGGTAACGGTAACGGAAACTGTTGGGGTAGAGGGTCGCGGCGAATTCTATGAATCATCTGGCGCCCTGCGCGATATGGTGCAAAACCACATCCTGCAATTACTCTGCATGGTGGCTATGGAGGCGCCGGTGAATTTTGATGCAGACGAGATCCGAAACAAGAAAGTGGATGTATTGCATGCCATCCGCAAAATCAGCAAAGACCAGGTACACAATCACGCGGTTCGCGGGCAATACGGTGCCGGCTGGTTGCGTGCCGAAGAAGTACCGGGTTATCGCCAGGAAAAAAATGTAGCCCCCGATTCCGATACGGAAACTTTTGCTGCCGTCAAATTTCATATCGACAACTGGCGCTGGCAAGACGTACCCTTTTATGTACGTACCGGCAAGCGGATGAATGAGAAAGAAACCATCATCACCATCCAGTTCAAAGCGGCGCCGAATTATGCATTTCCGCCCGAAGCGGCTGATACCTGGCGACCGAACCGACTCACCATCAGCATCGCTCCGGAGATGGACATCCGCCTCCGCTTCCAGGCGAAACGTCCGGGGCAGGGTGTGTCTTTGAGTCCGGTGGATATGATCTTCAGTTACAAAGATGCTTATACCGAAGAAGAGCCCGAAGCATACGAAACGCTGTTGCTGGATGTCATGGAAGGCGATGCCACCCTTTTCATGCGCGAAGACCAGGTAGCAGCAGCCTGGCGTATTATTATGCCGATACTTGAAGCCTGGACCGATCGGCCACCAGTTGATTTTCCAAATTATTCGCCGGGCTCCTGGGGGCCGGAAGACGCAGAAGCCTTGATCGCCCGCGATGGCCGCAATTGGGTTACCCTTCCCCCACCACATAAAGAATAAACATGGCACCCTCCATCCATATTTGCAGTAACGCCGAAGCTGTTGCCCAAACGGCTGCGAGTTTTACTGCCAATCGCATACGCAGCGTGTTGCAAACGCAGAATCGGTTCTGCATTGCCCTTTCGGGCGGATCAACACCCAAACGATTGCATGAGTTACTGGCAGCACCTCCGTTTCGCGAACAGATCGACTGGTCGAAACTGCATATATTCTGGGGTGATGAACGTTATGTGCCGCTCGACGATACACGCAACAACGCGCGCATGGCCTATGATACTTTGTTGAACCATGTGCCTGTACCGGAAGACCAGATCCACCTGATGCAAACAGATTATCCTGATCCCGCTGAATCAGCGCATGCCTACGAAAGAATTTTGCATCGGTATTTCGATGGGCAGCCGCATAGTTTTGATTTGCTGTTACTGGGCATGGGCGACGACGGACATACCCTATCACTTTTCCCCGGCACCGAAGTGGTTCATGAAATGAAACGCTGGTGCGCTGCTTTTTACTTACAGCAGCAGGACATGTTTCGCGTAACGATCACCCGACCCATTGCGAATGCATCGTCGTGTGTTTTGTTTCTTACTACTGGCGCGGCAAAAGCACCGGCCTTGCACGAAGTGTTACAAGGCCCGACGAATATTGATTTATACCCCTCGCAAACCATTCGTCCGGAAAAAGGCGAACTGCATTGGATCGTTGATGAAGCGGCAGCAGCTAAGCTGCAATAGCAATCATTGTTCCGTCGCAAAAATTATACTTCCACCGTATCAAACACGGTAACCTTCTCCCACAACGCACTGCAGTTTTCAACAAACTTGAGGTGGATGGGATCGTTTTGATACGCTGCCTGGTCTTCGGGGTTATCGAAAACAAAAAGCTCCGATACAGCATACGATCGTTCGATAACCTCCCGGTTTGTATTCGCCGGCACGCCAATTTGAAACGCGCGAATGCCCTTTATCTTGGTCAGCGTTTGCAGCCCTTCGATAAGTTTTTGCTTATCTGCCTCGCTATTCGGGTTCTTCAGCCAGAAAAAAACATGGTGGATGAATTTTTTCTTCAAGGGATTTTCGCCCATAGTATTGGTGATGGTGCCGAGTCCACCCATAACAGCAACCTTTCCGGTTTCTGTTATGAATTGGCGGCGGTTTGATTTGCGCATGCTAACATTTTACATCGCAAAAGCTACGAAATATTTTTTAGCAGCTTACAAGGGAATATGACCTTCGTCGATCAATTTGGCAGCAATGCGGCGTTTGGCCTCTTTGGTATTGAACGGCGCTACTTTGGTAAAGCGTTTAATACCCAGCAACATCATTCTTTGCTCATCGCCTTCTGCAAACGAATTGATTGCGTCTTTGCCATGTTTGCCAATGCTATCGGCCGCATCATAGATATAGGTGCGTACAATATCGGTTTCGTATTGACAGACCGCTTCACCACGTTGTTCAACCATTTTGATCAGTCGCAACAGCGCGCTTTCAGCATGATAGGTTTCGATCGCCATATCCGCCACATTCATCAGTATCTCCTGCTCCTGGTCGATCTTCGCCATCAGCTTTTGTACCGTAGCACCGGCTGTTAACAGGATCGCTTTCTTGAATTGCGCAATCGCTTTTTTCTCTGCAGCAAACAGGCCATCGTCTGTGGCACCAAAATCAGGAATGCTCATCAGCTCTTTCATCACATTCATGGCCGGTGTCATCAGGTCGATCTTGCCTTTCATGGCCCGTTTCAACACCATATCAACGGTCAACAGGCGATTGATTTCGTTGGTGCCCTCGTAGATGCGGTTGATGCGGCTGTCGCGATAAGCCCTCGAAATCATATATTCATCGCTGTAGCCATTGCCACCATGTATCTGCACGCCTTCGTCCACCACAAAGTCGAGCACTTCACTACCATATACCTTCAGCATCGCACATTCAATAGCGAACTCTTCGGCGGCGCCGAGCAATGCTTCGTTGAAGGGCTTGCCTTCTGCCAGCAAGGCATGTTCTTTTTCGTCGATCCATTTGGCGGTCCGATACAAGCCGGCCTCGCATACCCAGGTGCGTATGGCCATCTCCGCGAGTTTGTTTTTGATCGCGCCGAAATTGGCAATGGGCTGTTTGAACTGTTCGCGGGTTTTTGCATACGCGATGCTGGTATTGAGGCTGCGTTTGGCACCACCCAGTGCCGCCGCACATAATTTCAGTCGACCAATATTCAGGATATTAAACGCAATGATATGTCCGCGGCCAACCTCGCCCAATACATTTTCAACCGGCACTTTGCAATCCTGGAAATACAACTGCACCGTTGAACTTCCTTTGATGCCCATCTTATGTTCTTCAGGGCCCTGGGTGAACCCTTCCATGCCACGCTCTACAATGAAGCCGGTAAACTTATCACCATCTACTTTGGCAAAAACCGTGTACACATCAGCGAATCCGCCATTGGTGATCCAGCATTTTTGTCCGTTGAGAATATAATACTTGCCATCGTCGCTCAGCTTCGCGGTGGTCTTCGCGCCCAGCGCATCACTGCCACTATTCGGCTCGGTCAAACCATAAGAGCCTTTCCATTCGCCACTGGCCAACTTCGGAATGTATTTCGCTTTCTGCTCGGGTGTGCCGAAATACAAAATTGGCAGCGTACCAATACCGGTGTGTGCCGACACAGCTACACTGAAAGAGAATCCGCCGCCCAGGCCTTCGTTAACCAGCGTCGCCGTGATGGAATCTTTTCCGAGTCCGCCATACTCTTCTGGTATCGACGTACCCAGCAAGCCCTGCTCACCGGCTTTCTCTACCAACGATGGCATGAGGCCGGGTTCCAATTTATCGATGCGGTCAACAATGGGCATCACTTCGGTATCGAGGAAGCCGGCACACATTTCCTTGACCATTTTTTGTTCTTCGTTGAAGTCTTCGGGCGTAAAAGTATCAGCAGCCTGGCTTTCACTGATCAGCCATTGGCCGCCTTTCAGCGCGGTGTTAGTAGCTTGTGCGTTGTTTGACATGGCACTTGTTTTAAGTATATGACGTTGATGGTTATTTCAGGTTATCGTACACGATCTGCAATACTTGTTTACAGATGTCGATCTGATCAGCAGGCACACTGATCAATGCTTCATTCAGTGTTTCTTCAGCAATTTCCATGGTGCGGTCCTGTAGTTTTTTTGCCTCGGGACTGAGGTAAACCAGGTTCATCCGCCGGTCTTCTTTCGATGATACCCGCTTCACCAGTTTTAGTTTTTCCAGGTTATCGACCAGCCGGGTGATGCTTGGTTTGTCGCGGAAAGTAGCGTTGCACAACTCCTGCTGGCTGATGCCATCCTGCTTCCACAAATGATACAACACACTCCACTGTTCGATGGTCAGGTTCAGCCCGGCGTTGTTAAACTTCTTCTGCAAACGCCGCGCAATGGCGGTTGACGCCTTGCCTGTAATAAAGCTGTACAGTTCACCCCGCTTAAAATGGTTGTTTGGCATATAGTTAGTTAAACAACTAGTTAAATGTACGCTTTTTTCATTGTCCGGCTAGCACCCGACGGTTGAAAAAGAAAAAAGAAACCGCCTACCTTCGAAATACCATGTTTTTGGAGACCGCCGGGGGAACCATACACTATAAGCGTTTCGGCGAAGGGCCGCGCTTTCTCATCGCCCTGCACGGCTATGGCGAAAATGCGGACCATTTTGCGACCCTGGGCAGCCTGTTGGGCTGGGAATACAGTCTGCTTTGCCCTGATTTACCCCTGCACGGCCAAACCAACTGGCATTCGGCCCTGGATCCCAGCTCTTTTCTGGACCTGATTGACCAAATCTGTCAACAAGAAGCCCGTACCCAGGGAAATGAAACCGACGGGAAAGAAAAACAACCAGCCGCCGTAAAAAAACTGACCGTGTTGGGGTATAGCATGGGGGCGCGGCTCTGGCTCTCCGCCTACCGCCAACATCCCGAAAAATTCGAGCAGTTGATCTTGGTAGCGCCCGACGGGCTCATCGTCAATCCCTGGTACTGGTTTGCCACCCAAACCCATATCGGCAATGGCGTTTTCCGTCGTACCATGGCAAATCCAGCCTGGTTTTTCAAAGCCACCCAATGGGCCAAAAAAATAAAGCTCCTCAATGAATCTGTCTTCAAATTCACCCATCGCTTCCTCGATGATCCCCGGCAGCGACAGGAGCTGTACGAGCGGTGGACATTTTTCCGGTCCTTCCGCAGCGTCCCGTCCGAAACCGCGCAGCTCGTAAAAAATCGCCAAACCCCGGTGCTGCTCCTACTCGGCAAATACGATCGCATCATTACCGCCGCCAACGGCAAACGCTGGCAGGCGAAGGCTGGACCAAGCTGTCGGCTGGAAATCCTCCCCGCTGGCCATCGGCTTTTACAGGGGCCGTCCGCAGAAGCCATTGCTGCCAGTATCTTGCAAAACCTTCGCTCATGATCTACCTCTATATCATCACCGTTGTATTGCTTTGGGGTTACGCGCTCCTCATTGGTTACTATAACAGGGGCTGGAAAAAACAACCGGCCGCCAGCGCCCCCGACAACTATACACCCGTTACCCCCCTCACGGTAATCATCCCCGCCCGGAATGAAGAAGCCAATATCGACAACTGCTTACGCGCCGTCGCCGCCCAGGTATATCCCCCAGCATTGCTGGAAATCATTGTCGTGAACGATCAATCCACCGATAAAACAGCCGAGATCGTGCAAGCCGCCAACTATGCAAAAATCACCCTGCTGCATAGAGAAACCGGGCTGGCCGACGACCAGGCACCGAAGAAAAGAGCCATCGAAGCCGGCATCCAACAAGCCAATGGTCGCCTGATGGTGACGACCGATGCCGATTGTATAGCCCCCCCAAAATGGCTGCGGCAACTGGCCTGGGTGCACGAACAAACCAACGCGCAAATGATCGCGGCACCGGTCATGATGAAACGGGAACACAGTTGGCTCGCGCGATTTGAAGCCCTCGACTTCATCAGCCTCCAGGGCATCACCGCGGCCGCTGCCGCCCAGGGTTTCCACAGCATGTGCAATGGCGCCAACCTGGCTTATACCAAAGCAGCTTTCGAAAAAGTGAATGGGTTTTCGGGTATCGATGCGATTGCTTCGGGGGATGATATGCTGCTGATGCAAAAGATCGCGACACTGTATCCCCACCAGGTTCGCTATGCGAAATCGACCGATGCCATTGTGGAAACCTTGCCCGTGAGCAGTTTTAGGCTATTCCTGCAGCAAAGAATCCGCTGGGCCAGCAAGGCCCGTTTTTACCAGGAAATCAAGCTAAAAGCCGTGCTTTTATTGGTATATAGCTGCAATTTTTTGCTTTTGATGGCCATAATTGCCGCTTTTTTTTCATTAAACGCTATCTTTCCGGCCCTACTCCTACTCCTGCTGAAAACAGCCGTGGAATGGGTATTCATGTGGAAAGTCGCTTCTTTTTTTGATCGAAAACACCTGATGCTTTTTTTCCCGCTCTTCCAACCCCTTCATATTCTGTACACCGTGGCGGCCGGCACCTTTTCCCAATTCGGACAATATGAGTGGAAAGGACGAAAGCTCAAATAACAATAACCAATCGTGGAGGGATCAACCATTCAATGGCAAAAACTACGCAAAAGCAAAACAGCGATGGCAGGTATTATCGTGATCCTGCTGGCGACATTGATTGCTATTACCTGCTATTGGATTTCGCCCGATTGCACGCCCGACGCTAACCGCATGCAGGTTGAAATAGCCGGTAAAAAACCGGGCTTCACCCAAACCTTTTTCCTGCTGCCCAAAACACCCCGACCGCCTGAACGCAATTGGTGGCAAAGAACGCTCCACGGACAACCAGATTCCTGCCAGTTCATACCCATCACCGCCCATGAAGTCAACGATACGGCGTATATCCTTGACCGTTATATAGACAATGGTATTTCCGAAAAAATGAATGTTCCGCTGAGCCAGTTGAATGGTGCGGTAGTCGATCGAACCATCCATCGCACGTTTTGGCTGGGAACCGACAAATTTGGGCGCGATATCCTGAGTCGATTGCTGATTGGTACCCGCGTAAGCCTGCTGGTAGGGGCCGTGGCCATGTTGATTTCATTGGTGATCGGCACTTTGCTCGGGGCCATCGCCGGTTATTATGGTGGCCGCGCCGATAGCATTATCATGTGGTTCATCAATGTGATCTGGAGTATCCCTACCCTGCTGCTGGTATTTGCCATCACCCTCCTGCTGGGCAAAGGCTTTTGGCAAGTCTTTATTGCAGTGGGACTAACGATGTGGGTGAATGTAGCCCGACTGGTGAGGGGCCAGGTTTTACAAGTGCGAAACCTGGAATATGTACAAGCGGCCAAAGTGATGGGCTTCAATAACCTGCGCATCATCCTCCACCATATTCTGCCCAATATTCTTGGACCGGTGATGGTGTTGGCGGCCTCCAATTTTGCATCGGCCATCGTCATTGAAGCCGGACTCAGTTTTCTCGGTGTGGGTGTGCAGCCACCGCAGCCTTCCTGGGGTGGTATGATTCGCGATAACTACAATTTCATCATCACCAATAATCCTTTCCTGGCACTGGTGCCGGGATTTGCCATCATGTTGCTGGTGCTTGCTTTTAACTTGTTGGGTAACGCCATCCGGGATATGCTGGATATCAGAGAAACAAATCCCTGAGTAGATCGATCTCCACTTAAACTGATAACTGTTAAACCGATACCTGCCTATTTCTCCTCTTTCACCACCACGTTGCGACATAAACTCTCATCCAGCGAAATAAATGTCTCGGTTCTTTCGATGCCTTTTATTTTCTGCAACTGATCGTGCAACACATTTCGCAGTTGGTTGATGTCCTTGCAAACGATCTCGGCGAATATGCTATAATTCCCGGTGGTATAATTCAGCCGAACAATTTCAGGAATGCGGGCCAGGTCGCGCGCCACCGTATCGTACATGGAGCTTTTCTCCAGGTAAATGCCAATAAATGCAATCACATCGTACCCCAGCAGTTTGAGATCCACATTCAATCGGGTACCCCGCACTACCCCCATTTCTTCCAGCTTCTTGATGCGCACATGAATGGTGCCGCCCGAAACGAATAATTTCTTGCCCAAATCGGCGTAGGAGGTCTCGGCATTCTCCATCATTTCCTGGATGATCTGGTAATCCAGTTTGTCTAAATTCAATTTGACGGCCATTTCAGGTTGGTTATTTTGATGTTTTCTAGTCTAATAGACCAATTTTTGAACAATTTCGATAATTATGAAATTTCTTTTGAATTTTTTGCAAGGAATAGGGTAAAGGCTTTATGTTTGCATCATCGAAGTTCTTCGAAAGTATACTGTGGGATGATGAAATTTTCGGCAGACATGCCCCCTGGTCTCGGGGGTGGAGGTAAACGGATAAACAGGTGCAAGCCTGCTAACGACTCCGTGGAGGTTCGACTCCTCCTCCTACAGCGATTTGTTCTTTATACTGTGGGGTGATGAAATCTTTGGCAGACATGCCCTCTCGTCTCGGGGGTGGGGAATCCAGGATAAACAATGTGTAGAGCCGACTGGTGTTCCAGTTCCTTTGGAATCGGAATGAAGCCGACCAGGGTTGACCACTAATCTTTGCACTTTGGCTAACTGCCCCGTGGAGGTTCGACTCCTCCCCCTACAGCGATTAAAAAATCCCATCCGTGAACAGATGGGATTTTTTTGTGCCGTCAACAAGATTGGTGAACCAGCCACCCAATCTGAATGGTACACAACTTTTTCTCATGTGTGTGTTTACAGCTGTTAGGTAGCCCCTCTAAGAGGGGCTTTTTTCATGTACACCTACCAGGTAGACAGAAAAAGCCGCGACTTTGCTGCCTAAAATGTGCAAACCTTGCCAGGAATTGACTTTTTCAGCTTAAAATTGCCCTTTTCGGCTTAGGATTGCCCTTTTCGGCTTAAAATCGGTATAATCTGGCTTAAAGTCGGCATAATTAATAGGCCGCCGTAAACCGCTGGTTAATGAATTGGGGCTTTTCCAATTCGTCGGCCAGGGCCACCGCCAGGTCTTCGACCGATAAAACCGACCGCTGATGGGCATCAAAAACGGGTTCTTCCAGGCCGGTGCGATACTGGCCTTTTCGCTGGCCGGAAGTGCCGGGGTGCATTTCAATCGCCGGACTAAAATAGGTCCATTGAATACCCTTTTCCTGCCGCAATTCTTGTAGAAAATCACGGGCAGCGCTGGCCCCGGCCTTGTATTCGGCCGGGAACGCGGGCTGGTCGACCAGTTGCTGACCGGGTGCAATATACAGGCTGCCGGCACCACCAACCACCAACAAACGCGGCACCCCAGCCACCTTTGAAGCCGTCAAAATAGCCCGACTTCCCTTCAAAAAATCAGCATATAAATCGGGGTTTGTCCAACCGGCATTGTAGGCGCTGACCACTACCTCCAACCCCTGCATAGCCGCTTCCAGCTCGCTGGCATCCTGCGCATCCACCTTTTTCACCGTTGTTCCAGCCGGTGCTTTTACCTTTTCAGGCGACCTGACCAGGAGCGTTACCTGGTGCCCACGGTCGGTTAACTCCTTCAATACTGCCTGGCCAACAAAGCCGGCGCCAATGAGTCCAATTTTCATACTGTGTATATTTTATTACAGTTAAATTCAAAAAAATTAGTTGAATCGCTGGTAAAACTGTGCCAGGCTCAATTGCTTCATTTCCTTTAAAATGGCCTCATCGAGGGTCGAAAACAGCGAATTGAGCTGGAAATTGATCTGTTTTCCCACAAAACAGCCCGGGTTGGGCGATTTGATTTTTTCAGACTTCTCCGGCTTAGACACCGTTTCATAAATCTCCGACAGCCTGATTCCCGAAGCCGGTCGCCCCAGTTTGACGCCCCCATGTTTACCCTCCCTACTGGTTACCAAACCCGCCTCCCGCAGCACGGCCAGTTCCTTTCTCACCGCCGCGGCCTGCATATTGATGCTGCCAGCAATATGACGAGAAGTCAACCAGGCTTGCTCATCCATGGCCAGCAGGCTCATGATATGCAAAGCGGTTGAAAATCGGGCATTGTTCATACTGTATCATTTACTATTACAGTTCAAAAATAAGGGGAATTTTTGACCTGGCATATTATTTTAAAGGGTGGGGTAGGGAATTAACACAACGATATGAAAAAACTCTACTGGAAACAATTACAGGGCGCGTTGGATGGTTTTTCCCATGCCGCCATAAAAGAAGTCACCAATGGGTATCGCGCCCATAGAACCGTGGTAAGAACCCTTCAATTGCACGATAGCAGAACCCTGAGTTGCTGGACAAACGATCCCGAATTCATCCGGCACAACGACAATCGGGCCCTGCCCATCATTGCGCGGTTCATCAACAACGAAACCGGGGTTTTTGTGGTTTGCAAGGGTGAATCAACCCTGGTTGCTTTGTCGCCCGAAGGCGCCCTGTTGCATATTCGCATTGCTGAAGAAGCCGATCAGTTGATCAGGTGACGGACCCGCGCTGCGCATCTATTGACGAACCCCGCTCGTTGGATTGAAGCTGATCAACGGTTAAGATGAAGCGAATCCGCTAATAGATATTGGCTAGTTTTGCGCCATGGGTCAACAGAAATTGGTTCGATTTGAAGCGATCAAAGGATTTCAGAATGTATTGCAGTATCCCGAAAACATGGCTGGTCGTTGGGCGGCGCATTTTGGCAACGGGCAGCCCCTGACACTTGAATTGGCCTGTGGCAAGGGTGAATACACCGTTGGGCTTGCGACCCTTCATCCTGAACAGAACTTTATTGGGGTGGATGTAAAAGGCAACCGGATTTTTATCGGCGCTCGCCAGGCAATTCAGCAGCAGTTGAACAATGCCGCGTTTTTGCGCACCCAGATAGACCGCATCGCTACTTATTTCAATCCCCAGGAAGTAGCATCGATCTGGATCACTTTTCCCGACCCACAGCTTCGTCGCTCTCGTGCCAAAAGGCGCCTCACCCACCCCAAATTCCTCCGCCTTTACCAACGTTTCCTGCAAAAAAACGGTGATATCCACCTAAAAACAGATAGCCCGGTTTTATATCGATTCACCCTGCAGGTCATTGAAAAATATGGTTGCACCCTGAAGGAGGCGCTTGACAACCTGTATGCCGACCAGCCGGTATCGCCCGAATTGAACATCAAAACCCATTACGAATCGCTGGATATCGCCGGAAGCAACCGGGTTCATTATATTCGGTTCTCATTGCCCGATTACCCGTTGCCGGATTTTGACAAAGCATTGCAGGAATACGTATTTGCCAACGAAGCACCCACCGGCAACGAAAAATCGATCGTCTCTTAATTGTCAAGCCATGCCCCGCCAAAAAACTGCCAGCAACAAGCCCCAAAAGCAAACCCAAGCACCGCGGCCAACACCCGACGCTAAAAAGTCGACATCCGCCTCCAGAAAGCCAACACCCTCTTCGCTAAAGCCAACACCTGCCTCGAGAAAACCAACTTCCGCCTCCGCGCCACCTGCACCCAACCTGCCGAGACTTAAAAATGAATCTTTTTTTGAACAGGTCTACGCCATTGTGGAGCAGATTCCCAAGGGTCGGGTAACCAGTTATGGCGCAATCGCTCGATGCCTCGGCAGCGGCCTATCCGCACGGATGGTTGGTTGGGCCATGAACGCGGCGCATGGTCGCCCGTCCGTACCTGCACAGCGCGTGGTAAACCGCAACGGACAACTCAGCGGCAAAATGCATTTCAGCACGCCGAATCAAATGGAACAGTTGCTCAAAAAAGATGGCGTTAAAGTAAAAGATGATACCGTGGTCGACTTCAGCAAGTTGTTTTGGGACCCAGCCATTGAGCTGGCACTATAGCGCGCCACGTAATATTGAACAGCCGCAAACTTCTTTACAAGCCCGCAACATCCGCTTCCGACAAGCGCAGTTGTAACATTACTTTTTGCTTAAACGGATTTAAGGCGCCGTATACTGCCAGAAAAGTCAATCCCAGGGCAGCAAAGGCCCAGTTGCCCACCATAAAATAAGAAAACAGGCTAAACAAAGAGGCGCCGATCAAAAGGTTCCACTGCAAGCGCGCTGCTTTTGCATAGGCTTCCAGTTTCTCGCGAACGGCCGTTCCGGAGGTCTTTACCGCCTCCAGCTTTTTCTTGAAAAGCATCGCCCCTACCAACACCGCTCCAAATCCAATGAGCACCGCAATCACCTGCAACAAGCGATCAAGGTCAATGCTGCCCAATGGCTTGACCCAACCGGCTGCTATCACTACGATGGCTATAACCCAGGCAAACAACTGGATGCTGAGTAATTTCCGGTATTCGCCACTGAAGGTTTTGAAGAAGGATGGCTGTGTGCTCATGTTTTCGGTTATGCATTCACGTAATAGGGGCTGATCATCAGGTATACAACCACCCCGGTGATTGCCACATACAACCAGATGGGCCAGGTGATTTTTGCCATCTTTTTGTGCGCCGGCCATTCGGCCGTCAGCGCACGATACGCCGTATACAAGATAAATGGCAAAATAATAGCTGCCAGAAAAATATGTGTAATGAGGATAAAGAAATAGACGGGACGAATCATGCCGGTACCGCCAAACCTGGTATCACCGGCAAACAAGTGGTGGCAGATATACGAAACCAAAAAAAGCGCACTCAATAGCATTGCCGTGAACATGATCTTTTTGTGCAACGCAAACTTGCGTTGCTTGACCGCCGCGAGCCCGGCAAGCAACAACACCGTTACCATCGAATTCAATATGGCATTGATCTTGGCAAAAACATGCACATCAAAACCAAGGTCCAGCTTCCATTGCACGCGCGAAAGAAATACGACCGCAGCGAATACAATTACAGACAGGGCACCGATGATTAGCTTCGCTTTTTTGTCGTTCTTTTCGAGTAAAGGCCTCAACATATTATTTCCTAAAGGGGTTTCTCTTTTTCTTCTTGTCTTTTTCCAACATCAATAACACAATATCTGCGGCCAGATCGCGCATGGCCATGCTGTCGAGCCCATTGTAGTAGCCACGCACCACCCGGTCTTTGTCGATCAGCACCATTTTTTCTGTATGAATAAAATTAGAATCCACGCCTTCGCCATCTACGATGCCCAGCTTGACTTCATTCAGGGCAAAATCATAGATGGTCTTCTTAGGGCCGGTCAGCATCCACCATACTTCATGGTTTACGCCGTAGCGGTCTGCGTATTTTTTCAATTGAACGGCAGAGTCGCGCACCGGATCCACGCTAAAACTCAGGAACTGAACAAAGGTTGTATCAACCAGTCGCGTATCGTCTTTGAGCTTCAACGCGTTTTGCAGTTTCTTCATGTTGTTGGTGAGGGTGGGACAAATTGACGGGCAATGGGTAAAGAAAAAATCAGCTACAATCACTTTTCCATTGAGATCGGCCATCGACACGGTATCACCCAATTGGTTGATCAATGTAAAGTCCGCCAGTTTGTGCCAAACAGTATCGGTCGATTCTTTGCCGTTCACCACCTTCGTCAAGACAGTATCAACATAATATCGTCTTGGCATATGCACCGCATCGCCACTATAATAGTTAAAGACCCAGTAACAAAGCAGGGGAAGAATCAATGCCAGCAGGACTCCTAAAACAGCGCTTTTATTCACCACGCAAAAGTACTCAAAGAGAACAAGACTACTGTTTAAGATTTAAGGTTTAAAGTTTAAGGTTGCTGCCGCGGGCGGGGTTACGGTAGTATGGTCGAGGTGATGGTATTGCCGGAGGGCGGGGGCTAGTAGAAAAACATAGGCATTTCAATGATAAACAGTGATTGTTTTCAAAAATTCGTGAGCAGGTGCAAAAAAGTAAAACGACATCAAATATTCATGCTGAAAACCGCAGCTACATATTAAAATTTCTATAAAGCAATTAGCCATTTGTTGATAACAAACACGTTTTATAACCAACGTGACAAATCAAAATCACGCTTCAAAGCCCTGTCAAAAAACAAACACCTAGTTAAAACATCAATACCCAATCAAACTCCCAACACCAATAAAAGCCCAGCACCAATAAAAAACAACACCCATTCAAAAGCCCAACGCCAATAAAATAATAACACCCAATCAAAACCCAACGCCAATAAAAAAAGGCGACCTGCCACTAGTGCAAATCGCCTCTATCATAAGACTGCCAAACTCGCGGCAGCAACCTTAAACTTTAAACCTTAAACCTTAAACAACCAGCTCATTCTATAGCGCCCTCTTTCTTTGCATCATGGCTTCCATGATCGCTCTTCGCGGGCTTTTCTACCTTGATCTGGCTTTGCTCATAATGATACGGGTCGTATTTGTTTTTCAGGTTCCTGTACGAATTGCCATCGGTCAGGAACGCGATGATAAACCAGATGAACAAACCCAGCGGCACCACAATGGTCATGATCAGGTTACGCACTTCGTGTTTCAGGTGCATGAAGTAAGCCACAATGTAGAAGGCCTTCGCCAACATAAATACACAAATGGCGCCTTTGATCACGTGACGCATAAATTCATTGTGCACGCCCATCATCACAAAACCGAGAATCAATTCTACGATGGTAATCACGGTCAGGATAACCGTGACACGTATTACCTCTTTTCTGGCCGCCTCGCGATCGAAGTCGTGGTGGTGTGATACTTCCTGATAATTATCTGTAAATGACATAGCTGATTGCGTTTAAATAAGGTAAAAACAGGTGAACACGAATACCCAAACCAGGTCTACAAAGTGCCAGTACAAACCAGCCTTTTCAATCATCAGGTAGTGGCCTTTACGCTCAAACACATTGTTCAGGGTCATGATCAGCATAATGATGTTGATGATCACACCACTGAATACGTGAAAGCCGTGGAAACCTGTAATCGTAAAAAAGAAGTTGGTGAAATTGGTCGACGCCTTGGTGCCGTCCATATTCGTGAAAGGATTGCTACCCCACCAGGCACCTTCGTGGTACAGGTGTGTCCATTCCCAGGCCTGGCACGAAAGAAAGGCAATACCGCCAATAATCGTCCAGATCAGGTTTCTAACGACCGCTTTTTTGTCCATCGCATGACCCGCCTGTACGGCCAACACCATGGTCACCGAACTGATGATCAGGATGAAAGTCATCAAACTCACAAAAGCAAGCGGTAATCCCGAACCCAGTCCAGGGAAAGACTGGAACACCTCGTTCGGGTCGGGCCAGCCATTACTCGCAAACCGGATAGTGCCATAAGAGATCAGGAAAGCGCCAAATGTAAAAGCATCACTCATGAGGAAATACCACATCATGACTTTTCCGTACTCCACATTGAAGGGACTCTTACCACCACTCCACCATTTTTGATCCGCAGGTACTGCGTGTGACATGTTCAATATTTAAAGATTCGCAAATGTACTATTCAGGTTAACAGCATGAAAAACACAAACAAATAAAGCCATAATAAGTCTACAAAATGCCAGTAGGTCGCCATCACTTCTACCGGAACCATATTGTAGTTCCGTTTTACCGTACTGATGGCTTTTACACTCATAATGACCAGGGCTATAACGCCGCCAATTACGTGAACAGCATGTAATCCGGCGATGATATATAAAAATTGTCCGGCGCCCGCCCCCGAAAACGTGACCCCACTCTGCCAGATCGCCTTAAAACCCATCCATTGCAATACCACAAAGAGCAACCCCAGAACCAGGGTCAGCAACAAGAGCATCTTGTATTTCTGGCGCTCCCGCTGTTTGAAAGCCCGCTCCGCCAACTGCATGGTAACACTGCTCACCATAATTGCTGCCGTCGAATACCAGAATAGCAGGGGCATTTCAAAACTCGTCCAGTTCGGCTGACTCCGCTTTACGATATAGGCACTTGTCAGTCCGGCAAACATCATCACAATACTCCCGATCGCTACCCAAAGTAGAAACTTAGACGGATGTATTCTTTTTCGCTGTTCCATAACCAATTGCGTAGCCATCATTCTCCCATTATCAGGTTTTGTCTGCCAGCAGTGCAAAAAACACCACCAACAAATAAATATAACTGCCAAACATAACACCCCTTGCTGCACCTCTTTCCATTTTCTGGTAGAGACGGGCACTCAACCATACCATCCCCAGGTTCGCTATCAATACAATCACCAGGCTCACCAAACCCGTTATACCCACCAGGTAGGGAATAAAGCCTACCGGAATGAGCAGGGTCGAATAGATCACCGATTGGATGGCGCTGTACCGCGTGGGACCTTTCTCTGAAGGCAGCAGGCGAAAACCCGCCGTCTCATAATCTTTGTGTGCCAGCCAGGCAATGGCCCAAAAATGGGGGAATTGCCAAAAAAACTGGATGGCAAACAAAGCCCATCCGCCCAAATCCTTGTAACCGTTCTCGGCCATAAAAATGGCATCATTACCGGCAGCAAACCCGATCAGGCAGGGCAGGGCGCCAGGAAAAGCCCCAACGAGTACTGATATCGAGTTCACCTTTTTCAGCGGCGTATAAATAAACGCATACAGAAAAAGGCTGAACAACGACAACGAGGCTGCCAGCCAGTTGAACCAATACCCCATCAACAGCACACCGGCAATACCTGTAACCACCGCGAAAATCCATCCCTCTCTTACACTCATTCGACCCGATGCAATCGGCCGGCTGGCCGTTCTTTTCATCAGGGCGTCCGATTCCTTTTCGGTTACCTGGTTAATGGCATTGGCGCTTCCCGTTACCAGGAAACCAGCCACAAAAAGCAGGATAATACTGGTCACATCATAGGCCACCACCCTTGGCGCCAGCAGGTAGCTCACCACCGCTGAAAACACCACCATGATTGTCAAAGAAAACTTCACCAACAGCAGATAATCACGAATCTTTCCTCCTTTCTGGTTCTGCTGCATTATTCAAACTATGGCTTGAAAACAATGCCCTGCCTAAGACAGGGCATTGTTTCTTTAGTGACTACTTTCATTCTTACCCACCGGCTCCGTTTGCGGAATAAAATCTCTTCCGTCTTTACCGTAATCATAGGCCCAACGATGTACTTCAGGTATCTCTCCTTCCCAGTTACCGTGACCAGGATTGATGGGCGTTGTCCACTCCAGGGTATTGGAACCCCAGGGGTTCTGTGTACGTACCCTTCTTCCTTTGAAAATGGAATAGAAGAAGTTGAACACAAACAACAACTGCACCGCAAATACAATGATAGACACGATGGAAATAAACCGGTTGAGTCCGCTGAACTGGTTAAAGCTCACCCAGCCGCTCACATCCAAATACCTTCTTGGCATACCCGCCAACCCTTCGTAGTGCATGGGCCAGAAGATCAGGTAGGCACCGATCAGCGTAATCCAAAAGTGAATATAAGCAAGCGTATTATTCATGTAACGGCCATACATTTTCGGGAACCAGTGGTACACACCGGCAAACATGCCGAAGAACGATGCCACACCCATTACAATGTGGAAGTGCGCGATCACAAACATGGTATCGTGCAGGTGGATATCAATGGTAGAGTTACCTACAAAAATACCTGTCAAACCACCAGAAATGAAAAAGCTTACAAAACCAATCGCGAAAAGCATACCTGGTGTAAACCGCAGGTTACCGCGCCAGAGGGTTGTCAGCCAGTTGAACACTTTGATGGCCGAAGGCACGGCAATGAGCAGGGTGAGCAACACAAACACAGATCCCAAGAAAGGATTCATACCGGTTACAAACATATGGTGCGCCCATACCAGGAAGGCCAGGATGGCAATCGCAAACATAGAACCGACCATCGCCATATAACCGAAGATGGGTTTGCGTGCATTGGTGGTCAAAATTTCTGACACCATACCCATCGCTGGCAACAGGATGATATACACTTCCGGGTGACCCAGGAACCAGAACAAGTGCTGGTACAAGATGGCAGATCCGCCTTCGTTCGGCAGGGCTTTCTGCGTGCTGGCCAGGAAGATATCAGAGAGGTAGAAGCTGGTGCCCGCGTGGCGGTCGAACAGCAATAAGATGAAACCGGAGAACAATACCGGGAAGCTCAATACACCCAGTACTGCGGTAAAGAACAGCGCCCAAATGGTCAGCGGCAGTCTTGTCATCGCCATACCCTTGGTACGCAGGTTAAGAATGGTAGAAATATAGTTCAAACCGGCCAGCAACTGCGATACCACAAACAATGCCATCGCCACCAGCCAGAGATCCATTCCGGTTTTCGATCCTTCAGACGCATCGCCCAAGGCGCTCAGCGGCGGATAAGCCGTCCAGCCACCGCTCGCGGGACCTGTCTGCACAAACAAAGAAGCGATCATTACAATACTGGCGATGAAGAAGAACCAGTAGCTAAGCATATTCATCAGCGGCGAAGCCATGTCGCGCGCGCCTACTTGCAAAGGAATCAAAAGGTTCGCAAAAGTACCTGACAAACCTGCCGTCAATACAAAGAACACCAGCACCGTTCCGTGCATGGTTACCAGCGCATAGTAAAACTCGGGCTGGATCTTACCGCCTGCTGCCCATTTGCTACCAAGAATATCTTCCAGAATCGGGAAACTCTGGTCGGGATAACCCAATTGTAAACGGAAGAGAACAGAGAAAAGTCCGCCGATAATCGCCCAAATAATACCCGTTATCAGGAACTGTTTGGCAATCATTTTATGGTCCTGGCTGAAGACATATTTGGTGATGAAAGTCTCCTGGTGGTGATGCCCATGATGCTCATCATGATGAACCTCATGCGTAGTAACCACTTCTCTGTGCAGGCTTGCTTCGTGACTCATTGTAATCTGTTTATAAACGGTACGTCTAAATTAATTGTTTGTTGCCGAATGTGTAGCTGCGGCAGCCGTCGCTTTAACCGTGTCAACGGCAGCGGCGGGTGTTGCTGCAGGCGCCTGGTCAGCCATAACCTGTTGATAGTTAGGTTTTTGCTTGGCAAGCCAAAGTGCATACTCAGCGGCTGTTACCACTTTCACAATTCCCTTCATCGAATAGTGACCCTTGCCACACATCTGGTCGCAGGAAATCTCATATTCAAAATCTTCGCGACCTGTTTTCTTTTTCATTTCTTCGGTCGTGAACTTGGGCGTGAACCACATGGTGGTGGGCGTGCCGGGCACCGCATCCATTTTCATGCGGAAATGCACCAGGCCCACATCGTGTACCACGTCGCGGCTATTGATCACCAGTTTGATGGGCTTGTTCACAACCATGTACAAGGCTTCATTCGATACGATATCATCTTGCGCTGCTTTATCATCCCAGAGCAACCCCAATTGGTTGTTCTTTCCTTCATTGATATTCTTGTAATATTTCTTACCGAAAACTTTGTCCTTACCCGGATAGCGATAGATCCAACCAAACTGCTTGCCGGTAATCTCCACAATATTGGCATTGGCCGGTGCATCGCCGGTGATTCTTGACCAGTACACCAATCCGAAACCAACCAGGATAAAGAGGGTGATGGCGGGCACCACGGTCCAAATCAATTCCAGTGTGTTGTTATGGGGGAAATAATAAGCCTTTCTCTTTTCAGAATACTGGTATTTGAACGAAAACCAAAAGAGCAGGATTTGGGTAATGAAGAACACGATACCCGTCAATATCAGGGTGATGTGCAACATGGCATCTACTTTTTCGCCATGATCAGAAGCAGCTTCACCCAAAATTTTGCCTTTCAGCAATTCATTGCACCAGTAAACGCCAATCAGCCCCAGAACCAGGAATGCCAGCAACAGGAAACCATTGATCTTGTTGTTCTGTTCAAATGACTTCTTTTCTCCCTTCAGCACGGCCACGTACTCGCTGGCTTTTGCGATCTGGAAGACCACAATGAAACCCAACGCCAGGATCGCCATGATTAATTGTGTTGACATGTTATTCGCCGAGTTTAATCTAATTTTTTAATGAATACGCTTGTTAGGTTGATGGATCAGGCGTGGTGAATAATGCTCTCCTTGAAGAAGGGGTGATTTTTCGCCAGCAAAGAACGTTTTGTCAGGGCATTGCCTGTGCTCCACATGATCAGGCCCACAAAACCGGCGGCCACACCAAAATCGTAGAGGTTCAGTCGCACATGCTCTTTCGAAAGGCTGGCCATTACCATCTGGTAAAAGTCGAGCCAGTGACCGCAAATGATCAACGATGCCATAAACACGATCAGCGTATAATTTCTTTTGCTGCTTCTGCGCATCATAATGAGCAGGGGCGCAACAAAATTGACAATCAGGTTGAGGAAGAATATACCGCGGTAAGGACCTTGCACGCGGTGTTTGAAATACACCACTTCTTCGGGGATATTCGCATACCAGATCAGCATATACTGGCTGAACCAGAGGTATGTCCAGAAAATAGAAAACGCAAACATGAACTTACCCAGGTCATGCAGGTGTTCGTGGTTCACCAATTCGAGGTAGCCCTGGTTCTTCAGGTACACCACAAACAAAGCGATCAAAGAAATACCGGCCACAAAGGTCGACGCAAAAGTGTACCAGGAATACATGGTGCTGTACCAGTGCGCATCGAGGCTCATGAGCCAGAGCCAGGGAACGGTCGACATTACGGTCAAGCCAAACCATACCAGGAACAAAGCTGCCCAAACAGTATTCTTCCAGATATATTTTTTGCCCTCTTCTACCGAAAGACCGTCGCGGTCATCGATCTCTTTGCTGATTGCACGCATTTTATAACCCAGCCCAATCCAGCCGCCAATAGCGAGGATGGTCCACACAATGAAAAAGGTAGCATTCAGAAAACCTGATTTCCCTTCCAGAATCTTGTCGCCCTCGGGGCTCAACCAATGGTAAATATGGTGTTTGTGGCCAAGCACCAACGCGAGCAATACCACGCAGGAAATAATTCCCAAGGGAACCACCGCGGCGGCAATTGCTTCCGATACTCTTCTGAACGCCATTTGAAAGGCCCCCATCGCCAAGGTGGTGGCACAAATGAAGAACATGGCGGCATTCACCACCAGCAAAAAGAATACGCTGTTGAACAAGAGGGTTCCCCAGAAACGGGAATTGTCGTGCTCATCGCCGGTGCCATACAAGAAATAACCGACTACTACGGCCAGTACGCCAACACCCATCAGGATCATCGACCACATCTTGTATTTCGCCGGTATCTCAAACTGTTCTCTGAAAGCCATTATCTAACTATTTATCGTTGGTCAATTTCTTTTTAAACCTTATTTCTTCGCGCTGCTTTCTTTTGCAGGTGCAGCGGCCGCAGCGGCTGGTTTGGTTGCCGTACTATCGCTGGCTGCTGGCGCGGCTGTTTCACCGCTCTGCTTGCTTTTGATATAGGTAGCTATCATCCAGCGTTGCTTGTTCGACAATTGCGATGCATAGGATCCCATCACGTTCTTGCCATAAGTCTGCACTTCGAAAAGGGTACCTGCGCTAAGCGCTGTGATCTTGGCATCGCTTACCAGGTTGGCAGGCTTCGCGGTAAACGGCCCCGAACCATCTTTGAACAAAGGTCCATTGCCATCCATTTTCGCACCGTGACAAATCGCACAGTTGATCATGTACAAACGATCCGCTTCTTTGGCTTGCACAGAATCCAGGTGCGGCACGGGATTCACCCAGGTGGCCGATGCTGCATGCAGGCCAACCGTATCTTTTACCATCAGGTAGATGGCATCGTCGGTGCGGCTCACCGTGCCTTCTACCGGCAGGGCCGTGTAGTTAATGCCTTCGGCTTGTAAATCGCGGGCGTCAGAATAGGTTTCTATCGCGCGGCTATAAGCCATATCGGGCATATACACCTTACCAGGCGTGCGCCGAACATCGCTGCAGGCTGCAAGAACCAGGGCACTTATTCCAACGGCTATGATCGCATTTGTCTTCATTCTTCTTAACTATTTTCAGTATTACCCTTTCACTAAAATGTCTTCTTTGTCGTACCGGCCTAACCACCAGCCATCTTCTGCCTCTTGTACATTGATGTCTTTGGCACCGGCTGCCGCCAGAAAGGCTTTTGCGTCTTCTTCATTGGTGCGTTTGTTCACTTCCAGCACCATCACAAACTGGTCGTCGGTAGCGCGCAAACTGAAATGATGTTTTTTCACGAAGGGCGCCAACTGGCAGAGATAACAAAATGTAAGTACCATGCCCACGGCAGAGAACAAAACGGTCAACTCAAACGTAATCGGAATAAAGGCCGGCAATGGGAAATGGGGCTTACCGCCAATGTTCAACGGCCAGTCTTTGGTGAATACCCAGCCCATGAATGTCAGCGCCGTGGTGGTTCCGGTAATACCATATATAAAGCCGGCAGTATGCAGGCTGGTATCGCGCAGGCCCATGGCGGTGTCCAATCCGTGAATCGGAAAAGGCGTGTACACGTCGTGCAGTTTGTAGCCGGCTTTCCGCACTTTCTTCACCGCCGGAAACAATACTTTCTCGTCGTCAAAACTGCCTACTATGAATTTCTTTACTGACATAACTAGTGGTGCGCATTTTCATGAACAAATTGCTCTACTGACTCATTCTCTTCTTTATCCATGGCCTCTTTATAGCTTTCGCCATTCTTCTTCAGGATATGTTTGATCTCGGCAATCGCAATTACCGGGAAGAATTTCGCGAAGAGGAAGAAGCAGGTAAAGAACAAACCGAAGGTTCCCAAATAGAAACCAACTTCCCAGATGGTCGGTGCATAATAAGTACTCCAGCTACTGGGAATATAGTCGCGGTAAATCGAGGTTACGATAATCACAAATCGTTCGAACCACATACCCACGTTTACGATGATACTCATGAAGAACGTGAAAAGCAGGTTGCGACGCAGTTTTCTAAACCAGAAGAACTGAGGCGCAATTACGTTACAACTCATCATTAAATAGTAACTCCATGCATACGGTGTACTGAGGTCGTAGCGGTTTTTAAAGGCCGCCATTTCATACGGGTTTTGACCGTACCAGGAAATGAACAACTCCGTGATATAAGCAATACCCACAATGGAACCCGTCAGCACAATTACTTTGTTCATTACTTCGATGTGCTCCATAGTGATATAATCTTCCAGGTTCAATACTTTCCGGGTAATGATCAGCAGGGTTTGCACCATGGCAAATCCGGAAAAGATAGCACCAGCCACAAAGTAGGGTGGGAAGATGGTGGTATGCCAGCCAGGTATAACCGAAGTGGCGAAGTCGAACGATACAATGGTGTGCACCGACAGTACGAGGGGCGTACTCAAGCCAGCCAACACAAGCGACAAAGCTTCGTGCCGTTGCCAGTGTTTGGTAGAACCTGTCCAACCAAAGGCCAGGTTACCATATAAACGTTTGCGCCATTTTTCTTTCGCACGATCCCGTACTGTTGCCAGGTCAGGCAACAATCCGCAATACCAGAACAAAAGTGATACAGTGAAATAGGTAGAGATCGCAAATACGTCCCAGAGCAGCGGCGAGTTGAAGTTCACCCACAGCGGACCTCTTGTATTGGGATAGGGCATTACAAAGAAGGCCATCCAAACCCGGCCCATGTGGAAGATGGGGAACTGACCGGCGCACATTACCGCGAAAATGGTCATCGCTTCTGCCGCGCGGTTCACACCGGTACGCCAGCCCTGGCGAAACAACAACAAGATGGCCGAGATCAGGGTACCCGCGTGACCAATACCTACCCACCATACGAAGTTGGTGATGTCCCAACCCCAACCAATGGTCTTGTTCAAGTTCCATTCGCCAATACCGTACACCACTTCACGATACACCGAATACGCACCAAAGCACAACAGCAGAACTGAGATCGTCAACCCGATCTTCCAGAGTCGCGTAGGCGCTCCCTCAATAGGCCGAACGATGTCTTCCGTTACCTGGTGGTAGGTTTTCTCGCCCGTTACGAGTGGACTCCTTACCTGTGATTCGTATCTTAATGCTGACATATCCTTTAAGCATTTAGCTTCCGGTTCTCACCTTCCGCTTGTTGGTTTTTGTTCCTTGTTTCTTTCTAGTGATGTTCTGCTTCTGGTTTCGCTTCTTTTGTTTTTTCGTGCGAAACAGCTTCTTCACTGGCATGCTCACTGATGTGATCTGTATTTCGCACTTTGGCGAGATAGCTCACATTCGGCATCACGTGAATTTGCTCCTGCACATAATACAATCGAAGCTCATTCTCCTTTCTGGTTTTCGAAATATCACTCTGGCTATTGTTCACGTTACCAAACACGATCGCATCTGCCGCACAAGCCTGCTGACAAGCTGTTTTTACATCCTTATCGGTCAGCGGACGATCGGCTTTCTTGGCCTTCAGTTTTCCTTCCTGCAAACGCTGCACACAGAAAGAACATTTCTCGATCACACCACGGCTGCGCACCGTTACATCCGGATTCAGCACCATGCGGGTGAGGTCTTCGTTCATCATCATGATGGCCGCATTGTCTTCGAAAATATCCTGGTTGTGTTTGAAACTATCTGCGCCGGTATAATCAGCCCAGTTGAAACGGCGCACTTTATACGGACAGTTATTCGCGCAGTAGCGGGTACCGATACAACGGTTATAGGTCATTTGATTGAGGCCCTCGCTGCTGTGGTTGGTTGCTGCCACCGGACAAACGTTTTCGCAAGGCGCATTGTCGCAGTGCTGACAAAGCATGGGTTGGAAAACAGTTTGAATGCTTTCGGCATCATGCGGGTCGCCACTGAAATAACGGTCAATCCGCAGCCAGTGCATATCATGCCAGCGAAGTACTTCGGGTTTGCCGACCACCGCTACGTTGTTTTCGGCAGTACAAGCCACCACACAGGCGCCGCAGCCGTAACAACTGTTCATGTCGATGCTCATGCCCCACTTGATACCGGGCTTATCGAATACGGGATAAATGGTGCCGTCTTCTTCATAATGCGCCAGTCCGCCCCAGGGCTTCAGCTCTTTGGCACGGGCTTCAATAATTTGTTTGGGATCTTTCTGAAACGAAGCCAGGGTGATCTCTTTGATCACTTCATGGCGCCCTTCGTATTTATTATGGGTTTGCGTGGTAGCAATGGGATACTTACCATCGGTCGTTTCTATCTGGCCCGCTGTGATATAAGAAATGGTGGTGCCATTCAAAGAAGCGAAGGGATACATGTTCTGTCCCACACCCGCACTTGCCTTACCAAATTCTGCTGTGCGACCATAACCAACCGCCACCGCCACTGTGTCTTCCTGCATACCAGGAATCAATAGTACCGGCAGGCTGAGGGTTTTTTTGTTGCCCATTTTCAGGTTCACCACCGGCTTCTCGGGGAAGGCATCGTATTTATCGGCCTGCGAATCAACGGCGATATCTATTTTCAGGAGTTTCTTGCCCAGGGCGGGTGACATCATTATATAGTTGTCCCAGGTGGCCCTTGTAATAGGATCAGGCATTTCCTGCAGCCAGGGGTTATTGGCGTGGCGGCCATCGGCGATACCCG
The DNA here is from genome assembly GCA_020161535.1 of Bacteroidota bacterium. GTDB lineage: Bacteria > Bacteroidota > Bacteroidia > Chitinophagales > Chitinophagaceae > Flavihumibacter. The sequence goes on along the minus strand of JAIUNW010000010.1, from coordinate 46,067 downwards.
CTTTTTGGTACAGTACCACTTCCACATCGGCTGTTTTATCGGTAACATTTCCTTTTTTAGCTGGTGCAACGGCGGCCGCAACTGCAGTAGCTACAGCAGTTCCATTGAAGGTCGCTGTGCTAATAGCCAGGTTGGCGCCGGGTTCGATCACACCATCTTGCAAGGCTTTCAGGTAAGTGGCTTCTCCACCGAGGCGGGTAGACCAGAAAGCTTTGTGAAATTCATGGTAGCTGCTGGCGTTTCCACTCCATTTCAACAGGCTGTCTTGCCATTGACGGGTTTTGAAAAGCGGTGCGATGGTGGGTTGCAGCAGGCTGATATACCCACTCTTCATTTCCGCATCACCCCAGCTTTCGAGGAAGTGGTGTACCGGCAAAACATATTTGCAGAGTTTGGCGGTTTCATCCAGTTTCTCCACCAGCGCAATCGACAATTTCAGTTTAGGCAGGGCGGCTGCCAGTTTTTCGCCGTCGAAATAACTATATACAGGGTTGGCATCGATCACGATCAAGCCACCCACGGTTCCGTTGTTGATGTCATTTACCAGGGTAGCCAGTTCGCTGTCAATACCCGCTTTGTTCTGCAGGGGATTGGCCCAGTTTACCGTAGTACCGTTGGCGCCAATGGTTTCGTTGATGGCATTGACCAGCACCTGCACATTTACATCATTGCTGCCCGAAACCACCAGTGCGGCGCCTTTGTTGTTTGCCAAATCATACGCCGCTTTGGCGATGCCTTTTTTGAGTCGGTCGTTGCTGATATTTACCGGCTGTCCGCTAAGGGCTGCCAGTATGCCGGCCGCCACCGCCGCAGTTTCAGAAGGGCGATGGGTGTAACGTTCATCGGCGTTTGAGCCAGTCATGCTCATCATGCTCTCAAACTGGTAGTGTTTGCTCATGGTCGGATTGGCCGGGTTCACTTTACGACCCTGCGTATAACCATGTTGAAACTCTACCGGGTTCAGCCAGGTGGCGAGGAAATCAGCGCCCAGGCTCACAATCACTTTCGCTTTGGCAAAGTCTAAAGAAGGAATGGCGCGTTTGCCATAAGTGGCTTCATTTGCCTGTAACATACCGCTGTAAGAAACGGCATCGTATTGTACATGACGGCTACCGGGGAATTTGGCGAGAAACTCACTGATTACCTGGCGGCCCGAAGGAGAGTTAACTGTTGAAGTAAGCAATACCAATGGTGCACCGCCCAAACCTGCCAGGGCCATGTCTACCATTTTATCGAATGCATCAAAAGTACTTACCTCTTTACCGGATGCATGGGGAAAGCGAACACGTGCCGTATCGTACAAATCAAGCACCGATGCCTGCACCTGAGCAGAAGTACCGCCCTTGGTCCAGGTGCACATATCATTGCCTTCGAGTTTGATCGGGCGACCGTCGCGAACCTTGGCCAGTACCGGAATAGCATCACCACCGGCTACATAAGTAGTAGCATAGTAGTCTGCAATACCGGGAATGATTTCCGACGGACGATTAACGAAAGGAACGGCTTTTTTGATGGGGATTTCGCAACTGGCAGCAATAGCAGCGGCAGCCGTGCTGAAGCCAACATATTTAAGGAAGTCCCGACGTGGTGTGCCGGCCTGCTCCAGGCCACGGGCGTCGAAGCCATCGAAAGGAAGATCTTCCTTGAATTCGTCCTGCGCTTTTTGCTGATGTGCTGCAGAGTTGGTTAACTCTCCGAAACTTTGCCAGTACTTTTTTTGCTCCATATACCAAACCCCGAACGGGGCATTGATTTTTTGGTGATGAAAATAGTTAGTTGTCCGCCGAAGGCTATCCTTCCCGGATTAATAGTGACATTTTTGACACTCGGTACCGCCGATCATTTCAACAGTAACGCTGTCTATTTTTCCGTTCTTCAGTTCTTCGTGGAATTTCTCGTAGAGGCTGTAGAACTTATTATCGGTGAACTGAACTTTTGTTTCGCGGTGACAGTTAACGCACCAACCCATGCTCAGGTCGGCGAACTGTTTTACCTCACCCATTTCCTGGATATTACCATGACAGGTTTGGCAAGCAACACGACCGGCATTTACGTGCTGGGCATGGCTGAAATAAACATGGTCGGGCAGGTTGTGAATCTTGATCCACTCAACGGGTTTGGGCGCGTTTGCATATTTCTTTTGAGAGGGATCCCAGCCGGTATGTTCGTAGATCTTTTTGATTTCTTCGGTGCCGTTTACTTCGGTACCGTCTTCACGGAATAGTTTTTCACCAGCATATTCAGTGATCTGCATATGGCAGTTCATACACACATTGAGCGAAGGAATATTCGCGTGTTTGCCATCCTGTGCACCACCATGGCAATATAAACAGCTAATCTGGTTGGTGCCGGCATGCACTTTATGCGAATAGTAAATAGGTTGCTCCGGTTGATAGTTTTGGCTACGGCCCAGTCCGATGGCGCCTTGTATAGTATAGTAACCGCCGATGATGAACAACACCACCGCGAAGAGTGCGATATACGCTTTGTTGCGCCAGAAAGGAACTGGTTCGGTAGAAGGCATGCCTTCTTTTTCATCGGCAAGTCTTTTCAGGCTGGCATTCACGGTGAGCAGGGTGAAAACAATCACCGCCAAAATCAGGGTGAGAATGCCATATAATAAAGAACTGTCTTCGTTGACGGCAGCAACAGCAGGACCACCCGCTGCAGGATTCTTGGCAGCCGTTTGTTGCTTAACACCTTCTTCCTGCACATACTTCAAAATCGCATCGATTTCCTCATCTGTCAGAGAGGGAAACGGGTTCATCGGCGTCTTGTTCCGGGCGATATACAAGTCATTGAAATACTTATTGCCGGTAGCCAATACCGCCTGGTTATTGCGAATCCAGGCATGCAACAGCTTCTTATCAGGTACACGTTCTTCGATACCAAACAGCGCCGGACCAGTTCCGTCTTTCAATACCGCGTGGCAGGCAGCACAATTCGACATGAAAAGCCCCTTTCCATCCTGGCCGAAAACAGGCTGACCAAAACAAGCAACGGCAACCAAAAAGAGGGGAAAAAATACACGCTTCACAACCGATCTATAGGGAATCATAAGCTGAAGGGTCTGTTGGTAATGTTAAAAGTGGCGATTCGCGAGCAAAAATATGACACGATATTGACAATCTATCAACATTGGCTGATTTTTTTTGCCCGTGTGGGGCTTGCATTTCAACGTGTTAAGTAATTTTCTCATGGCACGATCCTGCTATTTCTGCTTTCGGGGTTTTAACAATTCTCTGTTCCTTTGCGCCATGTTCAACAAACTGAAAACGAAATGGCGGGTGGGCCTTCTCCGGCTTTTACTGATCCTCTGCGTTTTCGCCATCGGCGGTAGCCTGACCGGCATTGTGGGGCGCAAAATCATGGGGCTGTCCACCGTCGAACACCCCGTTGCCTGGGCCTTACTATATATATTACTGGTGACCATCTGCTGGCCCCTGCTGGTGCTGCTCGTCAGCATCCCCTTCGGCCAGTTTGCCTTTTTTCGGAACTACCTTCGCCGGCTCTGGAACCGGATGACAGGCCGAACTGCTGTTAAAACTGCTGAAAATCAGATGAATACGATTCGACTTGCCATCTTCGCTTCGGGCGCCGGCTCCAATGCCGCCAAGATCATCGATCATTTTACCAGCCATCCGCAGGTAAAAATTGTCCTGGTCGTTTCCAATAAACCCGAAGCGGGGGTCATCGCTATTGCCAACCGGCACCAAATCCCGGTTCTGTTGATGGAAAAAGAGCGATTTTTTCGGGGCGACGCCTACCTCCCTGCTTTTGAGCAAGCGAAGATCGACTATATCATCCTCGCCGGTTTCTTATGGAAAGTGCCCGCCGGCCTGATCGCCCATTTTCCTTCACGCATTATTAATATCCATCCCGCCCTGCTGCCCAAATATGGTGGTAAAGGGATGTACGGCCATTTTGTACATGAAGCGGTTATTGCCGCCGGCGAGAAAGAAAGCGGCATCACCATTCATTTTGTGGATGAACAGTACGACCATGGCGCAGCGATTTACCAGGGCCGCTGCCCGGTAGAACCCAGCGACACGCCCGATAGCCTGGCTGCACGCATCCATCAATTGGAGCATGAAGCCTATCCACGCGTCATTGAAAAAACCGTTCTGGGCGACAACTAATCTGCACAAGTCGTTAAAATACACTGTGTTTCGCAAATGAGTCGTACCCTTGTAAACCCATGCGCCCGTTCCTGCATTGCATACCTGTCCTCCTGCTTTGTTTGCTGCTGACCAGCCGGTTGCAAGCGCAGGTTCGCTTGTCAGGCACCGTATACGAAATGAACCGAACAGTTCCCCTGCCCGGTGTTTCGGTGCTCACCAACAACGGCCGCGGTACCATTACCGACACCTTGGGCCACTACAGTTTGATTGTGGCAGAAACCGATTCGATATACTTTTCTTACCTCGGTAAACCCACACCGATGTATGCCGTATCGACCGTTCCGCGACTAAACCAGTTTGACATCTCCCTGCACGTGAATGTCACTACGCTAAAGGAAGTGCGAATCATGCCACCGAGTTACAAACGTGATTCCATCATGAACCGGGAAGAATATGCCAAGGCATTTAATTTCCGAAAACCAGGATTGGGCGTTTCTTCTTCCGCCCCTGAGTCGGGCAATTTTGGGGTGGGCCTCGACCTGGACCAGCTCATCAATATGTTTGCCTTCCGCAAAAACAGGAGCATGGCGGCTTTCCGGAAGCGACTGTTGGCCGAAGAAGAAGAGAAATACATCGACTCCCGTTTCACGCGCGCCAAAATCAGGAAGATCACCGGCCTCGCGGGCACCGATATAGATACATTTGTACGGTATTATCGCCCGCCGGTAGAATTTGTTGAAACCGCCACCGAATATGAGTTGTTGGAGTACATCAAAAAATGCGGTTACAATTACAAGCGACTGAAATCGCTCGGTAGTCATATCGAAGGACGTAAAGAAGAATACGACCAATAACCAACTATATGCGAAAATTAATTTTCCTGTTTGCGCTGTGCTGCTGTTTGCAGCTACAGTCCACCGCTCAACGCGCTTTTATTTCGGATAGCCTTGACCGTTATGTTGAACGAAATATGACTGAATGGAAAATTCCCGGTGTAGCAGTAGCGGTAGTGAAGCAGGGAAAAATTATTTGGGAAAAAGGGTATGGTGTGCTGGAAACAGGTAAACCCGCGAAAGTCACACCCAATACCCGCTTTGGCATCGGTAGTAATTCAAAGGCATTCACCGCCACTGCATTGGCGATGTTACAGGCAGCCGGTAAATTATCGCTCGACGACAAAGTCAAAAAATGGGTTCCTGATTTCAAACAATATGATCCCTGGATAACGGAACAAGCTACCGTGCGAGATTTACTTTGTCACCGGTTGGGCTTTGAAACTTTTCAGGGCGACTTCATGTATTTCGATTCTGACCTCAGCTATGCGGAAGTGAAAGAAAAATTCGGCCAGCTAAAACCGCTTAATGGGTTTCGGTCGAAATGGGGTTATACCAATGCCGCTTTTGCCGTTGCAGGTGAGGTGATTGAAAAAGTCAGCGGCCAAACCTGGGGACAGTTTATTGACTCGGCGATTTTTAAGCCACTGCAAATGGCCACGGCCCTGCCTTACTCCATTTCATTGGATACGGCCAGCAATGCCGCATCGGCGCATACCGTAGTGGAAGGGGTACTGAAAAAAATTCCCTATGGTCATATCGACAACCTCGCGCCGGCCGGCAGCATCTCTGCCAGCGTAGAAGACATGAGTCATTGGGCGATGGCCTTACTCGACAATGGAAAATGGGCCGGGAAAACCGTGATCGCGCCCGATGCGATCAAAGCCACGCGACAGCCCAGTTCAATTATCGGCAATGCCGGCCATCGTTTTAACCGCAAGCATTTTGCGCTCTATGGTCTGGGTTGGATGCTGGAAGATTATGCTGGCACCAAAATCGTTTCGCATACTGGTGGAGTAAATGGATTTGTTACGGCATTTACTTTGCTGCCCGAAGAAAATGCTGCCGTAATCGTACTCACCAATACCGACGCCAATGGATTTTATACTGCACTCAATGCAGAGTTGGTTGATGCGGTGTTAAACCTGCCTTATCGCGATTATTCTGCGCTCTACCTGGCCGGCCAGAAAGCAGGCAATGCCGAAGACGCTGCCCGCATCAAAAAACTACGCGATACGGTTGCCCTGAAGCCGACGCCAGCGCTGCCGCTTTCCCAATTCCTGGGCGACTACCTGCATGCTGTATACGGACACATGACCATCGCCATGGAAAACGGCAAAGCCGTGGCTCGTTTCGAACACCACAAGGGCCGCTTTGCGGTGCTGGAGCCGCTGGGTGGCAACTGGTTCCTGGCTTCTTTCAATGATCCGCTGTATGGCATTCGTGAATGGCCTTTTACCATTGAAAACGGCAAAGTCAAGTCGGTAAATGTGAATGTGAACGACTTTGTTGAATTCACCACCTACGATTTCGTGAAGCAGTAGCTGGGTATTTTGGGGGTTTCAAGCCAGTCGCACCATCTGCCATTTTAATTTTTAACAGCCTGACGCCGGAATTCTTTAATTTGACAGCATGAGACTTCTTCCCTTCCTGCTATTGTGTTGCCTGGCCAGCCAGGCACAAAAAAACCTGCACGAAAAAGCAATCGTTGTCGACACGCACAATGATGTGTTATCAACCGCTACCATGAAAGGGTTGAATTTTGAAGAAGACCTGCGAGGGAAAACACACAGCGATATTGATCGTTTCAGAAAGGGCGGCATCGACCTGCAGGTGTTCTCCATATTTTGTAATGAGCGATATGGCAAAGGCGCGGCCTTTAACCGTGCCTTGCAGGAAATTGATTCCCTCGATGCCATCGTTGCCCGCAATCCCGATCGGATCATGCTGGTCAATTCAGTGGCTGATCTGAGAACTGCTGTTAGAAAAAAGAAAGTGGGTGCGATGAAAGGCGTGGAAGGCGGCCATATGATCGAAGACAGCATGCTTTATCTCGATAGCCTCTACAAGCGAGGCGCGCGTTACCTCACCCTTACCTGGAACAATTCAACGTCCTGGGCCAGTTCGGCCTGGGATGAAACTTATTTCGACCAGGGCAAGCCAACGCCAATCAAACAAAAAGGGTTGAATGAATTCGGTAAACAGATTGTTCGGCACATGAATGAACTGGGTATGCTGGTTGACCTGGCCCATGTGGGTAAACAAACCTTTTTCGATGCCCTGCAAACCACTACCAAGCCGGTATTGGTATCGCATAGTTGCGTGTACGCGATTTGCCCCGTGCCTCGTAATCTCACCGACGAACAGATAATCGCCCTGGGCAAAAACGGTGGCGTCATTCACCTGAATTTTTATTCGGGTTTTCTCGACAGCAGTTTCAATCGCCGGCGCGAAGCCTTCCAGGCAAGTCACCGCAACGAAATCGATTCATTGAAGGCAACCCATATGCCCGACTATGATATTGATGAGTGGATTGCCCGCAAACATCCCGAAGAAGCCGAACACCTGCGGCCCAGCATGAACCTTTTGCTCGATCACCTGGACCATATTGTAAAATTGATTGGCGTTGATCATGTGGGATTGGGTTCTGATTTCGATGGCATTGATTCAAGTCCGCTGGACCTCGACGGCGTCGAAGACATGCCCAATATTACCTCGGCACTGATTGTTCGTGGCTATTCCAAAAAAGACATCCGGAAAATATTAGGGGGCAATTTTATACGATTGCTCAAAGCAAATGAGCGATGAAGATTCTGTGGAAATACCTCAAACCCTACCAGGGATGGGTGTTTCTTGCCCTGTTGTTAGCCGGTATTGCGCAGATTCTCGCGTTGTATGATCCGATTATCTTCGGAAAAGTAATTGACAAGTATGCGCTCAATCCCGAGCAATTGCCTGAAAAAGACCGCATCCGCGGTGTGAGTTCGCTGTTGGCTATCGCGGTGCTCGTCGCCTTGCTGTCGCGGGTAGCCCTTACTTTCAAAGACTATGTGGTACGATTGGTGGTACAAAAATTTGGCATGCAGGTATTCAACGATGGCCTGCGGCAAACCCTTCGCTTACCGTACCAGGATTTCGACACCCAAAGCAGCGGCGAAACACTTAGCAAACTGCAGAAAGTAAGAAACGATACCGAGCGTTTCATGAACTCGTTTATCAATATCCTGTTTTCTTCTTTGGTAGGGATCTGTTTTTTGATCTGGTATGCCATTACCAAACACTGGGCACTGATCCCCGTTTTTTTGATTGGGGTAGTATTGCTCGGCGGACTCACCAGTTTGCTGAGCAGAAAAATAAAAACAACCCAACGGGCGGTGGTAAAACAAACCAATATTCTGGGCGGATCCATCACCGAGTCGCTGCGCAATATTGAATTGGTAAAAAGCCTTGGGTTAACCTATCCCGAAATTCGTCGCCTCCGAACTTTTACGCAACGGATTTTCGACCTGGAGATGGAAAAGAATAGGAAAGTGCGCACCTTGTCTTTTTTACAAGGCACGGTACTCAACCTGCTGAAACAATCAATCCTGTTCATTTTGTTGTGGCTGATCTTTCGCCATGTACTAAGTACCGGCGAGTTGATCTCCATGCAGTTTATTTCTACCGGCATTATTGGTCCCTTGCAAGACCTGGGCAATATCATTCTGCAATACCGCGAAGCTGAGGCTTCGCTGCAAGTGTTTAATGAATTGATGGAGTTGTCGCCCGAATATCGGCCGGAAGAACCGATCGATGTTGAAGAGATCACCCACCTGGAATTCGACCATGTTTATTTCAAACACCGCAATGCGGCACAATATGCGGTAGAAGACATTTGCTTCGAAGTAGGCCTCGGCGAAACAATTGCGTTTGTCGGCCCCTCCGGATCAGGTAAATCAACCCTGGTGAAACTCTTGGTGGGCCTGTACACGCCTAGTTTGGGTGAAATCAGCATCGACGGCGTTTCGGTTAAGCATATCCGTTATAACCGGATTCGCCGACAGCTCGGTTTTGTGACCCAGGAAACACAGTTGTTTTCGGGCACCATCCGCGACAATATGCTTTTCGTAAAACCCGATGCGAGCGATGAAGAAATTTATGCCGCCCTTGAAAAAGCGGCGGCCCTGAAACTGGTAACCGATTCACCGCGGGGGCTCGACAGTATTTTGGGCGAAGGCGGCAAACGGGTATCGGGTGGTGAAAAGCAACGACTGGCCATTGCACGCGCTTTGTTGCGCGATCCGCGACTACTGATCTTTGATGAAGCCACCTCGGCGCTCGACTCTATCACAGAAGAAGATATCACTTCCACGATTCGCGAAATTTCGGCAGAGAAAAAACAGATGACCATCCTCATCGCGCATCGACTTTCTACCATCATGCATGCCGACACCATCTACGTGCTGGAAAAAGGCCGCATCGTTGAAAAGGGAAAACACGATGACCTGGTGAGCAGCATGGGGCTCTACTACGCCATGTGGCGACAGCAGGTGGGCGAAAGACCCAATTCCATGCCTACAGCCAAAGACTCAATAAGCGAGTAGCTTCTCGATCATTTCCACCATTCGCTGTTGCGGCAAAAATTGCTGCTCCAGTACACGATTGAAAGGAACCGGTGTATCCAACGATCCGCAGCGCATAACCGGTGCATCCAGTGATTCGAAACAGTGTTCGGCAATCCAGGCAGCAATCTCTGCGCCGATGCCATAGGTCAAGGTGTCTTCGTGCAAGACCAATACTTTGCCGGTTCTTTCTACCGAGGCGCGAATGCTATCGTAATCAAGTGGCAGCAAGGTGCGCAAATCGAGAATATCAATACCCAGGTGCATATTGGCCAGCGCGTATTCCAGCGCCCAATGCACGGCTGCGCCATAGGTGATAATGCTGATCATATTACCCTCCAGCACTTGTCGCGCTTTGCCAATGGGCAGGGTTTTATATCCAACCGGCACTTTTCCGCTAATGCTTCTGTACAAGGCTTTGTGCTCAAAAAACAACACTGGGTTGGGGTCTTCAAACGCTGCCAGCAACAACCCTTTTGCATCGGCTGGCGTTGATGGATATACCACTTTTAATCCAGGCACATGCGTGAACCAGCCTTCATTGCTTTGGCTGTGAAAGGGGCCGGCGCCAACGCCTGCGCCTGTGGGCAGGCGGATGACAACATTCGGCGCATGTCCCCAGCGATAATGACTCTTCGCCAGGTTATTGACGATTTGGGTAAAGCCCGCACTCACAAAATCAGCGAACTGCATTTCTACCATCGACTGATAGCCTTCAAGCGATAAGCCCAGTGCTGTTCCCAGGATGGCGCTTTCACACAAGGGCGTATTGCGCACACGTGCCGGCCCATATTTCGCCAACAAGCCATCGGTGATCTTGAAGGCGCCCCCATAACCGGCAATGTCCTGCCCCATGAGCACCAGCCGGTCGTGTTTTGCCATCGCCAGGTCAATCGCTTCACTGATGGCATCAACCAGCCTGGCTTCTTTTTCTTCGCCCAGCACCGGCTCATCGTTGGTAGCCACTTCACCAGACGCTGCTGGTATTGCGTATACAGAACTCAATTCATCCTGTACGCGGAAGCCAACAAAACTGGTTTCCGTGGCCATTTGTAATTCACGTTCAATAAAATTTGCCATCAAGGCACGGTCTTGCGCCACAAAATCTGCATTGATAATATCGTTGGCCAGCAACCAGTTTTCAAAATTCGTGACCGGGTCTTTCGGTGCCCATTCTTCGAACAAATGAGCGGGTACATATTTCACGCCGCTGGCTTCTTCGTGTCCGCGCATCCGGAACGTCATGCACTCGATGAGGTAGGGTTTTTGTTCCTGTAAACAATATTCCCGTACACCCCGAATGGTATCGTATACCGTCATCAGGTTATTGCCATCGATCTTAATGCCTTCCATGCCATATCCCTTTGCGCGATCCACCAGCGACTCGCAACGATATTGTTCGCTCACCGGCGAGCTAAGGGCATAGCCATTGTTCTCAATCAAAAAGATAACGGGCAGTCCCCATACAGCAGCCACATTCAACGCTTCGTGAAAATCACCCTCGCTGGTGCCGCCTTCGCCGGTAAAGGCCAGCGATACTTTGCCGGTGCCGGATAATTTTGCAGCGAGTGCAGCGCCATCCGCCAGCGCGAGCTGCGGACCCAAATGCGAAATCATGCCGCAGATATGGTGTTCTTTGGAACCGAAATGAAAACTTCGTTCGCGGCCCAGGCTATAGCCATTGCGGCTTCCCTGCCATTGCAGAAACAATCGGTGCAAAGGCATATTACGGGTGGTAAAAACACCCAGGTTGCGATGCAGTGGAAAGATCCACTCATCTGGCAACATCGCCAGCGTAGCGCCCACTGATATTGCTTCCTGGCCGATGCCACTAAACCATTTGCTGATCTTTCCCTGTCGCAGGTAGAGCAACATTTTCTCCTCGATCATCCGCGGCAGCAATAAACGTCTGTAAAAAGAGATCAACTCATCATTACTTAATCCACAACGGTCAAAATCCATACTTAACTGCTTTTTCTTTCTGCACCCGCAGAATATAAAATAGAAGATCCTATCGATAATAAAATACTAAACAGAAGTGCCCACCAGAAACCGTCAACAGAAAATCCTTTCACCAGGCGGGTACACAAAAGTATAATCAGGCTATTGATCACCAGCAGAAACAAACCCAGGGTTAGGATGGTTACCGGCAAGGTTAATATCACCATGATTGGTTTAACAAATGCATCCAAAATAGCAAGCACCACGGCTACAATCAATGCGGTAATGAAAGAGTCGATGTGTACGCCGCTTAAAATATGCGCCAGGCCAAAAGCAACGAGCGCCGTAATAATAATTTTGATAAGAATATGCATAACGAAGTAGTTGCTATTTAGGGATTTGTTGTTTGTTTCGGCACAGGAAGTGTTTGCAGGTAGCCGGTAAAATTAATCGCCTGCCGGCTATTGCTCACCACATTCAAATAGGCGGTGCCATTGTCGTAGATGGTAAATTGAAGTTGGCGCACATCAGTGCCTCGTGGCTGAATCATTAGGGTTCGTCCGTCTTTCTTCTTTTCTACCTGGTAGACGAATTCGGTTGATTCAAATCGCAGCGGACTCTCCGAAGCATTTATACTGGCGGTATAGGCTTTGCCAAAATACGGCAAGTCAACCTGCAATTTGTCATTGTTCACCCGCACAAAATAAAGGGTTGTCAATATGCGCGATCGCCCGCCGAGCGGTTGCACATTTTGTGCGGTGAACTGAAAACTTTTGCCATCAACCAGCGAGTCGGTTTGGGCGGCTGTTTTGACGACTTCCTGCGATACGCGCGAATGACTACACGCGATAAAAAAAACAGCGCTCATCAGGCAAAACAGCAATTTTTTCATGGCGTATTTTTTAGTCAATCGTGTGGTTGGCGCGGCAGTGTTTTATTGGCAGTGAGGCTGGCGGCGCTGGGTGCAGGTTGTGAACAGGATTGCTTGGCTTCTTTTTGCTGTCTTATTTGTTCGCGGTTTTTGTTGGCCTTCTTTCTATGTTGATCTTCCCGATGTTGGGGATAAAACGCAAAGGCAGCGCCGGCAGTAAAACCGATGGCGACCAGCAGCAACCATTTTATGTTGGAAAACCTCTTCAACATATTCCAGCCTTTTTATAAAGATACAGAATGCTAGGGTGCCGTTTTCACACATCGAAAACCCACATGGCTCATGCCGGTTTCGGGTGAGCTCGATTGCCGGGCACTGGGGCGATAGCGTTGGCAATAACTATCGTGACACAAAAACGATCCGCCTTTCTGTACCCGCAGCGGGGTATAGGGCATGGAAGGGTCACGGCTTGCTGCGGGGCCCTGGGGGTTGTCTTGTACTGCACCGTCTTCATAGGTTTGGAACAGGAGTTTATCATACCAGTCGTTACACCATTCCCAAACATTACCGGCCATATCGTACAGGCCATAGCCGTTGGCAGCAAATGATTTTACTGGTGCTGTTCTTTCGAAGCCATCTTTTTTCGTGTTGTTATCGGGAAAATGGCCCTGCCAGGTATTGGCAAACACGTTGTCGTTCGTTGGCGCCTGGTCGCCCCAAACAAAATTTTTTCCATCGAGACCACCGCGGGCCGCAAACTCCCACTCGGCTTCGGTTGGTAGTCTTTTGCCCGCCCATTTGCAATAGGCCTGCGCATCGTTCCAGCTAATCATGACAACGGGGTGTTGTTCGCGACCAACAATCGACGAACCCGGGCCTTCGGGGTGCTGCCAGTCGGCGCCTGGTTGCCAGGTCCACCATTGTGAAATATCATTGGTATTTACGGGCGTTTTGGTAGCGTGAAAAACGAGCCCGCCAGCTACCAGGTCCTTCGGATCGGGCGGCGGTGTGCCTGGCGGTACCTGCGCCATTATTTCTTCCAGGATCGGCTTTTTTTCAGCATCGGTTACATAATGCGTCGCCTTCACAAATTCGGCAAAGGCGGCATTGGTCACTTCGGTGATATCCATCCAGAAGCCCTTCACTTTTACTTTGTGGGCCGGCCTTTCTTCTTCCCAGGCCATGGGATCGTCGGAGCCCATCATAAAGCTGCCACCGGGAATCCAGGTCATGCCAGCAGGGGCTTCGCCCGAAGGCCGCTTGGACATGCTGTTTTTTTTGGCAAACAAAAAGTAACCACCGAGGGCGGCGGCCAGCATCACCGCTATAGCAATCAAGCCTTTCTTCATGACAAACGAAGATATTATACCACCACCATTTCGTAAAAAGCTGCCGGTACCAGGTATTTATTGGCGAGGGCCTGCAGGCTTTCGGGCGAAATGGTTTTGATACATTCTATGCTGTTATAGAAATGCGAGACATCGAGCTCATTCAGGATCAGGTTTTTCCAACGGCCGATAATCTGGAAGGGACCATCGAGATCACCCAATAAGGAGCCCATGATATAATTGCGAACCAGCATCAGTTCACCGGCATCAACCGGCTCATTGCGCAGTCTTTCCATTTCTTGGTACACTTCCTTGATCGCTGCCTCGCATACATCACGGCCTGCTTCGGTCGATACCATCCATGCGGATGATTGTCGATGGTTTTGCAGATAACTATAGATGCCATAGGTATAGCCTTTGTCTTCGCGGATATTGGCCATCAGCCGGGAACCAAAAAAGCCGCCGAAAATATTATTCAGTACCTGGGCACCAAAAAAATCGGGATGATGCCGGTTGGGGAAAGGCCGCGCCAGGCGGATGGCGCCCTGGATACCCTGGGGATCGTTGTCGATCCGATACTTTTTTTCGATGGCCGGAACTATGGCATGTTCTGTTTTGATAACACTGTTTCCATGAATCGGCAAATCACCAAAAGCGGCTTCCAATTGCGCAAAAATATCGGCGGGTAATTTGCCGGCAACAAAAATCATACATCGTCCCTGGCGATAATATTGGTCGTAGAAGGCAAGCAGTTCGGCGCGACGGATGGCATTCAAGTCTTCGTGCCGGCTATAGCGGCCATAAGGATGGTCGAACCCATATAGTTTTTCATCTATCAATCGATTCGCCACGAAATCGCTTTTTTTCAAGTTCACGTCCAGGCGCTGGTTGTTGCTCTTTTGGTAGAGTTCCAATTCCTGTTCGGGAAAATTCGCTTCGGTCAAAATCTCCCGCACCATGGGTAACAATTTGGGGAGATGTTTGGTGAGTCCCTGGAGATTCAGCAAGGCCGTTTCACTATAACAGGAACGCCCAAACGAAGCGCCGTAATAATCAAAATGCTCATTGATTTCAAATGCCGATTTGTGCGTCGTGCCATTCTTCAGCAGAAAATTACAGGCGGCGGCAACCATATTGTTTTTCTCGTACCAGTTGCCTGCCCAAAACACCCATTCTATCTGGAATACTTCTTCTGCACCGGCATTGATGGCATATACTTCCACCCCATTTCTCAATACATATTTATCATACGGTTTGAGCTTAAGGTCAAATTCAACAGCATTTTGGTAAGGCGGGGCAACAGTTCGGTTAATCATCGTCTTCTTCTTCTTCGTTTTCCAGATCACCCACCAATACCGCAGTGTTTTCTGCCGCGCGATAATAGAGGGTATGACTATTGTTTTCAGTTAATATTCGTCGGCTCTCCAACAAGATATCATGGGCGGTTACAGCCTGGTAGCGTGCGAGTTCCTCGTTCATCAATGCCGCATCGCCCAACAATTCATAGTAGGCCAGGCTGGCTGCGCGGTTCATCACACTCATGTCTTCAAAAGCCAGCGTGCTTTCTGTTTTGTTTTTTACTTTTTCCAGTTCGGCTTCGGTTACACCTTTTTCTTTGAGCAGGCTGATCTGTTCTTCCACGGCCGCTTCGGCTTCTTCGGGTTTGACGCCTTTCACCAAACGACCTTCTACCGTCAACAAGCCTGCATCAGACGAACCGAAATGATAACAATCAAGATTGGTGAACAAATGCTTTTCTTTTACCAATGCCTGGTACAAGCGGCTGGAAGCGCCATGACCGAGAATATCGCTCATCAGGTCAACTACATAATAGCGGGGATCATTGCGCGCGGGCATATGCCATGTTTTTACAAAAGCATCCACCGGTACATTGGCGGTCATATCCAGTCGGCGCGGCGCTGTTTGCGCGGGCTCCTGTTCAATGGCGCGCTGGTATTTTTCACCAGCGGGAATTGATCCAAACCATTTTTCAGCCAGGGCATACACCTGTTCGGTCACCACATTGCCGGCCACCACCAGTATTGCATTACTCGGATTATAGTGCTTGCTGAAAAAAGATTTTACATCAGCCAGCGTTGCCTCTTCAATATGTTTCAACTCGCGGCCAATGGTCATCCATTTATAGGGATGCTTTTCGAAAGCGAGTTCGCGCATCTTAAACCATACATCACCATAAGGCCGGTTGAGGTAGTGCTCTTTAAATTCTTCACTCACCACTTTTCGTTGTACATCGAGGCTTTTTTTACTAAATGCGAGGCTGAGCATGCGGTCGCTTTCCAACCAGAACGCGGTTTCGATATTGGCTGCAGGCAGTTGGCAATAATAATTGGTGAGGTCGTTGGTGGTATAGGCATTGTTTTCGCCGCCTGCTTTTTGCAATTCATCATCGTATTCGGCAATATGGATGCTGCCACCAAACATCAGGTGTTCAAAGAGATGGGCGAAACCCGTACGGTCGGGGTCTTCATCACGTGCGCCGACATCGTACAGCACATTTACCACCGCCATCGGGGTAGAGGCATCTTCGTGTACAATCACCCGAAGACCATTGGATAAAACAAACCGGGCAAATTGGATCATAATCAATGCGCGCTTTACAACGCGACTGCAATATTAACCCCGATTACTTAAGAATGTTGGCCACTTTAAGGATAAGTTCGTCCAGTTTACCGTCTTCCCGCCGCACCACCAGCACTTTCAGCTTTTCGCCGGGTTGTTGGAGCATGGCGCGGTACACCTGGATATTGCGCGACATATTATTATTTACCGCAATAATGATGTCGCCCTCCCGAAAGCCTGCTTTTTCAGCCGGCGAGCCTTTCATGATATCGGTAACTGTTACATGACCATTGATATGGTAGAAACCGAGGCCGGTATAGGCATAGTCAAAGGGATCCCTGAAATGGCGGTTGGGCACCAGGTAAATATCTCGTCGCTGGTAATTCAGGTACACATTAAATCGTCGCAACAGGTCGTTGCCGATGAGTCCGCCGAGATAAGGATAACTCGTCACATTGTATTCATCGTCAAAAATATAGGTTGGCACCCGCCGGAAGCGGTAGGGGCCAAGTTTAAGCTCCTTGACGGTGGTTAAGCGCATGGAGGTTTTACCACCCAGCCCTTCGGCCTGGGTCAGGAACATCTTCTTCTTTTTGTCAAAAATCAGGCTGTCCTCCACGAAACTATCGGTGAGCAAGAGGCACAAACCCGCGCCCGAATCAAAGAAATACCGGGCGGTTGACACCGAATTGTCTTTCAGCCGCATGTCGGTAATGGGGATGGTGGCCAATATGGGACGCATCATGAATCCACCGCGCGGGTACCGGAATGTTCCCTGTTTGTACACCCGCATCTGCAGGGTGTCGTAATCAATCTTGACGATATACCTGGAGAAAAAACTGAACCCGATAATGCCATCGATGCGCTCGCCATAAACACTGGTAAGAATTTCATAGTCATTGACATGAAAATTCAGGCTGTCGACGCGCAGGCCGGGAAAGCTGAGCCGGTGATTATTGGCAAATCGAACTTTTTTTACGCCGGCGATGCCGCGGATGGTTCGCTCCGAGTTTTCGGTGGGGATCTTCAGTCGACTGACCGTTTGGGAATCGAGGCTGATGCCGCCGCTGCCGGTATCCAGAATAAAGTTCAGTGAATCGGGCAGGTCATCAAATTTTGCCCTCACCATTACCACCCCACCATTGTATAAACGGAAGGGGATATCGGTGATGAACTGGGCAGGTGGTTGCGAAAAATACTCCTGGCCCTGCACACCCGACCGCATGGTTATTAATATGATTACCAGTAGGTAAACGGTGCGTTTCAAAACAGTTTCAGTTAGTCGTGGTCTTTGTGGCTGCTTGAATTTACGTTTATATTTACTTTTGTGGCAGAATTAATGATGAATGGAATTAGCTGAGATTTACGAACGCGCAAGCCGATTTGCCTTTCTTACGGTAGAAGAAGGCGAATACCTCTACCACCATGCCCCATTAACCGAGTTGATGCAAATCGCCGATACCCTGCGCCGCCAGCAAGTGCCGCATGGAAAAGTAACCTGGATCATCGACCGCAACCTGAATACCACCAATGTATGTATTGCGAATTGCAAGTTTTGCAATTTCTATCGCATTCCCGGTCATGCTGAAGCATATATAACGGATATTGAAACCTATGAGCGAAAAATCAGTGAAACCTTTCGTTATGGGGGAGAACAATTGTTGTTGCAGGGCGGGCACCACCCGGACCTCGGACTCGATTATTATACACAACTTTTTCGCGAACTGAAAAAGCGGTTTCCGCTCTTGAAATTGCATGCATTGGGACCACCCGAAGTAGCGCATATCTGCAAGCTTGAAAAGAAATCGCACCATGAAGTGCTCAAGGCACTAAAAGACGCCGGACTCGATTCCCTGCCGGGTCCGGGCGCAGAAATCCTTATTGACCGCGTTCGCCGGCTGATCAGCAAGGGCAAATGTGGCTCGCAGGAATGGCTCGATATCATGCACGAGGCCCATAAATTAAACCTGACCACCTCGGCCACCATGATGTTTGGACATGTGGAAACCGTGACGGAACGAATGGAACACCTGGTGAAGATCAGGGAGGTGCAGGCCCGGAAACCAGACAATGTGAAGGGCTTTATTGCTTTTATACCGTGGACATTCCAGGATGTTGATACCCTGCTGGCGCGAATCAGGGGCGTGCACAACCTGACCACGGCCGAGGAATACATCCGGATGATTGCACTCAGCCGCATCATGCTGCCGAATATTAAAAATATTCAGGCCAGTTGGCTGACCGTAGGAAAGGATGTGGCCCAGCTCTGCCTGCATGCCGGCGCCAATGATTTCGGCAGCATTATGATTGAAGAAAATGTGGTTAGTGCCGCCGGTGCACCGCACCGGTTTACCTACAAGGGTATTCAGGAAGCGATCACCGAGGCCGGTTTCGAACCACAGCTTCGCAACCAGCAATATGAATTCAGGGAAATCCCGGCTACCATCGAAGAGCAAGTGATCAATTACTAGGATTAGTTCGCCGGATAGCAGCATACAACCCCTGCCCGATTTTTGCAGTCTACTGAATCATGAAAAACTTACAACCTTCGCTGCTACTCTGTTTGCTGCTGGACGCTGTGGGCTATTTCACCTATGCGGTGCCGGTACTGGGCGAATTTGGCGACCTGATTTGGGCGCCGATTTCAGGCCTTCTTTTCTATAAAATATTTGGGGGCTGGAAAGGGGTGCTGGGCGGCATGTTCAGCTTTGCGGAAGAAATACTTCCGGGAACCGATTTCATTCCCAGTTTCACCATCGGCTGGTTGTTGTATCGCTTTAAAAACCGACCGGCGAACGGCATTACCAGCATTCAGCGCTGATTCAGCCAACTTTTTACATTTATTTAGATTTTACGGCACAGTTTTAGTGAGGTGTTCACATCTACCTGATAAAGGCCGGCGATCAACCTGTCGGCATTTGGCGAGAGGGAAACCATACTGGTTGGGACTTGGATAAAATAAAAAAGGGGTCAGAATAGACATTCAACCCCGTTTTTAAAATCCAATATCCTATGAAAAACCAGTACAATGATAGTGGTTTTCTCTTATCGTGCCAACTATTTTGCAAAATAGCGTACAAGTACGCATTTCCTCAATTCTTCATTAGCTTTTCAGTGATATGCCGGCCGGTGTCTGTTTGTATTAACGTAATGATATACAGGCCTTTGTCGAGGTTGGAAACATCTACAGTCTGTAACCCTGCTTTTAACTTGAGCGCCAATCTTGGTTTGCCGCTGGCATCACTTAACAACATTTCCAGCGGTTGTTCGGCGCGTACAATCAGGATATTGTCCACCGGATTAGGGTAAAATCGGCAGGACATTTCTCCGGCCAAACCCGTTGAAACTGTGCGCGAGGCTTTTTTATCGCCCCTGGTCGAAACATATACCAATCGATAGTGATTTAATCCGCGGAGCGGCAAATCATCGGTAAATCCGCCGGTTGGCTGCGAAACATCCAGTCGAATCACCGAAAGCACTTCGTAGGGACCATTTTGTAAGGCACTTCTTTCCACCCGCAGGTAGCCGCTGTCGCGCTTTTCTTTCCACCGCCAACGCAATTGCAATTTTCCACGGCCACTCGACATAGGCTCTTCCAGCTCCAGCAGGGTTTCATCAACCGAAATAGTTGAAGTTTCCTGCATACCGCTGTCGGCGGGAAGCAGTGCCTGGTCCTGAGCAGGAAAAACAGGCTGCGCAGCCAGGTTGTGAAAGGCGCACAACAAGGCCACGGACAAAAAATGGGTTAGTAAAAGCCGCATAGTAGTCTGGTCCGAAAGACTGTGGAAAAATTGTTGACAACTATCGGGCCAATTTAACCATATGCCAGGCACTAAAATCACAATGATTTGTTTTTAGGAAAGAATTCACGCCAGGGGTCGGTGCAGCGGCTCAACCGGGTGATGTAACTTTCCAGCATGCCTTTTACACTTCATTCTCCTTATTCACCGGCGGGCGACCAGCCGGAAGCCATCCGTCAGCTTACAGAAGGGGTCCTTTCTGGCGAAGCCCACCAAACCCTGCTGGGCGTCACCGGCAGTGGCAAGACCTTTACCATCGCCAATGTGATCCAGCAGGTGCAGCGACCCACCCTGGTATTGACCCATAACAAAACCCTGGTGGCCCAACTCTATGGGGAGTTCAAGCAGTTTTTTCCGGACAATGCGGTGGGCTATTTTGTTTCCTACTACGATTATTACCAGCCCGAGGCCTATATACCCGTGTCGGACACCTATATCGAAAAAGACCTGGCCATCAACGAAGAGCTCGATAAACTGCGGCTGCAGGCCACTTCGCAGTTGTTGAGTGGTCGGCGCGATATCATTGTGGTGGCTTCGGTGAGTTGCATTTACGGTATGGGCAACCCGACCGAGTTTGAGAATGGGATTATCCGGATTCACGAGGGGCAAACCATTTCGCGCCAGGCTTTTTTACATGCGCTGGTCAACTCACTGTATACGCGCACGACAATCGATTTTACCCGCGGTAGTTTTCGGGTGAAGGGAGATAGTGTGGACATCAACCTGCCCTACCTCGATTTCGGTTATCGCATCAGCTTTTTTGGCGACGATATTGAGTCGATCGAAAGCTTCGACATCAAAACTGGGAAGCGCGTGGGCCGCCTCGAAAACGCAGCCATCTTCCCGGCCAATTTATACCTGGCACCGAAAGACCAGATGCAGCAGGTGTTGTATGAGATCCAGGATGAGTTGGGGGCACAAGTCGATTATTTCAAAGAACAGCAGAAATTTATCGAAGCCCAACGCCTGTCGGAACGCGTCAATTATGACCTTGAAATGATTCGCGAGTTGGGGTATTGCAATGGCGTTGAGAACTACTCGCGTTTTTTTGACCGCCGACTGCCAGGCACGCGACCCTTTTGTTTGCTCGATTATTTTCCACAAGATTTTCTTTGTGTGATAGATGAAAGCCACCAAACCATCCCACAGATAAGTGGCATGTATGGTGGTGATCGCAGCCGCAAACTGAACCTGGTTGAATTTGGTTTCCGGCTTCCCTCGGCCATGGACAACCGCCCCCTGAATTTTCATGAATTTGAATCGCTGGTGAACCAAACCATTTATGTATCTGCTACACCGGGCGATTATGAACTGGAAAAAACCGGCGGTGTGGTGGTAGAACAGGTGGTTCGGCCAACGGGTCTGCTCGATCCGCCTATCGAAGTGCGGCCCAGCGTCAATCAGATTGATGACCTCTTGCATGAGATCGACCTGCGGGTTAAAAAAGGCGATCGTGTTTTGGTTACCACCTTGACCAAACGAATGGCGGAAGAAATGGACAAATACCTGGGGCGCATCAATATCAAATCGAAATACATCCACAGCGAAGTCGATACCCTCGATCGGGTGGAAATACTGCGGCAATTAAGACTGGGCGAGATAGATGTGTTGGTCGGCGTGAACCTGCTTCGCGAGGGACTTGATCTGCCGGAAGTATCGCTGGTAGCCATTCTCGATGCAGATAAAGAAGGTTTCCTGCGCAATGAAAGATCGCTGACCCAAACAGCCGGCCGCGCCGCGCGCAATGTAGATGGACTGGTTATTTTTTATGCGGATTATATCACCGAAAGCATGCAGCGCACCATAGACGAAACCAGCCGTCGCCGCGAAAAACAAATAGAATACAATGCTGCCCGAGGCATTGTGCCGCGCACGGTGAAGAAGTCGATTGAACAGGTGATGGCGCAAACAGCCGTGTTGGAGATCAAGGGCTACGATGTCAAAAACCCCTATGCCATGGCACCTGATGGCGAACTGGTGACCGCAGTTGCGGAAGAACAAGTATCTTACAAAACCATTCCTCAGTTGGAAAAAGCCATCGCCCAAACCAAAAAAACGATGGAGAAAGCAGCCCGCGACCTCGATTTTATGGAAGCGGCTCGACTGAGGGACGAGATGTTCCGTATGCAAAGAGAACTGGAAGGCATGAAAAAATAACTGCTCATGATATCCATTGCATTGTATAATCTCAAAGGCGGTGTGGGCAAGACAGCCACCTGCGTCAACCTCTCGTACCTGGCTGCCCAGGATGGTTATAAAGTTTTGTTGTGGGACCTTGACCCGCAGGGATCTACTTCCTTTTACTATGATGTTAGTCCCAAGGTTAAAGCCGGCACTTCGCGCTTGTTCAGTGAGCAGCTCGATCCTGCCAGCCTCATCATGCAAACCGGCTATGAAAACATCGATATCATTCCCGCCGATCTTACTGCCCGAAACCTGGAGCTTATTCTGGAAGAAATGAAATCGTCGAGAAGACGATTCAAAACCATCCTGCATCAATTGGAGAAGCAGTATGATTTTGTGTTTATGGATTGCCCGCCGGGATTTTCTGTTCTCTCCGAAAATATTTTCCATGCGGCCGATATTGTATTGATGCCCACCATCCCCACTACTTTATCGGTTCGAACCTATGAGGCCGTTAAACAATACTTTGCAGAAAAATCGCTGGACAGCAGCAAACTAATGTGTTGTTTCACGATGGTAGATATTCGAAAGAATATGCACAATGAAATCATTGAAGAGCTGTCGCGCGATCGTAAATTCTTCGCCAATTATATTCCTTATCTCTCGGATGTAGAAAAAATGGGCTTGCACCAGGCACCGCTTGCGGTGTATGCACCGGGCAGTTATGCGGCGCGCTGTTTCAGTGATTTATGGGAAGAAATGAAGGAGGGTATCATCGCCTAATTGCTTATAAGCCAATTTATTTACTATAATTTTGCGGCGGAACAATAACCGCCCAGGTTTAGCGTTGTTCAAAGTTTGGCCCCCGTAATTTTTAACTTTTGACAGGAGACGTTCTATCGGCATGAATAACCGACAAAACCCTTTTTCGCGCTTCCGCCAGACGGCGGTGGTGGCCAATAAAAAGCTGGCTGCTATTGGCGCTTTGCGTCGGTTTTTTCGAACGCCCCTTACAACTGAACAAAACCTGCTGGTGGTTTCACTGGTGCTGGTATTAGGCATCATATTGCTTGGCTACAAAGGGTACCAGAACAACCAGAGCAATCGCGAAACAACCCAACTGATCGACCATACCCGCCAGGTCTTATTAGACGCGGAAAAAATTTCAACGGCCGTTAAAGACCTTGAATTGGGCGTTCGGGGCTACGTGATTACGGGCGACTATACCTACCTGGGGCCCTTTTACACCACCCGGCAATCGGTGTTCACCCGCATTAAGAACCTGAAAATACTGTGCGCCGACAATGCCGCCCAGCAGACCCGATTGGACCTGCTCAAAAATAACCTGGAACAGAAACTTGATTTCCTGGAACAGTGTATTGCTTTGCGCAAAAAAAAGGGGGCAGGGGCAGCGGAGAACTTCATTGCGACCAATGCTGCCGTGAATAAAATTGATTTTCTGGATAAGACCATCGAAGAGATCAAGGCCAACGAAAGCAAGACCCTGGCGATTCGGAAAGTAGCCAGCGCCCGAACCAACGATATTTTTTCAAAAATCAGTTTTTTCCTGGCCAGCCTGATGGTGCTATTGGTGATCGCTGCTACTTACACCCTGTGGAAAAACACCCAAATTACCACGACCGCAAGACGGCAACTGGAAGACAACCGGCAACTATTACAAGGCATCATCGATAATACATCTTCGATCATTTATGTAAAAGACATTTATGGTCGGTATACCATGATCAACCGTCAGTTCGAGAAGACCTATAATACCAGTGCCGAAGCGGTATTGGGTAAAACGGTTTTTGATATCAACGACGAAGATTTTGCCATGGAGTTTGCACGAAACGACGCGCGTGTGCTGGAAGAACGCTCGCTGATTGAAATCGAAGAGCAGGCGCAGTTCAACAATGAAACACGTTATTACTACGCCATCAAATTTCCGCTCATCAACCGGAATGATGAAGTGTATGGTATTGCCGGTATATCAACGGATATCACTGATATCATTTTAAAACAACAGATCCAGAAAGAGCGCGACCTCGTTGAGCAAACCCTTAAAACGCAGGAAAACGAACGCAAAGAAATCGGAATTGAATTACACGACAATATCAGCCAGTTGCTGGCATCGGCCAAAATGATGTTAGATACAGCACTCCGAAATGTGGAGCGTCGCGACGAGCGTCTCGAAAAAGCCCGCGAAGATGTGTTCACTGCCATCAACGAAACGCGCAAACTATCGCATTCGCTGGTATCGCCCATTTCTGAAAACCAATCGCTCACCGTCGCCATTGAAGACCTGGTGAAAGGCTTGAACCTCGGCACGAAAATCAGAACCGGTGTAAGTTTCACGGGCAAAAAGCAAATCAATTCGCTCGATGAAAAACTGAAGCTGACCATTTATCGCATCATACAGGAGCAGACCCATAATATCGTGAAGTATTCGCGCGCAAAATCGGCGGCCATTAGCCTCATGGTTCACAACGAACAGTTTGTGATGAAAATCAGCGACGATGGCGTTGGCTTCGATGTAGAGAAAAAAGGCCGTGGTATCGGTTTGCAAAATATCTGCAACCGCACTGAGTTTTACAGCGGAAAAATGGACATCGTTTCAGCGCCTGGTAAGGGTTGTCAGTTAACGATTGAAATTCCGCTGCTGCCGGTTGAAGTCAATGCCGTTTAATCATTGGTACACCCGCACATAATCTATCAGCATCTGTTGCGGAAATATACTGTCGTCCACACCATTTTTTCCACCCCAGTTTCCGCCCACCGCTATATTTAACAGCAAATGAAACCGCTGATCGAAAGGCCAGGCACCAGGCCCCTGCAGGTTGTTTTCAAATGAATGGTATTGGTGGCCATCGATCAGGAACCTGATTTCCTTCTCCGTCCATTCAATCGCATACACATGAAATTCCTTGCCCTGGTCAGGCATGAAGAGGCCTTTTGATCGCTGGGTGCCCTTTACATGGTTAAACAATTCGGTGTGAACGGTGCCATAAACGGTATCGGGCGAATACCCCACAAATTCCATAATATCGATTTCTCCACTGCCCGGCCAATCGCCATATTTCCAATCGGTGGGCAACATCCAGATGGCAGGCCACATACCGCGGCCCTGCGGCAATTTTGCGCGCACTTCGATCTTGCCGTATTTCCAGTCGCCCTTGTTTTTGGTGACCAACCGCGCTGAACTGTATGATTGTCCGCCAATCGCTTCTTTTCGCGCTTCAATCACCAACATGCCATCCTCCACCCGCGCGTTCTCTTTTCGCCCTTGCGTATAATATTGCAGTTCATTGTTTCCCCAGCCATGACCACCTGTATCATAGCCCCATTTCGAGGAGTCGGGTAGGCCCGAGCCATTGAATTCATCGGCCCATACCAGCTTGCGTGCTTGCGGAAAACAATTATTTGTACTGCAAGCGCCTGTTACAAACAACGCGGTTAAAATGGCAAATATTCGCATACCCGAATGTACAAATCATTTCTGCCTGCCACACATCTTCCGAACACAGAAACAGCTTTCTCCTGCACAAAAAAGGCTGCCTTTGCAGGCAGCCCAAGCTGGTGATCCTATCCTTCCCTATTTTTCAAGTTTGATTTCACCTACATCGGTAGGGGCTCCGTCTTTTACACTAACCCCTTCCTTTGCCTGGTTTTTATACGGTGGTTTAGCCTCTATAATGAGCCTGTAATCGCCGGGTTTTACATTGTCGATCGAGAACGCACCGTTGTTGATCGGCGCCTTCAAGGTATCGCTCGCAGAAAGCGCCCAGGCCTGTACAGCGCCATCTGCCGGACTCACAGTTCCTTTTATAGAACCCGTGTCAATGGCAGTAAATGCAAATAAACCGGCCGTCATTGTTCCCAGCACTAGGGCTGTCAATTTCATCTTTTTCATACGCTTAATTTTTCAGGTAAATGAATTGCGGTTGCGGGGTATCTACAACCAATGACCGTGCCAGCCGGGTGCAAAAATTATGTTAAGGTGATTTTCCCCCACAATTTGGGAGCGCTCCGGTTATATTTGCGCATGGACAAACGATTATTTCTGCTCGACGCCATGGCCCTTATTTTCAGGGCTTATTATGCCCTGATCCGCAGTCCGCGGATTACTTCACAGGGCAGGAACACCAACGCACAATTCGGGTTCACCAATGCGCTGCTGGAATTGATCAACAACCGCAAGCCAACGCATATGGCTGTGTGTTTCGATACCCATGCTCCCACAGAAAGGCACACTGATTTCGCTGAATACAAGGCCAACCGACAGGATGCGCCCGAAGATTTGATCGATGCCATTCCCGATATCAAACGCATTGTACGTGGCTTCAATATTCCCGTGGTGGAACTGGATGGATTTGAAGCAGACGATGTGATAGGCACGCTCAGCAAACAAGCTGCTGCACATGGTTATGATGTGTTCATGGTCACACCCGATAAAGACTATGGCCAATTGGTAAGTGATAAAATAAAAATCTATAAACCTGGTTACCAGGGTGGCGATGTGGAGATCATGGGCCCGGAAGAAGTTTGTGCAAAATGGAATATCAAATCGGTGGACCAGGTGATTGATGTACTGGGACTGATGGGCGATGCTGTTGATAATATTCCCGGCATTGCTGGCGTAGGCGAAAAAACCGCCGCCAAACTATTGGCAGAATTCGGCAGCCTCGAAAATATTCTCGCGGCTGCAGATGGCATCAAGGGTGCTCTGGGTGAAAAAATACGCAACGGCAAAGAATCTGCTGTGTTGTCAAAAAAACTGGCCACTATTATCACCACCGTGCCTGTTCAATTTCATGAGGAAGATTTTTGCCTGAAGGAACCAAACAAAGACCTGTTGCGCGAAGTGTTTACGGAACTGGAGTTTAAAACCTTTGCCAAACGTGTGCTGAGTGAAGAAATCTCCATCAGCAGCCATGCTGTTACTGCGCCCCAAGGTGTACAAACCGACCTGTTTGGGCAGCCCGTTGCCATACCGGCAGCGACGGAAGAAGA
The DNA here is from genome assembly GCA_020161535.1 of Bacteroidota bacterium. Taxonomy (GTDB): domain Bacteria; phylum Bacteroidota; class Bacteroidia; order Chitinophagales; family Chitinophagaceae; genus Flavihumibacter. The sequence goes on along the minus strand of JAIUNW010000010.1, from coordinate 18,858 downwards.
AGAGGCTGCTACAGAAGGACCATTAACTGCCGAAAGAAATATCAACAATACCCCGCATCGCTACGAACTGATTGAAGGGTTAGATGCCATTCAGGCACTTGTCAAAAAACTCAGTGCCGCACCACAAATATGTTTCGATACAGAAACCACCGGCATCGATGCCAATGATGCAGAATTGGTGGGCCTTAGTTTTTCCATCGCCAAAGGCGAGGGTTATTATGTTCCTTGTCCGGCGGACCAGGCCGCTACGGCAAAAATTCTCACGCAGTTTGCCGGCCTGTTCAACGACAAATCCAAGACCTGGATCGGACAAAACCTCAAATACGATCTGTTGATATTGAAATGGTATGGCTATGAACTCGCAGGCCTGTTGTTTGACACCATGCTCGCACACTATGTAATCGAACCAGAAGGCAAACGGGGCATGGACCTGCTCAGCGCTAAATACCTGGGCTACGAACCAGTGCATATTGAAGAGCTGATTGGCAAGAAAGGAAAAGGGCAGGGGAATATGCGCGACGTTGAACCCGAGAAAGTAAAAGAGTATGCAGCAGAAGACGCAGATATCACTTTACAGTTGATGCACACGTTTAAGCCCTTGCTCAAAAGCCTCGATGTGCAGGAAGTATTTGACAAAGTGGAGAATCCGCTGGTGAAAGTGCTTACCGATATGGAGTTTGAAGGCATCCGAATCGATACCGGCTTTTTGCTCGACTATTCAAAAGAGCTGGAGCGCGATGCCAAAGCGGCCGAAAAACGCGTGTACCAACAGGCGGGTGTTCGTTTTAACCTTGCCTCACCGCGGCAATTGGGTGATGTGTTGTTTGAAAAATTGAAGATTGATCCCAAGGCAAAAAAAACCAAAACCGGTCAATACGCTACCGGTGAAGATGTGCTGGCCAAACTGGCTTTGCAAAACCCGATTGTAGATGATATACTGGCGTTCAGGGAGCTCACGAAGTTGAAGTCGACCTATGTAGACGCACTACCGGCCATGATTAACCGAAAAACAGGCAGGGTGCATACTTCCTACGCGCAGGCCGTAGCCGTAACAGGTCGTTTGTCGAGCAATAACCCCAACCTACAAAACATACCGGTACGTACAGAACGGGGCCGTGAAATCAGAAAAGCTTTTATTCCGAGAGATGATAAACATATTTTATTGTCCGCCGACTATTCACAAATAGAACTGCGCATTGTCGCCGCCATCAGTGGCGACGTCGCCATGTGTGAAGCCTTCCGCCTTGGCAAAGACATTCATACCGCCACAGCAGCAAAAGTGTACCGCGTCGCGGAAGAAGAAGTGACCAAAGACCAGCGGCGCAAAGCCAAGAGTGTGAACTTTGGTATCATCTATGGACAGGGCGCATTTGGTCTTGCCGACAACCTTGGTATCAGCCGCACTGAAGCAAAAGAAATCATCGATAACTATAAGAAAGAGTTCAACGGCATTACGCGTTATATGGACGAGACCATCAATTTCGCCAAAGAGCACGGTTATGTACAAACGCTGATGGGTCGTAAGCGTTGGTTACGCGATATCAATTCATCCAATTTCACGGTACGCGGATTTGCTGAGCGAAACGCTATTAACTCGCCCATTCAGGGTTCAGCGGCAGATATGATTAAACTGGCCATGACGGCATTGCACGAGGCCATCAAAAAAGCCAAGTTGAAAAGCAAAATGGTTTTACAGGTGCATGATGAATTGGTTTTTGATGCATTGAAAGAAGAAGTGGATGTGCTGAAGCCGTTGATCATTGCGTCCATGCAAAATGCACTGCCATTACCCAATAATGTACCGGTAATTGCAGAAGTGGGTAGTGGGGGGAACTGGCTGGAAGCACACTAATCCCTGTAACTTTGTGTGATGAAGCCCACTATTATTTACTGTTACGATGCGTATTGCGGCTGGTGTTATGGATTTAGTCCGGTGATGTCGTCGATCGCTACGCTCTATGCCGACCGTTTTCATTTTGAAGTGTTGTCGGGCGGCATGATCTTGCCCGATGCACCGCGCCCCATCAGCGCCATGGCTGAATATATAAAAGGCGCTTATAAAGGCGTGGAGGAATTAACCGGAATTACCTTCGGTGAAGATTATCTCTGGCATATTTTCAATGCCGATCAGAGCGATTGGTTTCCGAATTCAGAAAAGCCGGCCATCGCCCTGTGTATTTTCAAAGAGATTTATCCCGACCAGCAGGTTTTCTTTGCCGCCGACCTGCAATATGCATTGCATTACGAAGGCCGCGACTTGTGCGACAATGAAGCGTATCGACACCTGTTGGAAAAATACAGCATTGATGCTGATTCCTTTTACGAGAAGCTGGCGTCTGAAGAATACAAAGAAAAAGCCTGGTACGAGTTTGCGCTTTGTAAGCAGCTACAGGTAACAGGCTATCCCACGGTATTGATGCAGATCTCCGACAGTAAATTCTTTTTGCTGGCCCGCGGCTTTACCGAACAACATGCCATTGTACAACGCATTGAAGCGGTGATGGCCGATGTCAACAAAAACTGATTATTTCCAGATGAATTTTTCCTGGGCGGGTCGCATTCTTTTGCCGACAGGCGGCTCCGCATCGGTGTACCCAAAATAGAGCAGTCCGAGCACCTGGTCCTCTTCACCCAGTCCGAGTTCGGCTTTGAAAGGTTCGCGCAGGGTCATACCACCGGTGCTCCAGAAGCTGGCAATGCCCCGGGCAGTAGCGGCCAGCAGCAGGTTCTGGATGGCGGCCGAAGTAGCTGCAATTTCTTCGATGGCAGGAATATTCGGGTTATTGCCTCTTTTCATGGCAGCGATCACCACATGCGAGGCCTTATCGCCCATTGTGTAGAATTTGTCATAGCTGCCCTGGTTAAATTTCTCTGCAGCTGTTGCCGATTTATACAATGCGGCATGTTGGTGGCAGATTTCCTGGGCTTTGTCGCCCGCATACACAAAAAATAGCCAGGGTTCGGTGTAGGCATGGGTCGGCGCCCAGTCGGCCGCTGCCAGTATTTGGGTAAACGCCGCTTCGGGAATCTGTTCGCCGTTGAACTTGTCGGGTTTCACGGTTCTGCGTTCGCGGATCACTTCGTCGACCGCCGCGGCGGTATGGGTTGTATTCATCGGGCAAAAGTACGCAGCGGCCGCTTAACGCGCACAATTTCCCTATCTTGCACGTCCCTTATAATTAAATATATGGAATACAACAGGATCATTGCTATTACCGGATTGCCCGGTTTGTTTGAATTGCTGACCAGCAAAAATGATGGCGCTATTGTAAAATCGCTCGAAGACGGGAATACTCGTTTCGTCTCTTCGCGCATTCATAATTTCTCTCATTTGGAGAGTATTGAAATTTATACGCAGAAAGACAATGTGAACCTGGTAGAGGTTTTCCAGGCGATGCAAAAAAGCAGCGATTCACTGCCCGATGGAAAAGACAATGCCAAGTTGAAAGGATATTTTCAGTCGGTTTTTGCCGATATGGATTTTGAAAGAGTGTATGCGAGCGACATGAAGAAGATGGTGAAATGGTTTGACGTGTTGCAGAAAAACAAGGTAGACATCAAATTGTCGGAAGCGCCTGCAGAAGAGGAAGAAGTAGTGGAAGCGCCTGTTGTGAAAGAAGAAACGCCTAAGAAAAAAGAAGCCGCGAAGAAAACAGTGAAAGAAGCTCCTGCTGAGAAAAAAGCGGCAGAAGAAGAAGTAAAAGAGAAACCCAAAAAAGCGCCCGCTAAAGCGGCCAAAGCAAAAACAGAAAGCAGCGAAGAAGAAAAGCCCAAAAAAGCGGCTAAAAAGAAAAAAGAAGACTAATGGTGACCGCATCAGCAGATATCCATCAAAAACCGAGACAGTTTCTACCGGCCGATTTTACCATCACCAATTGGGAAACATTGGCCCCTTATTTCCAGAACCTGTTGGATCGGCCCATCGATAGCCGGGCTGATTTGGAAAAATGGTTGGCCGACAGCAGTGAGTTGGAAGCGGTGGTGAGCGAAGACGCTTGTTGGCGCCAGATCCGGATGACCTGCGATACCGAGAACAAATCCCTCGAAGAGGCCTTTACTTTTTTCGTGATGGAAATCCAGCCAAAAATTCAACCCTTGGCGGATCAATTGAACCGGAAGCTGATCGAGTCGCCTTTTACAGCCACGCTCGATCAAAAAGATTTCTTCACCTATCTGCGCAGCGTTAAAAAATCAATCGATCTATTCCGCCAGGAGAATATTCCGTTGCAAGCCGAATTGAGTGTGATGGCACAACAGTTTGGGGTGATATCGGGAAAAATGTCGGTGACCATCGACGGCAAAGAATATACCCTGCAACAAGCGAGCAAGTTTTTGGAAAGCCCCGACCGGCAGAAGCGGGAGGAGGTTTATCGTAAGATCCAGGAACGACGGCATGAAGACCGTGAGCAGTTGAATGATTTGTACAGCAACCTGATTGCAAAGCGGCACCAGGTCGCTTTGAATGCAGGCTTTGCCAACTACCGCGACTACAAGTTTGCGGAAATGGGTCGGTTTGACTACAGCAAAGAGGACTGTTTTGCTTTTCACGAAGCGGTGAAGCAGCATGTGTTGCCGCTGGTAGCAGAGATCTATCGCAAGAAAAAAGAAAAACTGGGCCTCGACAGTCTTCGTCCCTGGGATACCGAAGCAGAACCTGCCGGTGTAATGCCCCTGCGACCTTTTGAAACCGGTAATGAATTACTGGAGAAAACGATTGGTTGTTTTCGGGAGCTGCGGCCGTTTTTTGCTGATTGCCTGGTGAAGATGAAAAAGATGGGGCGGCTCGACCTGGAAAGCAGGAAGGGCAAAGCGCCCGGGGGGTATAATTGTCCGCTGGCGGAAACCGGCGCCCCGTTTATTTTTATGAATGCGGCTGGTCAGATGCACGACGTCACCACCATGGTGCACGAAGGCGGCCACGCCATTCATTCTTTTCTGGCACACCCACTGGCCTTGAGTGCTTTTAAAGAGTATCCGATGGAGATAGCGGAAGTGGCGAGTATGAGCATGGAATTGTTCAGCATGGATTATTGGCACAGTTTTTTCAACGATGAGACCGAATTAATCCGTGCCAGGGAACACCAGCTTGAGAGGGTCATTACCATTTTTCCCTGGATTGCCATCATTGACAAGTTTCAACACTGGGTGTATGAACACCCGACGCACACGGCCGACGAGCGAACAGCTCGCTGGATGGAAATAAATGATGAATTTTCAACAGGTGTTATTGATCTCTCCGGATTGGAGGCTTTTAGGAAATACAGTTGGCAGCGGCAACTGCATTTGTTCGAAGTGCCGTTTTACTATATTGAATATGGGATTGCGCAATTGGGTGCTATTGGCATGTGGATGCAATTCAAGCAAAATAAAGAACAGGCGTTGGACAATTACAGCAAGGCCTTAGCGTTAGGAGGTACCCGTACGCTACCTGAACTTTATCGCACTGCCGGACTGGAATTTGACCTCGGGCCAACTCGTGTTAAAACGTTAATGGATTTTGTGGAGAACCAAATGAGCGCGATGTTGAAAAAATAACCACAATAGGGTATTCAAATATTTTCGTTTCATGATTTAACACAATATATTTGTAAATGAAAACACTTAGAAGGGATCCCCTTCATCAAAATAGCTACTAATCAGAGCCTTAACCAAAAGTCCCGGTGTGTCTACATCGGGGCTTTATTTTTTTATCCCTTTTTACAAGCCCGGCAAATACCACTCACAATCATTTCAACCTGGTTGGAAGCATAGCCTTTTGGTAGTTTTATTTCCGGAATAATAATTTCTTCCAGGCAGGTCGTATTGCCACAGTCGTTGCACACAAAATGAACATGGTTATCGTGGTGATGGCCTTCTTCACAAGTGTCTTTGCACAAAGCGTAGCGAATGCTATTGTCGTTGGTAGGTATGGTGTGGATGATCCCCTTGGTAAGAAAGGCCTGCAGGGTTCTGTAAACAGTAACACGATCGAATTTCTCGCCGGTTCTTTTTTCGATGTCGCCATGTGCCAGTGCGCCCTGCTGGTTGAAAAACAGTTCCAGGATTTTCACGCGACTATCGGTAACGCTTAACCGACTTTTCTTCAACAGTTTTTCCAATTCTCTTTCCATGGCTACTGCGTTTTGTTGTTGCTACTGCGGATTGTTGTTGAACAAGCCATTCGCGAAACGGCTACCAGTGGGGGTTTCGCGCAACAGCTCAGGTATGTCTTCGATCAGTTGGTCTACCTCGTCTTTTTTGAGTCCGTCGTAAATGCGACGCACCCGGCCGCTTTTATCCACCAGGGCAAAAAACTGGGTATGAATAAACTGGTCTTCGATGGCCTGGTTGTTATTTTTTGGATCATCGAGCAGGTAACTCACCCGCGCCGCGAGGTATAGACTGTCTTTCGGGCCTGTTAGAAAATGCCAGTTACCGCCATTGACACCCAGCGAATCGGCATACACTTTCATACGACCAACACTATCGGTAGCCGGATCAACCGAGTGCGACAGGATCATGAATCCGGGGTCGTTCTTATACTTCTCAAAAACCTTTTTCATATTGGTATTCATCTTTGGGCAAATACCGGGGCAGGTGGTGAAAAAATATTCTGCCACATATACTTTGCCATCCACCGTGCGATTATCAATCAGCACGCCATTTTGGTCCTTGAACTGAAAGGGCTGCACATGACTCAATACCGGCATTTTTACTTCGGTGAACCCGGGAATGAATTTTTGCATGGCGTACATAAACCCGGCAAACATCAAGAGGAAAAAAGCCAGGTAAAACAGGGTCTTCTTTTTCATAATGAGTACCTCCGGCACCGCTAAGCGGTAATGCCGGCTCCTTTAGCACAAAGTTAAGAAGAAATATTTTGCAACAAAGTTGCATCTTATTAGCTTTGCCCTCCCATGCCATTCAAAGTTAACTGGGACGCCCTGGGCATTGCTACCTCTGTTGCCTGCGCCATTCATTGTGCTGTGTTGCCGCTCTTGCTGAGCAGCCTGCCGATATTTGGCATCAATATCATTGACAATATTGTCTTCGAATACTGTATGATTTTTCTGGCGGCGGCCATCGGCGTCTATGCGCTCTATCATGGGTATAAAAAGCACCACCACAACCCCGGACCGCTACTGGCCTTTAGTGCCGGCATCGTTTTGTTGCTGCTGAAACAGGTCTTGCACCATTTACAGCTTTGGTTCCTGGTACCGGCGGTTTTTGCCATTGTATGGGCACATTTCAGGAATTTTCAACTGTATCGCCAGGGACAGCATTGCCATACAGGCGATTGTAAACACTAAGATTTTGGCAAAAGGCAGGCAAGCTGCCGTTGTTTCGTTATTTTTGTACTTGTAAATTTTCGATCATGATAAAAACCGGAAATCCCGTAATCAGCATCTATACGGAAATGACGCCAAACCCGGAAACGATGAAATTCGTTGCCAACAAGTTGCTATATCCCGGCAAAAGCATTGACCTGCCTGATATGGAAAGCGCCAAACCTTCGCCGCTGGCTATGGAATTGTTCGGCTTTCCGTTTATTCGGGCCGTGTTTATCGCCAGCAATTTTGTGACCCTCACCAAAACGCCGGAAACAGAATGGAACGATGTCATTCCTTCTATTCGCCAGTTTTTGAAAGATTACCTGGAAGAAGGTAAGCCGGTAGTGAACGAAGAGGAAGTGGCTGCCACCAAAGTAGTCAGCAGCAACGAAGTAAGTGCTGACGACGACGACGTGGTAAAGCGCATCAAAGAGTTGCTGGAGAATTACGTAAAACCAGCCGTTGAAATGGACGGTGGTGCTATCCAGTTCAAAAGCTACGATGATGGCATTGTGAATTTGATGTTGCAGGGCAGTTGTAGTGGTTGCCCGTCGTCGATGATCACCCTGAAAGCGGGCATCGAGGGCATGATGAAACGCATGATCCCTGAAGTGAAAGAAGTGGTTGCCGAAGCCGAATAACTTTTAATTTCCCACCATCACTGCTTATACCATTTACCAACTGTCGGAGTCGGCCGTAACGGTCAACTGGCCATCGGAGATTTCGGTTGAGCTACACCGTGAGATCGTTACCAAAGCAGATCAGCTTGGTAAAAACGCATTTACCGGTTGGCAGGATTGTTCCATTGCTTATAACAGCCTTACTGTTTTTTATGATCCCTGGGTGGTGCGACAAAGCTATTCGATGGCACCGCGCGAATTTGTTTTTCAATGGCTGGAAAAATGGTTGGCCGAACCTACTGCAATGACCACCGCGCCCATTGGCAAAGAACACTTGTTACCCGTTTGTTACGATGTTTCACTCGCGCCCGACCTCGAAGCCGTTGCTTTACATACAAATCTTTCGCCGACGGAGTTGATTGGCCTGCACAGCAGCCAGGTATATACGGTGTTTATGGTTGGCTTTAGTCCCGGCTTTCCTTACCTGGGCATCTTACCCCCCGAATTAGAAACGCCGCGTAAGGCAAACCCCGCGCTCAAAGTGCCCCCGGGCTCGGTGGCCATTGCGGCCCGGCAAACCGGCATTTATCCCACAGCTACTTCGGGTGGCTGGAATATCATCGGCCGAACGCCGGTGAAAGTGTTTGATCCTTCGCATCCCGCCGATTGCTTGTTGAAAACAGGCGATACGGTTCGCTTCTCGCCCATAGATACGGCCACTTTTGCCTATCTTAACCAATATGAAAATTGCTAAAGCGGGCATTTCTTCCATCCAGGATTTAGGTAGAACCGGTTATAGAAATTTAGGCATCACCACCGGTGGTGCGATGGACCGGATGGCCCTCCGCCTCTGCAACCTGCTGGTGGCCAATGAACCGGGTGCAGCCGCTATTGAAATCAGCGCCGGCCCCTGGGAAGGAAGCAGTACCAAAGAGGTGTTGCTAGCGGTGGGCGGCCATGGCCAGCAAATCACCTGCGGCGGAAGGCCCGTCAACTGTTGGCAACCCTTTGTATTGGCTGCCGGCGAACCACTTCGCATCGAATCGCCCCTGGGTGGCTATGCGATTCTGGCGGTACACGGCGGCTTTCGTTGTAACCACGTGCTGGGTAGCAGGAGCACACACCTCAGTGGCAAATTCGGCGGCTGGGAAGGCCGGTTATTGCGCAGTGGCGACGAGATCCCCACCGCACAATTAAATACCGCCGCCGCTGAAAAAATCATCACCCACCTGAGGAGCAAATCGATGGTGCGCAGTTTTCGGTTGGCCGACACCGTTATACCCAACTACAATCGAAGTTTTTTTCGCTATGTGCCTGGTTGTGAATCCGACTGGTTTGAAGAATCTTCACTGGCAGCCCTCCAGGAAAATACCTACGACCTAACGCATTTGTCGAATCGCACAGGCGCGCGGCTTTTTGGTGAAGCCCTGCATTACAAAACCAACGAACAAATGGTTTCCACCGCCGTTGTTCCGGGCACCATGCAGGTGTCGAGCAATGGCCAGATACTGGTGCTACTGGCCGACGCACAAACCGTGGGCGGATATCCGCGCATTGGTCAATTGGTGGCGACTGATATTGGTCCGCTGGCCCAACAAAAACCCGGCAGCGCCCTGCAGTTCAAACCCGTTACCCACCAAGAAGCCGAAACGCTTTGCCTGCAACAAAAAATGCAGTTCGAACAATTAAGAAAAGACTATTCGCTTTATTTCTCATGAGCCCCTTGTGCATCGATATCAACTGTGACCTTGGCGAAGAAGCGGGTCATGACGATGAACTGTTGCCCTTTATCAGTTCCATCAATATTGCCTGCGGCGCCCATGCCGGTAGTGATGCCATCATGCAACGGTTGGTAAGGAAAGCCGGTGCGCAAGCTATCGCGATAGGCGCGCATCCCGGTTATGCTGATCGCGAATATTTCGGTCGCCGCAACCTGGTGCTTCCATCCGCCGATATTTACCAATTGGTATTTGATCAGGTGGCCAGTCTTCGACGCATTTGTGTGGCGGCGAACCAACCTATGCAACACGTGAAATTGCATGGAGCCTTGTACAACCAATCTGCCAATGACCCTGTTCTTGCAAGGGCAGTATGCGATGCGGTGTACGATATTGACCCCCGGTTGAAATTATTTGGTCTTTCCGGATCGCTTTTTTTAACCATTGCGGCTGAAAAAGGACTGCAACCCGTCGCCGAAGTGTTTGCCGACCGGCGCTATACCGACGAAGGCGCCCTGGTGCCGCGTTCGCAGGCAGGTGCCCTTATAGACGATGCGGCAGAAGCCGTGAACCAGGTGTTGCAAATGATCCGTTCACACACCGTTACCGCGCTGTCTGGCAAAACCGTTCCGGTAAAAGCGGAAACGATTTGTCTGCATGGCGATGGATCGCATGCGGTTGCTTTTGCCAAGCAGCTTTACAAAACCCTCGGGGAATTGTCCATCAGCATCCGTCCGGTATGAAGAGAACCGCGTTACAAGGATCGGCCTTCTGGGGTGCCGCTTTCATGATGGCGACTTCGGCGATGGGCCCGGGCTTCTTAACGCAAACCAGTTTTTTCACCGGTCAACTGGGCGCCAGTTTTGGATTTGTTATCCTGTTTTCCATTGTGATTGATATTGTGGTACAGTTGAATATCTGGCGGATTGTTTCCGGCTGTGGCCTGCCTGCGCAGGATATTGTCAACCGATTGCTACCCGGACTGGGTTGGTTCTTGTCCTTGCTGGTGTTTCTCGGCGGACTCGCCTTCAACATTGGAAACCTGGCCGGGGCGGCCCTGGGCTTGCAGGTGATAACGGGCATGGATACCCGAATAGCGGCGTTGATCAGTGCGGTACTGGTTATCTGGTTGCTGGTGGCGCCGCATGCGCGCAAACGGGTGGACCTTGCCATGATCGGATTGGGCATTGCTAAAATCGGCCTCACCGCTTATGTGGCCCTGGTATCGGGTGCCCCGTTGGCGGAGGCCTTGCATAGAAGCATACAACCCGAAACCATCGATTGGAAAGCGCTGATCACCATTGTTGGCGGCACCGTGGGTGGTTATATTTGCTTTGCCGGCGCGCATCGACTGTTGGCTTCAGGCATTACGGGTCCGGGTACCGAAAAAGAAGTGAACCGCTCGGCCATCACCGGCATTTTTACAGCTTCTTCCATGCGCGTCTTGTTGTTTCTGGCGGCGTTGGGCGTGGTGAGCCAGGGCATCCAGCTCGACAACAGTAATCCCGCCGCCGATGTATTTCTGCAGGCTGCCGGCAATATTGGTTACCGGTTGTTTGGCATCGTGATGTGGATGGCGGGCATTAGTTCCGTAATCGGCTCGTCTTATACCAGCATCAGCTTCGTGCGGAATATCCATCCGGTGGTTACGCGCCACGAAAAAGGCGTGCTGGCGATTTTCATACTTTTTTCCACCGTTGTTTTCCTGGTTGCCGGCAAACCCGTGCAATTATTGGTATGGGCCGGCACCGTGAACGGTTTTATCCTGCCCTTTGCCTTGCTGGTATTGCTACTTGCGGTATACAGTAAAAAAATGCCAAACAACTATCAGCATCCGCGATGGCTGGGCATCACAGGCTTGCTGATCGCGTTGGCATTGGGTTGGATATCGATCCGATTGTTATTGCTTTGAGCGCGGCTCTTGGTACGCTGATCAGAGCAGGGTTCCCTCTGCGCTAATTGCCGTGTTCAGCAGTTTTGAAATCGGGCAGTTGAGTTCGGCCTCTTTCACCGCCGCATCAAATTGCGCCTTGCTCATGCCAGGCACTTTGCCTTTCACACTGAGCTGTGATTTGGTCACTGCGCCATTTTCAAACGTGATATCACATTTTGTTTCGAGCGATTCAGGCGTAAACTTCTGTTCGCCGATGACAAAACTCAGTTTCATGGTGAAACAACCCGCGTGGGCAGCGGCCACCAACTCTTCAGGGTTGGTGCCAACACCGCTTTCAAAACGGGAATTAAAAGAATACTGGGTGTCTTTCAGGGTTCCACTCTGTGTAGAAAGAAATCCCTTGCCTTCTTTACCGGAACCGTTCCAAACGGCTGTTGCATTGCGAATCATATAGCTGTTTTTTAAATTAAAAATGTGTTTCCAAAACTACGGCATTGCGAATTATTGCTGGTTTATCAAATTATATTCCAGGCAGGCCGCGAAAATTAAAATTTCCGATGCACTTTTAATGAATGGCAGGCGCTATCTGGGAACAGTTTATTACCGGCATTCAACACACGACCGCACTTGAATTCATCGGCACCATCGCGGGCATTGCCAGCGTTTGGTTCAGCCGCAAAGAAAATATTCTTGTGTACCCCGTGGGATTGGTCAATACCCTGATTTATACCTGGCTGAGCTTGAAGGGACATTTATATGGGGAGGCATCGGTGAACATCTATTACTCGGTCATGAGTGTATACGGCTGGGTACTTTGGGCGCGACGGGGTACCGACCAGGAACATGTTCTACGAATCACTGCTTCTTCACGGAAAGACTGGCTGCAACAATGGCTGTTCTTTGGCGTTTTTTATGGCGTTCTGTTTTTCTGCCTGCACTGGCTCAAGCAAGCTTTTGCGCCCGAAGCTATTCCCTGGGCCGATGCCCTGGCCAGCGCCAGCGCCTATACAGGCATGTGGCTGATGGCGCGCAAAAAAATTGAAAGCTGGTATTGGTGGATCATCACCAACCTGGCTTCCATACCGCTGTATTTTGTGAAGGGATATGTGTTCACCAGCTTCCAGTTTCTGGTATTGCTGGTATTGGCCGTAGCCGGGTTGCTTTCCTGGAGAAAAAAATATAAGGAAGATTAACTTGCAGGCCGTATGTGGAAGAAGATTGTCGTTATCGGACCTGAGTCTACCGGAAAAAGCAGTTTGTGCGAACAGTTGGCCGACCATTATCAAACATTGTGGTGCCCGGAATACGCACGCACTTTTCTGCAGAAAAATGGCTTGACATACAATTACGATGATTTATTACAAATCGCGAAAGGCCAACTGGCACTTGAAGACCAACACGCGCGGCAATTGACTGAACAGCCAGCGGCCCATCCCTATCTTTTTATCGACACTGATATGCTGGTGATGAAGGTTTGGTGTGAATTTGTATTTGGCAAATGTCATCCCTTCATCCTTGACCAGATCGTAACCCGGCAATACGATCTTTACCTGCTTTGTAATACCGATATTCCCTGGGCGCCTGATCCAATGCGCGAGTATCCTGATCTCGAAACAAGAGAACGATTGTTCCAGATGTACAAAGACATTTTGGTAAACCAATCCACCCCCTGGATCATTGTATCAGGTGAGCGTGAAAACCGGCTGTTAGAAGCCGAAGCTGCCATCAAAAAATATTTGTCCTGATGTTTGCCGCGATCAAAAAAAATCCCCTGCGCTGGTTTTTCATTGGCTGGATCCTGCTCAATATTGTACAGGCCTATACCACCCAACTGCTCGACGATGAAGCCTATTACTGGGTGTACTCAAGACAACTCGACTGGGGCTATTTTGATCATCCGCCCATGATCGCCTTCCTGATCAAAATCGGGTATGCCCTTTTTCCCAATGAATTGGGCGTGCGCCTTTTTATGGTGATCCTCAACGGGCTTACGTTGTGGTTGATGTACAAAATGTTGTTTGTAAAAAACGAGCGGCTGTTTATGGCGATGGCGGCATCGATGGCCGTACTGCAAATCGGCGGCGTACTCGCCGTGCCGGATATACCACTTACTTTTTTCACCGCGCTTTTCTTCTGGCAATACAAACAGTTTCTGGAGAAGAACAGTGTTGCGTCGGCTTTGCTGCTGGGCCTGGTGATGGCATTGATGCTGTACAGCAAGTACCACGGCATACTCATCATCTTCTTTACCGTGCTGAGTAATTGGCGGCTGGCCCTGCAATGGAAAGCCTGGTTGGCAGTCATTGCTGCCGTGCTTTTGTTTACGCCGCATGTATACTGGCAATACCAACATGATTTTCCTTCGGTATGGTATCACCTGAAAGAAAGAAATGCACCCACCTATCGCCTGGCGTTTACAACAGAATACCTCGCCGGGCAATTGGCTTTTGCCGGCCCCCTGATTGGCTGGTTATTGTATTATGCCGTTATCAAAGAAAAAACACCTGACCCGTTTGGCCGCGCTTTAAAATACAGCAGTCTCGGCATCATTGTGTTTTTTGCCATCAGTACCCTCAAAGGCCGGGTGGAAGCCAACTGGACCGCGCCGGTGCTGGTGCCCCTCGTGATCCTGGCACATCGCTGGCTCGCGGCCAATGATCGTTTTGCAGTTTGGGTGTACCGGCTCTGCTTGCCGGTGCTGGCACTGATTTTCATTCTTCGGTTATACATGGCCGTTGATGTGCCGGCACTGAACGAGCGCTTTCGCGATGAGATGCACAATAATATCGGTTGGGCCCAGGCCATCAAAGAAAAAGCGGCCGGCCGGCCGGTGGTGTTCACCAATAGTTACCAGTATCCGTCTAAGTATTGGTTCTATGCGCAGGACACGGCTTTCGACTTGAACAGCACCAGTTATCGTCGCAACCTGTATAATTTCTCCTCGCTCGAACAGCAATTCCAGCACCGCCTGGTGTACCTGGTTGAAACGGTTCTCCGCGAAGGCGCCGATAGCATCGCCACGCCCAAGGGGGTTTTCAGGGGCACGGAAGTGCGCGATTTTCAATCCTGGTCGGGAATTAAATTACAGCCGGTGAGCCTGCCCTTGCAATTGGTCGGCGGACAAACACAAGATTTGTTATTCCGTAGCAGTGAAAACCTGGCGGGCAAGCAAATTGTGCTGGATGTGTACAAGGGCGATCAGTTGCACCAAAGAATATTACTCGCACCGCAAGGGCTGAGAGAGGGCGTCTACAGCGCGCCCATTACCCTGACTGGTGAGGCAGGTATGTATCGTGCGAAACTGGGAATCGCCACCAATGTAACAGGATTGATCAGCCAGAATAGCCCGACCCTGGCCCTAGAGCTGCGTTGAGGCTGTCAATCAATAATCTTGCGGATATCCTCGTCGCTATCGAGGTTGTTCATCTGCCGCTGTATCAGGAAGGCGCGGCTGCTCACATAGCGACCGGCAGGCACCGCAATGAATTTTTTGGGGTTGGGTAAACAGGCGGCGATACGAGCGGCTTCGGCCCGATTCAGTCGCGCGGCCGATTTATTAAAGTATTTCTGCGCGGCCGCTTCCGCACCAAACACACCGGGGCCGGTTTCAATCACGTTCAAATACACATCCATGATCCGCTTCTTACCCCAGATTTTTTCGATCATAAACGTGAAATAGATTTCCAGGCCCTTGCGAATCCAGTCGCGCCCCTGCCAGAGAAAAACATTTTTCGCTGTTTGCTGGCTGATGGTACTGGCACCGTGCACGCGACCCGGTTTGCGCTTGTTGTATTCCATCGCTTTTTCGATGCTCTTCCAATCGAACCCGCTGTGGTCGGCAAAGAGCTGGTCTTCCGAAGCAATCACTGCCAATCGCATATTGGGGGACGTTTCGCGGTGGCTGACATAATCGCGTTTTAATCCGTAGCCAGTAAAAACGGAACCCAACTGGGTAAGTGTAATAGGCGGATCGATCCATTTCAGCAAAATGATATAAACAAATTGCGCGATGAACAATACCAGGAACAGTCTTTTGCAAAAACGCCAGATGCGCGGAACGAGGCCTTTGGTTTTCATGATCGGCTTGCAAGATAAAAGAAATGGCGGCCTACTGCATTTTAATGTACTGGATAATATATTGTTTTCCCGTTCGCACTTTGTGGCGGTGAATGCGATTGAGGATGAATCCGCCGCCGGCCACGCCCAAAGCGATGCCCAGGGAGGTGAGGTTTCTGCTATCAGTAAGGGGTTCTTTCAGGTAGGCCCCATTGATAAGATTTAGTGCGGCATAGCCGATGCCGCCGATCATAAAAATGCTGCCGTTTTTCACGTACCGGAAGCCTTCTTTGCGTTTGGGAATAATACTGGCGATATCTGTGTACCGAAGTTTGTGGATATAGAAGCCGACGGTATCAACCCGGGTAGTGCCCAGCGAGGTCATAAAGGTTTGGATATTCCATTGCTTCACAAAAACAGAATCATCGCGCACGTCTTCGATCCAGCCATCAATACCAACGCCATTGGGCAGGTAAAAAGAAATAGGACTGCCTTTAAAATAGGATCCCATGTGCCGGCCATTGGGTTTTTTCATGAGCAGGTAATCGCCCATGGTTGTTTCCTGGGCGCCAGCGGTAAAACCCGAAAGCAGCAATAATAGGAGGAGGATGTTTTTCACGATGTTGTTGTTTCCGGGTTGTTGGATGGGGCTTCAGACCTTGTTCCCTAAAAAAGCCACGCCCCAAAAAAGGGCGAAGCCAAAGCCAATCAAAATTAGTCCGGATATTTTATTGACCACCGATAAATTGTGCAGGGTAAGTTTACTGCGCAGTTTGCCGGCCATCAGCACTTTGGCAACATCGGCCAGTATGTTGACGATGATGCAGGTGCTAAAAATAAGGATGCGATCGCCCAGGCTATGGGTAGCCGAGAAAGCGGTGGCATTGATGAGCCAAAAAAGAATTACGCTGGGGTTGAGGGTATTGATCAGGAAGCCGCTGCTAAAGATGCGGGCCATATCGCTCTTGCTAAAAGAGCTATCGGCCAGGTTATCGGCTGCCAGTTTTACTTTTTTCAGGAAGAGATAATAAATGCCCATGCCCACCAGGAAAATACTGCCCACATAGCCGATGGTGCGCTGGTATTGCAGCAGGGTTTTCACCCATTCTGAAAACGCGTTGCTGAGCACCACGAGAATGATATCGCTGACCCATACGCCGGCGACGAAACTGAGTCCGCCTTCCCGACCATTGTTCAGGCTCTGTTTAATAATGGTAAAAATCACGGGGCCCACCGATAAGGCGAGGATGCTTCCCAGGGCAAGTCCTTTCAATAATGCTTCCGTCATACTATTTCCGAAGCATAAAAATAATGATTATGAGGGCATCACAGATTTGAATTAATTTCATGGTATGCTGCGCGAAGCCATTGATGCCACTATTAAGAAGCCCGGCCAACGCTATCTCCGCTATCTCGGGCTCGATGTATTGTTCGGCACGAGCCGTACCAAAGAAATTTTGAGTGTAAACCCCACCGTGCCGCCGGTACGGGAGGAAGCGACGGCCGTACATATCCATGTGTTCGATTACGACGCGCAGACCATGGATGAATATAGTTTCGATACGGTCGACGCCTGTTTTCCGTTTCACCAGAGCAACCGCATCAGTTGGATCAATGTCGACGGACTACGAAAAACCGATGTGGAAGCCATTTGCAACCACTACCAGGTACACCCGCTGTTGATCGAAGACATCCTGAGCCTGAACCAGCGGCCCAAGATGGACGAGGTGGAAGGGGTTTTGTTCTGCCTGTTGAACATGCTTTATTTTAACAACAGTACCGGTACGGTAGAACAGGAGCAGATCAGCATTGTGTTGGGCAAGGACTTTGTGATCAGTTTCCAGGAAGATGCTACCCGCGATGTGTTTACGCCCCTGCGGGAACGGTTGCGGATGGCCAATTCGAAAATGCGGCAGCGTTCGGCCGATTATCTCTGTTATGGTATGCTGGACCTGATCGTGGACAATTATTTCCTGGTGATCGAAAAACTGGGTGAGCGGATTGAAGACCTGGAAGAGCAGGTGATCAGGGGCAATAATAACCGTTCGCTGGCGCGGATCAGTTCGCTGCGCGCGGTGTCCTCGTCGCGCGCCACCGGATCGGCGAGGTGCGCCGCATAGCCGAGCCGCCCGAGAGCTTCGAGAAACGGAGGCGGTGTCTCGCCGGCGGTCCAGCGGACGGTGACGCGCCGGGTCGAGAGGTTGACGCGCGCATGACTGATGCCCGGCATTGTTCCGAGCGCGCTCTCGATGGTGCGGATGCAGGCGCCGCAATAGATGCCGGGCACAGAGAGTTCGGTTTGCCGTTCGCCATTGCCGGCGTCGCGGCTCGCGAGCTGCACCTCCTCCGCCGCCGGCAAAGCCGGCGTGATGCTGTCAACGGAGGGGGCGCAGCAGCTCATCTCAATCCTTATGAGCGATGTCGCCGCGCAGCGCGCGGTAGGCGTGCCAGGTGCCGTGGCCGAGCACCGGGAAGACGACGATCAGGCCGACCAGACCGGTGGCGAGGCTGAACAGGAACAGCACCAGCACGATCGCGCCCCAGGTGAACAGGGCCGGCAGGTTGTGCCACACCAGCGCGACGCTGGTCCCCATGGCGGTGAGCGCGTCGACGCGCTCGTTCAGCAGCATCGGGATCGAGAACGCGCTGATGGCGAACGAGAAGGCGGCAAATAGCGCGCCGACCACGCCGCCGACCAGCAGCATCGCCCAGCCTTCCGGCGTGGTGAACAGCATTGGCGCGATGTGATCGAGGCCGGGGAACGGCCGCAGTCCGAAGAACAGCGCATAGATGATCACCGCGGCGCGCATCCACAGCAGCATGAGGAGGCAGAGCAGCACGCCGGTGAACAGGATCTGCCCGCCGGAAGCCGGCCTGACGAAGATCATGCGCATCAGGCTGACCGGCTCGCCGGCGGCAAGCCGCCGGCTCTTTTCATAGAGGCCGATCGCCACCACCGGGCCGACCACCATGAAGCCGGCGAACGCCGGAAACAGGATGTAGTCCCAGCCGAACCAGATCAGGCTGGCGACGGTGGTGAGCGACACCACGAATACGATCAGACCATAGGTAAGACTTGCATTCGCACGCGTGCAGGTGTCGTGCCAGCCCTGGGCCAGCCAGCGGAAGGCCACGCCGGCGGGAAGATTACGCTTCCAGCGCTCGGGGTGCGGCGCGGGCGGGAAGACTGCGGGGATCGTGGTCATCGTTAGTCTCTTCTCTGCAGCTTGAGAGCGACGGATTAGCGGCTGGTGCAGGCG